>CAWFLK010000016.1:0-215689 GCA_963816635.1 Ilumatobacteraceae bacterium | reverse complement strand
GCGACCGGGCTACCGCGGTGGTCCTTGGAGGAGGCGGTCGTTGGCGGCCAGGACGGCGTCGATCTCGCTCACCGCGTTCCACATCGACTCGATCCACCAGGTGGCGCCGGCGCGCGCCCACGCCGCCGGGGAGTGCTCCGAGTTGGCGCCCTCGATGACGATGTCGTAGTCGCGGTCGCCCACCTGATCGCGGACCGCGCGCACCTGGGCGAGCGACGGATGCGAGGAGCCGCCGACCTGCGGGAGCAGACCGTCCCAGCGCAGCGCCCGGGCCATCGACTTGGGTCGGTCGATGGCGCCGACGCACCAGATCGGCACGCGCGGCTCCTGCACGACGTGGCCGATGGTGGGAAATTCGGTGGGCTGGACGGTGTAGTGCTTGCCGGTGTACGAGAACGGCTGGCCCTGCCACAACCCGGTGACGATGTCGAGGCACTCGTCCATCAACTCGGCGCGGAGACGGCGGTCGCACTCCTCGCCGAACTTGTCGAATCCCGAGTCGATGGCGCCGAGGCCGACCGACAACGTCACCCGGCCGTCCGACAGTCGGTCGACGGTGGCGACCTGGCTGGCCAGCTCCCACGGCCGCCGGCGCGATGGCGGGGTCAGCAGCGTGCCGAGGCGGATGCGCGACGTGCGGACGGCGGCGACCGCCAACCCGATCCATGCGTCGACGCCCCACACGGGCTCCCACACGAACAACCCGTCCCATCCGGCGTCTTCAGCGGTGGCGGCGAGATCGCCGATGGCCTCGGCGTCGGCCCATGGCACCACGAACCCGTAGCGCATGCGGTCGACAGTAGTACGCCCCTGTCGGCCGATCACCGCCTCGATCAGCCGCCGTGGCCTCCGCCATCGTCGCCACTGCCACCGCTGCCGCTGCCGCTGCCGCTGCCGCTGCCGCTGCCGCTGCCGCTCTGGCCACTCGCCGCTCTGACCACTCCCGCTGCCGCTGAGACCGCCGTCACCGCTGCCGCTCTGGCCGCTGACCGCTGAGGCCGCCGTCGTCGTGCCCCGAGCCGCCATCGTCGCCGCCCGGGCCTCCGGTGAGCCTCCGCCGTCGTCGGGGCCGGGCCCACCGCCGCCACCACCGGCCTGGTCGTCCGGACCCGGACCGCCCGGCGACCCGCCACCGCCGGGCCCGCTGTGGTCGTCGGTCGCGGTCGTCGAAACGGTCGGCGTGACGCCAGGGGACGGCGACGTGGCGATCGTCGTCTTGACGTGCGGTGGAGGCGCCCCGGCGGCGATCGGCACGCTGGTTGCGGGCGCGGTGGTCGAGGTCGTCGACGTGGACGTGGTCGTCGACGTGGTCGACGGTGGTGGGGCGAGCAGCGCCTCGGCGCGCTCGATGAGCTGGTCGACCCCGGGCTGGAGCGAGGCCAGCTCGTCGCCGTCGAGCCTGGTGAGGGCCATTCGCAGGCGAGCCAGCGTGGTTGCGGTTGCAACGAGGTCGCGGCGTTCGACTGCCGCGGCGAGCTCGTCGCGCCGGGCTCGGGCGTCGACGAGGTCGGGGGAGTCGACGGGCAGGCCGACGTCGTGCGCCGCCTCCCGCACCGCTCGCGAGAACGACGTCGTCGTGGCGAGCAGGCCGAGGGTGACCGCTGCGACGCCGCACGCGGCGACGACGATCGAGAACAGTCGCGGGCGCGGTCGTGGCGTCGGCGCGAGACGGACGGGGAACGTCGCCGCGTCGAGCGCACGGTGCATGGCGATGAGCGTCGTCGCCGGCGGCCGCACGGTCGGATCGGGCGCGAGCGCAGCCTGAAGTTGGAACAACAGCTCGTCGTCGTTCACGACCCACCTCCCTCACGGCGGGCCAGCCGGGTGCGCAGGCGACCCAAGGCCCGCGACTGCGCCGTGCGCACGGCGCCGGGTCGCTTGCCGAGGACCGCGGCGACGTCGTCCGGGGACAGCCCCGCGACGACGCGCAGCTCGAGCAGCTCCCGATCGCCGGCCGGGAGCTGATCGAACTCGGCGCGGAGGGTGGCGTGCTCGTCGCGCGTCTCGACCAGCTCGGCCGGTCCGGCGCCGGGTGGCGTCCGCGATCGAGCTCGCAGCCGTTCGGCGCCGGTTGGCCTGACGGTGGTGGTCGGCGGCGACGCGGCGGGCGATGCCGAACAGCCAGGGGTCCATGCCGGCATCGGTCGGACGGAACTTGGCGATGTTGGCGATGGCACGGGTCATGGTCTCGCTCACGATGTCGTCGGCGACGTCGTCCCCGGCACGCCGGGCCGCGTAGCCGCGCAGCCGGGGATAGATCGACCGGAAGATCTGCTCCCAGGCGTCGTGGCTCCCGGCGACCGCCCGTTCGGCGAGCCGCCGGGAACCCGGCGCGGGGAGTGCGTCGCGAGGCAACGGGTCATCGATGTCGACGATCACCGATTCTCGCCCACCCGGATGCTGCGGTGGGCGTCGTCACGGATGACGACGTCCACCGACAGCATTCGACGGTCGGGTCGGCGCGCTCAGCCCTGGCCGCTGCCGCCACCACCGCCGCTCTCGCTGCTCGCCGCCGCTGTGGTCGTCGGCGGCGCTGTGGTCGTCACCGGGGTTGTCGTCGGCGCTGGGGTGGTCGTCGGCGGTGGGGTGGTCGTCGGCAGTGGGGTGGTCGTCGGCGGCGCTGTGGTCGTCACCGGGGTTGTCGTCGGCGGTGGGGTGGTCGTCGGCGCGTGGGGTGGTCGTCGGAAGCGCCGGATCCCTGGCCGCTGTGATCGTCGCCCTGGTCGTCGCCGCCGGACGGTGTGGTCGTCGACGAGTCGTCGCCACCGGCCGAGGTGCTCGGGTGGTCGTCGTTGCCATGGTCGTCGCCGACCTCGCTACCTCCGGGGCCGGAGTTGTCGTGGTCGTCGCACTCGTCGTCCGCGGTGGTGTCGCACCGGGCTCGGTCGACATCGACGACGACGTGCTCGAGTCGTCGCTGTCGTCGCAGTCGCCGCGGTGGTCACAGCGGTTGGGGTCGTTGTGGGCGGACGGGTTGCTGGCCACGACCGACGCGCCGGGAGCGGTGGCACCTGGCGTGTCGTTCGTGGCGATCGCGCCGGGAGCCGTGATGGCGGGAACGTTCGCGCACGCCGGGCCGCACCGATCTGTTCGTCGTCGTCGCCGGGGACGCTGCTCGACGACGCGCTCGTGTCGGCAACCGTCGTCGCCGACGGTGGTCGGCACTGCCGTCGTCGACACGTCCGTGGTGGTCGTGTCGTCCTCGCAGTGGTCACGGCCGTCGTGCTTGTGGTGGTCGTCGTCGTTGCTGGTGGCGGTCGCCGCGGTCGGCGTGTGGCCGGCGAGCGCCATCGAGGTGGTCGCCCCACCGCTGAGCACGACGGCGGCGGTGACGGCGACCAGCGCACGGGTCTTGAACATGGGGAGCTCCTCTCGGCGCGCCGGCGGCGCAACCGGATTCGTGGACGGGCTGTTCTTGCCCCTACATCGCTCCCCGCCGCCGGTTGTTACACCGAATCTGATTCTGTGTCAGGAAGTACGACGCCTGACGTCGCATTTCCTGACACAAAGCCCTGAACGGGTCAGCCCTCGCCGACGGTCTGGATCTCGTCGACGTCGTAGTCGAACGTCGCGGTCATCTCGATCGGGGCGAGCGCCTCGTCGCGGCCGGTCGACGTGGTGAGGTGCACGTCCCAACGCCCGGACGCGACCAGGTGGTACGGCGCCGACTCGATGCTGGCGCGGGTGTAGGTGTAGCCGCACGGACCCTGCTCGACCGTCTCGCTGCCGGGCACGTAGGGCGTGCCCAGGCCCGTCGCAGGTGATCACGTCGCCGTTGCCCATGTCCCACGTGACGCCGGTGAACCGGGCGGTCACCGACGCCCACACCGGGCCCACCGAGGCGAAGGCGTTCACCTGCCCGGGGTCGCCGACGGCGAGCCACATGCCGATGTTGACGATGCCACCGGCGGCCGGCGACGGGCTGATGTCGACCGCCGGTCGCGGGATCTGCGCCTGGGCGGAGGAAATGGCGGCGTCGATGACGACCTGCGGATCGATGGCCGCCTCCTGCGCCGCCCACCGGAACGAGGTCGGCGAGCCGTCACACCGCACGACGTACAGCTGCTCGGTACCGGCACCGCCCGCGGTGGCGGCCGGCAACCGACTGGCGGCGTCGCGGTACACCGGCCCGCTCGACTGCTCCGACCAGCGCAGGTCGGTCCACTGCGCAGCGTCAGCGGCCGCCCAGTTGCACCGCGGCCGCTCCGCCGCCGCCCCATCGTCCGTGACCGACGCCGTCGCCGTGCCGCCCGTGCGTGCGAAGCGCGGATGCATCCGCCCGGAGCCTCGCCCGACGCACCGCTCCGTCGCGACCCGGCGCCACTGCCGGTTCCGTCGTCGCCGTTCGCCCGAGCGCTGCGCGTGCGCGTCGTTGGCAGCGCACAGAACGAGCAGGCAGCGCTGACACGCAATGGCGCGAGCGCGATCGACGGCAGGCAGCACGGTCGCCCGGCGTTGCTCCGCCCATCGATCGACGTCATCCAGTGCCATGCGCGTTCGAACCGAAGTGCTGACGGATCGGCCGTGGACGTCGTCGTTCACGATGTCTCGACCGCCGGCGCTGCGGCTCGTACACGATGCTGCGTCGACGAAGCAGACCGTGACGTCGGCCGAGTCGCCGGCGGGCCGTCGAGCAGCGCAACGTTCTCGACGGTGAACGCGTTGGCGCATCGGGGTTCTCTCGAACTGCGCCAGCCCTTGTCTCGCAGGGCTTGGAGATCGCTCTCGATGACCGCGCGGGCCTCGCCGTCTGGCGGTGTAGTGCGCAGCGAGTGCGGCGGCGTTGCCGGGCGCATCGGGGTTGAGGTAGGCGTTCATGCCGAACCGTCTTGCGTCTCGACCGCAGCCGCGGCGACCTCGGCGGTGGGATCGACCGGGTCGGTGGGCGGGAGCGTCCACGGCACGGTCGTCGGTGTCGTCGCTGCTCGGAGCGTCGGGTCGCCGCCGCCGACACCCGCGCCGACGACGATGACCGCGCCGACGGCCACGGCCACGGCCACCACGCTCGCCGCGCGACGGAGGGACATCGCTAGTCCGCCCTCGTCGCCCGCACGGTTGCGTCCTGCGTCACGGTCCTCGAGCGCATCACCGGGAACCACGGGTCGACCGTCGCCGCCACCCGCACCGTCACGACGTCGCCATCGACCGCCACCGACACCAGCGACGCACCCGACCCCGACACGAACGCGCCCGCCGCTGCCGAGGCGGCAGCCTGGGCTTGCGCCGGATCGACGGCGGTCGTGCCGGCCCGCACGGCGTCGACGTCGATGGCATTGGCCCCGGCTCGGGCCGCCTCGAGGGCGATCGCCGAGCACTGCCGATCGGTCGCCAGGATCCGCGCCGAGTCGACGAGAATGCCGACCCCGGCGACGGTGAGCACCGAGAACAGCACGATGAACGCCGCCAGGTAGCCGGCGCCCCGCTCGTCGTCGCGCACCCGCCGGGCGAGGCGGCCCATCGGTGCGCTCCGGCGGGCGGCGGTGGCTGACGTCGGCTGAGGCATCGTGCATCTACGCACCGCGAGGGGCGACGACCGCGTGCCCCCACGTGCGTCACCGCCGACACTACCCCTCACGTCCTCCAGGGTGTGCCGGGGCGGCTCGGACGGAAATCACCGTCTGTGTCAGGAAGTGCGACGTCAGGCGTCGTGTTTCCTGACACAGACAGGGTGGGGGAGTGGAACACGTCCGGCTCGTGGGAGCACCGCCTTGCTCCCACGAGCCGTCCAGGTCCGCCAGACTGGTCGACGTGGTCACCGATGCAGAGCGCGACGACGCCACCGAGATACATCGCGTCGACAACTAGCGTGCCCGCATGCCGCCCACCACGGTTGCCGACGTCCTGCGCGTGAACGCCGCCGAGCGACCCGACGGCGTCAGCCTGGTGCTCGACGGGCGGACGATCACCTGGTCGGCGCTCTACGAGCGGGCGCGGCGGGTCGCCACGGCCCTCGGCGCGGCCGGTGTCGGCCGCCGGCGACCGCGTGGCGTTCCTCGACAAGAACGGCATCGAGCACTTCGAGGTGATGTTCGGCGCCACCTTCTGCAACGCCGTCCCGGTCGACGTCAACTGGCGCCTCGCCCCACCCGAGATCGCCTACATCGTCGCCGACTCCGGCGCCAAGGTGCTCGTGGTCGGCGCCGGGTTCGCGCCGGTCCTGGCCGCCATCGGCGACGACCTCGCGGCGGACGTCCGGGTGATCGTGATCGGCGAGCATTCCGTGCACGAGAGCTACGAGGCCTGGTTGGCGACGCACGACGACATCGACCCCCACGCCGCCACCGGGCCGCTCGACACGGCGCTCCAGCTCTACTCGAGCGGCACCACCGGCCGACCCAAGGGCGTCATGCTCAGCAACCACAACGTGCTCGCCCTGCTCCCGGCGGCCGTCGACATGTGGGGGTTCTCCGAACGCTCGGTGAACCTCGTGGCGATGCCGCTGTTCCACATCGGAGGCAGCGGCTGGGCGTTGGTCGGGATGTACGTCGGCGCCCGCAGCGTCATCCTGCGCGACCTCGATCCGGCCGCGCTCGTTGCCCTGATCGGTTCCGAGCGGATCACCCACGCCTTCCTCGTCCCGGCCGTGCTGCAGTTCATGCTGATGGTGCCGGGCGCCGACGACGCCGACTACTCGTCGCTCGAGAACATCGTCTACGGCGCCTCGCCGATCAGCGACGACGTGCTGTCGCGGAGCATGGCCCAGCTCGGGTGCGCCTTCTGGCAGGTGTACGGGCTCACCGAGACGACCGGCGGCATCGTCAACCTGCCGCCGGCGGACCACGACCTCACCGGGCCCAACCGCCACCGCCTTCGCTCGTGCGGGCGGCCCGGGCCGGGCGTGGAGGTGCGCATCGTCGCCCCCGACACCGGCGCCGACGCCGACACCGGTGCGGTGGGCGAGATCTGGGTGCGCGGGCCGCAGGTGATGCAGGGCTACTGGAACAACCCCGCGGCCACCGCCGACGTCATCGACGCCGAGGGCTGGTTCCGCACCGGCGACGCCGGCTACCTCGACGCCGACGGCTACATCTACATCCACGACCGGGTGAAGGACATGATCGTGACCGGCGGCGAGAACGTCTACCCGGCGGAGGTGGAGAACGTGCTGATGGGGCACCCGGCGATCGGCGACGTCGCGGTCATCGGCGTGCCCGACGAGCGCTGGGGCGAGACGGTCAAGGCGATCGCGGTGCTCGAGCCCGGCGGCCAACTCGACGTCGACGACGTGATCGCCTTCGCACGCGAGCGCCTCGCCCGCTTCAAGTGCCCCACCAGCATCGACGTCGTGGACGCGCTCCCGCGCAACCCCAGCGGCAAGATCCTGAAGAAGGACCTCCGGGCGCCCTACTGGGAGGGGCGCGAGCGCCAGGTCAACTAGGGCGCGCCTTGGCTCGTTGGTGGGCGAACTCGTCGTTCGCGGCTCGGCTGACGGTCGTGACCGCGGTCGGTGCGGCGTGGCGGCTCACCTACCTGTTCGCGGTGAAGGCCGACGACCGCCTGCTGCTCAACGACTCGATCTACTACTCGATCCAGGCCGGGCTGAACTCCGAGGGTCACTGGTTCGAGGACGCCCTCTCCGGTCAGCCCGGCGCCGAGCATCCACCGCTCACGTCGCTCTACCTCACGCCGTGGAGCATCGGCGGCGGCGACTCGGTGGTGTGGCAGCGCTTCGCCATCACGGTGCTCGGCATCGCCACCGTGGCGGTGATCGGGCTCGTCGGCCGTGACATCGGACGCCGCCTCGGCCGCGGGGCGTACGGTGACCGGGTCGGGCTCGTCGCCGCGGCGATCGCCGCGGTCTACCCGAACCTGTGGGTGAACGACTCGCTCGTGATGTCGGAGACCCCGGCGATGCTGCTCGTCGCGCTGTGCCTGCTCGCCGTGCTGCGCTGGGACCGCCGACCCGGCTGGCCGATCGCCCTGCTGACCGGCGTGCTGGTGGGGCTCGCCGCGCTCACCCGCAGCGAACTGGTGCTCTTCGTCCCGGCGTTCGCGCTGGTGGCGCTGGTGCAGGCGCACCGTCGGCGCACGTCGTGGGTGCCCACGCTCGTGATGGTCGGCGCCGCGCTCGTCACCCTCGCCCCGTGGACGATCTACAACGCCGGCCGCTTCGACCAGCCCGTGCTGCTGAGCACCAACGACGGCAACACGCTGCTCGGGGCGAACTGCGACCGCACCTACCTCGACGACGTCGGCGGGTGGGACATCCGCTGCCTCGGACCGCTGGCGGACGCGTCCGGCGTGGTGCCCGACGCGTCGGTGCGGTCGCAACGCCGCCGCGACGAAGCGTTCGACTACATCGGCGACCACCTCGGCCGGCTGCCGGTGGTGGTGGCCGCCCGGCTCGGACGCACCGTCGACGTGTACGGCCTGGGATCGATGGTGCGCATGGACGTCGGTGAGGAGAAGGCGACCTGGGCGGTGTGGGCGGGGATCGTGCTGTGGTGGCTGCTCGCCGCCCTCGCCGTGGTCGGCTGGCTCGAGCTCGCCCGACGTCGCGTCATGGCCCGCTGGTGGCTCGCCGTGCCGCTGCTGACCGTCGTCGTCACCACCGTGCTGTTCTACGGGGCCCATCGCATCCGGGCGCCGGCCGAGCCGGCGGTCGTGGTGCTCGCCGCCGTCGCCGTGGTCGGTCGGCTCGAGCAGTCGCGCCGCAGCGTGCAACCGGAGGGCACTGGCTAGTCCGTACGGTCTAGCCAGTGCCCTCCGGTTGCCGCTGGCGCACGGTGTTGCGCAGCGTGCCGATGCCGTCGATCGTGATCGACACCAGGTCGCCGTCGAGCAGCGTGAACCCGGCCTCGGGCACGACGCCGGCGCCGGTGAGCAGGAAGCACCCGTCGGGGAACGTGCTGTCGCGGAACAGGTACTCCACGAGCTCGGTGAACGGTCGCCGGATGCGGGCCGTCGAGGTGGTCCCGCGGAACACCTGCTCGCCGGCGCGCTCGATCTCCAGCGTGACGTCGGTCGCCGCCGGCCAACCCGCCGCGTCGCCGTCGACGAACACGATCGTCGGCCCGAGCGCGGCCGAGCCGTCGTACACCTTCGCCTGCGGCAGGTAGAGCGGGTTCTCGCCCTCGATGTCGCGGCTCGACATGTCGTTGCCGATCGTCACGCCGAAGATCCGCCCCCGGCTCGACACGGCCAGCGCCAGCTCGGGCTCGGGCACGTTCCAGGCCGAATCGGCGCGGATGCGCACCTCGTCGTCGGGGCCGGCGACGCGCCTGGCGGTCGCCTTGAAGAACAGCTCCGGCCGCGCCGCGTCGTAGACCCGCTCGTAGACGTCGGCGGCGGTCTCGGACTCCTCCATGCGGGCCTCGCGGCTCACCTCGTACGTCACGCCCGCCGCCCAGACCTCCTGCGTCGAGATCGGCGCGAGCACCCGAGCCGGCGCCGGCGCGACCGGCGGCGATGCATCGTGGGCGGCGCGCGCGACGGCGGCCGGATCGTCGGCGCGGAACACGTCGTCGATGCCGAGCGTCGTGAGTCGCGCCGCGCCGTCGAGCTCGACGACGACTCGCCGTGTCCGTGAGTAGTCGACCGGGTCGGTCGGCGGGAGCGTCCACGGCACGGTCGTTGGTGCCGTCGCTGCTCCGAGCGTCGGCTCGCCGCCGCCGACGCCCGCGCCGACGACGATGACCGCGCCGACAGCCACGGCCACCACGGTCACCACGCTCGCCGCGCGACGGAGGGACATCGCTAGTCCGCCCTCGTCGCTCGCACGGTTGCGTCCTGCGTCACGGTCCTCGAGCGCATCACCGGGAACCACGGGTCGACCGTCGCCGCCACCCGCACCGTCACGACGTCGCCATCGACCGCCACCGACACCAGCGACGCACCCGACCCCGACACGAACGCGCCCGCCGCTGCCGAGGCGGCAGCCTGGGCTTGCGCTGGGTCGACGGCGGTCGTGCCGGCCCGCACGGCGTCGACGTCGATGGCGTTGGCCCCGGCTCGGGCCGCCTCGAGGGCGATCGCCGAGCACTGTCGATCGGTCGCCAGGATCCGCGCCGAGTCGACGAGAATGCCGACCCCGGCGACGGTGAGCACCGAGAACAGCACGATGAACGCCGCCAGGTAGCCGGCGCCCCGCTCGTCGTCGCGCACCCGCCGGGCGAGGCGGCCCATCGGTGCGCTCCGGCGGGCGGCGGTGGCTGACGTCGGCTGAGGCATCGTGCATCTACGCACCGCGAGGGGCGACGACCGCGTGCCCCCACGTGCGTCACCGCCGACACTACCCCTCACGTCCTCCAGGGTGTGCCGGGGCGGCTCGGACGGAAATCACCGTCTGTGTCAGGAAGTTCGACGTCAGGCGTCGTGTTTCCTGACACAGACAGGGTGGGGAGTGGAACACGTCCGGCTCGTGGGAGCACCGCCTTGCTCCCACGAGCCGTCCAGGTCCGCCAGCTGGTCGACGTGGTCACCGATGCAGAGCGCGACGACGCCACCGAGATACATCGAGTCGACAACTAGCGTGCCCGCATGCCGCCCACCACGGTTGCCGACGTCCTGCGCGTGAACGCCGCCGAGCGACCCGACGGCGTCAGCCTGGTGCTCGACGGGCGGACGATCACCTGGTCGGCGCTCTACGAGCGGGCGCGGCGGGTCGCCACGGCCCTCGGCGCGGCCGGTGTCGGCGCCGGCGACCGCGTGGCGTTCCTCGACAAGAACGGCATCGAGCACTTCGAGGTGATGTTCGGCGCCACCTTCTGCAACGCCGTCCCGGTCGACGTCAACTGGCGCCTCGCCCCACCCGAGATCGCCTACATCGTCGCCGACTCGGGCGCCAAGGTGCTCGTGGTCGGCGCCGGGTTCGCGCCGGTCCTGGCCGCCATCGGCGACGACCTCGCGGCGGACGTCCGGGTGATCGTGATCGGCGAGCATTCCGTGCACGAGAGCTACGAGGCGTGGTTGGCGACGCACGACGACATCGACCCCCACGCCGCCAGCGGGCCGCTCGACACGGCGCTCCAGCTCTACTCGAGCGGCACCACCGGCCGGCCCAAGGGCGTCATGCTCAGCAACCACAACGTGCTCGCGCTGCTCCCGGCGGCCGTCGACATGTGGGGGTTCTCCGAACGCTCGGTGAACCTCGTGGCGATGCCGCTGTTCCACATCGGAGGCAGCGGCTGGGCGTTGGTCGGGATGTACGTCGGCGCCCGCAGCGTCATCCTCCGCGACCTCGATCCGGCCGCGCTCGTTGCCCTGATCGGTTCCGAGCGGATCACCCACGCCTTCCTCGTCCCGGCCGTGCTGCAGTTCATGCTGATGGTGCCGGGCGCCGACGACGCCGACTACTCGTCGCTCGAGAACATCGTCTACGGCGCCTCGCCGATCAGCGACGACGTGCTGTCGCGGAGCATGGCCCAGCTCGGGTGCGCCTTCTGGCAGGTGTACGGGCTCACCGAGACGACCGGCGGCATCGTCAACCTCCCGCCGGCGGACCACGACCTCACCGGGCCCAACCGCCACCGCCTTCGCTCGTGCGGGCGGCCCGGGCCGGGCGTGGAGGTGCGCATCGTCGCCCCCGACACCGGCGCCGACGCCGACACCGGCGCGGTGGGCGAGATCTGGGTGCGCGGGCCGCAGGTGATGCAGGGCTACTGGAACAACCCCGCGGCCACCGCCGACGTCATCGACGCCGAGGGCTGGTTCCGCACCGGCGACGCCGGCTACCTCGACGCCGACGGCTACATCTACATCCACGACCGGGTGAAGGACATGATCGTGACCGGCGGCGAGAACGTCTACCCGGCGGAGGTGGAGAACGTGCTGATGGGGCACCCGGCGATCGGCGACGTCGCGGTCATCGGCGTGCCCGACGAGCGCTGGGGCGAGACGGTCAAGGCGATCGCGGTGCTCGAGCCCGGCGGCCAACTCGACGTCGACGACGTGATCGCCTTCGCCCGGAGCGCCTCGCCCGCTTCAAGTGCCCCACCAGCATCGACGTCGTGGACGCGCTCCCGCGCAACCCCAGCGGCAAGATCCTGAAGAAGGACCTCCGGGCGCCCTATTGGGAGGGGCGCGAGCGCCAGGTCAACTAGGGCGCGCCTTGGCTCGTTGGTGGGCGAACTCGTCGTTCGCGGCTCGGCTGACGGTCGTGACCGCGGTCGGTGCGGCGTGGCGGCTCACCTACCTGTTCGCGGTGAAGGCCGACGACCGCCTGCTGCTCAACGACTCGATCTACTACTCGATCCAGGCCGGGCTGAACTCCGAGGGTCACTGGTTCGAGGACGCCCTCTCCGGTCAGCCCGGCGCCGAGCATCCACCGCTCACGTCGCTCTACCTCACGCCGTGGAGCATCGGCGGCGGCGACTCGGTGGTGTGGCAGCGCTTCGCCATCACGGTGCTCGGCATCGCCACCGTGGCGGTGATCGGGCTCGTCGGTCGTGACATCGGACGGCGCCTCGGCCGCGGGGCGTACGGTGACCGGGTCGGGCTCGTCGCCGCGGCGATCGCCGCGGTCTACCCGAACCTGTGGGTGAACGACTCGCTCGTGATGTCGGAGACCCCGGCGATGCTGCTCGTCGCGCTGTGCCTGCTCGCCGTGCTGCGCTGGGACCGCCGACCCGGCTGGCCGATCGCCCTGCTGACCGGCGTGCTGGTGGGGCTCGCCGCGCTCACCCGCAGCGAACTGGCGCTCTTCGTCCCGGCGTTCGCGCTGGTGGCGCTGGTGCAGGCGCACCGTCGGCGCACGTCGTGGGTGCCCGCGCTGGTGATGGTCGGCGCCGCGCTCGTCACCCTCGCCCCGTGGACGATCTACAACGCCGGCCGCTTCGACCAGCCCGTGCTGCTGAGCACCAACGACGGCAACACGCTGCTCGGGGCGAACTGCGACCGCACCTACCTCGACGACGTCGGCGGGTGGGACATCCGCTGCCTCGGACCGCTGGCGGACGCGTCCGGCGTGGTGCCCGACGCGTCGGTGCGGTCGCAACGCCGCCGCGACGAAGCGTTCGACTACATCGGCGACCACCTCGGCCGGCTGCCCGTGGTGGTGGCCGCCCGGCTCGGACGCACCGTCGACGTGTACGGCCTGGGATCGATGGTGCGCATGGACGTCGGTGAGGAGAAGGCGACCTGGGCGGTGTGGGCGGGGATCGTGCTGTGGTGGCTGCTCGCCGCCCTCGCCGTGGTCGGCTGGCTGGAGCTGGCCCGACGTCGCGTCATGGCCCGCTGGTGGCTCGCCGTGCCGCTGCTGACCGTCGTCGTCACCACCGTGCTGTTCTACGGGGCCCACCGCATCCGGGCGCCGGCCGAGCCGGTGGTCGTGGTGCTCGCCGCCGTCGCCGTGGTCGGCTGGCTCGAGCTGTCGCGCCGCGGAGTGCAACCGGAGGGTACTGGCTAGTCCGTACGGTCTAGTCAGTGCCCTCCGGTTGGCGCTGGCGCACGGTGTTGCGCAGCGTGCCGATGCCGCCGATCGTGATCGACACCAGGTCGCCGTCGAGCAGCGTGAACCCGGCCTCGGGCACGACGCCGGCGCCGGTGAGCAGGAAGCACCCGTCGGGGAACGTGCTGTCGCGGAACAGGTACTCCACGAGCTCGGTGAACGGTCGGCGGATGCGGGCCGTCGAGGTGGTCCCGCGGAACACCTGCTCGCCGGCGCGCTCGATCTCCAGCGTGACGTCGGTCGCCGCCGGCCAGCCCGCCCCGTCGTCGTCGACGAACACGATCGTCGGCCCGAGCGCGGCCGAGCCGTCGTACACCTTCGCCTGCGGCAGGTAGAGCGGGTTCTCGCCCTCGATGTCGCGGCTCGACATGTCGTTGCCGATCGTCACGCCGAAGATCCGCCCCCGGCTCGACACGGCCAGCGCCAGCTCGGGCTCGGGCACGTTCCAGGCCGAGTCGGCGCGGATGCGCACCTCGTCGTCGGGGCCGGCGACGCGCCTGGCGGTGGCCTTGAAGAACAGCTCCGGCCGGGCCGCGTCGTAGACCCGCTCGTAGACGTCGGCGGCGGTCTCGGACTCCTCCATGCGGGCCTCGCGGCTCACCTCGTACGTCACGCCCGCCGCCCAGACCTCCTGCGTCGACCGATCGGGGCGAGCACCCGAGCCGGCGCCGGCGCGGCCGGCGGCGATGCATCGTGGGCGGCGCGGGCGACGGCGGCCGGATCGTCGGCGCGGAACACATCGTCGATGTCGAGCGTCGTGAGTCGGGCCGCGTCGTCGAGCTCGACGACGACTCCGTCGGTGGTTCGGGTGACTGTCAGTGCCGGGGGTCATCGCGCCGCCTCGCGCACGAGATCGTCGAAGAACCGCAGGCTCGCCGGTAGGCGGCTGTGCCAGTACTCCCAGTTGTGCGCGCCCGGGAACTCCTCGTAGCGGTGCGCGATGCCGGCCCGCCGCAACGCGTCGCGGAGCTCACGGTTGACGCCGAGCAACGGATCGTCGAGGCCGCAGTCGAGGCGCAGGCGGGGAAGCCGCCCGCCCGCACGCTCGACTTCGAGTAGGACGTCGACGATCGCCGCCGAACCGTTGCGAGGCGGCTCGATCGGCTGGGCGACGAACGCCGCGAGCGACGCCAGATCGGGCACCGTCGAATGAGCCGACACGCCGAGCACGCGATCGGCGTGGTGGGCTCCGAGGCGCAGCGCGCCGTAGCCGCCCATCGACGCGCCGCACAGGAACAGTGGCGAGGCGTCGGTGATGCCGGCAACCGCCTCGCCGGCGCACGCCAGCGCGTCGTCCATCACCCACGCTTCGTAGTCGGCGGTCGGGCCGGACAAGTAGGCGGTGCCCTCGCCGGCGAGGCCGTCCGACGGCATCAGCAACGCCATCGGCCCGACGGCACCGTCGCTCATCAGACTGGCCATCACCACGTGCGCACCGCCGTTGAACGCCCAGTTCCAGAAGCTGCCGTACACGCCGTGCAGGAGCACGACCACGGGGAGGTCCGGGCTCGCCGCGTGCCCCGGCGGCACATACACGGCAAGGTCGCCCCGCCCACCGAGCGCAGGGCTCTGTACGGTGACGAAACGCATGCCGGCCACCTCGTAGCGAGGGTCGGAGGCTCGGGCTGTGCGAAAGCGCGTCGCCCAGGGGTTCGGTGGCCAGGGCTGGGGCAGGGTGATGCTCATGCGGGGTCCGGGTGCGGGTTCACGCCGGCGGGGCATCGACCGGAGCGAGCTGGTGGGGGAGCGGGCCGAGGACCGTGCTCGGGAACGGCGCCAGCGTGCCGGCCTTCACCACCCCGCCCTGCATCACGGCGAGGAAGCGTCGGCGGTCCTCGAGCACCCTGATGTCGTCGAGCACATCCCCATCGACCACCAGCACGTCGGCGAGCTTGCCGGTCTCGAGTGAGCCGACCTGGCCGTCCGTCCCGCAGATCTGCGCGCCGGTGAGGGTTGCGCAGCGGATGGTGTCGAGCGGGCTGAACCCGACGTATTCGACGAAGAAGGTCAGCTCCTTGGCGTAGTCGCCGTGGGGGTTCCACATGAATCCGTAGTCGCCGCCCATGCCCAGGCGGCCACCCCCGTGCAGGATCATGCGCGCACTCTCGGCGCCGGCCTCCAGCGTCTCCTGGTGTTTGTCGATGACCACCTGGCTGAGCCCGTACGCGCCGCCGTGCTCGACCGATGCCAGCTCGAATTGCAGCGCCGGCACGCACGGCACGTCTCGTTCGAGCATCAGCTCGAGGGTCTCGGCGTCCATGTACGTGCCGTGCTCGATCGAGTCGTACCCGACCTCCAGCGCCCACTTGATGCCGAGCGTGGCCCGGCAGTGGCCGAACACCTTGCGCCGATGGTTGTGGGCCACGTCCACGACCGCGGCCATCTCCTCGCGGGTCATCGACATCGTGTGCTGGTCGTTGGTGTCGGGTGCGGCGGCGTCCCCCGTGGGATAGGTCTTGATCCACTGCGCGCCCGCCTTGACGAGTCGGCGGGCGGCCGAGCGCGCCGAGTCCGCACCGTCGATGACGAGGATCACACCCTCCATTCCGATGCGGCGGTAGTCCGGGTTCCAGTCCATCAACCCGCCCTTGCCGCAGATCTCCTGTCCGCTCGGCACCAGGCGCGGACCGGCGACGAGGTCGTCATCGATCATCTGCGACAGCCACACGTCGACGTTGAACAGGCAGCCGCCGGAGCGGGCCGACGTGTACCCGCACTCGAGCGCCAGGCGCGTGTTGAACGACGCCTGGAGCGCGCTCATCTCGGCCGGGTACTTGATGTCGAGGTCCTCGAGCTCGAGCACGTTGAAGTAGGTGGCGTGGAAGTGGGACTCGACGAGGCCGGGCAGGATCGTGCCGCCGCGCGCGTCGATCGCCTGCTCGTCGGGTCGTGCTGGTGGCGCTCCCGCATTCGGGCCGGCGTAGGCGATCCGCCCGTCGCGCACGACGAGGGTGGCGTCGGGGACCGGGGCGGCGCCGGTGCCGTCGACCAGCGTGCCGTTGGAGATGCGGGTGGTGCCGGTGGCGGTCTTCACGGGGTGGCCTCCGTCGCGTCTTGTCGGGCGGATCGTTTGGCGTCCGCTGGGGCGGACCGCGGGGGAAGAGGGTGCGCAAGAACCGCAGCCCGTCGACGGCGATGGCGTCCTGGGTGCCCTCGAAGCTGCGCCAGATCGACGCCGCCGTGGCGATGATCTCGTTGTCGGCGGTGAACGACTCGATGCAGATCGGGCCGCTGTAGCCGACGTCGGCGAGGGCGTCGCGCACGGCGATCCAGTCGATGTGGTCGTTGCCCGGTGCGCCGCGGTCGTTGCCGCACACCTGGACGTGGGCGAGGTGGTCGCCGGCGGCGCGTAGTGACGCGCCGAGATCCTTCTCCTCGATGTTGGCGTGGAACGTGTCGTAGGCGAGACCGACGCTGGGTGACCCGACGCGTTCGACGAGCTCGAGGCCCTGGGCGACCGTGTTGATCAGGCTCGTCTCGAAGCGGTTCAGCGGTTCGACGGCGATGCGCACGCCGCGTTCACCGGCGTACTCGGCGACGGGCGCCAGTGCGGCCGCGACATCGTCGAGCAGTCGCTCGCGCTCGTCGGGTGCCAGCCGCCACGTGCGCCCGACCGACGTGTACGCCGGGCCACACAACACGCGCGATCCGATCGCGGCGGCGGCGTCGAGCGCCTGGCGCAGGTAGTCCTGGGTGGCGGCGACCGTGTCGGCGTCGGCCGCGCCGAGCTCGCGGCCGGGCGGCATCACGAGGCAGGCGGTTGCGCCCAGGCCGTGTTCGTCGATCAATTCGCGGGCGTGCGACGGCGACCAGTCGCCCGGGTTCTCGACCGGCAGTTCGATCGCGTCGAAACCGAGCGACGCCACGAACGGCACCAACCGGTCGAGGGCCGCGTCGGTGGGCGGTGACACCCACACCCAGGTGTTGACGCCGATCTCGTTCATCGTTGCTCCGATCGTCGTCGCACGGGGAGGGCCGCCTTCGTGGCGACCCTCCCCGATGCGATCAGGTGGTGGTCAGGACTGCCACGCCTCGGGGAAGTTGGGCATGTCCTGGCAGCCGCACATCGCGTAGAACAGCGGCGGCATCGTCGGGTCGATGAAGCTGTCACGCGTCTCGGCGGTGATGACCGGCTGCGGCAGCAGCCACTCCCCGCCGGGCAGCTGCTCGCCGTTGAGCAGCATCAGCGAGGCGAGTATCGGCGTGCGCCACTGGTACGTCGGGTACGTCGGGGCGACGGCCGTCAAGTCCTCTTCCTGCCACTTGATCAGGAAATCCTGCTGGTCCTCGCCCGTGATCGGCGGCACGTCGAGGCCGTTCTCCTCGAACGCCTCGATCGCCGCCACCGAGGTGGCGCCGGCGTCCATCCACACGCCGTCGATCTGCTCGCCGCGGTCGATGAGATCCTGCAGGATCGACTTCACCTTGGCGGCGTCGCCGTCGGTGAACTCGGCGGCGAGGATGTTGAGCCCCGCCTCCTCCATGATGATCTGGCCGGCAACCCAGCGGGTCTCGAGCACGTCGACGCCGGGCAGGATGCGCAGCGCGACGATGTTGCCACCGGGTTCGACGTTGTCGACGAGGAACTCGGCCGCGTCGGCGCCGAACAGGTAGCCGCCAGCCGGATGGATGAACGTCACCGGGCAGTCGGTCTCGACGCCGCGGTCGAACACGATCACCGGCAACGACGTGCACGCATCTTCGATCGCCGGCGTGAGCGCCGCGGTGGACGCCGGCGACACGATGAGCACGTCGCACGAGCCACTGTCGACGAGCTCGGCGATGTCGGCGATCTGCTTCTCCTCGCTGCCGCCGGCGTCGCGGACGGTGAACGTCTCGATCTCGGGATGGAGGGCCACCTCTTCCTGCATCGTCGTCCAGCCGACCTGGCGCCACGGGTTGCCGACGTCGGTGTTGGAGAAGCACAACTCGTAGGGGCCGTCGGCGGCGTACTCGCTCGTGTCGACCATCGTCGGGTCGATCGACTGCAGCCACGGTTCGCCCTCGGGACCCTCGGGCGTGGCGTCGCGGGCGGCGAGCTGGGCGTCGAACTGCTCCTGGTCGAACCACTCCGAGTTGCGGCCCTCCGACGTGCCGCCGCCGCTCCCCGGCGGCGTGGTGGCGCCGGCGGCGCTGGCGACGCCGACCGCGAGGACGATCGCGGACATCGCTCCGAGCGACGTCCTCAGTGTTCGGCTTGCCAGTGTTCTGCTGTTCATGTGTTGCTCCCCGGTTGTGGGTTGGTTGTGGTTGGTGGGTCAGGTGCCGGCGAGCGCCGGGCTGGCGCGCCGCGTTCGTTCGCGCAGCGCGGCGAAGGCGACTGCGGCGATGATGACGACGCCCTGCACGGTGTCGCGCACGCCCTCGCTGAACTGCAGCAGGTTGAGCAGGGTGAACATCGCCTCCAGCGTCAACGCGCCGAGCACCGCCGCGGGCACGACGCCCTTGCCGCCGCCCAGGACCGCGCCGCCGAGCACGACGGCGGCGATCGCCCGGAACTCGAGTCCGGATCCCGCCTTGTCCGACACGCCCGTGATGCCCCCGACGAGGATCCCGGCGAGGGTGGCCAGCACACCGGAGATCACGAACGTGAGGATGCGCACGCGGTGTACGTCGATGCCCGACAGCGTCGTGGCCCGGGGACCGCCGCCGACGGCGAGGACGGAGTGGCCGAAGTCGGTCCGTGTCATCAGCAGGGTGGTGGCGATCGCGACCACCAGCATGATGACGACGGCGTAGGGCACGGTGCCGAGCCAGGGAACATTGGTCCAGCCGTCACGGCCGAAGCGACGCAGGTTGTCGGCGAGGGCACCCTTCGGCGAACCGTTCGACCAGTAACGGATGGCGCCGTCGAGAATGAGCAGCATCGCCAGTGTGGCGATGAACGAGGGCACCTTGAGCTTGGTGACGACGAGACCGTTGGTGAGGCCGACGGTGGCGCCGCCGAGCAGCAGGACGGGGATCAGCCACCACGTGTTCGACGGGTCCCCGTCGGAGTAGCGGGCCGCCACGACCACCGTGGCGGTGACGATCGAGCCGACCGACAGGTCGAACCCACCCGCGGCGACGACGACCAGCTCGCCCGCCGCCAGGATCATCAGCGGCGCGGCGCGCCGTACGAAGTTGAGGAATACCGGCGGGTCGGTGAAGTTGGGGTTCTCGAAGCGGATCCACACGAGGATCACGACGAGCACCAGCAGGATCGTGCCGGTCGACACGACCGCCGTGCCGAGGCGCAGGCTCGCCCGCTGGAGGGATTCGCGCGCGCTCATTGGTGCACCATCGCTCCGTGCGCTCACGCGGCTTGCTCCTTGCCCCGCCAGGTGTAGGACGCGACCGCGACGATGATGATGATTCCACGCACCATGATCTGCAGGAACGAGTCGAACTCGAGCTGGTTGAACGCCACGTCGATGAGCGCGAACACGAGCACGGCGGCGGCGGTGCGTCCGGCTGAACCGCGGCCGCCGAGCAGCGCCGCTCCGCCGAGCACCACGACGGCGATCGACTGGAGGTCGTACGTGCCGTTCGAGCCGACCTCGACGTTCGGCACCCGGTAGCGCGCGGCGAGGTAGAAGCCGGCCAGCGCCGCACACACGCTGCACACCACGTGGGCGCCGACCGTCGCCCGGCCCACGCGCACGCCGGCGTTGCGGGCCATCGCGGCGTCGCCTCCGGCGGCGTAGACGTGGGCACCGAACTTGGTCGCGCGCAGCACCGCGCCGCCGACCAGCACGACGGCGGCGACGAGCACCACCGACCACGGGACGAACCACAGCTCGCCGTAGCCGAGCGTGTTCTCGAGCGCCGGCGGCACGCTGTCGGGCGCGTTCTCGGCGAAGTGCGACGAGAGCTGACCTTGCAGCACGAGCCCCATGCCGAGCGTGGCGATGAAGCCGTTGACCCCAAGCCCGGCGATGACCAGCCCGTTGGCCAGCCCAACGGCGAGGGCGAGACCGAGGATCACTGCCAGCGCCCCGAGCACGCTCACCGCACTCGTCGTGCTCACGCTGGCCGTGAGCATCGCCGAGATCGTGATCAGCGGGACCACGGAGAGGTCGATCGAGCCGCCGATGATCACGAACGTCTGCCCGGTCGCGACGATGCCCAACGCCACCGTTCGCACGAGGATGTTCTCGAGGTTGAAGTTGCCCCCGTCGAGCTCGACGAGCAGCCACGTGCCGACGAACATGACGGCCAGCAGGATGTAGATGCCGTTGTCGCCACCGCGCCGGGCCATCTCGCGCAGCGGCCGCATCCAGTCGCGCTCGATCGTCGCGCGCGCCGGCACCGCGTCAGTCACGGGGCGACGCCCCTGCGTCGGTGCGAGCGAACGCAGTCACGGCTCACAGCGTGGCCATCTGGTGGGTGGCGAGGCGCATGATCTCGGTCTCGGAGCTCGCGGCCGGCAGCTCGCCCGAGACCGTGCCGTCGCGCAGCACGACGATGCGGTCGCTCATGCCGATCACTTCGGGGAGCTCGGACGAGATCATCAATATGGCGATGCCGTCGTCGGCGAGGGCCCGCAGGAGGTCGTGGATCGCGGACTTGGCGCCGACGTCGATGCCGCGGGTCGGCTCGTCGAACAGCATGACGGTGGCGTTCGTCGCCATCCACTTCGCGAGCACGACCTTCTGCTGGTTGCCGCCGCTCAGCAGGGCGACCGGCTGGCGGGCACTGCGGGTGCGCAGCTCGAGCTGGATGAGCAGCCCCTCGACTCGGTCGTCGGGGTCGGCACCTCCCAGGCGCTGGCGACGTCGCCGCGAGCCGAGCCCACGCAGCGCGAGCATGCCGTTCTCCTGGGCATCGGCGCCGAGCACCAGGCCTTCGGTCTTGCGGTCCTCGGTGACGAACGCCAGGCCGAGCTGCACGGCGTCGCGTGGCGAGCGAATCCGGACCGGCTTCCCGTCGAGCTCGACGACGCCCGACGTGAACGGCTCAACGCCGAACATCGCTTGGGCCAGCTCGGTGCGTCCCGAGCCGGCGAGACCGGCAAGCCCGACGATCTCACCGGCCCGCAGCTCGAGGTCGATGTCGTGCAGCGTGGCGTTGGCGCCGCCCGCGACGCGCAGCCGGACCGGCGCTGCTCGGCCCGGCGAACCCCGCTCGGGGTAGTAGTTGGACAGCTCGCGGCCGACCATCATCGACACGATCTGGTCGCGGTTGGTGGCCTTGGTGGCAACCGTCGCAACGCGGCGGCCGTCCTTGAGCACCGTGATGCGATCGCTGAGCGCGAAGACCTCGGGCAAGCGGTGGGATACGTAGACGATGGCGATGCCTGCCGCGCTCGAGTTGGCGAACGCGAGCGAACAGCTCGTCGGCTTCCGCCCCCGACAGCGCCGCCGTCGGCTCGTCGAAGATGACGATGCGGGCGTTGGCCATCAGCGCCCGCGCTATCTCGACCACCTGTTGCGCCGCAACGGGAAGATCTTTCGCCTTCGTCCGTGGCGTCACGCCGGCGGGTGCGCCGGCGGCGTGCAGCGCGGCCGCGGCGCCCCGCTCCATCGCCGAGCGATCGAGTCGGCCGCCGTGCGTCCGCTCGACACCGAGGTAGAGGTTTTCCGCAACGGTGCGCTCGGGGAGCAGGTTGAGCTCCTGGTAGACGATGCTCACGCCGGCGGCGCGAGCCTGACTGGGGTGGGAGAAGACGTGCTCGACGCCGTCGAGCTCGAGCACGCCGTCGGACGGCGCGTACACGCCGGCGACGATCTTCATGAGCGTCGACTTGCCGGCACCGTTCTCGCCGACGACGGCGTGCACCTCACCGGCGGCCACGTCGAGGTCGACGCCCTCCAGCACGGTCACGCCGTGGAACGACTTGCCGATGCCGCGCAGGGACAGCGACGGCGTGACGCGAGCGCCCGGCGCAGACGGTTCCCCCATGACGTCCCCCATTACGTCACGCAGTATCGGTGCGCTCCCGCTGCCTTGTCCAGCGCGGTGTTCGACTCAGTCGAACACGGGTGTGGCAGCATCGGGCGGTGAACATGGTGGCGGGCCGGCTCGTGGGCGCCGCACTCGGCAAGGCGATGTTGGCGTTCTCTCCCGCGAACGTGGTGGAGCGGGTGCTGGCGAGCGGCCTCGAGCCGCGCACGAGCCGAACGATCGTCGACCCGAACGTGTTCCGCGAGGAGCTGTGTCGCATCGCCGCCCGGGGCTATGCCGTCGACGACGAGGAGTTCGCCGAGGGGATGCGCTGCTGCGCGGCGCCGGTGCTCGCCGGCGGCGGTCCCGGGTCCGGGGCGGGCGCCGTCGGGGCGGTGTCGGTGACCGGCTCGACGTCGGACGTGAACGCGATCGTGCCCGTCCCCCGGATCGTGCCGCGCCACCGCCGGCATCGCCGCACAGTTCGTCGGGGGCGCGCGATGACCCCCGATCAGCGCGAGGCCGACGTCGATGCGCCGGCGCACCGTCTGGGGCACACTGGCGTCGTGAACGCCGGTGTGACCGTCAAGCTCGACGTGCTCCGAGCAGAGCTACACCGGCTCGGCCGCGTCGTCGTGGCGTTCAGCGGCGGCGCCGATTCCTCCCTGCTCGCCGCCGTCGCCCACCGCACCCTCGGCCGCGACGCGGTCCACGTCGTGACGGCGGTGTCGCCGTCGCTGGCCGGGTTCGAGCGCGACGACTGCGCCGCGCTCGCCGCCGAATGGGGGCTGCGCTGGACGCCCGTCGAGGCCCACGAGATGGAGCGCGCCGCCTACCGCGCCAACGACCGCGACCGGTGCTTCCACTGCAAGTCGGAGCTGATGGACGTGCTGGCGCCGATCGCCGACGCCGAGTCGGCGACCGTGGTGCTCGGTGTGAACACCGACGACCTCAACGATCACCGTCCCGGCCAACGGGCGGCCACCGAGCAGGGCGCCGAGTTCCCGATGGTCACCGCCGGGCTCGACAAGGCCGACGTGCGCGCCCTGTCGCGGTCGCTCGGCCTGCGCACCTGGGACAAGCCGGCGGCGGCGTGCCTGGCGAGTCGCATCCCGACCGGCACGCCGGTGACCGTCGCGGTGCTGTCGAGCGTCGAGCGGGTGGAGGCGAGGTTGCGGGGGCTCGGCTTCCGCGACGTCCGCGTGCGCCACTACGGCGAGACCGCGCGCGTCGAGGTCGGTGTCGACGAGCTCGAGGCGGCGGTCGCTCATCGACGCGCCATCGTCGAGGCCGGGCACGCCGCCGGGTACCGCTACGTGACGCTCGACCTCGAGGGGTTCCGCAGCGGCAACGCCGTGCGCTAGCGGCCAGCGTCGTCAGACCATGCCGCGGAGCCACCACAGCGACAGCGCCCAGCCGGCGGCGAGCAGGGCGGTGGCGGCGGCGGCCCACTTCCACGTGTCCTCGATCACCCGCTCGACCGGCTCGCCGAGCGTGGCGCCGAGCACGCTCTGGATGCGCTGGTAGACGTCGCTGAGCTCGGCCTCGGTCGCCGCCTCGTAGGCCTGCCCACCGGTCGCGGTGGCGACCTCGGACAGTGCGTCGGGCTGCACGGGCACCGGGATGGTTTCCCCGGTGGTCGGATCGACGATCGACCCGTCGGGCGTGCCGAAGGCGATCGTGAAGACCGGGATGCCGGCGGCGGCCGCCTCCTGGGCGCCGACCGCGGTGGGACGTCCGACGGTGGTCTCGCCGTCGCTCAGCAGCACGATCGCCCCCGGCGGCGGACCGGTGGGAGCGCCGGTCGCATCGGTGGTCGGTGGCCCGCTGTCGCCGGCCAGGGACACCAGCACCTGGGTGCCCGCCGACAGCGCGTCGCCGATCGCCGTGGCGTCGCTGAGCTGGATGTCGTCGATCGCCGACGTGAGCGGGTCGCGCTCGAGCGTCGGGCGCACGTCGAGCGACACCGCGCCGCTGAAGGTGATCAGGCCCACCTCGACCGTGCTGTCGACCTGGTCGATGAAGTCCTTGGCCGCCTGCTGGGCCGCGGCGAGCCGGCTCGGCGACACGTCGCTGGCCGACATCGACGACGACACGTCGAACAGCAGCATGATCCGGCCTTCGCTGCCGATGCGCTCGGTCACCGTGTCGACCGGCCGGGCGATGGCGACGACGCCGGCGGCCAGCCCGAGCACCTGGAGCGTGGCGACGACGTGGCGGTGCCACGACGGGCGCTGCGGCACGATGCGGTCGAGCAGCTCGACCTGGGTGAACCGCATGGTGGTGGCCCGCCGCCAGCGGAGCACGCCGACGTAGGCCACGGCGAGGGCGGCAACGCCGACGAGCAGCCACAGCCGTTCCGGGTTCAGGAAGGTCACGGCCGGTCCCGCCGCGCCGGATTCTGGGGCGCGAAATCGTGCAGAACTGCGCTCGAATTTGCTTGTGGAAATCGTGTTCGGTCCTCATCGGCGCAGGACCTGGGCGTTGACGGCCTGCACCCGGCGGCGCCGGACGTGCTGGATGATCGCGCCGAGCCAGTCGCTCTCGGTGGCGAGCTCGATCACGTCGGCGCCGCTGCGCCGGAGCGCGGTCTGCTGCTCGTCGACCTGCTCGGCGGCGGCCGCGGCGAAGCGCCGCTGCACGTCGGCGGTGACGCGAACCTCACGTTGGCGGCCGGTCGCCGGGTCGACCAGGGCGACGAGACCGATCGGCGGCACGTCGCGTTCGCGCGGGTCGTGGATCGGGATCGCCAGCAGGTCGTGGCGCAGCCCGAGCCGGGCGAGCGGCGTCGCCCAGTCGGTGCCGGCGAAGTCGGAGATCACGGTGACGAACCCGCGCCGCTTGCTGAGGCGGGCGACGCGGTCGATCGCGCCGGCGAGGTCGCTGCGCCCGAGGTGCTCGGACACGGGTGGCGAGGCGATCGCCGTCAGCATGGCGCGCACCTGGTCGGTGCCGGTGCGCGGCGGCATCACCTTGAGCCGCGGGCCGGCCACCAGCACCGCGCCGACGCGGTTCTTGTTGCGCACGGTGAGGAACCCGACGCACGCGGCGGCGGCCAGCGCCACCTGGGCCTTCTCCATCGTGACCGTGCCGAAGCGCATCGCCGCCGAGACGTCGACCACCAGCCAGGCCTCGAGGTCGCGGTCGGCGATCTGGTCGCGCACGTGGGTCTGCATCGTGCGGGCGGTGACGTTCCAGTCGATGCGGCGCACGTCGTCGCCCGGCTGGTAGAGGCGCGACTCGCCGGGTTCGGAGCCGTGGCCCGGCGTGATCCCCTGGTAGTTGCCGTGGAGCGAGCCGTCGACGCGCCGGCTGATCGTGACCTCGAGCGAGCGCACCAGCTCGATCACCGCCGCCGTCGGCGGCCCGGCCGGCCACTGCACGGGGTCGGGCTCGAGACGAGCGCCTCCCGCGGGCATCACAGTCATCGGTCGGCGTGCTGGGCCGCTTCGTTCGGCTTCGGCGACACCCACGTGGCGGGCACCGTCGACAGCACCCGGTTGACGACGTCGTCGGTGGTGATGTCGCGGGCGAGGGCGTCGTAGGTGAGCAGGAGGCGGTGGCGCAGCACCTCGGGGGCGATGTCGAAGATGTCCTGCGGGGTGGCGTACGTGCGTCCGCGGATGAGGGCCAGCGCCCGGGCGCCGCGCACGAGGGCGAGCGTGGCGCGGGGGCTGACGCCGAGGGCGATCGTGGGGGCGAGGTCGACGAGGTTGTAGTTCGTCGGGTGGCGGGTCGCCTGGACGAGGTCGACCGCGTACTGGGCGACGCTGCGGTCGACGAACACGCGGTCGCAGCGCCGCTGCAGCGACACCAGGCCGTCGAGGTCGATCACCTGGTCCGGTGCGGGCGGGCGCACGGCCATCCGATCGAGGATCACCATCTCCTCGGCCGGCGACGGGTGGTCCATGACGATCTTCATCATGAAGCGGTCGCGCTGGGCGTCGGGCAGCTGGTACACGCCCTCGCTCTCGATCGGGTTCTGGGTGGCGACCACGAAGAACGGCTGGGGCACGGCGTGGGTCTGGCCGCCGATGGTCACCTGGCCCTCGGCCATCACCTCGAGCAGCGCCGACTGCACCTTCGCCGGCGCCCGGTTGATCTCGTCGGCGAGCAGGAAGTTCACGAACACCGGACCCAGCTCGACGTCGAAGCGTTCGGTGCTGCCGCGGTAGATGCGCGTGCCGACGATGTCGGACGGCAGCAGGTCGGGCGTGAACTGGATGCGGGCGAACGTGCCGCCGGCGACGCGGGCGAGCGTCTCGGCGGCGAGGGTCTTGGCGAGGCCGGGCACCGACTCGAGCAGGCAGTGCCCGCGGGCGAGCAGGCCGACGAGCAGTCGTTCCAGCAGCCGGCTCTGTCCGACGATCACCCGGCGCAGCTCGAAGAAGACGCGCTCCACCTCCTGGGCGGTGCGGACGTCGTCCATCGGCGGGGTGTGCCCGTCACTCATGCGCTGATTCTGACGTAGGACGAGGCGGATGTGTTCGCGATGCGGGCGCGAAGTCCGCGCGTGGCGAGCAGGTAGACGGTGCCCGACAGCGCCGCGACGGCGGCGAAGATCGTGATCGCCCAGCGCACGCCGACCACCGACGACAGCACGCCGGCGCCCAAGCTGGTGAGGCTGACGACGAGGGTGACGATGGCGAAGTCGCCGGCCATCACCCGCCCGAGGATGCGCGGATCGACGCGCAGTTGCAGGCCGTAGGTCGACATCGTCCACTGGGCGCCGCCGCCGAGGTGGGCCACCGCCACGGCGGCGACGGCGAACACGAGCGCCGGTGACCACGCCGCGAGCGTGTAGGACGCGGCGAACACGATCGCCGCCCACCCGCAGATGTCGAGGATGCGCCGCAGCGACCCGCGTGCCCAGCGGGCGGCGAGGATCGGTCCGAGGGCGGACCCGACACCGCGCGCGCCGAGGAGTAGGCCGGTGCCGCGGTCGCCACTGCCGAACGCCTCCGACGACAGCACGGCGAGCTGGCTGACGATCCCGGCGCCGATGCCGAACGTCGCCTTCGACGACATCAGGGCGAGGATCACCGGGTCGCGGCGGGCGACGACCACCGCCTCGTGCATGTCGGCGAGGGGACGGACGCGGGCGGACCGTTGGGCGGTGTCGGCGCGTGCGGGCTGCATCGGGCGGCGCACGAGCAGGAAGAAGCCGGCCGCCACGATGAACGTGATGACGTCGGCGATGATCGCCGCCCGCCGGCCGAACGCCTGGCTGAACACGCCGCCGAGGCCGGCGCCGACCGCCAGCATGACGCCCCACGTCGATCCGAACAGGGCGTTGGCCGTACGCAGCTCGTCGGGGGAGCGGGCGAGGCTGGGCACGCCGGCGTCGATCGCCGGCTTGACGAACGCAGCGAGCGCGGCGATCAGACCCTGGAACACGAAGGCGACCCAGATGCGGTCGGCGTTCAGCAGCAGCAGGCCGCAGGCGGCACACGCCTGGAGCAGGCTGACCACGACGAGCAGGCGCTTGCGGTCGAACGCGTCGACCACCGGACCGGCGAGCGGCGAGGCGAGGAACGACGGCAGCGAGAGCGACACGAGCACCAGCGACACGAGGATCTCGGAGCCGGTGGCGTCGTCGATGTACCCGGCGAGGGCGACGAACACGAACCAGTCGCCGAGGAACGACACCACCTGCGCACAGAACACCCACCGCAGCTCGCGGTTCGTGCGCAGCAGTTCGAGCACCGCCGCATGTCTATCGGCCCGCCGGGTGTCGGCCCCGAACCCCCGGTTGCCGGGGTCGGCGGTCGATCGCGCTCTAGCCTGGGGTCATGAGTCGGGAGGAGCTCGACGCCGAGCTTGCCGCGCTGCGTGACGCCCGGGTCGCCGAGCGCAACCGGTCGATGCGCGACCGCGGCCGGCGCATCGGCGGCGCACCCGGCGCGGTGGTGGCGGGGATGATGATCGCCTTCCGCGACATCTACGAGCACCCGCCCCGGGACGAGGGGTCGGTCGTGGTCGACGCGCCCACCGAGCCCCACGACGTCGACCGCGACGGCGTCGAGCTGACCGCCGACGACATCGGCGGTCTCGACGACATCGTGATCCCGGCCCAACCGTCGCGCCCGCCGCTCACGAAGGCGACGGCGGGGCACCTGCGACGCCGCTCGCGCACCACCCACCGGTAGCGCCGCGCCCGGTCGGCGCCGGTCACAGGATCTGCGACAGGAAGAGCTTGGTGCGCTCCTCCTGGGGGGCGGTGAAGAAGTGCTCGGGCGTGCCGACCTCGACGATCTGACCCTCGGCCATGAACACCACCCGGTCGGCGACCTCCCGGGCGAAGCCCATCTCGTGGGTCACCACGATCATCGTCATCCCGTCGGCGGCGAGGTCCTTCATCGTGTCGAGCACCTCGTTGATCATCTCCGGGTCGAGCGCCGACGTCGGCTCGTCGAACAGCATCACCTTGGGGCGCATCGCCAGGGCCCGGGCGATCGCCACCCGCTGCTGCTGGCCGCCCGAGAGCTGGCCCGGGTACTTCTTCGCCTGGTCGGGGATGCGCACCCGGGTCAGCAGCTCCATCGCCAGCGCCTCGGCGTCGGAGCGCTTCATCTTGCGCACCTGGCGCGGCGCGAGCGTGATGTTGTCGACGACCGACAGGTGCGGGAACAGGTTGAAGCTCTGGAACACCATCCCCGTCTCGCGACGGATCTCCTGGATGTTGCGGATGTCGCGGGTCAGCTCCACCCCGTCGACGACGATGCGCCCGGCGTCGTGCTCCTCGAGGCGGTTGATGCAGCGGATCATCGTCGACTTGCCCGACCCCGACGGGCCGATCACCACCACCACCTCGCGGCGGGCGACGTTGAGGTCGATCCCCTGCAGGGCGGTGAACGCGCCGTAGCGCTTGACCACCCCGACCAGCTCGATCATCGCCTCGCCGCTGCCGGCCATCTGCGTGGCGTCGGCGAACACGATGTCAGCCGGCGCCCGCTCGGCGGTCGGGCCCTCGTCGTGCTCGTCGTGCTCGGTGTCCTCGGTCATCGCACTCCCACCCCCAGCTTTCGTTCCAGGCGCTGGCTCTCGCGGCTCATCGTGATGCATCCGACCCAGAACAGGAACATCACGAACACGACCGTCTCGGCGGTGAGGTTCTGACCGCGGAAGTCCGGTTGCGACCGGGCGACGTCGGACACCTCGAGCAGCTCGAGGAACCCCATCGCCGCCCCGGCCAGCGTGGTGTCCTTGAACAGCGAGATGAACTGGCCGACGATCGACGGGATCACGTTGCGCAACGCCTGGGGCAGCACGATCAGGGCGTTCACGCGCACCGGTGACAGCCCGAGCGCCTGGGCGGCCTCGGTCTGCCCGCGGGGCAGCGACTGCAGGCCGCCGCGCACGATCTCGGCGAGGTACGCCGCGGTGAAGACGGTGAACACGATGATCGCCCGCACCACCAGGCCGGGCGGGTCCATCCCCACCGGGAGGAAGAAGCCGATGGCGATGGCGCCGAGCAGCAGCAGCACGAACAGCGGCACGCCGCGGAAGAACTCGATGTAGGCCACCGAGATCACGCGCACGATGCGGCAGCGTCGAGTGCCGGCCGACGGCGAACCCGGCGAACCCGAGCCCGATCGTGAGCCCGAGCAGCGCCCAGCTCACCGCGTCGTCGACGGCGAAGCCGCGGTGCAGCAGCCACAGGAGGAACGGCGCCGCCAGCAGCACGGTGAGCACCACGCCGCCGGCGATGCTGTCGGTGCGGCGGCCCGCTCGTCTCCCGAGCGCGAGCAGCACGCCGAGTGGGAACGACAGCCCGATGCCGGCGGCGGCGAGGAAGACGTTGAGCATCATCCCGCCCCACTCGTTCCAACTGGCCCCCGCGGTCAACAGGGCGATGAGCAGGATCGGACCGACGATGCCGACGACCACCACCGGCCACAGCCACCGCCGCCCGAGATGCCCGCCGACGACGCGACCGACGACCGCTGCGGCGACCACCCCGAGGGCCAGCAGCCAGGGCCCGATCGTCGCGCTGAGCGACAGCAGCACGAGCGTGCCGAGCAGCAACGGCCACAGCCGTCCGACGATGTCGACGACGCGTGCCCGCAGCGTCAGCTCGGGGCCGGCGCGCCCGGCCGCCAGCTGACGGCGATGGACGAACCCGGCGAGCACCCCGCCGTACGCGGCGAGACAGCACAGCGACAGGCTCACCCGCCACAGCTCGTCGCGTGGGTAGCGCCCGACCATGAACAGGGTGAGGTTGGTGCGCACGATGTCCCAGCGCCCGGTCACGAACACGAAGCGGGCGGAGAGGTAGAGCACGACCGCGACCACCACGGCGGCGACGACCGTCAGGACGGCGTCGCCCCACGACCGGAACAGGTTCTGGCGCAGCCAGTCGCGAGCGTCGCGACTCGGCGGTGGCGCCGGCTCCGGCATGGCGAGCAGCCGGCGGTCGGTGGCAACGACGTCGGTCATCGCTCAGCGCTCCACGATCGCCAGGTGTCGGTTGGCGAGGTTGACGATGGTCGACAGCACCAGGCACAGGACGAGGTAGATCAGCAGCAGGAGGGCGTACGACGGCACCGCCGGCGAGCGGTTGGCGACGCTCAGTTGGGTCACCTGGGTGAGCTCGGGGAAGCTGATCACCGCCGCCAGCGACGAGTTCTTCGCCAGGTTGAGGTACTGGTTGCCGATCGGTGGCACGGCGATGCGCATCGCTTGGGGGAGCACCACGAACCACACCCGCTGGAACCCCGACAGGGCCAGCGCGTCGGCCGCCTCGCCCTGGCCGCGCGGGACCGCCTGGATCGATCCGCGCACGATCTCGGCGATGTGGCTCGACGTGTACAGCACCAGGCCGGCGAGGGCGGCGAAGTACTCCGGCGTCATCGCGATGCCACCGGTGACCCGACGCCCGTTCACGGTGGGTGTCGAGCCCCCGAGGCCGAGCGCCAGCCACAGCACGACGAGCACGACCACCCCGATGCCGAGCGCCCACCATCCGGTGCGGGCCGCCACGCCGCGCCGGTCGGCGGTCGCCCGCCGCCACCGCACGACCACCCACGTGCTGAGGACGAGCGCGGCGACGACCACCAGGAACTTCCACGTGGCGCCTTCGTAGTACGCGAGCGTCGCGCCCCGCACGCTGATGACGGCGAGCGGTCCGATGCGCAGCGCGTCGTTGGGTTTCGGGAACATGTTCAGCACGACGGCCAGGTAGATCAGGATGATGATCCCGAGCAGCGGGACGTTGCGGACGGTCTCGACGTACACCTGGGCGGTCTTGCGCACGAGGAAGTTCTTCGACAGGCGGGCGACGCCCAGCAGCGTGCCGAACACGGTCGCCAGCACGATCCCGACGACGGCCAGGCGCAACGTGTTGAGCAGGCCGACGACGAGGGCGGCGTGCACCGGCTGGGTCTGGCGGAAGGCGCTGTTGGCGATCGGGAAGCCGGCCGGCTGGTCGAGGTAGTCGAAGCTCGTCGGGATGTTCTGGCGCTGGCTGTTGACCTGGAGGTTGTCCCACAACCACGAGACGATGAACACCGCCACCGCCAGCACGGCGAACTGGAAGATCCAGGCGAGGACGCGGACGTCGCGCCACGGTGGCGGCCGTCCGCCGCGCCGCGCCGGCGCGACCGCGGGCGTGGTGGTGGTCATCCGACCACCACCACGGGTCCGCGCGTCATCGGCTTCGGGTCGGCCCGGTCAGGCCCCGATCACCGGTAGGGCGGGGCGTACTGCAGGCCGCCGTCGGTCCACAGTGCGTTGACGCCGCGCTCGATCCCGATCGGCGCCAGGTTGGCCTCGAAGATCTCGCCGTAGTTGCCCACCTGGGAGACGATGTTGTAGGCGAAGTCCGGCGAGAGGCCGAGGCCGGGGTCGAGCACCGTGCCGTCGGCGTTGGCGCCACCGAGGAACGTCACCACGTTGGGGTCGTCGCTGGTGAGGCCGTCGTCGACGTTGTCCTTCGTCAGGCCGTACTCCTCGGCCTGGATCGTGGCGAAGATCGACCAGTTCACCGCCTGCGCCCAGCGGCTGTCGCCGTCGACCACGGCCGGGGCGAGCGGCTCCTTGCTGAAGATGTCGGGGAAGATCGTGAGGGCGTCGGGCCCGTCCGGGTAGGCCGAGCGCAGGGCGTTGAGCTGGCTGTTGTCGCTCGACCAGCCGTCGCACCGCCCGGCGATGAACGCCTCCTGGAGCAGGTCGACGCTGTCGAACGACTGCACGTTGGCGGTCAGCCCGCGGCGGGCGAACTCGGTGCCGACGTTGCCCTCGGTGGTGGTGCCGCCGGCGACGCAGATCGTCGCGCCGTCCATGTCGTCGATCGACTCGTAGCCCGAGTCGGACGCCACCATCATCGCCTGGCCGTCGTAGAACGTCGGGTGCAGGAACGTGGCGCCCTCGGTGCCGTCCCGGCTCGCCGTCCACGTGGTGTTGCGCACGAGCACGTCGATCTCGCCCGACTGCAGCGCGGTGAACCGGGCGTCGGTGTCGACGTCGACGAACGTCACCTTGGTGGAGTCGCCGAGGATGCCGGCGGCGAGCACCCGGCAGAAGTCGGAGTCGAAGCCGACGTGGTCACCGGCCTCGTTGGTCGACGAGAACCCGGGCAGGTCGTTGCGGACGCCGCACTTGATGGTGTCGGCGGCGATGACCGAGTCGAGGATCGAGTCGCCGGCAGCGGCCGGCTCGGGCGCCGTGCGCACGGCCAGCTGCTGGCTCGCCGTCGGGGTGTTGCCGCAGGCGGTCAGCAGCAGGCCGAGCCCGACGACGGGCAGTGCGGTTCGGACGATCAGTCGTCTCATTGGATTCTCCCCTTCTCCATGCGGACACGAAGCTCGGTGGTTGGCGGCACCAGGCGACCCCGCCCTCACGGGCACGATCCAACCTGATCCACCGACCGTAGTGCATGGTCCGCGGGGCCTGCCCCGGATTGTCGCGGCAGCGGTCAGGATCGGGCGTGGGCGCCGAGCAGACGGGCGATGCACTCGCTGATGCGCCGCGCCGTCGGCAGGTGGAGGAACTCGTTCGGCCCGTGGGCGTTGCTGCCCGGCACCAGCACGCCGGTGATCACGAACTGGGCCTCGGGGAACATCGCCCCGAGCATGCCCATGAACGGGATCGTGCCGCCCTCGCCGAACGCCCGCGCCGGGTTGCCGAAGGCGGCGTTCGACGCGTCGTCGAGCGCCGCCCGCAGCCACGGGGCGAACGTGGGCGCGTTCCATCCCGGTGCCGCGGCGCTGCCGCGGTAGCGTGACCGTGGCTCCCGACGGCGGATCGTGCGTCAGCGCCTCGGCGAGCGCCGACGCGGCCGCGTCCGGATCGCACGTCGGCGGCAGGCGGACGCTGAGCGACAGCGACGTCGACGGGCGCAGCACGTTGCCGGCCCGGCCGGTCGGCGGGAATCCGTCGGCGCCCACGTAGCTGACCGTCGGTCGCCACGTCCGGGCGAGCAGCTGCTCGACGGGGTCGTCGACCATCGCCCGGGTCGACCCGGCGAACGGGTAGTCCTCGGCGAGCGGATGGGTCAGTTCGGCCGCCGTGCGCCGGGCCTCGTCGAGCCGGTCGGTCGGCACGTCGACGTGCAGGGCGTCGAGCAGCACCCGGCCGGTGGTGGCGTCCTCGATGCGGTCGAGCAGCTGTCGCACGATGCGGAAGCTCGAGGGCACCACGCCGCTGGCGTCGCCGGAGTGCACGCCCTCGTCGAGCACCTGCACGGTCACGACCCCGCCGACGAGCCCGCGCAGCGACGTGGTGATCCACAACCGCTCGGTGTCGAGCGCCCCGGAGTCGAGGCAGACCACGAGCTCCGGCCGCCCGATGCGATCGGCCAGCAGGGCGAGGTGTGCCGGCAGGTCGGGGCTGCCACTCTCCTCGCTGGCCTCGACGAGCAGCAGGCAGCGCCCGTGCGGGAGGCCGGCGCGCTCGGCGGCCTCGATGGCGAGGAGCGACGGCGAACGCGGCGTACCCGTCGTCGGCGCCGCCCCGACCGTAGAGCCGGTCGCCGTCGATCACCGGGCTCCACGGACCGAGGCCCTCGCGCCAGCCGGTCATCTCGGGCTGCTTGTCGAGGTGGCCGTAGAGCAGCACGGTGCGCTCGGCGAGCGCCGGGTCGGTGGCCGGGACCTCGACCACGATCAGCGGGGTGCGCCCGGGGATGCGCTGGACGTCGACGGCGAGGCCGGGGATGCTCCGTGCGGCACACCAGCCGCGCACCAGCTGCGACGGCGGCCTCCATGTGGCCGTTGGCGTCCCACTCGGCGTCGTAGGCCGCCGACACGTTGGGGATGGTGATGTAGCGCTCGAGCTCGGGCACGATGTCGGTGGCCCACGCCCGCTCGACGAAGGACCCGATGTCGGCGAGGTCCCCCGTGCTCATCGGGCGACCAGGCCGCGGAGGCCGTCGACGCGGGCCAGCGTCGCCTCGGCCTCGTCGACGATGCGGTGCACGAGCTCGCCCGCCGGTACGAGCGAGTCGATCGCGCCGACGCCCTGGCCGGCGGGATAGAACTCGCGGGTCGGGTCGGCGTCGGTCCCGTCGGGGTGCCCGAGGTGGTTGGCGCCGGCGTGCGCCGACACCGCCACCTGCTGCGGGAACGGAGCGAGCTCGTCGGGGTGGTCCTCGAAGTGTCGGGTCCACTCGTTGCGCACGACGCGGCACGGTTTGCCGGTGTAGGCCCGCGACACCACCGTGCCGTCCTCGCCGGTGGCGACCAGCGTGTCCTTGTAGCCGCTGACGGCGCGCGCTTCGGGCGTGGCGATGAACCGGGTGCCGACCCACACGCCGTCGGCCCCGAGGCACAGCGCGGCGGCGAGTCCACGGCCGTCGAACAGCCCGCCGGCGGCGACGACGGGGACGCGGTCGGCGACGGCGTCGACCACCTGCGGCACGAGCGCCATCGTGGCAACCGTTCCGGTGTGCCCGCCCGCCTCGGTGCCCTGGGCGACCACGAGGTCGCACCCGCTCGCGACCGCGCTGATCGGCGTGGCGCACCTTGCCGCACATCGAGCCGACCACCACACCCGCCTCGTGCAGGGCGTCGACCACGTCTCGAGGGACGCCGAGCCCGGCCACGAACAGTCGGGCGCCGCCGGCGATCACGTCGTCGAGCCCGGCCTCCACCTGCCCGGGGAGCGCCGTCAGCAGATCGACGCCGAAGGGCTTGGCGGTGGCCGCGCGGACCGCCGCCATCTCGGTGGCGAGCTCGCCGGGGCGCATCGTCGAGGCGCCGAGCGTGCCGATCCCGCCGGCCTCGCTGACGGCGGCCACCAGGCGGTGGTACGAGACGCCGCCCATCCCGGCGAGCATGACCGGATGCTCGATGCCGAGCAGTTCGGTCAGGCGGGTGCGCATCACGGCCGACGGTAGCCCGCGGCCCGCCTCACGGGCGTGGCGGTGCGACGACGCCCGGGCGACGCAGGAACCGACGCGTGCCAGCGTCGGGGGGTCAGTGCGATCGCTCGGGGCTCGTCCTCGAACATCCAGCGGGCGAAGTTGCGGCGGCCCCATTCGCCGGCGTGGGCGAGGATGGCGATCGCCCCGTCGGCGCCGCGGCGGCGACCGAGCACCCGGCCGAGGAGCACCGACATGCGATGGTCGGCCACCAGCTCGCCGCGCACGGCGTGGCGGTACCGGCCGGCCACGTCACCGCCGGCCACGATCGCCGCGGCCGCCAGCCGGCCGGTCAGCAGCGCCTGGCCGATGCCTTCGCCGGTCATCACGTCGGTGGCGGCGGCGGCATCGCCGGTGAACAGCACCGGCCCGTGCGAGAGCGTCGCCGTGTCGATGCGGGCCGGGATCGGCCACGCCAGGTGTCGGTCGACGGGCGTCGCGCCCGGGCCGAGGGCCGCGGCGACGTGCGGCCGCTCGAAGAACGTCGCCCACGTCTGCTTCATGTCCTGCGTACGCCGTCCCGTGCCGCGCCGGATGCCGAAGCCGACGTTGGCGCGACCGTCCGGGAGCGGGAACGACCAGGCGTAGCCGGGCAGGAAGTCGTCGTCGAACCACACGATCAACTGGTGCGCGGCCGGGCCGGTGACGCCGTCGACGTACTGGCGGAAGGCGTGCCACTCGCCGAGGTACCCGTCGGGACCGAGCCCGAGCGCCTTGCGCGTCGGGCTCCACATGCCGTCGGCGGCGACCACGTGTCGGGCGGTGATGGTGCCGTGGCCCTCGATGACGGCCATCACGCCCTCGGCTCTCACATCGAGCCCTTCGAGGCCGTGCCCTTGCAGCACGGTCACGCCCGACGCTCGTGGCGTGCTCGACGAGCGCGGCGTCGAGCTCGAGGCGAGGCGTGACGGCGGCGAACAGGCCGTGACCGGTGGGCAGCGCCAGGGTCACTTCCCCTCCCGACGGACCGCGGAGCACCGCCGCGTCGACCCGCTGGAACTGCGGCACCGCGCCCACGTCGAGGCCGAGGTGGGCCAGCTCGCGCAGGGCGAGCGTGGTCAGGCCGTCGCCACAGCACTTGTCGCGGGGAAAGATCGCCTTGTCGACGACGAGCACGTCGACCCCGGCCCGGTGCAGCTCGATCGCCGCGGCAACGCCCGCCGGCCCGGCGCCGACCACGAGGACGTCGACGGCCGCGGGCACCGGACCATGCTAGGGAGCGGGTGCGAGGTCGCTCGACGGTCCATCTGGTCACCCACGTTCTCGATATCGAGACGTGCGGGTGACCAGATCGGCCCTTGAGTACGCGACGACGTGACCCGATCGCTGTCGCGGACCGAGCGAGCGGTCGGCGTCGCCGGGTCGGTGCCATCTACGCTGCGGCGCATGCCGTTGAACCCGGAAGCCGTCGGCACCACGAGCGAGCCGGTCGAGGTGACCTGGACGAGCAAGGACGCACTGCTCTACGCCGTGGGCGTGGGCGCCGGCACCGCCGAGCTCGCCTTCACCACCGAGAACACCGCCGGGGTGCCCCAGCAGGTGCTGCCGACGTTCCCGGTCGTGCTCGGGTGGGGTCGCGGCTCGGTGCTGTCGACGATGGGGACCTACAACCCGGCGATGCTCGTGCACGGCCAGCAGGCCGTGACGCTCGCTCGACCGCTCCCCACCGAGGGGACGGCCACCCTCACCACCGAGCTCGTCGCCATGTACGACAAGGGCAAGGCGGCGGTGGTGGTGACCGAGACCCGAGCGGTCGCCGACGGCCAGCCGCTCTACACCAACCGCTCCTCGGTGTTCATCCGCGGCGAGGGTGGCTGGGGCGGCGAGCGCGGGCCGTCCGGCCCGCAGAACGTGCCGCCCGACCGGGCACCCGACCACGAGGTGACGTCGGCCACGTCACCCGACCAGGCCTTGATCTATCGCCTCTCGGGCGACCGCAACCCGCTGCACTCCGACCCGGCGTTCGCCGCCATGGGCGGCTTCGACCGCCCGATCCTGCACGGTCTCTGCACGTTCGGGTTCACCGGCCGGGCGCTCCTGCACACGGTGTGCGGGTCGGACCCGGCGCGCTTCGAGCACGTCGAGGTCCGGTTCGCCGCGCCGGTCATCCCCGGTGAGGTGCTCACCGTGCGGGTGTGGGAGCTCGGCGACGACGAGGCGGTGTTCACCACGTCGGTCGGCGACCGCACGGTCATCGACCAGGGCCTGCTCCGCCACGGCTGATCGGGGCGGGCCGTTGGCGACGCTGCACTTCGAGAACCTGCGCGGCCGGGCGGTCACCCGCGATCCGCGCGAGGAGCATCGCGCCTCGACGCCGCTCGAGCTGTTCTTCGACCTGACGTTCGTCGTCGCCGTCGGGCGCGTCGCCGACGCCTACCAGCACGAGCTCGCCATCGGCGAGACGGCGCGAGGGGTGGTCTACGGCGGGCTGATGTTCTTCGGCATCTGGTGGGCGTGGATGAACTTCACGTGGTTCGCCAGCGCCCACGACGCCGACGATGTGCCCTACCGGTTGCTGACCTTCGTGCAGATCGCCGGCGCCCTCGTGTTCGCCGCCGGGGTGACCCGCGCCGTCGAGGACCGGTGGTTCGTCGCCTGCGTCGTCGGCTACGTCATCATGCGCGTCGGCCTGATCCTGAGTTGGCTGCGGGTCGCCCGGGACGAGCCGACCAGCCGGACGCGCGCCCTGCGCTACGCCGCGCTGATCGCCGCCGTCCAGGTGCTGTGGGTGGGCATGCTGGCGTTGCCCACCGACGCCCAGCTCTGGGTGTTCCTGCTGCTCGGAGCGGCCGAGCTGGGCATCCCGGTGGTCGCCGAGCGGGCGCTCCCCGAGCCGCCGTTCCACGCCGAGCACATCGAGGAGCGCTACGGGTTGTTCACGATCATCCTGCTCGGCGAGTCGGTGCTGTCGGCCGCAGCCGGGTTCCAGGACGCGGTCGACGACGGCGGGCTGACCGGGGGACTGCTCGCCGTCGGCCTCGGCAGCCTGCTGATCGCGTTCGCCGCGTGGTGGCTGTACTTCGACAACCCCGGGCACCTCGCGCCGACGCCGCGGGTGGCGTTCCGCTGGGGCTACGGGCACATCGTGGTGTTCGGCTCGCTCGCCGCGATCGGCGGCGGGCTGCACCTCGCCGCGTCGTCACAGGGTCACGACTCCGAGATCGACGCCCGCACGGCCGCGCTCGCCGTGGCCCTCGCTGTCGCCGGCTACCTCGTCGGTCTGGCCGTGTTGCTGCGCATCGTCGGCGACCGCGTCAGCGGCACCCGGATCTGGCCCAAGCTGGCCGGGGCGGCCGCGGCCGCGGCGCTCGGCGCGGTGGCGAACGTTCCGGTCACGGTGGTGGGATGCGGGCTGGTGCTCGCCGGGCTCGCGGCGTCGATGGTCGTCGTCCACGAGCCCCCCGGAGCGGCCGACTCGGGGCGTCGCTCCTTGGAGTCAGCCGACGAGCGCTGACAGCTCGTCGATCGCGTCGGCGATCTCGACGTCCCGGCGCTCGCCGGTCGCCCGGTCCTTCACCTCGATGAAGCCGTCGGCCAGCCCTCGGCCGACGACGACGATCGTCGGGATGCCGATCAGCTCGGCGTCCTTGAACTTCACCCCCGGCGACACCGTGTCGCGATCGTCGAGCAGCACGCGCACGCCGGCGGCCTCGAGGTCGCCGGCCAGTCGCTCGGCGGCGGGGAACTGCTCGGAGCCCGGCTTGCCGGCGATGACGATGTGCACGTCGGCCGGCGCCACCTCGCGCGGCCAGCACAGCCCGGCCTCGTCGTACGTGCACTCGGCGATGGCGGCGACCGCCCGGCTGACGCCGATGCCGTAGGAGCCCATCGTGACGACGACCGGCGCGCCGTCGGCGTCGGTGACCGTGAGGCCCAGCGCCTCGGCGTAGCGCTGTCCGAGCTGGAAGATGTGGCCGATCTCGACGCCGCGGGCGATCTCGAGGGCCGCGCCGCAGTTGGGGCAGGTGTCGCCGGCGCGCACGTCGGCGACGTCGAGCACGCCGTCGGGGCGGAAGTCACGCCCGGCGACCAGCCCGATCACGTGGTGGCCGGGCGCATCGGCGCCGGTCACCCACGCCGTGCCGTCGACGATGCGCGGGTCGACGAGGAAGCGGATGCCGCTCGGCGAGCCCGACCCGAGCGCACCCGGCCCGATGTAGCCCTTGGCGAGCATGGGATACCGGGCGAAGTCGGCCTCGCCGAACGGCGTCGCCTCGGCGGGCAGGATCGCTGCTTCCAGTCGCTTCTCGTCGACGTCGCGGTCGCCCGGCACGCCGATGGCGAGCGGCTCGGTGGATCCGTCGGGGTGCCGGAGCATCACCAACAGGTTCTTGAGCGTGTCGCCCGCCGCCCACGACCGGCCGTCGTCGCGCGCGAGGTCGTCGCGGGCGTTGAGGAGGTCGACGAGCGTGGCGATGGTGGGGGTGTCGGGCGTGTCGTGGGACACCGCCGGCGGCCGGCCGTCGTACGGCTCCGGCGGCGGGGCGACGATCCGCACCGCCTCGACGTTGGCGGCGTAGTCGCCGGTCGGGCAACGGACGTACGTGTCCTCGCCGACGTCGATCGGGGCGAGGAACTCCTCGCTGGCCGATCCGCCCATCGCCCCCGACATCGCCGACACGATGACGAACGGCAGCCCGAGGTGCTCGAAGGTGGAGATGTAGGCGTCGCGATGGCGCTGGTACGACACGGCGAGCCCGGCGTCGTCGACGTCGAAGCTGTAGGAGTCCTTCATCACGAACTCGCGGCCGCGGAGCAGGCCGGCCCGGGGGCGGGCCTCGTCGCGGTACTTCGTCTGGATCTGGTAGATGATCAGCGGCAGGTCGCGGTAGGACGAGTAGAGGTCCTTCACGAGCAGCGTGAACATCTCCTCGTGCGTCGGGGCGAGGAGGTAGTCGTTGCCGCGCCGGTCCTGCAGCCGGAACATGTTGTCGCCGTAGTCGGTCCAGCGGTGCGACGCCTCGTACGGGGCTCGCGGCAGCAGCGCCGGGAAGTGCACCTCCTGGAAGCCGGCGGCGTCCATCTCCTCGCGGACGATGCGCTCGACGTTGCGATAGACCATCCACCCGAGCGGCAGCCAGGTGTAGCCGCCGGGCGCGGCACGGCGGATGTAGCCCGCCCTGGTCATCAGGCGATGGCTGGCCACCTCGGCGTCGGCCGGGTCCTCTCGCAGGGTCCGCACGAACAGGGTCGACATCCGCAGCACGGCCAGCAGGGTAGAAGGTTGCTGCGCCCACCGGCCACGCCGTCCTCACGACGGCCTACGACGGCCTCACGACACGTTCGGCGCCGCTCCCCGGGCCGAGGCCCGGGCATCGCTGGTATGCTCGAAACCCGTTCTGTTGGTACACAACCGAGAGGCGTGGGGTTCGCCCCACGCCTCGTTTCATGCAAGTGGTCGATGCAAGCGCTGCGAGGCAAGCGACGAGAAGGTGAGAGGAGGCGAGATCGTGCGCACTGAGATCGAAAGTCCGTCATTGACGAAGGTGCGGGCGCTGGTCGAGCCGATCGCCGCCGACCTCGGCCTCGACATCTACGACATCGAGCACCGTGGCGGCACGCTGCGCGTCACGCTCGACACCCCGGCCGGCTCGCCGACGGGCGTCTCCCTCGACATCCTCGCCCTCGCCAGCCGCCTGGTGTCCAAGGAGCTCGACCAGCACGATCCGATGCCGTCGCGGTACACGCTCGAGGTCACCAGCCCCGGCATCGAACGGTCGCTGCGCACGCCGGCCCACTTCCAGCGCGAGGTCGGCAAGCCGGTGGCCATCCGCCTCGCCGACGTCACCGCCGACCAGCGGCGGGTGCAGGGCGTCGTCGAGTCCGCCGACGACCACGCCGTCATCGTGCGCATCGCCGACGGGACATCGCAGCGCATCGTCTACGACCAGATCGACCGGGCCCGCACGGTGTTCGAGTGGGGGCCGCAACCGAAGCCGAAAGCGAACAGCAGGAGCAAGTCGTCGTGAGCAACCTTGACATGTCCGAAGCGATCCGGATGTTGGCCCAGGAGAAGGGTCTGTCCGAGGACTCGCTGCTGCACGTGCTCGTCGATGCGCTCGCGTCCGCCTACAAGCGCCGCCCCGGCGCCGCCGACGAAGTGGTGGTGGAGGTCGACCCGGGCACGATGGAGTTCACCTTCACGGCCTACGACCTCGACGAGGACGGCAACTGGGTCAACGAGCGCGACGACACGCCCCGGCGCGAGGAGCTCGGCCGCATCGCTGCGCAGACGTTCCGCCAGGTGATGAGCCAGCGGATCCGCGAGGTCGAGCGCGACCGCAAGTTCGAGGAGTACGCCAACCGCGAGGGCGACATCGTCACCGGCATCATCCAGCAGACCGACACCCGCTACACGCTGCTCGACCTCGGACGCGTCGAGGCGTTGCTCCCGCAGGCCGAGCAGGTGCCGTTCGAGCGCCCGCAGCCCGGCGACCGCTCCAAGGCCTACATCGTCGAGGTGCGCCGCACGGCCAAGGGCCCGCAGATCGTCGTCAGCCGCACCCACCCCGGCCTGATCAAGCGCTTGTTCGAGTTGGAGGTGCCGGAGATCGCCGACGGCGTCGTCGAGATCAAGGCGTGCGCCCGCGAGCCAGGGCACCGCACGAAGATCGCGGTGTGGTCGAACGATCACAACGTCGACCCGGTCGGCGCATGCGTCGGTGCGCGCGGCGGTCGCGTGCGGATGGTGGTGAACGAGCTGCGCGGCGAGAAGATCGACATCGTCCCGTTCTCGGACGACATCGCCGACTTCATCGCCAAGGCGCTCTCGCCGGCGAAGGTGTCGCAGGTGATCGTGTCGGAGGACGGCACGCAGGCCGACGTCATCGTCCCCGACCACCAGCTCAGCCTGGCGATCGGCCGGGAGGGCCAGAACGCCCGCCTGGCGGCGCGCCTCACCGGGGTGCGCATCGACATCCGCTCCGAGACCCAGCTCGCCGAGGGCATCCCGGCGCGGCGCGACGAGCTCGACGAGAGCGTCGAGTACGCCGAGGGCCAGTGGATCCAGAACAGCGCCACGGGTGAGATGGAGTGGCACGCCGCCGACGGCACCGTGATGACCCAGAGCGAGTGGTCGGCCGCCGAGCAGTTGGCGGCGAACGGCGAGCCCGCGGCCGACGCCCAGCCCGAGACAGCGGCCGACGGCGCGGTGCCCACCGCCGAGACGGTCGTGGCCGTGGCCGAGGCGGAGGATGCCGAGGCCGCAGAGGCCGGCGACGCCACCGCCAGCGTGGCGCCAAGCGAGCCCGGAGGCTGCCCGCCGAGTGACGTCGATGTGCCAACCGCAGCGCACCTGTGTGGGGTGCCGGACCACGCGACCGCAGGTCGCGCTGGTTCGCGTCGCCCTCGCGACCGACGGTCGGGCCGTTTTCAGCCGGACCGCGCCCGGTCGTGGCGCATGGCTGTGCCGCGACGGTTCACAACCGTGCCGGCCGTGCCTGACGGCAGCCGTGCGGCGACGGGCCTTCGACCGAGCGTTCCGGCGGGCGCTGCCCACGGGTGCGCTCGACACCATCGCAGACGACAAGACGGCTGGCCTGACGGCGGCTGGCCAGACGAAGAAAGAGGCATGACGCATGGCGAAGAACATGAGGGTGCACGAATTGGCGAAGGAACTGGGTATGACGAACGGGGAGGCCGTCGACCTGGCCCTCACCCTGGGCGTCCCCGTGAAGAGCCACTCCTCCTCGCTCAACGAGGCCTACGCCGACATGATCCGTCGGCGCGCCGTTCGTGACGGCCTGACCCGGCCGGAGCAGCCCGAGGAGGCCAAGCCGGCGAAGAAGGCGGCGGCGAAGAAGTCGGCGGCCACATCGTCGACCGACGAGGCCACGCCGGCCGCCGAGTCGTCACCGACCGAGGGGGACCGCCCCGCGCCGGCGTCGACCGAGACGGCGCCGCCCGAGCGCACGATCGCCGAGCCGCCGGCCGTCGAGCCGGTCGAGGCCGATCGCGACCTCGCCCCGGCCGCGGCGGCCACCGCGCCCGAGCCGGCTCCCACCGTCTCGTCGGCCCCGATCTCGTCTCCCACCATCTCATCCCCCACGGCCCCCACCATCACACCCGCGGAGGTGGCCGACGTGCCCACGCCGACCCCGGTCGCCGAACCGGTCGTGCCGCCGGCCGCCACCACGCCCGAGCCGGCGCCCGCCGCCCCGGCCGTCCGCGAGCCCGCCGTGCGCGAGCCGCTCGTGCGCGAGCCGGCCGTCGCCACCGTCTCCAGCGGAGGTCGCGACGAGTCCGACGTGACCGCGAGGGTCATCTCGTCGGGCGGCCGACGTCCCGACCCGGTCGTCGTCGCCCCCGAGGCCCGCATGCCGGCTCCGGCGGTCGCCCGCACCGCTCCCGCCCCGCGCCCGGCAACGGTGGGCGCCCCGGTCGGCGCCCCCGCCGGTGCACCGTCGCGGCCCGCCCGTCCGATGTCGCCGACGGGCAAGCCGATCCCGCCGCCCCCGGGTCGTCCGATGTCGCCGTCGGGTCGTCCGATCCCGCCGCCTCCCGGCAGCGCCCGACCCTCACCGCCGCGTACGACCGGTCCCGGCCAGCGCACCACCGCTCCGGGCGGTCCGCGCCCCGGCGGTCCCGGCGGTCCGCGCCCGGGCGGTCCTGGCCGTCCCGGCGGCTTCACGCCAGGCGGCGCCCGCCCCGGCGGTCCGCGTCCCGGCGGTCCCGGCGGCGGCCCGGGAGCACCGAGCGGTGGTGGCCCTCGTCCGAGCGGACAGCGCCGCCCACCGCGGCGTGGCCGCGGCCGACGTCGTCGTCGCGACCGCGAGGAGTTGCAGCCGCAGTTCACGAACTACACGCGCAGCGACGCGCCGGTGCCCGAGGGCGTCGTCGTGATCGAGCGCGGGGTGTCGGCCCAGGAGTTCGGTCCCAAGCTCAACCGCACCGCGGCCGACGTCGTGCGCTTCCTGCTCAACAACGGCGAGATGGTCACGGCCACGATGACGCTCTCCGACGAGCAGATGGAGTTGTTCGCCCTCGAGATCGGTGCCGAGATCCTGCTCGTCGAGCCGGGCCAGCAGGAGGAGATCCAGCTCCAGTCGCTGTTCGACGACACCGACGACGAGGAGAACCAGCAGGCGCGCCCGCCGGTGATCACCGTCATGGGCCACGTCGACCACGGCAAGACCACCGTGCTCGACAAGATCCGCCACGCCAACGTGGTGGCCGGCGAGGCCGGTGGCATCACCCAGCACATCGGTGCCTACCAGGTGGAGCAGCGGGGCCGGGAGTTGACGTTCCTCGACACGCCGGGTCACGCCGCGTTCACGCAGATGCGGGCGCGCGGTGCCGAGGCCACCGACATCGTGGTGCTGGTGGTGGCCGCCGACGACGGCGTGATGCCCCAGACGATCGAGGCGATCAGCCACGCCCGCGCCGCCGAGGTGCCGATCGTCGTGGCCGTCAACAAGATCGACAAGGACAACGCCGATCCGCAGCGGGTGCTGACGCAGCTCGCCGAGCAGGGCCTGGTGCCCGAGTCGTGGGGCGGCGACACCATCGTGGTGGAGATGTCGGCCACCCAGGACCTGGGCATCGACGACCTGCTCGACCAGCTCCTGGTCGTCGCCGAGCTCGAGGAGTTGACGGCGAACCCCGAAGGTCGGGCCAAGGGCGTGGTGCTCGAGGCCAACCTCGACACCGGCCGAGGCCCCGTGGCGACGGTCCTCGTCGACAAGGGCGAGCTGAAGGTCGGCGACCCGATCGTCGCCGGTGCGGCGTGGGGCCGCGTGCGGGCGATGCTCGACGACCAGGGCGAGCCGATCCAGAGCGCCGGGCCCTCGACGCCGGTTCAGGTGCTCGGCCTCTCGTCGGTGCCCCAGGCCGGAGACGAGTTCCGCGTCGCGCCGGACGAGAAGGTGGCACGCACGGTCGGCGAGGCCCGCGAGCACCGCCTCCGGCTGCGCGCCCAGCGTGGCGACGCCCGCGTCAAGACGGGCACCAAGCTCGAGGACATCTTCAGCCAGATCCAGTCCGGCGAGACCGCCACGCTCAACCTGATCCTGAAGGCCGACGTGCAGGGCTCGCTCGAGGCGGTCACCGAGAGCTTGCGCAAGCTCGACCGTCCCGAGGTGGAGCTGACGTTCGTGCACCGTGCCGTCGGCGGGATCAGCGAGCGCGACATCGACCTCGCCGCCACCACCAACGCCACGATCATCGGCTTCAACGTGCGGCCCGATCGCAAGGCTCGCGAGGCCGCCGAACAGGCGGGCGTGGAGATCCGTACCTACGAGATCATCTACAAGCTGCTCGAAGACATGGAGCAGGCGATGGTCGGCATGCTCGAGCCGGAGTACGAAGAGGTCGTCACCGGCGAGGCCGAGGTGCGCGAGATCTTCCGGGTCCCGCGGATCGGTGCGATCGCCGGCTGCTACGTGCTGTCGGGCACGATCGCCCGCGGTTCGAAGGTCCGCTTCCTCCGCGACGGCACGGTGATCTGGAAGGGCTCGATCACGTCGCTCAAGCGGTTCAAGGAGGATGCGCGCGAGGTCCGCGAGGGCTTCGAGTGCGGCATCGGCCTGTCCGACTTCCAGGACCTCAAGCCCGGAGACGTCATCGAGACCTACGACGAGCGCGAGGTCGCCCGCACCTGATCGCCCGCCGCGATCTGGTCACTCTCCGTCTCGAACGGCGATCTGGTCACCCACGATTCTCGATATCGAGAACGTGGGTGACCAGATCGACCCGGCTCGGCGCGCATGTCCGCTGACCGCTCGGTCCGGCTCACCGGGGCCCCGATGACGACTGCCCCGTCGCGCCGGCGACGCAACCGGATTTCGCCGATTGACTGGCAGGCATGAGCGACCCCGACGCCACCACGTTCGATGCCGAGTTCTTCCTCGATCCCGCCTGCCCGTGGTGCTGGATCACCTCGCGCTGGGTCACCAACGTCCAGGCCGAACGCGACTACCGCGTGCGCTGGCGGTTCATCTCCCTCAAGTTCATCAACGAGGACCGCACCGGCGAGTACATCGAGCGGCACCGTCAGGGCCACATGACGGCGCTGCGCCTGATGCGGGTGCTCGACGCCGTGCGCCGGGCCGAGGGCAACGACGCGCTGGCCGCGGCCTACACCGCCATCGGCACCGAGATCCACGTCCACAAGCGCAGTGACGAGGCCGGCGCCGACGCCCGCGCGTTCGCCGCCCAGTGCCTGAGCGACGCCGGTCTCGACCCGGTTCACGCCGACGCCGTCGACGATGACTCCCACGACGCCGAGCTGCGCGCCGAGTCCGAGGAGGCGCTGTCACGCACCGGCGCCGACGTCGGCACGCCGATCATCACCTTCGCACCGGGCGCCGAGCACGAGCGCAGCTTCTTCGGTCCGGTCATCCCACGCGCCCCCCGGGGCGAGCGGGCGGCCGCACTGTGGGACGCTGTCACCACGCTCGCCATGTCGGACGTGGCCGAGCTGAAGCGCACCCTGCGCGGCGACATCGTCTTCGACTGACCGCCCGCGTCCTCCCGTTTCGTCCCACTCCCACAGGAGGATCCCCGATGGCTGTCCGCCGCAGCGGTGCCCCGAGCTCGGGCGCGCACAAGTACCCCCGCAGCGCCCGTCTCAACGAGACGTTGCGCGAGATCGTCGCCGACGAGCTCGTGCGGATCGACGACGAGCGCCTCGAGTTCGTCACCATCACGTCGATCGACGTCGACAACGAGCTCAACCGGGCGATCGTGTTCTTCGACTCGCTGGCCGGCGCCGAGGGCGACGAGGGGATCCTCGTGGCGCTCGGCGATCACCGCCGGCGCCTGCAAGCGTCGATCAACAAGCAGATCCGGGCCAAGAAGACGCCGATCCTCGACTTCCGCCCCGACCAGGTGATACGCGCCGCCGAGCGCATCGACGACATCCTGCGCGCCGACCGCCAGCGCGACGGCAGTCACGGCGACGGCTGATGGCGCGGCGCCGGCCGGCGAGCGTCCACGGTCTCGTCGTGGTCGACAAGCCGGCCGGTGTCACCAGCCACGACGTGGTCGCCATGCTGCGCCGCCGGCTCGGTGAGCGGCGCGTCGGCCACGCCGGCACGCTCGACCCCGGCGCCACCGGCGTGCTGGTGATCGGCGTCGGCAACGTCACCCGCCTGCTGCGGTTCGTGACCGAGGGCCGCAAGCGGTACACCGGCGAGGTGGTGCTGGGCATCGAGACCTCGACGCTCGACGCCGACGGCGAGGTGGTCGCCGTGCACGACGTGAGCGGGCTCGCCGACGAGCTCGACGCCGACGTCGTGCGCGGCGTCATCGCGGCGCACCTGCTCGGCGACATCGAGCAGGTGCCGCCGATGGTGTCGGCGGTGAAGGTCGGCGGTCGACGCCTCCACGACCTCGCCCGCGCCGGCATCGAGGTCGAGCGCGACGCTCGCCCGGTCACGGTGCACCGCTTCGACGTCCTCGAGGTCCGCCACGACCCCGACGGCCGGCCGGTGATCGCCGTCGAGGTGGAGTGCTCGGCGGGCACCTACGTCCGCACGCTCGCCGCCGACCTCGGCCACCTGCTCGGCGCCGGTGCCCACCTGCGCAACCTGCGGCGCACGGCGGTGATGCCGTTCGGCATCGACGAGGCGGCATCGCCGGACGAGGCCGAGCTGCTGGCACCGATCGAGGCGGTCCGCGCCCTGCCCAAGGTGGTCGTCGGCGCCGACGACGCGCCGCGGATCGCCGTCGGAGCGGTGCTGGCCCGACCGGACGGGGCCGGGCCGTGGGCGATGGTCACGGCCGACGGCGCGCTGCTCGCCGTGTACGAGGCGCACGGAGCGGACCAGGCCAAGCCGGCGGTGGTCCTCGCGACCAACGCCGGCTGAACACCGCATCGCGCGAGCGAGGCAGCGCCAGCGAGTGAGCGTCCAACTACGGCCTGCGTGGCCGGGGAACGCCATGATGGTTCGCCGATGTCCATCGACTTCACCCTCGCCCCCGAGCACGCCGAGATCCGCGACCGCGTGCGCGCCTTCATCGACGACGTCGTCAAGCCGGCCATGGAGCCCTACGGTCCGAGCGACGACATGGAGCGCGAGGTGCGACGGCGCTATGTCAGCGACCTGCTCGCCCTCCGCGGCGTCGCCAGGGAGCAGGGCCTGTGGCTCCCGCACATGCCGCAGGAGTGGGGCGGCATGGGGCTCGGGCACGTGGCGCTGGCGATGGTGCAGGCCGAGGCGGCGAAGGCCCGGGTCGGCCCGTGGGTGCTCAACTGCATGGCACCGGACGAGGGCAACATGCACACGCTGCTGCACTGGGGCACCGAGGAGCAGAAGGCGACGTACCTGAAGCCGTTGTGCGAAGGCGTGGTGTCGTCGTGCTTCGCCATGACCGAGCCCGAGGTGGCCGGCTCGGACCCGACGCTGATCCGGACCAACGCGGTGCAAGACGGCGACGAGTGGGTGATCAACGGGCACAAGTGGTTCATCTCCGGCGCCGCCCGGGCGTCGTTCGCCATCCTCATCGCACGCACCGAGCTCGACGTGCCGGAGGGGGCGCGGGGGGCCAACACCGCGTTCATCGTCGACCTGCCGGCGCCGGGCTGGGACAACGTGCGCGAGATCTCGACCATGCACGGTCCCGGCGGCCACAGCGAGATCGTGATCTCCGAGCTCCGGGTCAACGACCGCCAGATCCTCGGCGGCCGCGGCAACGGCCACCAGCTCGGCCAGTACCGGCTCGGCCCGGCCCGTCTGGCGCACTGCATGCGTTGGATCGCCCAAGCCGAGACGGCGCTCGACATGATGGTCGACCGGTCGCTCCACCGGTACAGCCACGGGAGCATCCTCGCCGACAAGCAGGGCATCCAGTGGATGATCGCCGACTCGGCGATGGAGCTGTACCAGTGCAAGCTGATGGTCCTGCACGCCGCCTACCGCATCGATCGCGGTGACGACTTCCGCACCGAGGTGTCGATGGCCAAGCACTTCGTCGCCAACAGCCTGAACCGGATCGTCGACCGCGCCATCCAGGTGCACGGCGCGCTCGGCTATTCGAACGACACGCCGCTCGCCAGCATGATGCAGCACGCTCGCTGGGCGCGCCTGGCCGACGGGGCCGACGAGATCCACCAGATGCGGATCGCCCAGAACACGATCGCCGCCTACCGCGACCACGGCTCGACGCGCACCGCCACCGGCGACCTGCCGGTGTAGCGAGGGCCGCCGCTCGGTGGGTCGGTCGGTGGTTCGGCGGCGGCGGCGCAAGTAGCGTCACCGGCCGTGGATGTGATCACCGACATCGCCACGCCGCCGTGGCCCGGCGAGCGCAGTGTGGTGACCATCGGCGCCTACGACGGCGTGCACGTCGGCCATCAGGCGGTGATCGCCATGGTGCGGGCGCTGGCGGCCGAGCTCGCCGACCGTTCGGTCGTGCTCACGTTCGACCGCCACCCGGCAACCGTCGTGCGCCCCGAGTCGGCCCCGCCGATCCTCACCGACGAGGGCCAGCGCCTCGAGCTGCTGGCCGCCACCGGCATCGACGCCGCCGTCGTGCTGCCCTTCGACACCGCCCAGGCGAACGAGCCACCCGAGTCGTTCATCGAGCGCGTGCTCGTCACGGCACTGCGGGCCAAGGTCGTCGTGGTCGGCCGCGACTTCCACTTCGGTCACAACCGCACCGGCCACGTCGACATGCTCGAGAAGTTCGGTCGCACCCACGACTTCGAGGTTCGCCCGATCGACCTGGTGGTGCGCGCCGACGGGGTCGACGAGCCCGTGAGCTCGACGGCGATCCGCCGGGCGCTGGCCGGCGGCGACGTCACCCGGGCGGCGCAGATGCTCGGCCGTCCGTACGAGATCCGCGGCACCGTCGTGATGGGCGACCAGCGCGGCCGCACGCTCGGCTTCCCCACCGCCAACATCGCCGTGCCCCGATCGATCTGCCTGCCCGCCGACGGTGTGTACGCCGGGTGGTTCGAACGCGCCGACGGGTCGGTGCACGCGTGCGCGATCAACCTCGGCCGGCGTCCGACGTTCTACGAGCACGCCGACGCCTCGCTGCTCGAGGCGCACCTGCTCGATTTCTCCGACGACCTCTACGGCGAGCTGTCGAAGGTGCGCTTCACGCACTTCCTGCGCAGCGAGCGCAAGTTCGACGGGATCGAGGCGATCGTCGCCCAACTCGGCGTCGACATCGCCCACGCCCGCGAGCTGCTGTCGGCGCCCTCCTGACGCGCCGAACCCGGCTCAGGCGAGGGCGGCGTCGAGCATGGCGATGAACTGGTCGGCCGCCGTCGTGTTGGAGCGGAACTCGAAGTGCGAGCCGTCGGGGCGCAACGCGGCGTCGTCGACGCGGCGGTTCACCCAGTCCCCGAACGGCACCACCTCGACCGCGGCCCGATCGGCGGCGACCTCGCCGATGATCGCGTCGAGGCGGTCCATCCGTTCCGGGCGGCGGCTGTCGCGCAGCGTCGGGCTGAGCCCGGCGGTACCGACGGTGCGGCTCATGTACGGACACTCGATCCAGAGCACGCGTGACACGCCGGCGGCGAGCAGCCGGTCGACCGCATCGAGGTAGCGGGTCCGCACGGCGTCGTCGAACACCGGGTCGCCGATCGAGCGCGGGTGGTCGTCGCCCGGGAGCGTCTGGGCCACCAGCTCCCACTGGCACGACATCATCACCGCCACGTCGACGTGCCCGGCGATCGCCTTCAACGCGTAGCGCTCGGCGGGGTCGTCGCACGAGTGGGGTTGGTCGGGCGGGGCGCTGGGCGAGAGCGCGATGCCGCAGCCGATGCGCACGTCGGACGGCGCCCGCACGAAGTGCTGCGGCACCGGCGACGAGTCGAGGGCGAGCAGCAGCGAGAACGCCACCGAGTCGCCGAACAGGGCGAGGCGCGGCAGGGCCGCGTCCGGGCGGTCGGCGATCGCGGACGGCGCGGCGTCGCCCTGGTCGTGGCGCTGGAGATCGGCGAGGAGCTCGGCGGACGCGGTGCGCCGTCCTCCGAGCGAGGTGGTGGCCGCGATCACCACCACCGCGACCATCGCCGCCGCGCCGAGCTGGCGCAGCGGGAGGCGGTTGCGCCGCACGGGCAGCTCGAGGATGGTGGCGCTCAGCTGGGCCAGGCCCAGCGTCACGACGACGATGGCGACGTCTCGGCGCAGCGAGCGATCGGCCGTCAGCTGGTCGGCGATCACGATGACCGGCCAATGGATCAGGTACACGCCGTAGCTGATCCGCCCGAGCCGGCGCAGCGCGCCGAGGCGGGCCACGGCGGCAACGGGTCCGGACGGCACCATCGCGCCGATGACGAGGAGCGACGAGCAGAGCGCGGTGAGGGGGAGCAGGCCCTGGCGCAACGTCGCCGACCCGGGCGTGGCGAGTGCCCACAGGGCGACCGTGGCGAGCAGGCCGGCGAGGCCGAGCGTCGCGGCGAGGCGCCCGTGGACGAGCAGGCGCCGTCGCCGTGAGGCGCCGACGAGGACGGCCGCGATGACGACGCCCACCATCAGCTCGCCGGCGCGGGTGTCGGTGCCGTAGTACACGCGGTCGATCCCCATCGGCCGCCCGAACGCGGCGGCCGCGGCAGGCAGGAGGAACGACGCCGCGGCTGCGACCGCGGCCGTCAGGCCCATCGTGCGCACCGGCCGGGTCGAACGCCGGGCGACCACCACCGCGACCACGGCGATGACGATGTAGAACTGCTCCTCGATCGCCAGGCTCCAGAAGTGCAGCACCGCCGATGGTCCGGTGGACAGCTCGGCGTACGACATCCCGGTGGCGAGGAAGTGCCAGTTGGCCACGTCGAGCGCGGCGGCGGTGATGTCACCGCCCGACGTGCCCGACAGCGTGTCGGTCAGCAGGCGGGTCACCGACAGCACGGCGAGCACCGCCAGCGCGGCCGGCAGCAGGCGGCGGGCGCGTCGCACCCAGAAGCGGCGGAGGTCGAAGCGGCCGGTCGAGTCGAGCTCGGCGAGCATCAGCGTGCCGATCAGCACGCCGGACAGGGTGAAGAACAGCGACACGGCGAGGAACCCGCCGCCGACCGCGCCGATGCCGAGGTGGAACAGCACGACGACGCCGACCGCCAGGCCGCGCAGGCCGTCGAGGCCCGGTTGGTAGGTGATCGACGCCCCGGTGCCGTGAGCGCCGGGCACGACCAGTCGCTCGAACGCCGACGCCGCTCTTCGAACCGAGAGCATCGGCGACACGCTCGCGCGGAGAGGTCAGGCGGGCCAGACGACGACGTTGCGCTCGCCGTAGACGCCGTCGATCGGGGCGGTGTCGATCAGCGGGGCGAGGTCGGTCGGCGCGTGCGTGCCGGCGTCGCCGAACAGCCCGACGGCGTCGTAGGCGTCCACCTCGGCCTGCAGCAGGGTCGGATCGGGCACGCCGTAGGACGCGTCGCCATCGGCGTAGTCGGCGGTGATGGTGGCCGATTCGGTCTGCCACCGGAACGCCTCGCCCTCCGGCGACAGGAAGTTGGGGTTGCCGCTGGCGTCGATCAGGTCGAGGGCGGTCTGCGCCGCGGCGTCCGGGTCGGCGATCGCCTCGTTGAGCCCGCGCATCGTCGCCCGCACGAAGTCCTCCACCGCGCTCGGGTGGTCCTCGACGAACGAACGGGTGGTGTAGATGACCCCGAACGACCCCGGTATGCCGTCGTCGATCGGGTCGAACACCTGGAACGGGATGCCGGCGCGCTCGAGCGCGCCCGGCTCGTTGCTGCGGTAGCCGGGAAAGCCGACGATCCCGTCGAGGGCGATCTGGGCCACCGGGTCGAAGCCGTCGAGCAGGACCGTCTGGTAGTCGCGTCCCTCGACGAGGCCGGCGCCGGCGAGCATCGCCGCGACGCTGGGCGTGATCTTGCCCTTGACGCCGATGGTGTCGCCGCGCAGGTCGGTCAACGTCGTCGCCGTGTCCGGCTTCAGGATCAGCACGTCGGCGGGGGAGCGTCCTTCCACCACCACCGCCACCAGATCGGCGTCGTTGGCGACGGCGAACGTCGCCATCTCGGTGAACGAGCCGGCGGAGGCGAACTGCGCCCGACCGGCTGCGACCACCGGATAGTTGTCGGTGGAGAAGCTCGGGGTCACCTCGACGTCGAGGCAGAGGTCGTCGTAGTACCCGCGCTGCTCGGCCACGAACACGTCGATCATCGAGGCCGCGGCCGCGTAGTCGAAACCGGTGAGGTAGCTGATCGTGCCGGCGTCGTGGTTGGCGGCGCAGCGGTCGTCGGGAAAGGGTTTCCCGGCGACGACCGGGCTCACCGTGTCCGTGCTCACCGTGTCGGCGCTCAGTCGTGTCGGGCGGTGTGGTGGGCGCGGTCGACGCGCTGGCCGGGGCGGCAGTGGCCAGACCGGCGACGACGCACCCCACGGCGACCCCGTGGAGCAGCCGGCGACGGGCTGGGCGGGCTGTCGAGTGAACGATCGAGCGGGCTGACGAGTGGGGCGGGCGCTGGCGCATGCGCAGGCGGCTCCTTCGGTGGGGCTCGCGGAGATGGGCGAGCGCAGTCGGGTAGGTTGCCAGCGCACGGCGGTCGGGTGGCGGAGCAAGGGATGCCGGTCCGGACCGGTTGTGGTCGTGCACCCGCGAGAGTACCGGCTCACACCGCGCCGATCGTCGTCGGGCGGTGCGGTCCGGGGCGGCGTCGCCGCGGTCAGCCGGCGCTACCGGGCGCCGGGCCGGCATCGGTCCACGGCCGCCGACGCTGCGACACGTGCCAGCGCAGCAGCACCCGCTCGACGAGGGTGACGACGAGCAGGCCGAGCACGCCGAGCGCCACGGTGACGAACACCGACGACCACAGCAACGGGCCGTTGCCGGCGGCGGCGGCGCGCTTGCCGATCGAACCCAGCCCCTTCACCGACAGGTTGCCGCCTTCGCCGTAGTAGGCGGCGGCGAGCGAGATGCCGACCACGAACCGGGCCGTGGCGAGCAACCCGGGCAGCGCCGACGGCAGGCGCAGTCGCCACAGCACCTCGAGCGGGCTGGCGTGCACCGATGCGAGCAGCTCACGGGCGTCGGCGTCGGCCGAGCGCAGCCCGCTGACCGTGGCGAACACGAAGCCCGGCACCGCCACGAGTGACACCAGGAAGAGCACCGGCGGGTCGCCCGGCCCGAGCCACGCGACGATCGAGGCGAAGTACGCCACCCACGGGGCGACGAGGATCAGCACCAGCAACGGCTGGGCGGCCTGCTCGAGGAACCGCGACGTGGCGAGCAGCGAGCCGAACAGCAGGGCCGCACAGAGCGCGATCAGCATGCCGAGGTAGGCGTGGCGGCGCGGTCACCGCGGCCGCGTCGAGGTACAGGCGCGGATTGTCGGCGATCTCGGAGGCGATCGTCGACGGCGGCGGAAGGATGAACTCCTGCACGTCGAACACGCGCACCAGCAGCTCCCACAGCCCGCCGATGACGGCGATGCCGACGAGGGCGGCGACGAGGTTGAGCCAACCGGAGTGCGACCCCGATCCGCGACGCGAGGTCACCGCACCGGCCGATCGTGCTGGAGCAACGTTCGCAGGCGTTTGGTGAGGCCGAAGAAGTCGGCCTCGTCCTCGAGCTCGGCGTGGCGCGGCCGGGCCAGCTCGATCGGTTCGATCCCGACGATGCGGCCCGGCCGGGTCGACAGCACCACGACCCGGTCGGAGAGGTACACCGCCTCCGACACCGAGTGGGTGACGAACACGACCGTGGTCGCCATCTGCTCGCACAGTCCGGCGAGGAGGTGGCGCATCTCGGCGCGGGTGATCTCGTCGAGGGCGGCGAACGGTTCGTCCATGAGCAGCAGCGGCGCCCCGAGGGCCATCGCCCGGACCAGGGCCACGCGCTGGCGCATCCCGCCCGACAGCTCGTGGGGGTAGGCGCCGGCGAACTCGGCGAGGCCCACCGCGCCGAGCAGTTCGTCGGTCGAACGCGTCGGCGCGCCCGACGCGTCGCGGTTGACCTCGAGCAGCAGCCGGGCATTGCGGGCGACGGTGCGCCACGGCAGCAAGGCCGGCGACTGCGGCACCCACCCGATGCGCTTGGCCACCCGTGCCTCGTGGGGGCTGGCGCCGTCGATCAGCACGGTGCCGGCACTCGGCTCGTCGAGGCCGGCGATCAGGCGCAGCAACGTGGTCTTGCCGCTCCCCGACGCCCCGAGCACGGTGACGATCTCGCCCGGTGCGATGTCGAGGTCGATCAGCCGCAGCGCCTCGAGCGACCCGAAGAACTTGGTGACGCCGCGCAAGGTCACCGCTGCCGACACGCCGCAGAGGTTAGGGGCGGGCCCGCCGATAGCCTTGCCGGGCCGGTCGCGGCCACACCTGCGGCCGGTGCTGCGACGCCTTTTCCGGTGTCGAGCGAGGCCAGACCGTCACACGAGAGAGTCGACCCGACCATCATGCCGAATCCTGCTGCTGTCAAACAGGACACGATCTCCGCCCACCGCACCCACGAGAGCGACACCGGCTCGCCCGAGGTGCAGATCGCGTTGCTGTCGGCGCGGATCAGTCACCTGACCGCCCACCTGCAGACGCATCCCAAGGACCACCACAGTCGCCGCGGCCTGCTGATGCTCGTCGGGCGTCGACGCCGCATGCTCGACTACGTGCGCTCGATCGACGTCGCCCGCTACCGCGACATCGTCGCCAAGCTGGGCCTGCGCCGCTGAGTTTCGCCGTCACTCGCTCGCTGCGCTCGCTCCGTTCCGGCGAGTTCGTGGAGCGGCTGCGCCACACAGCAGTCGCGCCTGATCGGGGGCGCTGCGCGCTAGCCTGGCCAGAAACCGAAGCGGTCGCACGCGTCGGTTGTCAGTCGCCCCTGCCGTGGGCCCCGCTTGGACCGAGCCGGGTGGCCCGGCGGCACCGCCGACTGGGAACCGGCATCGCACCGCTCCTCACCCGGTCGCCGAGAAACGGCACCGGACACGAAAGGAGCCCTCGTGGCCAATCCCATCCGCGTCAGCGGTCCCATCTCGGGGACCGACAAGACGCTGTCGTTCGAGACCGGCAAGCTGGCGCCGCAGAGCCAGGGCGCGGTCGTCGCCACCATCGGGCGCACGACCGTGCTCACCACCGCCAACGCCGCCCGTGACGTCCGCCCGGGCGTCGACTTCTTCCCGTTGACGGTCGACGTCGAAGAGCGCGCCTACGCCGCCGGCAAGATCCCCGGTTCGTTCTTCCGCCGTGAGGGCCGTCCCACCGAGGACGCCATCCTCACCTGCCGGCTCACCGACCGGCCGTTGCGGCCGTCGTTCCCGAAGGGCTTCCGCAACGAGACCCAGGTGGTCACCACCGTCGTCGGAGCCGACCAGGAGAACCCGCACGACGTGCTGTCGATCAACGCTGCCTCGGCGGCGCTGATGATCAGCGGCATCCCGTTCGACGGCCCGATCGGCTCGGTGCGCATCGCCTACTCCACCGACGGCGAGTGGATCCCCCACCCGACGTTCGCCGAAGGTGACGCCGCCACGTTCGAGCTGGTCGTCGCCGGACGCGAGCTCGACGACGGCGATGTCGCCGTCATGATGGTCGAGGCCGGCGGCACCCAGAAGTCCTTCGCCTACTACGCCGAGGGCGCGCCGAAGGTCGACGAGGGCGTGCTCGCCAGCGGGCTCGACGCGTGCAAGGTGTGGATCAAGGAATCGATCGCCCTGCAGCGCCAGCTCCTGGCCAGCGTCATCGCCACCAACGGGCCGATCACGCCGCTCGAGTTCACGCCGGTCGTCGACTACTCCGACGACGTGTTCGCCGCCGTCGAGCGCGTCGCCTCCGAGCGGCTCGCCGGTCCGATCACGATCGCCCTCAAGGCCGACCGCGAGGCCGCCATCGGCGCCGTCGCCGACGCCACCATCGCCGAGCTGTGCGGCACCGGCGACGCGCCGGGCGAGCTCGCCGGTCGCGAGAAGGAGGTCAAGGAGGCCGTCCGCTCGCTGACCAAGAAGCTCGTGCGCCACCGCATCGTGAACGAGGGCGTGCGCATCGACGGCCGTGGCGTCGCCGACCTGCGTCCCGTGTCGGCCGAGGTCGGCGTGCTGCCGACGGCGCACGGTTCGGGCCTGTTCCAGCGCGGCGAGACCCAGGTGCTCAACGTGTGCACGCTGGCGATGCCGCGGATGAACCAGCTCCTCGACACGCTCACCCCGGAGACGCAGAAGCGCTACCTCCACCACTACAACATGCCGCCGTGGGCCAACGGCGAGACGGGCCGCGTCGGTTCCCCGAAGCGCCGCGAGATCGGCCACGGCGCGCTCGCCGCACGGGCGGTGCTGCCGGTGGTGCCGAGCCAGGAGGAGTTCGCCTACACGCTGCGACTCGTCTCCGAGGTGCTCAGCTCCAACGGTTCCACGTCGATGGCCTCGGTGTGCTCGTCGAGCCTGTCGCTGATGGACGCCGGCGTGCCGATCAAGGCGCCGGTGGCCGGCATCGCCATGGGTCTCGTCTACGCCGACGGCAAGTACACGACCCTCACCGACATCCTCGGCGCCGAGGACGCGTACGGCGACATGGACTTCAAGGTCGCCGGCACCGCCGACGCGATCACGGCGCTGCAGCTCGACACGAAGATCGACGGCATCCCCGCCGACGTGCTCGCCGCCGCGCTCGACCAGGCCAAGGTCGCCCGCCTCGCGATCCTCGAGGTGATGAACGCGGCGATCGCCGGCCCGCGCGACGAGGTCGCCGCCACCGCCCCGAAGATCACCACGCTCCACATCCCGATCGACAAGGTCGGCGAGGTGATCGGGCCCAAGGGCAAGGTGATCAACACCATCCAGTCCGAGACCGGCGCCGACATCAGCGTCGACGACGACGGCGCCCAGGGCATCGTCACGATCGGCGCCGTCGAGGCGTGGCGCATGGAAGAGGCGAAGGCCGCGATCCTCGCCATCGTCGACCCGCCGAAGGCCGAGCTCGGCAAGGTGTACAACGGCCGCGTCGTGAACATCACGAAGTTCGGTGCGTTCGTCAACATCCTTCCCGGGCGCGACGGTCTGGTGCACATCTCCAAGCTCGGCAACGGTCGGCGCATCAACGCAGTCGAGGACGTGCTGACCCTCGGTCAAGAGCTCGAGGTGCGCGTCGACGAGATCGACGACAAGGGCAAGGTGAGCCTGAGCCCGGCCGGCGATGTTGCCGCTCCCTCCGGCGAGCCGGTGCCGGCCGCCGTTGGCGCCGCCGAGGCGGCCCCGTCGAGCGCTGGCGTCGTCAACGTGTCGTTCGAGGAGTCGTTCGACTCCGAGCTGCGCGACGAGCTGGGCGACCTCGGTCCGGCGAGCGACCGGGTGACCAGCGACCGGAACACGGGCGGAAATGACCGCGATCGTGGCGGTGACCGCGACCGCGGCCGTCGTCGTCATCGCTAGGTCGTCGCCCGACCACATGCGCGCGACGCACGACCTTCATGGCTGATTCGGTCACCCAACTCCCGAGCGGCCTCACCGTCGCCACCGACCACGTCCCCGGGGCGCGGTCGGTGGCGATGGGCGCGTGGGTCGAGATCGGCTCGCGTGACGAGGCCGCCCACCAGGCGGGCGTCAGCCACTTCCTCGAGCACCTGTTGTTCAAGGGCACGGCGACCCGCTCGGCGAGCGGCATCTCCCGCGCCGTCGACCGCGTGGGCGGCGACATCAACGCCTTCACCGCCAAGGAGTACACGGCGTACTACTGCCGGATGCCGGCCCGTCACGCCGACGCCGGGATCGAGCTGCTCGGCGACGTGCTCACGCACGCCACGCTGACCGACAGCGACGTCGACAGCGAACGCCAGGTGATCCTCGAGGAGCTGGCCATGGACGACGACGCCCCGGACGACGTCGCCCTGCGCACCCTCACGCAGGAGCTGTTCGCCGCTCATGGCCTCGGTCGCGACACCGCCGGCGAGCGCGACACCGTGCGCTCGCTCACCGCCGCCGACGTTCGCCAGTTCTTCGCCGCCCACTACACCAGCGAGGCCTCGACGGTGGCGGTGGCCGGTGACGTCGACCACGACGACATCGTGGCCAAGGTGGCGGCGGCGTTCGCCGACCTGCCGGCCGGAGACGGGCGCATCGCCCGCACGCCCCCGACGGTGCTGGGCGAGAGCGTGCAGCTCGACGACGACTCCGAGCAGGTGCACCTCGCGTTCGGCGGCCGGGCGTTGCGTCGCGACCACCCGGACCGCGAGGCGCTCGACGTCGTCAACCACGCCTTCGGCGGCGGGCTGTCGAGCCGCCTGTTCGACGAGATCCGCGAACGGCGCGGGCTCGCCTACAGCATCTACTCGGCGACGTCGGCGTACTGCGACACCGGCGCCTGGTCGGTGTACGCCGGGGCGATGCCCGAGCACGCCGGCGAGGTGCACCGGGTGGTGCTGGAAGAGCTCGATCGGCTCGTGGCCGACGGCCTCACCGAGGACGAGCTGGCGATCGCCGTCGGCTACCTCACCGGCGCCTACGAGATGGGCCTCGAGGACACCGGGGCCCGGATGGGCCGGCTCGGCGGAATGCTGGCCACGCTCGGCAAGGTGCACACCGTCGAGGAGCAGCTCGCTCGCTGGGAGCGGGTGTCGCTCGACGACGTGAAGCGCGTCATCGGCGACGTCTACGGGGCCGCGGCCCCGATCGTCGTCTGCGTCGGACCGCAGTACTCCTGACCCTGGCGTTCTGGGGAACATCTCACGCCGTCTCCGGGGGCGAACGCTCCCCGGAGTGGTGTGCGAGAGTTGCTCCGTGATCCGCGTCGGCGTGAACGGGGCCTGCGGGCGGATGGGCCGGGCGGCGTGCGCCGCCGTCGCCGGTGACGGCGGGCTCGAGCTCGTGGCGGCCGTGAGCCCGCGCCACGTCGGAGAGACGGTCGAGGCGGTCACGGTCGCCGGTGACATCGCTGCGTTCGGTGACGCCGACTGCGACGTGGTGGTCGATCTGACCAACGCCGCCGTTGCCCGCTCCGTCGTGCCGGCGCTCGTGGGGCAGGGGATCGACGTCGTGGTCGGCACCAGCGGGCTCGGCGACGACGATCTCGCCGCGTTCGAGGTCGCCTGCGCCGGCGAGGGTGCCGGCAACGTCGTCGTCGCCGCCAACTTCGCCATCTCGGCGGTGGTGCTGCTGCGCCTGGCCGAGATCGCCGCCCCGTTCTTCGACACCGTCGAGATCGTCGAGTTGCACCACGACCGCAAGATCGATGCGCCGTCCGGCTTCGCCGCCGCGACCGCAGCGCGCATCGCCGCCGCGTCGTCCGACTGGGCTGCGGACCCGACCACGCAGGAGTCGGTGCCGGGGGCGCGCGGGGCCGCCGGGCCGGCCGGGATCCGCATCCACTCCGTGCGCATGCGCGGGATGGTGGCGCACCAGGAGGTGATCTTCGGGGCCGCCGGCCAGACGCTCACCCTGCGCCAGGACAGCTACGACCGGGCCAGCTTCATGCCCGGCCTGCTGCTGGCGTGCACGCGGGTGGGATCGCGCCCCGGCGTCACCCTCGGCCTGGGGCCGCTGCTCGACCTCTGACCGCCCCGACCCGTCCAGGGACGGCGGTTTTGCCCACAGGCTGGGACGTGTCGTCCCCACGAAACCCACAGGTTGCGAGGACTGTCGATCCACAGGCTCGATCCTTCATGATCGGTGCATGTCGATGAGCCTGCGCCAGACGGCGCCGGTGCGGCCCCGCCGTCACGGTGTGACCATCGAGCCGGCCGACCGTCGGGCCCTCGAGCGGGCGGGGTGGCGGACCACGCTCGACTATCGGGAGAACCACGTCCGGGCGCGCGACGGACGGCTCCTCGAGGTCGTCCCGGTGTGGACGGCGGAAGCCGAGCGCTTCGACGGTCAGCTGTCGTTCGTCACGGCGATGGGTGCGACGCCTGACGTCGCGTGGTCGGACCTACGTCACAACGTCGAGGCGAGGCGCGTCCGCACGCTCTCGACGGTGCGGATCCTCGCCCGCGACTGACCGCCGGCGGCTCGGCTACAGCGCGGCCAGGGCGGCGTCGTAGTCGGGCTCCTGGGCGATCTCGGGCACCAACTCGGTGTAGGCCACCGTGCCGTCGGCGCCGATGACGACGACCGCCCGAGCCAGCAGTCCGGCGAGCGAGCCGTCGACGATGGTGACGCCGTAGTCGGTGCCGAACGTGCTGCGGAACGTCGACGCCGTGCTCACCCGGTCGATGCCCTCGGCGCCGCAGAAGCGGCGCTGGGCGAAGGGCAGGTCAGCCGATACGCACAGCACGTCGACCCCTTCGCGCTCGGCGGCGCGCTGGTTGAAGGCACGCACGCTGGCGGCGCACACGGCGGTGTCGATCGACGGGAAGATGTTCAGCACGATCGCCGTGCCGCGGCGATCGGCGTCGGTCAGCAGCTCGAGGTTGGCACCGGTGAGCGAGTACGCCGGGGCCGGTGACCCGACGGTGGGGAGCTCGCCGATGGTGTGGACGGGGGTGCCGCGCAGGGTGACTTCTGCCATGCGTCGCAGTGTGCCAGACGCGATCGGCGAGGTCCCGGGAGTGTGTCCGCCGCCACGCCCGGTCGGTCAGCCGCGTCCGCGCCGGAAGTTCCGCACGTTGACGAGCAGCACGAGCGCGATGGAGATGATGATCGCCCACAGCTGGTAGCGCTGCAGGAAGTCGACGACGTCGAGCAGCGGCTCCTCGAACGCCTTCGCCAGCCACCAGACCAGGGCCAGGCGAGCGGCGATGCCGATCGCCAGCAGCACCGCCAGCTTGCCCGGGTGGGTTCGCCGCACGCCCGTGAGCGCGGCGACGATGTTGCTGCCGACGAAGAACGGGATGATCAACACCTCGGCCTTGTCGAGCCCGCGGTGGTAGGCGTCGAGCGCTTCCGGCGTGAGGCCGAGGTAGCGGGTGAAGACGCGCAGGATCGAGTCGCGATAGGCGCGGCCGGCGAGGTGGCACACGACGAACGCCGCGGCGATGCGCAGCGTGCCGATCACGATGTAGGGGACGACGCCGATGCCGTCGACCGCCGCCAGCGCCAGGTAGCGCTGGCGTGAGCTGAGCGCGAGGAGCCCGGCCGGGTGGTCGTCCACCCAGGCGGCGAACACGGCGTTGGCCACGTTGGTGCACACCACGAGCGCGACGAAGGCGACGATCGTGAGCGGGCCCCACCACGGCACGGTGTGCGTCGGCTCGTCGGCCGACGCATCGGTGAGTCGGCGCGCTCCAAGGCGTCGACGGTCGGTTCGGTCTCGCCGGCCGTCGCCTCTGTCGGATCCATCGACGCACGAACCTAACGGGCTGGGGCCCGAGCGGTGCTCGCGGGGTGGTCCGGCGCGCCAACTACTTTCGGTGCCATGCGAGGACTGATGCAGGACGTGCCGCTGTCGATCGTCCATCTCTTCGACCGTGCCGAACGCTGCTTCGCCCACAAGACGATGGTGACCGCCGAGGTCGGGGGCCGCCGTCGCACCACCTACGGGGCCTGGGCCGACCGCACCCGGCGCCTCGGCGGCGTGCTCGACGCCCTCGGCATCTCCGGCGACGGACGCGTCGCCACGTTCGCGTGGAACACCGACCGCCACCTGGAGCTGTACTTCGCCGCACCGTGCACCGGCCGGGTGCTGCACACCCTCAACATCCGGCTGTTCCCCGAACAGCTGACGTACATCGTCAACCACGCCGACGACGAGGTGATCTTCGTCGACCGCTCGCTGCTCGCGCTGCTGGCGCCGTTGCTGGCGACGTTCCAACACGTTCGCCACATCGTGGTGATGGACGACGGCACCGGCGTGGTGCCCGACGCCGATGCGCTCGCCGGGCACGAGCTGCTCGACTACGAGACGCTGCTCGCCGATGCGGCGCCGGTCGACTTCGCCGTCGCCGACGAGAACCAGGCGGCGAGCATGTGCTACACGAGCGGCACCACCGGCAACCCCAAGGGCGTGGTCTACAGCCACCGCAGCACGTTCCTGCACTCGATGGGGGCGATGCTCGCCGACGGCGTCGGCGTGTGCGAGTCCGACCGTGTGCTGCCGGTGGTCCCGATGTTCCACGCCAACTCGTGGGGGCTCGCCCACGCCTCGGTCGCCACCGGGGCCGATCTCGTGATGCCCGGGCCCGATCTCTCCGGCAAGGCGCTGGCCGACCTGATCGTCGAGGAACGGGTGACGCTCGCCGCCGGCGTGCCGACGATCTGGATGCAGGTGCTGCCCGAGCTCCGCGGCCGCGACACGTCGAGCCTGCGGGTGATCCCGTGCGGGGGTTCGGCGGTGCCCAAGGCGCTGTCGGAGGCGTACCGCGAGCAGCTCGGCCTGCCGCTCCTGCAGGCCTGGGGGATGACCGAGACCAGCCCGATGGCCTCGGCGAACCGGCTCGACGGCGACACCGCCGACCTCGACGAGGCGACCAAGGCCGAGCTGCGCACCGGTGTCGGGCGGGCGCTGTTCGGCGTCGAGGCCCGCGTCCGCGAGCCCGACAGCGACGTGCCGGTCCCGTCCGACGGCACGAGCACGGGGGAGTTGCAGTGCCGCGGGCCGTGGATCGCGGCGACCTACTACAACGACCCGCGCGCCAGTGAGAGCTTCACGAGCGACGGCTGGCTGCGCACCGGCGACGTGGCCACGATGGACGAGCGTGGTCGCATCCGCCTGGTCGACCGCACCAAGGACCTGATCAAGTCGGGCGGCGAGTGGATCTCGTCGGTCGAGCTGGAGAACGAGCTGATGGCCCACCCCGAGATCCGCGAGGCGGCGGTGATCGCCATCCCCGACGAACGGTGGGCCGAGCGCCCGCTGGCGTGCGTGGTGAAGGTCGACGGCAGCGAGCTGACGGCGGAGGCGGTGCGCGAGTTCCTCGCGCCGCGGGTCGCCAAGTGGCAGCTGCCCGACCAGGTGGTGTTCATCGACGAGGTGCCCAAGACCAGCGTCGGCAAGTTCTCCAAGAAGACCCTCAGAGAACGCTTCGCGAGCGGTCTACCTGGGCAAACGCTCTAGATGTACGCCCGGCATTGCACGGACGTTGCACATCAGATCGCGAGGGCCTCGGCGAACCGGTCGCGGTGGGCGGTGAACCAGGCTCGGCGCCGGTCGAACTTGGCCATGCCGCCGGTCGCCTCGACCATCTGGCGGAAGGCCACGTCGCCTTCGTCGAGGCGGCGCTGCAGGAACTGACCGCCGCGCTGCACACCGTCGGCGAGCGCGTCCATGAAGTCGGCGCGGCCGGGCGGCAGACCGTAGGCGTCGGCAACGATCCGCAGTCGCCGCGTCGGCTCGAACGGACCGCACCGTCCGAGCAGGGCGGCGTCCTCGTCGGTGTCGATGGGGACGTTCATCCTGGCGAAGGTGGCGAGGTCATGGACGCGGCGGCCTGGCGCGGCGAAGTCGAAGTCGACCAGCCCGACGGCGACCCGGTCGCGGTAGACGAGATTCTCGAGGCAGACGTCGTTGTGGCAGATGACGAGGTCCACGGCGGGGACATTGCCGGTGTCCGGGTCGGCCATCTCGGCGCTCCAGGTAGCCGTGGCCGGGGCGACGTAGCGAGCACTGACGTCATGCATGCGGCGCAGCAGCGCGGCGGCCGTCGCCAGCGCCATGTCGCTCTCGGCCCACGCCGGGTAGGGCGGGACCGCGACGTCGCCCCGGATGAACGTGAGCCGCTCGCGACCGTCAGCATCGACCCCGATCGGCCGACTGGCGGCCTCGAAGCCCTCATCGCGCAGAAAGCGGAGGAACGCATGGATCGTCGGCGTGTGCACGCTCGACGGTCGCAGCACGTGGTCGCCATCGCGCACCACGGCTCCAGCGTTGGCAATCCCGCCGTCGAGCACTTCGATGTCAGCCACGCTGGGGAGGCTAGGCACTGCTCATTTCGCCACGCCCTCCCGATTCCGGCGCCGCACCGTAGGCCATGCTGCGCCACGGCCACATGTCGTGCATCCCGGCTGCGCGACCCGTCGTCGTTGCTGCATCGCCAGCGACCTCGTCTCACCGCGGTGGTCTCGGAAGGACCAAGCTCGCAAGGTACGCCTGTCCCGCTGCGAGCTCATCCCAGCGGGTACGACCGACGTGCAACGTTGCCAGCGCCCCGTCGGAAACTTCGTGTGCAGCTGTGAGATCGCGGCGGCGTCGCCGTGCCCGGTGAGTTCGAGCGCCAGGTCGTGCAGGCCCGGATTGTGACCAACGATCATCACCGAGGCGATGTTCTGGTCGACCTCACCGAGTCGGTGCAAGATCTCGGCCGCGTCAGCGCCGTAGAGATCGTCGGTGACGACGACCTCGGCCTGGTCGCCCAGGGCCGGCTTCAGTTCGGCGAGCGTCTCCCGTGCTCGCCGCGCCGACGAGCACAGCACGAGCCTCGGACGCACTGCTTCGGACATGACGTGACCGGCGATTCGTTTCGCGGCGCGACGCCCGCGGGGTGCGAGGGGGCGATCGTGATCGGCCAGGGTGGGATCGGCCCAACTCGACTTGGCGTGGCGCAACAAGAACAGGGTCCTCACTCCGACCCATGCTGCCTGCCCGGCCCGTCAGCCACCAGCCGAATCGCTGAGGGCACCGCGTTCCCGACACGGGGCTTTCGTCGCTACGGGCAGGTCGCCCGGCGGGGGACGTCGCCGAAGAACCGCTGCCACTCCTGCTCGTCGAGGCGACGACCCACGACCGCGCAGGCGTGCTCGACCATCGCGTCGGGCCGAGGTCCCACCGGTACGCGCCGTCGACGACGTCCAGTCCGCCTCCGTCGACGTCCTGGATCGTGCCCGTCCGCGAGATGCGCCTTTCACCCGACGGCGGGGCGGGTGTGGCTGCTACTCGCTCGCCGCCAGCGAGGCGTCGACGGTGATCTCGGGCACACCGGCGAGGGCGCGGCTGATGATGCAGTTGGCCCGGGCGTTCTCGGCGTGCTCGGCGAACGCGGCAGCGTCGACGCCCGGCACTCGACCCACCGTGACCAACGCGATCTTGGCGATGGTCGGCTTCCCGTCGATCTGGCGGAGCGTCACCTCGGCATCGGTGTGGACGGACTCGGGTGTATTGCCTGCCTGGGCGAGCATGTTGGAGAGCGCCATCGTGAAGCACGCCGCGTGGGCGGCGCCGATCAGTTGCTCGGGGTTCGCCCCTGGGCCGTCCTCGAAACGGCTCTTGAAGGTGTAGCCCCCGCTGATCGTGTCGCCTGCGGTGAACGTGCCCGCCCCGGCCTTCAGGTCGCCCTGCCACTCTGCGCTTGCCTTGGCTGCCATTTGTATCGTCCCTTCCTGGGGGTGCGTGCGAACGGCCACCAGGCTCCCACGTCGGTCGGCCCCGGGGCCAGTTGGCCACCGCGTCCGCGGTGGCGTCGAGCCGGTGACTGGCGACGGCGCACAGCGGGTACCACGCTCCATCGACCGGCTCTCGCACGCGCGCTCCTACGCCGCATGACCCTGTCCATCTGGAGGATGACGCGGTGACGGACAACGGCAGTGCGCACGGTCAAGGGGTGCTCCTCGGGGTGCCGACGATCGAGCCGTCACCAGCCGAGCCACCTCAACGCCAGACGTGGAGCGACGTGCCGTGGAAGACGATCGTCGGCGCCGTCGGGGTGGTGCTCGGCACGTACATCCTCGTGCAGGTCGTGCTGGTCTCGGTGCAGATCATCACGTGGGTGGTGATCGCCGGCTTCTTCGCCATCGTGCTCGCCCCAGCCACCCGTCGGGTGCAGGCCCACCTCGGCGGCCGACGAAACCTGGCCACCGGGATCGTCGTGTTCAGCACGCTGGCCGCCGTGTTGGGCCTGTTCAGCCTGTTCCTGCTCCCGGTGCGTACCCAGCTCATCAGCATCGTCACCGACCTGCCGGGCACGGTCGACGACGCGGCGTCCGGCAGGGGGCCGATCGGCAGCCTGGTCACCAGGCTGCACCTCAGCACGCTGGTGAAGGACCACCGACAGCAACTCGACGATTTCGCCGAGAAGCTGAGCAGCTCCTCGTTCCACTACGTCACCGCGGTGCTCAGCGCACTCGTCGCCTTTCTGACGATCACCGTGCTGGCGTTCCTGTTCCTCAGCCAGACCGAGCCGATGGGCACGGCAGCGCTCAGCGTCGTGCCCCCTCGCCGGCGCGAGGCCGTGCGCACCACGACGATCGACGCGGCGGGAGCGGTCAGCGGCTACATGATCGGCAACCTGATCATCAGTGCGATCGCCGGGACGACCGCCCTGATCTGCCTCCTGCTGCTCGGCGTGCCGAGCCCGTTCGTCCTCGCCCTGTGGGTCGCCTTCGCCGACCTCATCCCGCTCGTCGGGGCGACGCTCGGGGCCGCGGTGGCCGTGCTCGCAGCATTCCTGCACTCCACGACCGCTGGCATCGTCACGATCATCTTCTTCGTCGTGTACCAGCAGATCGAGAACAACGTCCTGTACCCGTCGGTGATGGCCAAGCGGGTGAAGGTCAATCCACTGGTGGTGCTGCTCAGCGTCCTGCTGAGCGTGTCGCTCTTCGGTTTCATCGGAGCGCTGCTCGCGGTGCCGGCATCGGGCGCCGTCCAGGTGGCCGTCAAGGCCGTGCAAGCCGAGCGTCGACGCGAGCGGCTCACGATCGTCGACGCGCCGACCGGCCGACGACGATGGCGACGACGGGCAGTCGACGAGATGTCCAGCCCCGTAGCACCCGGCGGACCGCCGGCCTGACACGGTCCGGCGCCATCTGGTCACTCTGCGTCTCAAACGGCGATCTGGTCACCCTCGTTCTCGATATCGAGAATGAGAGTGACCAGATTGACCCGCACGCGCTGGCTGCAAGGTTCCTGCAACCAGCGCGACGCACGGTGGTCGCATGAGCACCACACCCACAACGACGGCGACCGCGGTGGACGCCTTTCTCGCCGCGGTGACCAGCGGCGAGGGTGTCCCCGAGTCGGTGTACGCCCCGGAGGCCACCCTCGACGCGACCGTGCCCAACTGGCGGCTCACGTGCCGCGGCCCGGCCGCGATCGCCGACGAGTACGGACGCTGGTTCGCCCACCCCGGCCACTTCGACGAGCTCGCCCGCCACCCCATCGACGGCGGTGAGGTGGTGACCTACCTGCTGACCTGGTTCGAGCACGGCGTGCCCCACGCCGCCCACCACTGTCACGTGCTGCACCTCGACGACGACGGCCGGATCGCCGCCGACACCGTGTTCTGCGGCGGCCGCTGGCCGGCATCGCTGCTCGCCGAGATGGGCGCGTCACAATGAGCGCCATGACTGCGCCGTCGACGGGCCGGCCGGGGCGCACCGTCGAGCTCGTCGCCCGGCCCCTGGCCGCCTCGGTGGACGAGCTGCTGGCCGGTGCCCGCCGCCAGCCGTTCCAACCCGCCGAGACGCGGTCGAGCTCGCAGTTCGAGCAGGTGGAGGTCGACGGCGAGCGGTGCGTGGTCAAGTACGTGCACCCCGACCACGACTTCACGATGCGGGTGTCCGGCGACATCGGTTGCCGGCCGCGACGGGCGTGGGAGGCCGGGCTGATGGACGTCGCCGCGACGGCGATCGACCACGCCACCCTCGGTGCCGCGCCGTGGGGTCGCAACGGGTGGGGCGTCGCCCTGCTGATGCGCGACGTGTCGGGCGAGCTGGTGCCGGTCGGCGACGACGCCGTGCCCGAGGCCCAGCACGTCGGCCTGCTCGACGCCCTCGCCGCGCTGTGCGCCACCACGTGGGGGTGGCGCGACGAGCTCGGTCTGCTGCCGCACCGCCTGCGCTGGGAGTGGTTCGGTCCGAGCCAGCTCGCCGGCGAGGCGATGCTCGGCTACCCCGAGCGGGTGCCCGAGATCGCCGTCGAGGGGTGGGAGCGCTTCGCCGCCCGCGTCCCGGCGGCGACGGTGGAGCTGATCGATGCGCTGCGCGCCGATGCCGAACCCTTGAGCACTGCGGTGCGTGCCACGCCGCAGTGCTTCATCCACGGCGACTGGAAGTTCAGCAACCTCGGAACGGCACCCGACGGACGAACCGTGCTCCTCGACTGGGCCTACCCGGGCGAGGGTCCGGCGTGCCACGAGCTGGTCTGGTACCTCGCACTCAACCGGTCGCGCCTACCTGTCGGGCACTCGAAGGAGACGACGATCGGGGAGTTCCGCGACGCCCTCGAGCGTCACGGCGTCGACACCGCCGGGTGGTGGGAACGCCAGCTCGGCCTGTGCCTGCTCGGCGGGCTGGTGCTGTTCGGTTGGGAGAAGGCGTGGGGCGACGACGACGAGTTGCGCTGGTGGTGCGACGTCGCCACCGAAGGTGCCCAGTGGTTGTGACGTCGTTGCGTGCCCGGGGCGCCGCTGCAGCCATGACCGCCACGAACGCCGCCCAGCGACGCGCCTACACGGCGACCGGCGAACGCTGGCAAGCCGGCCCGGGGCGCATCTACGACCGGATGGCGCAGGTGCTCGTCGCCCACGTCCCACGCCCGTTGGATGCCGCGGTGGTGGTCGACGTGGGCGCCGGCACCGGAGCCGCATCGCGAGCGGCGACGGCCGCCGGGGCCGCGGTCGTGATCGCCGTCGACGCCGCCTACGGCATGGTCGCCGCCGGCGCACGGCGGCGCCCCCCGGCGGTCGTCGGCGACGCCACGCACCTGCCGATGCGCACCGCGAGTGCCGACGTCGTGCTGGCGGCGTTCTCGTTCAACCACCTCGCCGACCCGGCCGCCGCTTTCGCCGAGGCGGCCAGGGTGGCGCGGCCGGGGGGAGCCATCGCCGTCAGCACCTACGCCGCCGACGACCGCCACCCGGCGAAGGCGATCGTGGAAGAGGAACTGGGCGCGCTCGGCTGGTCGACCCCGGCCTGGTACGTCGACTCGCGGGCCCGGGCCGATGCGTTCGCCACGCCGGACGCGTGCCGGCGGGCGGCGGTCGCGGCCGGACTCGACGCCACCGTCGATCGGGTGGCGGTGCCGTTCCCCGAGCTCGGTCCGGGCGATCTGGTGGCGTGGCGCCTCGGGATGGCGCACCACGCCCCGTTCGTGCGCTGCCTCTCCGCGGCGGCCCGGTGCGGGGTGCTCGACCGGGCGACCGAACGCGTGCGGGCCGAGCCATCGCTGCGGCGCTCGATCCTCGTGATCACCGTCCGCCGTTGACGCCGGCGCTGGCGATGACCTGGCCGCGCCAGTCGGCGGCGAGGCGCACCCAGTCGGACACGCCGTAGCGGCGGCCGAGGTCGTCGGCCAGGCGCCACCCTTCGAGGGCGGCGCAGTCGCGCAGTACGCCGATCGTGTCGCCCACGTCGCCGACGGCGGCGTCGCCGACGGCGAGCTGGAACCAGGCCCGGGCGAGGGCTGCGTAGCGTCGCGAGCCTCGATCGGTCGCGTCCGCCGCCACGATCGCGGCGAGCTCGGCACCGCGCGTCGCGTCGCCGGCCGCCATCGCCAGTCGGGAGCGCAGCAGGCCGAGGCGATGCCGTTGGTGCCACGCCATCGTGCCGTCCCAGTCGTCGAGGGCACCCATCCGTTCGACGAGCAGTCGCTCGGCGCCGGCGGGATCGTCGGCGACGAGCCGGCCGTCGGCCAGATCGAGCAGCGCCACCCAGTAGCCCTCGGCCACGGCCACCCCGGCCGGCCCGGCGCCGTCCGGCGCGGCGTTGCGCTCCAACGCCGCGGCGTTCAGCTCGTCGGCATCGGTCAGGCGCTCGGCACCGCGCAGCAGCCACGCCCGCACGTTCATGGCGATCGCCGGGAAGCGGGCGCCGACCGCGCCGGCGCGCTCGACGGCCCGCTCGAGGTCGTCGCACGCACGGAGGCCGTCGCCGATGCGGCCGAGCTGGCCGAGGGCCATCACCCGGGTGAAGCGGCCGTGGAGGGCGGCGAAGGGATGGGCCACGTGATCGGGGTCGATCAGCGCCCGGTCGGCGAGCGCCAGCGCCTCGAGCGGGCGGCCCTCGTGGGCGCGCACCTGGCCCAGCCACACCTCGGCCATGCTGCGCACCGCCGCCGGCCCCTGCATCGCGCCGGCGAGGCGCTCCTCGGCCCCGCGGAGGTCGCCGGTGCCGTGGCGGATGCGCCCGCCGAGGGCGAGCGCGCTGGCGTGCACGGCACTCGAGGGTTCGGCCCGCGTCGCGGCCTCGTCGGCGTACAGCCGGGCGCGGTCGTAGTGGCGCCGGTAGTAGGCCACCCAGCCGGCGATCTCCAGACCCGACGGGCCGGCCCCCATCGCCAGGGCCAGCGTCGCCTCCGAGTCGGCCTCGTCGAAGCGCTGGGCGATCATCAGCACGCGGGCGAGCGACTCGTGGGCGCTCGCGGCGTCGGTGGCCCGCAGGCTGGCGCGCAGCTGGGCCTCGGCGCCGGCGAGGTCGGCCCGTCCCAGCGACACCGCGGCCGCCTCGGCGAAGGCTCGGGCGGCGATGGCGTCGTCGCCGCCGAGACGGGCGTGCACGGCGACGGCCAGCGGGTCGCCGTGCGGTCGCTGGTCGAGCGCCCGCGCCGCGTGGCGGTGCAGCAGCGCCCGTCGGGCCGGCCCCACGGTGGTCTGCAACGCCTCGCGCATCGCGCCGTGGCGGAATCGGAAACCGGCCCCCCGCTCGACCAGCAGGCCGGCTCCCGCCGCGGCCTCCAGCCGCTCGATCACCGCGGCGGCCGGCACGTCGACGACCCCGGCGAGCAGGTCGACGTCGACGTCGGCGCCGAGCACGGCGGCCGCCTGCACCACCGATGCGGCGGCCGGGCCGAGCCCCTCGACGATCGCCGCCACGGCCTCCTCGACGGTGGCGGGTCGGCCGTCGCCGGGCGCGGCGGTGATGGCGATTGCGAGCAGCGGGTTCCCCGCGCTCCGACGGTGCAGGTCGCGGTCGCGCTGCGGGTCGCGACGGCCGCCGACCAGCTCGCCGACGGCGTCGACGTCGAGCGGGCCGAGCTCCAGCCGCTCGCCGACCAGATCGTGCCCCGGCCGGGCGGTGGCGAGCACGAGCAGTGGTCCGTGCTGGTCGGCCACCCAGGCGAGCCACGCCAGCGTGGTGGCGTCGGCGACCTCGGCGTCGTCGACGACGAGCAACGTCGGGTGGCTGGGGTCGTCGCCGCACACGGCGTCCATCACCGCCTCGAACCAGGCGGCGCGCTCCGACGCCGTGTCGGTGACCGCCGACGCGGTGGGCCAGGCGTCGAGGGCCGGCCCGGCCGCAGCCCGTCGGGCGCCGGCGTCGGCGTCGGACGGAGGGATCGACGCCAGGGCGTCGAGCAGCGGTTGCATCGGCAGGTCGCGACCCAGCTCGTCGGCGTGGGCGACGAGGACCCGGCCGCCGCGCTCGCCGACGTGGCGGGCGAAGTGCTCGACGAGCGCCGTCTTGCCGATGCCGCCGTCGCCCTCCACGACGACGACCCGCCCGGTGTCGGTGCCGGCGAGGTAGGCGTCGAGCCGGTCGAGCTCGGCGCGTCGGCCGACCACGGGGCGCCGCCCGGGGGAGGCGGCGGCGGGCGGCGGCGGATCGGGGGGCGCCGCCAGGATCTCGGCGTGCAGGCGGCGCGTCTCGGCGTCGGGGGACACGCCCGAGGTCGTCGGCGAGTCGACGGCGCGCCCGCGCGTACGAGCCGAGCGCGGCGGCCGGCCGACCGGTCGCCAGCTGGGCGCGCATCAACACCCGCCACAGTGCCTCGTCGTACGGATCGTCGGCGAGCGCCGCGTCGGCGGCCAGCTCGGCGGCCAGCGGATCGTCGGCCGCCAGCGCCGCCTCGGCGGCCACGCTGCGCGCCCGGGCGACCAGCGCCGCGCACCGCTGCCGCTCGGCGGTCACCCAGGCGCCGTCGTCGTCCGGCAGCAGCGGCCCGCGCGCCAGCGCGAGCGCGGCGGCCGCGGCGGCCCGGGCGGCGGCGCTGCGGCCGTCGTGGAGCGCCTCGACCGACTGGCCCACGCGCGAGGTCAGCTCATCGACGTCGAGCCAGTCGGCGACGAGGGCGAAGCCGGCGTCGGTGCGCACGATCCGCTCGACGCCGAGCACCCGGCGCAGTCGGGACACGAGCACGCTCACCTGCTCGGTCGGCCGCGCCGGCAGATCGACGTCCCACAGTGCGTCGGCGAGCGCCGTCGCCGACACCGGCGCGCCACGGGCGACGGCGAGCACCTTGAGCGCGGTCCGCGCCTTGCGACTCCCGAACGTCGCGTCGGCGACGCCCTCGACGACGAGACCACCGAGGAGGCGGACGCGCAACGGGCGGGCGGGGCCACCGTGCTGCCGGAGCTCGCTTCGCTCGCTCACCGGCCGGCGATGCTAGGGCGCCGTCGGGCGGCACCCCGGCGCCATCGGCGCGGGGTCAGTCGTTGTCGAGCTTGTCGAGCAGGTGGTGGGCGACCTCGGCGGCCTTGCCGGTGATGCCGCCCTTGTCCTCGAGCTCCTCGAGGTGGGCGTCGACCACGCCGAGCTGGGCCCTCGCGCCCTCGACGAACGACACCTTGCCGTCGTGATCGAGGTCGAACGCCTCGATCCGCGCCGCCTCTTCCTCCGGGGTCTCCTCGAACGGCGGCTCCGGCTCCGGAGTCTCGGTGGACTGGTCGTCGCTCATGACGTCCAGTCAATCGGAACGACGAACGAAGGGCGCGAATCGGACACTGGTGTCGGCCGATCGGCCGAGGTTCGCCGGCTGGTCAGCGGGCGGTCCAGCCGCCGTCGACGAGGAGGGTGTGGCCGACGACGTAGGAGCTGGCGTCGGAGGCGAGGAACAGCAGCGCGCCGTCGAGCTCGTGGTCGTGGCCCTCGCGCCCGAGCGGGGCGTTCGAGCTGACGAAGCGCTCGGAGGCGTCGTCGCCCCACATGTGCGCCGTCATCTCGCTCGGGAACCAGCCGGGGGCGAGGGCGTTCACGCGCACGCCCTTGCGCGCCCACTGGCAGGCGAGCTCGCGGGTGAGGTTGACGACGCCGCCCTTCGAGGCCGTGTACGACGCCTGCTTGATCGGCGTCGAGGCCACCAGCCCGAGCACCGAGGCGATGTTCACGATCGACCCGTGGCCGCTCGCTCGCAGCGGCTCGAAGGCGAGCTGCGACAGCACGAACACCGACGTGAGGTTGACGTCGATCACCCGACGGAACTCGTCGGGTGGCTCGGTCTCGGCCGGGCCGGGGTAGGTGGTGCCGGCGTTGTTGACGAGGACGTCGAGCCCGCCCCCGACCGCGACGGCCTCGTCGACGAGGCGGCGGCAGTCGGCATCGATGGTGACGTCGCACTCGACCGCGTGGGCCCGCTCGCCGAGCTCGGCGACGAGCGCGTCGAGGCGGTCGGCGCGCCGCGCCGCCAGCACGACGGTGGCGCCGGCCGAGTGGAGCACCTGGGCGAAGCGCGACCCGAGCCCGGACGAGGCGCCGGTGACGATGGCCACCCGGCCGTCGAGGCGGAACGGCGCCAGCACGTCGATCGTCATCGACCCGACCCTAGGGGGCGCGCTGCGGTGCGGGAGCGTCCGACGGGTCCGGTGCATCCGGCACGTAGCGGCCGGCCTCGATGACCCGCAGCAGGAACTGCCGGGTGCGCGCCTCGATGGGGTGCTCGAGCACCTGCGATGGCGGGCCGGACTCGACGATCCGCCCGGCGTGGAGGAAGAACACCGTGTCGGCGATCTCGCGGGCGAAGGCCATCTCGTGGGTGGCGACGAGCATCGTCATCCCGGCCCGACGCAGGTCGCGCACCACGTCGAGCACCTCGCCGACCAGCTCGGGGTCGAGCGCCGAGGTGATCTCGTCGAGCAGCATCACCTCCGGGTCCATCGCCAGGGAGCGGGCGATCGCCACGCGCTGCTGCTGGCCGCCCGACAGCTGATCGGGGTAGGCGGCGGCCTTGTCGGCCAGCCCGAGGCGCTCGAGCAGCGCCATGGCGCGCGCCTCGAGCGCCGCCTTCGGCCCGCGGCGCAGCTTGCGCGGGGCGAGGGTGATGTTGTCGAGCACGGTGCGGTGGGGGAACAGGTTGAAGCTCTGGAACACCATCCCGATGCGCTGGCGCACCGGGTCGGGATCGAGGCCCGGCTCGCTGATGTCGACGCCGTCGAGCAGGATCACGCCGTCGTCGATCGGCTCGAGCAGGTTGACGCAGCGCAGCAGCGTGCTCTTGCCCGACCCGGAGGCGCCGATGAGCACGATCGCCGCCACCGGCCGGCACGTCGATGTCGATGCCGTCGAGCACCCGGTGGGTGCCGAACTCCTTCACCACCCCCCGCAGCACCAGCTTCGGCGCGGTCATCGCACCGCGGTGGCCGAGGTGCGCCGGCGCTCGCGCTGCAGCAGCTGGTCGGTGAGGCGGGTGAGCGGGATCGACACGCACAGGAACAACGTGGCCGCGGCGACGTACGGCGTGAAGTTGAACGTCAGGTTCTTGATCGTCTCGGCGCGACGCAATGCGCCGACCGGGCCGAGCACGCTGATCAGGGCCACGTCCTTCTGCAGGCTCACCATGTCGTTCATCAGCGGCGGCACCACCCGCCGCACCGCCTGGGGGAGCACGACCGAGCGCATCGTCTGGCCGCTCGACAGCCCGAGCGACCGCGCCGCGGCGCGCTGGGACTCGTGCACGCTCTCGATGCCGGCGCGGAACACCTCGGCGACGTAGGCCGAATAGGTGATGATCAACGCCGCCGCTCCCCAGATGACGAGCTTGCCGTACCACTCCCGGGTCTGCAGCAGCCCGGGCACGCCGAAGCCGAGCAGGGTGATCCACAAGATCACGGGCACGCCGCGCACGATGTCGGTGTACAGCGTCGCCGCCAGGCGCACCGGGAACAGCGCCGGGGTGCGGATGTTGCGGGCGGTGGCGATCAACAGGCCGAGCACGATGATGCACGGCGCACAGAAGAGGAAGATCTTCACGTCGAACCAGAACGGGCGCAGCAGCTTGCCGAAGGCGTGGGTGTAGTCGGGCCAGCTGAAGAAGGTCTCCCGCACCTTCTGCCAGCCGGACGTCTTGGGGATCAGCCACACCACGAGGCCGACGACGGCGATCGTCGACGACGTGGCGATGAACGTGGCGCGTCGGCGTTGGTGGCGCTCGTAGGACTGGCGGCGCGACCGCGTCGAGACGTTGACCGCGCCGGCGCCGGCCGCGGCGACCGCGGCGTCCGCCGGCAGTGTCACCCGTCGAGTTCGATGGTCGGCACCCCGGCGGCCGTGACCATCCACTCTGTCGTGATCTCGTCGAGATCGCCCGACGCCCGCAGGTTCAGCAGCGCGTAGTTCACGCAGTCGGCGAGCGGGTTGTCCTTCTCGAACAGCATGCCCCAGTCCTCGCCGGCGGCCGAGTCGGCGGGCGGGAACTGGCCGACGACGATCCCACTGTGGAGCTGGTCGGTGACCGTCATGATGATGCCGGTCGGCAGGTCGACGACGATCGCGTCGATCTGCTTGGTGTCGAGGGCCGCGGCGAGGTCGGCGTTGCTGTTGAAGATCTGCGGGTCGCTGTCGGGCTGGATGACGTCGGTGACGTAGGTGAGGCTCGTCGTGCCCGACGTGACGCCGATCTTCAACGCCTGCACGTCGGCGAGCGACGCGGCGGTGGCGGCCGGGGTGTCGGTGTTGGCCACCAGCGCCTGGTTGGTGGTGTAGTACGGCAGGCTGAACGTCACCACGTCGCTGCGCTCGGGCGTGATCGCGTACTGCTGGATGTTGAAGTCGAAGTTCTTCGGGCCGGGCTGGATCGCCTCGTCGAAGGTGGTGCGCACCCACGTCACGTGGTCGTGGTCGAAGCCCATCTGCTCGGCGACGGCGTAGGCGACGGCCGACTCGAAGCCGTCGCCGCTGGTCGGGTCGTCGTCGACCACGTAGGGCAGGAACGCCGGGTCGCCGGTGGCGACGGTGAGCACGCCGTCGTCCAGGGTGAGGCCCTGGGCGCACTCGGCGGGGTCGGGCACGGTGCCGGTGGCCGCGCTGTCGACGGGTGCCGCCGAGATGCTGTCGGCGGACGCGCTGTCGGCCGGCGGGCTCGGCGCGGTGCTCGCCGAGGCGACGCCGACTCCGACGGCGACACTGAACAGGATGGACGCGGCGGCGATCGGCAGGACCCGGCGTTGCATGGTCGCGAACACTACTCCGTCGGCCGCGGCCGAGCCCTTGACACTGAGACGTTTGTCGTCTCATAGTCTCACATGGCCCCGCACACCGGATCGTCGGGGGGATACGAGCCGACGTCGATGCGCGCCGTCGAGCTGCGGGTCCTCCACGCCGCCAAGGCGTGCACCGAGCGGTGGGGACTCGACCGACTGACCATCGACGACATCGCCCACGCCAGCGGGGTGTCGCGAGCGACGATCTACCGCCTGTTCCCGGGCGGCAAGGACGTGCTCTTCGAGGCGCTGCGGGTGCACGAGCTGGAGGAGTTCTTCGGTGAGCTCGAGCGCGAGGTCGTCGACGCGGCGACCCTCGACGACCTGATCGTGCGCACGGTCGTCACCGCCACCCAGCTGCTGCGCGCCGATCAGCACATCGCCCTGATGCTCGCCGCCGAGCCCGGTGAAGCGTTGTCGCAGTTCACCGTCGACGGCGTGCCGCGGATCATCCGCTTCGCCGACGAGCTGCTCCTGCCGCGGGTGGCCGCCTACCTGCCGCGCGCCGACGCGCTGACGCTCATCGACGTGCTGTCGCGGCTCACGATCTCGTACTTCCTCGCCCCCAGCGACGTCGTCGACCTCGGCGACCCCGAGTCGGCGCGCCGCTTCCTCGCCCCGCTCGTGGCCCTGTTCGGACAGGAGCGCACGAACCAGGCCAGTCTCCAACCCAGCCAAGGAGCACTCCCATGAGCGTGATCCACCGCGACAACGCCGACATCATCGGTCGCGACGAGCTCAACGACATCGAGGCGATCGTGTCGGTCGTCAACACCGACGTCGACGAGGTCTCACACATCGTCGCCGACAACGCCGACGCCATCTTCACGTGGGACTACTCGCTCGCCCGGCCGCAACTGCGCAAGCTCTACGAGAAGGCCAAGGTCGGTCAGTGGAACGCGTCGACCGACCTGCCGTGGGACACCGAGGTCGACTTCGAGCGGGTCGTGCTCGAGGACCAGTCGGCCGTCCAGGCCGGCCTCAGCCCCGGGCACTACAACGGCACGGTCGTCGAGAAGTGGACCGACGCCGAGTGGACCGCGTTCGCCCTCGACCAGCGACGGTGGACGTTGTCGCAGTTCCTCCACGGCGAGCAGGGCGCGCTGTTGTGCACGGCGAAGATCACCGAGACGGTGCCGTGGTACGACGCCAAGCTCTACGCGTCGACGCAGGTGGTCGACGAGGCCCGCCACGTGGAGGTGTTCGCCCGCTACCTCGAGGAGAAGTGCGGCGGCGGCTTCCCGGTGAACGCCCACCTGCGGATGCTCCTCGACGACATCATCAACGACAGCCGCTGGGACATGACCTACCTCGGCATGCAGGTGATGGTCGAGGGCCTGGCGCTCGCCGCCTTCGGCTTCCTGCACCAGCTGACGACCGAGCCGTTGCTCAAGCAACTGTTGCGCTACGTGATGAGCGACGAGGCGCGCCACGTGGCGTTCGGAGTGCTGTCGTTGCGCGAGGTGTACGAGACGATGACCGACGCCGAGATGAAGGACCGCCAGGAGTTCGCCTACGAGGCCGCGGTGCGCATGCGCGACCGCTTCCTGTCCCAGGAGGTGTGGGAGAAGCACGGCGTCAACCCGCGCGACGTCGTTCCGCTGGTTCTGAGCGACCCGACGCGTGACCTCTTCCAGACGATGCTGTTCTCCAAGATCGTGCCCAACTGCAAGAAGCTCGGCCTGCTCGATCGCAACGACAGCTGGCTGCGCCACCGCTTCGAGGAGATGAACGTCATCCAGTTCGAGCACCTCGAGGACACCGGCGAGGAGTACATCAAGTTCGAGCTGTAGGCGCGCGCGCGTCACGGGCGCGGCGGGAGTCCGCGAAGACGTCGCGAAACTGCAATGTTCCTGACCGTGACGGGCGGCGCAGGTGGTCCTATGGTGCGGGCGATGGTTGCGGCGAGTGGCGACCTCGGCACCACGTCGGCGTCGCGGGACACCTGGAATCCAAGTCAGTACGCGCAGTTCTCGGCGCAGCGATCACAGCCGTTCTGGGACCTGGTCGGCCTGCTCGACGCGCCGGGCGGCGGCGGCTTCGGGCGGTGCGTCGACCTCGGGTGTGGCTCGGGAGAGCTGACGCTCGCCGTCACCGAGCGGCTCGGCATCCACGAGATGGTCGGCATCGACACGTCCGACGCCATGCTCGCTCGGGCGCGCGACCTGGTCGGCCCGGCCGACGATCGCCTGCGCTTCGCCCGCGGCGACGTCGCCCAGTGGACCGGGCGCGGCGACCACGACCTCGTGCTCGCCAACGCCAGCCTGCAGTGGGTCCCCAACCACGCCGAGGTGCTCACCCGGTGGTGGGAAGCGCTCGCCCCGGGCGGCCAGCTCGCCGTGCAGGTGCCGTTCAACGCCGATCACCCGGCGCACGTCGTGGCCACGCAGGTCGCCGCCACCGAGCCCTTCGTGTCGGCGATGAACGGGATGCCGCCCGTCGACCCGGTCGCCGCCAACGTCCTCGACCCGGCGGAGTACGCCACCGTGCTCGACCAGCTCGGCGCCGTCGCCCAGCACGTGCGGATGCAGGTGTATCCGCATCACCTGGCGTCGTCGGCGAGCGTGGTCGAGTGGGTGAAGGGCACGACGCTCACCCGTTTCGCCAAGGTGCTCCCCGACGAGTTGTACGCCCGGTTCCTCGACGCCTACCGCGAGCGCCTGCTCGACACCATCGGCGACAGCGAGCCGTACTTCTACCCCTTCAAGCGCATCTTGATGTGGGCGCGCCGTGACCCGAACGGCGCAACGAGGCACCGCTGAGCGATCGCGATGGAATAGCCTCCCGGCCATGGCTCGGTTCGGTCGCGTCGTCACGGCGATGGTGACGCCCTTCGATGACGAGCTCGGCCTCGACGTCGACGGCGCGGCGGCGCTGGCGCGCTGGCTGCAGGAGCAGGGCAACGAGGGGTTGGTGGTCGCCGGCACCACCGGCGAATCGCCGACGCTCACCGACGACGAGAAGCTGACGCTGTGGGAAGCCGTCGCCGGGGCGGTGACCATCCCCGTCGTCGCCGGGTCCACCGGCGCCGACACCGCCCACTCGGTGCACCTCACCGCCGAGGCGTCCAAGCGTGGCGTCGCCGGGATCCTGGCGCTGTGCCCGTACTACAACCGGCCGTCGCAGGCCGGCATCGAGGCCCACCTGCGCGCCGTCGCCGCCGCCACCACGCTGCCGGTCATCGTCTACGACATCCCCATCCGCACCGGCCGCAAGGTCTCCTCCGAGGTGCTGGTGCGCCTGGCCGACGAGGTGCCCAACATCGTCGGCCTCAAGGACGCCGCCGGCAACCCGGCGGCCACGGCGACGGTCGTCGCGGCCGCGCCGGATGGCTTCGAGGTCTACAGCGGCGACGACGCGATGACGCTGCCGCTGCTCGCCATCGGCGCCGTCGGGCTCGTCGGCGTCGCCACCCACTGGGTGGCGCCCGACGCCGTCGAGATGTTCGACGCCTGGGAGCGCGGCGACGTCGCCACGGCCATCGGCGTCAACTCCCGGTTGCTCGAGAGCTGGCAGTTCGAGACCGGCGACGAGTCGCCCAACCCCGCACCCACCAAGGCGATGCTGCGCCACCTCGGCCAGCCGGCCGGGGGGTGCCGCCCGCCGATGGACGCCGACCCGGTGTGGCTCGACTCGCGGGCTGCCGACGTCTACAAGGCGTTGGTCGACGCTCGTGGCTAGGCCTGACCGAGCCGCTGCCGCGGCGCCCGCCGAGGCTCTCGACGCCGTGCGGGTGGTGTTCCTCGGCGGCCTCGGCGAGATCGGGCGCAACTGCATGGCGATCGAGCTCGGCGGAGGGCCGTCCGGCGACGGCGCCGACCGCAGCATCCTGCTCATCGACTGCGGGCTGATGTTCCCCGACCCGGACATGCACGGCATCGACCTCGTGCTGCCCGACTTCACGTACCTGCGCGAGAACGCTTCGCGGATCGTCGCCGTCGTCGCCACGCACGGCCACGAGGACCACGTCGGGGCGCTGCAGTACCTGCTGCGCGAGATCTCCGTGCCGATCTACGGCTCGGCGCTGACGCTCGGGCTGGCCCGCAACCGCATCGAGGAGGCCGGCCTGCTCGGGCGCACCGAGCTGCGCCCCGTGCTCGACGGTGAGCGCGTCACCATCGGACCGTTCGACATCGAGTTCATCCCGGTCACCCACAGCGTGCCCCACGCCCACGCCGTGGCCGTGCACACCGGCCAGGGCGTCATCCTCCACACCGGCGACTTCAAGCTCGACCTCACCCCGGTCGACGGCCGGCGCACCGATCTCGCCCGCATCGGCGAGATCGCCAAGCGGGAGGGGGTGCGCGTGCTGCTGTGCGACTCCACCAACGCCGAGTCGGCCGGCCACGCGCCGAGCGAGACCAACGTCGGCTCGGTGCTGCGCTCGATCTTCGCCGAGTGCAAGGGCCGGCGGGTCATCACGGCGAGCTTCGCCAGCCACCTCCACCGCATCCAGCAGATCGCCGACGCGGCGATCGAGAGCGGACGCGTCGTGGCCACGCTCGGCATGAGCATCCGCAAGAACGTGCAGCTCGGCATCGACCTCGGCATCATCCACATCCCGGCGTCGAAGCTCGTCGACATCGAGGACATCGACCGCCTTGCGCCGGGCGAGGTCTGCGTGATCTCCACCGGCTCGCAGGGCGAGCCGATGTCGGCGTTGGCGCTGCTGGCACGCGGCGAGAACAAGTTCGTCAAGCTGTCCGACCACGACACGGTGATCCTGTCGTCGCACGCCATCCCCGGCAACGAGTCGAACGTCAACCGCGTGCTCGACGGCCTGCTCCGCGCCGGCGCCCAGGTCGTGCACTCGGGCGTCCGCGACGTGCACGCCACCGGCCACGCCCAGGCCGACGACATCAAGACCTACCTGTCGATCGCCCAGCCCGACTGGTTCGTGCCCGTGCACGGCGAGTACCGCCACCTGGTCGCCAACGCCGAGCTCGGGGTCACGATGGGGGTTCCTCGCGACCGGGTGCTGGTGTGCTCCGACGGCGACGTCCTGCGCATCGACCGCGCCGGCGTCGAAGTGGCCGGCCGGGTGCCGGCGGGATACCTCTACGTCGACGGCATCGTCGGCGACGTCGGCATGGGCGTGCTCCGCGACCGCAAGATCCTCGCCTCCGAGGGCGTGGTGGTGGTGGTCGTCACCGTCGACGTCGTGACGGGCAAGGTGCTCACCGGCCCCGAGATCATCACGCGTGGCTGGGTCTACGCGCCCGAGGCCGAGGCGCTGCTCGACGAGGCGTGCGACACGATCGCCGCCACGATCGAGGCGTCGCTCGCCAACGGGGTGCGCGACGTCGAGGCGCTCGAGCGTGACGTGCGGCGCAGCGCCGGGCGCTTCGTGAGCGAGCGCACGCGGCGGCGGCCGATGATCGTGCCCGTCGTGATGGAAGCGTGACCCCCGGGCGCGCCCGGGTCGTGTTCACCGTTCTCGCCGCCGCGCTGCTCGGTGCCACCGCGCTCGCCGCGTGTGGCGACGACGACGACGGCGATCCCGCCCTGCCCGCGGTGGAGGACATCGAACCCGCGGTGGCCGCCCTCGAGGCGGAGCTCGGCGGCCCCCAGCACTACTTCGAGCTCGACGCCACCGCCCTCGGCGTCACGCTGTGGGTGGCCGGAACCGCGGCCGGCGACGAGGCCGGCGACGACGGCGACGCCGTACCTGTACGTCGGCGACGAGGTGGCGTCGAACGGTGCGGCGCAGCCGGCCCAGGGACAGACCTTCACGGCGGCCGAAGCGCTGACGTTCGACGCCGACCGAGTGCTCGACGACGTCGCCGGCGACCTCGCCGGCTCGACGATCGACAGCTTCTCGATCGTCGGTTCGGCCGACAGTGGCGTGCAGTTCGCCGTGGTGGTGGTCTCCGACCGCGGCGGCGAGATCTCGGTGCAGGTCGACGGCCAGGGGCGCGTCCTCGCCGCCGACGTCCCGCTGCCGAGCACGCCGGCGACAACTGCTTGACATCGCATGCAACCGTGCTGGCAGCGCTTGCCGCCCTGCGCCGGGGCGGCGGCGGTCCGACTGCCGCCCGCCCGATCCGGGTACGGTTGAGCAGACATGGCTACTTGGGGTCCGTCCCGCAAGCGGGACCAGCAGGCGCTGCCACCGGCGGGCGGCAAGGCCCCGGCCGCCCGCTCGGGCACCCCGAAGGGCGCCGGAGCGGCGGGTGCCCGCAACGTCACACGGGCGCGCTACAGCGAGGACCCGAACGCCCCGGGCACCAAGTCGACCCGTCGCGAGCAGGCCACCGGCGAGCTGAAACGGGCGTTCGCCGGCAAGGAGCACGACTTCTGGGGCCTCGTGCTCATCGTCATCGCCGTCATCATGGCGCTCGGGGTGTACGGCAACGTGGCCGGCCCACTGAGCAGCGCCATCGAGTGGGTGGTCGCCTTCCTCGCCGGGCTCGGGCGCTACCTCGTGCCGCCGCTGCTCGTCGTGCTCGGCATCGTGCTGATCCGCGACGGCCGCTCGTCGAGCCCGTGGCGGCTGGTGTTCGGCTGGACGTTCGTCGGTCTCGCCGGCCTCGGTCTCCTGCACATCGCCAAGGGGCCGGAGGGCTTCTCCGTCGACGGGGTGAGCGACGCCGGCGGGGTGGTCGGCTGGATGGTCGGCGAACCGCTGCGGACCTTGCTCGCCGACGTCGGCTCCGTGGTGCTCCTGCTCGGGGCGCTGCTCGTCGGGGTGATGCTGATCACCCAGGCGTCGCTGCGCACGATGGCCTCGGGCACCGGGCGGGGCGTGTCGTTCGTCGCCGTGCCGATCGGGCGGGCCGCCCAGCGTGCGCTCAAGGAGATCTCGTCGCTGCGCAGCGACGACGAGCCCGACGATGATGCCGCGGTCGCCAGCGCCGCCGGCGCCGGCGCGGCGGCGACACCACTCGCCCTCGGTCCGGCCGGTCCGTACGACGCCGGGAACGACTTCGACGACGACCCCACCGTCGTCGCCGAACGCTCGACCGAGCCGCCGGCGCCGGCTGCTGCGTCGACGGCCGCTGCCGCCCCGACGGCGACGGCGTCCGACGACGACGGTCCGGCGACGAGCTCGTGGACGCTGCCCCCCGTGACGCTGCTGCACCGCGCCGACGCCCAGTCGATCAACCGCGCCGAGGTCGAGGCGCGCGGCCGCGTCCTGCAGGAGTCGCTGCAGCAGCACGGCGTCGACACGACGCTCGTCGGGATGACGATCGGTCCCACCGTCACGCGCTTCGAGCTCGAGCTCGGTCCGGGGGTGAAGGTCGCCCGGGTGACGTCGCTGCAGAAGGACATCGCCTACGCCATGGCCGCGGTCGACGTGCGCATCCTCGCTCCGATCCCGGGTCGCTCGGCGATCGGCGTCGAGGTCCCCAACCACATCCGTCAGCTCGTCGCCCTCGGCGACCTGATGGTGTCGCCCGAGGCGAGCGAGCTCACCGGCCCGCTGGAGGTCGCGATCGGCAAGGACATCGCCGGCAAGTCGGTGTTCCTCGACCTCGCCACCACGCCGCACCTGCTGATCGCCGGCGCCACCGGCGCCGGCAAGTCGAGCGGCATCAACTGCATCCTCACGTCGCTGCTGATGCGCACGACGCCCGACCAGGTTCGCCTGATCCTCGTCGACCCCAAGCAGGTCGAGATGGGCCAGTACAACCGCCTGCCGCACCTGCTCACCCAGCCCGTCACCAACCCGAAGAAGGCGGCCAACGCGCTGGGCTGGGCGGTGAAGGAGATGGAGCGGCGCTACGACCTGCTCTCCAAGGAGGGCTTCCGCGACATCGGCGGCTACAACGCCGCGTTCGATCGCGGTCAGCTCACCGCCGAGATGCTCCCGTCGGGCGCGATCGTCAACGATCCGGAGCGGCTGCCCTACATCGTCGTCGTCGTCGACGAGCTCAACGACCTGATGATGGTGGCGGCACGCGACGTCGAGGACTCGATCACCCGCATCGCCCAGAAGGCCCGGGCCGTCGGCATCCACCTGATCGTCGCCACCCAGCGACCGAGCGTCAACGTGATCACCGGCGTGATCAAGGCGAACATCCCGGCGCGCATCGCCTTCGCGGTGTCGAGCCTCACCGACTCGCGGGTCATCCTCGACCAGCCCGGCGCCGAGCGGCTCGTCGGCAAGGGCGACATGCTCCTGCTGCCCGGGAACTCCTCGGTGCCCCACCGCGTGCAGGGCTCGTTCGTGAGCGAGGAGGAGATCCGCGCCGTGGCCGAGTTCTGGCGGGCCCAGGCGCCGGAGGTCACGTACGTGTCGGGGGTCGAGGGCGGCTCGGACGTCGGCGCCGTCGACATGGTCACCTCCTCGGCCAACTCGCTGTCGGCGGGCGACGACGATGACGACGCGATGATGCGCCAGGCGATGGAGCTGGTGGTGCGCAGCCAGCTGGGGTCGACGTCGATGCTCCAGCGCAAGCTCAAGGTCGGCTTCGCCCGCGCCGGGCGGATCATGGACCTGCTCGAGCAGCAGGGCGTGGTCGGTCCGAGCGAGGGCTCGAAGGCCCGCGCCGTGCTGATGACGGTCGAGGAGTTCGAGGCGCTGCCGGAGCGATCCGGGCTGGCGTAGTCCCCGAAGCGGTCCGGTCGGCCTGGCATGATCGGCGGGATGCTGGAGCACACGATCACCGAGCTGGCGTCGGGACTGAGCTTCCCGGAGGCGCCGGTCGCCCGTGACGACGGCTCGCTGATCGTGGCGGAGATGTTCGGCGAGCGGGTGACCCGCATCGCCGCCGACGGCGAGGTGTCGATGCTCGCCGAGGTGGCCGGCGGGCCCAACGGCCTGGCCGCCGGGCCGGACGGCTGCCTGATCCTGTGCAACAACGGCCGCGCCTTCACGCCGGTCGACGTCGGCGGCGTCATCGTCCCGGGGCCGTTCGACCAGGAGCGCTACCACGGTGGGCTGATCCAGCGCCTCGACGCCGACGGGTCGGTGCACGACCTCTACACCAACTGCGCCGGTCGGCCGCTGCGGGCGCCGAACGACCTCGTGCTCGACGCCCACGGCGGCTTCTACTTCACCGACCACGGCATCGTCGACGGCCACGCTCGCACCAGCGACCTCAGCTCGATCTACTACGCCCGCTGCGACGGTTCGGACATCCACGAGGTGGCCTTTCCCGCCGCGTCGCCGAACGGCATCGGCCTCAGCCCCGACGGCGAGACCCTGTACTACGCCGAGACGTTCACCGGACGAATCTTCCGACGGCGTGTCGTCGAGCCCGGCGTGCTCGCCGACGCCAGTCTGTTCGACGCGTCGACGCTGCTGTACTCGCTCCCGGGCCTGCAGTACCTCGACTCGCTCGCCGTCGACGGCGAGGGCTGGGTGTGCGTCGGAACGCTGCTCCAGGGCGGGCTCACGTGCGTGTCCCCGGACGGCCAGTCGGTCGAGGTGATCAGCACCGGCGACCCGATCACCACGAACCTGTGCTTCGGCGGCCCGGAGCTGCGCACGGCGTACGTGACGCTCTCGGGCACCGGTCGGGTCGTCACGCTCGACTGGCCCCGGCCGGGGCTGCGGCTGGCCCACCAGTAACGCTGGACGGTCGCGGACCGTCAGTAGCGTGGTCCCGGTGCCGCAACGCTTCTACGTCGAGACCCTGGGGTGCCCGAAGAACCAGGTCGACTCGGACAAGCTCGTCGGCACGCTGCTCGCCGACGGGATGGCCGCGACCGACGACCCGGCCGCCGCCGACCTGGTGGTGGTCAACACGTGCGCGTTCATCGACGCCGCCCGGCGCGAGTCGATCGACACGGTGCTCGCCCTCGACGAGGTGCGCCAGACCGGGTCGCGCCTGGTGGTGACGGGCTGCATGGCCGAGCGCTACGGCGACGAGCTGGCGGCGGCGTTGCCGGAGGTCGATCGCGTCGCCGGCTTCGGGGTCCGCCTCGTCGAGCCGGCGACGGCGGCACCGCCGTCGACGCGCACCCTGATCCCGGTGAGCTCGGCGCCGTTGCCGGCGCTCGACCTGCTCAACCTGCCGCGGCCGCGCTCGACCGTCCCGTGGGCCTACGTCAAGATCGCCGAGGGCTGCGACCGTACGTGCGGGTTCTGCGCCATCCCCTCGTTCCGCGGCAAGCAGCGCAGCCGTGACGTGGCGTCGATCCTCGACGAGGTCGACCAGCTCGGCGTGGCCGAGGTCGTGCTCGTCGCCCAGGACCTGGCGTCGTACGGCAAGGATCGCCCGGGCGAGCTCGGCGCCGGTTCCATCGTGCCGCTCGTGCGGGCCGTGGCCGAACGCGTCCGGCGCGTCCGCCTGCTGTACCTCTATCCGAGCGATCTCAGCGACGGCCTCATCGACGCGATCTGCGACTCGGGCGTGCCCTACTTCGACCTGTCGCTGCAGCACGTCAGCAAGCCGCTGCTGCGGCGCATGCGTCGCTGGGGCGACGGTGCCCGCTTCCTGCGCCGCATCGACGACATCCGTGCACGCGAGCCGGACGCCGCGTTCCGCAGCAACTTCATCGTCGGCTACCCGGGCGAGACCGAGGCCGACCACGACGAGTTGCTCGCCTTCGTCGAGGCGGCCCAGCTCGACTGGTGCGGGTTCTTCGCCTACAGCCGGGAGGACGGCACCTACGCCGTCGGGCTCGACGGGGTCGTGCCCGATGCGCTGATGGCCGAGCGGCTCTCGGAGTTGACCGAGCTGCAGGACGCGATCACCGCGTCGCGGCGGGACGCGCTGATCGGCACGACGGTGGACGTGCTCGTCGACCGTCCCGGCGTGGGCCGCTCGCACCGCGAGGCACCGGAGATCGACGGCGTCGTGTTCATCGACGCGACGATCACCCCCGGGACGATGGCGTCCGTCGAGGTGGTCGACGCCGTGGGGTGCGACCTGGTTGCCGCCGGAGCGGACCCGGTGGTGGCGGGCCTGGACGACGCCTGATGCCCGTCGAACCCGGCGCGGTGGCCACGTGGGCCAACGCCGTGACCGTTGCCCGCCTGCTGCTGTCGCCGCTGATGTTCTGGGTGATCCCCGACGGCCACGGCGGTTCGTGGATCTCGTTCGCGTTGTGGTTCGTGCTGTGCGCCAGCGACGGCATCGACGGCTACATCGCCCGTCGGCACGGCGCCACGCGGTCGGGCGCCTTCCTCGATCCGCTCGCCGACAAGGTGCTCGTGCTCGGAGCGATGTTCACGCTCGTCGGCAACGGCGTGTTCTGGGTGGTGCCGGTCGTGATCATCGCCGCCCGGGAGCTGATCATCAGCGTCTACCGCAGCGTCGCCGGAGCCAAGGGGGTGTCGATGCCGGCGAGCCGCATGGCGAAGTACAAGACGCTGTGCCAGCAGCTGGCGGTCGGCTTCGCCCTGATGCCGCTCACCGCCCTCGACGCCACGTGGCTGTGGAACGGCTTCCTGTGGGCGGCCGTCGTGCTCGCCGTCGTGAGCGGCTGGCAGTACTTCGCCCGGGCGCGCACCGCCGAGCCCGAGGGCGCGCATGCGGTGTGATCTGGTCGCCGTCGGCACCGAGCTGCTGCTCGGCCAGATCGTCGACAGCAACTCGGCCTGGATCGGCGAGCAGCTGGCTGCGATCGGGATCGCCACCAACGTCCACGTGAAGGTGGGCGACAACGTCGCGCGCATCGAGGGTGTGGTGCGCCAGCGCCTCGCCGAGGCCGACGCCGTGATCGTGTGCGGCGGGCTCGGCCCGACCCACGACGACCTGACGCGCGAGGCGATCGCCGCGGTGATGGGCGGGGTGGCCCTCGTGCTCGACGAGTCGGTCGCCGACGTGATCGCCGAGCTGTTCGCCGCACGGGGTCGGGCGATGAGCGAGAACAACCTGCGCCAGGCGATGGTGCCGGTGGGGGCCACGGTCATCCCGCAACGGCGGGGGACCGCGCCGGGGTTGATCTGCCCGGTCACGGTCGACGGCACGGCGAAGGTGATCTTCGCCGTTCCCGGGGTGCCGATGGAGATGCGCGAGATGGTCACCCGGGCCGTGCTCCCCGAGTTGCTCGCCCGCGCCGGCGAGCACGAGGTGATCCGCTCGCGGGTGCTCAAGGTGTGGGGGGAGTCGGAGAGCGGCCTCAACGCTCGCCTCGACGACGTGATCGAGCGCCTCGACGTCGCCGGCGACCCGACGCTCGCCTTCCTGGCCCGCGGGTGGAACGGTCTCGAGATCCGCCTGACGAGCCGTCGGCCCGACGCCGCCGCGGCCGAGGCGGCGATCGCGCCGTGGGAGGCGGAGATCCGCGAGCGCCTCGGCATCGTCGTGTTCGGGAGCGACGACGACTCGATGGAGTCGGTGGTGCTCGACCTGCTGCGCGAGCGCGGGTGGTCGCTGGGCCTCGCCGAGTCGCTGACCGCGGGGCTGACCTCCGCCCGCCTGGCCGGCATCTCCGGTGCGAGCGACGTGCTGCGCGGCGCCGTGGTGTCCTACGCCAGCGAGGTCAAGTTCGACCTGCTGGGCGTGCCGGACGGTCCGGTGATCAGTGAGGCGGCGGCGTTGGCGATGGCCGACGGCGCCCGGCGGGTGCTCGACGCCGACGTGGGCGTGGCGCTCACCGGCGTCGCCGGTCCGCGCACCCAGGAGGACCAACCGGTCGGCACGGTGTGCCTCGCCGTCACCGGCCCGGACATCCGCCGGGCGACGACGCTGCGCCTCGGCGACGGCGACCGCCAGCAGATCCGCGAGATGTCGGTGATCAACGCCCTCGACCTCCTGCGCCGCACCCTCCTGCCCTGACCGACCGCCTCGCTCCCTGCACAACCGGAGGGCGCCAGCTGGACCGTACGGACCTGCTGGTGCCCATCGGTTCGCTGATGGGCGCGGGCCCGGGTCGGTCGACGGGTACGCCGTAGGATCGCCGTGCGCCCCCGTAGCTCAGCTGGATAGAGCACCGGACTTCTAATCCGATGGTCGCACGTTCGAATCGTGCCGGGGGCACTACCAGGGACGATGCCCGTATTCGCTGACGTACACCGTTGCTACACCGCAGAGTCGCCCGGTTCTACAGGGTCCAGAGTCGCCGCTAGAAGACGATCATCCCGAACACGACGGCGGCGACCATCAGGCCGAGGCCGATGAGAACCAGTCGGAGTCGGTGTCGTTCCGGTGGGTGCTCCATGCCGGGATGGTCGGGGTCCGGCTTGAACCACCACGGCGGCGTGAAGTTCAACTCGTGGCCCACGATGCCCTGGAAGGCCAGGACGAAGCCAAGCGCGAACACCCCGAACATGACGCACGCCAACACGAAGTCCATGGCCCCCCCGGCTCGTCGGCTGTTCGAGGTTAGGCGATGCTGGTGCTGCCCTTGCGCCGACGGCGGGTTCCCCAAGCGCGGCGACCACGTCTCGGCCCCGGCCGAGCGGACGGCGTGAACGGCGGCGGACGCCACATCGTCACGAGCAGGGATGATCGCGTGCGATCATGAGCGGCCACGAGCGCCACCGACAGGAGCGTCAATGCGCCCATCCGTGACAACCAGGCCGACGCGACACCCCGTCGTGGGTACCGCGGCGGCCGTCGTGGCCGTGGCCGCCTCTTGGGCCTGGATCGCCGCCCCATCGCACGCGCAGGGCTACGAGCGCGCGCCAGCCGCATCGACGACGGTCGTGCTCGCCCCGACCGTCGCACCGGCGAAACCCGACGCGCCGACGACCGTCGCCGTCGCGCCACCGCCTGGCTTCGTTCGCCTCTACGACGACACGGGCACACTCACCGTCGTGGTGCCCGAGTCGTGGACCATGGTCGAGACCCACGAGCTCGACATCGACAGCGGTGCGCAACGCATCGCCGCCTCCCCCGATCTCGCCGCCTTCGGGAGCGACACGGTCGATGGCGTCGGAATCAACCTGATCGCCCAGGCCTACGAGCCGGATCCGCAAGCGCTGATCGACCAGTACGAGCGCGAGGGCGTCTGCCAGAACACGGGCGTGCAGCCGTACGACGACGGCGCCGTGAGCGGGTTGGCCTGGCTCGGTACGGAGTGCGGCCCGCAGCGCCAGGGCGTGTACCTCCTCGTCGTCGCCAGCCCGCCGGATCAGTCCGTCACGTACCGGCTGCAGGCGCGCACTGCAACACCCGCCGACGAGCCGGGGATCGACATGGTGCTGGACACCTTCGGCCCGGTCGCACCCGGCACCGTGAGCGCGGCGACGCTGCCACCGTCGATCGTGCCGGCGGGATCGGAGCCGACGGTGGTCGCCAGCGCGTTCCTGTCCGCACTCGCACGCGGGGACGGCGCCGGTGCCTGCTCGCTGTTGAACCCGGACGACATCGGGAACTTCAGCGGCGGCATCCGGAACTGTGCGGCGGACCTGTCGGCCCAGATCGCCGGTCAGGGCGCGGGCTGGGCGAGCATCGGCATCGTCGGTGATGCCTCGACGTCGTCCGCTTCGTGCGACGACGAAGATCCCGACGACGATTTCGTGTCGCTCGAGCTGCAGGGCCCGAACGACGACGGCTGCCTGTCGATCGGGCTGGCTGACGGGACCTGGCTGATCGAGGATCTGTCCAACTCGATCTGGTCGCAGGCGTCAGCAAGTTGAGGACGGTTGATGGTGCTGACGCGACCGACGCTCTGATGGAGCACTAGACCGCCAGGAGCCCACGATCTCGTGTCCTATCAGATGGTCGGCGAGTCGCTCGTCCCGTCCGCGGCACTGGCCGAGTAACGCTTCTCGAATCCCCGGCTCAGCGTCGTGGCAGCTCGGCGAACCGGTACGGCGGCGGCGCCAAGCCCAGCGCCGGCGGACTCAGCAGTGGCGGGTGGAGGAACGCCGGCGGCGAGTCCAGATCGAGCGCGCCGATCGGGCTCGTGGCGGCGGCGTCGCGCCGCGTCAATGACGGAAGGTTCCAGACGTCCTCGAGCAGTCGCAGGATGCTGGTGTGGTCGAACACCTCGTGCAGGACGGCGCCGGGGCGGGCATAGGGCGAGACGATGACGGCCGGCACTCGGAAGCCATAGCGGTCGTAGCGGGCGTCGGGATCGTCGGTGCGGGGGCGCACGTCGTCGGGTTCGATCGCCGGAGGCGGCGGAACGTGGTCGTAGTACCCACCGTGCTCGTCGTAGCACCACACCAGCAGCGTCGTCGGCCAGTCCGGGCCGCGCATCACGGCGTCGATCACCGTCGCGGCGAACCGCTCGCCGAGGAGGATGTCCTGGGGCGGTTCTTCCGAGAAGTCGACGAAGCTGGGGTCGACGATGCTGAAGGCGGGCAGCCGGCCGGTCGCCGCGTCGCGGAAGAACCGCTTCATGCCGTGCACGTGGCGGACGTGCTCCAGCGCGCTGATGGCGAAGACGTCGGCCGTGAACTGCAGCTTGGACACCAGCTCGTGGAGCACCGCGCCGGGGCGTCGGCGGGCGGTCGGGGCGAGCTTGGCGATGACCTGACGCCCGCCGCGGCCGAGGAGGCGGGAGGCGACGAGGCGTGCCGGCGAGGTGCTGTGATAGTTCGCCCAGTCGATCCCATGGCGGGTCAGCAGGTCGAAGATCGTTCCGTTGGTCGGGCGGTCGAAGCACTTCGCCGGTTCGTCGGTGGCCAGACCGTGGGCCGTCCCGGCGACCAGGAACCGGCGGTTCGGGAAGGTGGGGCCGAGGCACGATCCGAACCAGCGGTCGGCGAGCGGGAAGGTGCGGGCGAGCGACGCGTAGAAGGGGAGCTGCTCGGCGTCCCAGTACCCCATGACGTCGTCGGTGCGGGCGGTGACCGCGTCGTCGTCGAGCACGGCCGCGACGCGTTGGGCGCTGCGCACGAACCCGGCGTTGGTGCCGTCGGCCCACTGATCGTGTGTCGACGGTCCAGCTCTGGCAGGCGATCTCGCGGGCCTGGCTGGTCGACTCGCAGGCGGTGACTGCGCACGCACCGACCGTCGGGCGCCACGTTGTGGGCGTCGGCCGGCAGTCCGTCGCCGTGGTCGCCGAGGGCACCGAAGTAGTTGTCGTAGGAGTGGTTCTCCATCATGACGACGACGACGTGTTCGATCTGCGGCACTCGATGGGTGCCCGGCGCTGCCGCAGCATCGGGGAGCGATGGGGTCGCCGGGTCAGTTCCCGTCATGGTCGTGGTCGGGTGGCGTGCACACGGGGAGGGCGGCGTGCTCGACCCGGATCTTGAGCCGGCGGGTCGACGGGTCGGGCGCCGCCGTCGAGCTCGTACGGTCGTTTCTGGTCGAGCTGCACGTCGATCTTCGTGCCCGAGGTCATCTCGACGAGCGGGGACTTGTCGGGTCGTCCGGCGATGATCCGGGCCATCACCCGCGACCACTGCACCACCCCGCTGGCGCAGACGACGCCGACCTCGAGACGGCCATCGTCGGGTCGGGCCGCCTCGAAGGCGGTGATGCCGCCGACGATGGTGCCGACGTTGGCGACCAACACGCACGTCGCGTCGCCGTGGAACCACGTCGTGCCGTCGACGACGATGCGGGTGTCGACCGGCTTCTCGCGGAGGTGTCGGGCGCCGGTCCAGACGTAGGCCGCCCGCCCGACGCGATCCTTGAGGGCGCGGTCGGCGTCGCGGATCATCAACGCGTCGAACCCGACACCGGCCATCACGAGGAACCGCTCGCCGTTGATCCGCCCCACGTCGAGGTCGCGGTGGTGCCCGCTCAGGCCGACGCGGACGGCGCCCTCGACGTCCTTGGGGATCGACAGGTTGGTGGCGAGGAGGTTCGCCGTGCCGGCGGGGACGACCGCCATCGTGGCGCCGGTGCCGGCCAGCACGTCGGCGCAGCGCTGCACCATCCCGTCGCCGCCCCACACGAACACGAGGTCGGCGCCCGCCTCGAGGGCGGCGCGGGCCTGTTTCGGCGCCTGCTTGCTCTTCAACACCTCGTACCACAGGGGTTCGTCGATGCCGTGGGCGCGCGAGGACCTCGCGCAGCTCGGTCAAGCCTCCGCCGAGCTGCTTGCGGGTGTGGGCGATCACCGCCACGGTCGTCATGCCGACACCGCCGGCAGTTGGTCGGGGTGCTCGATCGCATGGTCGTCGTCGGCATCGTCGCGGCGTGAACGCTCGTCGTCGCTCGCCACCCGCACCGCCAGGACGGCGATGGCGAGCGCACCGACGCCCATCAGGCCTCCGAAGAAGACGTCGCTGGGATGGTGCATGCCGCGGTACACGCGCGCCGTGCCGACGGCGCACGCCAGCACGACCACGATCGTGTAGGCCGTCGCTCGGACCCAGCGGTACGTCGACGCGGAGCAGAACAGCAGCGCGATCGCGCCCCAGAGCACGACCGTCGCGGCGATGTGCCCGGACGGGAAGCTCGACGTGCTCGGCTCCGAACCGAGCTTCGGCACGTCCGGACGGGGTCGACCGACGATGCTGTTGACGGTGAGGAACGTGAGCAGCTCGAGCCCGAGTCCGATCGGGACGATCAGCAACGCCCACCATCGCCGCTGCACGACGAGCACGATCTCGACCACGAGGGCGATCAGCACGACCCCCATCGTGTCGGCGAGGCGGGTCAGGAACCCGGTGAGGCCGTCGAGGAACGCCGTGCGATGGTCGGCCATCCAGCTCGTGACGTCGTCGTCCCACTGACGCAGGCCGCCCAGAGCACCGGCGTGCACGATGAGCTCGCCGACGCCGATCAGCACGGCGACCATCCCGACGTAGCCGACGAGGACGATCGTGACCAGCGGGACGATCCGTGGTGCCGACGCGAAGCGACGTTCGAGCGAGCGACTGACCGGCCCCTCGGCGATCACGGCGCTCACGAGGGTGCCTGCAACCGTCGACGGGTGAACGTGGCCAGGCAGAACACGCCGTAGGCGATGAAGCCGAGTGCGATCACCGCGACCACGAGCACGCCCCACGTCTGCTCGGCCAGGCGACGCAACGCGCCGTCGAGACCGGTCGCTTCCTTCGGATCGAACTGCGACGGCGGCGCGCACCAGGAAGAAGCCGATCACCGCGAACGCGATCCCGCGGCCGATCTCGCCGACGGCGCCGAGCCGCCGCGTCCACACGATCCGCTCCCGGGACATCCCGGACAGATCGAGCTCGTCCTCGACGTCCTGCGTGACGCCCTTGACGAAGCGGTAGATCCCGGCGGCGATCACGATCAGACCGACGAGACCGATGAGCCAGCGCCCGACGTCGTTGCCCATGATGCGCGCCGTCAGGTTGGTCACCTTGGCGTTCCCGTTGGCCGCCTGCTGCCGAACTGGCGTCATCGGACCTGGCCAGCGCCAGCGCCGTGAAGGCGAAGGTCGTGTAGATGACGGCGCTGACGACGTAGCCGATCCGTTTCACCAACGCCTCGGCGTCGTGTCCGCCCGGCAGCAGCGCCGTCGTCAGCCGCCAGGCGGCGTACAGCAGCATCGAGAGCGCCAGCAGCCACAACAGCAGGGCCCCGCCGGGCGAGCCGGCGATCGTCTTGATCGCGCCGTTCGGGCTGGCCTCTTGATCGGCCGTGGACGACCAGCCGAGCGCCGCGAACACCACCGTCGCGGCCAAGACGCCGGCGATGGTGTACACGACGCCCTTGGCCGCCCAGCCGGCCCGACCGAGCTTGACGATCCCCGGGTGCTCGGCGACGAGACGCCCGGTCGGATTCGGTACCGATATGTGACTCGACATGCGACGCGCCCTCCTTCGGGCGATGATTTCCCCGAACGTGGCGGCCACCAAACACGGGGCAGGGGGCGGCGTGGTCCGCGGGTTTCGGCGAGCGGCATTCGGGGTAGACCACACCCGACCCGCCGCACGCCGGCCGCAACAAGGAACCACGACCACGCTGATCATCACCACCGTGCTCGGTGCCGGCCTCGCCGTCGGCGCGATCGTAGCGCTGGCCGCGTGGCGATGGCCCCGCGTCGGCTCCCCCCAGTTCCGCTCGTCCGCCTCGGTCGCCGACTGGCCGCCCACCCGCGGCTGGCTCGCCTCCTGCGCGCCGACCCGACCCCGCAGGGAACCGCCGGCGTGGCGCTGATCGGCGTCGCTCTCGTGCTGGTCGTCGCCGCGGTCGGGGTCGGGATCCTGTTGTTGATGATCCGTACCACCAGCGGGTTCGCCCGCCTCGACCTTCGCGCTCGCCCAGTTCGGAGCCGTCCACGCGACCGACGCGTCGACGTCGTTCCTCCGCACGGTCAGCCTGCTCGGCGGCACGCTCGGAATCATCATGGCCGCCCTCATCGTCGCCGCCGTCGAGTCTCGACGGTCACGGTCGCGGTCCGTCGTTCGCCTTCCTGGCGACGGTCGTGGCCGGTCAGTTCGCCGTCGCCAACCTCGTGAAGTGGCTCGTCGATCGCGCTCGACCGGCCATCGACCAGCTCACCGGCTTCGCCGGCTCGTCGTTCCCGTCGGGCCACGCCACGGCCGCCGCCGCCACCTACGCCGCGTTCGCGCTGCTGCTGGGCCGCAACCGGTCCGACGCGACCAAGGCCGTGCTCGCGGGCGGCCGCGGCGGGGATCGCAGTCGCGGTCGGCGCGACACGGGTGCTCCTCGGCGTGCACTGGTTCACCGACGTGCTCGGCGGACTGCTCATCGGATGGTCGTGGTTCGCGATCTGTTCGATCATGTTCGGCGGCCGTTGGCTGCACTTCGGCGCCCCCGTCGAGACGGTCGAGCAGGTCGCCGGCCTCGGTGCCGACGCCGGCGAAGTGATCCTGGCCGGCCGCGCGAGCGCACCGCGCTGCGCCGACCGTGACTACGGTCGTCGCCGATGTCATCGCCGGCGGACGTCGAGACAGGCCAACGAAGCGACCCTGCTCGTGGGTCCGCTGCTGCGCTACGCCGACGAGACCTGCGCCACGATCTGGGTCGAGACCGACCGGGCCTGCTCGGTGTCGGTCGTCGTCGGCGACGACACGTTCCGCGCCGACACGTGGAGCGTGCACGACCACCACTACGCGCTCGTGCGCATCGACCACCTGGCCCCGTGCACGGCGAGCGAGTACCGGGTCGCGCTGAACGATCACGAGGTGTGGCCGCTGGAGGATTCGGAGTTCCCGCCCAGCGTCATCCGCGCCATCGATCCCGATGCTCCGTTCCGCCTCGCCTTCGGCAGTTGTCGACGATCGGATCCGCTCGACGACGAGCACTTCGCCACCATCGGTGCCGACGCGCTCGGTCGCGCTTGGCCACCCGGATGGCCGCGACGCCGCACTCGTCGTGGCCCGACGAGCTGCTGATGATCGGCGACCAGGTGTACGCCGACGAGCCCTCCGACGACATCGTGGCCCGACTGCGCGAGGCCCACCCCGATCGCGATTCGGACATCGTCGACGAGATCCAGAACTTCGAGGAGTACACCTGGCTCTACCACGAGGCCTGGGCACCGCCCGCCGTTCGTTGGCTGCTGTCGACCGTCCCGACCGGCATGCTGCTCGACGATCACGACCTGCGCGACGACTGGAACACGTCGCTGTCGTGGCGCCGCATGGTGACCGCGCAGCCGTGGTGGCACGATCGGGTTGTCGGGGGCTACGCCTCCTACTGGGTGTACCAGCACCTCGGCAACCTCAGCCCCGCCCAACTCGACGCCGACGAGGTGTACGCCGGGGTGTTGGGCATCACCGATGACGACGAGCGGACCCGCTTCCTCGACGACGTGGCGTGGCGCGCCGACGTCGATGCGACATCGATGCGCTGGAGCTACTACCGGGACCTCGGCGGGGCCGGCCGCGGGGTGCGCCTCGTCGCCATCGACAGCCGAGGGTCGCGGCAGCTCGATCCCGACGACCGCAGGATGGTCGACGCCCCCGAGTGGGCCTGGGTGCGCGAGCACGTCATCGACGTCGACCACCCGTTCGACCACCTCGTCCTCGCCTCGACGCTGCCCTGGCTGATGCTGCCCGGCCTCCACCACCTCGAGGGATGGGACGAGGCCGTCTCCGAAGGCGCCTGGGGACGACCCGGCAAGTGGCTCGGCGAACGCATCCGCCAGGTGCTCGACCTCGAGCACTGGGCCGCGTTCCGGGAGTCCTTGCGACGAGACCGTCGAGCTGCTCACCGATGTGGTGCACGCGGCCGCGCCGCCGGCGACCGTGCTGCTGCTGGGCGGTGACGTCCACTGCAACTACACCGCCGCGGCCGAGCTGACGAACGTCGAACACCCGGTCACGAAGATCCACCAACTCACGATGTCGCCGTTCCGCAACGACATCCCACGCGTCGGCAAGCTGGCCAACCGACTGCTCAACCGCAGGTCGGTGGCCGGCCTCGTGCACCGCATGGCCAGGTGGGCCAAGGTCGCCGACGTCGACCTGACGTGGCACGTGGAGCACGGGCCCTGGTTCGACAACGGGGTGATGATCGTCGAGTTCGCCGGTCGATCGGCTCGTCTGCGACTCGACCACGCCCGGCTCGAAGCGGGTGCAGCAGACCCTCGCCACCACGCTCGACGTCGAACTGCAGCACGAAGAGCCGACCGCCCCCGACGACGGATCCGCCACCGCAACGGACTGAACCGCCGAGCGGCCGTATCGACGCCGCTAGCGTCGGGCGGCCGTGGACGAGTGGTGGCGCAGCGCGGTCATCTACCAGGTGTACCCGCGGAGCTTCGCCGACGCCGACGGCGACGGCGAGGGCGATCTCGCCGGGGTGACCAGTCGCCTCGACCACCTCGCCACCCTCGGCATCGACGCGGTGTGGCTCAACCCGTTCTACACGTCACCGCAGGCGGACGGCGGCTACGACGTCGCCGACTACCGCGACGTCGACCCCCGGTTCGGCACCCTCGCCGACTTCGACGACCTCGTCGCCGCCGCCCACCGGCGCGACGTGCGGGTCATCGTCGACCTGGTGCCCAACCACACCTCCGACCGGCATCCGTGGTTCCAGGAGGCGCTGGCGTCCGAGCCGGCGAGCGCGGCGCGCCGGCGCTACGTCTTTCGCGACGGGCGGGGACGCGCCGGCGACGAACCTCCGAACAACTGGCGCAGCGTCTTCGGAGGGTCGGCGTGGACACGCACCACGACGCCGGACGGTCGACCAGGCGAGTGGTACCTCCACCTGTTCGACACCAGTCAGCCCGACCTGAACTGGACCAACGACGACGTGCGCGCCGAGTTCGAGTCGATCCTGCGCTTCTGGCTCGACCGCGGCGTCGACGGGTTCCGCATCGACGTCGCCCACGGCCTGGCCAAGGACCCGGAGTTCACCGACCTCACCGGTCCGTACCTCCGCCCGGACGGCGTGCGCCTCGGCCACCCGCACTGGGACCGCGAGGAGGTGCACGACGTCTATCGGTCGTGGCGCCGGATCGTCGACGGGTACCGGTCGGGCGCGATCCTCGTCGGTGAGGTGTCGCTGCACGAGCTCGACCGGATCGCTCGCTACCTGCGGCCCGACGAGCTGCAGACGGCGTTCAACTTCGAGTTCCTCCTCGCCCCGTTCGACGCGCCGGCGATGCGTGCGGTGATCGACGCGTCGATCGCCGCGTTCGGCGCCGTCGGCGCCCCGGCCACGTGGGTGCTGGGGAACCACGACAAGCCGCGGCCGGTCACCCGTTACGGCGGGGGCGACCGGGGGCGGCGCCGGGCACGTGCGGCGGCGCTGCTCATGCTCGCCCTTCCCGGCGGGGCGTACGTGTACCAGGGCGAGGAGCTCGGGCTGCCCGAGGTGCTCGACCTGCCCGACGCGGTCCGTCAGGATCCGGCGTTCTGGCGCACCGGCGGCGAGGACGGCCGCCGCGACGGGTGTCGGGTCCCGATCCCGTGGTCGGGCGACGAGCCGTCCTACGGGTTCGGCCCCGGCGCGGCGAGCTGGCTGCCGCAACCACCCGAGTGGGCGTCGATGACCGTCGAGCGCGAAGCGGTCGATCCCGACTCGACACTGTCGCTGTACCGGTCGGCGCTGCGCATCCGTCGTGAGCGCCGCGACCTCGGTGACGGCGCGCTGGACGTGGCTCGACGCACCCGCCACGTGCTTGGTGTTCCGGCGCAGCGAGCACTTCGTGTGCGCCGTCAACCTCGGCGACTCCGACGTCGAGCTCCCGCCGGCCGTGGCGTCGATGCGCACCGTGCTCGCGAGCATCCCCGGATCCGACGGGTCGATCCTGCCGGCGGCGTCGGCGCGCTGGCTCGTCACCGACGACGACTGACGCCGCCCGAGCCGATCTTCTTTCACTGTTGAAAGGAACGTGGCCGCGGGCAGCGTGCGCAACCCGGCGGTACGGTCATGGTGGTGGATCGGTTCCAGTACCTGATCGTGATGGCGCTGTGCGTGCTGGTGACCCTGCCGCTCGAGTTCGTCTTCGACGCCCGGGTGTGGCGGCGTCCGAAGCGGCTGGCGGTGGCGGTGGCGCCGGCGATGGCGGCCTTCGTCGCCTGGGACCTCTGGGCGTCGGCGTCGGGGACGTGGGGGTTCGACCGCCGTTACACCGTCGGCCTCCGGCTTCCCGGCGGCATGGCGGTCGAGGAGCTGGTGTTCTTCCTCGTGGTGCCGACGTGTGCCCTGCTCACCATCGAGTCCGTGCGCAACCTCCTGTCCGGACGGGTGACGCTGCGCCGACCGGTCGGGACCGGTTGACATGCCGATCTACCCGACCCTCGCCGTGGTCGCCGCCGTCGCCGTGGTCGGTCTGGAGCTGGCCGTCTTCCGTTCCGGGCTGTTCCGCCAGGTCGCCTACTGGATCTCGATGGGCATCGCGCTCGTCTTCATGATCCCGGTCGACGGCTGGCTGACGAAGCTGTCGGCACCGATCGTGGTGTACCGCGCCAGCGACACCAGCGGCGTGCGGCCGGTGTGGGACATCCCGCTCGAGGAGTTCGCCTACGCCTTCGCCCTGTTGACGCTCGTGATCCTCGTGTGGGACCGGGCCGGGCGCGACCGCGTCGCCCCGACGCCGGCGGTCGACCCGTGATCGTGGCGCTGCTCGTCGTCGGCTCGTTCGTCGCGATGGAGGCGGTGTCGTACGCATCGCACCGTTGGCTCATGCACGGCCGCGGCATGGTGTGGCACCGCAGCCACCACCGCCCGCCGGAGGGTCGCTTCGAGCGCAACGACCTCTTCCCGTTGTGCTTCTCGGTGCTCGGGGTCGCCGCGTTCGCCGCCGCCGCGCTCGTCCCCACGCTGTGGCCACTGACCTGGATCGGCCTGGGCACGACGTTGTACGGACTGTGCTACCTCGCGGTGCACGAGGTGGTCATCCACCGCCGACTGGGGATCGACGTTCCGCGGTGGTCGTACCTGGAGTGGCTGCGTGACTCACACCGCATCCATCACCTCTTCGGCGGTGAGCCGTTCGGCATGCTCGCGCCGTTCGTGCCGCGGTCGTTGCGCGTCCGCGCCGAGGACGTGCCGCGCGACCCGTTGGAGCGCCGGACCCGGGTGACGCGCAGCCGGTTGTAGCGCTGGATGGCGATGAACGGCAGGTTGACGGCCACGCCGTAGACCAGCATCACGGCCGCGATCGGCGCCGGGTTCCAGAGCGCGAACAACGGGCCGCCGGCGGCGGCGAGCCAGTGACCGAGCTCGGCCCGGCGCGTCTCGACAGCGAAGCGCTCGAGGCCACCGCGGTCGGACGGCGGCAGGTGGCGCTTCGACATCCCGCCGGGGAACAGCGCGCCGGCCTCGGGGAGTGCGTCCTTCCATCGGTGGATGTGCAGCGTGTCGCGGTAGAAGCGCCCGTCGCGCTCGAACCGGCGGGCGCGGAACAGCCACGTGTCGTGGTCGAGCCGGTGCACCGGGAGACGGTGCACGGCGTAGCCGGTGACGCTGTGTACGACCGCCCAGGCCCCGACGTCGACGGCGAGCAGCAGCGGACCGGCCGGCAGGTGCCACAGCGGCAGGCTCACGGACGCTCGTTCCCGGTGCCGACGGCGATCCGGCGGCCCCGCCATGCAACCTCCCGGCGGACGGTCAGGGCGATGACCGAGTTGGCGAAGATCGCCAGGAACGCCACGAGCGGCACCGGGAAGACCACGGACGTCCACCATCGGAACGTGCCGATGCGGCCGAGCACCCAGCGCAGGTGCGCGGCCATCACTCCGTAGCAGACCAGCGGTACCACCGGTGCGCCGGCACCGAGCGCCAGCCAGCGCCAGCCGTCGACGGCCAGCGCGACCGACGCCGCGGCCGCGGCGGCGACGTACACCACCGCGCCGGCGACGGCGAGTCGCGAGGCCGCCCCGGCGCCCGCGGCCAGGTTCTTGCTCCAGCCCTCGACGAGCTGTCGGGTGCCGCCGGGGTACATGCGGAAGCGCACCAGCTCGCCGCCGCCGAGGACGCGCACGGCGAGACCGGCGGCGGCATAGTTGCGGGCGAGGGCCACGTCCTCCACCACCTGGCCGCGCACGGCGGCGTGGCCGCCGGCGGCGCGGTAGGCCGCGGTCGAGGTGAACAGACAGGGTCCGAAGGCCACGGCCGGGCCCAGCGGATGCGGCCAGGCGAACGCTCCGCAGCCCATCATCGACACGACGTTGCAGAACGCCGAGAGCTGCTCGTAGGCGCGGACGGTGCGGTGGTGCGGCTGGACCGACACGAGGAGATCTCGGCCGCCGAGAGCGAGCAGCGCCCCGAGGGCGTCGCTGGCGAGCTCGGTGTCGGCGTCGAGGAACAGCAGGTGGGTGCCCCGGGCGCGCTCGGCGCCGACCGCGCAGGCCCACGGCTTGCCCAGCCAGCCGGCGGGAGGCTCGGTGGTCACGACGATCGCGCCGTGTCGACGAGCGACGTCGGCGGTGTCGTCGGAGGAGGAGTCGTCGACCACGATCACCTCGAGCGGGCGCGGATCGAGGGCGCCCAGCGAGGCGAGCAGGCGGGGGAGTGTGGCACGCCTCGTTGCGCGCCGGAACGACGACCGACACCGTGGCCGCGGTCGCGTCGACGCCGGACGTCGACGGGCGGCGCGGCACGCCGCAACGTCGTCAGCCCGGCGACCAGCACCGTGCCCGTCGGCAGCGCGATCGCGACGATCGCGACGAGCGCCGCGTTCACGGTGCCCCCAGCGCCGACCGCCCGACGACGTATGCCTTGCGCCAGGTCGGGATCCGCGCCCGCCCGCCGAAGACGTCGTAGTCGCGCCGCTCGATCTCGTCGAGGATCCCGGCGTACAGGCGACGGGCGGCCTCGACGCATCGCGCCGACGCCGCCGGCAGCGCGGCGACGCCGAGCTCGGCGGAGGCGTACAGACCGCGGGCCCGTTCGATCTCGAAGCGCATCAGCCGCCGCCACGCCTCGTCGACGGTCCGCCGGTGCGGGTCGGCGCCGAAGCGCTCGAGGTCGGCCTGGGGCACGTAGATGCGACCGCGGTCGAGATCCTCGCCGACGTCGCGCAGGAAGTTGGTCAGCTGGAACGCCAGGCCGAGATCGCGCGCGCCGGCGAAGGCCTGCGGGCCCTGCGGTTCGAGGATCGGGAGCATCATCTCGCCGATCACGGCGGCGGATCCGTCCATGTAGACGAGCAGGTCGTCCCAGCTCGCGTAGTCGGCCACCGACAGGTCCATCGTCATCGAGCCGCAGGAAGCGACGGAAGCGCTCGACGTCGATGTCGAACGCCTTGACGGTGTGCACCACCGCCTTCAGCACCGGGTGATCGGACGATCCGGCGGCGACGTCGGCGAAGAAGCGGTCGCCGAAGGCGCGGAGCCGGCGCGCCCGTTGATCGACGGACACCGGTCCGAGCTCGTCGACGATGTCGTCGGCGTAGCGGCAGAAGCCGTACAGCGCCCAGACGTGGTGTCGCTTCACCCGCGGCAGGGCGAACGTCGCCCAGTAGTAGGTGGTGCCGTACCGGCGGTTGAGCTCACGACACCGGCGATACGACGACTCCAAGGTCACCGGCCGGTCAACGGCATCGACCCGGCGGTGGCCGGTTGCGGTCATCGCCGCCCACGCAGTTCGGCGACGCGCTGGGCGGCCAGGCGACCGGAGATGAGCACCATCGGCACGCCGACGCCGGGCACCGTTCCGGAGCCGACGAACACCAGGCCCGGAGCGCGTCGCTCGACGTTGCCGGGCCGGAACGGACCACTCTGGAAGAACCGGTGGGCGAGCGCGAACGGCGTGCCCCTTGGCCATGCCGCGGCGCTGCCAGTCCGACGGATCGACGAAGTCCTCGACCTCGACGTCGACCGCGTACCCGGCGGCGGCCACCCGCTCGACGAGCTGCTCGCGCACGGCCGAGCGCTCGTCCGCCCAGTCGATCCGGCCGTCGAGGTTGGGTACCGGCTCGAGGGCGTAGACCATGTGCCGGCCGGGCGGGGCGAGCGAGCCGTCGTCGAGCGTCGGCACCGTCACGAGCATCGACGGGTCGGACATCCGCGTGCCGTCGTCGATCAGCTCGTGGAACGATGCGTCCCAGCCGCGGCCGAAGTGGATGTTGTGGTGGGCGACGCCGGGCGGCAGGTCGACGCGCCCGCCGGCGTGCCAGACGACGGCGGACGGCGAGAACCTCCCGCGGCGCGCCGCACGCGGTGCGCGCAGTCCGGGCAGCAGGGTGTCGTACGCCACCGGCAGGTCGGGGTTGGCCACCACGACGTCGGTAGCGATCCGCTCGCCGCCGGCGAGCTCGACGCCGACGACCGGGCCGGTGGCGCCGTCGCGCAACAGGATCCGCTCGACCCGCGTGTCGTAGTGGAACGTCACGCCGGCGCCCGCCGCCGCGGCGGCGAGCGCCCGCGGCACGGCGTGCATCCCACCGTCGGCGGCCACCACCCCGCGCACCGTGTCCATGTAGGTGATCACGGCGTACACGGCGAGGGCCTCGTACGGGGCCAGCCCGGCGTACATCGACTGGAAGGTGAAGAGGCGGCGCAGGCGGTCGTCGGCGAAGCGGCGTCCGACGCTCGTGTTGAGGCGCCGGAAGGCCCCGAGGCGCGCCAGCGTCAGCGCCGGGGCGAGCGGCCGGACGAGGTCGAGCGGCGAGTCGAAGTTGCGGTCGATGAAGTTGGCCATCTCGGCCGCGTAGAGCTCGCCCAGCCAGTCGCAGAACGGACCGAACGCCGCCGCGTCGCGCGGTCCGCACCGCTCGGCGATCTCGTGCTCCATCGCCTCGCGGCCGTGGCGGACACGGATTTCGCTGCCGTCCGGGAAGCACGCCCGGTACATCGGATCGACCGGGCGCAGGGTGAGCACGTCGGACATCGCCACGCCGACCGCGTCGAGACAGCCGGCGATCAGGTCGGGCATCGTGAGGACCGTCGGACCGGTGTCGAAGCGGTACCCGTCGCGTTCGACGATGCCGGCGCGACCTCCCGGCGCGCCCGAGGCCTCGACGACCACCACGTCGTGGCCGTCGGCGCGCAGGTGACAGGCGGCCGCGAGTCCGCCGAGGCCGGCGCCGACCACGACGATCGGCGTGCGCCGCCGTCACCGGTCGCGCCGGGTGACGTCGTCGGCGAGCGTCCGCAGCGCGGAGCGCGCCGGTTCGGCGAGCCCGTCGACGGCGTCGATCGCTCGGTCGTGAAGTGCGCCGATGAGGGACTCGACCGACGCCAGGGCACCGCAGTCGGCGATCACCTCGCAGCAACGCTCGGCGTCCCGGTCGCTGACGACGGCGGCATCGAGATGGTGTTCGAGGAGGGCGCGCTGCACCGGCGAGCCGAGGGCGAGGGCGCGCAGCACGATCACGGTGCGCTTGCCCGCGCGCAGGTCCTCGGCACGATCCTTGCCGGTGCGGTCGCCGTCACCGAACAGGCCGAGCACGTCGTCGCGCATCTGGAACGCCACGCCGAGGACGTCGCCGTACTCTCGCAGGGCGGCGCGCCGCACCGTCGTCGCCGGCCAGGGCCAGGCCCAGCTCGAGCGGTCGCGTGACGGTGTAGCGCCCCGACTTCAGCAGGGCCACGCGCCGCGCCTCGTCCTCGGTGACCGACGTCCTCCGGTCGAGACGCAGGTCGAGGAACTGTCCCGTCATCACCTCGGTGCGCAGCGCGGCGTATCGCTCGCGCACGCCGCGGAGCGCACCCGGCGGGAGTGGCGCGGCATCGAGGAGCTGATCGGCCCACACGACGGCGAGGTCTCCGGCGAGGATGGCGGTGCTGACGCCGAACCACTCGGCAGTCCCCGCCGAGTCCCTCGCGGCGGTGCTCGCCGGCGAACACCTGCTGGGCGGTCGGCCGGCCGCGGCGACGCCGGGCGTGGTCCATCACGTCGTCGTGGAGCAGGGCGAACGTGTGGAGCATCTCGACCGCCGCGGCCACCGGGACGACGAGAGCGTCATCGGCCGCGTCCGCCGGCGCGGAACCCCCAGTACACGAACGCCGGCCGCAGTCGCTTGCCGCCGGCGACCAGGGTGCGGAGATGGGCGGCGATGCCCACCAGCGCGGGGTCGACCGCCGCCAGCTCGGCCATCCGGTCGTCGACGAAGCGCTCGAGCAGCGTGTCGACCGCGGCGCCGATCGGACGGTAGGGATCGATGCACCCGCGTGCGCCGCTCGTGACGAGGGACGATACCTCATGCTGTTGAAGCATGTAGCTATAATATCGACAACATGTCGAAGTATTCGTTCGACCTCACGATCGCGGCGGTGGCCGAGCGCACGGGTGTGGCCCGGGCCACGCTGCGCGCCTGGGAGCAGCGCTACGGGTTCCCCCGACCGCAGCGCCACCCCGGAGGCCACCGCCGCTTCAGCGAACAGCAGGTCGACCAGATCGGTGAGGTCGTGCGGCTGAAGGACCGCGGCGTGACCCTCGGACGGGCGATCGACGAGGTGGTGCGGCGCGACGGGACGATCGCCGTGTCGCTGTTCGCCGAGGTGCGCCGACGGTGGCCGGCCGAACCCGTGACCCTGCTCTCGCGCCACGGGATGCTCGCGATCAGCCGGGCGATCGAGGACGAGTGCCTCGCCAGCGGCGACAGGCCGGTCGTGATCGGCAGCTTCCAGACGCTCCGTGCCTATCGCGCCAGCGAGCCGAGATGGCGCGAGCTGGCGCGCACCGCATCGTCGGTGACCGTGGTCGCCGCCTTTCCCCCCGAGTGGCGTGGCACGGGCGCCGTGCGTACCGTCGCCGCGGCGCCGGCCTCCCCGCTGCGGCGGGAATGGGCGGTCGTCTGCGACGGCCCGTCGTCGGCCGCGTGCCTGCTCGGCGTCGAGCGCAAACGCCTCTCCCGGGACGAGCCGCGTCGCTTCGAGGCGATCTGGAGCGTCGTGCCCGAGCTGGTGCGCGACGCGGCCACCATCGGAGCGGCGCTCGCCGGTGTCGACGACGCCGAGGGCCCGGCCGGCGAACTGCCGGCCTCCGACCCCGCCCTCGTGGTGCGTCGGGCCGGCGACGTGACCAACCGTGCGATTGCCTACCTCGACGCGGCTCACGACGCGCTGACCCGGGTCGGCCGCGGTGTGATCAGCCCTCGCCCGGTCCGTCGCGCAGCGAGCGCGGCGTCTGCCCGCGGTCGAACGACACGTCGTCGAACCATCCGCAGCGCACGGGCGGCGCCATCGTCCGTCCGGTCGGCACGTCGGTCGGGGCGACCCACGGCTTGACGTCGAGCAGCGGCGTGCCGTCGAGCATGTCGACCCCGGCGAACGTGAAGCCGTCGTCGCGCACCGAGACGATGCGCACGAGGTGCAGCCCGATCGGGTTCGGGCGACGCGGTCCGCGCATCGCGAACAGTCCCATCTCGCGTCCCGTTCCGGTCAGCAGGAAGGGGGTCTGGCGCATCTCGACGGGTGCTCGATCGTCGGGGTCCGGCGTCATCCAGGTGAGCAGCCACGCGTACTCGAACCCGTCGAGGCCTTCCAGACCGTCGCGGTACGGCGGCTCGAGCTCGACCGTGCCCAGCTCGTCGACGTTGACCGCGGTCTGCACCGGCGTGTCGGCGCGATCGCGGTAGGCGGTGCGTATCCGTCCGATCGGGTGTGCGGTGATCACCGGGCCGTTCTAGCTCGACCGGAGGGCGGTAGCGCGGGCTGTCGACGGCGGCCGCGGCGTACGCCGACGGCGCCAGGTGGTTCACGCCGTGATCCGTGTTGTCCCGTCCAACGTTCCTAGGCTGACGGCGTGAGCATTTCTGCGACGATCACCGCTCCGCTCGACGCGACCGATCTGGAGGCGTTCGCCACCGACGGCTTCGTGCTGAAGCGGGCCTTCTTCACGCCGGGACAGATGGCCGCGCTCGCCGACGTGCTGGCGAACGACGAGGCCTTGCGGCGGCGCACGTTCGGTCAGCGGCGACGGCACCGGCGGCGGCGGTCGAACTGGCGTTGTGGAACGCGCCGGGCGACGACGCCTTCGGCGCCCTCGCCCGGTCGGCCAGCATGGTCGGCGCCGCCACCCAGCTGCTCGGCGACGAGGTGTACCACTACCACAGCAAGCTCAACACCAAGCGCCCGGGTGGCGGCGGCACGTGGGTGTGGCACCAGGACTACGGCTACTGGTACGAGAACGGTTGCCTCACGCCCGACATGCTGACCGTCGCCGTCCCGCTGTCGCCGATGACCGCGGCCAACGGTGCCGTGCAGCTGATGCGCGGCTCACATCACGCCGGCCGCATCGACCACTTCCGCGTCGGCGACCAGGTCGGCGCCGATCCCGACCGGGTCGCCGCCCTCACCGCACGGTTCGAGACGGTGCCGTTCGAGGGTGAACCGGGCGACGTCGTGTTCTTCCATTGCAACGTGCTGCACACCTCGGCGCCGAACTCCACCGACCGCTCACGCGAGCTGCTGCTCGTGGCCTACAACGCCCGTCGCAACGACCCGGTGAAGGCGCACCACCATCCCGGGTACACGCCGATCGACGTCGTCGCCGACGACGAGGTCGAGCGGCGTGCCGGCCGGTACGACGGGGAGAAGCGCACGTTCATGGCGGCGCGCCAGGACCGCACCGGCGAGCAGCTCGAGCGGATCCGCTGACGCCGGAGACAGGCCGATCTGGTCACCCACGTTCTCGATATCGAGAACGAGGGTGACCAGATCGCCGTTCGAGACGCAGAGTGACCAGATGGCGGCGGTCGCGGGTCACGCGACGGCGACGAGCTCGACCCCGTCGTGGCGATCGGCGGCCGCCTGCAACGATCGGTCGGCCATGAACGTCTCGATCAGGTCGGCCATCGGCTCGCCGCGGCTGAAGTTGAGGGCGTGGGCGCCCGCCATCCGCACCACCTGCACGTGCGGGAGCGCCGAGAGCACGTGCATCCGGCCGTGGTTGACGAGCGGGTCCCGAGTCCCCGCCACCACGAGGGTGGGCACCACGAGGTTGGGCAGTCGTTCGAGGGTCGGATAGCGCGTCATGGCGCGGAACAGCGAGAGGCTCCGCGGCAGGCCATAGCGCACGTAGTCGCGGGTGGCGATCGGCCACAGGGCGGGTGACTCTCGCGGGACGTCCATGGCCATCTGTCGCAGGGCACGGCCCATCGGCCGGTTGTTCGGTCCGCCCGCCGGGGAGACGAGCACGGCGCGGGCGATGCGGTCCGGGTACGTCGACGCCACCTCGATGATGATCGGGCAGCCGAGCGAGTTGGCCACGAACGTCGGCCGCTCGACCCCGACCGCGTCGAGGTACCCGATCAGCGAGCGGGCGAGGCCCGGGATGTCGAGCGCGGCGGGCGGCCGCAGGCTGCGTCCCGATCCTGGGAGGTCGGGGACGAACGAGCGGTGCGTCGTGGCCAACCGCGCCGCCGTCGGTTCGAGGTACGTGCCCGAGATGGCGAAGCCGTGGACGTGGACGACGTCACCGGTCGATCCCGGCGGGTCGCTCCACCGGTGGTACACCGGTGCCCCGCCGACCAGCACCCAGCCCGACTCGAGCGGAGCCAGTGGTCGCCGGGCCATCGCGTCGTTGTAACACGTGGCCGGCGGTCGACCAAGCGCCCGGCCGGGCCCGTCGCTCGGCCCGGGGCCGCCCTGTGCTTCAATGTCTAGACAACTCCACAGGGACGAGGGGAACGCGCACATGACCGCTGGCCGGCACATCGCCATGCTCGGGACGGGCCTGATCGGCGACTTCTACACGATGACGCTCCACGGCGGACGCAGCCGCGACCGCGTGGCCGTCGTGTACTCGCGTTCGACCGAGCGCGGCGCGGCGTTCCAGCAACGCTGGGACGTGCCGGCCTCGACCACGAGCATCGACGATGCGGTCGGCCACCCCGACGTCGACACCGTGGTGATCGGCCTGCCCAACCACATGCACGAGGAGGCCGTCGCCGCGGCCGTCGCCGCCGGCAAGGCCGTGCTCTGCACCAAGCCGCTCGGCCGCACCGCCGAGGAGGCGCAGCGGATCGTCCAGCTCGTCGAGGACGCCGGCGTGTTCGGCGGCTACCTCGAAGACCTGGTGTACACGCCGAAGACGTTGAAGGCGGTCGCCTCCGTGCGTGCGGGCGCGATCGGCGACGTGATGTGGGTGCGCAGCCGGGAGACCCACCCGGGTCCGCACAGCGCCTGGTTCTGGGACGCCGGTCAGGCCGGCGGCGGGTGCATCGTCGACCTCGGCTGTCACTGCATCGAGATCATCCGCTCCTACGTCGGCAAGGGGAACCGTCCCGTCGAGGTGTTGTGCTGGAGCGACACGCTGGTGCACCCGATCGAGGCCGAGGACAACGCCATCGCCCTGGTGCGCTTCGAGAGCGGCGCGATCGGCCAGTTCGAGGTGAGCTGGGCGTTCCGCGGTGGCATGGACCTCCGTGACGAGGTGGCCGGCACCGAGGGCACGATCTGGACCAACCACTTCCTGCGCACCGGGTTCGAGATGTTCACGAGCGGCGCCGGCGGCGGCTACGTGGCCGAGAAGACCGAGAGCGAGAGCGGCTGGGTGTTCCCGGTGGGCGACGAGGTGGGCGAGCTCGGCTACGTCGACATGTTCGCCGACATGTTCGACGCCATCGAGCAGGGACGGGCACCGACCGAGACGTTCTACGACGGCTACGTGGTCAACGCCGTGATGGATGCGTGCTTCCGTTCCGCCGCCGCCCACGCGTGGGCGCCGGTCGAGCTCGACTGGCGGGGCGGCGCCACGCCACGCATCGCCAAGGCGACGCGCCACGAGGACGGCTACGTGGTCATCAAGGAGGAGCACCTGCCCGACGGCCGCCGCAAGCTGATCCTCAAGGACCCGGCCACCAACGAGTTCGTCGACCGCGTCGTGTGACCGCCGATCGGTGCACTGACTCCGGCGGTGGCGGGCGGCGGTGCGGCGGCGCGGCGCTCGAGGTAGCGGTCGATCGGGATCACCGCGACGGCGAGGACGACCGCGACGAGCAGCGACCAGATCGACAGCCCGGCGATCACGACGACCGCCACGCCGACGGCGACGGACACCAGCAGCACGAGGTCCTGGCGTCGACGGCCGCGCATCAGCAGGCCGACGATCACCGCCACCAGCCCGACGAGCAGCACGGCGCCGGTGGCGCGCAACAGTCCGGGGGTCGCGTCGCCGAGCACGATGTCGATCAGCGAGCGCCCGGCCGGTTTGGCGGCGAGGTCGGGCGCCTCGTCGACGAGGCGGTGCACGGCGGTGCGGGCGAGCACCATGCCGATCACCGCGCCCACGCCGAGGCGCAGCACGGTGACCCAACGGTCGCGGGCGAGCAGGATGCTCGCGGCGAGGAACACGATCGTGAGCACGATCAACAACCAGAACCCCCGCTTGGCCACGACGAGGAGCTGCTGCGCTTGCGACACCGATTCCTGGGCGTTGGACAGACGGTCGCTCCGGTACACCACGAGCTGACCGAAGTCGTCGGGCAGGTCGCGGCCGGTGGCCTCCTCGAGTTGGGCGATCTGCTGGCTCGGGTCGCCGTCCGGGGTGAGCTCCGGGATGTTGTCGAGGCGCGGCACGCCCAGGTCCGACAGCTCCTGCAGTCCGCGCGACACCAGCGGCAGGAAGTTGATCGACACCTCGCCGTTGACGACGCTGATCCCGTGGGCCAGGCCGTCGCCTTCCAGGAGCTGCATCGCCCTGTCGTGCGCCCGGGTCACGAGCCCGGCCACGAGATCGGGCACGCGCGGACGCCCGAGCACGGCCTCGAAGGCACGCTGAGCGAGATCGTTCACCGCCGACTGCAGCACCGGCTTCAGGCGATCGAGTGCCGGGGGCAGCTGGTCGAGGACCGAGTCCGGGAGGTGCAGGTTGGCGGTGACGGCGTCGGCGAGGTCGGCGGCGAGCGCCGCCTGGATCTCGGGGTCGGAGATCGCGTCGCGCGCGACCGACGCCGCGGTGGAGCTGTCGAAGATCGTCGCCCGCGCCCACACCGCCACGACGGTCAGCATGAGGCACAGGATGGCGAGCACCCCACACACGACCGCGGCGGTCGGTCGCACCCACCCGTGGCCGCTCGTGTCCTTCGTCACCGGTACGGGTGCAGCGGGTTCGGGCGGCACAACCTCGGTCGTCATTCGCTGCTCCCCTTCTCCAATTGGAACGTCCGCCGGAACCACTCCCATCGCTGGGGCAGCCGGCGGAACAACGGTAGCGAGAACACCAGCTGCGAGATGCTTCCGTAGCGCTCGTAGACCACGGCGTCGACCACGAACGACAGCACGATCGCCCGGCCGACGATGAAGAACCAGCCGAGGGTGACGATCGTGACGCCGATGGCGCCGTACAGCTCGGACGCGCTCTCGAAGCGTCCGGGCAGGTACAGCTGGCTGATCGCCTGCATCCCGGCGATCGTGGTGGCGACGATCACCGCGCCGGGCAGCGAGCGCGCCGGGGTCGGACGACGGGCGCGGCAGCAGCGCCGACAGCACCAGCCACGCCAGCGCATAGATGGCGAGCCCGGCGAGGAACGACAACCCGGCGACGCCGATGCCGAGGTGATGGCGGATGTAGTTGATGATCACCGTGACCACGGCGATGCCGAACAGCATCCCGACCATCGCTCCGACGAAGCGGTACGACGCCTTGGTGCGCACCGGTAGCCGCCACGCCAGGCAGCTCGCCGCGACGGTCACCTTGCTGAGCGTCCGGCCGGCGCTCACCATGCCGAACAGCCCGAATCCGATCGCCAGCCAACGCGTGCTCCCCGGCTGGTTCAACGCGCTGTCGATCTGGTTGGCGATCGTTCCCGTGATGCCGGCCTCGTCGAGGTCGTGGCGGTCGACGACGTCGGCGAACAACCCGGCGACGCCGACCAAGAACAGCAGCATCGGCACGAAGAACAGGAACAACCGGAAGGCGAGGGCACTGCCGACGAGCGAGCCCGCCATCTCGTGGTCACGGGCGTACACGCGCACCCCGAGGTCGACCGGCCCCCGGCCGCGGTGGCGCTCGAACAGCTCGTTCGCCCACTCGACCCGCTTCTCGATGCGGGCCCGGGCTCGCGCGACCATCGAAGCGTCGGCGTCCGGCGCTGGCGTGTCGGCCCCGCTCTCGGGGTCGGTGTCATCCGACCCGGCGCTCACCACCCGTGGATCGTCAGCCGGACGACGACGGACGGTCGGTTCAGGGCTCGCGCAGCTCGCCACCGTGGATGGTGACCGCGTACAGCACGAGGATGTCGAGGGCGATCATGATCAGGCTCCACCACGGGTAGATCCCGACCCACGTGAACTGGGCCACGAGGTTGATCGCGACGAGGAAGATGGCGATCACGCGCGCCCAGGTCGCGCCGCGGAAGAGCGAGAGCCCGACCAGCAGCAGGAGGATCCCGAAGATCAGGTGGATCCAGCCCCACGTCGTGTAGTTGGCCACCAGCACCTGGCTGATCGCCGAGGGAGCCGGGAAGTATTCCTCGTCGCGGAAGATCCCGGTGAGGCCCGAGATGATCGACATCCCGCCCTGGATGATCATGATCGTGGCGGCGAACACGATCCAACCCACCCATCCGGTCATTCGCGATGCGCCGACGTAGTCGGGGCGGTCATAGCTCACGGTGGTCTCCCTTTCGTCGTGAATTGTGGTGTCGGTCGTGTGGTCAGTCGCTCAGCCCGGCGATGCCCTGGCCGAGCAGCTTGGCCCCGAGCACGAGGAGCACGATCATCATGATCACGGCGTTGTGCTCGGACATGAAGTCCTTGATTGCCGCAAGGGGTGCCTTGGCCTTGTCGCCGGCAGCCATGAAGAAGATCACCGGACCGGCCACGGTGATCGACCCGATGATGACGAAGACCCCGATCGCCACGGCGGTGCCACCACCGCTGAGGCCCGCCTGGGCGATCGACGCCGCGGCGGCGAGGGTGAGGGCGAGGTTCTTCGGGTTGGCACCCGACAGGGCCGCACCGAGCCCGAACGACGCGGCCGGCTTCGAACGTGTCGATCGCCGCCATCCACTTCGGCATCTCCGGCTCGTGGCCGGGCTGCGGTCGCTTGCGCCACTGCCCGAACGCCAGCACCAGGAAGGCCAGCCCGAACAGCAGCTCGATCCAGTCGACCGCGGTGGAGCTCCCGGAATCCGGGTCGTCGGACCCGCTCGCCACCAACACCACGATGACGCTGACGACGACCAGGCCGACGACCCATCCGAGTCCGAACGCCGGTCCGTTGGTACGGGCCCGCGGGGTGCCGAGCATCAGGATGACGGCGATGATCGGCACCGGGCTGAGGGCCACGCCGACCGCCGACGGCAGCAGGTCGCCGATGGCCTGGCCCATGCGTCGAACCTAGAGACCGAGCAGTTTGGCCTTGGCGGCCGTGAACTCCTCGTCGGTGAGCACGCCCTGCGCCTTGAGCTGGGCGAGGCGCTCGAGCTCGGCCACCGAGTCCGGGGCGGCGGGCGCGGCGGGCGGCGGCGGGGGCGGCGGCGGCCTGTTGGGCGGCGCCGCCTGTTGGGCGGCGGCCTGCATCGCGGCGTCCTGCTGCTGCTGCTCGTAGGCCTGGGCTTCCGCGGCCTGCTGGTCCTTGCCCTGCTGGTGGCGGGACATCCCGCCGACGACCGCCGTGGCGGTGCCGGCGACGACGGCGGTTCGCGCCATCGTGCGGGCCAGGGGGCGGCGGCCGACTCGGCCGATTCCACGCCTCATCATCTCTGGTACCTGCTTCCTCTGTTCGATCTGTTCATGAAGGTGATGCTTCGTCCAATTCGTCCAATTCGGCCAGAGCCTCGCGCACGGTCTCGGCGTCGAGGCGGTCGTGGGCGACGAGTCGACCGCCCGACGCCACCACGGCGTCGATGACGCGGCCGGCCCAGGTGTCCTCCCACACGAGCAGGAGTGCCGAGCTGCCGGGGCTGAGCGACTCGCCCACCGCTTCGACGTCGGAGTCACTGAGCAGGCCGCCCGCCTCGCCGTCGAGTTGGTCGAACGCCGCCTGCTCGTCCTCACCGAGGTCGGAGATCTCCAACGACACCACGGTGCCGTCGTCGTCCTTGGTGACGAGCAGGGCATCGAGCAGCGTGACGATGCGGTCGTCGATGAGTTGGGCGATCGAGGGGAGGATCTCCCCGTTGAACTGGCTCCCCGGAAACTCGATCACGACGAGCTCGATGGGTGCGCCGACGAGTTCGGCCATTGACATCTCCTTGGTGTGGTCCCGGGGGAACTGTAGGCGCTGGACGAGCGCGACGACGCAATGGCCGACGGGCACGACACCGGCCGATCGTCCGAAGTGGACGAGGCCGCGCCGTGACGAACTTGCGATGATGAGACGGTGACGACGACAGGAGGGTGTTGCTCGCCCGGCCATGAGCCGGCCGACGTGGCGCCGGCACCACGTGACCGGCGGCGGATCGCCGCACGGGCCGGCACCGGAGCTGGTGCCGATCCCGCGCGGTCGCTTCCGCATGGGGTGCGTCGACCGCTGGGCCTATCCGGGCGACGGCGAGGGGCCGGTGCACGCCGTCGAGCTCGACGCCTTCGAGATCGGCGTGACCGCCGTGCGCAACGACGAGTTCGCCGCGTTCGTCGATGCGACCGGGCACGTCACCGAGGCCGAGCAGTTCGGCTGGTCGTTCGTCTTCGGCGGACTGCTGCCCGAGGACTTCCCGGCCACGCGCGCCGTCGCCCAGACACCGTGGTGGCGCCAGGTCGAGGGCGCCGACTGGCGGCACCCCGAGGGGCCGCAGTCGCACGTCGACGACCGCGACGACCATCCCGTGCTGCACGTCTCGTGGCGCGATGCCGCCGCGTTCTGCGACTGGTCCGGGACGCGCCTGCCGACCGAGGCCGAGTGGGAGTACGCCGCGCGCGGCGGCCGGCAGGGTCTCGTGTTCCCGTGGGGCGACGACCTCGAACCGGACGGGGGGCACCGCATGAACGTGTTCCAGGGGGAGTTCCCCGGTCACGACACCGGCGCCGACGGGTTTCGCGGCACGGCGCCCGTCGACGCCTTCGCGCCGAACGGCTACGGCCTGCACAACATGACGGGGAACGTGTGGGAGTGGTGCGCCGACTGGTTCGACCCGGCGTACTACCGCCACAGCGAACGCCGCAACCCGCTCGGCCCGGCGAACGGCACCCGTCGGGTGATGCGCGGCGGCTCCTACCTGTGTCACGCGTCGTATTGCCGGCGCTACCGGGTTGCGGCGCGCAGCGCCAACTCGATCGACAGCTCCACGGGCAACCTGGGGTTCCGGGTGGCCCGCTCGCAGTGAACCTCGAGGGCCTCAAGCGCGGCGTGCGATCGATCGGACCCGGATCGGCGGGTCGTCCGCGCCGACGACGTCCGTCGCCCAGTGCCGACGCCGGGCGCATCGGCGCCCGCCGGTCGTCGAACTCGCGCTCGGCGTCGTCGTGCAGCACCACAGGCGCACGGGCCGGCCGGCTGCCGCCGCTGAAGCGGCATCGGGACGTCGCCGTCGAGTTGCCGCCGGCGACGATCGGTCGGCGGCCGGTGCGGCGCCAGATGCGGATCGGCTTCACCGGCCGTCGTCGAACACGTCGGCTCGGCGAGGTACTCAGTCGCCGCTCGCCTCGTGGACTCGACGGCGTTGGAGCGCCGGTGACGACGTCGCCAGCCAGCGTCATGTCGTGCTCGACGACGGCTCTGCCACGGTTGCCGGGAGCGCAGCGACTCGTCGAGCGTCGCCATCTCGGCGAGGCGCTCGAGGATCGAAGGCGAGCTGGATCGGCAGCGGCTTCTCGCACCACAGCGTGCCGTCGATCTCTGCGTCAGGAAGACCGACGCCGGACGTCGTTCATCCTGACATAGACGTCGTCGCTCAGGCGATGAAGGGGGCGACCGCGTTGCGGGCGAGGAGGAACCCCGCCTTCACCTTCTCGTCGGTGCCCTCGAAGCGGCGGTCCTCGTGCTCGACCACGACGGCGCCGTCGTAGCCCACCTGGTACAGGGCGGCGAGGAAGCGGTCCCAGTGGATCTCGCCGAGCCCCGGCAGGCGGGGCACCTGCCACCCGATGCCGGCCGAGAGCACGCCGTGCTCGTAGAGCCCGTTGCGGTCGACCTCCATGTCCTTGGCGTGGGCGTGGTAGATCCGCGACCCGAACTCGCGCACCACGCGCTCGTAGTCGATCATCTGCCAGACGAGGTGCGACGGGTCGAGGTTGAGCCCCACCGTGCCCTCGTGCACCCCGTCGAGCGCGTCGAACACGCGGCGCCACTTGGCCGGGCTGTGCATCAGGTTGTGGCCGCCCGGCCACTCGTCGGCGCTGAAGATCATCGGACAGTTCTCGATGGCGATGCGCACATCGTGGTCGGCGGCGTGGCGCACGAGATCGGGCCACACGCCGACCATCTCGGCGAAGTTCTCGTCGTAGGGACGATCCTTGTCGTTGCCGATGAAGGTGTTGACCACGCCGACGCCGAGCAGTGCCGCCGCACCGATCACCGTGCGCAGGTGGTCGACGATGGCGGCACGTGCCTCGCGGTCGGCGGTGAGCGGGTTCGGGTAGTACCCGAGCGCCGAGATCGTGAGGTTCCGCTCGGCGAGCTCGTCGACCAACTCCTTCGCCTGGGTCTCGGAGAGGTGGGCGCAGTCGATGTGCGACACGCCGGCGTAGCGGCGCGACGGACCTTCGGCCCGTGGCCAGCACGCCACCTCCAGGCATTCGAACCCGTTGGCACTGGCCCACTCGGCCACCTCGCCGAGCGGGGTGTCGGGGAACGCGGCGGTCAGCAGGCCCAGCTTCATCGGGTGCTCCCTTCGTGAGGGTGATCCTCGGGTCGATCGTGGGGCGTCGGCGCGACGGACGCCCATGCGCCGGTCCGCGCCGATTCGGCGATCGCTTCGCACACGGCGACGACGCGGTGCCCGGTGGCGAACGTCGGGTACGTCGCAGCGGTCGACGGCGCGCCGGCGGCGATGTCGGTGTACACCGCGCTGAACAGGGCGCGGAACGTGTCCGGGTACCCCTCGACGTGTCCGGCCGGGAACGCCGCGGTGGCGGTGCCGGCCGCCGTCATCACGGTCGGATCCTTCTCGGCGAGCTCGTTGGCCCGGCCCCGGTGGCCGATCCACAGCCGTTCCGGGTCGGTGGACTGCCACGCCAGCGCGGCATCGGCGCCGTCGACCTCCCACGACACGTCGTTCTTGCGCCCGGCGGACACCTGCGACACGGTGCAGACGCCGCGCGCCCCACCGTCGTAGCGCAGCAGCAGTCCGGCGGCGTCGTCACTCGCCATCGCCACCCTCGTGCGCTCGACGTCGGAAGCCACGGTGGCGGCGGCGAACGTCTCCACCTCGCCGGTCGGACGGTCGCGCTCGCCGACGAAGGTGTGCAGGTCGGCGAACACCTCCGTCACCTCCTGACCGGTCACGAAGCTGGTCAGGTCGATCCAGTGCGAGCCGATGTCGGCCATCGCCCGCAGCGTGCCCTGGCGTTCGGCGTCGAGTCGCCAGTTCCAGTCGGTCTCGAGCAGCAGCCAGTCCTGCAGGTAGTGCCCGCTGACCAGCCGCGGCGCGCCGATCGCCCCGGCGGCCACCTCGGCGGCGGCGTTCTGGTTCTGGGCGTAGTAGCGCAGGTTGAAGCAGACGGCGTTGACGACGCCGGCGGCGTGCGCCCGGGCCACCAGGTCGGCCGTCTCGGCGGTGTCGACGCCGAGCGGCTTCTCGCAGACGACGGCCAGCCCGGCGTCGATGACGGCGCCGGCCTGGGCGGCGTGGACGTCGTTCGGGCTGGTGATGTGCACCGCCTGCAGGCCGGGCACGGCGAGCAGCTCGTCGAGCGAGTCGAACGGCGGCGGCAGCAGCGGGTTGGCCTTGGCCCGGGTGCGCGCCGGTGACGAGCCGACCATCCCCACGACGTCGACCCCGATGCGCCGCAGCGCCTCGGTGTGCACGAGCGCCATCCACCCGGTGCCGACGATCCCGGCACGGATCGCGTCACGTCATGTCGGCGCCGTTGCGCCGCTGAGGCGGACGTACAGCCAGGCGAGGGTCAGCACGATGGCCCCGTAGAGCATCTGCTTGAACGCCTCGCTGGTGTCGAGTCGCAGCAGCAGCCGGTTGAGCAGGGTGAGGATGAGCGCACCGAGGATCGTGCCGCCGTAGCCGCCCATGCCGCCGAGGATCGACGTGCCGCCGATCACCGTGGCGGCCACCGCCGGCAGCAGGTAGTTGTTCGTCTGGTCGACCCCGACCGAACCGGTGGTGCCGGAGAACAGCAGTCCGCCGATCGCCGCGAACACGCCGGCGAGCACGTACACGGCCAGCAGCACCTGCCACACCCGGATGCCGGCGAGGCGGCAGGCGATCGGGTTGTCGCCGACGGCGTAGATCGTGCGCCCGAGCCCCGACGACCGCAGCCCCCAGATGAGCAGGGCGGCGACCGCCGCCCACACGAGGAGGTTCTTCGGGAGCGGGCCGACGAGCGGCTGCGAACCGACCTCGCGCACGACGCTCAGCACGTTCGACGAGCCCGACAGCCAGCCGCGCAGACCGACGGTGATGACGCCGAGCAGCACGCTCGCCATCCCGAGCGTCATGATCAGCGGGTTCACCTTGAACACGCCGATGGCGATGCCGTTGACGGCGCCGACCGTGACCCCCACCGCCAACGCCATCAACAGGGCCACCGGCGCGCCGTGCCCGCTCTGGTTGGCGGCGACGTAGGCCGCGAGGTTGGCGGTCATGGCGATCGACAGGTCGATCCCGCCGGTGAGCATGCACACCGTCTGGCTCGCCGCGAACACCGCCAGCGGGCACGACAACAGCAGGATCGAGCGGATCCCGTTCGCCGTGAGCAGGCTGTGGTCGCGCGACGCGGTGATCGCGTAGAGCACCACGACCACGCCGGCGAGCACGATCGTCGGCTGGTCGGCGAGCCGCGTGCGCCACGACGGCTTGGCGCTGGTGGCGGTGCTCGTCGGCATCAGCCTCCGCGGTCACGACTTCCTCCGACGGGCCTGGAGCAGGCCGGCGACGAGGACGACGAGGATGATGATCACGCCGCGCGCCGTCTCGGCGTTGCTCGGGTCCCAGCCGAGGCCGAGCATGATCGCCGGGATCATCGTGAGGCACATCGCGGCCAGCACCGGGCCGACCAGCCCGCCGACGCCACCGGTGAGGGCCACCCCGCCGAGCACGGCGGCGGCCACGGCGTTGAGGGTGGCGTTGGCCCCGATGGTCGCCCGCGGTTCGCCGCCGCCCGTCGAGGCCGTGATCACCAGGCCGGCGAAGCCGGCGAACAGGCCACCGAAGGCGTACGCCGTGACCCGCGTGCGGGCGATCGACACGCCGGAGAGGAACGCCGCGTTGCGGTTGCTCCCGGTGGCGTAGATCGCCAGACCGGTCCGGCTGAGCCGCAGCGGCAGCCACACCAGCACCAGCGCGCCGATCGTCCACAGCACCGAGGGCCAGAAGTTGTCGAGCGGGCCGGCGACGAAGTGCTGGAAGTCGATCGACGCGCCGCCGCCCGGTCCACCGATGATGAACAGGGCGAGGCCCGAGATCGTGAAGCTGGCGGCGAGCGTGACGATGATGTCGGGGACGCCGGACACGGTGATGATCCCGCCGATCGCGGCAGCGAGCAGCACGTTGACGGCGAGCACGGCGACGGCGATGCCGAGGCAGGCGCCGAACCCGTGGCCCTCCATCCACAGCGCCGAGAGGCAGTTGGCGAACACCATCTGGGCGCCGACGGACAGGTCGATGCCGCCGCCGATCACGATGATGCTCTGGGCCATGGCGAGGAAGGCCAGCGGCATCGTGCCGGCGGTGATCGTGCGCACCTCGAAGTGGCCGAACTGGGGCACCTGGGTGATCCGCCACACGAGCAGCAGCACGAACAGCAGGGCCACGCCGAGCGTCCAGCCCTCGCGCCGGGCGAACCGCGAGAGGGGACTGGTCGGTGTGGGCAGGGTCGTGCGCGTCCCCTCGAACGCCACGCACCGGGGCGTCGCTCATGACGCTGGCGCGCTCATGCCTCCGCGCCGTCGAGGCCGTGGGCGGCGGTCAGCAGCGCCGACTCGCTGGCGGTGGCGGGCAGCTCGGCCACGATCCGCCCGCCGTGCAGCACGGCGGCGCGGTCGCACACCAGGCCGATCTCGCGCAGCTCGCTCGTGAACATCACCACGGCGGCGCCCTCGTCGGCGAGCTGGCCGATCAGGTCGTACACCTGGTGCTTCGTGCCGACGTCGATGCCCCGGGTCGGGTCGAACAGCAGCATCACGCGCAGCCCCGGTGCGAGCCAGCGGGCGATCGTGACCTTCTGCTGGTTGCCGCCCGAGAGCCGTCGCACCTGGGCCGCGGCGCGCGTGTCGATCGAGAGCCGGCCGACCGCTTGCTGCACGCGGGCCCGCTCGGCGCGCCCGCTGATCGGCCCCCAGCGCGCCACGCGGTTGAACAGCGGGGCGGCGATGTTCTCGCGGATCGAGCGCTGGGGGAGCAGGGCGTGCAGGCGGTCGGCGGGCACGAGCACGACGCCCTTGCGGATGACGTCGAACGGGTGGCGCGGCTTGATCACGCGGCCGTCGATCAGCAGCTCGCCGCGCTCGGCCCGTCGGTTGCCGGCGAGGATGTCGAAGAGGTGCTCCTGGCCCTGGCCCTCGAGCGCGGCGAGCCCGAGCACCTCGCCCGGCGCGACGGCGAGGCTGACCTCGTCGAGCTGGCGCCCGGCGCCGACGCCACGGGCCTCGAGGATCGGACGCCGGTCGACGCTGGCCGCACGCACCCGGACGCGCGCCTCCTCGCGCACCACCGACGCGGCGTCGCCGAGCATCGTCGAGACGATCTGCGCCTCGCCGCCCTCGCGCGGCACGAACGAGGCGACGCTGCGACCGTCGCGGAGCACGGTGCACATGTCGCAGTGCTCGCGGACCTCGGCCAGGCGGTGCGAGATGAACAGCACCGAGCGGTCGCGCGCCTTCCACTGGCGCATCACCTCGAACACCCGCTCCGACAGGTCGGGCGGCAGGGCGGCGGTGATCTCGTCGAGGAGCAGCAGCTGCGGGTCGCTCGACAGCGCCCGGGCGAGGTCGAGCATGCGCAGGAACGGCAGCGGCACGTCGCGCACCTGCTCGCCGAGGTCGAGACCGTCGAGGTCCATCGCCGCGAGCTGGGCCCGCACGGCGTCGATGTCGGCGCCGGTGAGGCGCAGGTTCTGGGCCACGGTGAGGTCGGGCACGAGCGCCGGGTCCTGGAAGACCGGCGCGAGCCCGAAGCGATGGGCGTCGGACGGCCGGCGCAGATCGACCGGTCGGCCGGCGATCGCCACCGTGCCGGCGTCGGCGCGCAGCACGCCGGTGAGGATCTTGACGAGCGTCGACTTGCCGGCGCCGTTGGCGCCGAGCAGGGCGTGCACCTGGCCGGCGGCGACGGCGAGGTCGACGCTGCGCAGCGCCACGACGGTGCCGAACGACTTGGCCACCGCGGTGGTGGCGAGCAGCGACGGCGGGCCCTCCGGTGGCGGGCTCGTCACGGGGAGCGGCGGCTCGGGGATCGGGGGGTCGGGATGTGGTGCGTTCACGGTGCGGCGCGACATCGAGTGGGCGCCCCGGTACCGACGGCGCCGCCCGACCTGGATCGAGCGGCGCCGCCGGTGCGTGGGACGCCGGGTGGCGTGGTGTCCGCCCGGTCTACTCGCCGGGGCCCTTGCAGTCGAACAGCTGCTGGGGCGTGAAGGTGGTGTAGCCGTCCACCGACACCGCCGACGAGAACGTCGGGTCGCGGTCGGGGAAGTAGTTGGCCTTCAGCTCGTCGAGGTTGTTCTGGGCGTCCCACACCTGCGGCGTGAGCGTCGTGACCTGGTCGGGCGTTCCGCCGGTGAGGGCGTCGATGGCGATCGCCGCGCCGACGCCGCCGATGACCGCCGGGTTGGTGACCGCGGCGCCGGGCTGGCCGTTGATGAGCTGGTTGATGAACTCGTTGTTGTCGGCGCCGATCACCGGCACCGGATCCTTGCCGACGGTCGAGAACGCGTTGACGACCGTGTAGTCGATGCCCGAGGTCCAGATGCCGTCGTAGTCGGCGGCGGTGAGCTCCTGCACCGCCTCGTCACCACCCTGGGTGTAGTCCCACCCGGAGTAGACCTCCTTGAGGGTGATGTCGGGATAGGTGTCCATCACCTCGTGGAAGCCCTGGTTGCGGTCGTCGTCGGCGGGCACGCCCTCGATGCCGCGCATGTACAGCACCGAGCCCTTGCCGTCGAGCGAGTCGGCCAGCCACTGGGCGCCGAGGCGCCCGTAGGCGACCTGGTCGTTGGTGGCCACGTAGGCGCCCTCGGCCGTCACCGCCTGGTCGACGGCCACCACGACGATGCCCTGGGAGATCGCTTCCTCGATCACCGGGTTGAGCTGCTCGCGGTCCGACGGGTTGAGGATGATCGCGTTGACGCCCTGCGAGATCAGGTTCTGGAGGTCCTGGATCTGCTCGGTCGGGCCGCCGTTGCGGGAGATGGCGATGACCTTGCTGACCTCGCCGCTGGCGAGCGCCTGCGCCTTGACCGCGCAGATCATCTCCTCGCGCCAGCCGTTGCCGGCGAGGGTGTTGCTGACCCCGATGACGAGGTCGCCCCCGCCGCCGGCCGCCGAACCGCTGGCGGCGGGCTCGGTGGGAGGAGTGGACCGCGGCGTGCCGCCGAATCCGGTGGTGAGCGAGAGCGCGAGGAGTGCGGCCGCCGCCACCCCCGCCGTTGCTCCCTTGCGCTGACTGATCATGTTCGTGTGCTGTCCCTTCGTTGTGGCTCGTTGGCCGTGGCCCGTTGGTCGTTGTGCCCGCTGGTCGATGTGCCGTCGGTCGATGTGCCCGTGTCGAGCGTCCCCGGCCGACGTGTCGACGACCCGACGGCCACCCCCATTGCCGCGCCAACCCGTGCGGCGGACCGCCGGACGAGTTGTCTAGACAACAGCAGGCACCCTACTACAGTGAGCGCGGTCGCCGTCCAGCCCACATCCCCGAACGCGGGCGAGGGGACCATCTCCCGCTATCGCGAGATCGAGCAGTACCTCCGGCGCGTCATCGACGACGCCCAACCGGGCGACGCGCTGCTCACCGAGGCCGATCTCTGCGAGCGGTTCGGGGTCAGTCGGATGACGGTGCGCCAGGCGCTGCAGGAGCTGTCGAACGCCGGGCTGATCGAGCGCCAGCGCGGGCGGGGAACCTTCGTCGCCCCGCGACCGTTGCACCGCCGACCAGGAGTGTTCCTCTCGTTCACCGAGGAGATGGCCCGCCGCGGGCTGGCCGCCAGCTCGCGTGTGGTGGCCGCCGGCGTGGTGCCGGCGCGGCCCGAGGAGGTCGCCGACCTCGGTCTCGTCGACGGCGCCGAGGTGGTGCGCATCGAGCGGGTGCGCCTGGCCGACGGCGTGCCGATCGCGTTGGAGGACGCGGCGGTGCTGGTCGACCACGCCGACGTGCTCGACCGGACCTGTCGTCCGGATCGCTGCACGACGCGCTCCACGAGCGCGGGGTGGTCGCCACGTCGGCCACCGGCACGATCGCCGCCCGTCTCGCCCGGGGCGCCGAGCGCCGGCTGCTCGAGACGCCGGTGGCCGCCGCCCTGCTCGTGGAGGTGCGCCTGCTGTTCGACCAGCACGGCCGCCCGTTCGAGCGCACCGAGTCGCGCTACGTCGCCGACCGCTACGTCGTCGACGTCGTGCACACGGCGACGTAGACCGCCTCCCGATCTCCATCGGAGGCCTGGAGCGCGTCGGAGGCCTGGCGGCGCACCCGGGTGGGCCGCCGACCTCCGGTCGCGCGTTCAGGCCTCGGATGAGGAGACTGCGGTGTGCTCGGCGGCCCAGAGGGCGGCACCGATCGCACCGGCGTGGGGGCCGAGCGAGGCCGGCACCACCTCGTACCAACCGTGGTCCACGAGGGTGACGTGGCGGTCGACCGCCGTGCGCAACGGGTCGAACAGCGCGGCGCCGGCCTCCGCCACCCCGCCGCCGACCACCACCCGTTCCGGCACGAGCACGGTGATCATCCCGGCGATCGCCCGCCCGAGGGCGTCGACCATCGCCGCGATCGCCGCAACGGCCCGCCCGTCGCCGGCGGCGGCCGCGGCGAACGTCGCGGCGACGTCGGGCTGGCCGGCCCGGGCGGCGATGGCGCCCGAGGTGGCCACCGCCTCCAGGCAGCCCGCGTTGCCGCACCCGCACGGCGGCCCGCCGGGGACGACGATCACGTGGCCCAGCTCGCCGCCGCGTCCGTGGCGCCCGACGTGCAGGCGTCCGCCGACCACGATGCCGCCGCCGATGCCGGTGCCGAGCACGTAGGCCGCCACCGTGTCGCACCCGGCCGCCGCTCCGAGGCGGGATTCGGCCAGGGTGAAGGCACGGGCGTCGTTGATGATCACCGCCGGCGCGCCGAGGGCATCGGAGACGGGTCCGGTCACGGCGGTGCCGCGCCACGGGCCGGGCAGGTTGGGGAAGAACTCGATCGTTCCGGCGTCGGCGTCGAACAGCCCCGGCACGCCCACGCCGGCGCCGTCGACCGGACCCCACCGGTCGCACGCGGCGACGCCGGCGGCGATCAGGTCGGCCATCACGGGGGCCGGCCCGCGGCTCGTGTCGACCGGCTGTTGGTGCCGGTGGACGACGGCGAGGGCGCCGGCGGCATCACGCTCGACGAGCGCCAGCTTGAGGTTGGTGCCGCCGAGGTCGATGCCGAGCCAGCGCGCCACGGGCCGCGGTCAGCCCTGGCGCGAGCGGAGGTCGTCGATGATCGTGGCCGTGGCGGTGGCACCGCACCGGTCGATGCCGGCGTTGATGCAGTCGATGAGCGCATCGAGCGTGCGCACCCCGCCGGCGGCCTTCACCTTGACGTGCGGCGACACCGTCGCCCGCATCAGTCGCAGGTCGTCGAGCGTCGCGCCGCTCGGTGCGTAGCCGGTCGACGTCTTCACGTACGCCGCGCCGGCGTCCTCGGCCAGTCGGCAACCGGTGACCTTCTCGTCGTCGGTGAGGTAGGCGTTCTCGAGGATCACCTTCACGAGCGCGCCGTCGCCGGCCGCGGCCACGACGGCGGCGATGTCGGCGCGCACGTCGTCGGTGAGACCCGAGCGGAGCAGGCCGATCTGCAGCACCATGTCGAGCTCGACCGCCCCCTGCTCGAGGGCTCGTTGCGCTTCGAACACCTTGGTGGCGGTGAGGTTCGAGCCGTGTGGGAAGCCGATGACGGTGCCGACCACCACGTCGGTGCCGGCCAAGCGCTCGACGCAGCGGCTCACGTCGATCGGCCGGCAGCACACCGAGGCGACGTCGTAGCGGGCGGCGAGATCGCACCCGGCGAGCACCTCGTCGACGGTGAGCTCGGGTCGCAACAGCGAGTGGTCGATGGTCTTGGCGACCCGCTCGACGGTGATCGTCTCGGCGGTGAGCTGCTCGGCGGCGGTCACGGTGGCCGTCCTCCCTCTATTGTCTAGACAATTCCGCCATGATGCCACACGCGACGGCGATCTGGTCACCCCGTCTCGATATCGAGAAGGGTGACCAGATCGCCGTTCGAGACGGAGAGTGACCAGATCGCGGCGATCGCGGGTGCACCCGGATGAATCGGGCGCCGACGGCCCTACCCTGAAGTGTCCCCCCGACGGCCCCGGCGAAGCCCCGGAGAACCCGGAGATACAGGCGTGAAGTTCAAGAAGGGCGAAACCATCATCTATCCCCAGCACGGCGCGTGCATCGTGCTCGGGACGAAGAAGATGGAGGCGTTCGGCGAGAAGCAGGAGTACCTCATCCTCCAGACCGTCATCAACGAGATGACCCTGAAGGTGCCGGTGAACAAGACCGAAGAGGTCGGGGTGCGCCCGCCGGTGTCGGCCGACGAGCTCGAAGACCTGGTCGCCGTGCTGTCGAAGCCCGATCCTCGCGTGCCGTCCAACTGGAGCCGGCGCTTCAAGAACCACCAGGAGAAGCTGAAGAGCGGCGACGTCTACCAGGTGGCCGAGGTGGTGCGGAACCTGGCGGCGCGCAACCGCGACGCCTCGTTGTCGGCCGCCGAGCGCACGATGTACGAGCGGGCCCGCGTCAACCTCGTGAGCGAGATCTCGCCGGCGCTCAAGGTGTCGGCCGAGGAGGCCGAGGAGTACCTCGACACCGCCCTCGCCAAGGGCGTGCTCAAGCCGGCCAAGCCGGTGGCGGCCAAGAAGACCGCCGCCAAGTAGCCGGCAAGGGTCAGCCGGTCGCCGCCGGTTCGGCCACCGCCGTCGCCAGCGTGTCGACGATGCGGTCCACCTGGTCGTCGGTGATCACCAACGGCGGGCAGAACGAGTTCGTGTCGGTGCCGATGGCACGTGTCACCACGCCGGCGGCGAGCATGCGGTCGCGCACCACCACGGCGTCCTGGTGCGGATGCAGCGCCGCAGCCCACACCGCCCCCTCGCCGCGCACACCGGCGATCGCCCCGTCGGCGGCCAGCGCCCGCAGACCGTCGCCGAGGCGCCGACCGATCGGCTCGGCCCGGGCGAGCAACCCCTCGGCCTCGATGATGTCGAGGTTGGCGAGCGCCGCCGCGCACGCCGCGGCATGGCCGGAGTACGTGTAGCCGGTGCGCAACAGGAAGCCGGGGTCCGCCTCGAGCGGCTCGCGCACGCGCCGGCCGACGAAGACGCCACCCAGCGGCTGGTATCCCGAGGTCACCGCCTTGGCGAACGTCACGAGGTCGGGCTCGACGTCGTAGTGGTGGGCGCCGAACCACGCCCCGAGGCGGCCGAACCCGGTGATGACCTCGTCGAAGATCAGGTACGCCCCATGGCGGTCGCACAGCGCACGCAACTCGGCGAGGTAGCCGGGCGCCGGGGGATACACGCCGCCGGCACCCTGCACCGGCTCGGTGATGACCGCGGCGACCTCTCCGGAGCGCTCGGCCATGAGCACCGACAGCGCCTCGACGTCGTCACCCGGCACCTGCACGACGTCCGGGACGAGCGGTCCCCATCCGACGCGGTTGGGGGCGATGCCCTGGGCGCTCGTGCCGCCGTAGTTCGCCCCGTGGTAGCCGTGGTCGCGGCTGATGATCAGCGTGCGCTCCGGTCGTCCGGCCAGCGTGTGGGCGGCGCGGGCCAGCTTCATCGCCGAGTCGACGGCCTCCGAGCCCGAGCAGCACAGGAAGACGCGGGCGTCGGCGACCGGCGCCATCGCGGCGAGGCGCGCGGTCACCCGTTCCGCCGGCTCGTTGGTGAACGGCTCGAAGCACGAGTACGCCTCGATCGCCGAGATCTGGGCCGCCACCGCCTCCCCGATCGCCCGCCGTCCGTGGCCGACGGCGCAGTACCACAGGCTCGCCATGCCGTCGACGAGCTCGCGGCCGTCGTCGGTCCACAGCAGGGCGCCCTCACCGCGCACGATCGTCGTGAAGTCGGTGCGGGTGGGCTTGGAGAACGGGTGCAGGAAGGCGGGCACGGGGGCGGGCACGAGCATCGACGGTACACGCGACACTTCTGGCAGAGTGGCCCCGTGGGTCTCCCCGGCAGCTCGTTCGCGATCGTGACGTGGAACCTGCAGGGCTCGCGCGGCGTCGATGCCGAGGGGATGTCCGGCGTGCTCGACGCGGTCCGTCCGGACGTCATCGCCCTGCAGGAGGTCGAGCGCGGCCAGGCCCGGCGACTCGCGGCGGCGCTGGGCGACGCATCGATGCGATGGGCCTTCAAGCACTTCTCGTGGCGCACGTGGCCGGAGGGGCTGGCGGTGCTGACGCCGCATCGGCTGACTTCGGCCACGCCGTTCGTGCTCCGTCGCGGCACACTGGTTCTCGTGGCGCCGGCGGGTCGGCATCGACGCCGTGATCGAGCGCGACGGTGAGGCGGTCGGAGTGGTCGACGTGCACCTCTCGCCCCACGAGGCGGCGGCCTTGCGGGTGGGCGAGGTCGGACGGGTCCGCGCCCGCGTCGGCGGCCGGGCCCTGACGCCGATGCTCGTCGGCGACTTCAACGAGCTCCCCGGTGGGCCGGCCGCGGCGGCGCTGCAGGCCGGCCGGCTGGCTCGACGCCTGGACGCTGACCGCTGGCTCGGACGGCGGCGACGGCGCGACGAACTGGACGGCGGGCAACCGGCGTGGACGCCCGCCGACGCAGCGCCTCGACTACGTGTTCGTGCCGCCGGGGTGGGTGGTCGACGAGGCCCGGGTGCTCGCCGACGCCGATCGGCACGACTGGTTCGCCGAGCGGTCCGACCACCTGCCGCTGCTCGTGCGCTGCCGCCGGGCGGAGATGTCTTGTGAGCGTCGACGAGTCGCTGCTGGCCAAGGTGCGCAAGCTGCTGGCCAAGGCCGAGGCGACCGACAACCCGAACGAGGCCGAGGCGTTCTCGGCGAAGGCCGCCGCGCTCATCGCCGCCCACCGCCTCGACCCGGCGGTGGTGCACACGGCGCTGAGCTCGAGCGCGCTCGAGCTGCGCCGCATCGCCCTCGGTCGCGGCGCCTACACGCGCGCCCGCCTGGCCCTGCTCAGCGCCGTGGCGCGAGCGCACGACTGCGAGATCGTGTTCGAGACCGGCCCCGCCGGCACGGTGGCCGTGGTGGCGGGCTACGACGCCGACCTGACGGTGACGGCGTTGCTGTACGAGTCGCTGCACGCCCAGGCCGCGACGCAGATGGCGGCGGTGCGCCGCTCGACGCCGGCGGCGACCCAGCGCTGGCGCCGCTCGTTCCTCCTCGGCTACGCGGCGAAGGTGGGCGAACTGCTCGCCGCCGCGCGAGCGACGGCCACGGGAACCGGCGGTCGTCGGGGCGCGCGGCGTCACGAGGCGGCGCTCGTGCCGGAGTCGCTCGAGCGTTCGGCGCGGGTGAAGGCGTTCGCCGCCGCGAGCTTCGGGCGCGTCGTCATCGCCCGGCCCGCCGCACCGGCGACGGCGTCGGGGTGGCACCACGGCCAGCGCGCCGCCGGCGCCGCCGATCTCGGTCGCCGGCGGGTCACCACTCGCCGCGAACTGCCGCCGGGTCCGCGGTGAGCCGGCGCCGGCCGCGGTCAGGAGCGCGCGGCGGCGTACTCGGCGATGCGAGACATCACGGCCTGGTCGGCGCGGTCGACGCGACCGACGTCGAACGGCGGCTGCGGGTCGTACTCGATCATCAGCTGCGCCGCCTTCGCTGCCGTCGTGTCGACGAGCAGTTCGGTGAGCCGCAGGGCCATGTCGATGCCGCTCGACACGCCGGCGGCGGTGATGATCCGCTCCGGCAGGTGCTCGACCACGCGGTCGGCGACGGGTACCGCGCCCGTGGACGCGAGCACGTCGTACTCCGACCAGTGCGTGGTGGCGGTGAGCCCGTCGAGCAGGCCGGCGGCGCCGAGCACCAACGAGCCGGTGCACACCGACGTCGTCATCGTCGACGTGGCGTGGGCGGTCCGCACCCAGTCGAGCACGCGGTCGTCGGTCATCAGTGGTCGCGTGCCGAAGCCGCCCGGGAACACCACCACGTCGGGGTCGGGGACATCCTCGAAGGTGGCGTCGACGGTCAGCCCCAGGAAGCCGTTGTCGGTGCGCACCTCGCCGCGTTCGTGGCCGACGAACACCAGCTCGAACGCCGGGTTGCTCTGCAGCACCTCGTAGGGCCCGACCACGTCGAGCGCGGTGATGCGGGGGAACAGGGCGAGAGCGATGCGCATCGCGCCGACGTTACGCGGGAGCACCCGTTCTGTGTCAGGAAGATCGACGTCTGCGGTCGTGTTTCCTGACACAGACCCGGGCCAGGTGGCGGTGGCCGAGGCCGAGGAGGCGGCGTTCGGCGGCACCACGCTCGACGCACCCTCCACGCGAGAGGAGCTGACCGCCCGCGTCCACGCGCTCGTCGCCGGCGAGTGGTGGCGCCGCAACGGCCCGCCGGTGCACGTCGTCGCGCCGCGCCGCTCGACGCGCTCGTCGACGGCGCGACGTTGCGGCGACGGTGTCGAGATCCGCCTGGCGACCGAGCAGCTCACGATCGCGACCGCCGCCCACGAGCTGGCCCACGCCCTCGCCGGCATCGACCACGGGCACGACGAAACGTTTCGCGCCGCCCACGTCGACGTCGTCGCAGTGCTGGGTGGGCGTGACGCCGGAGCTCGGCTCAGCGACGCGTATCTCGCCTTCGGGTTGTGGGTGGCGCAGCGCCGCTGGTCAGCGCCGTGGCGCGTCGGCGGGATCGGCTTCCGGATCCTCCCCTGACTCCGTGTCGGCGTGGTCGACCTCGGTGACCGCGATCTCGATGCGGTTGTCGCGTTGGTTGCGGCCGGCGTCGAGCGTGACGGCGCGGCGGTCGCCCGTCGTCAGGTCGGAGTCGGCGGTGATGGAACGCGGCCACAGCTCGTTGGCGAGCACGCCGTTGAGCTCGGCGCCGAGCAGGATGATCCGAGACACCAGGTAGAACCAGCTCAGCAGGGCGATCACCACGGCGAACGTGCCGTAGGTGTCGCTGGCGCCCGTGATGTAGCGGCCGACGATGAACGTGCCGAGACGCAGCAGCACGACCACGGCGACCGACGCGGCGATCGCGCCGGGCAGCATCTCCAGCCACCCCTGACGGCTCCTCGTCATCACGCCGAACGCGAACAGGAAGATGCCCACGTTGACGACGAGGGCGATGGCGATCCCGACGATCTCGAGCGCGATCCCCGAGTTGAACACGGCGGCGAGGTTGGTCGCGAGCGTCGACACCGTGATGCCGGCGGCGAGCACGACGAGGAAGGCGAAGCTGCGCAGGCGCTTGCTGACGCCGTTCGGGCGTTCGAGCTCGGGCACGTCGGCGATGTCGTAGAGCGACGCCTGCAGTGCGCTCGCCGCCGCCATGCCGCTCCAGATCGCCGTGAGCAGGCCGATGACCACCGTCGTGGTGCTCCCGCCGATCGGCTTCGTCGCGCCCAGCTCGCTGGCGATCAGCGGCACCTGGCCGAGGGCGCCATCGAGCAGCTGCTGGCGCGTGTCGGGGCGGTCCTCGAGCACGATGTTGAGCACCGTGACGAAGGCGAGCATCAGCGGGAAGATGCTGAAGAACGACCAGTACGACACCGTCGAGGCCAGGCGTCCGCCGCCGTGCTCGCCGAAGCGTTTGAACGTGGCCACCGGGAGGGCGACGACGCGGTGGCGTTGTTGGAACGTGTCGAGGTTGCCGAGCAGCTTCTTCATCCCACCTCGACTCGTCTCGTCACTCCGCTAACTTCCCTTGGTGCTCGCGCCCCCCGCGTGGTGGACCTCGTCGACCGTCTACCAGATCTATCCTCGCAGCTTCGCCGACAGCGACGGCGATGGTGTCGGCGATCTCCGCGGGATCATCGACCACCTCGACCACCTCGTCGCCCTCGGCATCGACATCGTCTGGCTGTCGCCGATCTATCGGTCACCGCACGACGACAACGGCTACGACATCAGCGACTACCGCGACATCGATCCGGCCTTCGGCACGCTCGAGCAGTTCGACGAGCTGTTGGCCGCGGTGCACGAGCGGGGCATGAAGCTGGTGATGGACCTCGTGGTGAACCACACGTCCGACGAGCACCCGTGGTTCGTCGAGTCGCGCTCGAGCGTCGACAACGCCAAGCGCGACTGGTACTGGTGGCGGCCGGCGCGGCCCGGCACCGAGCCCGGCGCGCCGGGAGCCGAGCCCACCAACTGGCAGTCGTACTTCTCCGGTTCGGTGTGGGAGCTCGACCCGGCGACGGGGGAGTACTACCTCCACCTGTTCTCCCGGAAGCAGCCCGACCTCAACTGGGAGAACCCGCAGGTGCGGGCGGCGGTCTACGAGATGATGCGCTGGTGGCTCGACCGCGGCATCGACGGCTTCCGCATGGACGTCATCAACATGCTGTCGAAGCACGCCGACCTGCCCGACGGCCTCGTCGCCGAGGGGTCGCAGTACGGCGACGGGTCGCCGTACTTCATCAGCGGCCCGCGGATCCACGAGTTCATCGCCGAGATGCACCGCGAGGTGCTCGGCGGGTTCGGCGGTCGCCTGCTGACGGTGGGGGAGACGCCGGCCGCGACCGTCGAGCAGGCGCGCCTGTTCACCGACGCCGCACGGGGCGAGCTCGACATGGTGTTCCAGTTCGAGCACGTCGGCCTCGACCAGCGCGCCGGCAAGTGGGACCGCGTGCCCATCGCCCTCCCGCGTCTGACGGGGTCGTTCGTCCGGTGGCAGGAGGGCCTCGCCGACGTCGGTTGGAACAGCCTCTACTGGTGCAACCACGACCAGCCCCGGGCGGTGTCGCGGTTCGGTGACGACGGCGAGGCGCGCGTGGCGTCGGCGACCGCGCTCGCCACCGCGCTGCACATGCAACGGGGCACGCCGTTCGTGTACCAGGGCGAAGAGCTCGGGATGACGAACGTCCCGTTCGCGTCGATCGCCGACTTCCGCGACATCGAGTCGCTGCGCCACTACGCCGCTGCGGTCGACGCCGGGGCCGATCCGGAGACCGTGCTCGACGTGGTGCGCGTGGCGAGCCGTGACAACGCCCGCACGCCGATGCAGTGGGACGCGTCCACCCACGCCGGGTTCACCGCCGGCGAACCGTGGATCATGGTCAACCCGAACCACACGACGATCAACGCGGCGGCCGCTCGCGCCGATCCCGGGTCGGTGTTCCACCACTACCGTCGCCTGATCGCGCTGCGCCGCGAGCGCCCGGTGGTGGCGCTCGGCGACTTCACGGCGCTGCTGCCGGGTCACGAGCAGGTGTTCGCGTTCACCCGCCGGCTGGACGGCGAGGAGGTGCTGACGGCGTGCAACCTGTCGGGTGCGCCGGCCGTGGCGCAGCTCGACGGCGCCGACGACTGGCTGCGCGCCGAGCTGCTGCTGAGCAACCACGACGACCCACCGACCGGTGGGCCCGACGGCGTCGTGCTGCGGCCGTGGGAGGCCGTGGTGTGGCTCCGTCACACCGCCGGTTGAGGTCCCCGGCGTTACGGTGGTCGCGGTGAGCAGCCCGGCCGGCCATCGCTCGTCGGCGTCACCTCGTGACGCCATCGACGAGGTCCACGGCGCCGCCGAGCGACGCCTGTCGAAGGTCGGCCAGCGCCACACCCGTCAGCGGCGGGAGATCCTCGAGCGGGTGGCGTCGGCGGGCCGCCCGGTCACGGTGCCCGACCTGCTCGCCGGCGACGACTCGGTGTCGCAGAGCTCGCTGTACCGCAACCTCGTGGTGCTGGTCGACGTCGGCGTGCTGCAGCGGGTGGCCGGGTGGGGCAACCACGACCGCTTCGAGCTGAGCGAGAGCCTGAGCGGCCACCATCACCACCACCTCACCTGCACCGTGTGCGGCAAGGTCGACGACATCACCCCGACCGCCACCTTCGAACAGGCGATGGCGGCCGAGTCGGCGGCGGTCGCCGCCCGCTCCGGCGCCGTGATCACCGGCCACAGCGTCGACCTCTACGGCCGCTGCCCCGACTGCGCCACCCCCGCCAGCCACTGATTTCCACAAGCATTTTCGAGCGTTCCTGCACGATTTCGCGCCCAAGAATCGCGAGCACCGCGCTTGCAAAGGTTCTGGGGCGCGAAATCGAGCGTTTACTGCACGATTTTGCTTGTGGAAATCTTCAGCCCTCGGGGAGGTGGGTGAGGGCGGCGGTGCCGAGCGGGGAGAGGCGGTAGCCGACCTCGAGGCTCTCGGTGAGGCCGAGCGCCTTGAGGCGCCGGACGCGCTGCTTGAACGGGGCGCGCTCCTGACCGAGCTCGGAGGCGAGGGTGGCGGCGAGCACGCCGGGCCGGTCGGCGATGATCCGCAGCGTGGCCCGCGTCCACGGTCCGATCGTCGAGCGGGCGTCGAGCGACTCCAACCGGCGGGCCACGTCGGCCCATTCGGCGGCATCGAGGTCGACGCGCTCGCGCCGGGCGATCCGGGGATCGTCGCCCTCGCGGTGGACGGCGATGCGGTACGTCGTGCGGTCGTCGCCCACCCGGAGCCGAGCGCGCACGGCCTCGGCATCGATCGCGCCGGCGGCGCGAGCCTCGGCGTCGGTGATCGCAGCGGGATCGAGCGGGTCGACGGCGTCGATGTGCAGCTGGCCGATCCGCGTCAGCAGGGTCCCGCCCGTCTTCACCGTGGGGCGACGCCACCGCCGGAACACGAGCGTGATCGTGCCGTCCTCGATCCCGCGCAAGGTCGCGTCGTCGAGGAGCACCGCCGCAGTCTGGCCCGCGATCAGCGGGCGACGGCGTCGAACCAGGCGGTGAGATCGGCTGACCATCGCGTCGAACGAGGGCGCGGCGAACAGCACCGGCTGGTACACGTCGATGTCGTACTCGGTGCGCGCCATCTCGTCGGGATCCCAGGCGCGGATCTCGGCCTGGCGGAACTCCTGGATCTCCCCGTAGCTCGACAGCAGCCCGGCCCCGTACGCCTTCAGCTCGCCGTCCTCGTGGACGACGCCGAACTCGAGCGTGAACCAGAACGTCCGCGAGAACCGCTGCAGCTCGGTCTCGTCGTCGAGCGCGCCGGCGCGGCGCCCGGCGGCGCCGGCGACCGCGTACAGGTCGGCGAACCGCGGCTCGGCGAGCCCGTTGGCGTGGCCGACGAGCTCGTGGATGACGTCGGGCTCGGGCGTGTACAGCGGGACCGACGGGTGGCGCACGTACTGCGTCGACAGGAAGCGCCGCTCGGCGAGGGCGCCGTAGAACTCGCGGATCGGCGCCAGCCCCGGCGAGGCGTGGAACCGCCAGCCGGTGAGGCGCTGCAGCCGGCGCGACACCTCGGCGAGCTGGGGCACGGCATCGGTCGGCAGCGCGAGCCGCTCGGCACCGTCGAGGTAGGCGCGACACGCCAGGTCGACGTGGAGCGCCCGCAGCGCGCTCGCCGCCGTCACCCACGTCTCGGTCTCGGCCGCGGTGTACTCGATGTCGCGGGCTTCCTCGCCCGGCTCCAGGCCCAGCGCGGCGGCGGCGATGGTGTCGCGGCGCTGACGGTAGTCGGGGTCGGCCACGCCCGGGTGGTCGCCGGCCAGTTCGACGATCATCCCGCCAGTGTGCCGCCCGCCGGCTGCGACGTTCCAGTGCATCGCCGATTGCCGTACGATCGTCCGTCATGGAGCGTGATCCGGCGCAGGATGTCCGGGAGCCGAGCGCCGACGGCCCGTCGGTCCGGACGGCGCTCGACGACGTCGACCGCTCCCTGCTCGCCGCGCTGCAGGCGGACTCCCGCCGCTCGTTCGCCGAGCTCGCCACGATCTGCCACGTCTCGCGGTCGACCGCCCACGCCCGCGTCGAGCGGATGCGCCGCGGCGGCGTGATCACCGGGTACACCATCGGCCTCGACCCCTCGGCGCTCGGCTACGCCGTCGGCGCCCTCGTCTTCCTCAAGATCCGCCAGCACGACTGGCGCCGGGCGCGCGACGCCATCGCGGCGATCCCGGGGGTCGAGTCGCTGATGATGTGCGCCGGTGAGTACGACCTCGTCGCCACGGTACGGTGCGCCGACATGGCGGCGTTCCGCGACACGTTGCTCGTGCAGCTGCACGCGATCGACGACGTGCTCGGTTCGTCGACGGCCTTCGTGCTCGACGAGACGCGCCGGCCGCTCCCGCCGTGGCCGTCCGACGCGCCCGCTCCCACGACCGCTCGGCGCGCCGATGGGTGAGGCCCACGGCCACCACCACGGGCCGGCCGCGGCGCGCGCCGGCGCCCGGCACGCCCGCCGGCTGTTGATCGCCTTCGCGCTGATCGTGTCGTTCCTCGTCGTGCAGGTGATCGTCGGCCTCGCCACCTCGTCGCTCGCCCTGCTGTCGGACGCCGGGCACATGGCCACCGACGCCCTCGGCCTCGGCATGGCGCTGGCGGCCATCCACGCCGCGTCCGCCGCCCGGGTGCACCCGCAGCGGACGTTCGGTCTCTACCGCCTCGAGATCCTCGCCGCCCTGGTCAACGCCGTGCTGCTGTTCGCGGTGGCCGGCTACGTGCTGTACGAAGCGGTCGACCGCCTCGGTGACGCGCCGCACGTGAACTCGGGGCCGGTGCTCGTGGTCGGCGTGCTCGGGCTGGTGGTGAACCTGGTGGCGTTCGCGCTCCTGCGCGAGGGGGCCAAGGAGAGCCTCAACGTGCAGGGCGCCTACCTCGAGGTGCTGTCCGACGCCTTGGGCTCGATCGGCGTGATCGTGGCCGCGATCGTGTGGGGTGTCACCGGCTGGAACTGGGTCGATCCGGTGATCGGCGCGGCGATCGGGGTGTTCATCCTGCCGCGGGCGTGGCGTCTCGGGGCCGAGGCGCTGCGGGTGCTCGTGCAGGCCGCGCCCGGTGGTCTCGATGTCGGGGCGATCCACGACGACCTCGCCGCGATCGCCGGTGTCGTCGACGTGCACGACGTGCACGTGTGGACGCTCACGTCGGAGATGGACGTCGCCACGGCCCATCTGATGGTGGCGGCCGACACGCCGACCCACGGCGTCCTCGACGAGGCGCGCTCGGTGCTCGCCGACCGCTACGGCATCAGCCATGCGACGCTGCAGGTCGAACCGGACGACCACCGTGGCTGCGACGACGTGAGCTGGTGAGCGCCGAGCTCGACGTCGTGTTCCGGCGCGAGGCGGGGCGCTGCACGGCGACGCTGATCCGGGTGCTCGGCGACATCGACCTGGCCGAGGAGGCCGTGGCCGAGGCGTTCGCGGTCGCCGCCGAGCAGTGGCCGGTGAGTGGCGTGCCGCCGAACCCGGGCGGCTGGATCACGACGACCGCGCGCAATCGGGCGATCGACCGGCTGCGCAGGGAGTCGACCCGCACCGACCGCTACATCGCCGCCCACCGCATCCACGGCACCGGGTCCGAGCCGACCGAACGTCTCGATCGCGGGGTCCTCGAGGATCTCGACCAGCTGGTCGACGTCGTCCCTGACGACCAGCTGCGGCTGATGTTCCTGTGCTGCCACCCGGCCCTCGTCTTCCGACGCCCAGGTCGCGCTGGTGCTGCGCCTGCTCGGTGGGCTCGACACGCCGGAGATCGCCCGCGCCTACCTCGTGCCGGAGGCGACGATGGCGCAGCGCATCGTGCGCGCCAAGCGCAAGCTCCGCGACAACCACGCGCCCTACCGCGTGCCGGGCGCGGCCGAACTGCCGGCCCGCCTGCACGCCGTGCTCACCGCCGTCGCGTTGATCTTCACCGAAGGCCACACGGCGACGTCGGGCGACGATCTGGTGCGCGTCGACCTGTCGAGCGAGGCGATCCGCCTCGGGCGGGTGTTGGTCGCCCTGCTGCCGGACGAGCCCGAGGCGGTCGGCCTGCTCGCCCTCATGCTGCTCACCGACGCTCGGCGTCCGGCGCGCCTGGCCGCCGACGGCACGATGGTGCGCCTCGCCGACCAGGACCGCACGCGCTGGGACCGGGACCTCATCGCCGAGGGTCACCTCCTGGTGCGGGCGTGCCTGCGCCGCAACCGCCCGGGACCGTTCCAGTACCAGGCCGCCATCGCCGCCGTCCACGCCGACGCGCCGACCGCCGCGGCGACCGACTGGGACCAGATCGTCGCCCTCTACGACCAGCTCGCCGCCCTGGCACCCAACGCCGTCGTGGGGCTCAACCGGGCGGTGGCGATCGGCGAGCGCGACGGCGCGAGCGCCGGGCTCGCCGCGCTCGACGCCGTCGCCGCCGACCAGCTCACGGACTACCAGCCGTACCACGCCGCGCGCGCCGACCTGCTCGCCCGCGCCGGCCCGCCGGCCGATGCGCTGGCCGCCTACTCGCGAGCGCTCGAGCTCACCACCAACCCGGCCGAGCGCCGGTTCCTCCTCGATCGACGCGCCGAGGTGGCGACGGGATCGGGTTGACCGCGCCGGCGCGCTAGCCGGCGATGCGCCGGTTGACCCGCCTGAGGTCGCGCCACGCCGCGCCCGTGCGGGCGATGCCGGCCTCGACCATCGGCCAGGGGCGGTCGACGCAGATCCGCAGGTGGGGGTCGGGCCGGCGCCCCTCGACGGCGAAGCAGCCGGGAGCGAGGTGGACGCCGTGACGATGGGCCACCTGGGTGAGCACGTCGGCGTCGGCCAGGCCGGTGTCGACCCACAGCGCCGAGCCGCCGTCGGGCTCGGGGACGTCCCACTCGGGGATCGTCTCGCGCAGCAGGCGCGCCGACCGGGCCACGTTCGAGGCGAGGAACGCACGGCGGGCGCTGGCGATCTCGCCGAGGTGTGGCAGCAGGCCGAGGGTGAGCAGCTGTGATGGTGCGGCCGGTCCGAGGTCGAGCGACAGGCGCCGGTGCAGGGTGCGGTCGATCACGGGGACGGCGCCGCGCATCCACCCCACACGCAGCCCGGCCCACAGCACCTTGCTGAACGAGCCGACCGACACCACCGTCGCCCGCCGGCACAGCCGGGCGAGGTCGGTCGCCGGCCGGCCGGCGAACACCAGCTCGGCGAGCGTCGAGTCCTCGACGACGATCGCCTCGCGTTGGTCGAGGATCGCGGCGAGGGCGCGCAAGCGCGCGGGGGACGTGACGATGCCGGTCGGGTTCTGGGCCGCGGCCTGCACGTACACGACCCGGGCCCCGTCGTCGAGGGCGGCGATGAGCGACTCGGGCGTGATGCCCGCCCGATCGGCGCGCAGCGGCGCGAACCGTCGGCCGAGGCCCTCGAGGATGTCGAAGAACCCGGGATAGCCGGGGGTGAGCGCGGCGACCGGCTCGCGCGGTCCGGCCAGCGAGGCGACCGCCAGCGAGATGGCCTGGTGGGCCCCGGACGTGACGTGCACCTCCTCGACGTCGGTGTGCACGCCGAGCGCGGTGTGCATGTCGGCGATCGCCGACCGCAGCGACGGCAGCCCGAGCGGCTGGAATCCGGCCCCGGCGCCCGGACGCCAGCAGGTCGGCGATGTCGATCGACACCGGCGGCAGGTGTGACACGTCGGCGGGGTTGCCGACAGCGAGGTCGATCCCGCCCGCCCCTTCGAGGAGGTACACCGCCATGCGGTTGGCCGCCTCGCCGGTGCCGATGTCGTCGTAGGCGGCGACGAACGTGCCGCGTCCCTGGCGTGAGGTGAGCACTCCCTCGGACCGCAGGAGATCGAGGGCGACCGTGACGGTGGAGCGACTGACGGCGAGCTCGTCGGCGAGCCGACGCTCGGGTGGCAGTCGTGATCCCGGTCCGACCATGCCGGCGTCGATGAGGCGGCGCAGGCCGTACGCCAATCGCTGGGCGAGGCTGCCGTGGCCGTGGTTCGCCCAGCCGGCCATCATCGCCGCGATTGGCGTGCTAGTGGCTTGTTCGATCACAAGCCAATTGTGGCAAAATGGCCCGTGACACGCAAGGCCAACGAGGGCACGATGGAGCCATGTTCGCTCCCTACTGCCCGACGTGTCGCACCCACCGGCTGCTCGGCTACGGCCGGGTCGTGCGCTCCGACTGGGAGCGCGGCGGGGTGATCGAGCTGCGTTGCCACTGCGGCACCGTCGTCCAAGCTCGCCCGGCGCGTGCGCCGCGCCGGGTTCGGTCGTGATCGCCGCCATCTGGTCACTCTGCGTCTCATAGGTCGATCTGGTCACTGTCGTTCTCGATATCGAGAACCTGGGTGACCAGATTGCGGTTCGCGACGAAGCGCGCCGAGTTCTCCACGATTTCTCCATGACTCGGCTGCTGGCGCGGCGTTGGATGGGCAACATGGCGCGCACCGCTCCGTCACCGTCCCTCGCCGGCATCCCGGTGTTCGCCGTCGTGGACGAGAACCGGGCACGCGCGGCAGCCGGCATCACGATGGCGGTCGGTGCGGTGGCGTTCGCCGAGGCGAACTTCGAGCACCACTTCGTGCCGATCCGCATCGTCACGATCGTGTTCGCCGTCGACTTCCTGCTCCGGGTGACCGTTGGCCTCGATCGCAGCCCGGTCGGGGTCGTCTCGACATGGATCGCCCGCCGACGCCCGCCCGAGCCGGTGTCGGCGCGCCCGAAGCGGTTCGCCTGGACGCTCGGGCTCGCCATGTCGGCCGCGATGGCCGTGATCACCAACCTCGGCGTGCACGGCGTGCTGCCGCGGACGATCTGCCTGCTGTGCCTCGCGCTGATGTGGCTCGAGTCGGTGCTCGGCCTGTGCCTCGGGTGCGAGATCCACGGCGTGCTCGCCCGCAGGGGCTGGGCCCGCAGCGACGACGGGTTCGAGATCTGCGTCGGCGGAGCGTGCCGCCGCTGACCGCTCGGTTGCGGGCTCAGCGCGCCATTGCCCGCTGACCTGCTCCGGCGGTAACTACTCGTTCACCCCTGCGCTCCCGGGCCCGCGGGAGTGCACGATCGAGTACACGCTGAGCAACGCCGGCGGCGGCTCGACCGCCAGCGAGACCTTCCAGGTGCCCGCGCCGCAATAGCAACCTCAGCCGCCGAGGAGCCCAGCGCGACCGCCGGGCAGGGACAATGCCATCGAGGTCTGACGAATCATCCCCGACGCTGTGGCGGGCGATGAATCCGGCGCGCCAGAGCCGTCTCAATCGTGTGGCCACCACGTTCGCGACCGTCGACGACTACATCGCCTCCTTCCCGCCAGCCGTGCAGGAGGTCCTCCACGACGTACGCCGCACGATGCACGCCGTCTGGCCAGATGCCGGCGAGACGATCAGCTACAACATTCCCACACTCACCCTCCACGGCCGCTCCCTCGTGTACTTCGCCGGTTGGAAGCGCCACATCAGCGTCTACCCAATCCCCGGCGGTGACGACGCCTACGAGACGCAACTGGAGCCATACCGGTCGGGCGCCTCGACGGCAAAGTTCCCGCTTGGCAAGCCGATCCCGCTCGACCTGATCGCCCGCATCACGAAGCTCCTCGGCGAGCAGCACGACAGCTGACCAGAACCTCCGGAGTCGCAGAACCGCGCCGTCGGACTGCCGCGTTCGAGGATGCAGCCGCTGGGATTGCGCACGTGACGCACCCTTGACCATCGGGTACCCGATCTGTCCCGACGACGACGATGAGCACCGCGCAACGTCCGAAACCGAGTGCTCACCGACCACACGGCGAGCGTCACGAGTGGTGTGACAGCGGCGTCGCGGCGATGTTTCAGGACGCTGGGGCATGCTGGCGGGCGATGCCGGATCGATCTGCTCTCACCGCCGGGCGATGGGTGATCGATCCAGTCCACAGCCGTGTCCGGTTCGCCGTCCGCAGGCGAGGGTTGGCTCCGCTGCGGGCCCGGTTCACGTCGATCTCCGGGCACCTCGAGACGTCCGGCGACCCGCCGGGCTCGTCCGTCGAACTGGTGGTCGCCACCGCCTCGATCGTGTCCGGCTCGACGGGCTGCGACCTCCGCGCGGCCGAGCAGCTCGACGTGGCTCGCCACCCGACGGCCACGTTCCGTGCGAGGAGCACGAGCTGGGCCGGCGGGCTGGCGCGGTTTCGTGGGTGTCTCACCATCGTGGGTGTCACCAACGAGGTCGCCCTCGACGTCGACATCCGCGGCACGGTCGTCGACCCGTCGGTCGCACCGCGCATCATGTTCTCAACCGCCTTCTCGATCGACCGCGAGTCGTGGGGACTCAGCTGGAACGTCACCCTGGCCGACGGTCGGGCTCTCGTCGAGCGGATCGTCGATCTCGAGCTCGAACTGGAGGCCGTGCGTCAGTCGGCGCCGTCAACCAGTTCCGACACCGGCCGGCACTGACCGCGTTGCCGAGCCGCTTCGACTGCGTCGGCGCCCAGCCGGTCGCGCAGCGACGCCACCAGCGAGGAGACGGCACGCTGCTGAGTCGGGTTTGCCGGAGTGGCCGAGTCCTGTCGGAGGGCGTCGGCCGTGCCGAGCATCTCAGCCGCTCGGTCGAGATCGCCAGCCTCGGCCATCGCTTCGGCCAGCCCCTCCAAGGCCTTGGCGACCGCGTGCGGGGAGCCGAAGGCGACCGCCCGCTGCAGGCCGCGGCGATGCTCGGTGATCGCTTCGGCGGGCCGCCCGCCGGCGACCAGCGCCCGGCCGATCGCGTCGTGACGCGGCGGCGATCCCGGCCTTCCACCCGACGTCCTCGTGGATGGCCAACGCCTGCCGGGCAAGGTCGAGGGCCCGGACAGGATCGCCCGAACGCAGGGCAATGCGACCGAGTTGATGGATCACCGCGCCGGTCGCGCGGCGGTCGCCGGCCCACTCGGCCCGCCACCGGGCCTCCTCGAGCAAGCGCTCGGCCAGCAGGTCGTCGGCCTGATCGGCGGCGACGGCGGCCCGCCAGTACGAGGCCACGGCGACCGCCCAGTGGGAGTAGTTGCGGATGGCGATGTCGACCGCGCGGTCGAGGGTCTCGGCCGCCACGTCGAGGTCGCCGCGCGCCCGATCGGCGAGGCTCCGATAGATCAACGCGGCGAAGCCGCGCCCCGGGGTCCCAGCCCGAGCCCACAGCCGGGCGGCCTCCTCGGCTGCACGCCGCCCGGCGTCGAGGTCACCGGACGCGAACGAGTGCATCGCCACCCCCTCCAGCAGGCGGGCGCCTTGCTCGTCGTCGAGCCCACGGGTCTCCAGCGCTCGCCCCAGCCACCGCGTCGCCTCCTCATTGGCCCCGACGGAGCCCCAGAACCAGACGAGCGCAGCGACCAGGCGCACTCCCGTCATCCGGTCACCGGTGGTGAAGCAGCAGTCGAGAGCGGCCCGCACGTTGGGCATCACGCCACGCAGCTCGGCCAGCACCGAGTCGTCGTCGATCACCCGCTGGTGGGTGTCGCGAGCTTCGCAGAACTCGGCCAGCCAGCCGGCCATGTGCGCCCGGGCGGCCGCTCCGTCGGCCGGCTCGGCGTCGAGCTGCTCGACGGCGAATGCACGAAGGGAGTCGAGCAGCCGGTAGCTGTCCTCGCCGTCCAGGACAACGAACGACCGGTCGACGACCGTCGTGAGCAGCTCTAGCGGATCGCTGCCCAGCCCGTCGCCGGCGACCCGGGCGGCGGCGTCGAGGCTGAACCGTCCAGCGAACACGCCGAGCCGATCGAAGAACCGCTGGTGGTCCTCGTCGAGCAGATCGTAACTCCACTGGATCGCCGCCCGCAGCGACTGCTGGCGGACGTCGGCGGCCGTGCCGATCTTGTGCAAGAGGGCGAAGCGGTCGTCCAGGCGGGCGAGGATGGCGGCGGGCGACAGCACCTTGGTCCTGGCTGCGGCGAGCTCGATCGCCAACGGGAGCCCGTCGAGCACCCGGCAGATCTCGGCGACGCTGTCGGCGTTCGTCTCGTCGACCTCGAATCCCGGGCGGGTGGCGCGAGCACGGTCGCGGAACAGGCGGACCGCCTCCGAATCCTTGATCTCCGGCAACGACGCGCCGGGACGGGAGAGGCCGAGCGGAGGGACCGGCCAGGCCACCTCGCCGGCCACGGCGAGCGGCTGGCGGCTGGTGGCCAGGATGGTGAGCGCACGGCAGTCCCGGAGCAGCCGGCGGGCGGCCGTCGCGCAGGCATCCACGAGGTGCTCGCACGTGTCGAGCACGAGCAGGCCGGGCCGCTCTCCGATTCCCACCGCCAGCGCCTCGAACGGATCGGCCTCGGCCGCCACACCTACCGCGCCGGCGATCTCGTACGGGACCACGCGAGCGTCGTTGAGCTCGGCGAGCTCGACGAGCCACACCGGCCGTCTGGCCGCCTCGGCATGGGCCACGGCGAGGGCCAAGCGGGTCTTGCCCGCCCCGCCCGCCCCGGTCAGCGTCACGATGCGGTTGTCCGCGAGCACCTCGTGGATCCGCTCGAGCTCCTGCTCCCTGCCGACCAGCCGTGACGTCGTAGCGGGCAGCCGCGACCGTGGCGCCGGCTCCGGCGGGACTGCGACGGAAGGTGGGCGCCAGTCGATCTCGGACGACTGCTCGAGCAGGGCCCGGTGGAGCTGCTGCAGCTCACGGCCAGGATCGACGCCGAGCTCCTCGACGAGCAATCGGCGCGTGGCGTCGACCTCGCGCAATGCCTCGGCCTGCCGGCGCGACCGATAGAGGGCGAGCGCGAGCTGAGCCCGCAGTCGCTCGCGAAGCGGATACTCGGTGATCAGCTGGCGTAGCGCCGGCACGGCGAGCTCGTGCTCGCCGAGCGCCAGCCGAGCGTCGATCTCGTACTCGAGCGCGGCCGCCCGCAGCTCCTGCAGCCGAACGGTCTCGGCGACCGCGGAAGGAGCAGCCCGTAGGTCCTGGAGCGGCTCGCCGCGCCAGAGGCCGAGAGCGGCCCGCAGTTCCTCCAGGGCAACGTTGGCGTCGACCGGCCGCGGCGCCGCGAGTCGCGCGGCCGCTTCGCGGATGAGGAACTCGAAGCGATGGGCGTCGAGCGAGTCGGGCTCGACGTCGAGCAAGTATCCGGCACCCACCGTGCGCAGCGCCGGCCGGCCGGCGCCCGATCCCAGCCCGATCGTGCGGCGCAGGTAGGACACCTGCACCTGCAGGGCGTTGACGGCATCGGCGAGCACCTGCTCGCCCCAGACCTCCTCGACGAGGGCGTCCACGGAAGCCACCTTCCCCAGCCGCAACAGCAGCGCCGTCAACAGGGAGAGCGGTCGTCCCTGCCGGAGGGGGAGCAGACGCCCATCGTCTCGCACCTCGAGGGGGCCGAGGATCCCGAACTCCACCGCGGTGAGGGTAACGACGGGCAACAGATCCTCGTCAGCGATCTGACAGCCGGCGAACAGGGCGATCAGCGATCGTGACCATGATGACTACCGAGCCGGCGACCCATCCCGCGCTCGCCGATGCCGGCGAGCTGGAGCAGCATCGGGCGGCGTTGGCCCGCCACTGTCGCCGGATGCTCGGCTCGTCCGCGGAGGCCGACGATGCCGTCCAGGAGACGATGATTCGCGCGTGGCGGGCTCGTGACCGGTTCGAGGGCCGAAGCAGCCTGCGCACGTGGCTGTACCACATCGCCACCAATGTCTGCTTCGACGCGCTGCGCCGCCGGCGCCGCCACGCCGTCGCCGTCGATCTCGGGCCGGGGTCGACGCACTCCGCCGCAGGTGTCGCGGCGTCGGGGGACGGTCCCGCCGAGCTCGCCGAACGGAGCGACAACATCCGCCTCGCCTTTGTCATCGCTCTGCGACGTCTCCCGCCAACCCAACGCGTCGCCGTGATCCTGCACGACGTCTTCCGCTGGAAGGCCAACGAGGTCGCCGCGCTGCTCGAGCACCAGCGCACCGGCCGTCAGCAGCGCTCTGCAGCGAGCGCGGGCGACGCTCCGCGCCGGCGCCCTCGTGGCGCCCGCTGCGGTCGACGGCGAGCAGCGGCGCCACCTCGACCGTCTCGTCGACGCCTTCGCCCGGCGCGACGTGGCCCGGCTCGTGACGTTGGTGCGCGACGACACCGTCGCCGCCTAACGGCGGTGGCGGCGCAGCCGTCGTTCAAGCCTTCAACGTCGCGCGGAGCCGTCGATCGAAGCGGGTTCACTTCGGCATCGCGCCACGGAGCGCGTCCGGAGGAACAGCCGATGCCACCGTCGACGGCCGTTGCACATCGATGGTCCGCGAGGGAGTCCCGGCTGTCCGACGACGTGCGCTCCAGGTCGCGCAACGACCATCGGCCCGACGGTGACACCCCTGTGTCGGTCGGCAACGAACCCGTCGCTTCGTTCTCGGAGACGCCGTCGATCGACGATGCATCGAGGCGCCGCCGCGCACCTAACACGATAGTCGAGCACGATAGGGCATGGGAAGGACCGGGCGCATCGCTGCATGCTCAACATGATGGCCTCTGAACTGGTCATTAGTGGAGCGGGTGACGGGAATCGAACCCGCACCACCAGCTTGGAAGGCTGGGGCTCTACCGTTGAGCTACACCCGCGTGGAGCCGTCAGGCTAGCCCTCGCGTCTGGGCGTCGACGGTTGCGGAAGCCGCCACTCAGGCCGCCCGGATGGATCAGCCGGTGTGAGCGAGCGTGCCGACGCGCTCGCCGACCCCGCTGGCGGCGTGGCGCACGGCGCGGTTGACGCGCCACGGCACCGAGGGACGCCCGCCGGTGCTGGTCGCGGCGAAGAGCAGACCGCCCAGGATGCCGACGTTCTTCAGGAAGTGGAACGTCTGGTCGGCCCGCTCCGAGCGGTCGTCGCACTCCCAGAACCGGTGCCCGGCGAGGGTCGTCGGGATCAGCGAGAGTCCGAGGAGGGCCGCCGCCGGACGCGGTACGACGCCGGTGGCGATCGCCACTCCCGCGCCGACCTGGATCAGGCCGTTGAGCCGCACCAACTGCGTCGTCGACAGGCCGGTGGCCTCGGCGAGGGCGTCGGTGACGCCGTGCGCCGCCGGAGCCTTCGACTGTGGGTGACGGGCGGCATCGAGCCCGCCGTACACGAACATGGCCCCGATCATCGGGCGGGCGATCACTTCGGCGATGGTCACGGTGCACGTGTACCCCGAACCGGCGTCCGCCGAACCTCCGATCGGCAAGTCGCCGGTCAGCGGCTGCCGCTGATCAGGCGCGCCGACGCGGCCTCGACGACGCCGACGAGGCTGTAGGCGGCGATCGACACGATCACGATCAACACCGCGCCCGACCACACGATGGCGAACTTCGACGAGGCGCTGGCGCGCAGCATGACGCTGCCCAGACCGGTGCCGGTGGCGAGCCACTCGGCGAGCAGGGCGCCGCTGATGGCCGCCGGCAGGGCGATCTTCGAGGCCGCGAACAGCGCCGGCAAGGCGAACGGCAGCCGCACGCCGAACAGCTCGCGAACCCGCGAGCCGCCGTACGCGGCCACCAGGTCGCACGCCTGGCGCGGCGCGTTGCGCATCGCCGTCGTCACGGCCACGAGCGTCGGGAAGAACGTCACCAGCCCGACGATCACCGTCACCCCCCACAACCCGCGACCGAAGAGCAGGGCGATCAACGGCGTCATGGCGATGATCGGCACCGACCGCAATGCGATCGCCGTCGGCATCACCAGGGCATCGAGGAACGGCGAGGCGACGACGCCTGCGGCCACCGCCACCGAGGCGACCGACCCGATGGCGAAGCCGACCGCCGTGTCGACGAGTGTGGTGCCGAGCGCCGACCACACCGCGCTGCGGTCGTCGCTGGCGGTCGTCAGGAAGCGCCACACGTCGAGCGGCCGCTTGGCGAAGTACGGGCTCAGGTCGAACCAGCGCAGCGTCGCCCACCACGCGAACACGAGGATCGCCACCGACGCCACGCCGGTGAGCACCGTGGCGACGACGCCGCGCCGGGACTGGCCGAGCTGCAGCACGGTGATCGGCCGCTCGCCCGCCGCCCACGGCACGAGGAAGCGGGCGATCAACCCGGTGACGGCGTAGGCCAGCCCGACGGTCACCCCGATGACGACGGCGAGACCCCACGTGCGGGCCACCTGGAACGACGACTGCGACAGGATCATCGCCACGCCGAGCCCGCGCGAGCCGCCGAGGTACTCGCCGACGATCGCGCCGAGCAGTGCGGCCGGCGCGGCGATGCGCAGCCCGACGAACACCGACGGCAGCGCCGCCTGCACCCGCACCGCCGAGAACATCCGCAGCTTGCCCCCGCCGGCGGCGTAGACGACGTCGAGGCTCGCCGGATCGGCCGACCGCAGCCCGAGCACGCAGCACACCATCGTCGTGAAGAACACCGCGAGGGCCGCCAGCACGATCTTCGTCGACGAGCCGGTGGTGACGATCTGCAGGATCGGGCCGATGGCGAGCAGCGGCAGGCAGTACACGGCGACCGACAGGCGTTCGAACAGCGCCGAGAGGGGACGCGACCAGCACGATGAGCCCGGCCACCGCCGCGCCGGCGAGGTTGCCCCACAGGTACCCCCACGCCGCCTCGGACAACGTGGTGCGCAGGTGCGGCGGGTAGTACGCCCGGTCGTGCCACATCTGGCGGGCGACGTCGGGGACGGTCGGCGTGACGAGGGGCGCGACCCACCACGCCACGACCGTCCACACCACGCCGACCACGATCGCCGCCCCGACCACGCCGATGAGGCGGCGCCGTCGTTCGATCACGGCTCACCGTCGGCGGCCGGGCCGAAGAGCAGCGCGCCGAGCTCGTCGCACCGGGCGTGGAACTCGGGGCTGCGCAACACCTCCGGCGACCGCGGCCGGGGCAGGCCGACCTCGACGAGCGCCCGCACCCGTCCCGGCCGGGGGGTCATCACGGCGACGCGGTCGGCGAGGAACACCGCCTCGGCGATCGAGTGGGTCACCAGCAGGGTGGTGATCGACCGCTCCGACCAGATCCGCTGCAGCTCCATGTTGAGCCGCTGGCGGGTCATCTCGTCGAGGGCACCGAAGGGCTCGTCGAGCAGCAGCACGTCGGGATCGGTGACCAGCGCCCGGGCGATCGCCACCCGCTGGCGCATCCCGCCCGACAGGTGCGCCGGCCGGGCGTGTTCGAAGCCGGCCAGGCCGACGAGGTCGATCAGGCCGGCCACGCCGCCGCCGCTCGCCGACGCGCCGGTGATCTCGAGCGGCAGTCGGACGTTGCGCTCGACGCTGCGCCACGGGAGCAGGGCGGCGTCCTGGAAGGCGATCCCGAGCCGGCCCGATCGCCGCAGCGCGACGGGAGGCAGCCCGTGCACGAGGGCCGTCCCGGCGGTCGCCGTCTCGAGGTCGGCGAGGATGCGCAGCACGGTCGACTTGCCACATCCCGACGGTCCGAGCAGGGCGACGAACTCGCCGCGACCGGTGTCGAGCTCGAACCCGTCGACCGCCTCGACGGTGCGCCGGCCGATGCGGAACTCCTTGCGCAGCCCGGCGATCGTGATGCCGTCGCCCCCGACGCGCGGGTGCGCCGGGCGGCGACGGATCGGGCGCCCGTGCTCACTCGTCGGGAGCGATGCCGAGGCGCTCGAGCAGCTCGGTGCGCCACCGCCGCTCACGGTCGTCGAGCTCGGGCTCGACGATGGCGCCGACCGTGAGGAAGTGGGTCAGGTCGCGGCCGCGCTCGCGCCCGCGTGCCGTGTGCATGTCGATCGCATGGTCGGGAACCTCGGGGCGGGCGCCGGCCTCGACGTCGAGACGCACGAGGTTGGCCAGCTCGTCGTTCGAGCGATCCTTGGCCGATCCGGCGAGCAACCGCACGGCGTGGATCGCGAACAGCAGCCGGTCGTGGCTGCCGTAGGCGAAGCGTTGCCGGCCGGTGTCGAGGGCGACGATCGTGGCGATCGCGTCGGGCGCGCCGAACCCGACGTCTTCGACCGCGATCACGTGGAGGCGGTCCCACAAGTACCGGTCGAGCTCGGCGCTCGTCGCGGCCATGTCGGCGGCGCACAGCACGGCGTTGCGCACGTCGGCGCGCCGGATCGACTTCTGCAGCGTCGAGATCACCTCGTCGGCACGCAACCCCCCGGCCGTGGTGACCGAACCCCACGGATCGTCGCCCTCGCCCGCCATCGGGATCAGAGCTCGGCGAGGAGGTCGTTGACGAACAGCGACTCGTCGACCTCGATGTCGACCGACTTCATCGTGGAGATGTTGTTGGCGATGCCGTCGTCGGTCATCCAGAACAGACCGTGGTCCTTGATGTCGTCGGTCTGGATCAGCGGCACGAACGCCTCGAGCGTGGCGGTCTGCTGGTCGACGTCGAGGTCGAGGTCGGCGCCGGGTCCGTCGACCACGATCTGCGCTGCGGCCGCCGGGTCGGCGATGGCGTCCTCCCACCCGCGCTGGGTCGCCCGGAGGAAGCGCACGACGGTGTCGCGCGCCTCGTCGTCGGCGAGCGTGTCCTCGGTGACGAAGAAGACGTCGGCGTAGATGTTGTAGCCGTAGTCGGCGAGCAGGAAGGTGACCGTCTCGATGCCCTGCGCGGCGAGGGCGATCGGCTGGTTGGTCTGGAACGAGGCGAAGGCGTCGACCTCGCCGGCCACGAGCGGCGCCGGATCGAACTGCACCGGCACGATCGTCACCGTGGATGCGTCGACGCCGGCGAGCTGGAAGAAGGCGTCGTAGATCGACTCGCCCGACTGCTGGAGGCCGAGCTTCTTGCCCTCGAGGCTCTTGGCGTCGGGAACCGGGTTGGACGCCAGCGACATGACGGCCGACGGGTTGTTCTGCAGCGTGACGCCGACGATCTTGAGCTTGGCGCCCTCGGCGTTGGCGCGGGCGATCGTGTCGGCGTTGGACAGCCCGATGAGCGCGGCGCCGGACACGACGGTCGGTTCGAGGATCGCGCCTGGTCCGCCCGGGGTGAGCGTCGGGTCGAGGCCCTCGTCGGCGTAGTAGCCCTTCTCGGCCGCGACGAACTCGCCGGCGTTCTCGACGTTGGCGATCCAGCCGAGCTGCACGTTGAGCGTGCGCAGGTCGACCGGTGTGCTCGGCGCCGGCGACGACCCGGCGGTGGCGAGCACACGCGACGAGCCGAGCACCGGCCCGAGGGCGAGGCCGGCGCCGCCGAGCGCCGACAGCTGCAGCAGGCGGCGCCGGCTGAGGATCGATGGAACGGGTGTGGTCATGGTCGGAGCCCCCTGTGGTGATGGACGTGGATGGTGGTTGCGGTGCACGGTCAGGACAACTGGTGGTCGAGCGCGGCGATCACCGCCTCGAGGGCGGGGAACGAGCGCTGGGTGCCGCGTGCGGTCACCGAGCGGGCGGCGGCGGCGACGGCGAGCCGAGCCGCGTCGAGCGGGGCCAGGTCGGCGGAGAGGGCGACGCAGAACGCACCGACGAAGGCGTCGCCGGCACCGGTGGTGTCGACGACGTCGACGACCGGGGCCGCGACGCGGCGAGCCGATGACCCGTCGACGACGAGCACGCCATCGGCCCCGCACGTGACGACGAGGCCGCGCTGGCCGGCGGCGGCGGCCACGCTGTCGGCCGTCACGGGAGTACCGAACAACAGCTCGAACTCGGGCTCGTTGGGGACGAGCCACGTGGTGTGCTCCAGCACCTCGGGCACGATCGTCGCGGCCGGTGCCGGGTTGAGCACCGTGACCACCTCGTGCTCGGCCGCCCAGGCGAACGCCGCCGCCGTTGCCGACTGCGGCGTCTCGAGCTGGGCGACCACCACGTCCGGCGGACGGTCGAGGGCGTCCAGTGCCGAGCGGACGTGCGTGGCGTCGAGGGCGTTGTTGGCGCCGGGGGCGATGAGGATGCGGTTGGCCCCATGCTCGTCGACCCAGATCGGCGCCACGCCGGTGGCCGTCTCGGCGACCACCCGGATGCCGGTGGTGTCGACGCCGTTGGCGGTGAGGTTGGCGACGGTCTCCGCGCCCAGCGCGTCGTCGCCCACGCATCCGACGAACGACACCCGGGCACCGAGGCGGGCGGCCATGACGGCCTGGTTCGCCCCCTTGCCGCCGAAGCCCTGCTCGTAGCGATCGGCCACCAACGTCTCGCCCTCGTCGGGCACGCGACGGCAGTACGTGATCTGGTCGACGTTCATCGAACCGACGACGACCACGTGGACGGCGCCGAAGCGCTCGGCGGCGGCCAGGATCGGGTCACCGTCGCTCACGCTGCACTCCTGGGCGCCGCCGTCGAGCGACGAACGATCAGTCGGGTCTCGAGCCGCACGGCCCGACCCTCGCCGGAGGTCGCCGCGCTCAGCCGGGCGAGCAGCATCCGCGTCGCCACCGCCCCCTGGGTCTCGGTGGCCCGGTCGATCACGGTGAGCGGTGGGTCGAGCAGGTCGGCGAGCAGGTGGTCGTCGAAGCCGATCACCGACACCGCATCGGGCACGCCCAGGCCGAGGTCGTGCAGGGCGCGCAGCAGCCCGACCGTCATCAGGTTGTTGGCGGCGAGCACGGCGGTGGGCGCCCCGGAGCGACCGAACAAGCGCATCGCCGCCTGGTAGCCGCCCTCGACGCGGAACTCGCCGTGGTCGACCAGCACGTCGACGCCGGCGTCGGCGCACGCGGCGACGAACGCGTCGTGGCGCTCGGCGCCGGGCGTCGTGTCCAGCGGGCCGGCGATGTGGGCGATGGTGCGGTGGCCGAGCTCGAGCAGGTGGCGGGCGGCGGAGGTGGCCCCGCCGGCGTTGTCGACCAGCACGGCGTCGGTCGGCCCCGGCTCGGGGAGCGTGCGGTCGACGAGCACGACCGGCACCCGCAGGGCGGCGAGGCTCTCGGCGGTCTCGGCGTCGTCGCGCGCCGGGGCGAGCAGCAGGCCGTCGACGCGTCCGCGCAGCGCCGCCAGCACGTCGTGCTCGCGGGCGGGGCTCTCGTCGGTGTTGCACAGCACCACCGAGTAGCCGGCGTCGTTGGCCACCGATTCGGCCCCCTTCACCACGGCGGCGAAGAACGGGTTGGTGACGTCGGGCACGACCAGTCCGATCGCCAGCGTGCGCCCGGTCTTGAGCGAGCGGGCGGCGTCGGAGGGTTGGAAGCCGAGCTCCGCCATCGCCGCGGCGATCGACTCGGCGCGGCGCACCGGCTGGCCCTGCAGGTGGCGTGACACGCTCGACGTCGAGACCCCGGCGACGCGCGCGACATCGGCGATCGTCGAACGAGGGGCGTCCCTGGTATCGATACCAGCAATCGTTGCCTCGCCTCGCCCAGACGTCAAGTGGAACACCCGGCGCGAAGGCGACACCAGTGTCCGAAGATCGGCTGATGTTGGCTCGACCGGCGCGACGACGGCCGTCAGGCGGCGGGGGCGGCGCTGCGGGCGTACAGCACCGAGAAGTCGTGCACGCCGGGCGACGCCGGGTCGTCGACGAGGCCGACCAGCTGCAGCGGCGTGGTGCCGCTCCACGCGCACGACAGTCCCGCCTCCGGGGACTCGTAGCGCTCGCAGCCGAGGAAGAACGAGTGGGCGCCGTCCCATCCGGCGGCCGCCAGCAGGGCGTCGAGCGACGGGTCGTTGCTGTGGCCGGTGTGGGCGTAGCGCTCGGCGTCGGCGAGCAGCGCGCCCGGCGTGGCGTACAGACGTGGCCCGAGCGCGGGGGGAACGACCGTGCGGAACGAGCCGATCCCGTCACAGCCGAGGTCGGCGCGCAGGGCGTCGGTGGTCTGCGGACCGATCACGCCATCGACGGCGAGCCCGCGGGAGGCCTGGTAGGCGCGGGTGACCGCGGCCATCTGCGGCGACACCTCCGACGTCGGGTCGATCCACGACCCGGTGAGCAGGATGAGCGCCAGACGGATCGTCTGGATCTCGGCGCTCGGGTCGGGGATCGGGTCGCTGGCGTCGGGGGCCGGCGGGTCCTGCGGTGCCAGCGAGACGTTGTTCCAGGCGTAGCAGAGGTCGGCGGGTTGCACGCTCCCCTGGACGAGACGGATGGCGTCGCCGACCGTCGGCGGGCGGGCGATCGTGCGTTGCAGCGCCGAGATCTGCCGGTCGGACGCCAGGGCGATCCCGTCGTCGCCGACGGTGTAGCTGCGGCGACGCCACAGCGCGGCCGGAGCATCGGGATCGGGGAGCTCGACCACGAACGCGTGCGGGCTGGCCGCCACGACGCGGGCGCCGGCACCGAGCGAGGTCGGCGTGCCCGGCGTGAGCACGTCGCCGGCCGCCGTGACCGGGAGCGCGACCACCGCCGACACCGTGCCGTTCGGCTGATGGCACGACAGGAAGGCGAGGGCTCGGCCCTTCGTCGGGTCGAGGGCGATCACGTCGTCGAGCACGGCGCGCGATCCGTTCACGACCCCTCCGCCGCCGATCATCTGCACCGTCGTGCCGTCGCCGCACGGCGACAGGTACGCCTGCTGGATCCAGGTCACGCCGGCGAGCAGGTTGGGCGGCGGGGCCGGCTGCGTGGTGGTCGTCGACGTCGACGACGTGGTGGATGTCGGTGCGGCGGTCGTCGTGCTCGCGGCGACCGCGGTCGCCGGCGTGCTGGTCGTCGTGCGGTCGTCGTGGTGCTGGTCGAAGCGGCGGCGGCCAACGACGTTGCACCGGTCACCGCGACCACCGCCGCCACGACGAGGGCGACGGGACCGCGCGACACCGAGCGGCCGACCGGTGACATATGGGGCGAGGTTATCCAGCGCGCCCGTCGCGGACGGGGCATCACGCCGGGACGTAGAGCGAGATCGACAACGTCGTGGTGGCGTCGGACACGTTCTCGTACCACGAGAGTGCGCCGTCGACGCCGCTGCCGCTGAAGGCGCGGTAGGTGTCGTCCGGCGTGCCGGGCTCGACGGTGAGGCCGGCCGCGGTCATCGCGTCGACGGCAGCGGCGAAGGCGGTGGCCCCGTCGCCGGCGACGACGAACTCGGCGTCGAGTTGCAGCTCGTCGCCTCCCGACTGCGCGCCGCAGGACTGCGGTGACGCTCCCGGAGCCAGCGCGGTGACGGTCGCCACCACCGAGCACAGACCGAACGAGTCGGAGGTGGTCGCGTCGTCGAGCTGCAGCTCGATGTAGTCGGCGTCGCCGTCGATCGTGAGGACCACGAGCTCGGCGACGTCGGACGTCGTACCGGGGATGTCGAAGGCCTGCGCCGTCACCACCTTGTCGTCGTCGCTCTGCGTCGACTGGGTGGTCGGCACGAAGCCGACCGACGTCAACGTCGTGCGGTACATCGCCATGGCCTCCGGGAGCGCCATCGACGTCGTCAGATCGACGACGGCGTGGTAGGTGTACTCGCCGTCGCCGAGGTAGTCGCTCGTGTCCAGCGAGTAGGCGGTCACCGAGGCGTCCGGCGCCGTGGGCACGCCGCCGGGGATCGGTACGAGCCCGGAGATCTCGCCGAGCGCGTCGGTGGTCGGCCCGAGGATCCCGCCGAGCACGGCCTTCGCCGCGGCCAGGTCGCTGCCGGCGGTGATGGCCGGCTCGAACGGCGGGCGGGCGACGGTGCTCGTCGGCCCGGCGACCGACGTGGGCGCACCGGAGGCGGCGGGGGTGTTCGCGGCGGTGTCCGGTGGCGGCGGGGTCGGAGCGGTGATGTCGAACGAGCCGTTGAGCGACAGGTCACTGGTGCCCTCGTCGATGCCGCTCGATGTCGCCGCCGAGGCGTAGGTGAGCCCGGTCGCCAGGTCGTCGGTGTCGAACACGATGGCGGTCTCGTCGGAGAGGTCGGTGTCGACGGTGAGCCCGGCGGCCGGCGTCGCCGCCGCGACCTGACCGAGGAGACCCGCCGCGTCGTCGGTTTCGTACGTGTAGGTGGTGGCGACCGAGGAGCCGTACAAGCTGCCCGACAGGCTCCCTCGGGAGACCGTGCCACCGGCCGGACGGGGAATGGCGCTCGACCAGCCGTCGAAGATCGCCACCGCGTCCGCCGTCGTCGGACCCTCGAAGCTCAGCCGCACGGTGTCGTCGTCCGCATCGAGGAACTCGACGGCGTACACGGTGGGCGACGCGGCGTCGGCCACGGCATCGAAATCGACCCGCCGCAGCGTGCCGGAGTCGTTCTGGGCCGTGCTGTCGCTTCCGATGGTCATCCCGAGGTCGGCGAACGCGGCGAGGTAGAGGGTGGTGGCATCGGCGACCGGGATGCTCGGGACGAGCTCGACGTAGCCGTTGGCGCTCGTCTCGTCGTTCATGCGGGCGACGCTGACGCTGAAGTCGTCGACGAAGCTGCCGGGCGGAGTCGGCACGCCGGCCGGCATCGGGCCGAACACCGCCAGATCGGCGATGGCGTCGTCGGTCGGGCCGAGGATCGACTCCGCCGCGCCCCGCAGCTCGTCGAGGGTGGCGCCCGTCGACAACGGCCGGCCGGCGGCGGGTGCGCTGCTCGGCGGAGTCGCGGTGTGGGCGGCCGACGTCGACAGCGGCGCGAGGCCCAGCGCGGCGCCGATGACGAGCAGGGCGGTCGATGTGCGGAGGACGGGGCGCATGGCTCGTGCTTTCTCGGCGCGGCGCGGCGGTGGCGACCGCGAGGGTGCGGGGCGGGCGAGCGTAGCGGCCGGCGCCGCGACACGACCGCCCGCCGTTGCCGTCGGCGGCGGCCGGTCAGGAGGGCTTGGACGCCTGCAGCGTGTACGTGCCGGCCAGGCGCTCGGGCTGGTCGCGAAGGCTCCACTCGCCGAGCTCGTCCTCCACCATGGCGTCACCGGCGGCGTTCCACGGCAGCGACATGTGCTCCTCGAGGGAGGTGAACGTCATCCCCGCTTCCTGCAGTGCGGTGATGATCTGACCCAGGCCGTGGTTGAACCCCACCGAATCCGGCGAGGCGATGTCGCCCTCGTGCTCGACGTAGGTCTTCGGCTCGGAGAAGAGCGTGCCGCGCGTCTCGAAGTACGGGTACTCCACGACGAGCAACCCGTCGGGCCGCGGGTCGCACAGCGACCACACCATGGGGTGGCCTTCGCGCATGAACAGCCGACCACCGGGGCGGAGCAATCCGGCCACGACGTCGGCCCAGCGGCGGACGTCCGGCAGCCAGCACAACGCGCCGATGCCGGTGTAGACGAGGTCGAAGCGCTCGCCGCCGAGCACCTCGACGGCGTCGTACGCCTCGGCGCACACGTAGTCGATCGCCGTGCCGCACGCGGCGGCGAGCTGGCGGCCCACGTCGAGCGCCGGCGCCGAGAAGTCGAGCCCGGTCATCCGTGCGCCGAGGCGGGCGAGCGACAGCGTGTCGGTGCCGATGTGGCACTGCAGGTGCACGGCGTCGAGGCCGCGCACGTCGCCGAGGCGCGGCACGTCGAAGCGCACGACGCCGGACAGGAAGTCGGGTTCGGTGCGGAAGCGGTCGAGGTCGTAGCCGGTGGCGTGCACGGGGACGCGGCTGTTCCAGTTGGCGCGGTTGATGCGCACGTAGTCGTCGAGGGGGTCGAGGCCGGCGTCGGTCATCGGCCCCAGCGTGGCGCGTGGAGCTACCCCGCGTCGATCGCGTTGCGTGCGACCACCGCTGCGTACCAGCGACCGCTCGCCTTCACCGTGCGAACCTGGGTGTCGTAGTCGACGCGGACGATCCCGAAGCGGCGGTCGTAGCCCCACGCCCATTCGAAGTTGTCGAGCAGCGACCAGGCGAAGTAGCCGCGCAGGTCGACGCCCTGGTCGATCGCCTGCTTGGCGGCGCGCAGGTGCCCGTCGAGGAAGGCGACGCGGTCGGCGTCGTCGACCTCGCCGTCGGCCGTGACCACGTCGGGGAAGGCGGCGCCGTTCTCGGTGACGTACAGCGGCGGCGCGTCGTACTCGCGCGACACTCGCACCAGCATCTCGACGAGCCCGGTCGGGTCGATCTCCCAACCCATCGCCGTCTTCGGCCGCCCGGTGTCGACCTTGGCCACGTGGTGCACGCCGACCCAGGCCGGCTCGCGCCGGGAGCTGTCGTGGGCCGCCTCGTCCGGTGGGTCGGCCGCCTCGACCGTGTGCCGGCTGTAGTAGTTGATCCCGAGCGCGTCGAGCGGCGCCGCGATGACGGCGGCGTCGCCGTCGTGGATGTGCTCGAGGCCGGAGATCGGCTCGAACGACGCCAGCACGTCGTCGGGGTACGAGCCCCGGAGGACGGGATCGAGGAAGAGGCGGTTGCACTGGCCGTCGACCTGGCGGGCCACGGCGACGTCCTCGGCGCGGTCGGACGCCGGGTCGACGGGGTAGAGGTTGAGCGTGATGCCGTACTCGTGGTCGGGCTGGGCGGCGCGCATCGCCGACACCGCCAGGCCGTGCCCGAGCAACAGGTGGTGGGTGGCGCGGATCGACGCCGCCTCGTCGTGGCGGCCCGGCGCGTGGTGCCCGGTGGCGTAGCCGAGGAACGCCGAGCACCACGGCTCGTTGAGCGTGGTCCAGGCGGTGACGCGGTCGCCGAGGCGGTCGTGGATCGCGGTGGCGTACTCGGCGAAGCGCGTCGCGGTGTCGCGCGCCGGCCACCCGCCGGCGTCCTCCAGCGCCTGGGGGAGGTCCCAGTGGTACAGCGTGACCCACGGCCGGATGCCGGCGGCCAGCAGCTCGTCGACGAGCCGGGAGTAGAAGTCGACACCAGGGTCGTGGAGCGGACCCCGTCCGTCGGGTTGGACGCGCGGCCAGGCGATCGAGAAGCGGTAGGCGTTGATGCCGAGCTCACGCATGAGTGCGACGTCGTCGCGGTAGCGGTGGTAGTGGTCGCAGGCGACGTCGCCCGTGTCGCCGCCGAGCACCTTGCCGGGCGTGTGCGAGAAGCGATCCCAGATCGACTCACCCCGGCCGTCCTCGGCCACCGCGCCCTCGATCTGGTAGCTGGCGGTCGCCGTGCCCCACAGGAATCCGGCGGGAAAGTGGGTGGCGGTCGCCGTGCTGTCGTCGGCCGTCGTCGTCATCGTCTCGTCCTCTCGTGGGGTGCGCGCCCCACCGTACCCAGCGGTGAGCTGGTCGCTAGCGTGCGTCCATGGACGTGGGCGAGCTCCTCGACGACCTCTTCGGACGCATCCCCGAGGAGGTGCACACCGCCGTCGACGGACTCGACGCCGACGCCCTCACGCGGACGATCGTGCCGGGGACGAACTCGATCGGCTGGTTGGTCTGGCACCTGACGAGGGTGCAGGACTCGCACGTCGCCGAGGCGTGGGACGTCGAGCAGCTGTGGAGCACGGGGGAGTGGGCGGCGCGGTTCGGCCTCGATCCCGATCCCCACAACACCGGCTACGGCCACACCCCCGACGACGTGGCGAGCGTGCGCCCGGAGGACGCAGCCGCGCTGGTCGACTACTTCGACGCCGTCGATGCCCGCACGCGCGGTTACCTCACCGACCTGACGCCCGACCAGCTCGATCGCATCGTCGATCGCCGATGGAACCCGCCGGTCACACTCGGCGCCCGGCTGATCAGCGTCGCCGACGACGACATCCAGCACGCCGGCCAGGCGGCGTACCTCCGCGGCCTGCTCGACCGCTGACGTCACCGGCACGCTGACCGCCGAAGTGTGAGTCACGCGTGCGGAAATCCGCACGCGTGACTCACACTTCGCGCGTCTGCCGGCGGTCGACTCGCGAACGTCAGCCGTCGGGGCACGGGCCGTGGTCGGGTTCGGCGCCGTCGATCCAGTCGGCCTCGAACTGGGCGGCGCACATCCCGATCGACAGGGTGGCGTGATGGGCGCCGGGAACGACGTAGAACTCGCCGTTCGGGAACACGTCGAGCAGCTTCTCGCTGAGCGACACCGTGGGCTCGAGCTGGCCGGCGAGGATCAGCGCCGGGATCTCGGGGAACGTCATGCCGGCGGGCAGCACCGCCTCGTGGTGGTCGGGGACCGGCCATCCGACGCAGATGTACGGGGCGTAGTAGAAGGCGGTCCACTGCTCCTTGGTCCACGGGGCGAACACGTCGTCGGGGAGCTGGTCGAGGTAATCGCTGACCGCGCGGCGGCGCACATCGACGGGATCCGTGACGTCGTACGGCAGCGCGACGTCGTTGCACGTCCCGGCGAAGTTGTCACCGACTCGAGATGTTGGCCGGGTCGTCGTCGTCATCGCTGCCCGGCGGGTTGGCGGCCACGAGCTCGAGCAGCGGCTCGTGATCGCCGGCGGCATAGGCGACCGCCGCGGGCACCAGATCGGCCGAGGCGTCCGCGTCGTCGATGAGGGAGATGATCGACGCCGCGTCGACGTCTGCGCCCGGGGCACCGAGCGTCTCGACCAGCGCGCTCACCGCGGCCCGCGGATCGGGGGTCGCGTCCCGGCAACGAGCATGCTCGGCGCACTCGGCGGCGACCACGTCGAGCAGCCCGTCGGCCACCCCGACGCCGCCGAACGTGCCGTCGAGATCGTTCACCGCCGAGCCCGAATCGAGGACCACGGCGGCGAGCCGATCGGGGAATCGTGCGGCGTAGGCCTGGAGGTCGACGCTGGCGGACGACTGGCCGTGGTAGACGATCTGGTCGTAGCCCAGCGCCTGACGTACCGCCTCGACATCGAGGGCGCGGTCGACCGGGCCGTAGTCGTCGGCGGCGTCGCCGAGCTGGGCGCCGCACGCGTCGACCGCCGCCACCCACTCGTCGTACGACGCCACGCCGTCCTGCAGGTCGGGGCAGTCGATCGCACTCAGCGGGCCGGTACCGCGCACGTCGATGGCGACGACGTCGCGATGGTCGCCGATCATCCCCGGGAGCAGCCACATGGCGTAGTTCTCGATGCCCTGGAGACCCGGGCCGCCGGCGCTCGCGAACAGCGGTTCGCGTTCCGGCTCGGAGTCGTCCGTGTGCGGCCGAGCGACGATGCGGATCGGGATCGTGCCCGCGGACGGGTCGTGTCGATCGGCGGGCACGTCGATCACCGAGCACACGAACCCCGCCGGCACCTGGGTGGTGCAGGTGGTGAAGTCGGCGAAGCGCGAGGTGGGCGGTCCGCTGCTGCTCGGGGTCGCCACCGGGATGGCGAGCGACGAGCCGGGCCAGGCACATGCCGCGACGAGAGCGACGAGCCCGACCAGCGAGGCGAGTGTTCGATTCATGACGGCCCCCAGATGTCGACGGTGCTGAAATTTCCGGCAGACAGCAAGTACCAGGCCGGCTCGGGATCGAGCGTGCCGACCCACAACGCGCCGGCCGGCGTGGTCCCCGCCATCAGCCCGGCGTGGTCGCTGGCGACGCTTCGCAACGGCTCGGGCAGGTCGAACTCGGCGATGGTGCCACCGGAGCCGATGTCGAGCGCCGTGCCATGGTCAGCGATGCATTGTTCGTCGCCCTCGGCGTGGCCGGAGAACACCACGACGGCGACATCGAGTCCGACGATGGCGCACGCTCCGTCCGGCGCGGCGAGCTCGTCACGCTCGTCTGCGGCGCCCCGGTGAACCCGGTCGACGTGCAGTACACGACCACGATGGGGGTCGTCGCCGGCGACGAGCGCCGCCGCCCAGCCCGCTGCGAGCATCGTCACGTCGACGGCGTCGGGCTCGTCGATCACCGTGGATGACCCAAGGTGACGGTGCCGGTGAGCGGGTCGACGTACGCCGTGATCCGACGCACGAGGTTGCTCGTCGAACCGGGTGCCCGCGACCGACGACGTCGCCGTCGAGCCAGTCGTCGCCGGTCGCTCGTCGGACCGTGCCTCCAGCATCGTCGCAGCATGTGACCGTGGTACACCGAGCCGAGTCCGGCGAACACGTCGACGACCGACTGTCCCGTCGGGCGGTCCGGGCACGGTGGGCTGGCGTCGACAGTCGGCGGCGATACCCGCGGCGCCGTTCTCGGTCACCGCGAACTGACGATGGTCGAGCACCAGCCCGTCGGCGGCCTGCGACACCGCGAACACCTCGCCGCTCAGCGGCGCGAACGCACGGTCGCTGAGCGACGTGTCGACCGGACGGGGTGGCCGGTTCGCCGGTGCGGCGGGCGCCGTACCAGACGATGCCGGCGATCGCGGCGGCGACGAGCGCCGCCAGCGGCCAGCATGATCGACGTGCGCCGCCGATCGTCGCTGACGTGCCTCGAGGCGTGGCGGCACCAGCAGCGCATCTCTCGTCGCCCGACACGTCCGGGGCAGCGGCGAGCGCATCCCGGACGCGGCCCATCAACTCGGCCCGGAACGCGCTGTCGGGCTCCGTCGAGCCACCCGACTCGCGCAGTGCGTCGAGGACGTCAGGCACGGACGGCCTCCGACGTGGCGTAGCGCTGGCGGAACACGGCGCGGGCTCGCGCCAGCAGCGTCTCGGTGGCGGCGGTCGAGCGGCCGAGCAGGCCGGCCACCTCGGGCACCGACAGCCCGTCGACGTGGCGCAAGGTGAGCGCCGCTCGTTGGAACGGGTTCATCCCGGCGAGTACCTCCATCCCGCGACCGGGATCGATCGCCAGGTCACCCGCCGCCGGCTGACTGGCAACCACCCGCAGGCGGCGTTCCTCGCGTTCGCTCCGCCGCCAGTGATCGACCAACTTGTGGCGGGCGATCCCGATCAGCCAACCGACCGACGGCACGTCGACCGCGCCGGAGCGGATCGCCCCGACTGCGGCGAGGAACGTTTCCGACGTGAGATCCTCGGCGAGCGCTCGTCGGCGGCACCGATGCAACAGGTAGTGGTACACCTCGGGCAGGGCGCGTTCGAACAGGGCGACGAGCGCATCCTGTTCGTGCGTCGTGGCGACCCGCGGTTGCATGCGCCTACATCGTCGCCGATCGCTCGATTCCGAACGCGTGTCGTCGAAATTCGAGCGGTCGCGGAGCGCGCAGCCACTTCACAACCGCCCGACAACCGCGTCGGGTCAGCCTCGAGTCGCATCGTCAACCGGCCGGCACCGCCGCGGTCGACCCCGCCACTCGGGGTGTCGGCTCGACCTCGCCGGCCTCCTCGAGGAGGTAGAGATCCCGTGAACCGCACACCTACGGTCGTCGCCCTTGCCGGCATCGCCGTCACCGCCCTGGCCGCCGGCGCGGCCGCCGCCGGGACGCCGCCACCGTCGTCGGCCCCGATCGACCTCGGGCGCCGTCGACCCGACGAACATCCGGCTCGACGCGCGGGCCCTGTTGGGCGCCGACCTCGTCGTCGACGACATCCCCACCGGCGCGCTGTCCGACCCGGCCAACGGCCGCACGCCTCCGTATCCCGGCCAGGTCGTCCCCGGGTTCTCCGGCGTGGTCGCCAACGACGACGGCACCTACTGGGCGATGCCCGACAACGGCTTCGGCACGATCGAGAACTCGACCGACTTCCTGCTGCGCCTGTACCACGTCACGCCCGACTGGGAGACCGCCGCCGGCGGCAGCGGAGAGATCGTGGTCGACGACTTCATCTCGCTCCGCGATCCGAACAACGTCATCGGCTTCCCGATCGTCAACGAGGACACCCCCGAGCGCTTGCTCACCGGCGGTGATCTCGACATCGAGTCGGTGCAGCGCACACCGGACGGGACGTTCTGGATCGGCGACGAGTTCGGGCCGTTCATCGTCCACTTCGACGCCGACGGCGTGCTCCTCGGCGCGCCGATCGATCCGCCGTTCGGGATGTCGCCGCAGAACCCGCATCTCGGCGACGCCGCCCCGGGCGTCGAGCGCAGCCGTGGCATCGAGGCGATGGCGTTGTCGCCCGACGGCACCAAGCTCTACCCGATCAGCGAGGGTGCCCTCACCGGTGACGAGGATCCGGCGCGGCGGTACATCTACGAGGTCGACGTGGCGACCGGCGCCTACACCGACCGGTCGTGGCAGGTGCACACCGAGGCGCCGGCCAACATGATCAGTGACGCCCAGGCGATCGACGACCACCGGCTCCTGGTCGCTCGAGCGCGACGGCTTCCAGGGGATCAACAGCGCCTTCAAGCGCCTGTACGTGCTCGACCTGTCGGCCCCGGACGACACCGGTCTCGTGTCCAAGGACCTGGCCGTCAACCTGCTGTGGATCGGCAACCCCGACGGCATCGGCGAGGGGCACCCGGAGGGCGGCCTCGGGCTCGGCCCGGTGTTCTCGTTCCCGCTGGAGTCGGTGGAGACCGTGGTGATCCTCGACGACGGGCGGGTGCTGGTGGCGAGCGACAACAACTACCCCGGCGGCAACGGCCGCATCCCGGGCACACCCGACGACACCGAGATGATCATCCTGTCCGCCGGCGAGGTGCCGACGAGCCTGATCGCTGGTGCGCTCGACGCCCATTGACCGGATCTGGTCACCCACGTTCTCGACATCGAGAACGTGGGTGACCAGATCGCGCTCGGTCAGAACGGCGTCGGGATCATCAGCGGCTCGAGATCCGGTTCCTGGTAGTCACCAGGTTCCTGACGTTCGGGGAACGTGACCGCTTCGGCGTGAGCGGCTCGTAGGGAACCTGACCGAGGAAGTGGGTGATCAGGTTCAGTCGGCCGCGCTTCTTGTCGTCGGTGCGCACGACGTGCCACGGTGCCCACGCCGTCGAGGTCGAGGCGAACATGTCGTCGCGGGCGCGGGCGTAGTCGTACCACCGGCTGTAGGACTTGAGGTCCATGTCCGACAGCTTCCAGATCTTGCGCGGGTCGTCCACGCGACTCTGCAGCCGCTTGGTCTGCTCGGCCTCGCCGACCTCGAGCCAGTACTTGAGTAGCACGACGCCCGAGTCGACGATCGCCTGCTCCACCCCGGGCGCCATCTGCAGGAAGCGTTGAGCCTGCTCCTCGGTGCAGAAGCCCATCACCCGCTCGACGCCGGCGCGGTTGTACCAACTGCGGTCGAAGATCACCACCTCACCCGCCGCCGGCAGGTGCGGGATGTAGCGCTGGATGTACATCTGCGACTTCTCGCGCTCGGTCGGCGACGGCAGCGCCACGACCCGGAACACGCGCGGGCTCACCCGGCCGGTGATCGCCTTGATCGTGCCGCCCTTGCCGGCGCTGTCACGACCCTCGAAGAGGATGCAGATCTTGGCGCCCGAGGCCTTGACCCATTCCTGGAGGGCCACCAGCTCGGCTTGCAGCCGCTCCAGCTCCGCCTCGTACTCCTTGCGCTTCATCTTCGTCACGTCGGCAACTCCTCACGGTCCCACGGCTCGTGCGGGTCAGCATGCCATCCTCGCACGAACCGCACCAGACGCCGGCCGCCGCGGACCGCACCCGCGGTGGCATCGCCGGCGCGCTCAATCGAGCGTCCTCTGGCTGGCGATCAGTAGCTCGCCCGCTTCGTTCTCGCGCAACGTGAACTGGTCGGTCTCGCCGGTGGAGTTGCCGTTCCAACGGAGCTCGACGAGCACGACCGCTTGGTCCTGGTCGGCCTCGAGGAGCTGGACGTCACCCACTTCGATGTCGTTGTCGTTCCAGAAGCCGACGTAGTAGTCGTACGAGCGCGCCATGCCCCGTTGGAACTCGGGAGACAGCGAGGCCCACGACGCTTGGTAGTTGCCGGCTGCCACGTCGTCGTAGTAGGAGCGGATGAACGTCGCGGCTTGCTCGGCCGTGACCACGTGCTGCTCGCCGGTCAGCGTCGTCGGCGCCACCTGGGCCGACGGGGCCGGCGCGACAGGCGCCGGCGCCGTCGCCGTCGCTATCTGCGACGTGGGCACGAGCGTCGCACTCGTCGTCGTCGAAGCGCGACCGCCGTCGTCATGATCGCGGACGACGAGAACGCCCGCCACGGTCGCCCCCAGGAGCGCGACGAACAACGCCGGGATGGCCAGCTGGCGGTGCGGTCGCCGCAATGGGCCCACGAGTGGTGCAGGGGCCATGTTCGCGACGACGTCGCTCGGTTCGGTCGTGACGTGGCGCGTGGCTCCGACCGCTGGGGCGGGAAATCCCCGCGTGGGAACGGGCGCCGGCGGTGCACCGCCGGCGCCCGCGAGCTGCCGCCGGAAGTCGGCCAGGGACGGGCGACGAGAAGGTTGAGGGTCCAGGCCGCGCGTGAGCACCTCCGCCAGTCGGATCGGCACCCACTCCGGCAGCCCCGGAGGGCCGGCCATCAGCTTGCGCGACAGCAGCGACTCCATGCGCTCATCCGGCCGCCGTCTGAACGGCGGGGTACCGACCAGCGCGGTGGTCAGCGTGGATGCGAGCCCATAGAGGTCGCTCCACGGGCCGTCGGTGTGACCACGCAAGATCTCCGGCGCCACGTGCTCGGGCGTGAAGGCGATGACATCGGTCGGGGTGACCGACTGTGCGGCGAGCAGCCGGGCGATGCCGAAGTCGCCCAGCTTGACGCGGCCGTCCAGGCCGAGCAGCACGTTTCCCGGCTTGACGTCACGGTGGAGGATGCCCACCCGGTGGGCGGCGCCGAGGGCGTCGGCGATCGCGACGCCGACCCTGGTGACGGCCGCCACGGGCTGCGGGCCCCGGGCGGCGATGAGGTCGCCGAGCGAGCCGCCGTCGAGGTATTCGGTGACGAGATACGGCTTGCCCGCCGGCGACCTCTCAGCGGTGTAGACGGTGATCACGTTGGCGTGCCCGGACAACCGAGCGACGATTCGGGCCTCACGAAGAAAGCGCTCCCAGACCTTCGGCTCGTCGACGTCACGTCGCAGCACCTTGATGGCGACCTCACGATCGAGCGCCTCCTGGCGGGCGAGGTACACGACCGAGGACCCGCCCTGCCCGAGGACGCGCAGGATCGTGTAGCCGGCCAGCACGGGGCCGGACGTGATGCTCGCTCCGCAGTGTCCACAGAACGGCGATCCCGCCGGAGTGGTCGCATGGCAGCGAGCACACATGGCACGCGGCTGGTCGACGCTGCTCGCCACATGCTCTTCGTACCCGCTCCGGACGAAGTTCGACCGCGGCTTCGACTCCGGCACGGCGACGCCGGACGTTCGACGGCGCCCGCGGCGGCTACAACTACGACGTGGCCCGCCGCTCATCCTCAACCAATCGGCCTGGCGATGATGAAACGGCCCGGGTGACGACGCCTCACCCGCGCCGGAGGCTCATCACCAACATCGAATCGCTGCGTGGTCCGTATCACACGCCGAGCAGCAACCTGCTGCACCGCCTAGGGACCTGGTCCGCCAACCCGGTCGCCGGCGTCACCGTGGCGTGCCTGCTCGTCGGCTGGGGCATCGTTGGCATCGTCGCCGGCTTTCCGTCGTGGTGGCAGGTCGCGCTGTATTCGACGACGTCGGCCGTCACGGTGGTGATGGTCTTCGCCATCCAGCACACTCAACACCGCGAACAGCTGGTGACCCAACGCAAGCTCGACGAGCTCGTGCGCGCCCAGCCCGGAGCCGACGATCGCCTGATCGCCGCAGAGGCGGCCACCGACGCCGAGCTGGACGATCTCATCGAGACGAACGAGCTCTGAGTCGCGGGAGGCTCCCGGCCTACGCGCCGCTCCACGACCCAGGTTTCCACGACCCAGAAAGGAGTCGGTTGCTCAGCACGCTCCTAGCCGAGGACGGTGCGGAGCGCGTCGAGGCGTGTGGGCACGATCCGGTACCACACCCACAAGCCGCGCTTCTCCCGCGACACCAGTCCGGCGTCGACCAGGATCTTCATGTGGTGGCTCACCGTGGGCTGCGACCGCCCCGACAGGCCGACGAGGTCGCAGGCACACACCTCCTCGCCGCCGGCCGAGGCGACGACCGAGAGCATCCGCAACCTGATCGGATCGGCGAGGGCGGCGAACGACCGGGCGAGCAGCTCGGCGTCCGCCTCGCTGAGCGTGTCGGCGCGCACCGTGGCGCAGCAGGCGACGGGATCGAGGGTGGCAATCGTGGCGCGGGCCATGACGAAACCATATCGAAGGACATCGAAGAAGTCCATTGACGACCATCGATGCACTTGGCATACTCATCACATAGACATACGTCGATGCATGGCACTGATCCGAAGGAGTTCGCTGATGTCCCGAGTCCAGTTGGCCCTCAACGTGGCCGATCTCGACGAGTCGATCGAGTTCTACACCCGGCTGTTCCAGACCGGACCGGCCAAGGTCCGCGAGAACTACGCCAACTTCTCGATCGCCGACCCTCCGCTCAAGCTGGTGCTGTTCGCCGCCGCCGGCGACCCGGGCACGCTCAACCACATCGGCGTGGAGGTCGACTCGACCGCCGAGGTCGCCGCGGCGATCGCCCGGGCCACGGCCGACGGTTTCGACCAGACGGTGCAGGACAACGTGTCGTGCTGCTTCGCCGTGCAGGACAAGACGTGGGTGCACGGCCCCGACAACGCGTGGGAGTTCTACACCGTGCTCGACGACGCCCCGACGATGGGCTGTGACGTCACGGGTACGAGTGGCTGTGCGGCGGAGACCAGCGAGGTCGTCGCCGGCTGCTGCGACTGATGCCATGCGTGGCGGCGGTCATTGCGAGGCCGATGACGGAGGCGGACTGGCCGAGCGTGCGAGCGATCTTCGAGGCAGGCATCGCTACCGGCGACGCCACCTTCGACACGGCCGTGCCGTCCTGGAACGACTGGGACCGGTCCCACATCGTCGATCATCGACTGGTCGGCGAACTCGCAGGTGACGTCGTCGGCTGGGCGGCGCTGTCACCGGTGTCAGGTCGATGCATCGACGCGGGGGTGGGCGAAGTCAGCGTGTACGTCGATCCTGCTGTGCACGGCCGAGGCGTGGGAACAGCGTTGCTCACCGCCCTGGTCAGGGAGAGCGAGAACGCAGGGTTCTGGACAGTGCAAGCGGGAGTGTTCCCGCAGAACATCGCCAGCCTCAAGCTCCACGAACGATGCGGGTTTCGCGTCGTCGGCACGCGGGAACGCATCGGCCAGCTCGACGGCGTCTGGCGGGACGTCGTCCTGCTCGAGCGTCGCCGATCCGATTGACCGGGGTCGTGGACGCCGACCCCGCCGCCCGAGGGCGCGACCTGACGCGGCGCCTCGCCGCTGAGGGCATCGGAACCGCGTTCCTCGTCATCGCCGTGATCGGGTCGGGGATCATGGCCAGCCGACTGACCGACGACACCGCACTCCAGCTGCTCGCCAACGCGGCTGCCACCACCGGGGCCTTGATCGCACTGATCTGGATGTTCGCGGCGGTGTCCGGAGCGCACTTCAACCCGGCCGTCACCCTCGTCGGCCGGCTGTTCGGCACGATCACGACCGGCGACGCCGTCGCCTACACGGCCGCCCAGGTGGTCGGCGGTTGTGTCGGCGCGGTGATCGCCAACGTCATGTTCGAGCTGCCTGCGTTCGAGGTGTCGACGCACGTCCGTTCCTCCGGCGCCCTGTGGTTCTCCGAGATCGTCGCCACCATCGGTCTGCTGCTCGTGATCCACGGCTGCGTCCGCTCCGGACGCGGCGACATCGTCGCCGTCGCCGTCGGCGTGTGGATCGGCGGCGCCTACTGGTTCACCTCGTCGACCAGCTTCGCCAACCCCGCCGTCACCGTCGCCCGCACCCTGTCGAACAGCTTCGCCGGGATCGCCCCGTCCTCGGCGCCGATGTTCATCGTCATGCAGGTGATCGGCGCACTCGCCGCCGTCGTCCTCATCCGCTTCATCTACCCCGCCCGCCTCACCGTGGAGTGACCACCATGCCCGACCTCGGCCCGCAACGCGTCGGCGACGCCGGCACCCCGATCGTGCTGTTCCTGTGCGTCCACAACGCCGGCCGCTCGCAGATGGCCCTCGGCTGGTTCAACCATCTCGCCGGTGGCCGCGCCGTCGCCTGGTCCGGCGGCAGCGAACCCGGCGCCGAGATCAACCCCGCCGCCGTCGCCGCGATGGCCGAGGTCGGCATCGACATCACCGCCGAGTTCCCCAAGCCCTGGACCGAAGAGATCGTCGAGGCGGCCGACGTCGTCGTCACGATGGGCTGCGGCGACGCCTGCCCGCTCTACCCCGGAAAGCGCTACGTCGACTGGGAGCTCGACGACCCGGCCGGCCTCGACGTCGCCGCCGTCCGACCCATTCGGGACGAGATCCGCACCCGCGTCGCGGCCCTGCTCGACGAGCTCGTGAAGGCGTAGGTGACCGGGTCAGGCCGGTGGGTTCGGTTCAGTCCAGCAGGTGGATGGTGAACGCGACGGCAAAGCCGAGCGTGGTGAGCACGCCCGCCCACTTGCTTGCGTGTTCGAAGGCTTCGGGCATCATCGTGTCGGCGAGCATCGTGAGGATCGCACCGGCGGCGAAGGTGAGCACGAACGCGATCACGCCCGGCGCGGCGTGCTGGAAGAGGCCGTAGCCGGCGAGTGAGGCGATCCCCGACACGACAGCGATCGCGATCCACATCCACACGATCCGCGACGTCTGCCATCCGCTGCTGACGAGCCCTGACGTCGACGCGATCGCCTCGGGAAGGTTGGAGATGAACACGGCGGTGAGATACGCCACGCCGACCGCTCCGCCCTGGAAGATGGTGAGGCCGATCACCATCGACTCGGGGATCCCGTCGAGGACGGTGCCGAGCACGATGGCGAGCGGAGAACCGCTCTCTTGTCCGCCGTCGGCGTCCTTGCGTTGGCTGCCGCCGGCGCGGTCGATCAGCCAGTCGCCGCCGAAGAAGACACCGCATCCGACGAAGAGCCCGCCGATCACCGCGCCGTGCCCGGTCGACGTGTTGGCCGCTTCCTCGACGAGGTCGAACGCCACGGCGCTGATCAGCACCCCGCTGCCGAACGCCATGATCAGCCCGATGACCCGCCGGCTGATCGTGAAGCGCAGGGCGACGAGCGCGCCGATCACCAGCGACGAAGCGGCCAGGAACCCCCAACCGAATGCGCCGGCCATCAGTCTCCCGTCGTTCCGAGGGGTCGCGAGCCGCTACTCGGCGTCGAGCGGTTCGATGTCGCCGGGAACCCAGACCTTGTCGAACCAGGCCTCGAGGGGTCCGTAGAGCCGCAGGATGGTGAACCACTTCTTGCCGGGGACGGTCTGGATCCAGTTGCCCGGTTGGTCGTCGGGTGCGGTCGGTCCGAACGTCAGGGTGATCGACCCGTCGGCGTTGGTGGCCAGCGGATCGCGGGTGTTGTTCTTGCTGGGGAACGGCTGCCCGGTCTGCAGCTCGGACCGGGTCTGCGGGTCGTAGACGACGACCGACCAGAAGTCCTTGGCCGGCACCTCGGGTGGGACGGTGAGCTGGTAGCGGCTGGCTCCGTCGAGGTACTCGCCTCGGCTGTCGTGCTCCGTGACGGCGTACTGAGATCCGACGCCGGGAATGCGCAGGGCCATGGCCGGGGTGTTCACGGTCGCGACGTAGAAGAACATCGTGCGGGCGTCGAGGTTGCGACCGCCGGCCCCGTCGTCGCGGAGCCAGTGGTAGTCGTTGCCGACGAAGCCGGTCTTCCACCGACGGTTCGGATACAGGTACGCCTCGGGATCGCGGGTCTTGAACGCGATCGCGCGGGCGGTGCCGTTGGCGACCGCGGCGGCCTCCGTGAGCAGCGTGCGCATGCGGTCGTCCGGCGCGAACGGGGTGCCCTTGCTGATCCCGATCGAGGCGAGCAGGCCCCGGATCTCGAGGTCGATCACGCCGAGCGGTTCACGCTGGATCACGGCGTCGAGCTCGTCGAAGAACGAGACGTCGTTGGCGTGGATCGTGTTGAACTGCTTCTCGGAGAGCGAGATGAACTCCATCGTCGGTGGATCGTCCACTCGCGACAGCGGGTACACGCGAAGGCCGTCCCGGAAGTTCTTGGTCGGCGCATCCGGGCTGCCGTCGACGAGCAGGCCGCGCAGGATCAGCCAGTTGATCCGTGACGGCGACTCCGACACGAAGTGCCCGTCGGGGACCGCTCCCTCGTATCCGGTCGGCACGATCAGGTACTTGCCGCCCTGGCCACGGTCCGGGCCCGGCCGGCCCATGTCGGTGACGAACCGGAACCAGGCGTCGTTGACCGTCCCCGGACCACAACCCGGCGGGATCTCGACGACGGTGGGGCCGTCGCGCTCGAGGTCGAGGATGCCCGACACGTACACGGTGTCGGTGTTACCGGTCAGGAACAGCGGGTCCGAGTTCAGCAGTTGGTCGACGATGCCGACCTGGTGACAGGCCGTGACCCCGACCTCCTCCATCCCGATCCGCATCGCCTCCAGCGACGCTGCCGGCACTCCGCTGAGGAACGCCTCGACACCCCGCAGAAAGTCGAGGTGGTCGTAGAGCAGTTGGGCCGTCGCCTCGGTGGGGAAGCCGTCCGCGAACTCGAGCGTGCCGATGCGGGTCTCGACCCGATCCGGCGTCAGGATCTTGGTCGGTACCGGTGTGTTGTAGCCATCGGGCTTCACGTCGTCGCTCATGGGTCCTGTCTCCTCGGGGTGCACGGCCCGCGGTGGCATCCGTGCTGCCGCGACGGTACGTCGCCACCCATCTGCGCGGCATCACCCGCGAGGGGTGATTGCCGCTGGCGACCGCGTGGGGGTGTGCGTCGATCTCCGACAGAACGACGTTCGAAGACGCGGTACGCTTCGTCGTGACGGTCGCCTTCTCCTCCTTCCTCCCGCACGGGGATCCAGTCGGATCACGAGCCCGTCGTGAGGAAGTCGAGGACATGACAGGTTCGAAGCACACCGCGCTCGACGGAACACTGGGCGACGGAGCGAACCGAGGCGCGTGCCGCGAGACGACGCGGCGATGTCGACGACGAGTGGCGACATCTGGAGCGGGCGCATGTGCTCAGCCAGCCGATGGCGGGTCGGCATGTACGCACACACGTCGCGATGCTCGGATACGGCCTTCGGCGTCGAGACCGGCGCGAGATCATCGGTCAGCTTGTCCGTCTGGTCGTTGCCGCTCCGGGGACCTGGACCGGGCGCTATCCCGTCGGCAACACCGGCGGAGCCAACGTCAGCGCGCTGGAGCCGATGCCGCTCCCTGACGACCTGCAAGCGATCCTGAACGGTGAGTGACGTCCACGCTGCGCACGCGGCGCGGTCGCTCTGGGTGCCGGTGCTGTGGGGACTTGCTGTCGGGCTGATGCAGGCCGCATCGCCGCTCGGCTTTGCGTGGCTGGAGCCGGCAACGGTGTACGCGCTGGGGCTCTGCGCCATCGCCATGGCGGTGTACGTGGGTTTCGCGGTTGCCGACGGTCGCCCCCGGGTCATCGTCATCGAATGCCTGGTCGCCGCCGTCTTCGTGGTGCTTGCCTCGGTGTCCGTCACCGCAACCGCCTGGGTGCTGGTCGCCGGATACGTCGGACACGGCGTCAAGGACTTCTGGCAGGAGCGCCACCACTTCGTCGTCAACACCCGCTGGTGGCCACCGTTCTGCGCATGCGTCGACTGGGTCGTCGCACTCGTCCTCGTCGTCGAGATCGCAGCCGGGGTCGACTTGCACACCTAGGACTCGCAGATCGATGCGTTGCTGGCGCAGCCACCACTAGGAGGCGGCGTCGAGCAGGTAGCGCGTGCCGACGACGCTGGGCGCGTATCGGGTCGGGCTGAATGCGTTGGCGAGTGCGGCGGCGGCGCGCCAGCCGGTGCAGTGTCCAGGGGCGACGATCCGGGGTGCGACGAGGGTGGTGAGGTCGTGCACGGTCGGTTCGATGCGGTCCTCGACGGCTGCGCCGGCGAGGTGGTAGCCGCCGAGGAGGAGGTCGACCGGTTGGTCGGGGAGCAGCCGTCGTGCTTCGAGGCCGACGTTGACGACGCCGGCGTGGGAGCACGCGGTGAACACCGTCGTTCCCCGGCCGCGCACGTGGGCCACGAGGAAGCGCTCGTCATGGATGGCGGGATCACGGGTGACCTGGCCGTCGCGCCAGGTGTGGTGGCCCGGGAGGCCGGTTTCGTAGCCGGTCTGGCGCGGGATGTCGCCGCTGGCGAGGAAGAGATCGGCCACGACGTGCAGGTCGGCGTGGGTGACGATGGCGCCGCCGGCCGCTTCAATGGCGTCGAGCGTCGGCTCCGGCGGGAGCATGGCGAACACGTCGAGTGGCGTGAGGATGCCGCGCTGGTCGGGCCGGGCCGGATGGACGTCGACGATGAGCGGAGCGCGCCCGGCACGGTCGCGAGCCGCGGCGATGGCGGCAACGACGGTGGTGATGCCGCCGGAGTGGTCCCAGTGCCAGTGCGACAGGAACAGCACGTCGATGCTGGACAGGTCGACGGCCAGCCGTTCGGCGTTGGCCAGCCAGACGTCGCCGTAGGGGCCGACGTCGAACAGCACGGTCGCCGTGCGGTCGGCCTGTCGTGCTGTGGCGAGCGCGGAGAACCCGTGGCACGCGACGCAGAGCTGGTCGAACACGACGACGCAGTTGTGACCGTCGTGCTCGCCGGTGGGCGGCACGCCGCCGAGCAGGTAGGCGATCTCGGGAAGCTGCGGGATGCCGGGGTTGATGCTCGAGAGGGTGTCGGTGGCGTTGTCGACGACGATCGTGATGGTGAGCTGATCGAGCTCGGCTGCGGTCGCGAGCGATGTCATCGGCGTGCTAGTGCTCGGTCTTGGGGTGGATGCGGTAGTGGAGGACGAGGAACGGCAGCCCGAAGACCCAGAAGGCGTGCTCGGCGCGCAGCTCGTCATCCTCGACGTACACGTCGAGCTGTTCGGCGAACCCATGAACCGCCAACGTCGTGAGCTCTCTGGTGGCGGGATCGATGTAGGTCAGGTAGTGCCCCGGGTGTTCGTGCTGGCTGCGGCTGGTGAGGACGAGACCACCGCCAGGCCGGGGGCGCGGCTCGAGGGTGGCGGTGAAGCTGGACTGGGGGAGCGGGAAGCCGACGCTGACGTACCCGCGTCCGCCGTGTCGGTAGGTGGTGTAGATCCCGACATAGATCGGTTCGTCGTTGTCGGCGAACGATCGGATCCACCCGCGGACCGCGATGACGTCCTCGCGGTCGAGCGTGATCGTGTCGATGCGGCTGCGGATCCCCCGTAGGGCTTCGCGCTGGTTCATCGGGACGCTGGCCTGGCCGAGCGGACGGGCGAGCATGCTGCGATACAGCAGGTAGCCCGGCCGCACCCACCGTCGCCACTCGGGCACGATGTCGAGGCTGAACCGGGTCGTGTGCTCGTAGAACTCGCGGACCCGCGAGTCGACCGCGCCGGGGTCGAAGTCCGGACCGGCCAGCTCGTCCAGCGACGCGACGATGCCGACGTCGGCCGTGTCTGCGTGGAAGGTTCCGCCGAGCACGTCGGCCAACGCCCGGACGTAGTCCGTGCCGACGTAGCGAGAACGCGATTCCAACGGCACGACGAAGGGCAGGTCCTCGGCTGGTACACGCTCGGCCAGCAGGCTCACCTGGGCGTCACGGAACAGCAGCGCCGACAGCACCCGGTACACCAGCACCGTCGTGCTGGCGACCGCCGCCGTCGGCACCCGTCGACGACGCGTGGCGGCGGCGAGGCCCACCGCGGCGCCGACCAGCGGTCCCAGCGCCACCTTCTGCGGGCGCAGGCCGAAGGCGCCGACCACCGCCCCGGCCGAAGTCCCCACGACGACGGGTCCGACACGGGTGAAGCGACCGGCCGCCCACCCCAGGGGAGCCATCAATGCCGACGTCGTCGCGATGCGTTGCCACAACGCCGGGATCTCACCCGGACGCTGACGCGCCCGAGCGACCGCCTCCGAAACCCCCAACCCGACCGCACCGGCGACCGCGCCGATCATCGCTGGCTTGGCGCCCCGATGACCGATCAGTGCGGCGCCGGCCAGGCCACCGATGACGCCTGCCGAACCGACCTGCCCGAGCCGGCTCGGAGCCGTCCCCGCAGTGTCCTGTTCCACCGTGGCAACCTAGCCAGCGACGGTCACGGCCGTGATCGACCCATCGCTTCGATGCTGTTGTCGGCTGGTCGTCCGGCGGTTGGTCTCATGCGGATCGAATCACGACGGCCGCCTTGCCGGCGATGCGTCCGGCCGTGAGGTCACGGATGGCGTCGGGAACGTGTTCGAGGTCGACGGTTCGATCGATGACCGGCACGACGGCGCCGCTGGCCAAGTGGACGGCGAGGCGATCGAGGATCGTGTGGTGCTCCTTGTTGACGAAGCCCTTGAGGCGCTGCCCGACGACCAGCGACAGCCCCAACGCTTGGAGTTGACGCCCCACGAACCCGCCGGTCCATCGTCCACCGCCCTCACCGCCGGTGAGCACCAGGGTCCCGGTCGGGGCCAGTGCACGGCGCAGTCGCCGGATGCTGTTGCGTCCGCCGATGTCGACGATCAGGTCGTAGCGGGCGCTGCCGTCGAGGCAGTCCTGCGTCGAGTAGTCGATCACGTGGTCGGCGCCGATCGAGCGCACCATCTCCGCCTTGGCCGCGCTGGCCACGCCGGTGACGATGCCGCCGAGCGCCTTGGCGAGTTGCACGGTGAAGGTGCCCACACCGCCGGAGGCGCCGATGACGAGCACCCGCTGTCCGGCCTCGAGGCGTCCGATGTCGGTGAGCGCTTGGAGCGCGGTGCCCCCTGAGATCGCCGCGACCCCTGCCTGTTGGAACGTGATGTTCGCCGGTTTGTGCGCGAGCTTGTGCTCGTCGGCGGCGGCGTACTCGGCATACGCGCCCCTGGCGATCCCGAACACCTCGTCGCCGGGGCGCAAGCGGGTGACGTCGTCGCCGACCTCGATGACTCGTCGCCGGCGACATCCGCCCCGGGGACCGGACGCTTGGGCTTGGTGACCCCGTACCCGGCGAGCCGAATCAGGTAGGGGGTGCCGGTGAGGAGGTGGGCCACGCCTCGGTCGACGCCGGCCGCGTGCACCTCGACGAGCACCTGCGTCGACGCGATCTGTGGCCGGTCGATGGTGCGCAGCTCCAGCACCTCGGCCGAGCCGTAGCGGTCCTGGACGATTGCGCGCATGGCGTGATTCTCGCCGGGTTCAGGACGTGACGGCATCAGCGGTCGGTACGTTGGGGTGGGGTCGCGAGCGAACGGAGCCGGGGAGTGGATACTCGGAGAGTCGGGCGGATCTTCGGATGGTTCTTCATCGGGACCTTCATCACCAGCATCCCGGCCCGGATCCTCTTCATCAACGGGCTCGACACCACGTGGACCGACACCGTCTTCAACCCCGGCGCTGTCACCGACAACAGCATCAAGCTCGGCTCGATCCTCGAGTTCGGCGTGATCCTCACCAACGTCGCGACCGCGGTCGTCCTCTACCCGGTGGCGAGGAGGTTGAGCGCCACCCTCGGACTCGGATACGTCACCGCACGCATCATCGAGTCGGTCTTCATCGCCATCGGCCTCATCAGCATGATCACGGTCATCGACGTCAACGACGCTTGGATGTCCGCCAGTGGCGCGGACGCCGCCGCGCTCGCCGCACAAGGCAACACCCTCGTGTCGATCTATGACTGGGCCTTCCAGTTCGGGCCCGGACTCGTCGTCGGCTTCGGCAACGGCCTGATCCTCGGCTACCTGATGTACCGCTCCGGCCTCGTGCCCCGCCGAATGGCGATGCTCGGGCTGATCGGTGGACCGCTGTTGATCCTCTCGTTCGTCCTCACCCTGTTCGGCGCCTACGACAACGGGTCGACGCCGTCGTTCCTGCTGGCACTCCCGGAGATCGCCTGGGAGGCGTCGCTGGCGATCTACTGCGCGTGGAAGGGCTTCAGGCCGATCCCGATTCCCGACACCGACCTGGCGGTGGCGTAGCGGACCGATGGTCTCCGCCGGCAAGGTCGTCATCTAGCTGCGGCGTGATGTTGGTCGGGGAGGCGGGATTCGAACCCGCGACCTCCTGCTCCCAAAGCAGGAGCGCTACCAGGCTGCGCTACTCCCCGGACCCGGTCAGGCTAGCGCCGCGGATCCCGAGCAGTGCGGCCGACTGGGACGCGGCTCTCTGCGGAGAACGAGCGTGCCGCTCAGGCCTTGGCGGCGGCCTTGGCCAGTCGTTTGGCGGCGCGTCCGATCGGCTCGATCGTGCGCTGGTCGAGGTCGGCGAGCTCGGTGCCGTTGCTGAACAGCACGCGGTAGCGCTGCCAGTTGAAGCCGTTGGCGAGGATGACCTTGCCCTCGGTGCCCTCGGCGACGTCGGGCAGGTCGACGGTGGCACGCACACGGTCGCCCATGCGCAGGTCGAGCTGGTCGGCGTGCGGGTGGGCAAGCGCGTGCGCCAGAGGCATCGCCGTCATTCTGCCCGAACGGGCGACCGTCGGCGGCCTTGCCGAGTCGCGGCGCGTCCGATCCTCGATGGTGCGCTGGTCGAGGTCGGGGAGCTCGGTGCCGTTGCTGAACAGCACGCGGTAGCGCTGCCAGTTGAAGCCGTTGGCGAGGATGACCTTGCCCTCGGTGCCCTCGGCGACGTCGGGCAGGTCGACGGTGGCACGCACACGGTCGCCCATGCGCAGGTCGAGCTGGTCGGCGTGCGGGTGGGCAAGCGCGTGCGGCTTGTACAGAGGCATCGCCGTCATTCTGCCCGAACCGGCGACCGCCGGCGGCATCCTGTGCCGCAGAGGTCAGGGCTCGGCGAAGCGGTCGATCAGCACCGGCACCGACGTCACCACGGTGTTCGGCCGGTACAGCAGCCGCGCCTTGAGGGCGAACGCCGACTGGTTGTGCAGCCACTGCGTCTTCCACTGCGTCACGAACTCGGGGATGATGACGGTGATCACGTCGTCGACGGTGTCGGCGTCGAGCTCGTCGAGGTAGTGCAGCACCGGTCCCGTCAGCTCGCGGTACGGCGACAGGATGGTGTGCACGGGGATCGGCACGCCGAAGCGCTCCCAGGCCAGTGCGAGCTGCTCCTGCTCCTCCGGTCCGGTCACCACCGACACCGCGATCAGCCGGTCCGGCGCCAGCTCGCGGGCGTACTGGATGGCGTCGAGGACCCCGCGGTGGACGCTGCCGACGAGCACGACGACGGTGTGCGTGTGGCGTTGGGGTTTGTACCCCGGCTCGGCCTGCACGGCGTCGCGCACCTTGCTGTAGTGGCGCCCGATCGAGCGGAAGAACACGACCAGCACGGGGATGAACACCGCCGGGATCCACGCCCCGGCCGTGAACTTCGACACCACCACGATCAGCGCCACGAGGCCCGTGGCGAGGCAGCCGACACCGTTGATCAGGGCCGAGCCGCGCCACCGCCCGTCCTTGTGGCGGAAGTGGTGCACCACCATCCCGGCCTGGCTGAGGGTGAACCCGGTGAACACGCCGAACGCGTACAGCGGGATCAGCGCCGTGATGTTGCCCTTGAAGACCACGATCAGCAGCCCGGCGACGACGGCGAGGAAGATGATGCCGTTGGAGAACACCAACTTGTCGCCGCGGTTGGCCATCTGGCGGGGCAGGTAGCCGTCCTGGGCGATGATCGAGCCGAGGCGCGGGAACCCGGCGTAGGCGGTGTTGGCGGCGAGCACCAGCACGAGGAAGGTGGCGATCTGGGTGATCCAGAACAGGGCGTTGCGGCCGCCGTAGATGTACTCGGCCATCAGGGCGATGCCGGTCGGGTCGTTCTCGCCCCGGTACGGCTGGAGGTGTGACGCCAGGATCGACACGCCGAGGAAGCAGGTGCCGAGGATCACACCCATGTAGGCCAGCGTCTTGGAGGCGTTGACCGCGGCCGGCTTCTTGAAGTCGGGCACGCCGTTGCTCACCGCCTCGACGCCCGACAGTGCGACGGCGCCCGACGAGAACGCCCGCAGGAACATCATGATGCTGAGCGACTTCGTCTCGCTGGCGTAGAACTGGGCCTCCTCGGAGAGGTCCTGCAGCGGGATCGGGCCGACGTGCTGCACGAACACGCGATAGAAGCCGGTCCCGATCAGCAGCACGAGCATGAGGATGTAGAGGTACGTCGGCGGCGCGAACAGGGCGCCCGACTCGCGCAGGCCGCGGAGGTTGGCCACCGTGATGATGGCGATGATCACGAGGCACAGCGGCACCCGCCAGCCGTTGGAGAAGCCGAAGCCGGACTGCATCGCCAGCACACCGCCGGCGATCGACACCGCGACGGTGAGGATGTAGTCGGTGAGCAGCGAGGCACCGGCCACGAGCGAGGGCGTGGGGCCGAGGTTGACGCCCGACACGATGTACGCCCCGCCGCCGGATGGGTAGGCGTGGATCGTCTGGCGGTACGACAGCACCACGATGAACAGCAGGATCGCCACGATGATCGCGATCGGCACCAGCTCGTGGAAGGCGAGCGCGCCGATGCCGGCGCTGCCCAACAGGACGATGAGGATCTCGTCCGTGGCGTACGCCGTCGACGACACGGCGTCCGAGGCGAAGATCGGCAGGGCGACCTTCTTCGAGAGCTTCTGGTGGCCCTCCTCGGCGGTGGCGATCGGCGCGCCGAGAAGGATCCGCTTGAAGACCGACACCATCAGACGGGCACTTTAGGTGGGCGCGTTGCCCGACGCCGCTGATCGGCGATCGACGGGGCGGGGTTTCGGCGGGCGTGCCTACACTCACCGCCTGTGCACGTGATCGTCGTCGGCTGCGGACGCGTCGGCTCCTCGCTCGCCCAGTCCCTCTCCACGGACGGACACTCCGTGGTCGTCATCGATCGGCGGTCCGAGACGTTCAACCGTCTCCCGCCCGACTTCGGTGGCACGCTGCTGCAGGGCGTGGGGTTCGACCGGGACGTGCTCGTCGAGGCCGGCATCGAGCGCGCCGGCGCCGTGGCCGCGGTGACGAGCGGTGACAACTCCAACGTGCTGATCGCCCGCGTCGCCAAGGAGACCTTCGGCGTCGAACGGGTGGTGGCACGCATCTACGACCCGCGCCGGGCCACCATCTACCAGCGCCTCGGCATCTCCACCGTGGCGACCGTGGCGTGGACCACCGAGCAGGTGGTTCGCCGCATCCTGCCCGACCCGACCGGCGCCGAGTGGACCGAGCCGACGGCCCACGTGGGGGTGATCGAGCGCCAGATCACCCGCCCGTGGATCGGACACCCCCTGAGCGAGCTCGAGGAGTCGCTCGGCGTGCGGGTCGTCGCCGTCGGCCGCATCGGCGGGGCGCTGGTGCCGAGCGCCCGCACCGTCGGCCAGGAGGGCGACCTGCTCTATGTCGCCGCCGTGCTCTCCGAGGTGGAGGCGTTCGACACGGCGTTGCAGCGGAGCGACGCCGACCCGAAGGGTGGCCACTGATGCGCATCGTCATCGCCGGCGGCGGCAGCGTCGGCAAGTTCATCGCCGAGCAGCTCCACGAGCAGGGCCACGACGTCACGATCCTCGACAACGACCCGAGCGTCGTCGCCCGGGCCCGGCGCTCGGGCGAGCCGGCCGGCGTGCCGTGGCACGAGGGTGATGCCTGCGAGATCAACACGCTGACCGAAGCCGGGCTGTCGGACACCGACGTGGTCGCCGCCGTCACCGGCGACGACGAGGACAACCTGGTGATCTCGCTGCTGGCCAAGCAGGAGTTCGGCGTGCCGCGCGTCGTCGCCCGCGTCAACAACCCCAAGAACGAGTGGCTGTTCAACGAGGTGTGGGGCGTCGACGTCAGCGTGTCGACGCCGCACCTGCTCACCGCGCTGGTGGAGGAGGCGGTCGCCGTCGGCTCGTTCATCCGCCTGCTGTCGTTCGAGGGCGGGCGGGCGCGGCTCGCCGAGGTGCGCCTCGCCGACGACTCGCCGGCCGACGGCCTGACGATCGAGCAGCTGCACGTGCCGCGCGACGCGACGGTCGTGGCCGTGCTGCGCAACAACCACCTGATCGTGCCCCGCGGCGACACGATGCTGCGCGCCGGCGACGAGGTCGTGGTGCTCGTGACCGTCGACTCCGAGGACGAGGTGAAGCGGCTGCTCACCGGCGCGGAGCCCGCGACCGCATGAAGCTGCTCGTCGTCGGCGGCACGTCGTTCGTCGGCCGGCATGCCGTCGAGCACGCGGTCGAGGCCGGTCACGACGTCACGGTGTTCCACCGCGGGCGGACGAACGACGACCTGTTGGCCGGGCGCATCGAGCATCGCCACGGCGATCGCACGACCGGCGACTACGCCTCGCTCGACACCGACGAGACCTGGGACGCCGTGATCGACGTCAGCGCCTACTTCCCGCGGGCGGTGGAGCAGCTCGCCGACGTCCTCGACGGCCGGGCGGGGCACTGCGTCCACATCTCGTCGATCTCGGCGTACGACGACGCCGCGATCACGCCGGACGAGGATTCGCCGCTCTACGCCGACCTCGCCGACCCGACCGAGGAAGCGGTGACCGGCGAGACCTACGGCCCGCTGAAGGCGATGTGCGAGCGGGCGGCGGTGCAGCGCTTCGGGGCTCCCCACACCACCGTCATCCGCCCGACGTACGTGATCGGGCCGTGGGACAAGACCGACCGCTTCACCTACTGGGTGCGGCGCATGGAGCGCGGCGGCGACGTCGCCGTGGTGTTCCCCGGACGCCCCGCTGCAGGTGATCGACGGGCGCGACCTCGGCACGTTCATGGTCCGCTGCGCGGTCGACACGACGCCGGGTGCGTTCGACGGCGTCGGACCCCACGCGCCGCTGTCGGAGCTGCTGGCCCAGCTGGCGCCGGAGGGCGTCGGCCATCGCCTCGTCGACGTCGGCGGCGCCGCGCTCGACGCCGCCGGGGTCGTGCTGCCGCTGCTGTCGACCGAGGAAGTGCCCGAGGCGTTCCTCGCCCGACCGGGCACCGACGCTCGTGCCGCCGGCCTCACCACGCGCCCGCTCGCCGACACCGTCGCCGACCTGCGCGCCTGGGACGCCGACCGCGGCACCCCGCCCCTCGTCGTCGGCCCCACCGCCGACGAAGAGCGCGCCCTCCTGGCCTGACCGCGCCGCCGGCGAAGCCACGTTCCTTTCACTGTTGAAAGGTAAGTGGCCTCGGCGGCGGCTACTGGGCGGCGACGGGGGCGATGAGGGTGTAGGCCGGGTTGAAGATGACGCAGCGGTCGCGCTGGGGGATGGCGACGCCCTCGAAGATCACGGCGCGGCCGTGCTCGATGCCGATGATGCTGCGCCGGCCGCTGAAGACCGCCGTGATCGTGCCGGTGCCGTCGGAGATCATCACCTCGAGCGACGGGACGCCGTTGCGCGGCGCGATCACGACGCGCGAGATCTCGCCGCCGACCCGAACCGGGGTGCGCGGGACCACGTCGCCGAGCTGGGTGATGCCCAACCCGTCGAAGCGGGCGATCAGCCGCGTCCGCTCCAGCTCGTCGACCGACGCTCGCAGCCTCTGACCCAATGACTTGACGCCCACGCCGAAAGCGTAGAGCCTCCGCGTCGCTAGCCTGGAAGCCCTGTGAACAGCTCCGTGGAGACCCTCGAGGGGAACAAGGTCAAGGTGTCGGTCTCGATCGACGAGGCCGAGTTCGACCGCAGCATCGACCAGGCGTTCAAGAAGATCGCCCGCGAGGTCCGCCTCCCCGGCTTCCGCGCCGGCAAGGCCCCACGCCGCGTCCTCGAGGCCCGCATCGGGCTGCAACCGGCCCGCGAGCAGGCGCTCCAGGACGCCATCCCGCAGTACCTCGCCCAGGCCGTCCGCGAGCACGACGTCGACATCATCGCCACCCCCGAGGTGGAGGTGACCAGCGGCACCGAGGAGGGCCCGGTCGCCTTCGACGCCACCTGCGAGGTCCGCCCCGAGATCACGGTCCCCGGCTACGGCGGGCTGCGCGTCGAGCTGGACAACCCGACGGCGACCGACGACGAGGTGCAGGAGGCGGTCGCCGGCGAGCTCAAGCGCCACGGCGAGCTGGTCGACGTCGAGCGGCCGGCGGCGCGCGGCGACTACGTCACCCTCGACCTCGTCGGCACCCGTGACGGCGAGCCGGTCACCGGGCTCACCACCGAGGACTGGTCGTACGAGATCGGTCAGGGCTGGGTCGCCGACGACTTCGACGACCAGCTGATCGGCGCCTCCGCCGGCGACGAGCTGTCGTTCACCACCACGCCCAAGGGCACGTCCGAGCCGGCCGACTTCGCCATCACCGTCTCGCGCGTCCAGGAGCTGGTGCCCCCCGAGCTCACCGACGAGTGGGTCGCCGACAACCACGCCGACGTCGACACCGTCGAGGCGTGGACGGCCAACATCCGCGACAACATCTCGGCGAACAAGGCCGCCCAGATGCGCCGCGACCTCATCGGCAAGGTCACCGCCGCGCTCACCTCGCTCACCGACATCGAGACGCCCGACGCGCTCGTCGACAGCGACCTGCGCAACCGCGTCGACGCGACCGTGCGCCAGTTCCAGGCCCAGGGCGTGAACATGGACCAGTTCCTCGCCGCCACCGGCCAGGACGGCACCGCCTTCGTCGAGGGCCTGCGCGGCCAGTCGGTGAACGCGATCAAGACCGACCTCGCCCTGCGTGCGGTCGCCGCCGCCGAAGAGCTCACCGTCGATGACAGACGACCTCGACAACGAGTACCAGCGCATCGCCCTGCAGGTGAACCAGAAGCCCAACCAGGTGCGCAAGGCCTACGAGAGCAACGACCTGGTGCGCAACCTCGAGGCCCAGATCCGCAAGGGCAAGGCCCTCGACTGGCTGCTGCACCACGTCGAGTACGTCGACGAGACCGGCGAGACCCTGCCGCTCGACCTCGTGCTCGGCCACGGCCACGACGCCGACGGCAACCACCTGCCCGCCGACGAATCCGACGACGACGTCGACCCCGACGACACCCAGACCGACGACGACGTGCCGGCCGTCGCCGCCGACAGCACCGATACCCCCACCACCGGAGAGAGCGCGGACACCGAAGCATGAACCTCGACGCCATGAACTACCAAGTGACCAACTACCTCGTTCCCAATGTGGTGGAGCAGACGAGCCGGGGCGAGCGCGCCTACGACCTCTACAGCCGCCTGCTGAAGGACAACATCATCTTCCTGCAGACGCCGATCGACGACCAGATCGCCAGCCTCATCTGCGCCCAGTTGATCCACCTCGAGTCGGAGAACCCCGACAAGGACATCAACATCTACATCAACAGCCCGGGCGGTGACATCACGTCGCTGTTCGCCATCTACGACACGATGCAGTTCATCCGCAACGACATCGCCACGATCTGCCTCGGCCAGGCGGCGTCGGCGGCGGCGGTGCTGCTCGCCGCCGGCACCAAGGGCAAGCGCCTCGCCCTGCCGCACTCGCGGATCCTGCTCCACCAGCCCCACGGCTCCGTCGGCTACGGCCAGGTCACCGACCTCGAGCTCGCCGCCAAGGAGATCCTGCGCATGCGCGAGCTGCTCGAGCACCTGCTGGCCAAGCACACCGGCCAGACGCTCGAGCGCGTCCACAACGACACCGACCGCGATTTCGTTATGGAATCGGGGGAGGCACTCGCGTATGGCATCATCGATGCAGTCATCGAGTCCCGGGAGGTCGCCGACCAGACCGGGGCGATCCGCTAGACACTCCACCCACAGACCACTGCACCGTCGGCGAGAGGATCGAAGTTGGCCAAGTTCGGGGATACGGGCGAGCTGCTCAAGTGCTCGTTCTGCGGCAAGTCGCAGAAGCAGGTGCGCAAGCTCATCGCCGGCCCCGGGGTGTACATCTGCGACGAGTGCATCGATCTCTGCAACGAGATCATCGAGGAGGAGCTGGCCGAGCCGGCCGAGCTCAACTTCGAGCACCTGCCCAATCCGCGTGAGATCCGAACGTTCCTCGACGACTACGTGGTCGGCCAGGAGAGCGCCAAGAAGATCCTGTCGGTGGCCGTCTACAACCACTACCGGCGCATCCAGTACCAGCAGACCGTCGGCTTGGCGCGCAACGACGTCGAGCTGACGAAGTCGAACATCCTCCTGCTCGGGCCCACCGGCTGCGGCAAGACGCACCTCGCCCAGACCCTCGCCCGGCTGCTCAACGTCCCGTTCGCCGTCGCCGACGCCACGGCGCTCACCGAGGCCGGCTACGTGGGCGAGGACGTCGAGAACATCCTGCTCAAGCTGATCCAGGCGGCCGACTTCGACGTCAAGCGGGCCGAGACCGGGATCATCTACATCGACGAGATCGACAAGGTCGCCCGCAAGAGCGAGAACCCCTCGATCACGCGGGACGTGTCCGGCGAGGGCGTGCAGCAGGCGCTGCTCAAGATCCTCGAGGGCACGCAGGCGTCGGTGCCGCCCCAGGGCGGGCGCAAGCACCCGCACCAGGAGTTCATCCAGATCGACACGACGAACGTGCTGTTCATCCTCGGCGGGGCGTTCTCGGGGTTGGAGCAGATCATCGAGAGCCGCATCGGCCACAAGGGCGTCGGCTTCCACGGCACGGTGCGCACCAAGGCCCAGCGCGATCCCGGCGAGCTGTTCGCCCAGGTGCTGCCCGAGGACCTGGTCAAGTTCGGGATGATCCCCGAGTTCATCGGCCGCCTGCCGATGATGGGCGCCGTGCGCAGCCTCGACGCCGACGCCCTGGTGCAGATCCTCACCGAGCCGAAGAACGCGCTCGATCAAGCAGTACCAGAAGGTGTTCGAGTTCGAGGACGTCGAGCTGGAGTTCACCGAGGACGGCCTCGAGGCGATCGCCGCCCAGGCGCTGCTGCGCGGCACCGGCGCCCGCGGCCTGCGGGCGATCCTCGAGGAGGTGCTGCTCAACACGATGTACGACCTGCCCGGGCGCACCGACATCGGCAAGGTCGTCATCGACGAGACGACGGTGCTGCAGAAGGTCAACCCGACGCTCGTGCCCCGCGAGACCGGCCAGCGCCGCCCCCGCCGCGCCGCCAGCTGACTTCTCCCGTTCTCTCAACCGAGTGCTTGAAGCGCGTCCGAGTGTCGGGCGCACCCCCGTGTCGCCGCCAGCCCTCCGACACTCCGATGACACCGCTTCCGCTAGGGTGGTCGACGCCGACATCTCTCGCCGTTCCTGCATGCGAGGAGACGAGTCCGTGGCCGACGCAACCTGCTCTCGCCGACGCTCGCCCGTTGGCTCACCGATCACCACGGCGTGGTCACCACCTCAGGAGTTGCGAGCCGTCGGCGTCGGGCCGAACGGCCACCGAACGGCTGTGTCGACGGCGGCGTGCCTGCGCCGGGTCGACCCGCGGCGTCGTTCGTCGCGACGATGGCCGCGCCGACGCTGGAGCACCGGTGCCGCCTGCTGTGTTGCCTCCATCCCGCCGGCTTCGTCACGGGACCGACCGCCGGCATGCTCGGCGGGCCTGCGCCGCCAACCGACCGTCGGCGGGTCTGCACTTCTCGATCCGTCACGGGGTGCACCTCGACGAGGATGCCGGCGTCGTGTTTCGCCAGACCACGGTGCTCGCGCGAGTGCGACCGAACGGTGCGCGCCGACGGGATCGTCGTCGCCGTCGTTCCCACGCCTCGCCTTCGACCTGGCCGCCGACCTGCGCCAGCTCGACCATCGCTCGGTGGTCCAGCAGCTGCTCGACCGGCGGCTCGTCACCGTCGACGAGCTTGCTGGCGATCGGTCGGCGCCTCTGCCATCCCGCCCGCCGCGGCAGCACGACGTTCCGCCGGACCCTGCTCGGCCTCGGCGGCGAACCGTCACGACTCGCATCCCGAGGTCGTCCTCCACGACGCGCTCGGGCGCTGGGAGTGCCCGTGATGCGCAGGTGCCCGTCGATGCCGGCCGATGGCGTGACGATCCACGTCGACCTCGGCGTGGCGGCGGCGCGGTGGGGGATCGAGCTCGACATCCATCCCGAGCATCGGAGCGTCGACGGCCACCACCGGGACAGCGCCGGGTGCGCTCGATGCACGGCACCGACTGGCAGATCGAGCCGGTCTCCGAGCTCGACATGACGGCGCCGACGACGGCTCGCCGACGAGCTCGCCGAGCTCTACCGCCGCGCGGCATCCGAGGGTTCGGTGGCCGACCCGGTGCGACCGCTCGGGCCTCGGTCGCGTCTCCAGGCACTCGGATGGGACGAGGGTGACGCTGATTGACTCTCCGGGTCATGGACTATTCCGACGCGCTGGCGTACCTCTCCGACCACGTCTCCTACGACCTCACCGGGCGCATCGAGTCGCCGACGCTGGAGCGCATCACGCGGCTGACGTCGGCGATGGGCGACCCGCAGCACACCTACCCGGTCATCCACGTCACCGGCACCAACGGCAAGGGCTCGACGTCGCAGATGATCACCCGTCTGCTGATGGCGAACGGCCTCACCGTCGGCACGTACACCAGTCCCCACCTCGACCGGGTCAACGAGCGCATGTCGCGGAACTCCGAGCCGATCGCCGATGACGACTTCGCCGAGCAGATCCACGCCATCGCCGATCTCGAGGGTCTGGTCGGCGTGCGGCCGAGCTACTTCGAGGCGGTCACCGCGGCGGCCCTGCGCTGGTTCTCCGACGTCGCCGTCGACGTCGCCGTGGTCGAGGTCGGGCTGCTCGGTCGCTGGGACGCCACCAACGTCGTCGACGCCCAGGTCGCCGTCGTCACCAACATCGGCATGGACCACAACGAGTTCGCCGGCCCAACGCTCGCCGACATCGCCCGCGAGAAGGCCGGCATCATCAAGCCGGCGAGCGCGGCCGTGATCGGCGAGACCGACCCGGCGTTGGTCGAGGTGCTGTCCGCCGAGCCGGCGGCGTCGCGCCTGCTGCGCGACATCGACTTCGCCACGTCGACCAACCAACTGGCCCTCGGCGGCCGGTTCGTCGACATCCGCACGCCGACGACGATCTACCCCGAGGTGTTCGTGCCGATGCACGGCGCCTACCAGGGCGACAACGCCTCGATCGCGCTGACCGCCGTCGAGGCGTTCTTCGCCACCCCGCTCTCGGCCGAGGTCGTGTCGGAGGGCTTCGCCGACGTGTCGCTGCCGGGCCGCTTCGAGGTCGTCGCCCACCAGCCGCTGGTGATCGTCGACGGAGCGCACAACCCGCCCGGCGCCGACACGTGCGCGTCGGTGTTCCTCGAGGACTTCGACCCGGTCGGACGACGGCTCCTCGTCATCGGCACGCTGCGCGACGCCAGGGCGATGCTCGAGGCGTTCCGCGCCGAGGAGTTCGACGTGGTCATCACGTGCACCGCGCCGGCCGGCCCGCGAGCGACACCGGCCGCGGATCTGGCGCGCGCGGCGATGGCGCTCGGCTGCGACGAGGTGTTCTCCTACGACACGGTGGACGAGGCCTGCGCGGCGGCGTGGCGATTGGCCGAGGGTGACGATGCGATCCTCGCCGCCGGCTCGCTGTACCTCGCCGGCCCGGCCCGTCATGCGTTCGCCCGCCTGACCCGGTAGCGACGCCGACACCGCGCCGGCCCGGCCTGATATCGGCGGCGGGCCCGGCCTGCCGGCGGTACTGTCCGCGCACCCGCGACGAAGGGGGAGGCATGGACGATGGTCTCGACGCCGCGGCGCTGACGTCGACGACGTCGTCGGCGCCGGACGCTCGCTCGCCGGCGCTCGCCTTCGGGGTCGCCGCCGCCGTCGGGGGCCTCGTCGCCCTCAGCCTCGGCGTCTACGGACGGGTGCACGACCCGGCGTCGGAGAGCACGATCACGTGGTTCTTCACGTCGACGCTGAACTTCAAGGTGTGGATGACCACGCTCGCCCTGGCGCTCGCCCTCCTCCAGGTCCTCGGTGGGCTCTGGATGTTCGGACGGTTGCCGCTCGGGCCGGCGCCGGCGTGGGTCGGCCCCGCCCACCGCATGTCCGGGAGCCTGGCCCTGCTGGCGACGCTTCCCGTTGCGTACCACTGCCTGTGGTCACTCGGGTTCGACCCCGACCCCGGGGGCGGCCGACGCCTCGTCCACTCGGTGCTGGGCTGCCTCTTCTACGGGGCGTTCGCCACGAAGGTGATCGTCGTGCGCTCGCACCGCATGCCGGGATGGGCGCTGCCCGTCGTCGGTGGCGTGCTGTTCGTGATCCTGGTGCTGATCTGGTTCACCAGCTCGCTGTGGTTCATGCGCAACGTGAGCACGGGGTTCTGACGTGCTGCGCAAGGTCGCCGCCGCGGTCGAGCTCGTCGTGGCCATCGCCGTCATCGTCACCGTGGTGCTGCTGTTCACCAACGAGCCGAGCGCCCCACCGCCGGCGCGCGCCGTGGCCGGCGGCGTCGACGGTGCCGACGTGTTCGCCCGCAACTGTGCCAGCTGCCACGGGGGTGACGGTTCCGGCGGGATCGGCCCGCGCCTGTCCGGCGGCCGCGTGGTCGAGGACTTCCCGGACCCGGCCGACCAGATCAGGTTCGTCACCTACGGCCGCGACGGGATGCCGACGTTCGGCGGGCGCCTCACCGACGCCGAGATCGCCGCCGTCGTCGAGTACACCCGGACCGTGCTCGCCGGCACCGCCGCTGAGTCGTCGACGTCGAGCTAGCGGCCACACTTGCGGCCGTGCGTGTCCACTTCTTCTCCGCCAAGCCGTACGACCGGGCCAGCTTCGAGGCAGCGTCGGTGGGGCGCCACGAGCTGGTGTTCCTCGAGCCCCGACTCGAGGAGGCGACGGTGCCGCTGGCCGCCGGCGCCGACGCGGTGTGCGTGTTCGTCAACGACGTCGTGTCGGCACCGGTGCTCGAGGCCCTGGCGGCGCTCGGCGTCGGAACCGTGGCGCTGCGCTGCGCCGGCTACAACAACGTCGACCTCGACGCCGCCGCCCGTCTCGGGATCTCCGTCGTGCGCGTGCCGGCCTACTCGCCGAACGCCGTCGCCGAGCACACGCTGGCGCTGATCCTGTGCCTCAACCGCCACATCCACCGCGCCTACGTGCGCGTGCGTGACGGCAACTTCGCCCTCGACGGGCTGCTCGGCTTCAACCTCGAGGGCAAGACCGCCGGGGTCGTCGGCACCGGCCAGATCGGGCGCATCGTCGCCCGCCTGCTGTGGCACCTGCGCTGCCGCGTGCTGGCCCACGACCCGTTTCCCGACGCCGGCCTGGTCGAGCTCGGGATCGAGTACGTCGAGCTCGGGACGCTGTGGGCCCAGAGCGACGTCGTGTCGCTCAACTGCCCGCTGACGCCCGAGACCCACCACCTCGTGAACGCGGGCACGATCCCGCTGATGAAGCCGGGTGTGATGCTCGTGAACACCGGGCGCGGCGCGCTGATCGACGCCACGGCGGTGCTCGACGGTCTGAAGTCGCACCACGTCGGATCGCTGGCCCTCGACGTGTACGAGGAGGAGGCCCCGCTGTTCTTCGAGGACCGCAGCCAGGAGATCATCACCGACGACGTGTTCGCCCGCCTGCTCACGTTCCCGAACGTGCTGATCACCGCCCACCAGGCGTTCTTCACCGAGGAGGCGCTGGCCGCGATCTCCACCACGACGCTCGCCAACCTCGACCAGGTCGCCGCCGGCGGGGCGTGCACGAACGCCGTCACGGCGGCGTGACCGGGGGCACCGGGCCGGAGCGTCAGAGCCACAGGTAGCCTGGTCGGTCATGCCTGATCGCAGCCCCACCGCTCGCACCCTGGTCCTGTTGAAGCCCGACGCCGTGGAGCGCCGCCTCGTCGGCACCATCGTCTCGCGCTTCGAGTCCCGCGGCCTCAGGATCGCGGCGATGGAGCTGCGCACGCTCGACGCCGACACGCTCGCCCGCCACTACGCCGAGCACGTCGGCAAGGGGTTCTACGACGACCTCGTGGCGTTCATGAGCCGCGGCCCGGTCGTGGCGATGGTGGTCGAGGGGCCCGACGACACTTGGGAGGTCGTGCGCACCATGATGGGTGCCACCAACCCTCGCAACGCGGCACCGGGCACGATCCGCGGCGATCTCGGTCTGGAGGTCACCGAGAACCTCGTGCACGGCAGTGACTCTGCCGAGTCGGCCGCCCGTGAGATCACCATCTTCTTCCCGGATCTGTAACCTTCGACCGACCGAGCGCAACGCAAAGGAGTGTCCGGCGTGGCTCGCAACAACCCGCTCAGCCTCGGCCGAGACCTAGCCATCGATCTCGGCACCGCCAACACCCTGATCTACGTCCGTGGGCAGGGCATCGTGCTCGACGAGCCGTCGGTGGTCGCCATCAACATCAACGACGGTCGCCCCGTCGCGGTCGGTCTCGAGGCGAAGCGGATGATGGGCCGCACGCCCAACCACATCAAGGCGATCCGCCCCTTGAAGGACGGCGTCATCGCCGACTTCGAGGTGTGCGAGAAGATGCTGCGCTACTTCATCCAGCGCGTCCACGCCAGCAAGTGGAACAAGCCGCGCATGGTCATCTGCGTGCCGTCGGGCATCACCGGGGTCGAGCAGCGCGCCGTGCAGGACGCCGCCGAGTACGCCGGCGCACGCAAGCCGGTGCACATCATCGAAGAGCCGATGGCCGCGGCGATCGGCGCCAACCTGCCGGTGCACGAGCCCTCGGGCAACATGGTGGTCGACATCGGGGGCGGCACCACCGAGGTGGCCGTGATCTCGCTCGGCGGCATCGTCACCGCCCAGTCGGTGCGCGTGGCCGGCGACGAGCTCGACGACGCGGTGATGCAGTACGTCAAGAAGGAGTTCTCGCTCGCCATCGGCGATCGCACCGCCGAGGAGATCAAGATCCAGATGGGCTCGGCGTGGCCGATGGAGGAGGAGCTGACCGCCGACATCCGCGGCCGCGACCTCATCAGCGGACTGCCGCGCACCATCCAGCTCACCACCGAGCACGTCCGTGAGGCGCTGGCCGAGCCGGTGGCCGCGATCATCGACGCCGTCAAGACCACGCTCGACAAGACCCCGCCCGAGCTGGCCGCCGACATCATGGAGGACGGCATCATGCTCACCGGCGGTGGGGCGCTGCTGGGAGGGCTCGACGAGCGCCTCTCCCACGAGACCGGCATGCCGATCCGAGTCGCCGACGAGCCGCTGTACAGCGTCGTCATCGGCTCGGGCCGGGCCCTCGAGAACATCGACGCCATGCGCGGGCTGATGTCGCTCGGCGGGGACAACTGATCCGGGCCCACGCGCCCGAGGACCGCCCGCCGCTGTGCCGATCTACACGCCCGGTCGCCGTCGCGCCATCATCCTGCTGCTGCTGAGCTCGCTGCTCCTGCTGACGATCGACCTGCGCGGCAGCTCGCTGCTCGACACCGCACGGGACGCCTACGGCGAGGCGTCGCGCCCGTTCGAGTCGGCGGCCGAGGTGGTGGCCCGCCCGATCCGCAACGCCTGGCGCGGCATCACGCGCTACGACGCGCTGGAGGAGCAGAACCAGCAGCTGCGCGAGGCGCGCGACGCCGACCGATCGATCGTGATCACCGCGTCCGGGGTGATCAGCGAGTACTACGCGCTGCTGGCGAAGAACGAGCTGTCGGTGCCCGGCGACTACGAGCGGGTCACGGCGCAGGTGATCGGCCCGGCGGCGAACAACGTCGACCAGATCGTCGAGATCAACCGGGGGAGCGACGACGGCATCCGCGTCGGCATGCCCGTGGTCAACCAGGCCGGCCTGGTGGGCACGGTGACCACCCCGCTGTCGCCGCATCGTGCCTCGGTGCGTCTGCTCACCGACCCCAACTTCTACCTCGCCGTCAAGATCGTGGCGGCCGAGACCCCGGTGTTCACCACCACGACCACGATCACCCCCACCACGGTCGGGGTGGCGGCGCCGCCCCCGGATGCTTCCGGAGGGGCCGAGCCGACCACCACGACCAGCGCCCCGGCGGCCGCCACCACGACCACGCTCGTGCCGCCCGACCCGCGGCGCGACACCGGCGAGCTGCACGGCCAGGGCCCGGACGACAACCCGACGGTCGAGTTCATCGCCGACGACCCGGCGTTCGGCCGGGTGAAGCCGGGTGACGTGGTGTTCACCACCGGTGGGCGCACGAGCAAGGCCCCCGAGGGTCTCATCGTCGGCACCGTCTTCCACGTGACGCCGCGCTCGCCCGCCGAGGGGCCGATCGTCGAGGTGCAGCCGCTCGCCAACGTCGACAACCTGCTGTTCGTCGACGTGCTGCTGTACCAGCCCGAGACCGAGGCCTCGGCGACCGGCAGCGACTGATGATCGCGTCGTTCGTACAGGGCCCGGTGCCCCGGCTGGTGTTGGTGGGCATCGTGCTGGTCGCCCTGCAACAGACCCTGTTCACCGACCTGCGCCCGGCCGGCGTGACGGTGCAGGTGGTGCTGGCGCTGGCCGCCGCCGCCGGCGCCGGCGGGGGATCGCAGAAGGGCGCCCTCGCCGGGTTCGTGCTCGGTCTGATGTACGACCTGCGCGTCGGGTCGCCGATCGGGTCGTCGTCGCTCACGATGGGCCTCGCCGGCTTCACCGCCGGCTACGTCACCTCGATCACGATCGATCCGCAGTGGTGGCTCGCCGGCCTGTTCACGGCGCTCGGCGCGGCGGTCGGCGAGGCGGTGACGCCGCTCGTGCGGGTGTTCATCGGCGAGGAGTACGTGCTGACGTACCGGCTGATCGTGATCGTCGGCGTGGTGGCGTGCGCGGCGTTCGTGATGAGCCCGGTCCTGGTGCCGATCGGCCGGTGGTGCATGAAGGTCAAGCGCACCGACTGGAACAAGGTCGAGATCGCCAAGACCCTCGACTGAGCAACCGGAGGGCACCAGCCGGACCGTACGGATCAGCTGGTGCCCTCCGGTTGCCGTGTGATTGTTGCAACGTGACGAGGGGCCGCTCCGGCGGCGCACGGCAGACTGGTACGAATGGCCGGAGACAAGCGGGCAACTCGGCTGGGCGTCCTCGCGCTCGTCGCCACGATGCTCTTCGGCGCGCTCGGGGTCAGGTTGTGGTTCCTGCAGGCGGTCGAGGCCTCGAGCCTGCAGGCCGCCGTCGACGAGTCGAGCCTGCGCACGGTGCTCATCCCACCGGTGCGCGGCCAGATCATCGACGCCGACGGCCGCCTGCTCGCCGGCAACGAGGCCACCAACACCGTGGCCGTCGACTGGGCCCAGATCCGCAAGGCCTCCGATCGGGCCACGCTGTTCCAGCGGCTGTCGGGGTGGCTCGGCGTGACGGTCGCCGACATGGAGGCGCGCTACCAGGCCGACACCTACAGCCGCTTCCGCCCGCTGCCGCTCGCCGAGGACGTGCCCGAGAACGTCGTGATCGCGATCCAGGAGCGCTACGAGGACTTCCCCGGCGTGTCCGTGCAGCTCGCCTACCGACGGGTCTACCCGTACGCCCCGCTGGCGTCGCCGCTGATCGGCTACATGGGCGCGATCACCGAGGACACCCAGGCCTACTACCGCAGCCTCGGCTACGACACGTCGAACCGCGGCGAGCGCGTCGGCCGTGCCGGCATCGAGCAGCAGTACGAGACCAAGTTGCACGGCACGTGGGGCCGTCGGGTGGTGGAGATCGACGCCGCCGGCCGGGTGGTGCGGCTGGTCAGCGAGACGCCGCCGGTGAACGGCCAGGACATCCAGCTGTCGATCGACCTCGACCTGCAGCAGTACGCCGAGCAGATGCTGCAGCTCCAGCTGCGCCTCAAGCGGGCGTTCCTCGCCCCCAACCCGATCGTCGAGAAGCCCGACGGCAGCCACCAGCGGATGGACCTCACCAAGGGCACGGCGGTGTACTACCCGGCCCCGGCGGGCTCGGTGATCATCATGAACAACGCCACCGGCCAGATCATGGCGATGGCGAGCTACCCGACGTTCGACAACCGCTGGTTCTCCCAGCCGCTGTCCAACGACAAGTACAAGGAGATCTTCGACCGGCGACGCCCCGACGGCAGCCAGGATCCCGACCAGGCGGTGCTGATCAACCGCGCCATCCAGGGCCAGTACAACCTCGGCTCGGCGTTCAAGCCGTTCGTCGCCTACTCGGCGATGATGGCCGGCCTGATCGACGCCGGACACGTACGTCAACGACAACGGCACCTACAAGGCCAAGACGATCTCCGACGACGTCTGCGCCACCGGCGTGAAGTGCGTCTGGCGCAACTCGACGTGCAGCTTCAACCACCGGCCCTGCGTGTACGGCACGATCAACGTGCAGACCGCGCTCGCCGTGTCGAGCGACGTGTTCTTCTACGCGCCTCGGCGAGCGCTTCTTCCAGATGGGCGGCACCGTGCTGCAGGACTACATCCGCCAGCTCGGCTTCGGCGCCGACACCGCCGATCGACCTGCCGAGCGAGTTCGACGGGCGCATCCCCGACGACGCCCTGAAGGCCGAGCTGGTGGAGAAGGGCGTGCTCGCCGACGGCGAGACCCCCAAGCTGCTGCTCGGCGACGAGATCAACATGGCGATCGGCCAGGGCCTGCTCGCGGCCAGCCCGCTGCAGCTCGCCGTCGGCTACTCGGCGATCGCCAACGGCGGCTACGTGATGGTGCCCCGCGTGATGTCGGCGATCCTCGCCCCCAACACGCCCGCCGGCGCCACCCCCGGCACGGTCGACATGACCCAGGCGGTCGTCGTGCAGGCGTACACCCCGGCCGGGCGAGCGATCGACATGCCCGGCGACGTGCGCAACGCCATCCTCGCCGGCATCCGCCAGAACGTCACCGGGCCGGGCGCCAACGGCCGCAGCACCACCGCCCAGGAGCTGTTCGCCGTCGGCTACCCGAGCGACGCCATCGACGTCGCCGGCAAGACCGGCACGGCGCAGGGCTTCGGGTCGTACCCCTGGAACGACTCGTCGGTGTTCGCCGGCGTCGCCTACGGCGACGACGCGCTGGCCCACCCCTACACCGTGGTCGGCTACCTCGAGAAGGCGGGCTACGGCTCGCAGGGGGCGGCGCCGGTGGTGAAGTGCATGTTCCTCGCCCTGTCCGGCATGATCCAGCTCGACCCGGTCGTGGTGTCCGACCCGCTCGACACCACCAGCGATCAGGTCGCCCGCCCGCTGCGCCAGGTCGGCACCGACTGCCTGCGCAGCTCCGACCCCAACACCGTGTATCCCGGCACGGGGCTGGCGGCGCGGGTCGTCGACTAGCGCGCCGTGGTCAGCCTGCTCCAGCGCAAGCCCGACTCCGGGCTGGGCAACATGCGCGCCAGCCCGGCCGACCCGCGCCGCAACGTCGACTGGGTGCTGATGCTGGTGCAGGGCCTGCTCACCGTCATCGGGTGTGCCGTCGTCTACTCGGCCACCCGCACCCGCACGGCGGACTCGTTCCGGTTCCTCACCCGCCAGGTGATCTTCGCCATCGTCGCCGGCCTGCTGATGGTGGTGGTGATGACGCTCGACTACGACTGGTTCCGCCACCGGGCGCGCCAGATCTACGTCGGCACGCTGGGGCTGCTGAGCGGGTTGCTGCTGCTCGGCCAGTTGAGCGGCGGGACGCGCATCTCGTTCGACCTCGGTCCGATCAACGTGCAGCCGGCCGAGATCGCCAAGTTCTCGGTGCTGCTGATGCTCGCCGCCCACCTCGCCGAGGAGCGCACCGACGAGGTGAGCTACCCGCGATTCCTCGGCGGGCTGATCATCGTCGGCCTCACCAGTGTGCTGGTGCTCGTGCAGCCCGACCTCGGGTCGACGTCGGTGCTGGTGGCGATGGCGATGGGCATGCTGCTCGTCGCCGGCGCCAAGGTGCGCTACATCGTGGCGTTCACGTTCCTGTCGCTCGCCACGGTCGGGGCCGCCTTCATCGGCCATCTGGTGAACGACTACCAGCTCGAGCGGGTGCGGGCGCTGTTCGACGAGCACAACCCGGACCTGCGCACGGCGACGTTCCAGGTGAACCAGGCGCTCAACGCCCTCGCCACGGGGGGCATCTTCGGCAAGGGCTGGTTGAAGGGCCCGCTGACCAACAACGCCCGCATCCCCGTGCTGTGGGCCGACTTCCCGTTCGCTGCCCTCGGTGAGCAGTTCGGCCTCGTCGGCTGCGCCGTCGTGCTCGGGCTGTTCTCGGTGATGCTGCTGCGCATCTGGCGGATCGCCGGGCTGAGCAAGGACCGCTTCGGCACGTACATCTGCGCCGGGGTGTTCTCGATGCTGGTGTGGCAGATCGTGCAGAACGTGGGCATGACGATGAAGATCCTCCCGGTCACCGGCCTGCCGCTGCCGTTCATCTCCTACGGCGGCTCGGGCCTGCTCGTGTGGTTCGCCATGCTCGGCCTGGTGCAGAGCGTCCACATGCGCCGCATGCGCTGACCGCGCGCCGGCCGTTCCAGAGCCACTTTCCTTTCAACATTGAAAGAAAGTGGCTCTGACCAGGGGGAAGGGGCGGCTCACGGGCGTGGGACGACCGGTCCGATAGACTGGTTCGATCATGAGGTTTAGTGCCCCGCACGACGTGCGCCGGGAGCTGGCCTGTGGACTGATCACGGCCGATCCCGGCGCAGCGCCACGTTCGCTGCCGGTCGCCGTGACGGCGGTGGATGTCCACCGCGCGAGAAGGGACTGTGATGGACGACGCGCTGACCGGGGCCACCGGATCCTCGGCCGAACCCACTGCTGCCGGCACCGCGCCGGCCGATCGCCGGCTCGACGTCGCGCCTGAGGCCGACGTCGATCTCGACGCCGCGATCGCCGACGAAGGCGACGGTGACGGCGAGGCGACGTCGACGCGCAAGCGTCGCCGCGGTTCGCGCGGCGGGCAGCGCCGCAAGAAGCCGGCGGCCGCCGCTGGCGCCGAATCGATCGAGGGCGACACCGCCGCCGACGAGGCGCCGGGTCTCGTCGCGCCGCCTCCCGCCGACGGGCATCCCGAGCTGCCGGAGTCGATGCGCGAGGGCCGCGCCGAGCCCGAGGCAGCCGAGCGGGCGCTCGTGCGCAAGCCGCAGATCGGTGACACCCGTCCGGCCCCGGTGACCGACAGCGCCCGGGTCGCCCCCGAGACCAACGGCGACGCCAGCCGCACGTCGCGGCGCGTCAAGACGCCCCGCCGCACCCGCGGCAAGGCCGCCGGGGCGGCGCCGACCGAGGTCGACGCCGAGCCGACGCCGCGCACGCGTCAGGCCAGCCGGGGTCGCGACTCCGCCCGCCGGGCACCCGACGCCGGCGACGCCGAGCTCGTGGCCGAGCGACGCGGGCGCGAGCGCAACGGTCGCCCGGTCGGCCGCTACCTGATGTGCGTGCAGGTGCGCGAGGGCATGGCCCAGGTCGCCGTGCTCGAGGGGCGCAACCTGATCGAGCACTACGTGTCACGACCGGCCGACGACGTCAGCCAGATCCACGGCAACATCTACGTCGGGCGGGTGCAGAACGTGCTGCCGGGCATGGAGGCGGCGTTCGTCGACATCGCCACGCCCAAGAACGCCGTGCTCTACCGCGGCGACGTGCAGTACGACGCCGAGGACATCGAGGAGAAGGACCCGCGGATCGAGGACATCCTCCGCCCGCGCCAGCTCATCGTCTGCCAGGTCACGAAGAACCCGATCGGCGCCAAGGGCGCACGCCTCACCCAGGAGGCGTCGCTGCCCGGTCGCTACGTGGTGCTGATCCCCAACTCCAAGACCTACGGGATCTCCAAGCGCCTGCCCGACGACGTGCGCAAGCGCCTGCGGTCGATCCTCGACCGGGTGAAGCCGGCCGAGCACGGCTTGATCGTGCGCACCGCCGCCGAGCACGCCACCGAGGACGAGCTGCGCGCCGACATGCGCCTGCTGCTCGGCGAGTGGGAGCAGATCGCCGCCAAGGCGGCCAAGGCCAAGGCGCCGGCGCTGCTCTACCGCGAGCCCGAGCTCGCCGTGCGGGTGATCCGCGAGGAGTTCAACGCCGAGTACCGCAGCGTGGCGATCGACGACCGCCGCCTCTACGACGACGTGAAGGCGTACGTGTCGGCGTTCAACCCCGAGCTCGCCGACCGCATCGAGTACTACGACACCGCGACCGAAGGCCTCGGCCTGTTCGAGCACCACCACGTGCACGAGCAGGTGCACAAGGCGCTCGACCGCAAGGTGTGGCTGCCGTCGGGTGGCTCGCTGATCATCGAGCACACCGAGGCGCTGACGGTCATCGACGTCAACACGGGCAAGAACGTCGGCACCTCGTCCCTCGAGGAGACGGTGTACCACAACAACCTCGAGGCGGCCGAGGAGATCGCCAAGCAGCTGCGCCTGCGCGACATCGGCGGCATCATCGTCATCGACTTCATCGACATGGAGGTGCGGGCCAACCGCGAGAAGGTGGTCGAGGTGTTCCGCAACGCCCTCGCCCGCGACAAGACGCGCTCGCAGGTGTTCGCCATCTCCGACCTCGGCCTGGTCGAGATGACCCGCAAGCGCATCGGCGAAGGCCTGCTCACGGAGTTCTCCACCACGTGCTCGATGTGCGAGGGCCGCGGCGTCATCGTCGACCACGCCCTGCTCGACTGACGAGCCGGCGGAACGGCGCCGAGGCACCGCTAGCATGGCCCGTCGCTATGTACGCAGTGATCTCCGCCGGGGCCAACCAGCAAAAGGTGGCCAAAGGCGAGCAAGTGCTCGTCGATCTGCTCGATGCCAACGAGGGTGACGAGGTGAGCCTCACGGCGCGCCTCCTGGTCGACGGCGACACCGTGTTCGCCACGCCCGACCAGCTCTCCGGGGTCACCGTGAAGGGCACCGTGGTCGGCGAGGCCAAGGGGCCCAAGATCAACGGCTTCACCTACAAGAACAAGTCGAACAACCGGCGCCGCTACGGCCACCGGCAGCGCTACACCGTCGTCGAGATCACCCACATCTCGGCCGAGAAGAAGTAGGTCGTCCGATGTCGAAGACGAAGGGTGGCGGCTCCACCCGCAACGGCCGTGACTCGAATGCCCAGCGCCTCGGCGTCAAGGTGTTCGACGGCACGCAGGTCAGCGCCGGCACCATCATCGTGCGCCAGCGCGGCACCAAGACCCACCCCGGCCGCAACGTCGGCATCGGTGGCGACGACACCCTGTTCGCGCTCGCCGACGGCAGCGTGAAGTTCGGCGCACGCCGGGGCCGCAAGGTCGTCGACGTCATCGCCGCCACTGCTGCTGCCGACTGAGCCCGCGGCAACGCCGGCTCGCCCGGCCGATACCGCTCACTAGCGTTCGCTGTCATGTCCCAGTTCGTCGACGAGTGCCAGCTCAACGTGCGCGCCGGCGACGGCGGCGCCGGCTGCGTGTCGATGCGCCGGGAAGGTCCGGTCGCGTTCGGTGGCCCGAACGGCGGCGACGGCGGCAAGGGCGGCGACGTGTGGCTGGTCGCCGACCACAACGTCGCCTCGCTGCTCGCCTTTCGTGACCACCCGCACCGCCGCGCCGGCAACGGTGTGCACGGTTCCGGCAAGGACCAGCACGGGCGAACCGGCGACGAGCTCGTGGTGACCGTGCCCGAGGGCACCCTCGTCACCGACCTCTACACCGGCGAGACGCTCGCCGAGCTGTGGAACCACGGCGACCGCTGGCTGGCCGCCGCCGGCGGGCGCGGCGGACGGGGCAACGCCCGCTTCCTCTCCAACCGCCGCCGGGCGCCGACGTTCGCCGAGCAGGGCGAGCACGGCGAGGAGCGCTGGCTCAAACTGGAGATCCGGCTGCTGGCCGACGTCGCCCTGGTGGGGTTCCCGAACGTCGGCAAGAGCACGCTGATCAGCGTCATCTCGGCCGCGAAGCCGAAGATCGCCGACTACCCGTTCACGACGCTCGAACCCAACCTCGGCGTGGTGCGCCTCGACGACGACCACGAGTTCGTCGTCGCCGACATCCCCGGGCTGATCGAGGGGGCGAGCGAGGGCCGTGGGCTCGGGCACCAGTTCCTCCGCCACGTCGAGCGGGCCCGCGTGCTGTGCCTCCTGGTCGACCTCGCCGCGCTCGACGGCGTGGCGCCGGCCGAGCAGGAACGGGTGCTGCTCGACGAGCTGGCCCGCTACCGGCCCGAGCTGCTCGCCCGGCCGCGCCTCGTGGTCGGTACCAAGGCCGACCTGGTGCCGACCGCCGACGCCGCCGCCTGGCGGGAGCATCCCGGTGCGCCCGTCGGCGGTGCCCGCCGCCTCGTGATCTCGGCGGTCACGGGCGACGGGGTGAAGGCCGTCGTCGGGGCGATGGCGTCAGCGGTGCACGAGGCTCGGGCGACCGAACCCCAGCGCGAGGGCGTCGTGCTGCTGCGTCCGGTGCCCACCGGGTCGGTGGTCGAGCGCATCGGCGACAAGCAGTACCGCGTGTCGGGCCGCGAGGTCGAGCGGGTGGTGGCCCTCAACGACGTCAGCACCCACGAGGCGGCCGCCTACATCAGCCAACGGCTCGACCGCCTCGGCGTCGACCGGCTGCTCGCCCGCGCCGGCGCGGTCGACGGCGACGTGGTGTGGATCGGCGAGTTCAGCTTCGAGTACAGGGCGTAGTGAGGCTCGTCGTCAAGATCGGCACGTCGTCGCTCACCGACGACGACGGGGTGATCGACGACGCGGCCGTCGCCAAGCTGAGCGACGAGGTGGCGGCGGCGCGCGCCGCCGGTCACGAGGCGATCGTGGTGTCGTCGGGAGCGGTCGCCGCCGGTGTGGCGGCGCTCGGGCTGGCGTCGCGGCCGAGCGACGTGGGCACGCTGCAGGCGATCTCCGCCGCCGGCCAGCCGCGCCTGATGCGGAGCTGGGACGCGGCGCTCGCCCGTCACGGCCTCGTGCCGGCGCAGGCGTTGCTCGTGCCGCAGGACTTCATCGATCGCCGTCAGTACCTGCACGCCCGGCGGACGCTGGCGCGCATGCTCGAGCTGGGCGTGGTGCCGATCATCAACGAGAACGACGCCATCGCGTCGGACGAGATCCGCTACGGCGACAACGACCGCCTGGCGTCGCTGGTGGCGCACAACCTGGGCGCCGGGCTGCTGCTGCTGCTCACCGACCTCGACGGCCTGTACACGGCCGACCCGCGGCGTGATCCCGACCGCCGCGCTGGTGTCACGGGTCGAGGCGAACGATCCGCTGCTCGCCATCACCGCCGACGTCGGCGGGAGCGGGCGGGGGAGCGGCGGCATGGCGAGCAAGCTCGAGGCGGCGCGCATCGCCTCGTGGTCGGGCGTGCCGACCGTGATCGCCAACGCGGCGCGGCCCGACGTGCTGCTGGGTGCCGTGCGCGGCGAGCCGGTGGGCACGCGCTTCGAGGCGCGCAAGCGGCGCCTCGGTGCCCGCAAGCTGTGGATCGCCTTCGCCGCCCGGGTGGCCGGCACGGTCACGGTCGACGCCGGCGCCCGCCGGGCGCTGGTCGAGCGCTCGACCAGCCTGCTGCCGGCCGGGGTGGTCGACGTGGAGGGCTCGTTCGTCGAGGCCGACACGGTGGAGGTGCGCGACGTCGATGGTCGGGTGTTCGCCCGCGGGATGGTGTCGGTCGACGCCGCCCGCCTGCGCCGCGTCGCCGGCCTGCACACCCGGGACCTCCCCGACGGCATGGCCCACGAGGTGATCCACCGCGACGACCTCGTCGTCCTCCCCACCGCCTGATCGTCGATTCTGGGGCGCGAAATCGAGCGTCGACGCTCGATTTTGCTTGTGGAAATCAGGAGGGGGTGGAGGACTCGCCGTCGGCGGGGGCCGGTTGGGCCTCGGGGGCGGGGTCGGGCACGGGCTCGGACGGGGTTGCCGACTGCGCCGTCAGCTCGGCGGGGGGCGTGGTGGTCGCCACGACCGGCGGGGTGATGCCGAGCTCCTGGCGCATCGCGTCGAGGCGGCTCTGCGCCTCGACGTTGGCGGTGGCCTGCTCGACCTCGAGCATCCGCGACTCCACCGACGTCTCGTTGAGCTCCGACATCGCCGTCGCCTTGGCGTAGCGGGCCTGGATCTTCTGCTCGACCTCGTTGAACGTCGGCACGTCGCCGCCGACGGTCTCGTTCAGCGACGCCATCGCCGAGTTCATCTCTTCCTGCATCTTCGCCTGGTCGAGCTGCGACAGCAGCTTGGACTGCTCGGAGATCTTCTGCTGGAGCAGCCGGCCGTTCTGCTCGACCGCCGCCTTGGCCTGGTCGGACGCCCGGGCCGCCTCGAGCACGAACGTCTTCTGGCTCTCGACGTCCTTCTCCACCTGGATCAGCTGGGTGGCGATCGTCTCGGCGGTCGAGTTGTACTCCGCCGCCTTCGCCGCATCGCCCCCGGCTGGCGTCGGCCGCCATCTTCAGCGCCTGGCGGGCGTTGGCGTTCAGCCGGTCGAGGTCGTCGAGCTTCTGGTTGAGCCGCATCTCGCCCTGCTTCTGGTTGGCGATGACGTTGGCCGCCTGCTCCTTGAGCCGCACGTGCTGCGTCTTGGCCTCGGTGATCGCCTGCTCGAGCTGCACCTTGGGGTCGGCGTGCGCCTCGAACGAGCCGGTGAGCTTGGCCGTGAGGTACTTCCACCACTTGTTGACGAGCTTGAACATGCTGGCGATGCTAGTGGGCGGGGTTCGGGCGACGCCCCCGACCGGGGACGATGCGCTTCACCGCGGCGATCTCGGGCGCCTTCAGCAGCACCAGGACCCCGGCGTACACGGCGACGCCGACGACGGTGCCGCACACGAGCCGCACCAGCGCGTCGAAGCCGGTGTTGCCGCCGACGTGCCGGGCCACCCACCACGTGGCCTCGGCGGCGAGCACGGCAGCGAGCACCATTCGCGTCATCGCCACCAGCACGCCGGTGAACGGGAACCCGGGCACCTTGTACGACATCACCTGCAGCGCCCACACCGCCGCCACCAGGTACGACACGGCGTAGGCGGCGGCGAGCCCGAGCACCCCCCACCGCCCGACGAAGGCAAAGGCCAAGATGATGTTGAGGATGCACTGCCCGACGTTGATCATGAACGGCGTGCGGGTGTCCTGGTGGGCGTAGAACCCGCGGAACGTGAACAGGTAGGCGGAGAACCCGACCAGGCCGAGGGCGAACCCACCGAGCGCCCGCGAGGTGATCAGCGCGTCGACCGACGTGAACTCGCCGTGTTCGAGCAGGAGTCCGATCATCGGCCGGCGCAGCACGAACAGCAACATCGCCGCCGGGAGCGTGAGCAGCGCGATCAGCCGCACGCCGAGCGACGTGCGATCGATGAACGCCGCCTTGTCGTGGCGGCGCACGGCGATCGCCATCTCGGGCTCGAACGTCGTGGCGATCGACACCGCCAGCAACCCGTGGGGGAGCACGAAGAACGTGAACGCCTGGAAGTACGCCGCCGAGTCGCCCGAGCCGGGCCCGGACAGGTTGCGGATCACGATCGTCACGATCTGGTTGCACGCCACGTAGCCGAGCGTCCACGCCGAGAGCGTGATGAGCCGGCGGATCGCCGGGTGGCGGGGCTCGAAGGCCGGCCGGAAGCGCAACCCGGAGTGGCGCACGGCGACGGCGAGCAGCACGGCCATGGTGGCGATGCCGACGGTCGCCCCGAGGGCGAGCGTCCAGCGCAGGCGGTGGTCGCTCAGCACGTCGGTGAGCTCCCACGCCGTGCCGCGCAGCGTGAGCAGGCTGACGATGATCACGACGTTCGCCGCGATCGGGCTCCAGGCTGCGGCGAAGAAGCGCCGCCGGGCGTTGAGGTACGCCGACAGCAGGCCGGTGGCGCCGTAGAAGAAGATCTGCAGCAGGAAGACCCGCGTGAGCAGGGTGCCGACCTCGCGCAGCACCTCGGGATCGGTGGTGCCCTCGGTGTGGATCGTGTACAGCCCGAAGATCAGCGGCGCCGCCAGGAAGGCGATGATCGTGAGCACGGTGACCGCCACCATGGTGACGGTGATCACCACGTTGGTGGCGTGGGCCCCGGCCTCGTCCTCCTCCATCGAGCCGTCGTCGCGGTGGTGCAGGAACGACGTGAACAGCGGCACGAGCGTCGCCGACAGCACGCCGCCGAGCAGCAGCTCGTACACGATGTTCGGGGTCTCGTTGCCGATGAGGTAGGCGTCGGCGAGGGCGCCCTTGCCGATGACGTAGGCGAACACGATCACCCGCAGCAACCCGGTGAGCCGCGACAGCGTCGTGCCGGTGGCCACCACCACGTTGGACCGCAGCAGACCCGCCGACCGCGGCGGTGGGATCGCCACCTCGCTGGGGTCCTGGCCCGGGTCGGGCGGCGCGCCGGTGCGCTCGCGTTCCACCGCCAGCACGTCGCCGAGCTCCTCGAGCCGGGCCAGCGCCGTGCGCTCGGTCGACGGCACCGGTGGTGGCTCGTCACGGATCCCACGTCACGGCGGGCCGATCGGCGGCCGGTTGGTCTCGGCGACCGCTTGGCGCAATCCCTCCAACTCGAGCACCAGATCGTCGACGTCGTGGGCGTACGTGTCGGTGTCGCCGGCGCCGATGCTCACCTCGGCCGCCCGCGCCACCAGCTCGTCGAGCCGGGCCTGGCTGAGGCGCAGCTTGTCGGCGGTGTCGGCGGACAACGCCTTCAGCCGGTCGGCGCTCTGCAGCTGGCTCTCCACCGACGCGATCGCCTCGCCACTGCCGGTCCCGGGCTGCGTGCGCAGCGTCTCGAGGCGCGACCGCAGGCGGGTCGGGTCGATGCGGTTCACCGCGGCATCGATGTCGTCACCGCGGCGGGCGATCGCCCACGTCTGCTCGATCGCGCCGTCGAGGCGGTCGGCGATGCTCGGCCACGCGGGACTGCAGCGGCCCCGGCGTCATCGCCCGCACGGTGTCGCGCAGGCCGTTCCGCGAGCGTCTCGCGTCCTGCATGAACTGGCGCCACGGCTCGCTGAGCGTGAACGGGTCGGGCGGCGGAGGACCGCCCTTGGGCATCGCCCGGTAGACCAACACGCCGTAGGCGACGAGCCCGAGGAGGATCGCTTCGGGATATCCGAGGCCGACCAGCTTGACCCCGACGCCCACCGCGATCCCGACGAGGATGCGCCACGACAGGAGCGCCTTCGCCGTCCGTGCGGTGAAGAACCGGTCACGGAACGCCACCATCGCAGGCTACCCAGCCCGTCGTTCAGGGGTGAGGACCGCCCGGGATGGCCGCCAGCAGCTCGCGGGTGTAGTCGGACGTGGGGCGCTCGAAGATGTCCTCCGGCGTGCCGCTCTCGACGATGCGGCCCTGGCGCATCACGTGCACCTCGTGCGAGATCATCCGCACCACGGCGAGGTCGTGGCTGATGAACAGGTAGCTGAGGCCGAGCTCGGCCTGCAGCTCGGCCAGCAGCTCGAGGATCTGCGCCTGCACGAGCACGTCGAGGGCGGACACCGCCTCGTCGAGCACCACCAGGTCGGGCGACAGGGCGAGGGCGCGGGCGATCGCCACCCGCTGGCGTTGACCGCCGGACAGCTCGTGGGGCAGCCGGTCGGCGAGCGACCGCGGCAGGGCGACCTGGTCGAGCAGCTCGTCCACGCGCTGGCGGCGCGAGGCCGCCGTGCCGACACCGTGCACCCGCAGCGGTTCGGCCACCGAGCGCTCGACCGTGTACCGCGGGTCGAGCGAGGCGTACGGGTTCTGGAACACCGGCTGCACCCGCCGGCGGAAGGCGAACAGCTCCGCCCGGTCCATCGCCCCGACGTCGCTGCCGTCGAAGCGCACCGTCCCCGACGTCGCCGTCTCCAGGCCGAGCACGACGTTGGCGGTGGTCGACTTGCCCGAACCGGACTCGCCGACGAGCGACACCGTCGCCCGCCGCGGGATCTGGAACGACACCGCGTCGACCGCGGTGGTGGTCGACGCGTCGCGGCGCCGGCGACCGCGGACGGCGAATGCCTTCACGAGGTCACGCACCTCCACGAGGGCCGCTCCGGCGCCGTCGGCCGCGCTCGGCGCGGCGAGCGCGGTGACGACGCGACGCGACGAGAGGCTCGGCGCGGCGCGCAGCAGCGTCTGGGTGTACTCGTTCTGCGGGGACGCCAGGATCGACGCCGCCGGGCCTCGTTCGACGACCGCGCCGCGGTGCATCACGGCGATCTCGTCGGCGCGCTCGGCGGCGAGACCGAGGTCGTGGGTGATGAGCACGACCGACGTGCCCATCTCCGCGGTGAGCTCGTCGAGGCGATCGAGGATGCGTCGCTGCACCGTGACGTCGAGCGCCGACGTGGGCTCGTCGGCGATCAGCAGCTTCGGCCGGCAGGCGAGGCCGATGGCGATGAGCACGCGCTGGCGCATGCCCCCGGAGAACTCGTGGGGATACTGGTGGATCCGGCTGGCCGGGTCGGCGATGCCGACCATGTCGAGCAGCTCGATGGCGGCGCGGGTGGCGGCCGACCCGGACGCCAGGCCGTGCACCTCGAGCGCCTCGGCGATCTGGTCGCCGACGCGCACCAGCGGGTCGAGGTTCGACATCGGGTCCTGGGGGACGAGGCCGATCAGCTTCCCGCGGATGGTGCGCAGCCACGACTCGTCGGCGCCGACGAGGTTGCGGCCCTCGAACCACACCTCGCCGCCGTCGATGCGTCCGTTCGACGGCAGCAGCTGGTTGATCGCGGCCGCCGTGGTGGTCTTGCCCGAGCCGGACTCGCCGACGATGGCGAGCGTGCGCCCGCGGTGGACCTCCAGCGACACGTCGCGCACCGCCGGTGCCCAACCGCCGGCGGTGCGGAACGACACCGACAGGTCGCGGATCGCGAGCAACGGAGATGACGTCTCCGTCACGAGTGCTCCGTGATCCATGCCGCCGCGCCCTCCAGCACCGCGGCCCACAGCTCGTCGATCGGTACCGGCGGGCCGGGGGTGACCAGTCGGTTGCTCGCCATCGCCACCGCGACCGGCCGGCCGGGCACGAATCCCACGGCGCAGCCGACGAACCCGGTGTGGCCGACCAGGGTGGTCGAACGCCCGGCGAGCTCGATCGGGTAGCGGCGAAAGCCCAGCGCCTGCGCCGGGTCCGGCCCGGGCGCGACGAACTCGGCCACCACGTCGGGCCGCCAGCTCGCGGCGTGCGCCCCGGGCTCGGCGAACGGCGAGCGCGAAGCGGATCATGTCGGCCAGGTCGGAGAACAGCCCGGCGTGGCCGGCCACGCCGCCGTAGGCGTGGAACGCGTTGCCGTCGTTGACCGCGCCGAGCACCGCCCGGTCCCGCCAGCCGGTGAAGTCGTCGGGTCCGTACGGCACGGGGTAGGGCGAGCCGGTGGCCAGCATCGCCCGCTCGACGTCGTCGCCGAACGCGCTCATCGCCGCCAGCGGCCCGGCCGGCGTGGCGAACGTGGTGCGGACGAGCCCCAGCGGCTCGGTGACGAGCTGGGCGACGGCGCGGTCGAGGGGCTGTCCGGCGACCACGGCCACGATGCGTCCGAGCTGCACGAACCCGAGGTCGGAGTAGTGGCGCGCCTGCCGCGGCGGGTAGCGCAGGTCGAGGCGGTCGACGAAGGCGTCGGCGGCGGCCGGGTCGCCGGCGGCCACGGCGTACAGCGGGTGCCACTCCCACAGCCCGGCGCGGTGGGTGAGCAGATCACGTACGGTGATCGTCGCCTTGGCGCCGTCGCCGAACCCGGGCAGGTAGCGCACGGCGGGATCGTCGAGCGCCAGCTGTCCCGCCGACACCAGGGCCAGCACCGCCGTCGTCGTGGCGACGATCTTGGTGACCGACGCCAGGTCGTGCAGCGTGTCGACCGTCAGCGGTGCGGCGGTCGTCGTCGCCGTGTCGACGCTGCGTCGCCCGGCGACGGCGTGCGCACCGCCGTGCTCCGAGCACACCGCCACGGCGAGTCCCGCCGGTGGCGTTCCGCCACTCGGCGTCGAGCACCGTTGCGTCGACGAGCCCGGTGACGAGGTCGGTCGAGCGGGCCGTCGGCGGACCGCTCGGTGCGTGGCGGGCGTTCGAGCGGCCGCGTCAGGCGGAGCTCGGGCGCGCCGAACTCCTCCTCCACCCGGGTCGTCCCGTCCGGTGACCACCCGTGGCGACCGTAGAAGCGTCGCCCGGCGGCGTTGTCGCGGAACACCCACAGATGGGCCGTGGCCGCGCCGGCCAGGCCGATGCGACGCGTGGCCTCGGCCAGCAGCTGCGACCCGACGCCGGTGCCCTGCGCAGCCGGGTCGACGTACAGCGAGTGGACCCAGCCCGACGGCGACCACCGGGTGACGCCGGCGATGGCGGTCTCCCCGTCGGCCCGGCGGGCATCGGCGACGATCACCTCGCCCGGTGCGCCCTCGCCGAGCACGCGCGACCACAGTGCCCGCGCACCCGCCGTCGTCATCGCCGCCACCGTCGCTGCGGGGAGCGTCTCGGCGTAGGTGACGTGCCAGCAGCCGAGGAACACGGCCACGATCCCGTCGAGGTCGTCCGGACTGGCGTCGCGCAGGGTGACTCCCGTCATCGGGCTCCGCTGTCGCGTCGTGCCGGCTCGGCGGCCATCCGCAGGCTCCGCACCGGCGTCGCGTCGGGCTCCGGCAGCCGCAGCGGCTGGCGACCGGGGGTGATCGTTCCGAGGACCCGTGGTCCGCTGGCGCCCGTGGCCGCGGGCACGTTCCCGGGCCGGCCGTGCACGGTGCACCAGCCGAGGATGGCGAAGGCGATCGCCTCCTTGGCGTCGGCCGGCACGCCGAGGTCGTCGGAGGTCATCACGCCCACCCCGGGCAGCGCTGCTCGCAGGCCGGCCATCACCACCGGGTTGTGGCAGCCCCCGCCGGAGACGACGAGCGTCGAGACGCCCGCGGCGGCGACGTCGCGCGCGACCGTGCGCACGGTCAGCTCGGTCAGCGTGGCGACCAGGTCGCCGACGGCCAGGTCGACGCCGGCGCGCGCCACCGCGGCGTCGACGTAGTCGCCGTGGAAGTGCTCCTTGCCGGTGCTCTTCGGTGCCGGCAGGTCGTAGTAGGCGTCGTCGAGCAGCTCGGCCAGCAGGCCGTCGTGCACCTGTCCGGCCGCCGCCAGGCGCCCGCCGGTGTCGTAGCCGTTGGCGTCGGCGCCGGTGCGCGCCACCACCGCGTCGACGAGCGCGTTCGCCGGTCCGATGTCGAAGGCGTAGACGGGCCCGGCCGGGTCGACGACCGTCATGTTCGAGATCCCACCGAGGTTCAGCGCCGCCGCCCGCCCGGCGGTGCCGGCGAGCAGCAGCGTGTCGAGGTACGACACGAGCGGCGCACCGTGGCCGCCGGCGGTGATGTCGCGGATGCGCACGTCGGACACGACCGGCACGCCGGTGCGCTCGGCGATCCACGCGGCCTGCCCGAGCTGGAGCGTGCCCAGCGCGTGCGCACCCTCGACCCAGTGGAACACGGTCTGGCCGTGGGACACGATCAGCTCGACGTCGGGCACGCCGGCGACGACGGCGGCAGCGACCTCGGCGAACGCCTGCCCGATCAGGGTGTCGAGCTCGCACACCTCGGCGAGGGTCGTCGACGCCGGTGGGAACGCGGCCACCAGCCGGGCCCGCAGGTCGGGCCGGTACGGGGTGCTGTCGGCGTGCACGACCACGCCGGTCAGCTCGTCGCCGGTCAGCGACAGGTCGACCACGGCGGCGTCGATCCCGTCGTGCGACGTCCCCGAGATCATGCCCAGCACCTTCATCGTCTCGTTCCCTCCTGGAGTGCCTGCTTGAGCCGCCCGTCCGCCCGGGCGAGTTGGTCGCGTGCCTCGTTCGGCGTCACGCCGAGCGACGCCACGAGCACGGCCGCCTTGACGTCGAACCCCGTCGCCTCGAGCGCGGCCCGCGCCGGTGGTCGCCCGACGCCGGCGATCGTCGCCACGATCCCCACCGCCCGCTCCCGCAGCTTCTCGTTGGTCGGGCGCAGGTCGACCATCAGGTTCCCGTACGTCTTGCCGAGGCGCACCATCGTGATGGTCGAGATCATGTTGAGCACCAGCTTCTGCGCCGTGCCGGCCTTGAGCCGCGTCGAGCCGGTCACCACTTCGGGCCCGACGGCCACCTCGATCGGGTGCTCGACGACGGCGCTGAGCTCCGCCCCGGTGTTGCACGACAGGCCGACGGTGAGCGCACCGAGCTCGCCGGCGCGCCCGAGCGCGGCGATCACGAACGGCGTGCGCCCGCTCGCGGCGATGCCCACCACCGCATCGCCGGCCGTGACGTTGGCGTCGTCGATGGCGCGGCGCCCCCCGTCGACGTCGTCCTCGGCGGCCTCCACCGGCGAGACGATCGCCGGCGGCCCGCCGGCGATGATCGCCACGACGTCGCCGGGGTCGGTCCCGAACGTCGGCGGGCACTCCGACGCGTCGAGCACGCCGAGGCGCCCCGACGAGCCCGCGCCCACGTAGATCAGCCGCCCGCCGGAGGCCATCCGGGCGACGATGCCGTCGATGGCGGCCACGATCGACGGCAGGGCCGCCCGCACGGCGGCGGGCACGGTGGCGTCGCTGTCGTTCATGACCGCCGCCACCTCGGCGGTCGACATCTCGTCGATCCGGGCGAAGCGGGCGGCCCCCGACTCGGTGCCGAGGTGGTCGAGCGGGGCGTTCGAGTCGCTGCGTCACTAGCGCCCCCGGTTCCGCGGGTCGAGCACGTCGCGCAGCCCGTCACCGAGCAGGTTCAGGCTGACGACCACGAGCACCACCACCACCCCCGGGAAGATCAGCGTCCACGGCGCCAGGTTCACGAGTGAGCGGGCGTCGAAGATCATCGAACCGAGCGACGGGGCCGGTGGCGGCGCGCCGAGTCCGAGGTAGGAGAGGGCGGCCTCGGTCAGCACCGCCCACGACAGCGACAGCGTCACCTGCACGATGACGATCGGTGTGATGTTCGGCAGCACGTGGCGCATCATCACACCGTGGCGGCTCTGACCGGTCGAGGTGGCGGCCCGCACGAAGTCGATCTCGCGCAACGAGAGCACCGGCCCGCGGATCACCCGGGCGAAGATCGGCACGTAGACGACGGCGATGGCCACGGCGACCGTGAACCAGCTGCGGCTGAGCACCGACGCCAGCGTGAGCGCGAGCAGCAGCGGGGGGAACGCGAACAGCACGTTCGACACGCCGCCGATCACGCTGTCGGACACGCCGCGGTAGAACCCGGCGACCAGGCCGGCCATCGTGCCGATCACGGCGGCCAGCCCCACCGCGACCAGGGCGATGCGGGCCGAGTTGGTGACGCCGCCGGCGACGCGGGCGAAGACGTCGCGGCCGAACTGGTCGGTGCCGAACCAGTGCTCCCACGACGGCCCGAGGAGGCGGTTCGGCGCGTCCTGCGTCGCGGGGTCGTAGGGCAGCAGGCCGGAGACGTCGAGCAGCACCAGCGTCACCGGGATCGTGATGAGCACCAGACCGATCAGGCCGCTCGGGTTGCGCACCAGCGCCCGCGCCCGCACGGCGCGCGGCGTGCCCGCCCGCGTGGTGGCGACGTCGTCCGGCTCCAGCCCGCCGAGACCGCTGGCCGGCAGCTCGATCATGCCGCCCCCACGCGCGGGTCGATCACCCGGTAGAGCCCGTCGGTGGCGAGGTTGACGATCACGAACGCCGTGGCGATGACGAGCACGGTGCTCTGCACGACGGCGTACTCCTTCTGCTGGATGCCGAGCAGCACCTGGCGCCCGATGCCCGGAACGGAGAAGATCTGCTCGACGACGACGGCGCCGCCGAGCAGGTAGCCGAACTGCAGCCCGGTCATCGTGACGATCGGCACCAGCGCGTTGCGCAGCACGTGACGAACCTGCACGCGGCGCGGCGGCGCGCCCTTGGCCCGCACCATCCGCACGAAGTCGGTCGAGCGCACCTCGAGCACGGCCGTGCGCGTGGTGCGCATGATCGGCGCGGCGATGCCGAAGCCGAGCACCACGGCCGGCAGCAGTATCTGCTGGAAGTTGAGCCACGGATCGTCGAAGAAGGTGGCGAACGCCTTGCCGTTCGGGTTGTAGTGCAGCCACGACGCCAGCACCGTCAGCAGCGTGGTGGCGAGCAGGAACGCCGGGATCGACAGGCCGGCGAGGCCCACCACCTGGCCGGCCGCGTCGCGCCCAGAGTGCGGCTTCGACGCCGACAGCATCCCGAGCGGGATGCCGATCGACAGGGCGATCACCATCGACAGCACGGCCAGCTCGAGCGTGATCGGCAGCGAGCTCCGGGTCAGCGCGGCGACGCTCTCCTGGGCGCGCGAGGAGTAGCCGAGGTTGCCGGTGAGCACGTTGCCGAGCCACGAGAAGAACTGCCGGTACCACGGCTCGTCGAGGCCGTAGTAGTCGACGAGCGCCGCCTTCTGGCCCGGCGTGAGCGCAGCGGCCTCGGTGCCGAGGCCGGCGGTGATCTGGTCGCCCGGGATCAACCGGAGCACGACGAACACCGTGATCGCGACGCCGAGCAACGTGAGGGCGGCGTCGAGGAGGCGACGTGCGAAGCCGCTGCGCAGCACGCCTCCTCAGCTGACCGTGGTCGACCTCAGGTACTGCAACGAGCCGTTGGTCATCGGGACGAACCCGGCGACGTTCGGCGTCGTGGCGGTGTACGTGTAGCTGGTGAACATCCAGATCCACACGGCGTTGTTCTCCAGCTCGTCGGAGATCTGGGTGTAGATCGGCGCCCGCTCGGCGGGGTCGCTGGTGGCCTTGCCCTCGGCGAACAGCTGGTCGAGCGTGTCCGAGCTGTACCCGGCGACCGTGTTGAGGTTGCCGGTGCTCGTGAAGTAGCGGCCGTACATGGCGTCGGGGTCGGGCCGGCCGCCGTTGAGCGCCACCGCGGCGTCGAAGTCGCCGGCGATCCAGCGGTCGACGTACGCGCCCGACTCGAGGATCTCGAGGTCGAGGGTGATGTTGGCGTCGGCCAGCTGGGCCTGGAGGTTCTGCGCCTCGTTCACCGACGTGGCGTACTCACCCTGCGACACGATGGTGTGGATCGTGACGCCGTCCGGCTTGCCGGCGGCGGCGAGGTACTCGGCCGCCTTGTCGAGATCGCGTGTGGGGCACGGCCGCGAGTTGGGGTCGGAGCGGTAGGCCGGCGACGTGATCGGGCCGGTGATCTCGCCCTCGCCGAACGCCGCCGTGTCGAGCACCTCCTGGCGGTCGATGGCGCACTGGATGGCGAGGCGCACGTTGACGTCGGTGAGGTCGCCGCGGCGTGGCGTTGAGCATCAGTGCGTGGTAGCTGAGCTGCGGCGTCGCCGCGACGGTGACGCCGCCGCCCTCGGCGGTCTGGGCGACGAGCGGGTCGTTGAGCACCGCCATCTGCACGTTGCCCGACTGCAGCGCCGACACGATCGAGGACTCCTCGGGGATCACGCGGAAGTCGATCTGACCGAGCGTCGGCGCGTCGCCCCAGTAGTTCTCGTTGGCGACGAGCGTGATCGACTGCGCCGGCACCCGCGAGTCGAAGGCGTAGGGCCCGGTGCCGTTGGGCGTGGTGTTGAGGGCGTCCTCGGTGTCGTCCGACGACAGCATCGCGATGTTGACCGACGCCAGCCCGGCGATGAGCGCGGCGTCGGGCGCCGAGAGCGTCAGCACGACCGTCGACGGGTCGGGGGCGTCGATGCCGGTGACGTTGGCGAGCGTGCTGGCGGCGACCGCCGCCGTGGCCTCGTCCTGGATCTTGGTGAGCGAGTCGACGACGTCGGCGGAGTCGAAGGCGCTGCCGTCGTCGAACACGACGCCGTCGCGCAGGTGCAGCGTGACGGTGAGGCCGTCGTCGGAGGTGTCCCACGACGTGGCGAGCCCGGGCACGACGTTGAGGTCCTGGTCGAACTCGGTCAGCGTGCCGTAGATGTTCTGCAGCAGGTTGACCGCCTGGAACTGCGTGGCCTTCCAGGGGAACAGCGTGTCGGGGTCGGTGGTGATGCCGAAGGCGAGGGTGCCGCCGGACGGACCGGCCGAGCCTGCGGGCGCAGTCGGCGGCGAGCTGGCGTGAGCCCCCATCGACGTGGCGGCGACGGCGAGCGCGGCAACGGCGATGGCTGCGGCGGCACGGCCACGGCGGGTGTGCGAACTACGGATCACGGCTCCCCCTCCTGGTGAACGTCGGGCGCGGGCCCGAGCTGCTGA
>CAWFLK010000015.1:0-144062 GCA_963816635.1 Ilumatobacteraceae bacterium | reverse complement strand
CGAGCAGGCGTGCCGGTTCGGCGCTGGCCGTGCGGCTGTGGCGAGTGCGATGGTCGGGGTTGGCGATCACGTCGTCGAGGTATTCATGGCAATCGTCGGCGTTGCGTTCGGCCCGCGAGGTAGTTGTGGTGGTGGTGGTGGTCATTGAACGATGTCCTACCCGGGTGGCGACGGGGGTTGGTGATCTGCTCTTGTTGCGGACAGGACGGCCAGGCTGGCGACGCCGATCGCTTCGGCCGCCCACGCGGGCGGCGGCCGGCGGCGATCGAGGAACGCTCGCACCGAGCCGCCGGGCAGGTTGACGAGCGCGAACGTCGTCCGTTCGAGCGCCGCGCCGGTCGCCGATCCGTATCGCAGGCGGGCATGGCGTCGCAGTGCGGCAGCGAGATCCTTGTTGAGGGCGGCGCGGTCGGGCACGAGCGGATCGGGCCAGGCGTCGACGAGGTCCTCGAGGCGGTGCCGGTGCAGCACGATCGCCTGGTCGAGCGACGCCGCGCACCAACGGGGTACGTGCGTGGCGGCGGCGAATGCGGCGTCGTCGAGATCGGGCTGGTCGAGCGCGGCGAGGAACCCGCGTTGGAAGTCGCGCACCGCCCGCAGCCAGACCTCCGCGACCAGCCTGTCCCGGTTGGCGAATCGGTAGTAGATCGACCCCGACGGAGCGCTGAGCAGGCGGGCCAGTGCGGCGACCGACGCACGCGGCCCGTCCTGGGCGACGTGACGAGTCGCCGCGGCGAGGATCTGGTCCTCGCTGAACTGGGCACTACGGCCCATCAGGGCGCGCCCCACGCGACGGTCTGGGTGATCTGGCGCAGTTCCACCGGCACGTCGCGTTCCAGGCGCAGCGGATGCACGACCTCGGCCCGGACCGGGGTGTCCGCCCGCCGGACGGTGCCGTCGTCAGCACGACGCCCCGCGGCCTGCTGGCAAGGATCGCGGAGGCACGCGGCGTGCGACACCGGCGAGGATCCGCCGAACCGCCAGAACATGGAAACGGGTACCGATCACGAGTAGTCGGTAGAGGCCGCCGATCAGTCGCGGGAACTGGGCGCACGTCTCAGCAGACAGGCGTGTGTGTCCCGGTCCGACGGGCTCCAGGCGCAGGGCGAGCCGGTACGCGGAGAACCGGTGGCGGCCGGTGAGCTCGAGCGTCCGCCCGGTCACGAACCGGCTGACGACGAAGCCCGGGACGGTCGAGCCCTCGACGATCGGCGGCGCCGACGCGGCGGTGTCGGCACAGCCGACGAGGCGTGCGTAGAGCGCAGCGTGCCGGAGGGTGAACGTGTCGGTGACCGTGTCCAGCAGCGCCTGCCAGGTGTCGTCGACGCTGGCAGCGACGACTGCGGCGTGCTCGTCGATGCGCGGTAGGGGTGGGATGGCACTCATGTCGACGCGCCGCTCGGCGTGGCCGTGCTCGCCGCGACCTGTCTCAGGCGCGAACGGCCGTTGCCCGACGACGACCGGGAAACCCGGAGCTCGTTGTATCGGTCGAACATGGCCGCCCGTTCCGTGTCCTCGTAGTCCTCCTGGCGCCGGATGGTGCCCCACCGGACGTTGATCATCAGGACGGCCCGGTTGTCGTAGACGTCACCACCATCGGGCCCGGCGGCCCACACGTGGGCGCGGACCGCGACACGGGTGTTCCACGGCGGCCCGTTGACGAGGATGTCTTCGATCGACATCTGGATGCGATGGTGCGTGTAGCGCACCAGGAACTCCTCGATCTCGTTGCGGCCACGGTGCGAGGCAAAGGCGCGCCGCCCGGTGACAGCGGGTCGGAACTGGCAGCTCCAGGTGTTGACCCCGGGGAAGCACAGCTGTGCGTCGGCGGCGAACATCGACAGCACCGGACGCAGCTGTCCGTCGTTGAGCTTGGCGATGTTGCGCCGGATCATCCAGCGAACGGCGGACTTGTACATGGTGGATCTCCTTCTGGGTCGGGATTGTCGGGCGATGAACCGGTGCAGCATGACGCTGCTCGGATCAGGCCGTGCCGGTGGCGGCGCGATCCACCCTTGCCGCACCGGCACTGATAATAGAGAGCACTCGCTAATATTCGGGGTGTGGTGTCTACTCGTCAAGGGGTTGGAGGACATCGGGGATCGTGACACTCGGCTCACGTGAAACACGCTTGCAACGCGCCGACAATTAACGTACCGTTCGGTACATGATTAGTCAAGATGGTTGCACGATCTCGGCCCCCGTGGAGCGGGTCTGGGACGTGTTCAGCGACGTGGAGCGGTGGCCGGAGTGGACCGCATCGGTCACCGACCTGACTGTGGTCTCAGGCCCTGTCCTCGCGATCGGCAGTCGCGTCCGGATCAAGCAACCCGGGCTGCCGGTGCTCGTCTGGGAGGTCACCGCCGTCGAGCCTGGGCGTTCGTGGACGTGGACGTCCCGGTCGGTCGGGGTGCGCACTCGGGCGAGGCACCAGCTGGAACGGATCGACTCCGCTACCACGCACGTCGAGCAGATCATCGAGCACACGGGCGCGCTCGGCGTGCTCGTTGGCCGGCTGATGCGCCGACGAACGCGCCGCTACCTGGCGATGGAAGCAGCCGGTCTCAAGGCGCGCTCGGAAGCGCGTGTCACGACCGCGTGACGTCGCCCGACGTGACGAGCTGCTCGCTGCCGTGATCGACACGGTCGCAGCGCGCGGCGTGGGAAATCGATCGCTGCGCGACATCGCAACCGACGTCGGAACCAGCCATCGCATGCTGCTGCACCACTTCGGGACGCGCGAAGAGCTGCTCGTGGCGGTCGTCCGCGAGGTCGAAGCCCGACAGGCGCAGCTCATCGGAACACTCGACGGGAGCGCGTCGGATCGAGTGACGCAGGTCTGGGCACACCTCAGCGATCCCGCGATGCGCGCCCTCGAGCGACTGTTCTTCGAGAGCTACTCGCGCGGCGCAAACGGTGAGGCCCCGTTCAACCTTTTGCTGCCCCACGCCGTGCACACCTGGCTGCGCCGCGCCGGCGACGACGATGACCACGATCCCGCACTCGCCCGGCTCGGACTCGCCGTGATACGCGGCCTGCTCCTCGATCTCGTCGCCACCAACGATCAGGCCGAGACCACCCGTGCGCTCGAGCGGTTCGTCGAACTGCTCGCTAGCGCATCGTCGGCGCCGCTCGTCAAGCCCCGCCGATCCCGCCGCCGCAGCCCCTGACCACGCCATCTCACCAACCCTGGAGCACCATGCCGACCGCCGTCAACCTCACCGCCAAGCTCGCTCAGTTCGACGCCACCTGGTCGCCGCACACCGTCGCCGTCTTCAACGGCCACGACATTGCCGTCGTGAAGGCGAACGGTGAGTTCACCTGGCACCACCACGACGAAACCGACGACTTCTTCCTCGTCCTGCAGGGGACACTCGACATCGATCTCCCCGACGGCACCGTCACGCTCGGACCCGGCGAGCTCTACGTCATCCCCGCCGGCACCCCGCACCGCCCCAGGGCCCGCGGCGACGCGCACGTCCTCCTCATCGAGCCCAGCGGGACCCCGAACACCGGCGATGCCGCCACAGCCGCCCCACGAACGCTCATCTGATCGTCTCCACACCGGCGAGCCCCCTGCAACAGGGCCACGTTGGGCCCGAGCCCGTCGAGCTCGGCCCACGGGTCACCCTGTCCAACGGTCCAGCCGACGAAGCAGTTCATCAGGGCAAGGTAGGCGTCCCCGCGGGCCGCGGCGGTGTCGGCCGCGTGCGGGGGACTTGCGACGACTGCCGAGCGTTACCAGCGCCCGTTCGATGTCCTCGAGGTAGTTGAGCGTGTGGGGCTGGTCGAGTGAGCCGAGCCAGCGGGCCCGCTTGCCGCGCAGCGCCGGCTTCATGATGTTGTCGCCAGCGGTCGTGGCGGTGCCCCGTGGTCCGTAGTAGTCCGAGGAACGCCCGATCGTGCAGCGCAGCCTGCCCTCGGTGTGCGCCCGCAGGCCACTGGTCAGCCGAGCGACCTTCGACGCGGTGCAAGCGGCGTTCGGGACGCGAAAGGGAGCGAGCACGCGCACGCCCAAGACGCACCGGCACTACCTGCTCGCTGGGCGCATGCGCTGCGCCGTGTGCGGACGACGGATGCAAGGCCACTGGACCCACGGCCGCGCCTACTACCGCTGCAAGTTCACCGAGGACTACCCGGCAGGCGATTGCGGTCACCCGCGCAACGTCTACGTCCGCGAAGACGCCGTTGTCCGCGGCCTCGACCGCTGGGTGGCCTCGCTGTTCGACGACGACCACATCGACGACACGTGCGACCGCCTCGCCGGCGTCTCCGAACCGGACCCCGCCGCCCAGGAACGCGAAGCCGCGCTGCGGGCGGCGATCGCCGACTGCGACCGCAAGCTCGCCAACTACCGCAGCCTGCTCGACCACGAGGACGCCGTCACCGTCGCCGCCTCGTGGATCGCCGACACCCAGCGCGAGCGCAAGAACCTCGAACGCCAGCTCGGCCAGCACGTCCCCGGCGACCAGCTCACCCGCGAACAGGTCAAGGCACTCGTCAACGCGCTCACAGGACATCGTCGAGGTGCTCGCCGAGGCGGAGCCGCAGGACAAGACCGAGCTGTACGACCAACTCGGCATCTCACTGGCCTACGACCCCGACGGAACCGTCACCGTCGAGTCACGACCCCGTGGGTTAACCGTACGTGTCGGAGGGGGGACTACCCCGGGCAGATCCTGGGCCGCTGCCCAGATTTGCCCAGGATTTACCTCCACTTCGCGCACTTCTTGGACCGTCGTGAGCCCTCGCGTGATGGTCACAGCGGCCTCCTTCGGCTGGCGCAACCGTACCAGTCACCGATTCGCCCCGATCCCGCCGCCGAGGACGCGTTCCACGCACGACATGTCGAGGCACGAGGCGAAGTGGTGCAATTCGCACGTGAGCATGGGTCAATCGATCGAACCGGGCTTGAAACGGTCAGAGACCTCGTCGACAACACCGTGAACGACAGCCCAATCAGCGTCGAGCATCGCGGTCCTCGCGAACAGCGCCCACGCTGGCGGACCGGGCACCGATTGCTCCGACAGCGCGAGACACGGCTCGTCGATGGGCTCCACCGTCGGGACGCGGCCAAGCCCGGGAGAAGGGCCGAATTTGAGTGTCGGGGACCATCGCGATCAGCCGTCTGGAGACCAGCAGGAGATGCCCACTGGCGGCCACCTCCGCGATGAGGCATTCCGCGTGCCGATGGCTATCACCGCCAGTGATGGTCCTCGTACGGCGCCCATGTGACGCGTCCGACGGGCTCCCCATGAGCGTTGTCGGGAGCGTGGTAGCGGACGCGTCGCAGGTCGTCCTCGACCGGCACTTCCATGACGCCGTGGCCCGAGTCGCAGCGAGCGGTATCAGATGCGCGTTCTCGGACACGCCATGCCGCGTCCTCGATCGGCGCCTACCCGATGCCCTCGAAGCCGGGACACCGAGTGGTGCCGGACGCGCGTTTCCGGATGCTCGTCGCTATCGGCGAGGGCGTCCTCGAGGGCACATCGCGGATGTCCTCGACTGCCGCTTAGTGCGCGGTATCGGCCGCGCGAGACTTCGAGTGTCGAAGACCCCGAGGCCAGCGCCGGTGGATGTGATTGCGGATGGGGAACGAGTGTGACGAAGCATTCGTGGGAGCATTGAAGAGTGGCGCCGTCGGTCGGAATGCTGATTGCGGAGGGCCGGGCCGCGCTTCGGGCGGGTGACGCGGCGGGTGCCCGTCGGGCCTTTGAGAGCGCGGTGGTTGATCCGGCATCGGGTGACGTGCTCGAGGGCTTGGCCCGTGCGTCGTATCTCGAGCTCGACTTCGTCTCGGCGATCGAGGGTTGGGAGCGCGTGTACGCGATGTACCGGGCGAGCGATGACCGGATCGGTGCGGTGCGCGCCGCCAGGACGCTCGCCTACATGTACGGGTCGATCGTCGGCGATGGGGCGGTCATGGGCGGGTGGCTTGCTCGCGCCCAGTCGCTGCTCGACGATGAGACGGCGTCTCCCGAGGTGGGGTGGGTGTCGCTCAACATCGGCATGTGGGAAGGCGACCGGACGCGGCGGGAGACGCGTTTTCGGGACGCGCTGGCGGTTGCTCGGCGGATGGGTGACCGCGATCTCGAGTTCGTCGCGCTGGCATATCTCGGTGCCACCCTGGTCCACGACGACCGCACCGATCAGGGCATGGTGCTCCTCGACGAAGCGCTGGCGGCGGTGGCTGGCAGCGAGGTGGACGATTTCTGCGCGCTGCAGGAGATCTTCTGTCAGCTGTTCGCCGCCTGCGAGCACGCCCATGACGTGTCTCGCGCTGATCAGTGGATCCGGGTGGGCGAGGCGATCGCCGCTCGGCGTCGGCTTCCCGCCGTTTCAGCGTTTTGCCGTACGCACTACGGCGGCCTCCTCACAAACGCCGGTCGCTGGGCGGAAGCCGACGTGGCGCTCACCGAGGCGGTGCGCCTGTGGGGTCTCGGCCACCGCTCGCTGCGGGGCGGCGCGCTTGCCCGCCTGGCCGATCTACGCGCCCGGCAAGGCCGCTACGAGGAGGCCGAGCAGCTGCTCGACGGTCTCGAGGGCGACCTCGACGCCGCTCGTCCCCGTGCTGTCACCCAGCTGGCGCGAGGCAACACATCGCTGGCGCAAGACACCCTCGAGCGGGCCCTGGGCGAACTCGACCCCGGTGGTACGGCGGTGGCCCCTCTGCTCGCCGTGCTGGCCGATGTGCACCTCGCTACCGGCCGGTTCGACCAGGCAGAGACCACCGTGTGCGCGCTGGAGGCGTGTGCGGCCCGTCACGCGAGCCCCTATCTCGCAGGCTCGGCCGCCCTTGCCCGCGGTCGGCTCTGTCTCGCGGTCAGCAACGGCGATCCGCAGGCCTGTCTTCACGAGGCGCTCGTTCCAGTTCGAGCGGGCGCAGATGCCGATCGATGTCGCCCACGCACGGCTCGAGCTGGCCAACGCCGTCCTCGTCGAGCGCCCCGACGTGGCGAGGGCGGAGGCACAGCTCGCTCTCGCCACGTTCGCGCGGCTCGACGCGAGACGTCACGTCGACGCCGCAGCCGCGGTGCTGCGCAGACTGGGGGTGCGCGCCACGTCGGGCGGCAAGGGCGCCGGGTCGCTGAGCAAGCGGGAGGGCGAGGTGCTCGAGCTGCTCAGCCACGGCCTGTCGAACAGTGAGATCTCCGACCGGCTCTTCATCAGTCGCAAGACGGTCGAGCACCACGTCGGCCACGTCCTGGCCAAACTCGGCCTGCGCAGCCGGTCCGAGGCCGCCGCCTACGCCATCCGGACGAAACCCGCCGTCGAATAGGGGACCTCCCCGATGCGCCGAAACCGGTCGGGGCGCAACCTGATGTCATCGACGACCGGAGGTCACCACCATGGCTGCTGACTACGACGCCATCATCGTGGGCGCCCGCTGCGCAGGCGCGCCCACTGCGATGCTGCTCGCCCGCAAGGGCTACCGAGTCCTCGTCGTGGATCGGGCGTCGTTCCCGAGCGACACCGTGTCGACCCACATGATCCACGCCCCTGGCGTCGCCGCGCTGCACCGGTGGGGCCTCCTCGACGAGGTCACAGCCACGGGCTGCCCACCCATCGAGAGGTACTCGTTCGACTTCGGGCCGTTCACGATCACCGGCCGCCCGCGTCCCGCGACGGCATCGCCACCGGGTACTCACCGCGACGGACAGTGCTCGACAAGATCCTCGTCGACGCGGCCGCCCGTGCTGGTGCCGAGGTGCGCGAGCAGTTCACCGTCGACGACGTGGTCGTCGAGGACGGCACGGTCGTCGGCATCCGCGGACGCGGCCGCGACGGGACCGCCGTCATCGAGCGGGCGCACGTCGTGATAGGCGCCGACGGGCGAAACTCCCGCGTCGCCAAGGCGGTCCACCCGGCGCAGTACAACGACAAGCCGATGCTCCAGTGGAGCTACTACACGTACTGGAGCGGTCTCCCCGTCGACGGGTTCGAGATCGTGGTCCGCCCCGATCGGGGTTGGGCCGCCATGCCCACCAACGACGGCCTGACCCTCGTCGTCGTCGGCTGGCCCTACTCCGAGTCGACCGCATACAAGGCCGACGTCGAAGCCAACTATCTCAAGACCCTCGAAATGGCCCCACAATTCGCCGAGCGGGTGCGCGAGGCGACACGTGAAGAGCGGTTCGTCGGCACATCCGTGCCCAACTTCTTCCGTACCCCCTACGGACCCGGGTGGGCGCTCGTCGGCGACGCCGGCTACAACAAGGACCCGATCACTGCCCAAGGGATCAGCGACGCCTTCCGCGACGCCGAGCTGTGCGCCACCGCCCTCGACGCCACCTTCGCCGGCCGCAGCACGTTCGAAACCGCGATGGCCGCCTACCAACGGACCCGAGACGACGAAGTTCTGCCGATCTACGAGTTCACCACTCAACTAGCCACACTGGAAACGCCACCCGCCGAGATGCAACAACTGCTCGCAGCCGTGCACCGAAACCAGGACGCCATGGACGATTTCGCCAGCATCACCGCCGGCACCATCTCCCCCGCCGCGTTCTTCGACCCCATCAACATCGGCCGCATCATGGCCGCCAGCGCCTCGTATGACTTCGTGGGCTCGTCGCACCTACCCGGCCCGCCAGTTCTGCACTGACGAGCACCGAGGCCGTAGCCGATACCGACGCTGGATAGCGCCACGCGTCCGGTACCGCGCCGGTTCATCGACAGGTGTCCGCCGCTTCGAGCGTCAGGTATGTGCCGGATCGTTGGTCGAGTTTTAGTCGCAGGGAGCGGCGATGTTGGCTTGGAGCTGCACAGCCCTTGTGGGCTGTCCCTGAGTTGCGGGCAACCGTGAAGACTGCGGGCCGGAGCTTCGGTCCAGGGTGGTGGGATGGATCGTGAGGGGTTTGCCGCCCGAGTGTGCACGGACGGATGTTCCCTCGTGTCACCATGGTGTCGTGGGACAGGCCGAGGAACCGCACGATGGACCGACCACGCCGCCGTCGAACCGAGAAGTTGGCGCGCTCGGTTCGATCGACACCCAGCACACCTCGACGCCGTCGTGGGTGCAGCGGCTGCTCGACAACAAGACCGGCCCGCAGCGGGTCGTGATTTCGCTCGGCGCGCTCGCGGCCGCCCTGATCGCGATCGGGGGTGTGGTGACGGCCGTGGTGCGGGTCGTCGGGGACGACGGCGACGGGCGCGACGGCCTCGAGCGCGTGCCCAGCGAGACGAGGCGCATCGAGAGCGGCACGACCGCGGCCAACGAGTTCGTCCAGGATCTCTTAGCCCACGACGGCGGTGTCGTGGCGCTCGACCACCAGGTGATCGCCGAGAAGGGCCCCGCCGATGTGCGCCTCCAGTACAACTGCAGCGACGCCGGCGTGTGCGCCATGGTCCGATTGCAAGACGTCGAGGATTCAGCCGGTGACATGGCCGACGGGCGGTGGTTCAACGGCTGCTTCGCCGTCACCCAGGACGGTGTCGGCTACGGCGCAAAGCCGCTTGACATCGAGCTGCAGCGCCAGGGCGAGACGTGCCCATGAGCGCCAACGAGGCCTCCCAACCAGCTGACTGATCGTCCACAGCGGGGGTACCGATTGACGGGCCTGGCGCCCCTGGGCCGAGTCGCGATCGTCTCTGAGCTCCGGGGTTTGGGGGCGCGCCGATGCCCGCTCGGGAGCGATCGACCGCGTCCAAAGTTACGCGACCGCGAATTTCGCCAAGCGTCCGCTACCGCTGAAGTGCCGGACGCTGCTGGTCCAGCAATGGGCATTGTCGCCCCTCTCCGATATCGACGCGCGATAATGCCGGGCCACAGCATCCGGTATCGCCGGGTCTTTGGCGCTACCGAATGTCCGATGTCCTCGTGCTGTCACCTGAACGAATCGACGGGCCGCCGAGCGGCAGGTACGGCGCGACGGGGCACCGACCCGCGGCGTCGTGCGGTCGCGCTCGCAAAGTATGCCGAACGCCGAGTTTGGAGCGGCTGTCGCGTACCCACGCGAGGCCGCACGCAGCGCGATAACGGCAGATCTGGCGCGTCAAAGGCGACCGGTCAGACGGGCGTGCTCACGATCGCGAGCGTCCCGGACCGTCACTTCGGGGGCAGAGCCTGCCGACGACCTAGTCGGGCCAGACGGCGTCGAGCGTCGGCCACGGCGGACCCTCGCGCAGGGCGCTGAGGAGTTCTAACCCTGCTTGGCGACCGTTCGGGTGGTGGTCGTCTCGACGCCAACGCCATGCTGCGACCATCGCAAGGGTGATGGCCCGGCACTCGCCGAGCAGCCCTTGATCGGCGTCCGGATAGTGCTCGCTCACCTCATCGGGCACGTGAGCGATGTCGAATTCGACAGGCCCTCGGCAACACGTCTCGAGGTCTACGAACACCGGCCCGTTTTTCGCGCCGAGCACATTCCCTGGGTGCGGCTCGCCGTGCAGCAACTGTTCGGAGGCACCTCGGTCGCCGATCGCCCGTCTCAGGCTTTGCAGGGTGTTGCTGAGAAGCTCCCGATCCGCGTCGGCGAGCGCCGGAGTGTGATCCCGGCTGTCGACCAGGCGTTGAGCTTCCGCGACTCGATCAGTGAAGTGCGGTGCCGAGATTTCGATCTGCCGCATTCCGGCATGCAAGCGCTCGAGGGCATGCGCGTAGTCGGCTGGCAGGACCTCTCGCACTGGCTCGTAGTAGGTCCAGAGGTTCATTACGAAGCGGTCACGCACGTGGACGCGTGGCTCGGCTCGAGGGTCAAGCGCAGCCACCGGGCTCTCGGTTCCCGTGAGCTGTTGGGCCAGTTCAACCTCGAGTTCTGCGCTCGCCTGAAACTCCATGGGCGCGACCCGGGCGACGACGTCGCAAGGCATGAGCCGTAGGACGAGCCGGTTCGCGTCCTGAAGAACGATCGCGTCGTCGACTGTCAGGTCAAGCGCAGAGGCGGTCGACCTGGCCGCGGTCGCCGCACGTTGAGCCTCCGATGGATGCATCTCCGCCGTACCCTTCCAGCTTTGCGCAGACAGTCACCTACCGCCGGGTTGATGACCGGCGATTCGACGCCGCCGGAGGGCACTGCTCACAGTAGCGAGCGCGCCCGATTGCCCGATCTGGTGCCTCGAAGGGGCCGTCGCCCTGGCGTGCCGAACGGCAGATCGGGCGCGACCCGAGGCCGTCAGTGGAGCGTCAGCGTTGGGTCAGCACTCGACGCCGAACGCCGAATCGGTGCTAACGCGCCCACTGACGCTGGACCGCCGATCGCTGGCTCGGGGCGCGGCAGGGCGCCCAGCGAAGCCCGAGCGATGGCGTCGGATGTCATTCGGTGCGCGGCGGCTTCGCGGAGTCCATGAGAACCACGCTGGGACCGCCGGCCGTGAGGCGGGCTCGCAGTCGCCTCCGGCCGGTTCGCGGGCCGTCATCCGGTACTTGGTCTCGGGTTGCCCGTGTGGGACCCATGAAAGTGGTGCGTGGCGAGTAACGGGACCGTTCCGCAAACGGTGCCGAGCTGGGCGCTCCCCAGCATGATGCCTTCATAACAGGGGCTTTGGTGGTGGGCAAGGTTGGAAAGGTCGGGCTGCTCGTTGCTGGTTGCTCGACGCCCTGGCCGATGACCTCGGCACCTGCCGTCGTTAGCGCTACGACGGCCGCGTCAGGTGTCAGGGGTGGTCGGTGGAGTCGGGTGGAAGTGGAACGAGGCGATGATGGGCGCCGCGAGCCGTGCCAGTTCGGGCAGCTGTGGCTCCTGATTTGTGCTGTCGAGGTAGATGCCGACGGTGTGTTCGGCGTCGACGTCGACGAGGATCAGCCGCATCGGGTAGGCCGTGCCGACGCCGAATACGTCGTACTGCGGGATCCCGTGGCGGCGTGGTCGTGAGGGCAATGAGGCCGTGGCAGAGCTGCGACTCGTCGCTGGTGGCGACGGTGAGGTCCTTGCACACGTCGGCGGCGGCGTCGTCGTCGACGCCGAGTCGGCGCACGAACCCGAAGATCACCTGGCCGTGGGCACGCTCGATGGCGATGACCGTCGCGGCGCGGTCGTCAGTTGCCGTCGGGGCTGTTCGCTGCGCCACCCCACCACGGCCCCTCGGGGCAACAACGCGGCGGAGGCGCGTGCTGACAACAACGTCACTGCATTGCCGACGCCGGCGGTGCGTAAAAACACTATATCCCCGCGTGACGGACGAACTTACACCGCCGATCGCCGCCGAGCTCTCGGATGTTGCCAGTTCGGGTCGCCCAATGCTCGTTCGCGTCATGCTCGCCATGCGGAGCTGGCTCGACGCCAACGATCCTCCGGGCCTCGGCTGAGCAAGTGAACGATGCGCCCACCCCCTGGCAAAGGTGGTCAACGCCGGATGGCGAATCGATCGGCGCCGGTCGATCGCCGATCTCGGCAGACAGTGGCAACTGCGATGCGGCTCACAGAATATCTCCGGGGCGGAAGCTGCACGGGGCGGGGAGCTAGTCAGGGAGTTACACGGGGCATGCCAGTGGTGCCATGTCCGGCGCTGATCGTCGTCGAGCGCGTTCCACGCGACGCCCACCAACAATGCGGCTTGCCTTCGACCGGTGCGCCGCCGGTCTGCCGGGAGCGACACGAAGAACTACTCGCCGCCGAGCCAACCGGGCCGTGTGTGAACCGGAGCCCGTGGCGGCCGTATCCCGCTCACGGTGACACGGAACTACGTCACCGTCGTCGGCGCGATGCTTCACGCATCACCTGCAACGTCGGCGACACCGTCGCGAAACGACGAGCTGCGGGGTGCGCTCACAGCCGTGACCACCCGACACACCACGGCGACGGCAAGTGGGTCGAAGGCCTTCGTCGACCGACTCGATACTTTCGAACCGCGGCCCGCGTCGTGGCGGCAGTGGCAGGATCTCGAGCCGATCCTCGAGCGTCGGAACTTTCTCGCCGTGCGGCGCGAGCTGCTCGACCGGACGGTTGCGCCCGAACGCAAGGACGCGCTGCTCGCCGCGTTGGTACGTCGGTCGAAGTCAGGGGGTGACGCGGACGCAGCCGTGGCGATGATCACCTGCCTCCTTCCTGGAGCGCGCCGGTTGGCCCGCGGGTGCGCGGGACGGCTCGGCTGGCACGACGCACTCGCCGAGGTGGTCGTCGCGCTTCTCGTCGCGCTCGCCCGGTTCGATCTGACGCGGCATGAGAACCGGATTGCCAGTCGCCTCCTCGCCGGCGCACGGGATCAGGTGACGCGGCGGGCGAAGCACGAGCGGTTGTGGTGCGAACAGACAGCCGGACGCGTGGACCTGGACAGCTTCGAGAGTTCACCGCCCTCACCAGGCGCTGTCGCGATCAGCGGTGCTGTGCGTGCCGGAGTACTCACCCTCGACGAAGCTGTCTTGATCGAAGCAACTCGCCTGAGCGGCCTCGGCTTGCGGGATGCGGCGACTCTCCTCGGCCTCAACTACGAGGCGGCGAAGAAGCGCCGTCAACGCGCCGAGGCGTGCTGGGGCGCGTGGTGGGCACGATCGAGCCGGTCCCACCCGTGCGGGGGCGCCGACGTCGCCGCGTAGCGTCGACGCAGGATGACCGCAATCGCACGTCGAACACGTTTCCGGAACTGACGTCTACGAGCCCGGGCGACAGTCCGCCACGTTGACCGATTCCGCGCCGTCGCCGAGGAGGTGGGCCTCGTAAGCGGTAACGGCCTCGGCCATCTGGTCCGCACCGACGTGCACGTAGTGGTCGGTGGGTGTTCGCCTGCGAGGTGTGGCCGAGCACCGCCCGGGTCATGGGGCGGCCGTAGCGGGCGTCGATGTACGTGCCGAGCCCGTGACGGTAGGAGTGCAGCGAGACGTCGTTGTTGGCGAACAGGTGCGGGGCATTGCGGCGGAGGCGGTCGAACATGTCCTCGATTCGCCGACGCCCGACCGGGCTTCCGTTCGGGTGCTCGGCGTCGGGCTGGCGTCGGAGGAGGGTTTCGGTGCTGCGCTGCCATTGCCCGGCCGAAACGACGGCGGGTCGGCGGTCGTCGATGTAGCGGTTGAGCAGGTCGACGAGGCGCGGCGGCAGCGGCAGCGTGCGGTACTTGTCGCCCTTGCCCCACACCTCGATCGTCGCCTGCTCCACGGCGATGTCGCATAGCCGGAGTCGGCACAGCTCGATGCGGCGCAACCCGAGCCGTTCCGGCAACGTGACGGTCACTTCGTCCAGCAACGGGTCGCGCCCTCGCCGGGCGAGCTGGCGTAGCAGCGCCGCTTCCTCGACGGTCACGGCGCGTCGGTTCGGCTCGGCCCGGGTCGGCTTGCGCAGCCGCATCGCCACGTTCGACGTCGCGTAGTTCTTCTCGACCAGGTAGCCCCACAGGTGGCGGAAGGCGCCGACAGCGTTCTCCTCCGCTGAGCGGCCCGATCGACGACGCTCGCTGGCGCTGCGTCCGGCCAGGACGTGCTTGGCGATCAGATCGGTCAAGTCCCCGGCGGTCACCTCGGCCGGGTCGCGGCCGCCGGCGCCGGCGACGAGGCGGCGGGTCCACGTTCGATAGGTGTGCCGGGTCCCTTCGGCCATCAGCGCCAACGGGCCGGCCTCGTACAGCTCGACGGCGTCCGACAACGTCACCCGGCGGGGTGTCGCTGCGACGCCCGGCCGGCCGCCGCCCTCGGCGCGTACGCGCAGGAAGTCGAGGACTCGGCCGACGGTCGCCGCGTCGCCCGAGCCGTTGACGGTGGTGAGCACGTCAAGAGCGAAGCCCGGGTCGGCCAGCGCGTCGCAACCGCGCTGTGCACCGAGCCGCTCGACGATCTCGACGACGGCCAGCAACGGTCGGGCGAGCTCGCCGAGGCAGGCCAATTCGGGACGCGCCCGACGGCACACGTCGAGCAGCGAACCAGCGGTCATCGCGAGATCACCGCCCAGCGGCGGGCAAAGTCCTCCACCGGCACGATCAGGATCCCACCCGCGGCGGGCGCGAACGCGACAACGTCGAACCGGTTGGGGTCTTCCACGTTCAGCCATGTGCGGGCGCGATGATCGAGCAGGACTCGGCCGCGCCGGTCGATGCCGCTGCGGCCGCGGTAGTTGAGCCGGCCGAGTTCAGGCGCCCGGTCCCCGGGCGAGCCGACCCAGCAGGCGGCGGCGAACCCGGCGACGACCTCGAGCGACTCGTGGCGAGGCAGCAGCTCACGCAGCCGTCCGAGCGTGACACGACCGTCACGGACGGGGATGCCCGTCGGTGCCAGGTCGGCTCGCGGTGCGTCGGTTAGCTCGGCGGCGGCGCTCACGAGCAGCTCGGCGAGGCGGGCGCCGACAGCCGGCGACAGGGGTGTGGTGAGGGCAGACATCTCCGCCCGGAAAGTGCGTCAGCGGTGTCCCGATCGGGGACACCACTCCCCCGGGTATTTCCTGGGTAATCGCCCAAAACGGCCCAAGAAATGCGTGTCGGAGGGGGGACTTGAACCCCCACGGGATATAAATCCCACTAGCACCTCAAGCTAGCGCGTCTGCCATTCCGCCACTCCGACGTGGCCGGTGCACGATACCTGCGGGCGGTTACTGCGCCAACAGGAAGCTGAGTGCGATCACCGTGATCATCCAGGTCAGCGCCAGCACGAACGTGATCCGGTTGAGGTTGCGCTCCGCGGCCGACGAACCGAGCGCCGCGCCGCCACCGCCGCCGAACATGTCGGACAGTCCGCCGCCGCGACCGCTGTGCATCAGGATGCCGGCCACCATCGCAACCATCGAGACGATGTTGATGACGATGGTCAGGTACAACACGAACGTACGCACGGCCGACCATGCTACCGGCCAACCGATGGGTGAAAACAGGACCGTACGGTCACTGTTGGCACCCATCGGTTGCGCGGACGGCCGGGCGTCAGGTCACCGGGTGGGCGTTGGCGAAGTGGCAGGCCACGGGATGGCCCTGGCCGCGTTCGATCAGCGCCGGCTCCTCGTGGGCACAGATGTCCTGGGCCAGCCAGCAGCGGGTGCGGAAGCGGCAGCCCGACGGCGGGTTGATCGGGCTCGGCACGTCGCCGACCAGCTTGATCCGCTCCCGCGACCGCTCCCGCCTGGGATCGGGGACCGGGATCGCCGACAGCAGGGCCTGCGTGTACGGGTGGCTCGGCGCCTCGTAGATCTCGTCGCGCGTGCCGATCTCGACGATCTTGCCGAGGTACATCACGGCGACCCGGTCGGAGATGTGACGCACCACCGACAGGTCGTGGGCGATGAACACGTACGCCAACCCGAGGCGGTCCTGCAGCTCCTCGAGCAGGTTCACCACGCCGGCCTGGATGCTGACGTCGAGCGCCGACACCGGCTCGTCGAGCACCACCATCACCGGATCGAGGGCCAGGGCCCGGGCGATGCCGACGCGCTGGCGCTGGCCGCCGGAGAACTCGTGCGGGTAGCGGCGTGGCGTGCTCGGGCTGCAGGCCGACCAGGCGCAGCAGCTCGCGCACGCGATCGGCGGCCGCTGCCTTGTCCATGTCGCGGTGGACGCGCAGCGCCTCGCCGATCGCCGCCTCGACCGTGCGGCGTGGGTTGAGCGAGGCGTACGGGTCCTGGAACACGATCTGGAACGCGCTCGCGCATCGTGCGCAGCTCCTTGCGCCCGACCTCGACCGAGGTCGCGGCCCTCGAACCGCACCGTGCCGGACGTCGGCTCGATCAGCCGCAGCACCAACCGGCCGGTGGTCGACTTGCCGCAGCCGGACTCCCCCACCACGCCGAGCGTCTCCTGCGCCGCCACGTCGAACGACACGCCCGACACCGCCTGCACGTAGGCGACGGCGCGGGCGAAGACCCCGCCGCGCACGGGGAACTGCTTGACGAGGTCGCGCACCGACAGCAGCGGTGCAGTCGTCTCCACCGGCGTGGTCTCGGCGAGCGCGGTCACGGGATCAGGCTCTCCGTCTCGTCCTCGGCCAGGGCGCGAACGTCGTGGACGTCGAGCGACTCGAGGATCGTCGTACCGTCGGCACGCCGTCAGGTGGCCGTCGCCGACGTCGACGAGCGGTGGCACGGCGGCGCGACAGGCGTCCTCGACGAAGTCGCACCGCGGCCCGAAGGCGCAGCCCGGCGGCGGGCTGATCAGCGACGGCGGGGCGCCGCGGATCGGCCTCAGCTTCTCGTCCCCGCTGTCGTCGACGCGCGGTAGCGACGCCAACAACCCGAGCGTGTACGGGTGCCGGGTCTCGTAGAACACCTGCTCGGCATCGCCGAACTCGGCCTGGCGGCCGGCGTACATCACCATCACGTTGTCGGCGAGTCCGGCGACCACGCCGAGGTCGTGGGTGATCAGAATGATCGCCGAGTCGATCGCGTCCTTGATCTCCATCAGCACCTCGAGCACCTGGGCCTGCACGGTGACGTCGAGGGCGGTGGTCGGCTCGTCGGCGATCAGCAGGTCGGGGTTGCACGTGATCGCCATGGCGATCATCGCCCGCTGGCGCATGCCGCCGGAGAACTCGTGGGGGTGCATCTCCGCCCGCTGGGCCGGCTGCGGGATGCCGACCAGGTCGAGCATCTCGACGGCCCGCGCCCACGCCTTCTTCTTGCTGAGGCCGTCGTGCACCTGCGCCATCTCGGCGATCTGGCGGCCCACGGTGTGCACCGGGTTGAGCGCCGTCAGCGGGTCCTGGAAGATCATCGCGATCTCCCCGCCGCGAACCGCCCGCATCCGCTTCGTGTCGGCGGTGAGCAGGTTCTCACCCTTCCAGAACACCCCCTCGCCGGTGATCGTCGCGGTCGGGAAGGAGGCCGACGATGCTCATCGCCGTCACCGACTTGCCCGAGCCCGACTCGCCGACGATCGCCAGCAGCTCGCCGCGGCGCACGTCGAAGCTGATCCCGTCGACCGCCTTCACCACGCCGGAGTCGGTGCTGAACGTCGTGTGCAGGTCGCGCACCGACAGCAGCACCTCGCGCTCGGTTGCGCGATGGCGCCCGCTCGCCGTTCGCGGCTGCGGCTGCGGCGGCGAGGCTCACCGCTTGAGCCTCGGGTCGAGGGCGTCCCGCAGGCCGTCACCGACGAACAGGAAGGCGAGCACGGTCACGAAGATCGCCGCGCCCGGGAAGAACAACAGGTGCGGGTCGCTGGCCAGCTGGCCCTTGTTCTCGGCGACCATCAGGCCCCACGCCGGGGTCGGCGCCTGCGGGCCGACGCCGAGGAACGACAGCGCCGCCTCGGCCAGGATCGCCCCGCCGATCGCCAGCGTGCCGTACACGATGATCGGCTGCAGGGCGTTGGGGAGGATGTGGCCGAACATCACCCGCGTCCGGCTGAACCCGAGCGCCTTGGCGGCCTCGACGTACTCGAGCTTGCCCAGGCTGAGGTAGCTGGAGCGCACGATGCGCGCCACCGCCAGCCAGCCGGTGAGTCCGAGGACGAGGATGATCGAGTTCTCGCTGCGCCCGAACACGACCGCGATCGCGACCGCCAGGATGATGTACGGGATCGACAGGAAGATGTCGGTCAGGCGCATGATGACCGTGTCGGCGAAGCCGCCGAAGAAGCCGGCGACCGCGCCGAACAGGACGCCGATGAGCAACGAGATCGCCGTCGCCAGGAGTCCGATCTTCAGCGACACGCGGGCGCCGTAGACGACGCGCGTGAACATGTCGCGACCGAGGCGGTCGGTTCCGAACCAGTGCTCCCACGACGGTCGCAGGCGCGTGTCGCGGCTGGTCTGCGAGTAGCTGTACTTGGTGATCCACGGGGCGAAGATCGCCGCCAGCACCAGGATGACGATCATGATCAACCCGGCGAGCGCCATCTTGTTGGCGACGAACCGGCGCCACACCTGGCGCCGCGAGCTGGGGACGGAGGGGGTGTAGCCCTCGGTGATGGGAAGCTCGGCCTCGCCGGCGATGATCGTGGTCATCAGGCGCCGCCCCCGAGACGGACCCGCGGGTCGAACCAGGCGTAGGACAGGTCGACGAGCAGGTTGATCACGCCGAAGGCGAGCACGACCACGAGCGTCAACCCGAGGATCACCGGCAGGTCGCGCGAGTTCACGGAGTCGGAGATCTGCGACCCCAACCCGGGCCACGAGAACACCGTCTCGGTGAGCACGGCGGCACCGATTGCCGTACCGAAGTTGATCCCGATGAGCGTGATGACCGGGATCAGGGCGTTGCGCAACCCGTGGCGGCGGATGATCCGACCCTCCGACAGGCCCTTCGAGCGGGCGGTGCGCATGTAGTCCATGTTGAGCACGTCGAGCATCGAGCCGCGGGTCATGCGCGCCGTGGTCGCCGCGCTCACCGACGCCAAGGCGATCGCCGGGAGGATCAGGTAGCGCCACTGGTCACCCGTGGGGATGACGAAGGCGAACCAGCTGTCGGGCCCGATGCCGCGAGGTCCGCAGGCGGGCCCACTGCGGCCAGTCGTGCTTGTTCGGGTACACCGCGAACGCGTACTGCAGCATGAACCCGAGCACGAACACCGGCAGCGCCGACGCGGCAGCGGTGAGGAACGTCGTGACCTTGTCGGTGAGCGAGTAGCGCTTGACCGACGAGATCAGCCCGACCGAGATGCCGACGAAGATGTCGATCATCGAGGCCCAGAAGGCGAGGCGCAGGCTGCGCGGCGCCTTCTCGCTGGAGGATGTCGTTGACGCTGCGGTTGTTGACGAACGAGGTGCCGAGGTCCCAGCGGAACGTCCGCGCCCAGTAGTGCCAGAACTGCGAGAACAGCGAGTCGTTGAGGTGGTAGCGCTCGGCGACGCGCGCGACCACCTCCGGGCTCACGTTGCGGTTCGCCCCGCCGGCGAGCAGCGTGGCCGTGTCGCCGGGGAGCACGAAGAACAGCAGGAACAGGAACGACAGCGCGAGGAAGGCCGTCGGCAGCAGCAGCAACAGCCGTCGGATGATGTAGCTGATCATGCGAGGTGGGGCCGGATGGCCGGGCCAACCGGCTGGGCGGAGCGTAGTGAACGCCCCGCCCAGCCGGCAACGGCTCGGTCAGGAGTCAGTGATGGTGATCTGCTCCCACGGGATGACCATCAGCGGCGTCTGGTGGAAGTTCTGCAGACGGTCGGCGTCGAAGGCGTACTCGCCGCGGTAGAACAGCAGCGGGATCGCGTTGATGTCGTCGTTGAGCAGCACCTGCCTCGGCCTGGTTGAACAGCGAGGCCTGCTCCGTCGGGTCGATGGTCTCCTTGGCCTGGGCCACGAGGTCGTCGAACTTCGGGTTGCTGTAGCCGTAGTTGTTGCCGTCGAGCGCCTCGCGTGCCGAACAGGTCGTACATGAAGTTGTCGTACGTCGGGTAGTCGGCGATCCAGCCCGAGCGGCAGAACACGCACGCCCCGTCGGCCATCGCCGAGAAGTACGTGGTGGTGTCGCGCTCGTCGGGGACGGCCTGGATGCCGATGGCGGCCAGGTTGTCGATGATCAGCTGGACGACGTCGCCGTGCACGCCGCCGGCGCCGAACTGGATCGGGATCGGCTCGCTCTGCACGTTGCCGGCCGCCGTCCACTCGTCGAACGCCGCCTGGGCGGCGTCGGGGTCGTACGAGCAGTACTCGCACAGGTCGGGCTTGAAGCCGGGGATGCCCTCGGGCATGATGCCGTCGCCCACGACGCGGGCGCCGTCGAAGATGGCGTCGTTGATCGCCTCGCGGTCGATCGCCTGGGAGATCGCCTGGCGCAGCTTGAGGTTGTCCGGGCCACCGACGCGCGGGTCGCGGTCGTTGAACCTGGAAGTAGTACGAGCCCATGATCGGGGTCGTCGGTGGTGGTGCCCCAGTTGGCCACCGCCTCGGCGGTGCGACCCGACGGGATGCGGGCGGTGTCGCCCTCACCGGCTTCCAGCCCGTTGTACGACGTGTCGGCGTCGGACGACACCCGGAACGCGATGCGGTCCGGCCGCTGGTCCCAGGTGTTGCCGCTGTAGTCGCCGTCCCAGCTGTCGTTCTTGACGAGGTCGATCTCCTCGTCGGTGCGCGGCGACTCCATGCGCGTACGGGCCGTTGCCGATCATCAGCTGGTTCTCGTAGTCGCGGCCGGCGTCGACTGCGGCGGCGGGCATCGGCATGAACAGCTGGAAGCCGGCCACCGCGGCGAAGTTCGAGTACGGCGCCGACAGCGTCACGGTGAGCGTCATGGCGTCGTCGTCGGCCACCACGCCGGTGATCGTGTCGGCGTCACCGGCGAGCTTCTCGGCGCCACCCTGGATGAAGTTGAACAGGTAGGCGTAGTCGCCGGCGAAGTCCGGGTCGGACGCCCGCTCCCACGAACGCTGGAACGTGCTCGGCAGGATCGGCTCGCCGTCGCTGAACGCCTGGTCGGGGTGGATCGTGAACGTCCACACCGTGGCGTCGTCGTTGGCCGAGTAGTCGGCCAGGTCGGGCACGACCTTGGGATTGGCCGGGTCGCTCGAGTCGATCGTCGGTCAGGCCGTCGTAGAGGGCGTTGATGACCTGCTGGGCGTCGAGCGTGACGTTCAGCGCCGGGTCGATGTGCTCGGGCGGGCCGAGGGCGAACGTTCCGAGGTCGACGAGCTCGCCGCCGCCGCCGCTGGCAGCCGGTGCGCTCGAGGCTTGGGCGGCGCCGGCGGCGGCCACTGCAACCAGTGATGCGCCGGCGATAACGGTCATGAGCTTGTGGCTCTTGCGACGACTCACGTCATCGTCCTCCTGATGTTTCGGGATGTACTGGTGAGGTGAGTGAACGACGTCGCCGCCGACCCAAGGCGCCTCCCCAACCGCATGGGTGGAGCAAAGCTAGCAGCGTTCCCACGGAATGAGAAACCTGGCGTCCAGGCGAACGCCCTGTTGGAGCGCTTGTTCCACCGGGGTTACCCGGCGTCCACTCAGCCGAAGGCGACGATGCGGGCGAACTCGTCGGCGTCGAGGCTGGCGCCACCGACGAGCGCGCCGTCGATGTCGTCGGCCGCCATCAACTCGGCGATGTTCGACGCCTTCACCGATCCGCCGTACTGGATGCGCACGGCGTCGCCGGTGGCGCGGTCGGTGAGGCGGGCGATGCGCTCACGGATGGCGTGGCACACCGCCTGCGCATCCGCGGCGGTCGCCGTCTTGCCGGTGCCGATCGCCCAGATCGGCTCGTAGGCCACCACCAAAGCGGCGATCTGCGACTTGGTCCGCCCGGCGACGACGGCGTCGACCTGGCCGAGCACCTTCGTCTCGGTCGCCCCCGCCTCGCGCTCGGCGAGCGTCTCGCCGACGCAGGCGATCGGGATCATCCCGTGCTTCTGGATGGCCGTGACCTTGGCGGCGACCATCTCGTCGGTCTCGCCGAACAGGGCGCGTCGCTCGCTGTGGCCGCAGATGACGTACTTCACGTCGAGCTTGGCGAGGAACACCGGCGACACCTCCCCGGTGAACGCGCCGGTGTCCTCCCAATGGCAGTGCTGGGCGCCGAGGGCGAACGGCAGGTCGTCGACGTCGATCAGCGTCTGGATGCTGCGCAGATCGGTGAACGGCGGGTGCAGGCTGACGTCGACCGTCGCCGTGATCTCCTTCGGGACGAGATACGACAGCTTCTGGACGAGCTGGATCGCCTCGAAGTGGTTGTGGTGCATCTTCCAGTTGCCCGAGATCAGCGGGCGGCGCGCGCGTCATGCCGACCGTCCTTGACGAAGCGCCGCCAGGCCGGGCAGGTCGCCCAGCTCGAGGAGCTCGAGCGACGCACCGCCACCGGTCGACACGTGGTCGACCTCGGTGTCGAGGCCGAACTGGGCGAGGGCCGCGGCCGAGTCGCCGCCACCGACGACGGTGAACGCCTTGGTGGCCGCCACCGCCTCGGCGACGGCACGCGTCCCGGCGGCGAACCGTGGGTCCTCGAACATGCCCATCGGGCCGTTCCAGAACACCGTCCGGGCGTCGGTGATCACGTCGGCGAAGGCGGCGGCCGAGCCGGGACCGATGTCGAGACCCTTGGCGCCGGCCGGCAGCTTCGTTCCGTACGTCGCCACCTCGCCGTCGGCGTCGAGCCCGACGATGTCGCTCGGCAGGTGGATCGGCTTGCCGCCCGGCTCGGCGGCGGCGGCGAGCAGCCGCCGGCAGTCGTCGACGCGGTCGGGCTCGCTGAGCGAGTCGCCGATCGACGCGCCCTCGGCCAGGAAGAAGGTGAACGCCATCGCGCCACCGACCACCAGCGCGTCGACGTGCTCGAGCAGCGCGTCGATGACCCCGAGCTTGTCGCTCACCTTGGCCCCACCGAGCACGGCGACGAACGGACGCTTCGGCGACGTGCGCAGCCCGAGCAGCACCTCCACTTCGCGCTGCAGCAGCCGGCCCATCGCCGACGGCACGTAGCGGGGCGGTCCCACGATCGAGGCGTGGGCGCGGTGCGACGCGCCGAAGGCGTCGTTCACGTAGCCGTCGACGCCGTCGACGAGCGAGCGGGCCAGGGCCTCGTCGTTGCCCTCCTCGCGCGGGTCGAAGCGCAGGTTCTCGAGCAGCTCGACACCCGGGGCGAGCTCAGCCAGCCGCTCGCGCACCGGCGCCATCGAGTAGCGCTCGTCCGGCGCGCCCTTCGGGCGACCGAGGTGACTGGCGGTGACGACGTGGGCTCCCCGATCGGTCAGCCAGCTCAGCGTGGGCACCGCCGCGCGGATGCGGAAGTCGTCGGTGATCGTGGTGCCGTCGAGGGGGACGTTGAAGTCGGTGCGCACCAGGATGCGCCGGCCGTCGAGTGAGCCGAGCTCGCGCTCGAGGTCCTCGAGCGTGGGGATGTCGCCCATGCCCGATCAGCGCTTACGGGCGCGCGACGCCTTGGCGACCTTGGGGCCGGTGTAGGCGACGAGGTCGACCATGCGGTTGGAGTAGCCCCACTCGTTGTCGTACCAGCCGAGCACCTTGACCAGCTTGCCCAGGCTCATCGTGAGCCCGGCGTCGAAGATGCACGAGTGCGGGTCGGTGACGATGTCGCTCGACACGATCTCGTCCTCGGTAGTAGCGCAGCACGCCCTTCAGCGGCCCACGGCTCGCCGCCTTGGCGTACGCGGCGTTGATCTCGGCGACGCTCGCCGGCGTCGACAGGACGGCGTTGAAGTCGGTGACCGAGCCGGTGGGCACCGGGACCCGCAGCGACGTCCCGTCGAGCTTGCCCTTCATCGAGGCCATCACGAGCGACGTGGCGCGCGCCGCACCGGTGCTCGTGGGGATGATGTTGATCGCCGCCGCCCGGGCCCGGCGCAGGTCGCGGTGCGGGCCGTCGACGAGCATCTGGTCGCCGGTGTAGGCGTGGATGGTCGTCATCAGGCCCTGCTCGACGCCGAAGGCGTCGTCGAGCACCTTCACCAGGGGCACGAAGCAGTTCGTGGTGCAGCTGGCGTTGGAGATCACCTTGTGCTGCTTGGGATCGAAGTCGGTGTGGTTGACGCCGTACACGAACGTGGCGTCGGCGCCGTCGCTCGGCGAGGACACGATGACGAGCGGTGCGCCCGCCTCGAGGTGGGCGCTGGCCTTCGCCTTGGAGGTGAAGATGCCGGTCGACTCGACGACGACGTCGACGCCGAGGTCGCCCCACGGCAGCTCGGCCGGGTTGCGCTCGGACAGCACGCGCAGCTCGTCACCGTCGACGCGGATGCCGGTCTTCGAGGCGCTCACCTTGTTGGGCAGGATGCCGAGCACCGAGTCGTACTTGAGCAGGTGGGCCATCGTCGGGACGTCGCCGAGGTCGTTGACGGCGACGAAGTCGATGTCGGCACCGGAGGCCTTGGCGGCCCGGAAGAGGTTGCGGCCGATCCGGCCGAAGCCGTTGATTCCAACACGGACGGTCATCAGTGTGGTTCCTTTGCGTGACGGCGGTTGAGGCGCGCTCAGAGGGTACCGGTAGGCCGCCTCCGTGTCCTGCCTGGCTCGCTCGGCGAGCGGTCAGCGGGCGATGTCGCGGTGGCTCGTGCGCACGGCGAGGCCCCGGGCGCGCAGCCGGTTGGCCAGCTCCTCGGTGACCGCGACCGACCGGTGGCGGCCGCCGGTGCAGCCGATCGCGATCGTGAGGTAGCTGCGGCCCTCCGACTGGTAACCCGGCAGCACGGTGCGCAACAGCTCCTCGAAGGCATCGAGGAAGTCCGACGTCTCCTTGCGCTCGATGACGTAGTCGCGGACGGCCGGATCGTGCCCGGTGAGCGGCCGCAGCGCCTCGTCCCAGTGCGGGTTCGGGAGGAAGCGGATGTCCATCACGATGTCGGCGTCGAGGGGCAGTCCGTGCTTGAACCCGAAGCTCTCGACCGCCACCTGCATCTGCGTCGAGCCACCCTCGGAGAACGCCGCGACCACGCGCTCCTTGAGCTGGTGCACGTTGAGCCCGGTCGTGTCGATCACCAGATTGGCGGCGTCGCGTGTGGCCTCGAGCAGCTCACGCTCGAGCTCGATCGACTCGAGCAGGCCATCGGCACGGTCGGCGAGCGGGTGGCGCCGGCGGGTCGCGTCGTACCGGCGCACCAGCTCCGACGACGAGGCGTCGAGGAAGAGCAGGGTGACCGCGTGGCCGCTGGCGCGTACCGCGGCGACCCGCTTGAGCACCTCGCCGTAGTCACGCCCGGCGACGAGGGCGAGTCGATCGATGCCGGTGCTGCCCGGCACCCCGCCCGCGCCCGGCAGGGCGGCGAGCTCGACGACCTTCTCGACCAGCGACGTGGGCAGGTTGTCGACGACGTACCAGCCGATGTCCTCCATCACGTCGGCGACCGCCGACCTCCCGGCGCCCGACAGGCCCGTGATCACGACGATGTCAGCCATCGCCGATCACGCTAGTAGTAGGAGAGTTTGCGCAGGCGGAGGTACAGCAGGCGGGGAACGGTGGCGGCGGCGGCGTATTCCGGCGTGAGCGCCAGGAAGCGCTCCGGCGGCGACGGCTCGAGCATCCGCTCGATCAGCAGGCCGTGCTCGGAGAGCGTGTTGACGTACCGCGACAGCGGGCGGTGGACGAAGCGGATGTGGACGTCCTTCTCCACCTCCTCGATCGTCTCGGCCTCGACGAGGTAGGGCCCGATGCGCCAGTACTGCTCGGGTGGCTCCATCACCTGATCGTCGATCCAGCCGCTGTCGGGCGTCTGCAGCAACGGGTGGTTGAGGAAGAAGCAGAAGCGGCCGCCGGGCGCGAGCACCCGGGCGACCTCGGCGATCGCCTCGTCGACCTCGTCGATGTGCTCGAACACCAGGCACGCCACCACCGCGTCGAACGACGCGTCGGCGAACGGCAGGGCGTCCGCCAGGGCGCGCGCCACGCCCGACGTGCCCCCGCGCTCGGCGGCGACGGAGATCTGGTTCCACGTCGGGTCGACACCGACGGCGAGGTCGACGCCGTCGAGCGTCAGCGCCAGACGGGTGACCTGGCCGTCGCCGCACCCGACGTCGAGCACGCGCCGCGAGCCGGCGAGCTCGGCGGCGGCGAGCGGCAGGATCTGATCGGCGTACTCCGGGTCGGCGCCGTCGGTGAACCCGTCGATCCACCACCCGGCGTTGGCCTCCCACAGCTCCCGACTGGTCACGCGCTCACCCTCCGGTACGTCGCCATCTGGTCACTCTCCGTCTCGATCGGCCATCTGGTCACCCACCGTCTCGATATCGAGAACGTCGGTGACCAGATCGCCGTTCGCGGCCGGATGGAAGCGCTCGTGGATCGCCGCCGCCACGGCGTCGGGGAGCCACGCCAGCGCCTGGAGGTCGGCGAGCGACGCCTGCTTGACCACGTTGACCCCGCCCATCTCCTTCACGAGGCGCTTCTGGCGCACCTCGCCGAGGCCGGCGATGCCCTCCAAGGATCCACGCGTCATCCGCTTGCTGCGCCGCTCGCCGTGGAAGGTGTTGGCGAAGCGGTGCGCCTCGTCCCGGATGCGCTGGAGCATGAACAGCGCCTCGCTCCCCCGCGGCACGTCGACCGGATCGGCCTGACCGGGCACGTACACCTGCTCGAAGCGCTTGGCCAACCCGGCCACCGGGATCTCGTCGCGCAGGCCGAGGCGGTCGACCACCTTCTCGGCCACGGCGAGCTGGCCCTTGCCACCGTCGACGAGCAGCAGCTGCGGCGGGTAGGCGAACTTCGGCGGCCGCCGTCCCGGCAGCGGCGGCGGGTCGTTGCGGCTGGCGAGGTACGCGGTGAGACGCCGCGTCAGCACCTCCTCCATCGCCGCGTAGTCGTCGTTGCCCGCCACGTGCACCTTGAACCGCCGGTACTCGCGCTTGTTCGGCAGACCGTCCTCGAGCACCACCATCGAGCCGACGTAGTCCGTCCCCTGCAGGTGGGCCATGTCGTAGCACTCGATCCGCAGCGGCGCTTCCGGGAGACCGAGGCGGTCCTGCAGCTCGGAGAGGGCCCGGCTGCGCGCGGTCATGTCGCTCGCCCGGCGGAGGCGATGTCGGACGAACTCCTCGCGGGCGTTGTTCGTCACGGTCTCGAGCAGCGCGCGTCGGTCGCCGCGTTGGGGCACGCGGACCTGCACCTTCGAGCCCCGCAACATCGTCAGCCACTCCTGGTACAGCTCGACGTTCTCCGGCTCGGTGGGCACGAGCACCTGCTTGGGCACACCCTGCGGTGGATCGTCGGTGTACAGGTGCTCGATGATCCGGTCGACCAGGGTGGCCGGCGTCAGCTCCTCGACCTTGTCGAGCACGAAGCCCTTGCGTCCGACGACCCGCCCGCGACGGATGTAGAACACCTGCACCGACGCCTCCAGCTCGTCGTCGGCGAGGCCGATCACGTCGAGCTCGTCGTCGGTGTCGGCCACCATCTGCTGGCGCTCGATCGCCCGTCGGACGTTGGCCAGGCGGTCGCGCAGGCGGGCCGCCTTCTCGAACTCCAGCGCGGCGGCCGCCTCGCGCATGTCCTGGTCGAGGTGCTTGACGATCGGCGCGGTGTCGCCGTCGAGGAACTCGCACAGCTCGACGACCAGCTGGCGGTACGGCATCTCCTCGATCTCGCCGACGCACGGCCCCGAGCACTTCTCGATGTGGTAGAGCAGGCACGGCCGGCCGAGGCGTTGGTGTTGCTGGTACTTCGACGGGCTGCACGTGCGGATCGGGAACGAGCGCACCAGCTCGTCGAGGGTGTTGCGGATGGCGTAGGCGTGGGCGTACGGCCCGAAGTAGCGGGTGCCCTTGCGCTTGCGACCGCGCATCACCAGTGCCCGCGGGAACTGCTCGTCGACGGTGACGGCGAGGAAGGGGTAGCTCTTGTCGTCGCGGAGGCGGACGTTGAAGCGCGGGTCGTGCTCCTTGATGAGGGAGTACTCGAGCATCAGCGCCTCGACCTCGTTGCGCACGATCGTCCACTCGACCGATTCCGCCGCCGCCATCATCTGGGCCGTGCGCGGGTGCAGCGACCGGGGGTCGGCGAAGTAGTTCGACAACCGCTGGCGCAGGCTCGACGCCTTGCCCACATAGATCACTCGCCCGTTGCGGTCCTTGAACTGGTACGAGCCCGGGGCATCGGGGATCGTGCCGGCCGGCGGACGGGTCATCATCACCATCGAGGCTACGGGCGCGGCGGCGCCGGTCGAGCCTCGTCGCGGATGCCCGCGACCTCCTCCCCATCGGCCGGTCGCCCGGATACCGTGGCGGCGATGCCCGGCCGCTTCTCCATCTCCGTGCCCGACCGGCGCGGCCCGAGCGACCCGTGGTTCAGCATCGGCACGCTCGACGTCACCACCACGGTGTTCGTGGTGATCCTCGGCGTGGCGAGCATGCTCACCTGGGCGCTCGAGGGTCCCCAGCACAAGGTGTTCTTTGCGCTCCTGCTCGATCCGGACAAGGTGCTCGACGGCCAGGTGTGGCGGATCGCCACGTGGCCCCAGGCCAACGACCTCTCGCAGGGCCAGGCGATCTGGTTCGTCGTCACCCTGGTCATCCTGTGGTACTTCGGCTCGGCGCTCGAGCGCCTCCTCGGCCGCAACCAGTTCGCCGTGTTCCTCGCCCTGATCGTGATCATCCCCGGCATCGTGGGCACGCTGATCAACCTGCCCCAGGCCGGCCTCCGACCGGTCGAGCTGTGCGTGTTCCTGGTGTTCGTCGCCGAGTACCCGTTCGCCCGCTTCGTCTTCAACATCCCGGCGTGGGTGTTCGGTGCGGTCATCCTCGGCATCGAGGTCATCCAGCTGCTCGGCGACCGCAACGAGCGCGGCATCATCTTCCTGTTCACGTCGCTCGCCGTCGCCGCGGTCACGGCGCGCACGATGGGCCTGCTCCACGAGCTGCCCTGGATCCCGGCACTGCCGATCGGCAACCGGCGCAGTCCGCGCCGACGCACGAAGCGCTCGCGCGGCAGTTCGAGCAGCGGCGGCGGCGAGGTGGTCGCCGGGCCGTGGACCACGACCGGGCGGACCGGCCCGGTGCGCACGCCGCCGTCGCTCCCCCAACCCCCGGCTCCCCCGCCCTCGTCGACGAACGATCAGGTCGAGCTCGACGCCCTGCTCGACAAGATCTCGGCGGTCGGCATGGACGGCCTGGACGCCGACGAGAAGCGTCGCCTCAACGAGCTCTCCAAGCGGATGCGCAACCGCAAATAGCGGGCGTCGGAGCTAGTCCGCCAGCACGTCGCGCAGGTAGCGGCCGGTGTGGCTCTCCTCCACTGCGGCCACCTGCTCGGGGGTCCCCTCGGCCACGATGGTGCCGCCGCCGCTGCCGCCCTCGGGTCCGAGGTCGATGATCCAGTCGGCGGTCTTGATCACGTCGAGGTTGTGCTCGATGACGAGCACGGTGTTGCCCTGGTCGACGAGCCGTGACAGCACGGTGAGCAGGCGGCGCACGTCGTCGAAGTGCAGGCCGGTGGTCGGTTCGTCGAGGAGGTAGATCGTGTGGCCGGTGGAGCGCTTGGCCAGCTCGGTGGCGAGCTTCACCCGCTGCGCCTCGCCACCCGACAGCGTGGGCGCCGGCTGGCCGAGGCGCACGTAGCCGAGCCCGACGTCCATCAGCGTCTGCATGTACCGCCCGATCGCCGGCTGGTTGGCGAAGAACTCGACGGCCTCGGCCACCGGCATGTCGAGCACGTCGGCGATGTTCTTGCCCTTGAACTCGATGTCGAGGGTGTCGCGGTTGTAGCGGGCGCCCTTGCACACCTCGCACGGCACGTACACGTCGGGCAGGAAGTGCATCTCGATCTTGATCGTGCCGTCGCCGGCGCACGCCTCGCAGCGCCCGCCGTTGACGTTGAAGCTGAACCGTCCCGGCAGGTAGCCGCGGACCTTCGCCTCGTTGGTGGAGGCGAACAGCTTGCGGATGTTGTCGAAGACCCCGGTGTAGGTGGCCGGGTTCGAGCGCGGCGTGCGCCCGATCGGCGACTGGTCCATGTCGATGACCTTGTCGAGGTGCTCGATGCCCTCGATGCGGCGGTGCTTGCCGGCCGGCATCTTCGACTTGTAGATCTTGGTCATCAGCACCGGCAGGAGGATGTCGCGCACGAGCGTCGACTTGCCGGAGCCGGACACGCCGGTGATCGTGACGAAGGTGCCGAGCGGGATCGACACGTCGAGCTCACGCAGGTTGTGCTCGCGAGCGCCGAGCACCTTCAGGTGCTCTCCGTCGCCGGGTCGACGGTGCTCGGGCACCGGCACCCGTTCGCGCCCGCTGAGGTACCGGCCGGTGATCGACTCCTTGACCTTCACGATGCCCGCAACCGGGCCGCTGTAGACGATGGCGCCGCCGTGCTCGCCCGCCCCCGGACCGATGTCGACGATCCAGTCGCTCTCGCGGATGGTCTCCTCGTCGTGCTCGACGACGATCACGGTGTTGCCGAGGTCACGCAGTCGGGTCAGGGTGTCGATGAGGCGGCGGTTGTCGCGTTGGTGCAGGCCGATCGACGGCTCGTCGAGCACGTACAGCGTGCCGACGAGGCCGGAGCCGATCTGGCTGGCGAGGCGGATGCGCTGGGCCTCGCCGCCGGCAAGGGTGCCGGCGGCCCGCGACAGCGTGAGGTAGTCGAGGCCGACGTCGAGCAGGAAGCCGAGGCGGGCGTTGATCTCCTTCGTCACCCGCTCGGCGATCAGCCGGTCGCGCTCGGACAGCTCGAGCTGGGCGAGGAACTTGGCGCTGTCGGCGATCGACAGGTCGCACACCTCGGAGATGTGGCGGTCGTTGACCGTGACCGCGAGCGACGCCGGCTTGAGGCGGGCACCGTTGCACGCATGGCACGGGACGAGGCGCATGTACCCCTCGTACTGCTCGCGCGACCAGTCGCTGTCGGAGCCCTCGTGGCGGCGGCGGACCCACGGGATCACGCCCTCGTACGCCGTGTTGTACTGCCGCTGGCGGCCGTAGCGGTTCTTGTACTTGACCGTGAGGTTGCCCTTGGAGCCCTCGAGGATGACCTTCTGCTGCTTGGCCGTGAGCTTCGACCACGGCGCGCCGAGGTCGATGCCGGCCTCCTCGGCCACGGCCTCGAGCATCCGTGAGAAGTACTGCGTCTGGGCGCCGCGCCACGGGGCGATGGCGCCCTCGTTGATCGACAGGTCGGGGTCGGGGATGACCAGCTCGGGGTCGATCTCGAACGTCGTGCCCAACCCGTCGCACGTCTCACAGGCGCCGTACGGAGAGTTGAACGAGAAGTTGCGCGGTGCCGGCTCGTCGTAGCTGTTGCCGCACGTCGGGCACGACAGGTGCTGGGAGAACGTCATCGTCTCGTTCTCGCCGCCGTCGCCGGCCACGATCTCGACCTCGGCGACGCCCTCGGCCAGGCGCAGCGCCGTCTCGAGGGAGTCGGTGAGCCGCCGCGTGATGCCCTCGCGCTGCACGAGTCGGTCGACGACCACCTCGATGGTGTGCTGCTCGTAGCGGGCGAGGCGCTGCTCGCGCTTCAGGAACTCGTCGATGACGGCCACCTCGCCGTCGATGCGGGCGCGCACGAAGCCCTGCCCCGAGAGGTCCTCGAGCAGGGTGTCGTACTCGCCCTTGCGGCCTCGCACCACCGGCGCCAGCACCTGGAAGCGGGTGCCGTCGGGGAGCAACAGGATGCGGTCGACGATCTGCTGCGGTGTCTGGCGCTGCAGGCGGGTGCCGTCGAGCGGGCAGTGCTGCACTCCGACGCGCGCGTAGAGCAGGCGGAGATAGTCGTAGACCTCGGTGATGGTGCCGACGGTGGATCGCGGGTTGCGGCTCCCCGACTTCTGGTCGATCGAGATCGCCGGCGACAGGCCCTCGATGACGTCGACGTCGGGCTTGTCCATCTGGCCGAGGAACTGGCGGGCGTAGGACGACAACGACTCGACGTAGCGGCGCTGGCCCTCGGCGTAGATCGTGTCGAAGGCGAGCGACGACTTGCCCGAGCCGGAGAGCCCGGTGAAGACGACGAGCTTCTCGCGCGGGATCTCGACGTTGACGTTGCGCAGGTTGTGCTCGCGGGCGCCGCGCACGACGATCTGCGGGGCGTCCGCGGCCTTGGCGGCCGCACGCGAGGCGGACTTCGGGCGAGCAGCCATCAACGATCCACGCTAGCGATCGACATCGACGGTCGAGCCTAGCATCCCGATAGAACGCCTGTTCGCTCGGCGGTCACGCGTCTCATCGGAGTGTTGAGCTGCTCGAGTGCCGAACGTCCGGACGGGGGTCGCCCGGCACTCCGATGCGCTCAACACTCGGATGAGGGACGGCGATCAGCCGGCGTCGCGGATCTCGCGGCGCAGGTCGTTGATCTCGTCGCGGAGCTTGGCGGCGTACTCGAAGCGCAGGTCGGCGGAGGCCTCGTGCATCTCCTCCTCGAGCGTCAGGATGAGTCGCTGCATCTCCTGCTGGGGCAGCGTCCTCAGCTCGCGCTGCACCTTGTCCCGCTCGCGCTGACGGCGCCGATCCTTGCCGGGAACGGGCGACAGGTCGTCCGGACGCAGCAGCGACAGGATGTCGCCGACGGCCTTGCGGATCGTCTGCGGGTTGATGCCGTGCTCGGCGTTGAACGCCAGCTGGCGCTGGCGCCGCTCCTGGGTGATGTCGAGCGCCCGCCGCATCGAGTCGGTGACCCGGTCGGCGTACATCACGACCTGTCCGTCGACGTTGCGGGCGGCGCGTCCGATCGTCTGGATCAGCGACGTCTCCGAGCGCAGGAACCCCTCCTTGTCGGCGTCGAGGATGGCGACCAACGACACCTCGGGCAGGTCGAGGCCCTCGCGCAGCAGGTTGATGCCGACGAGGACGTCGAACTCGCCGAGGCGCAGGGCGCGCAGGATCTCGATGCGCTGCACGGTGTCGATGTTGGAGTGGAGGTAGCGGACGCGGAGCCCCTGTTCGAGCAGGTACTCGGTGAGGTCCTCGGCCATCTTCTTGGTGAGCGTGGTGACGAGCACGCGGTCACCCTTGGCCACCCGGTCGTTGATGCCCTCGATGAGGTCGTCGATCTGACCCTTCGTCGGGCGGACGATCACCTCGGGATCGACCAGCCCGGTCGGGCGGACGATCTGCTCGACCACCTGATCGGACACGCGCAGCTCGTAGGCGCTCGGCGTCGCCGACATGAAGACGGCCTGATTGATCCGCCCGAGCACCTCGTCGAACGTCAGCGGGCGATTGTCCCGCGCCGAGGGGAGACGGAAGCCGTGCTCGACGAGCACGTCCTTGCGGCTGCGGTCGCCCTCGAACTGGCCGTGGAGCTGGGGCACGGCCACGTGGCTCTCGTCGATGACGAGCAGGAAGTCGTCGGGGAAGTAGTCGAGCAGGGTGAACGGCGGCTGGCCGGACGTACGCCCGTCGATGTGCATCGAGTAGTTCTCGATGCCGTTGCAGTACCCGAGCTCGGCCATCATCTCGAGGTCGTAGCTCGTGCGCATGCGCAACCGCTGTGCCTCGAGGAGCTTGCCCTCCTGCTCGAACCACGCCAGCCGCTCCTGCAGCTCCTTCTCGATCTTGCCCATCGCCGACGCCATCCGCTCGGCCCCGGCGACGTAGTGGGTGGCCGGGAAGATCTGCGTGCGGGTGAGGTCGCGCAGCGTCTCGCCGGTGACCGGGTCGATGACGCTGAGCCGGTCGACCGTGTCGCCGAACATCTCGATGCGCAGCACCGTCTCCTCGTACGACGGGTGCACCTCGATGGTGTCGCCACGCACGCGGAACTTGCCCCGGCCGAGCGTGGCGTCGTTGCGGTCGAACTGCATGTCGACCAGGCGCCGCAGGATGCTGCGCATGTCGTAGTCGACGCCGACCGACAGGTCGACCATCTGCCCGCGGTACTCGGCGGGGTTGCCCATGCCGTAGATGCAGCTGACGCTGGCGACCACGATCACGTCACGCCGCGTGAGCAGGCCGGCGGTGGCCGAGTGGCGCAGGCGGTCGATCTCGTCGTTGATCGACGAGTCCTTCTCGATGTACGTGTCGCTCGACGGGATGTACGCCTCGGGCTGGTAGTAGTCGTAGTAGCTGACGAAGTACTCGACCCGGTTGTCGGGGAAGAACTCGCGCATCTCCTGGGCCAGCTGGGCGGCGAGGCTCTTGTTCGGGGCCAGGATCAGGGTCGGCCGCTGCACCTGCTCGATCGTCCAGGCGATGGTGGCCGACTTGCCCGACCCGGTGATGCCGAGCAGCGTCTGGAAGCGATCGCCGCGGCGGAGCCCTTCGCTCAGCGCGGCGATGGCGGTGGGCTGGTCGCCCGCCGCGCCGAAGTCCGACACCACGTGGAACGGCTGGCTGTCGACCGGTGCGATGACCGATTCGGTGCGAAACGTCGTGAGGTCGATCGGACCGGCCGTGGGGGCGGTGCTGATGTCAGTCACCCGTCCGAGTCTACCCCACTCGAACAACCGTTCTCCTGACCACTTTTCGCAACCGAAGGGCGAACAGCAGGTCCGTACGGTCCTGTTTTCGCCCATCGGTCGGTGGGAACGGGGTGCGTTCGATAATTGGCTCGGCAGACGCGCACCGATGCCACAATCGGCGGATGGAGGTGCGACTCCTCGGCGACGTCGAGGTCATGACCGCCGCCGGATCTACCCCGATCGAGGCGCCGCTCGAACGCCGCTTTCTGGCCGCGCTTGCGCTCGCGCCCGGCGCGATCAGCATCGACGCGCTGGCCGAGGCGTTGTGGGGCGATGCCGTTCCGGAGAACTGGAAGCCGGCGTTGCGCAACGTCGTCGCTCGTGTGCGGTCGCGCCTCGCATCGATCGGGGGCGGCGACGATCACGTGGTCGTCACCACGGCCACCGGGTATCGGTTGGCCCCCGCCTGCACCCTCGATGTGCACGGCGCGTTGGCCGACGTCGCGAACGCCGGGCAGGCGCTCGCCGACGGCGACCCGGACCGCGCGTTCGAGCTCGGCAGCACGGCCGCCGACCGCCTGGCGCAACCGCTGTTGGCCGACGTCGACGCGGCCTGGGTCGCCGGCTACCGCGCCCGCGTCGACGCGGCCCGGGTGCGGTCGCTGCAGGTCGCCGCGGCGGCGGCCCGCGACACCGGGCATCCCGACCGCGCCGTCGACCTCGCCGGTCGCGCCGTCGCCGACAACCCGCTCGACGAGGAGTCGCACCGCCAGCTGATCGCCGCCCTTGCCGCTGCCGGTGACCGCGTCGGCGCCCTGCGAGGTTACGAGGAGTGCCGCCGCCTGCTCGCCGACGAGCTCGGCATCGCCCCGGCCGCGGCGACCATCGCTCTCCATCTCGACGTCCTCGGCCGAGAGCCCTCGCGACCGGCGCGCGTGCGATCGGGCAAGCCGCTGCTGGGCCGCGACCGGTGAGCTGGCCACGTTGCGCGAGGTCGTCGTGCCGGGCGCGATGGTCACCATCACCGGCACCGGCGGCCTCGGCAAGTCGCACCTCGCGGCGTCGTTCGCCAGCGAGGTCGGCAGCCCCTTCGACCAACCCGCCGTCGCGGTCGAGCTCGACGGCATGAGCGACGGCGGCCAGCTGCTGACGACCCTGGCGACCGCACTGGCGGTCCCGGCGGGCGACGATGATGCCTTCGACAACGTCGTCGTCTCGCTCGCGCCTCGCGGGCCGACGCTGCTCGTCCTCGACGGCATCGACCGGGTGGTTGGTGCGCCGTCGTCCGACCGAGCCGCTCCGTCCGCGAGCGTGGCGTCTCCCGCCTCGCCTCGCGGCCGACCGAGCCGACATGACGACGCCGAGTCGCGCCGTGTGCCCGGTCGCACCTCACGCCACCTCGACGACACGGACCTCCTCGTCCGGGCGCACTACTTCCTCGCTTCCACCGCCGAGAACCGCCGCCCCGACGACGCCCGCCGTCACTACATCGCTGCGATCGCCGCCGCCGAGTCCGCCGGCCTCCCCGACCTCGTTCCCTCGGCCTCGATCGGCCTGGCGATCGTCGAGTTCGAGGGCGGCGCCCGCGACCAAGGTCTCGCCCGCTACGAGACAGCGGTCGCCGCCATCCAACGGCGCGGTGACGAGGACGCTGTGGTGGTGCTGCTGCCGCAGTACGCCGGGATGCTGATCTCACTCGGCCGCTTCGACGACGCCCACCGGGCTCTGCGCCGGGTCGAGCGCGCCGTGGGCGACGACGTGCGGATCACCACCATGGTCGCAGCTGCGGCGCGAGCACGGCTGGAGCGACATCGTGGCCGCGCCGACGTCGCCCGCCGACAAGCCCGCCGGGCCGACGCGATGATCGCCGGCGCCGGGGTCGGTCGCCTCGACGGTCTCGCCGCGCCCACGCTGGCGCTTCGCCGTCCAGAACGTCGACGCCTACCACTACCCGCCGCCGTTCGTGGCCACCTACGCGTGGACGCTCACCGACGCCGCCGCCGATGTGACCTCCTCGGGCACGTTCGAGCTCGCCGGCTGGGAGACGCACGCGGTGCACCTGTCGACGACGCTCGTCGGGCCGCGGACCTTCACGGTCACGGACGTCGCCCTCGGCACGTCGGCCAGCGTCGATCTCGACGTGCCCGACTGTGTCAACGCTCCGCCGCCCGTCGTTGCGGACCCGCTCGGCCCGGCCGTCGTGATCGCATCGGTCGTGTGTTCCGAGGACATCAACGCAACGTCCGGGACTGGGTCGTTCCACGTCCACATCCAGAACCCGCCCGGTGACGACGGCACCGACCGCCAGTACGACGTCGACGTGCTGGCGGCCCAGGTCAGCGTGTGGACCGATACGACCGAGCCGCTGTTCGACGGCTCGTGGAGCCGACGAGGACGCCGCCTTCTTCCACTCGGGCAGCTACATGGTCATGGTGAACGACCACGACTCCCCCGCGTTGGCCGTGGCCGTGGCCGTCGACGTGCCGGAGTGCGCCCCGGCGCCCCCGCCGCCCGCCGATCCGGCGCCGCCCAACGCCCCGCTGATCATCGACGTGAGCACCACGTGCGCCGACCCGGTGCTCGAGGACGGTCGCGCCGACTTCGTCCGGCTGAACCCCAACTGGCTGTTCCTCGGCGGCCCCGGCGAGCTGACGTACGACTGGTCGGTGGTGACCGGAACCACCGTGGTGCAATCGTTCCAGGGCTGGTTCAACGCGTCCGGCGTCTACGTCTCGTTCCTCCAACCGCTCGCGCCCGGCGAGTACACGGCGTCGATCAACGCCGCCGGGTTCCCTGCGCTCGGCAACAGCGTGACCTTCACCATCGACGACTGCACGCTGCAGCCGCAACCGGACCCGGTGCCGCTGGCGATCTACGGCGTGACCACGCTGTGCCTCCCGGGCGACGCCACCGAGTCGGCGGTGTGGGTCGTCGAACAACACGGCACCGTCCAACCGGCGTGGTTCGAGTGGACGATCCGCGACGACGCCATGCTGTCCGTCGACACCGACAGCCCGGTGACGATCCTCGACGACCAGCCGACGCCGCTCTCGTCCCGGGCGCTGCCGCTCGGCACGATGCACCTCACGGTGACCGGCGTGGCCGACCCGGCCGTCACCGCCAGCGCGACGTTCGACATCGGTCCGTGCACCGCCCCGGTCGGACCCGGTCGACCCGAGCGCAGCCGACCGATCCGACCGACTCCGACGGACGCCGACCGACGCGAGCGGTCCCACGAGCTCGACCGACCCGACCGCGTCCAGCGAGCCGGCGGGCACGACGTCGCTCCCACCGGACGTCTCGGACACGACGCCGCCGACCGGGCTCCTGCCGGCGACCCGCTGAGCACCGCGCCACGGTTCTCCGCAGCGAGATGCACCGTTTCGGTGCATCTCGCTGCTCAGATCGCCGCGTCGGGCTGGCGGGTCAGGCGGCGGCGATCAGACCGAGGACGAGCAGCAGTTGACCGACGTGGTAGGTCACCATCACCGGCAGGTCGGCGCGGCGCACCGGGCGCACGAACCGGTCGAAGCCGATGATCGAGTCGCTCACGGCGAACGTCATCGCCCCGACCGCGGCCAGCCACGACGCCGTGCCGGTCGCCGTCACCACCATCGCCGAGATGATCAGCGAGTACGCGGCGACGGCGATCATCATCGTCGTGCCGCCGCGGCGGCGGGCGCCGGGCAGCATCCCCGTCGCCGTCTGGAACACCAGCACCGCGGCGAGGAACGGGAAGGCGACTGCCAACCGCGGCCACGACACGCCGACCGCCAACGCGGTGGCGGTGTAGGCAAGGTGCCCGAGGGCGAACGCCGCGAGCCCCACGAGGAACGAGCGCTCGTCGCGGCCGAGCAGGGCGACGTCGCCGACGAGGCAGCAGCCGACCGCCACGACGAGCCAGACCCGCGCCGCCCCCGACATGTCGCCACCGACGGCCGCCAGGGCCAGCAGCACCACGGTGGCGAGGGGCTTCGTGACGCGGCGTGCCGCCGTCCGATCAGCGATGATCGCCGCCCAGTCGGCGAACGCGGCGACGACGAAGAGGGCGACCAGTGCCGGCGCCATCAGGTCAGCCCGGGTCGAGCACGACCGGCGGGAGCGACCGCATCCATCGCCAGGCCTCGTCGACCTGGCGGACCAGCGACTCGCGATCGCCGCCGTTGTCGATCACGCGGTCGGCGATGGCGACGCGCTCGTGCCGCGACAGCTGCTTGTCGACGCGCGCCCGCGCGTCGGCCTCGCTCATGCCGCGCTGCGCCACGAGGCGCTCGACGGCGACCTCGACCGGCGCGTCGACGACGACCAGCGCCTCCATGCCGTCGCGTCGCGGATCGGTCACCAGCGGGATGTCGAGCACGACCACGTCGTCGGTGTCGGCCCGGGCGCGCACACGAATGGCGATCTCGGCCCGCACGGCCGGGTGGACGAGCGCGTTGAGGTCGTCGAGGGCACTCCGGTCGTCGAACACGATCGCGGCGAGCGCGGCCCGGTCGAGGGCGCCGTGCGAGTCGATGATGCCGGACCCGAAGCGGGCGGCGAGCACGTCGAGCAGAGGCGCACCAGGCGCCTGGAGCTCGCGGACGATCGCGTCGGCGTCGACGATGACCGCGCCACGCTCGGCGAGCATCGTCGACACCGTCGATTTGCCGGCGCCGATGCCGCCGGTGAGCCCGACGACGATCACGTCAGGCGATCCGTGATGCGGCTATTCGGCGGACGGCTCGAGCTCGTCGGCGCCGGCCACGGGCTCCGCACCGGCCTCAGCCTCGGCCACGACGCCGTCGTCGGCGAGAACGTCGCCGCCCTCGGCGACAGCGCCGCCCTCGGCGACAGCGCCGCCCTCGGCCTCATCGGCCGGCGGTCCGTCCTCGCCGTAGTACTCCGACCACGCCGCCTCGCGCTCGGCGTCGGAGTCACCCGAGGCCCAGTTGCCGTGCTCGTCGACCTCGAAGTGCTCGCGGTACTCCTCGGCCAGCTCGCCGCCCTCGGCGGCCTGCTTGATCGACAGGCTGATCCGCCGGCGGGCGAGGTCGAGGTCGATGATCTTGACCCACAGCTCCTCGCCGGGCGTGACCACCTGGTCGGGCGAATCGACGTGCTGCGTCGACATCTCGGAGATGTGGACGAGGCCCTCGATGCCGTCGCCGACCTGCACGAAGGCACCGAACTGGACGAGCTTGGTGACCCGTCCGTAGACCAGCTGGCCGACCTGGTGGGTGGAGGCGAACTCCTGCCACGGGTCCTGCTGGGTGGCCTTCAGCGACAGGCTGATGCGCTCGCGGCTCATGTCGACGTCGAGCACCTGCACCGTGACGTGGTCGCCCACCGACACGACCGAGCCCGGGTGGTCGACGTGCTTCCACGACAGCTCGCTGACGTGGATCAGACCGTCCATGCCGCCGAGGTCGACGAAGGCGCCGAAGCTGACGACCGACGACACCGTGCCCTCGCGGACCTCGCCGACCCGGAGGTTGTTGAGGAACGAGTCGCGCGACTCCTTCTGCGTCTCCTCGAGGTGGGCGCGGCGGCTGAGCACCACGTTGTTGCGGTTCTTGTCGAGCTCGATGATCTTGGCGGTGACGCGCTGGCCGACGTACGGCTGGAGGTCGCGCACCCGGCGCAGCTCGACGAGCGAGGCCGGCAGGAAGCCGCGCAGGCCGATGTCGACGATGAGACCGCCCTTGACGACCTCGATCACCGGACCCTCGACGACGCCGTCCTCCTCCTTGAGCTTCTCGATCGTGCCCCACGCCCGCTCGTACTGCGCCCGCTTCTTGGAGAGGACGAGGCGGCCTTCCTTGTCCTCCTTGGTCAGCACCAGCGCCTCGACCTTCTCGCCCAGCGAGACGATCTCGTGCGGGTCGACGTCGTTGCGGATGCTCAGCTCGCGCGCCGGGATGACCCCTTCGCTCTTGTAGCCGATGTCGAGCAACACCTCGTCCTTGTCGATCTTGACGATCGTGCCGTTGACGAGCTGGCCGTCCTCGACGTCGACCATCGTGCCGTCGACGGCATCGGCGAAGGACATGCCGAGATCGTCGATGGCGATCTCGCGGGGGGTGTAGTTGCCTTCGTCGTCGAAGGTTCCCATGGCGGGCGATGTGAGCGTGGTGTCGGACAAGAGGAGGGACTGCTTTCGGACGGGACAGGGTGTTCGGTGGATGGGACGGCGGACGCGGTCGGGTGAACCCGGTCGATCCGGCGCCACAGGCTACCAGGCGCCGTGCCGAAGCTCGCACGCTGGGGCGCGAACCGACGGTGAACACCGGGCGAACGGCCAGCGTCTCGCCGAACGTCACCGTAGCGCAGCCGGCGGAGCCGGCGCGACGCTGCTCAGCTCTTGGCGTCGGCCCACGTCGCGCCCCACGCGACGTTGACCTCGAGCGGCACGTCGAGGGCGGCCGCGTTGCGCATCAGGTCGATCACGAGCGGACCGACCTCGTCGCGCTCGTCGGCGGGAACCTCGATGAGCACCTCGTCGTGCACCTGCAGGACGAGCCGAGAGGCGATGCCCTCGCTCTGCAGCGCGCCGTCGATGCGCACCAGCGCCACCTTGAAGATGTCGGCGGCGAGGCCCTGGATCCCGGCGTTCATCGCCTGACGCTCGCCCGCCTGGCGGATGCGCCAGTTGCCGTCGAGCAGCTCGGGGATCGGGCGACGGCGGCCGAACAGCGTCTCGGTGTAGCCCACCTTGCGCGCCTCGACGACGGTGCGGTCCATGTAGGCCTTGACGTTGGGGAAGGCCTCGAAGTAGGCGGCGAGGATGACGGCCGCGTCCTCGGTCGAGATGTTCAGGCGTTGACCGAGGCCGTACGCCTCCATGCCGTACGCCAGCCCGTACGACACCATCTTCGCCTTCGACCGCTGGTCGAGCGTGACGGCGGTCGGCTCGACGCCGAACACGCGTGACGCGGTGGCGTTGTGGATGTCCTGGCCGCTCGTGAACGCGGCGATCAGGCCCGGGTCGGCCGCCAGGTGAGCGATGCACCGCAGCTCGATCTGGTTGTAGTCGGCGACCAGCAGGACGCATCCCGCGGCGGGGACGAACGCCTTGCGGAACAGCCGGCCCTCGTCACGGCGCACCGGGATGTTGTGCAGGTTCGGGCGGTCGGAGCTGAGCCGACCGGTGCGGGCGACGGTCTGGTTGAACGTGGCGTGGATCCGACCGTCGGGCGCGACCTCGGCCAACAACCCCTCGCCGTAGGTGCCGCGCAGCTTCTCCAGCTCGCGGTACTGCAGCAACGGCGCGATGAACTCCGGCCACTGCTCCTGCAGCTTCTCGAGCGACCCGGCGTCGGTCGAGGCACCGGTCTTGGTCTTCTTCACCGGCGTGAGGCCGCGGCCCGCGGGCGGCGGATGGAACAGGATCTCGCGCAGCTGCAGCGTCGAGTTGATGTTGAGGTCGTCGCGCCCGGACAGCACCCGCAGCTCGACGCCGAGCCGCTGTACCTCACCGGAAAGGCGGGCGTTGAGCGCCTGCAGTTCCTGCCGGTCGACGGCGATGCCGACGTGCTCCATCCGCGCCAGCACGACCACCAGCGGATTCTCGATGGTCCGGTAGAGGTCGAGCATCGCGGTGCGTTCCAGCCCGGCGACGATCGGCTCGGAGAGGGCCTCGACCGCGAGCGCGCTGCGGCCGGCGCGCTGATCGTCGCCCACCCTGGTGCCGCCGAGGTCGAGCTGGCCGGCGCTGACGGGGTCGTCGACCGGCGCCCCGTACGACGTGTAGTCCTCGAGCAGGTGCCCCAGCTCGTAGCGCGCCTCGGCCGGCTTCAGCAGGTAGGCAGCGATCGCCGTGTCGAGCTCGAGCCCGGTCAGCTCGATGCCGCGATCGAGCAACGAGCGCATCAGCGGCTTGGCGTCGTGGGCGCGGAACCGGAGTCGGGACAGCCGGGCGGCGACGGCCGGATCCTCGAAGTGATCGCCGGGGATCCACAGCACTGCGGCCGTGGCCGCGTCGGTGACGACGGCGATCCCCGTGACCGGCGACCGCCCCGGCTCGCCCTCGAACGCCCCGGCGAGGGACGCCACGTCGAGGGCGTCGAGCACCGCCACCGTCTCGGCCGCGCCGGTGCTGACGACCACCTCGGCCACGAGCGGCTGGCGCTCCTCGGTCGACGGCACGATGCGCGCGCTCGGGCCGAGGGCTTCGGCGAGGCGCTCCTCGAAGGTGCGGAACTCGAGGAAGTTGAACAGCCGTTTGACCTCGGCCGGGTCGGGTTGCATCACCAGCTCGCCGGGGATGTCGATCGGCGCGTCGCGGCGCAGCACGGTGACGTCGTGGTTCTTGCGCACCCGCTGCTCGTGCTCGGCGAGCGACGCCCGGAGCTTCGGCGTGAGGTCGTCGAGGTGGGTGAACACGTTGTCGAGCCCGCCGTAGGTCGAGATCAGCTTGGCGGCGGTCTTCTCCCCCACCCCGGGGACGCCGGGCAGGTTGTCGCTCGGGTCGCCGCGCAGGGCGGCGTACTCGGGATACTGCGCCGGCGTGACGCCGGTGCGGTCGAAGATGCCGGCCTCGTCGTAGAGCACGTAGTCGCTGACGCCGCGGCGGTTGTAGAGCACCTTGACGTGCGGGTCGCGCACGAGCTGGTAGGCGTCGCGGTCGCCGGTGACGATCACGACGTCGTCGCCGCGCTCGACGGCCTGTTCGGCGGCGGTGGCGATCAGGTCGTCGGCCTCGTAGCCGGGCAGCTCGATCACCGCCACGCCGAGCGCCGACAGGACCTCGCGCACCAACCCCATCTGCTGGCGCAGCACGTCGGGCGCCGCCTCGCGGTGTGGCCTTGTAGGTCGCGTCGGCCTCGTGGCGGAACGTCGGCTCGGGCCGGTCGAAGGCCACCAGCACCTGGTCGGGCTTCTGCTCCCTCAGCACGAGGATGAACATCGACGTGAACCCGAACACGGCGTTCGTCACCTGGCCGCTGGCGGTCGCCATGTCGGCCGGCAGGGCGAAGAAGGCGCGGTACGTCAGCGAGTTGCCGTCGAGGAGGAGCAGCTTGCTCATGGTGGGCGACCCTACGGCCGCAGCGACCCGTCGACGATCCGATCGGCGACGGCGCGCATCTTCGAACGCTCGCTCATCGCCGTGCGCTGGATGAACGCGAAGGCGTCCTGCTCCGACATCCCCCGCTCGTCCATCAGGATGCCCTTGGCCCGTTCGATCGACTTGCGCGCCTCGAGCTGCTCGCCGAGCGCGTCGATCTCGCCCGTCAAGGCGCGCAGCTCCCGGAAACGCCCGATGGCCACCTCGATCGCCGGCACCAGGTCGCTCTTCTGGAACGGCTTCACCAGGTAGGCGAGGGCGCCGGCGTCGCGGGCGTCCTCGACGATCTCGCGCTGGCTGAACGCCGTGAGGATCAGGACGCCGCAGAGCTTCTCGGCGTTGACGATGCGGGCGACTTCCAGGCCGTCGAGCCCCGGCATCTTCACGTCGAGGATGGCGAGGTCGGGCAGCAGCTCGCGCACGAGGTCGACGGCCTGATCGCCGCGGCCGGTCTCGCCGACCACCTCGTAGCCCTCTTCCTCCAGCGTCTCGCGCAAGTCCATCCGGATGATGGCTTCGTCCTCGGCGATCACGACCCTGCTCGTCACCCGTTGCACGCTACAACGGCGTTCGCCCACCCGTGGGGTGGCGCGTCGTGGCGGGCGATCTCACCCGGTCAACTGGTCGAGCAGGCGGTCCTGGCTCTGTTCGAGCTCGTCGATCTCGGCCAGGATGTGGGCGCGGTGCTTGCGCATCGCCGCCAGGTGCTTGCGCGCCTCGTTCGACTCGTGCGCCGCCATCGGGGTCTCCGACATCAGCGCGCGCAGCGACAGCTCGTCGGCGTCGTCGGTGAACTGCAGCAGCTGCTCGTCGATCACCGCCAGCTCGCCGCGCAGCGACTTGAGCCGCGTGGCCACCTGCGACAGCCGTCGTTCGGTGAGCCACTTCGCCATCGGCGACACCCTAGAACGGCCCGATTCGCGAGCCGTGGCACCGTTACGGCGCGACGGCGTCTGCTGGTGTTCGCCCATCTCCCGGCGCATGCGCTCGTTCTCGTCGCGGAACCAGCCGCGGGAGCGCACGAGGTACACGAGCAGGGCCATCGCCAGCGCGCCGGCGATGGCGCCGATCAGCGACCACAGCCGGAACCCTGGCGCTTCGGACGTCGAGCGTGACGCTCGGCTGCATGGGCCGCCTTCGACCGACCGATGACGATGCCGAGCGTCATCAGGTTCGGCGCGGCGGTGAGGAGCACCAGCACGAACCAGCCGATCCACCCCTTCCACGAGCGACCCTCGCGTCGATAGCGGATCACGAGAGCCAACAGCACGAGCGGCACGAGGGTGAACACGAACCCGATGAACAACCCGTACAGCGCGCCGGTGCTCAGGCTGCCGTCGACGACGCTCGCCACGCGGTGCGACCACCATCGCGGGATCACCTGGGCGCCGATCAGCACCAGCACGATCACGATCGCGGCGATGCTGAGCCAGACGACGACCCGCTGTCCGGTGTTGCGCTGCGGTGGTGCCGTCGGCTGTCGCCCGGATGGCCCATCGCCCATTGCGCGATCGTAGGCCCCGGGCCGTCTGTGTCAGCGTGTGCGCGCCCAGAGCGCGCACACGCTGACACAGAGCGCCGTACACTTCGACGTGCCCTGCCCGGGTGGCGGAATGGCAGACGCGGTGGACTCAAAATCCATTGTCCGCAAGGACGTGCGGGTTCAAGTCCCGCCCCGGGCACCAGCACCGCCCCCGTCGGCGGCCGACCCACCGGCGTCGCCGCCGTCACGGGCGTCGGCCATTACCCGTCGGTAACGGGGGCCGGCCACGGTCAGGGTCTACCCTTCGACTTCGATGCTCGCGTTCACCTTTCCCGGCCAGGGCTCACAGCGCCCCGGCATGGGTCGGCCGTGGCGGGAGCACGAGAGCTGGGAGCTCGTCGAGGAGGCCGACGACATCGGCGGTCGCGGCGTCGCCCGGCTGCTGCTCGACGCCGACGCCGACGAGCTGAAGGACACGCGCAACGCCCAGCTCACCACGTTCGTGTCGAGCCTGATGGTGCTCGACGCGGTCGAGCGGCTCGGCATCGAATCGAGCTACTGCGCCGGCCACAGCCTCGGCGAGTACACCGCGCTCACCGCCACCGGCGCGCTGGCGTTCGACGAGGGCGTGAGGCTCGTCATCGAGCGGGCGGACGCGATGTACGACGCCGGCGCCGAGCGGCCGGGAACGATGGCCGCCGTCCTCGGCCTCGACGACGACCAGGTCGACGTCGCCTGCCGTCGCGCCGATTCGGACGTCTGGGTGGCCAACTACAACGCGCCCGGCCAGGTGGTGATCGCCGGCTCGCACGAAGGGGTGGCCGCGGCGAGCGTGCACGCCAAGGAGCTCGGCGCCAAGAAGGTGATGGCCCTGCCGGTGTCCGGTGCGTTCCACACGCCGTTCATGGCCGCGGCCCGCGATCGTCTGCGGGCGGCGATCGCCGACGCCGACCCCCGCGACACCGAGGTGCCCGTCGTCTCGAACGTCGACGCCCTCCCCCACCACGAGGGCAAGGAGTGGGCGAGCCTGTTGTCGGCGCAGCTCTCGTCGCCGGTGCGCTGGAAGCAGGGCCTGCTCGAGCTCGCCGACCTCGGGGTCACCGAGTTCGTCGAGCTGGGCCCCGGCGGCGTGCTCACCGGGATGGTCAAGCGCACCGCGCCGGCCGCCCGCGCCGTCAGCGTGCAGACGCCCGAGGACCTCGACAAGCTGATCGAGTTCCTGCGCATGGAGGCGCCGGCGCGGTCGGCGCACCACGAAGGCGAGCACCTCTTCGCCAGCGAACGCCTCGTCGTCAGCCCGGCGGCGGGGATATTCTCGCCGGCGTCCGAGATCGCCGACGGGGCGACGATCGACGTCGGAACCGTGCTCGGCCACGTCGGTGGCCAGGAGGTGCGGTCGCCGTTCGCCGGAGTGCTCCAGAGCTACATCGCCCTGCCCACCGAGCGCGTCGCCGCCCGCCAGCCGATCGCCTGGCTGCGCACGCAGTGACGCCCACGACGTAAGGAGGAAAGCCATGCCCGCCGTCCCGACCGCCGCACGAGGTGCCGTCATCACCGGATGGGGCGCCGCCCTGCCCGACAAGGTGGTCACCAACGACGACCTCCAGGCCAGCGGCCTCGACACCAACGATCAGTGGATCATCGAGCGGACCGGCATCCGCGAGCGCCGCGTCGGCGGGTCGACCGCGTCGCTCTCGATCGAGGCCGGGCGTCAGGCCATCGAGCGGTCCGGCCTCGCACTGGAGCAGATCGACGGGCTGGTGCTCGCCACGACGACGCCGGATCGCACGGTGCCCGCCACCTCGACGACGGTCCAGGCCGCGCTCGGACTGCGCTGCGGCGCCTTCGACGTCAACGCCGCGTGCTCCGGGTTCACGTACGCGCTGGTCGTGGCCCACGGCCTCGTCGCCATCGGCGCCCAGAAGATCCTGGTGATCGGCACCGACACGCTCTCGCGGATCGTCGACTGGACCGACCGCAACACCGCCGTGCTGTTCGCCGACGGCTCCGGCGCCGTCGTCCTCGAGGCGACCGAGGGCCGCGGCCAGTTGCGCGGCTGGGACCTCGACGCCGACGGGACGGCCGAAGACCTGCTCTACGCCGAGGTCGGCGGCCTGATCAAGATGGACGGCAAGGAGGTCTTCCGTCGCGCCGTGCGGATCATGGTCGACTCGGCGGAGAAGTCGATGAAGCAGGCCGGCGTGCGCGCCGAGGACATCGCCCTCGTCGTGCCGCACCAGGCGAACACCCGCATCATCAAGGCGGCCTGCGACCGGCTCGGCATCGGGATGGACCGCGCCTCGGTGGTGCTCGATCGCACCGGCAACACGTCGGCGGCGTCGATCCCGCTCGCCCTGGCCGACGCCCTCGACAAGGGCCGCATCGCCGACGGCGACCTGGTCCTGCTCGTCGGCTTCGGCGCCGGGATGACGGCGGCCAGCACGGTCATCGAGTGGGGCGGAGGGGTGTGACGGCGGCGCCGCCCGGCAAGATCACCCTCGTCACCGGCGGTTCGCGGGGCATCGGACTCGCCTGCGCACGCCGACTGGCCGCCGACGGTCATCGGGTCGCCGTCACCTATCGAAGCTCCGAGCCGCCCGACGGGCTGTTCGGGGTGCCCTGCGACGTCACCTCCACCGCCGACGTCGAGGCCGCCTTCGCCGCCGTCACCGAGCACTTCGGGGGCCCGGTGGAGGTGCTCGTGTCGAACGCCGGCGTGACCCGCGACGGCCTGCTCCTGCGCATGAGCGACGACGACTTCACCGCCGTCGTCGACGCCAACCTCACCGCCGCCTTCCGGGTGTCCAAGCGGGCGGCGAGGGAGATGCTGCGGGCCCGGGCCGGCCGGATCGTCCTCGTGTCCTCGGTCGTCGCCCTGCTCGGCTCGGCCGGCCAGGCGAACTACGCGGCCTCGAAGGCGGGCCTCGTCGGGTTCGCCCGTTCGCTCGCCCGCGAGCTGGGGTCGCGCGGCATCACCGTCAACGTGGTCGCTCCCGGGCCGGTGGCCACCGACATGACCGCCGTGCTCGGTGACAAGCGCCTGGCCGAGCTCACCGCCGCCGTGCCGCTCGGGCGGATGGCCGCGCCCGAGGAGATCGCTGCGGCCGTGGCCTTCCTGGCGTCCGACGATGCCGGCTACATCACCGGAGCCGTGCTCCCGGTCGACGGTGGCCTCGGCATGGGCCACTGATCACACCGATGTGCAACACTCTCACCTGTTCGCCGGAGCACTCGCCCGTCCCCTTCGACTTCCACACCGCCTATCCAAAGGGAGCCCACCGTGGACCAAGAACTCTTCGCCCGTTTCCGTGCCTGCGCCGTCGAGGTGCTCTCCGTGCCAGAGGAGAAAGTCACGCCCGAGGCCCGCTTCGGCGATGACCTCGACGCCGACAGCCTCGACCTCGTCGAGCTGGTGATGGCGCTCGAGGAGGAGTTCGGGGTCGAGGTTCCGGAGGAGGAGCTCGAGGGCGTCGAGACCGTCGGCCAGGCCTACGACCTGATCGCCGGCAAGCTGCCCTGACCATGGACGGCCGCGGCCGGCGCGTGGCGGTCACTGGGCTCGGGGTCGTCGCCCCGTGCGGCGTGGGCGTCGATCCGTTCTGGGCCGGCCTGCTCGGTCCGGGACTCACCGAGGGTCGTACCGTCGAGCTGACCGACTGGGATCCGATGCCGTGGTACGACAGCCCCAAGGAGGCTCGTCGCGCCGACCGCATCGAGCAGTTCGCCATCGCCGCCGCCGCCGAGGCCTTCGCCTCGGCCGGCGACCTCGACGGCATCGGTGTCGACCCGGCCCGCTTCGGCACGATCTTCGGCACCGGTGTCGGCGGCCTGCACACCCTCGAGGAGCAGGTGCGCGTGTGCGCCGAGCGCGGCGAGCGTCGGGTGTCGCCGTTCCTCGTGCCGATGATGATGCCCAACGCCTCGGGGGCGGCGATCTCGATGCGCTACGGCCTGCAGGGGCCGAACGAGACGATCTGCACCGCCTGCGCCGCCGGCACCCACGCCATCGGCTACGCCGCCCGGCTCATCGCCTGGGGTCGCTGCGACGCGGTCGTCACGGGCGGCAGCGAGTCCGCGGGCTCGACCACCTCGGTCGCCGCGTTCACCAACATGACCGCGACGTCCAGCAGCGGGATCTCCCGCCCGTTCGACGTCGACCGGGACGGCTTCGTGATGGGCGAGGGCGCGGGCGTGCTCGTGCTCGAGGAGTGGGAGCACGCCGTGCGCCGTGGCGCCCCGATCCTCGCCGAGGTGCTCGGCTCCGGCAGCAACGCCGACGCCCACCACATCACCGCCCCGTCGCCCGGCGGCGCCGGCGCAGCCGTGTGCATGCGGCTGGCTCTCGACGACGCCGGCCTCGACCCCGGCGACATCGTGCAGATCAACGCCCACGGAACCTCGACCCCGCTCAACGACGCCGCCGAAGCGGACGCCGTGCGCAAGGTGTTCGGCGACGCCCCGCCACCCACGACGTCGATCAAGGGCGTCACCGGCCACGCCCTGGGGGCGGCCGGCGCCCTCGAGGCGGCCGCCGTCATCCTGTCGATGCGACACCGCTTGATCCCGCCGACGGCGAACACGAAGACGGTCGATCTCGACATCGACGTGGTCACCGGCGAGTGGCCGGGCGTGGGAGCCGGGCCCGACGATCTCCAACAACTTCGGCTTCGGCGGCCACAACGGCTCGGTGATCCTCGCCCCGGCGTGAACGCCGGCCGGCGTCGATCCGAGCCGACTGGCCGCTCAGACGTCGACGACGACGAACAGCAGCTCGCAGCTGCAGGCCACCTCGCCGTCGGCGCCGCCGAGCCGTGCCCGGCCCGACCCCTTGCCGGCCCGGGCCGACATCCGTGCCGAGCTCGACCTCGAGCCACAGCGTGTCTCCCGGGACGACCTGGCGGCGGAAGCGCGCCGAGTCGAGACCGCCGAACAACGGCAGCCGGCCGGCGAACCGGACGTCGCTGAGCACGGCGATGGCGCCGACCTGGGCGATCGCCTCGCACATCAACACGCCGGGCAGCGTGGGCCGGCCGGGAAAGTGACCCGGGAAGAACCACTCGTCACCCTGCAGCGTCCACGTGCCGGCCGCCGCCTGGCCCGCTTCGAGACGGGTGATGGTGTCGACGAACAGGAACGGCGGCCGGTGCGGGAGGACGTCGGCCGGCGACGGCAGGCTGGGCTGGGTCACCGACTCACCCGGCGAGCGCGGCGAGCAGGTTCTTCGGGGTGTCGGCCGGGCTGATCTTGTACCACGCCTCGGCCACCTTGCCCTTCTCGTCGATCAGGAACGCCGAGCGGATGATGCCCATGTAGGTCTTGCCGTAGTTCTTCTTCTCGCCCCACACCCCGAACGCCTCGGCGGTGGCATGGTCGGCGTCGGACAGGAGCTGGAACCCGAGGTTGTACTTCTGGGCGAACTTGAGCTGCTTCGACGGCTGGTCGGGGCTGACGCCGAGCACGACCGTGTCGCCGATGTCGTCGAGCACGTCGCGCAGTCCGCACGCCTGCGTCGTGCAGCCGGGCGTGTCGGCCTTGGGATAGAAGTACACGAGCACCTTGTGCCCCTTCAGCTTCGAGAGCGCGACCTCGTTCTCGTCCTGGTCGAGCAGTGTGAACGCGGGGGCCTGGTCACCGGACTTGAGCATGGCTGCGACGATACTCAGGCCGGAAGTGTGAGCCCAGCGGGCGGAAATCGGTACGGAGCGCTCACACTTCGGCGCTGGTCGACGCCGACGCACCGACGAGCGACGGCGTGACAGGGCTACGGTGCGACCGATGGCAGCCGGGGGCAGCACCAAACCAGCCCGGGGCGCCCCGGCGCAAGCGGTTTCCGCCGATGGACGGCGCCCCACCAAGCGGCGACGGCCCGCTCCGGCGGAGGGCGACGGCGGGGACGAGGACACCGACCCGCGCTCGCAGATCATCGCCGCCGCCAAGGCCTGCTTCGCCGACCACGGCTACAACAACACGACGAACAAGATGATCGCCGCGGCCGCCGGCGTGGTGCCCGGGCTCATCTACTACTACTTCGACTCCAAGGAACAGCTGTTCATCTCGGTGTTCGAGCACATGTACCAGCGCCGCGACGAACGCCTCGCCGACTTCGACTTCACCGAGCACTCGTTGCGCGAGAACCTCGCCCGCATGCTCGACGACAGCATGCACCTCGCCCTCGACGACTCGTCGTTCGTCGAGGTCTTCGAGCTGAGCGGTCGTGAGGTGAGCCGGAACCCGGCGCTGGCCGAGGCGTGGGAGGCCCACTGGCAGCGCGTCGTGCACGTGTGGTCGCGCATCGTCGACGCGGCCGTCCAGCGCGGTGAGGTGGCGCCGTCGCATCGCGACGGGCTGGTCGACGTCCTCGTGGCGTGGTTCGGCGGATTCCTGACCGTGGGTGTCGCGTCAGCAGCCCGCCGGTGCCCGCATCAGCGCGACCTCCGAGGAGTTCCTACGCATGGTCGACACCTACGTGGCCCGCGAGCTCCTGACGGTCGGGCTGCAGCGGGAACCCACGAACGCAGCCGCTGGCGATGGCGGTCTGGACGCTCCCCTGCCCACCGGCCGTGACCGCCAGTCGCACGCGGCATCACCTCGTGGCTGGGCAGCACGCCGGCGGCGACGCCCTGTTCGAGCTGCTGCTGCGCCTGCGCGCCAGCGTCAGGGCGGCGGCGGGCCGACCCGGCTGACGCTGACGCTCACCCGGGCTCCGCTCCGGGTCGGGCGCGGGCGGCGGCGGACGCGCGGCGACGACCGCCGCCACCGCGAGCACCGTCGACACGCCGATGACCACGGCGATCAGGAGGCGCAGCGCGTCGTTGCCCGGCAGCACCTGCAGCGCGAGCGGCGCCGGCGCGCCGCGATCGCGCGGGCGGCGAACCCGGTGGGGGTCGACGGCCGTCGGGATGTTGGCGATCGCCCACCACGCCAGCAGCACCACCACGATCGCCGGCAGCACTCGGGGGACGAGCCGGTCGAGACCGAGCACGACGAACGTGGCGAGCACGCCGAGCACCGGGAACAGATAGCGGGCGTAGCCGTTGCCGCCGCCGGCGACGTGCTGGGCGATGGTGAGCACGATCAGCAGCACCGACACGAGGCACAGGACGAGTCCCCGTCGGTCGACCCGACCCCGCTCGCCGGCCGGGCGTGCGGTCGCCGGTGCGCCCGGTGATCGCCACGACCACCAGCCCGGCGCCGGCCACCCACGTGATCACCGTGAGCAGGCGCGGCCAGATCCGCGCCAGCGTCGACGGTGACAGCAGCGCGTGGTAGATGTCGACCCACACGTGGCCGGCGGCGAGGATCTCGGGCACGCTCCCCCGCCGGCGGCGGCCGAACAGCTCGAGCAGCGCATCGGATGCCCCGATGTCGCCGTAGACGACGATGTTGCGCACGTAGAACCACCCGAACAGCACGACGGCGGGACCGAGGCCCACGGCCACCACCCACGTCGCACGGAGGATGCGGTGGCGCCACGTCTGCCCGCTGCCGATGAGGCACGAGCAGGCGAGGAGGCCGACGACGGCCACCGCGAGCAGCATCGTCGACGCCCGCGCCCCGGCACCCACGGCCGATGCCGCGCCCAACAGCACGAGATCGCGGCGGCTCCCGGTTCGCAGCCATCGCAGCGCCGCCCACACCACCGCCGTGCCGGCGGCGAAGCCGAGGCCGTCGTTGAGCCCCTGCGACAGCACGCGGTGCAGCTGCGGAACGAACGCGACGACGGCCGCGCTGGCCAGGGCGATGCGCCGCACCCCGCCCGACAGCTCCCACGCCAGGAAGTAGGTGAGCGCCACACCGACCGCGCCGAACAGCACGTTGGCCAGCCGCAGGAACAGCAGACCGCCGTCGGCCCGGCCCAGCGCGTCGGAGAGCCACACGAGCGGCGCGACCAGCACGTAGTTGAGCGGCGGATGATTGGCCACCCAGACGCCGAGGTAGCGCTCGCCCCGCGCGCTGTCGCGCTCGGCGATCCACTGCGTGGCGCTGGCCGGCACGTGCGGCACGGTGGTGATCTCCGGCAGGTGGAGGTGGGCGATCTCCTGGGCGTACCCCACGTGGGCCGTCTCGTCGGGAGGGGCGAAGGGAGGCTGCTGGTACGCGTTCATCGCCGCGATCGACATGAACGCGACGACGATCGCGCCCAGCCCCCACCAGGCGGCCACCGCGCGGATGGGTCGGGCGGCCGGCGGCATCCCCGACAACCTAGGGGCGCGTGCCCGGCCCGCACCTCCGCGACCGTGGTCGGTGTGAAACGATCCTCGGTCGTGTCGGCGGTCGGTGTGCAACGATCCTCGCTCGTGCCGGCGACCGGGCGAGCGGGATCACGATGGGCGGCGGTCGGCCCGCCGGTGCTCGTCGGGCTCGTCGTGGCCGTCGTCCGCGCCTGGACGTCCCGCGAGCGGCGGATGTACGGCATCACGCCGGACGAGCCGGGTCAGCTCGCCATCGCCCGCTTCGTCAGCGGCCTGCCCCGCTGGAACATGTTCGACCACAGCACGTGGCGACCGCTGTACGGCACCCTGATCGCGCCGCTGCACTGGGTGATCGACGACCCCACCCGCTTCTACGAGGCCGCCCACCTCGTGAACGCCCTGCTCGGGGGCGTGGCGGCCGCGCTCACGTACCTCCTCGCCCGACGCCTCACCGACCTCGCCCCGCTGTGGTCGGCGGCGGTCGCACTCGTCGTGTCGCTCGCCCCGGCCATCCTGTTCACGACCGACTACGTGTGGGCCGAATCGCTGGTCGCCGTCGTCTACACCGGCGCCGTGCTCGCCCTGCTGTGGTTCCACGACGCGCCCTCGCTCGGGCGCGGCGTGCTGCTCGCCGTGCTGTCGGTGGCCGGCTACCTCACCCACACCCGCCTGTTGCCGATGGCGATCGTGTCCGCCGGCGTCGTCGTGTTCGCCATGGCGCGCCGCCGCCTGCCGCTCGCCCACGGCGCGGTCGTGCTGGCGACCTTCCTCGGGCTCTACGTGGCCGGCTCGTGGTACTCCGAGCTCTTGGTCGACCGCATCTGGGAGCAGCCCTCGGCACGCAACTCGTACGGCGGCGTGGCCGACCAGCTCCAGCACGTGAGCTCGGTGTTCGTGTCGCTGGTCGGTCAGCTGTGGTACCAGCTGGTCACGACGGCCGGCCTGTTCGGGATCGGCGTCGTGGCGACCGTGCAGGCGGCTCGCCGACGCCCGAGTGGCGACGAGACCTCGGGCGAGGCGGCACCACGGCCATCCTCCGCCGACGCCCGGCTCGTGCTGCTGGTGGTCGGTGCGCTCGGCGCCCTCTCGGTCGTGTTCATGACCGACCGGTGGCGGCCCGACCAGATCGTGTACGGGCGCTACAACGACGCCGTCGTCGGACCCCTCCTCGTGATCGCGTTCGGGTGGCTGCTGACCCGACGCCGCCTCTCCGTCACCCTGCTCACGTACGCCGGTGTCATCCTGGCAACGCTGCTCACCGGCCTGCTCGTGAACGCGCTGCGCGCCGACCAGCTCGCCGAGAACGTCGGGGTGCGGGTGATGATCCTCGGCCTGCAGACGTTCCTCGGCACGGCGAGCGCGATCCGTGCCCTGCCGATCACGCTCGCCGGCGTCGTGGTGATGGCGGCCGTCGCGTTGTTGGTGGTGATCGTCCAGCGCACCGGCTGGCGGGCCGTGCTGTTCGTCGGGCTCGCCCTGCTGATGGTGGTGAGCTTCGGGCGTACCCGCGCCAGGATCGACGCCGGGTTGAACGCGTGGGCGATGGCCGGTCCGATGGAGCCGGTCCGCGACGACATCCTCGCCGACCAGGACGCCGTGCGGATGATGTTCGTGCCCGACAGCCAGCACCCGACGGCGAGCCTCGGCCAGCAGCGCCAGCGCCGTCTCGTCTACCAGTTCTACCTGCCCCACCAGGCGCTGTACACCGACGGGCTGGAGCCCGACCGCGACGCCGTGCCCTACGTGTTCGCCCCGCTGCTCGACCCGACGATGTTGGCCAACGGCGCCGAGCTGGTGTGGTCGGATCCCAGTGTGGCGATCGGGCTCTGGTTCGATCCCTGACGGGCGCGCCGCCCGCTGCGCCGCGTCTCCACGATCAGGCCGTAGAGCGCCGCCACCCCGCCGGCGATCGCCACCAGGGCGACGAGGCGGCGGGTGCCGTCGCCGGCCGGCAGGACCTGCAGGAGCAGCGGCATCGGGCGATTGCGGTCGCGCGGCCGCGTCACCTCGGTGGGGTCGACGGAGATCGGCAGCTTGGTCATCAGCCAGCCGGCCATCGCCAGCACCACGGCGAGCGGGAGGAGGCGGGCGAGGACGCGGTCGAGGCCGAGGATGACGAGGCACGCCAACACGCCGAGCACGGGGAAGAAGTAGCGGGGGTACTGGTTGCCGCCGCCGGCGATGTGCTGGGCGACGGTGACGGTGATCACGGCGACCGCTGCCAACGCCAGCAGGATGCCGGCGCGCCACCAGCCGCGGCGGCGGGTGAGCAGGGCGAGCACCAGGCCGGCGATCGCGAGCACCGCGACCAGCGTGGCGTACCGCGGGACGTGCCAGTCGAGCGGTGCGGTGGTGGTCATCCGCCGGTACATCCGCATCCACACGTGCCCGAGCCCGAGGATGTGCGGCACCGACCCGGCCGCCCGGCGACGGAAGTAGTGGAGCACGAAGGCCGAGGCGCCGATGTCGCCGTAGAGGCGCTCGTTGCGCACGTAGAACCAGCCGAACGCCACGCTGGCCGGACCCAGCCCGAGGAGCATCGTGAGCGCGGCGGTGCGCACGCGCGCCATGAACGGTCGCCCTCGCTCCACCAGGGCCCAGGCCGCCGCCGCGCCGACCAGCGCGATCGCCAGCAGCATCGTGGCCGCGCGCGATCCGAACGAGGCCACGGCGAACCCGCTGAGCAGCAGGAGGTCGCGCCGCGACCCGGGGCGGCGGCAACATCGCAGCGTCGCCCACAGCAGCCCGCTGCCGGCGGCGAACGCCAAGCCGTCGTTCATGCCGTGCGAGAACAGGGCGAGGCCCTGCGGAACGAGGGCGGCCATCGCCGCGGCGAGCAGGCCGAGCCGCCGGTCCCCGCGGCTGAGCTCGAGGGCGACGAAGTAGGTCAGCGCAACGCCGACGGCGGCGAGCGACACGTTCTGCAGGCGCAGGAACAGCAGTCCGCCGTCGGGCCGACCGACCCAGTTCGAGTACCAGATCGCCGGCGCCGACAGCACGTAGTTGAGCGGCGGGTGGTTCGCCACCCATGCCCCGCGGTAGCGGTCGTCGCCTCGCGACGCCCACTCGGCCCGCCACACCTTGGCGCTCGCCGGCGGGAAGACCCGTTCGTCGATCCGCGGGAGGTGGAACGAGGCGATCTCGTGGGCGTAGGCCAGGTGCGCCGTCTCGTCGGCCTCGACGAAGGGCGGCTGCTCCAGGGCGAAGAGGGTGCCGATGGCCAGGAACGCGACGACGATCCCGATCAACCCGACGACGTGGGGCGGGACGCGCCGACGCGCCGGCGCACCGGCCTCCTCGACGGCGTCGTCCTCGACCGGGACCTTCTCGCTGAGTGCCGTCACGCCGAGATGGCCTCGCGGACCTCGGCGACGTAGGCGCCCACGGCATCGGGTCCCCGCTCCATCAGCCGGCGCACCACCGACGCGCCCTGCACCACGCCGTCGGCGACGGCGCACGCCTCGGCGGCCTGGGCGGCGTCCGACACACCGACCCCGACCAGCACCGGGGTGTCGGTGAGCTCCTTCAACCGGCCGGCCAGCGACGTGGCGGTGGCGGCCAACGACCGCCGCTCACCGGTCACGCCGAGCAGCCCGACCGAGTACACCCACCCCCGGGTGCGGTCGACGACGCGCCGGAGCCGCTCGTCGGAGGCGGTCGGCGCGGCGAGCATGATCGTCTCCACGCCGGCGTCGTCGGCGGCGGCGCACCACGGTCCGGCCTCCTCGAGCGGCAGGTCGGGCACGATGCACCCGCTGACGCCGGCGCCGACGAGTCGGCCGGCGAAGCGTCGGTGACCGTCGTGGTGGACGATGTTGTAGTACGTCATCACGGCCAGCGGGATCGTCACGTCGAGGGTGGCGATCGCGTCGAGGATCGACAGCGGGCGTGGCGCCCGCCTCCAGCGCCGCCTGCGACGCCTGCTGGATCACCGGTCCGTCCATCACCGGGTCGGAGAACGGGATGCCCACCTCGACGGCGTCGGCGCCGTTGGCGGCCGCCGCCCGCACGGCGTCCTCCCACCCGGGATAGCCCCCGGTGATGTACGGCACGAGCAGCTTGTGGCCGTCGGCGACCGCCTTGGGGAAGGTGTCGGCGAACATCCTCACGCCAGCATCTCCATCGCCTGGGCGACGTCCTTGTCGCCGCGACCCGACAGGTTGACCACGACGGTGCACCCGCGGAGCGCGGCGGCCTCGCGGATCACCCAGGCCACGGCGTGGGCCGACTCGAAGGCGGCGATGATCCCCTCGGTGCGGGCCAGGCGGGTGAACGCGGCGAGCACCTCGGCGTCGGTGACCGCCGGGTACTCGGCCCGCCCGATCGTGCGGAGGTGGGCGTGCTCGGGCCCGACGCCCGGGTAGTCGAGGCCGGCCGAGATCGACTGCGCCTCCTCCACCTGGCCGTACTCGTCCTGCATCAGGAAGCTGCGCATGCCGTGCACGACGCCCGGCACTCCGTGGCCGACGGCGGCGCCGCCGGCGGGTTCGACGCCGACCAGCCGGGCGTCGGTGTCGACGAAGCCGGAGAACAGCCCGATGGCGTTCGATCCACCGCCGACGCATCCGACGACCACGTCCGGGTGTCGCCCGGTCAGGGCGAGGCACTGCTCGCGGGCCTCGTCGCCGATCACGCGGTGGAACTCGCGCACCATCCACGGGTACGGATGCGGGCCCATCACCGATCCGATGCAGTAGTAGCTGTGCTCGACGTTGGCCACCCAGTCGCGCAGCGCCTCGTTGACGGCGTCCTTGAGCGTGCAGCTCCCGCTGTCGACCGCCTCGACCTCGGCGCCGAGCAGGCGCATGCGGAAGACGTTGAGCTCCTGGCGCTTGACGTCGACCGCGCCCATGTACACCTTGCACTCGAGGCCCATCAGCGCCGCCGCGGTGGCCGCCGCCACGCCGTGCTGGCCGGCGCCGGTCTCGGCGATGAACCGCGGCTTGCCCATCCGCTTGGCGAGCAAGGCCTGACCGAGCACGTTGTTGATCTTGTGCGAGCCGGTGTGGTTGAGGTCCTCGCGTTTCAGCAGCAGCCGCAGCCCGAGCTCGGGGCCGAGGTTGTGGCACTCGCTGAGGAGCGAGGGACGCCCGGCGTAGTCACGCAGGATCGCCGCCAGCTCGCCGCGGAACACCGGATCGGCCCACGCCTCGCGGAAGGCCGCCTCGAGGTCCTCGCACGCCGGCACGAGCGTCTCGGGCACGAAGCGACCGCCGAACTCGCCGAAGCGCCCGAGCCCGGTCGGCTCCGCCATCAGGCTCATCGAGCGGCCCGCCGGTCGCGCTGCTCATCGATTGAGCCACTCGTCGCTCGACCAGTCGTAGGGCAGCTCGTTCTCGGCGAGGTAGGGCACGGGCGCGGCGGCGCGGGCGCGCTCGATGAAGCGCTTCACCTTCAGCGCGTCCTTCTTGCCCGGCGACTCCTCGACTCCGCTCGACACGTCGACGCCCCACGGTTCGACGGTCTTCACGGCGTCGGTGACGTTGTCGGGCGTGAGCCCGCCGGCGAGGATCATGCGCATGCCCTCGGGGATCTCCCCGACGAGCGACCAGTCGAAGAGGTGCCCCGAGCCGGGACTCGGTCCGTCGATGAGCAGCGTGTCGGTGGGCAACGACCCGGCCTCGGCGATCAGCGGCGAACCGGCCGGATAGGCCTTGACGAGGAAGCGCACCGCCTTGGCCACGTCGGCGATCGCTCGCGCGTGACTCGTTGCCGTGGAGTTGCGCCCCCTTGACGCCGGAGCGGTGGACGATGTCGATCACCCGCTTGGGATGCTCGTCGCGGAACACGCCGACCGTCATGATCTCGGGCGGGAGCCGACGGGTGATGTCGTAGGCCTGCTGGACCGGGATCTGCCGCGGCGACGGGGCGAACACGAACCCGATCGCATCCGCGCCCATGGCCACCGCGAGCAGCGCGTCGTCCTCGTTGGTGATGCCGCAGATCTTCACGAACATGTGATGCGTACGGTACCGGTTGGGCCGACGCCGGGCCCGGTTCCTTCAGCGTGTTCTGAGCGACCCCGCGCCGGCGTCGGTCGTCAGCCGAGGCGCAGCGCTCGGAGCGTGGCGACCGGGTCGGGGGCGGTGACCAGCGTCTCGCCGACGAGCAGCGCGTCGAAACCGGCGGCGGCGAGGCGGCGGGCGTCGTCGCCGTCGCGGATTCCCGACTCGGCGACCTTGACGACGCCGGGCGGGATGGCGCCGCCCACCCGGGCGGCGCGCTCGTGGTCGACCTCGAACGTCAGCAGGTCGCGCTGGTTGACGCCGACGAGCGTGGCCCCGGCGATGAGCGCGCGCTCCAGCTCCGGCTCGTCGTGCACCTCCACGAGCACGTCGAGGCCGATCGAGGTGGCCAGCTGGTGGAGCTCGACCAGCTCGAGGTCGGCGAGCGCGGCGACGATGAGCAACACGCAGTCGGCCCCCATCAGTCGGGCGTCGGCGACGTCGCGGGGGTCGACCGTGAAGTCCTTGCGCAGCACCGGGAGCGTCGTGGCGTGGCGCGCCGCGCTCAGGTCGGCGACCGACCCGGCGAAGAACTCGGCGTCGGTGAGCACCGACAGGCAGGCGGCACCGCCCTCGGCGTAGGTGCGGGCGAGCGCGGCCGGATCGAGGTCGCGGTCGAGGTCGCCCTTCGACGGCGAGCGGCGCTTGATCTCGGCGATGACGGCCAGCTCGCCCGGGTCGGCGAGGGCGACTGCGAAGCCGCGGGTGGCGCCGAGACGGCGGGCCGCGGCCAGCAGGTCGTCGAGGTTGCGATCGTCGGCGGCGGCCGCCTGCCGGTGGCGCTCGACGATGCGGTCGAGGTACGTCACCGGCCCGGCACCGCGATCAGAAGCCGAGGCGGCCGGCCACCTCGTCGACGACGGAGTCGATCGGCACCCGCCACTGCTCCATCGAGTCGCGGTCACGGATCGTGACGGCCTTGTCGTCGAGCGAGTCGAAGTCGACGGTGACGCACAGCGGCGTGCCGATCTCGTCCTGGCGGCGGTAGCGGCGGCCGATCGCCTGGGTCTCGTCGTAGTCGACCATGTAGCGCTCGGCGAGCGTGCTTGCGCACCTCGCCGGCGAGCGGCGTGAGCGTGTCCTTCTGCGACAGCGGGAGCACGGCGACCGAGTACGGCGCCAGGCGCGGGTGGAGGCGCAGCACGGTGCGCTCCTCGCCGTTCACCTCGTCGACGTCGTAGGCCGCGAGCATGAACGCGGCCATCGTGCGGGTGACCCCCGCGGCCGGCTCGACGACGTACGGCGTGTAGCGCTCGTTCGTCTGCCGGGTCGAAGTAGTCGAGCTTGCTCGCCGGAGTGCGCGCTGTGCTGCTTGAGGTCGTAGTCGGTGCGCTGGGCGATGCCCTCGAGCTCGTCGAAGCCCCACGGGAAGCAGGAACTCGACGTCGGACGTGCCGGCCGAGTAGTGCGACAGCTCGTCGGCGTCGTGCGGGCGCAGCCGCAGCTGGTCGCGGGGGATGCCGTGGCGGACGTACCAGTCGAGGCGCTCGGCGCACCAGTACTCGAACCATCGCGGCCCGTCGGCCGGCGGCACGAAGAACTGCATCTCCATCTGCTCGAACTCGCGGGTGCGGAAGATCCAGTTCTGCGGCGTGATCTCGTTGCGGAACGACCTTGCCGACCTGGGCGATGCCGAACGGCGGCTTCTTGCGCGACGTCTGCAGCACGTTGTTGAAGTTGACGAACATGCCCTGCGCCGTCTCCGGGCGCAGGTAGGCGACCGCGCTCGGAGTCCTCGACCGGGCCGGCGTGGGTCTTGAACATCAGGTTGAACTGGCGGGCCTCGGTGAACGTGCCGTGCTTGCCGCAGTTCGGGCAGGTGTTCGGGTCGTCGAGCGTGTCGAGACGGAAGCGCTGCTTGCAGTTGGTGCAGTCGACGAGCGGGTCGCTGAAGTTGGCGAGGTGGCCGCTCGCCTCCCAGATCGCCGGCGGACCGAGGATGGCCGCGTCGATCAGCACGACGTCGTCGCGCTCCTGCACCATCGCCCGGATCCAGGCGTTGCGCACGTTGCGCAGCAGCAGCGCGCCGAGCGGTCCGTAGTCGTAGCGTGCTGCGGAACCCGCCGTAGATCTCCGCCGACGGGAACACGAAGCCGCGACGCTTCGACAGGTTGACGATCTGGTCGAGCTCCGTAGCCGGCATGACGCCCCAGGCTACGCCCCCCATCCCCCGCAACCGATGGGTGCCAGCATGACCGTACGGTCCTGCTGGCACCCATCGGTCGGTGCGCACGGAGCGTGTCAGGCGACGCCCGGTGCTTGGATCGGCGGTCGAGGAGATCGAGCACGTCGTCGGCAGATCGAGCGACGTGGCCCAGGTGACGCGCATGCACGGTGCCTTCGGCGATCGCCAACAGGCGTTCGATCGATGTCGGAGCCGGCGAGCGTGTCGTGCCAGCGACGTCTCGGCTCGACGGTCAGTTGCGGTGCTGCGGCAGTCCCAGGCGTCGATGGTCCTGCGCAGCGAGCGCCCGGAAGCTGGCTGCGCCAGTGCAAGATCGGCGAGCTGTCCGTCGCCGAATCGGCGATCGGCGGGTTCACGGCCGCGGCGCTCCAGCCCGCTGATCGGGTTCCGTCCGGGACCGATCGAGCTCGCTGCGCCGGTCAACGCCTACTGCCGGCATCCGACGGCCATGGTCCATCGGTACGCCGGCGCCAGCATCACCAACGTCGAGCGGCATCCGCGGTCACGACCGTCGCCCAGACCGTGTTCGACATCGGCGCTCGTCGATCGCCGGCTCGTGGCGGCTCGAACGCATCATCGACCGAGCGATCGTCGGACGACGCGGCTGGCGTCGAGGACGCTCGACGACGCGGATGGCGTCTACGGTGACAGCCGTCGTGCCGGTCTTCCGGCGTTGCGGGCGCTCGATCGCCGAGCTGAGCCAGCCACGGCGATGGGTCCCGCCCGAGAGCGAGTCTGGAGGCGATCCTGCTACGCGTCCTCGCGCGTGGTGCCCGGCGATCGTCCGCCGTCGTCCGCCAGGCGCCGATCCCGTTCTGGAGCCGCCAGCCCGGCCGCGTCGACGTGTTGCTCCCCGACCACCGCGTGATCATCGAGGCCGATGGCCGCCGTTGGCACACTCGGGTCGCCGACTTCGACAGCGATCGCTGGCGCCGACGATCAGCGCCGGCAGCGACTGGCCATCGCCGTGCATGCGGTTCACATGGGTGCACCTGCATCGACCTCGCCGACGACGTCCGTCGACCTCATGCGCCAACGCACGATCGCTGTCGACGCCCGCCGCCTGACGACCGATGGGTGCCAGCAGGACCGTTCGGTCCTGCTGGCGCCCATCGGTTGGCGGTCGCGGGGGGTCAGCGTTCGAACATGGCGACGGCGCGGAGGCGGCGCTCGATGTGGTGCTCGAGGGCCTTGGTGGCGAGGACGCCGAGCTCGTGGGTGGCCGGGGACTCGGGCACGGCGAGCGCCTCGTTCAGCCGGCCGCCGAGGATGTCGCGCAGCAGCCCCAGCGCCGCTGGCGACAGCGGCACGCCGCTGCGGCACGTGCGGCACATCACCCCGCCCTCGGCGACGTCGAACGCCACGAACGTCGCACCGTCGTCCTCGGTCTCGCCGCAGCGCAGGCAGGCGTCGAGCTGCGGCCCGAGCCCCTCGGCCGCCAGCAGCTTCCAGTAGAACGCCGGCACCACCAGCGGTGACGAGCGCTCGGCGATCGTGCGCAGCACGCCCACCACCATCCGGTAGAGCTGCGGGTTCGGCTCGCGCTCCAGCGCCAGCTGATCGGCGGCCTCCAGCACCGCCATGCCCTGCGACGCCCGGTCGAGCGTCGCCAGCATCGGCGACAGCGACTCCACCGACTCGGCCTGGTTGACGATGTCGAGCTCGCGCCCGCGGTGCAGTTGCAGGCGCACGTGGCTCATCGGCTCGAGCCGGGCCCCGAACTTCGACATCGTCTTGCGCACGCCCTTGGCCACCGCCCGCACCTTGCCGTTCTCCTCGGTGAGCAGCACGACGATGCGGTCGGCCTCGCCGAGCTTGTAGGTGCGCAGCACCACCGCCGTATCCCGGTACTGGTGCGAGCTCACGAGGGATCCAGACCGCCGAAGCGCCGGATGCGTCCGTTGAACTCGTCGATCGCCGCCGCCAGGTCCGCCGGGCCGAGGTCACCGAACGCCGCGTCCGAGTACACCAACTCGGCGTAGGCCAGCTCCCACACGAGCGACGGGGGCAGACGGGCGTGCGGCCCGAGCACCAGGATCAGGTCGGGCTCGGCGTCGGCCGGGGCGTACAGCGCGTCGTCGATGCTCCGCTCGTCGACCGCGACGTCCGCCGGGATCGCCGCCGCCGCCCGGGCGAACTCCACGCGGCCGTCGCTCGTGCCGTCGACGATCACGGTGCAGCGATCGGCCGCGGTGGCGCGGGTCCAGCGTGCGCCCACCGTCGCGTCACCGCCGGGGTCGGGCCCGTACGGACGCAGCGTCAGCCACCTCGCCCCGGCCTCGGCCGCCACCAGGCCGAGATCGTCGGCGGCGTCGGCCCACTCGTCGTCGGTGCGGGCCGCCCACTGCGTCGGGGTGCCACCGACCACCATCACATGCGACAGTGATGCACCCATCGCGCCATTCTCGCATCGCCCGGCCGCGTATCGTGGACCGCCGCATGGGTCAACTGGCTTCCCCGCAGGCGACCACGGTCGCCGGGCCCCGGGGCCGCGCCCTGCACGTCGCGTGCATCATGGACGGCAACGGGCGCTGGGCCGAGCGCCGTGGTCGTCCGCGCACCGTCGGCCACACCGAGGGCGAGGAGAACCTGGCCCGCGTCGTGCGGGTCGCCGTCAAGCGCAACATCGGGTGGCTCACCGTGTTCGGCTTCTCCACCGAGAACTGGGTTCGTCCGCGGCACGAGGTGCGCCACATCCTCGGCCTGCACAAGCGCCTGTTCGGCAGGATCGCCGAGCTCAACGACCTGAACGTGCGGGTGCAGTGGATCGGTCGGCCGTTCGACTCCGCCGGTGCCCGCACCCCGTCGCTCATCCAGACCGCCATCCGCAAGGCGATCGCCGACACCAGCCGCAACACCGGCATGCTGCTCACGGTCGCCTTCGACTACGGCACCCGGGTCGAGCTGGTCGACGCCGTCCGGCGACTCCGCGAGGCGGGCACGCCGATCACGCCCGATTCGATCGGCGACGCCCTCTACCTCCCCGAGCTGCCGCCGGTCGACGTCCTGGTGCGCACGAGCGGCGAGGGGCGGGTGTCGAACTTCATGCTGTGGCAATCGGCCGGCGCGCCCGTCTACTTCTCCGACAAGACGTGGCCGGACTTCGACGCCCACGAGCTCGACGCCGCGCTCGAGCTCGTTCAGTGAACGAGCGAGTCTTCGAGCGAGCGAACCAGCAGGCACGGTCTTCCGGTCATTGGTGCACCCGCACCACCTCGTGCGTCTCGCATGGATCGATGTTGCACCAATGACCGACGACTTCCTGGCCGACGTCGTCGGGCGGCTGCCGGGGGCCGAGGCGCGCCCGGGCCAGCGGGAGATGGCCCGGCTCGTCACCGCCGCCATCGACTCCGGTCGTCACCTCGTGGTGCAGGCGGGCACCGGAACCGGCAAGACGCTGGCCTACCTCGTGCCGGCCGTGCGCTCGGGGAAGCGGGTCGTCGTGTCGACCGCCACCAAGGCGCTGCAGGACCAGCTCGCCAACAAGGACCTGCCGTTCCTCGCCGAGTCGATGCCCGAGCCGTTCGAGTGGGCGGTGCTCAAGGGTCGCAGCAACTACCTCTGCCTCCAGCGGTTGCGCGAGGTGCGCGCCGAGGACGACCAGGGTCGCCTGGAGATCGAGGGCATGGCCCCCGCCAACCGCACCGAGGTCGCCCGCATCGCCCGCTGGGCGGCGGTCAGCGACACCGGCGACCTCGCCGAGCTCGACTTCGCCCCGTCCGACGCCGTCGTGCGCGCCGTCACGGTCGGCAGCGACGAGTGCCCGGGCGCCGACCGGTGCCCGATGGGCGAGCCGTGCTTCGCCGAGCAGGCCCGCCGGCGCGCCGCGGTCGCCGACGTCATCGCCGTCAACACGTACCTCTACGGGCTGCACGTCGCCAGCCACGGCGCCCTGCTCCCCGACCACGACGTCGTGGTGTTCGACGAGGCCCACGGCCTCGAGGACATCATGAGCGACACCGTCGGCGTGCAGATCGCGCCCGGGCGCTTCGCCACGCTCGGCGCAGTCATCCGCCGCATCCTCGACGACGACGTCATCGTCAGCGGTGTGGTGGAGGTCGCCAACGAGCTGCGCGAGGCCCTGGCCGGGCACGTCGGCGAACGCTTGCCGGTGCCCTACCCGGACGAGATCCACGAGGTGCTCCTCGACGCCCGCAACCGCCTCGAGCGCGCCAGTGCCGCGATCGTCGCCATCGACACGTCGCTGGAGGACGCCAAGCAGCGCAAGCTGCGGGCCCAGGTGCTGACCGGTCGGGCGATCGAAGGCCTCGATGCCGCCCTCGGCACCGATCCGGCGCGGCGGGCGGACTTCGTCGAGTTCGTCTCCGGCACGCGCGAACACCCGCGCATCGAGATCGCCCCGCTCGACGTCGGCCCGGCGCTGCGCGACGAGGTGTGGAGCGTGCGCACGGCGGTGCTCACCAGCGCCACCGTGCCGCCCTCGCTCGCCGGACGGGTCGGCCTGGCGCCGGGCACCTTCGACCTCCACGATGTCGGCAGCCCGTTCGACTACCCGCACCACGCCTTGCTGTACTGCGCCATGGCGCTGCCCGACCCCCGTTCGGCCGGCTATCCAGCGGCGGTCCACGACGAGCTGGTCGCGCTGATCACCGCCGCCGGAGGCCGGACGCTGGCGCTGTTCACGAGCTGGCGGGCGATGGACCTCGCCGCGGCGGCGGTCGCCGCCCGCGTCGACGTGCCGATCATCACCCAACGTGACCTCCCGAAGCCGGCGCTGCTGCGCCAGTTCGCCGCCGACGAGGCGACGTGCCTGTTCGCCACCGCCGGCTTCTTCCAGGGCGTCGACGTGCCGGGCCGCACGCTGTCGCAGGTCGTCGTCGACCGCCTTCCGTTCCCACGGCCCGACGACCCCCTCCTCACGGCGCGCCGCGAGCGCCTCGGCGCGGCCGCCTTCCGCGAGATCGACGTGCCCCGCGCGGCGATGATGCTCGCCCAGGCCGCCGGACGGCTGATCCGCACCGCCGACGATCGCGGTGTGGTCGCCGTCCTCGACCGCCGCCTCGGCACGGCCGGGTACCGCTGGGACATCGTCAACGCCCTGCCCCCGATGCGGCGCACCCGCGACAGAGGTGAGGTGGAATCGTTCCTCGCGTCGATCACCGCCGACTCGGTACCGTCGGCGACGTGAGCAGCGAGCTCGTCCACTACCGCTTCTCCGACGGCGTCGCGACGATCACCCTCGACTCGCCGGCGAACCGCAACGCGCTGTCCACGGCGCTCGTCGGCGACCTGCTGGCCGCGCTCGACCGCGCCGAGCGCGGCATCGCCGACGGCAGCGTCCGCGTCGTCGTCGTCGACCACACGCCGCCGGTGTTCTGCGCCGGTGCCGATCTCAAGGAGCGGCGCACCGGGCCGGTCGACTCGTCCGGCGTCGTCCGCGCCTTGCAGTGGCTGATGGAGGCGCCGGTGCCGACGATCGCCGCCGTCACCGGACCGGCGCGCGCCGGCGGGCTCGGGCTGATGGCCGCGTGCGACCTCGTCGTCGTGCAGTCCGACGTCACCTTCGCCCTGACCGAGGTGCGGATCGGTGTGGCCGCGGCGATCATCTCGGTGCCGATCCTGCGTCGCGCCAGCGCGTCGAAGTTGGCGGCGGCGTTCCTCACCGGAGAGACCTTCTCCGCCTCCGCCGCCCGCGACGCCGGCCTGGTCACCCACGTCACCGACGACGTTGCGGCCACGGTCACCGCGCTGTGCGAGGGCGTGCGCCTGGGTGCGCCCGTCGCGGTGCGCGCCACCAAGGAGCTGCTGCGCGGCAGCGAATCGGGTGACGATCTCGCCGCGCGATTCCGTCGTGCGCAGGCGCTGTCGGACGAGTTGTTCGCCGGCCCCGAGGCCGCCGAGGGGATGGCCGCCTTCGCCGAGAGGCGGCCACCCGGCTGGCAACAGCGCTGATGGAGCTGCGCTACCCCGCCGAGCTCCCGATCACCGCCCGGCGCGACGAACTGCTCGACGTGCTCGGCCACCACCAGGTGGTGATCGTCGCCGGCGAGACCGGCTCGGGCAAGAGCACGCAGCTCCCGAAGCTCCTGCTCGAGGCCGGCCGCGGGGTACACGGCCTGATCGGCCACACCCAGCCCCGCCGGGTCGCCGCTCGCACGATCGCCGAGCGCGTCGCCGACGAGCTCGGCACCACGATCGGTGGCACCGTCGGCTTCACCGTGCGCTTCAACGACCGCGTCGGCGACGACACCGTCATCCGGGTGATGACCGACGGGATCCTGCTCGCCGAGCTCCCGCGGGACCGCATGCTGGCGCGCTACGACGCCCTGATCATCGACGAGGCGCACGAGCGCAGCCTCAACATCGACTTCATCCTCGGCTATCTGCGTCAACTGCTCCCCCGGCGGCCCGACCTGCAGGTGGTCGTCACGTCGGCCACCATCGACACCGAGCGCTTCGCCCACCACTTCGCCCGCGACGGGGTCGACGCCCCGATCGTCGAGATCACCGGGCGCACCTACCCCGTCGAGATGCGCTACCGCCCGCGCACCGACGACGGCGACCAGGTGCAGGCCGTCCTCGACGCCGTCGGCGAGCTCGGGCGCGAGGGAAGCGGCGACGTCCTGGTGTTCCTGTCCGGCGAGCGGGAGATCCGCGACACCGCCGACGCGCTCGCCCGGCTGGAACGGCCGGGCCTCGAGGTGCTGCCGCTGTACGCCCGGCTGTCGTCGGCCGAGCAGCACCGGATCTTCCAGCCCCACTCGTCGCGGCGGGTGGTGCTGAGCACCAACGTCGCCGAGACGTCGGTCACCGTCCCCGGCGTGCGCTACGTCGTCGACACGGGTGTCGCCCGCATCTCCCGCTACAGCCGCCGCCTCAAGGTGCAACGACTCCCGATCGAGCCGATCTCGCAGGCGTCGGCGAACCAGCGCGCCGGTCGTTGCGGTCGCCTCGGCCCGGGCATCTGCATCCGCCTGTACGGGGAGGACGACTTCCTCGCCCGCCCGCCGTACACCGAGCCCGAGATCGTGCGCACCAACCTCGCGTCGGTCATCCTGCAGATGACCGCCATCGGCCTGGGCGACGTGACCGCGTTCCCGTTCGTCGAGCCGCCCGACCGCGCCGCCGTGCGCGACGGCTACCTCCTGCTCGAGGAGCTCGGCGCGATCGAACCGCCCGAAGACGACGGGTCTCGTCGGCTCACGGCGATCGGCCGTCGGCTCGCCCGCCTGCCGATCGACCCGCGGCTGGGTCGCATGGTGATCGAGGCCGAACGCCTCCGGTGCGTGCGCGAGGTTCTCGTGATCGCCTCGGCGCTGTCGATGCAGGACGTGCGCGAGCGCCCCGAGGAACACCGCGAGGCGGCCGACACGCTGCACCGACGCTTCGACGTCGCCGGCTCCGACCTGTTGTCGATCGTGGCGCTGTGGGATCACCTGCGAGAGCAGCAACGGGCGCTGTCGTCGAACCAGTTCCGCCGGCTGTGCCGCAGCGAGTACCTCCACTACCTCCGCGTGCGGGAGTGGCACGACCTGTTCAGCCAGCTCCGCCAAGCCGCCGGATCGCTGGGCATGAGCGTCAGTGGCGTCGCCGCCCACCCCGACCACGTCCATCAGGCGGTGCTCGCCGGCCTGTTGTCGCACCTCGGCGAGCGCGACGACCGCCGACGCGAACCCCGGCGCGGGGCGGTCACGTTCCACGGTGCCCGCGGCGGGTCGTTCGTCATCGCGCCGGGATCGGTGCTCACCAAGCAGCCACCGCGGTGGGTGATGGCCGGCGAGCTGGTCGAGACCGACCGCCTGCGGGCGCGCCGTGTCGCCGCGGTGCAGCCGGAGTGGGCCGAGCGCCTCGGCGCCCATCTGGTGAAGCGGTCGTACGGCGAGCCGCGCTGGGACGAGCGCGGTGGGCGCGCCGTCGTCACCGAGACGGTCACGCTGTACGGCCTGGCGATCGTGGCCGGGCGCACCGTCGGGCTCGACCGGGTCGACCCGGCGCTCGCCCGCGAGATGTTCGTGCGCCACGCCCTCGTCGACGGCGAGTGGGACGCCCCGCACGCATTCCTCCGCCACAACGAGCAGTTCCGACGCGACGTGGCCGCGCTGGAGGATCGCGCCCGACGCGGGGGCCTGCTCGACGACGACCAGGTGCACGACTTCTACGACGACCGTGTGCCGGACGACGTCGTGTCGACGCGCCAGTTCGATCGGTGGTGGCGCGACGCCCGCGGTGCCGATCCCACCCAGCTCGACCTGACCGCCGCCGTGCTGCGCACCACCGACGGCGTCGCCATCTCGTTCAGCGACTTCCCCGACACGTGGACGGTGTCCGACGACCTGTCGCTGCCGCTGCGCTACCGCTTCGAGCCGGGCCAGCCGCTCGACGGCGTCACGGTGACCATCCCGCTGCTCGCCCTCAACCAGGTGCCCGACGACGGTTTCGACTGGCACGTCCCGGGGTTCCGCCGCGAGCTGGCCGCCGCCCTCGCTCGCACCCTGCCCAAGGAGTTGCGCCGTGCGCTCATCCCCGCGACCGACACGGTGGCGGCGGCGTTCGAACGGCTCGGCCCGCCACACGGGCGCTTCGTCGACGCGCTGGCGGCGGCACTGTCGGCCGAGGCCGGGGTCGCGATCGGGGCCGACGACTTCGCACCCGAGGCACTTGCCGGCCACCTCCGGCCCCATCTCGTCGTGGTCGACGAGTCGGGCGCGGTGCTCGATGCGGGCGGCGACATCGCAGCGATCCGCCAACGTCTGGCCACCGCGACCCGCCAGGCGATCGCCGGCGCCGTGCCGCTGCGCGAGCGGCGGGGGCTCGTCACGTGGGACGTCGGCACGCTCCCGCCGGTCGTCACCACCACGTACGCGGGCGTGCCCGTTCGCGGCTATCCGGCGTTGCTCGACGACGACGACAGCGTGTCGCTGCGCATCCTCACCAACGCCGACCTGCAACGCCGCGTCATGCGCGGTGGCGTGCGTCGGCTGCTGCTGCTCGCCGGTGCCGTGCCGACGGGAGCGTCACGGGTGCAGCTGTCGAACGACGACCAGCTGGCGCTCGCCGCGGCCTCCACCACGGTGGGCGCACTGGCGACCGAGTGCGCCGCGATCGCCATCGACGAAGTCCTCGACGAGCACGACCTGCCCTGGGACGCCGACGCCTTCGCCGCCTTGCGTCGGGTCGTGGCCGAGCAGGCCGGCGCCAAGGCGAGCCGCTGCTCTGCGCACCGCGGTCGACGCGCTCGTGGCGGCGCGGCGGGTGCGCTCGATGCTCGCCCGCCTGGTCGCCCCGGCCGTGCGGGCGTCGGTGATCGACGCCACCGACCAGCTCGACCGCCTGATCGGCCCGGGGTTCGTGCAGCGCACCGGCGCCGCCCGACTCGCCGACGTCGTGCGCTACGTGCGCGGCATCGAGCACCGTCTCGAGCGGCTCCCCGACGACATCCCCCGCGACGTCCGGCGCATGGCCGAGGTGCGCCCGTTGGAGGCACGCTGCCTCGAGGCGCAGGCCCGTCACCGCCGCCCCCCACCCGAGCTCGTCGCCGTGCGCTGGCAGCTCGAGGAACTGCGCATGAGCATCTTCGCCCAGTCCCTCGGCGTCAGCGGCCCCGTCAGCCCGCGCCGCATCGCCCAGACCCTCGCCGCCCTCTGACCCCTCCCACGCCGCAATCTGGTCACTCTGCGTCTCAAAGCTCGATCTGGTCACCCTGATTCTCGATATCGAGAACCAGGGTGACCAGATCGCCCCGTGGCGGCGGGTCAGCGCAGGATGTCGTGGACGGCGTCGGCGACGTCGTTCTCGGAGACGAGCACGAGGGTGGCGGCGTCGCCGAGCGGGACGAAGGAGTCCGCCGCGGCGACGCGCCGGATCGGGCCGGTGAACCCGGCCTCGACGAGCGCGGTGACGACCGCTTCGCCGACGCCGCCGGTGTGGCGGGTCTCGTCGACGACGACGACCCGACCGACGGCGCGGGCGTGGGCCACGATGGCGGCGACGGGCAGCGGCACCAGCCACCGCAGGTCGAGCACCCGGCAGCCGATGCCCTCCCGGGCGAGGCGCTCGGCGACCCGCAGCGAGAGGTACAGGCCGTTGGCCCACGACACCACGAGCACGTCGTCGCCGTCGCGGGCGAGGCGCGCCTCGCCGATCGGCACGTGCTCGTCGTCCGGCGCGGTGAGCCACCCTTCGTCGCCCGGGGCGTGCAGGTCGCGCGTGTGGTACAGCGCGATCGGCTCGAGGAACACGCTCACCGTGCCGTCCACCGTCGCCGCCGCGGCGCAGGTGCGCAGCATGGCCGCGGCGTCGGCGCCGGTGGCCGGCGACGCCACCACCACGCCCGGCAGGTCGCGCAGTCCGCCGAGCGCGTTGTCGTTGTGGAAGTGGCCCCCGAACCCCTTCTGGTAGCCGTAGCCGGCGATCCGCACCACCATCCCGTTGCGGTAGCGGTGCCGCGAGAAGAACGAGAGCGTCGCCGCCTCGCCGCGCAGCTGATCGATGGCGTTGTGCACGTAGGCGAGGTACTGGATCTCGGGGATCGGCAGGTAGCCGGACACCGCCGCGCCGAGCGCCAGGCCGAGGATCGTCTGCTCGTCGAGCAGCGTGTCGAACACGTGCTCGGCGCCGGCCGCGCGCTGCAGGCCGCGGGTCACTCCGTACACGCCGCCCTTGACACCGACGTCCTCACCGAACACCAGCACGCGGTCGTCGGCCTCGAGCAGCTCCCCGAGCGCCCGGTTGATCGACTCGGCGAGCGTGAGCCGTGTCCCGTCCGGCGTCGCCGACGACGAGGGCCGCGGCCTCGTCGGCCACCGCCGCCGGATGGCGAGGCGCCAGCGGTGCCATCACCTCGTCGGCCGAGACCAACCGGCGGGACGAGATCAGGGCGGCCGCCTGCGCTCGCACGGCGGCGCGCGCCGCCAGTGCCCGCCGCTCGAGCTCGTCCGGGGTCGCCAGCCCGGCGCCGACCAGCACGGCCGCGGCCGCGACGACCGGGTCGACGGTCGCGGTCGGCCCGCACGAGGGCCGGGTCGCGGTACGCCGCCTCGACGTCGCTGCCGGCGTGCCCGCCGTAGCGCACGGTGCGCAGGTGCAGGATCGACGGCTCGCCGCGCTCGCGGGCCGCCTCGGCGAGCTCCTCGGTGGCGTCGAACACGGCCACCGGGTCGGTGCCGTCGACGTACTCGTACCGCAGCCCTCGCCCGGCCAGCGACCGTGCCACCCAGCCCGCCGGCGTCGGCACGCTGATGCCCAACCCGTTGTCCTCGCACACGAACAGCAGCGGCAGCGGCCAGCCGGCGTGCTCCATCCACGCCGCCGCGTTGAGCGCGCCCTGGGCCGTGGAGTGGTTGAGCGAGGCGTCGCCGAACGAGCACACGGCGACGGCGTCGGCGGGCCAGTCGATCGGCACGCCAAGGTTGCGGGCATGGCCGATGGCGAACGCCACGCCGAGGGCCCGCGGCAGGTGCGACGCGATCGTCGACGTCTGGGGGATCACCGCGAGGTCGTGATGTCCGAACACCTTGTGCCGACCGCCGGCGATCGGCTCGTCGCTCGCCGCGAGCAGGCCGCGCAGGATGTCGCCGACACCGTCGTGGTCGGCCACCTGCTGGGCGCGGGCCAGGTAGAACCCGCCCGAGCGGTAGTGCAACAGCGCCGGGTCGGTCGGTCGCAGGGCGGCGGCCACCAGGGCGTTCGCCTCATGACCGGCCGAGCCGATCGTGTAGAAGCCCTGCCCTTCGGCGCGCAGCCAGCGGGCGGCGTGGTCGAGGAACCGGCTCGCCAGCTGGGCGTCGAGGAGCACGTCGAGGCGACGACCGGTGAGCGACGATCCCGGCGCCAGCGCCCGATCGGGCGTCGCCGGGCCACGGTCGGCCGGCACCGGCAGCGCCGCGATCGCATCGAGCAGAGCGACCTCGGCCTCGTCGAGATCGGCCGGACGGGTCACCACGGCCGCGCCGATCCGCTCGTTCCGCGCCGCATGGAACAAACGTTACACTCGACAGCAACTTCGGAACGGGGGAGCTCAATCATGACGACGACCGCCACGGAACTCGACCGCCACCCACTCGCCGCCGACGCGGCCGCGCCCGACCTGCGCACCGAACTGCCCGGGCCACGAGCGGCGGCGATCATCGCCCGCGACGAGGCCGTCACCAGCCCGTCGCTCACACGCGTGTACCCGCTCGTCGTGCGCCGTGGCAGCGGGTGCGTGCTCGAGGACGTCGACGGAAACCGCTTCCTCGACCTCAACGCCGGCATCGCCGTCGTCGCCGCCGGTCACGCCCACCCGGAGGTCAACGCCGCGATCCACGCCCAGGTCGACGACGTCCTCCACTACTGCTCGAGCGACTTCTTCCTGCCCGCCTACACCGACCTCTGCGAACGGCTGGCCCGCCTGGCGCCGATGCCGTCGGCCGAGCACGGGGTGCGCGCCTTCCTGTGCAACTCCGGCACCGAGGCGGTCGAGGCGGCGCTCAAGCTCTCCCGCCACCACACCCGGCGGCCCAACGTCATCGCCTTCCTCGGCGCCTTCCACGGGCGCTCCCTCGGCAGTCTCTCCCTGACGGCGAGCAAGGCGCGCCAGCGCGCCGGCTTCGGAGTCGTCACGCCGGGCAGCTTCCACGCCCCGTACTGGGATCCCTACGACGCCGACGCCCTCACCGGGGCGGCGTACATCGAGGACGTGCTGTTCACGCGCCTCACCGATCCCGCCGACGTCGCCGCCGTGTTCGTCGAGCCGATCCAGGGCGAGGGCGGCTACATCGTCCCGCCCGACGAGTGGCTGGCCGATCTCCGGGCGCTCTGCGATCGCCACGGCATCATGTTGGTGGTCGACGAGGTGCAGTCGGGAATCGGGCGCACCGGCACGATGTGGGCCTGCCAGCGAGCCGACGGATCGGTGATCGCCGAACCCGACATCATGTGCATCGGCAAGGGCCTCGCCAGCGGCCTGCCGCTCGCCGGCATCGTGGCCCGCGCCGAGATCATGGACTGGGAGCCCGGCGGCCACGGCTCGACGTTCGGCGGCAACCCGGTGGCGTGCGCGGCCGCCAACGTCACCCTCGACCTCGTCGAGCGCGAGCTGGCGGCCAACGCCGCCACGGTCGGCGCCCACCTGCTCTCGGCGCTGCGTCGGGTCCAGCGCGACCACGCCGGCATCGAGGCCGTGCGCGGTCGTGGTTTGATGATCGGCATCGACCTGCGCGACCACGACGCTGCCGACGCGCTCCAGGAGGCGTGCTACCGGCGCGGCCTGCTGACGCTCACCTGCGGGGAGCGCACGCTGCGCCTCGCCCCGCCGCTCGTGCTCACGGTCGGGCAGGCCGACACGGCCGTGGCCATCATCGCCGACGCCCTGGAGACCCTCTCATGACCCTGCCTGCTCACTCCGCGCTCGCCACGCGCACCGACGCCGTGCTCGCCGAGCTGGGCGTCGGCGGGCGCGACGGCGACCTCGGGGCCCGCACCCCGATCACCGGCGGCTCGCTCGGCGCCAGCGGCAACGCCGCCGACGTCGGGCGGGCGGTCGACATCGCCGACGCGGCGTTCGCGACGTGGCGCACCACGCCGGCGCCGGTCCGCGGCAACCTCGTGCGGCGCCTCGGCGAGCTGCTTCGCGAGCACAAGGTCGCCCTCGGCGAGCTGGTGTCGATCGAGGCCGGCAAGATCCGCTCCGAAGGCCTCGGCGAGGTGCAGGAGATGATCGACATCTGCGACTTCGCCGTCGGGCTGTCGCGCCAGCTCCACGGGCTCACCATCGCCAGCGAGCGTCCCGGGCACCGGTTGATGGAGACGTGGCACCCGATGGGGCCGTGCGCCGTCATCACGGCGTTCAACTTCCCCGTGGCGGTGTGGTCGTGGAACGCCGCGCTGGCGCTCGTGGCCGGCGACCCGGTGCTGTGGAAGCCCTCGGACAAGACGCCGCTCACCGCGCTGGCGTGCGACGCCCTGTTGCGCCGCGCCGCCGCCGACGTCGGCGCTCCCGACGGGCTCAACCAGGTGCTGCTCGGTGGCGCCGACGTCGGTGCCGCGCTGGCCGCCCACCCGGCGGTCGCCATCGTGTCGGCCACCGGGTCGACGCGCATGGGTCGGGCGGTGGCGCCGGTGGTGGCGAGCCGCTTCGGGCGGCTGATCCTCGAGCTCGGCGGCAACAACGCGGCCATCGTGGCGCCCACCGCCGATCTCGATCTCGCCGTGCGCGGCATCGCCTTCTCGGCGGTCGGCACCGCCGGGCAGCGCTGCACCAGCCTGCGCCGCCTGATCGTGCACGACTCGGTGCGCGACGAGTTGCTCGAACGGCTGGTCAAGGCCTACGGCACGGTGCCGATCGGCGATCCGTTGGCCGACGGCACGCTGGTCGGGCCGCTGATCGACGGCGCCGCCTTCGACGGGATCACGGCGAGCGATCGATGCCGCCACCGCGCAAGGCGGCACGCGGCTCACCGGCGGTGAGCGCACGCTCGGCGACGAGGCGGCCGACGCGTTCTACGTCACCCCGGCGATCGTGGCGATGCCCGACCAGACCGACATCGTGCGCACCGAGACGTTCGGTCCCCTGCTCTACGTGCTCGGCTACAGCGAGTTCGACGAGGCGCTGGCCCTGCACAACGACGTGCCCCAGGGGTTGGCGTCGAGCGTGTTCACCAACGACGTGCGCGAGGCCGAGCGGTTCATGGCGGCCGACGGGTCCGACTGCGGCATCGCCAACGTCAACATCGGCCCGTCCGGCGCCGAGATCGGCGGGGCGTTCGGCGGCGAGAAGGAGACCGGCGGCGGGCGCGAGTCCGGCTCCGACGCGTGGAAGGCCTACATGCGCCGCGCCACCAACACGGTCAACTACTCCCGCGACCTCCCCCTCGCCCAGGGCGTCCACTTCGACGTCTAGCCGATTCCCCGTTCTGAAGAGCGAGATGCACCGAAACGGTGCATCTGACTCCGGAGAACGATCTGCCAGATCGCCCACAGCGCCTCGACGGTCTCGGTCAGGTGACGGTCGATCGAGGTGTCGGTGACCCGTTCGACGTGCAGACCGAGCGCGGCGACCTGCAGGTCGCGGCGGCTGTCGTAGTCGGCGGCCATCCGACCGCCGTGCCACGTGAGGTGGTCGACCTCGACGAAGAACCCGTGCTCGGGGAGTCCGAGATCGGCGTGGATGACCTTGCCGTTGGCGAGCTCGATGCGGCATTGACGCTCGAGCGGCGGGAACCCGCGCCGGCGCATGGCCCGCTCGAGCCTGAGCTCGTAGTCCGAGTCGACCGGCTTGCGCCACACCTCACGACCGGTCAGCACCTCGCCGAGGCGGGCGCTGCCTGGCCGGCCGTGCTCGCGCAGCCGGCGGGCGACGGCCCACATCGTCGGGATGGTGAACATCTGCCGCTGGATGCCCTGCTCGATCAACGACTCGAGATCGTCGCGGCTGAGGTCCCACGCCGCGTCGAAGGCGGTGCGAGGCGGTGACGTGACGGCGATGCCGTCGTCGCGGCGCACGACGTCGACCTCCTGGACGCGCAGCTGCGATGGATGACCGTGCACGCCAGCGGATCGATGCGCCTGCTGTCGGCGATCACGATGTGCACATCGCCGGTTCGTGGCGTCTTCCGGAACCCCCAGACCAGCCCCGCCGTCGGGAACCGGACCACGCCGCCGGACGCTGCGCAGGCGACCGCCATTCGGTGCTCCAGCGTCGGTGGCCAGCTGGTGCTGGCGACGACACCCTGTCCGACGGAGCGCAGACGTCCCGATCGCTTCAGACGGTCGACGGCCCGTCGCCCGATGCCGATCGCGGCCAGGCGGGTCGTCGTGGTGACCCCGTGGCGGGCGAGCAGTTCGGCGGCCAGCGCCGCCTCGTCGATGGTCATCGTGAATCCCTCCCCTCGGTCGCGGTCGGAGGGATGTCGGCGGTCGCATCGTCGCGGATCGGTGTCACGGCGTTCTCCGGAGCCAGATGCACCGTTTCGGTGCATCTCGCTCTTCAGAACGGGGAAAGGCGCGGCGTCGGAGCCAATTCCCGACTCGTTCAGTCGACAATTGTGCGCGCGCCCGCTAATGTCGACCACGCCAGTCAACAATTCCCCCCGACCGACAGGTGTGCTCCCGACCATGCGTTCCCCCTCGACCCGAACCCTCGCCCTCGCGCTCGCGTCCGTGGCGGCCGTCGCCGCCCTCGGCGGCGCAGCGTCCGTGCAGGCGTCCGCCCCGCTCTCCGACGAGCCGGTGACGCTCTCCCTCGTCGGCTTCGCCGTGCCCAAGGCCGGCAACGACGCCGCCCAGGCGCTGTTCGCCGAGACCCCCGCCGGCGCCAACGTCACCTGGGAGACCTCCTACGGCGCGTCGGGCGACCAGAGCCGCGCCGTGGCCGGCGGGCTCCACGCCGACTACGTCCACTTCTCGCTCGAGCCCGACGTGACGCGCCTCGTCGACGCCGGCCTCGTCGCCCCGGACTGGAACGCCGGTCCCAACCACGGCATCGTCACCGACTCGGTCGTCGTGCTCGTCGTGCGCGAGGGCAACCCGAAGGGCATCACCGGGTGGGCCGACCTCGCCCGCGACGACGTCAGCATCGTCACGCCCAACCCCGGCTCGTCGGGTTCGGCGCGCTGGAACATCCTCGCCGCCTACGGCAGCGTGATCGCGGCCGGCGGATCGGAGCAGGAGGCCACCGACTACCTGGCCAAGGTGATCGGCAACGTCGACACGTTTCCCGGCAGCGGCCGCGACGCGACGACCGCCTTCCTCGGTGGGGTCGGCGACGTCCTGATCTCCTACGAGAACGAGGCGATCCTCGCCCGCCAGCAGGGCGAGTCGTTCGACTACATCGTCCCCGACACGACGTTGCTCATCGAGAACCCGGGCGCGGTCACGATCGACGCCGATCCCCACGCCCAGGCGTACCTCGACTTCGTGCTCAGCCCCGAGGGCCAGGCGGCGTTCGCCAGCGTCGGCTTCCGCCCGATCGACGGCACGGCGGTCACCGACGTCGAGGGCGCCAACGACCCGGCCGATCCGTTCCCGCAGCCGACGACGCTGCTCACGATCGACGACGACTTCGGTGGTTGGAGCGCGGCCAACGAGAAGTTCTTCCAGGAGGACACCGGCGTGGTGACCAAGCTCCTCCAGGAGGCCGGCGCCTGAACACGCAAGCGCTGCGGCTGTCGAAGACGTCGGGCCTCGGGCTCGGCGTGGCGGTGATGTGGTTCAGCCTGCTCGTGCTCATCCCGCTGTGCGCCGTCGTCGTCGAGACGTCGAGCGCGGGATGGTCCGAGTTCTGGGACACGATCACCAACCCGCAGACGTTCGCTGCCCTCCGGCTCACGATCACCCAGGCGCTGGCCGTCACCGCCCTCAACGTGGTGATGGGCACGCTGATCGCCTGGGTGCTCGTGCGCGACCACTTCGCCGGCAAGCGGGCGCTCGAGGTGCTGATCGACATCCCGTTCGCCCTGCCCACGATCGTCGCCGGGCTGGTGCTGCTGTCGCTCTACGGGCCGCAGAGCCCGCTGCACCTCGATCTCGCCAACACCCGCCCGGCGATCTTCCTCGCCTTCGCCTTCGTCACCCTGCCGTTCGTCGTGCGCACCGTGCAGCCGGTGCTCGCCGAGCTCGACCCCGAGGCCGAGCAGGCCGCGATGTCGCTCGGCGCCGGCTCGTTCACGGTGTTCCGGCGCGTCGTGCTGCCCGCCCTCCTCCCGGCGATCGCCGCTGGCGCGGCGCTGTCGTTCGCCAGGGCGATCAGCGAGTACGGCACGCTCGTGCTGCTCTCGGGCAACCGGCCGATGCAGACCGAGGTGACGTCGGTGCGCATGCTCAGCTACATCGAGAACGGGAACATGGCCTCGGCGGCGGCCGTGGCGACGATCCTGTTGGTGGTCGCCCTCACCGTCATCGTCACCCTCGACGTGATCCAGCGAAAGGTCGCTCGTCGTGGCTAGCCGGCTGGCGATGCGAGTGATCGTGATCGCCTACCTCGTGCTGCTGGTGGCCTGGCCGGTGGCGTTGGTGGTGCGCACCACGTTCGCCCACGGCCTGACCGCGCTCACCGACGCGTTCGCCGATCCGTCGGTGCTGGCCGCGCTGCGCCTCACCCTGGTGGTGTCGGCCACGGCCGTGGTGGTCAACACCGTGTTCGGCGTCGGCATCTCGCTGTTGCTGGTGCGCTACCGCTTCCCGGGCAAGCGGGCGCTCAGCGCCCTGATCGACGTGCCGCTGGCGATCTCCCCCGTGGTCGTGGGTCTGTCGCTCCTGCTCGTCTACGGCGGTCGTGACGGGTGGCTGGGCACGACCCTCGAGGATCACGGCTTCCGCGTGATCTTCGCCACCCCGGGCATCATCCTCGCCACCGCGTTCGTGTCGCTGCCGCTGGTGATCCGCGAGGTGGTGCCGGTGCTCGAGGAGGTGGGCATCGACCAGGAGCAGGCCGGGCGCAGCCTCGGCGCCAACGCCGTCCAGACGTTCCGGCGGATCACCCTGCCGACGATCCGCTGGGCCCTCGTGTACGGCGTCGTGCTCAGCCTCGCCCGCTCGCTCGGCGAGTTCGGCGCCGTGCGGGTCGTGTCGGGCAACATCGAGCGACGCACGCAGACGGCGACGCTGCTCGTCAACCAGCGCTACGAGGACTTCCAGCGACCGAGCGCGTACGCGGTGTCGTTCGTGCTCGCCGCGGTGTCGGTCGTGTGCATCGTGATCGTGTCGTTCCTCCGACCCGACACGTCCCAACCCGTCTCGAGGAGGAGCTCGTGAGCATCGAGGTCCGTCACGTCACAAAGCGCTTCGGCGACTTCACCGCCCTCGACGACGTGTCGGTGAGCATCCCGACCGGCCGGCTGACGGCGCTGCTCGGCCCGAGCGGCGGCGGCAAGTCGACCCTGCTGCGGATCGTCGCCGGCCTCGAGGACGCCGACGGCGGCACCGTCGAGATCGAGGGTGTCGACGCCACCCGTCTCGCCCCGCAGAAGCGCGGCGTCGGGTTCGTGTTCCAGCACTACGCCGCGTTCAAGCACCTGTCCGTCGCCCGCAACGTCGCCTTCGGCCTCGAGATCCGCCACCGCCCCAAGGCCGAGATCCGCGCCAAGGTGAACGAGCTGCTCGAGCTGGTGCACCTCGAGCAGTTCGCCGACCGGCTGCCGTCGCAGCTGTCGGGCGGACAGCGTCAGCGCATGGCACTGGCCCGGGCGCTCGCCATCGAGCCCAAGGTGCTGCTGCTCGACGAGCCCTTCGGCGCCCTCGACGCCAAGGTCCGACGTGAGCTGCGCGAGTGGCTGCGCCGGCTGCACGCCGAGGTGCACGTGACGACCGTGTTCGTCACCCACGACCAGGAGGAGGCACTCGAGGTCGCCGACGAGATCGTGGTGATCAACGACGGGCGGGTCGAGCAGGTGGGCACCCCCGACGAGCTCTACGACGAGCCGTCGAGCGACTTCGTGATGGAGTTCCTCGGACCGGTCACCCGCCTCGACGGGCGGCTCGTGCGCCCGCACGACCTCGTCCTCGAGCGTTCGCCCTCGCCCGGCGGGCGACCGGGAGTCGTGCGCCGGCTGACCAGGATCGGCTTCGAGGTGCGTGCCGAGCTCGACGTCGCCGGCGAGGCGGTGCAGGTGTTCCTCACGCGCGCCGATTCCCGCCTGCTCGGCCTCGAGCGCGGTGACCACGTCTTCGTGCGTCTGGCCGAGGCCGCGCCACCACCGGTGGACGCGCCGGTGTCCACGTTGGCGACGGTGTGAGCGGTTCCCGCGGCTACGCCACGAGGCGGTAGCCCAGCCCGCGCACCGTCACGATGTGCGTCGGATCGTCGGGCTGGTCCTCGACCTTCACCCGCAGCCGGCGGACGTGGGCGTCGACGAGGCGGGAGTCGCCGAGGTAGTCGTAGCCCCACACCCGTTCCAGCAGGTGGTCGCGGGAGAGCACGGCGCCGGCGTGGTCGGCGAACTCGCAGAGCAGGCGGAACTCGGTCTTGGTGAGGCTGAGCACCTCGCCCTGCTTGAGGACGATCCCCTGGTCGCGGCGCAGCTCGATGTCGCCGAACTGGGTGGCCCGCGCCTGCGAGGTCTCCTGCAGCTGCACCCGCCGGAGCAGGGCGCGGATGCGGGCCGCCAGCTCCTTCGCCACCACCGGCTTGGTGACGTAGTCGTCGGCGCCGGCCTCGAGGCCCGCCACCATGTCGTGGGTGTCGGTCTGCGCCGTGACGATGATGATCGGCACGATGCTCGCGGCGCGGATCTCCCGGCACACCTCGAACCCCTGCCGGTCGGGCAGACGCAGGTCGAGCAGCACGAGGTCGAACGAGCCGGCGGCGAACGCCGCCAGGCCTTCGGTGCCGTTGGCCGCCTGGTGCACCGTGTAGCCCTCGTCCTCGAGCGCGAGCGACAGGGCCAGACGGATCTGGTCGTCGTCCTCGATGAACAGCAGCGAGTACATGGCGCGTCCATTGTGCCAGGCCACTGCCACACTGGGCCGGTGACGTCATGGCGTTCCCCGGCCACGCAGGCCGAGGCTGGCCGCTCGCTCGCTGGCGCTCATCGCTTGCACCCCACGGGTGCACCCTGTGACCGTGCCACTGGCCGCGCTGGCGCGCCTGCCGCGGCTCCGCCTGCGCACCAAGGTCTCGGTGTTCTTCGCCCTGCTCGCCCTGGTGGCCACGGTCTCGCTGTCGACCGTCACCTACACCCTCGCCCGCTCCTCGCTGCTCGACCAGCGCACGAGCGCCGCCGAGTCGCTGGCCGTGTCCAACGCCCGCAAGGTGTTCGAGCAGCTGCGAGCCGGAGGGTTCACCGAGGACCAGAAGTTCCAAGACATCGTTCGGCCCGAGCCCGACGGGTTCAACCTCGCCCACGCCGGGGGCACCACGTTCACGGCCGACGCCGACGCCGCCGACGCCTTCCCGGGCGCGCTGGCCGACGCCGTGGCCAACGGCGGCTCGGGCATCCAGCGCTTCCGCTTCGGCAGCCAGCTCTACCTCGGGGTCGGCATCGCCCTGCCGGCGGTGAACGGCGACTACTTCGAGGCGTTCTCGCTGGCGTCGACCGAACGCACGCTGCGCCAGTTCCTGCTGGCGCTGTCGATCGGCTCGGTGGTCACCGTGCTCCTCGCCGGCTCGGTCGGCGTGTGGACCAGTCGCCGCCTGCTCCGCCCGCTGCGCCGGGTGACCACGGCGGCCGGCGAGATCGCCGCCGGTGACCTCTCGTCGCGCGTGCGTGACGAGCGCGACCCGGACCTCGAGCCGCTGGTCCACTCGTTCAACGACATGGCCGACGCCGTCGAGGGCCGCATCGAGCGCGAGGCGCGGTTCGCATCCGACGTCAGCCACGAGCTGCGCTCGCCGATCACCGCGCTGTCGGCGGCGACCGAGGTGCTCGAAGGCCGTCGCGACGACATCGCCGAGCGCACCCGCCCGGCCGTCGACGTGGTGGTGAGCCAGGTCAAGCGCTTCGACGCGATGGTGCTCGCCCTGCTCGAACTGTCGCGCATCGACGCCGGGGCGGCCGACGTGCACCTCGAGACGGTCGACGTGGCGCGGCTGTGCCGCAAGATCGCCGGGCGCTACGGGTTCGCCGAGCTCCCCGTCGTGGTCGACGAAGGGACGACCACGCTCATCGCGGTCGATCGCTTACGGTTCGAGCGCATCCTCGCCAACCTGTTGCAGAACGCCGAGGTCCACGCCGATGGACCGGTGCGCATCACCATCGGGACGACGGTGCCCGGGTCGGTCGACATCGCCGTCGAGGACGCCGGTCCCGGGGTCGACGAGAGCGAGCGCGAGCACGTGTTCGAGCGCTTCGCCCGTGGGGCCACGTCGTTGCACCGGGTGGGCACCGGGCTCGGCCTCGCGCTCGTGTCGGAGCACACCAACCTGCTCGGCGGTTCGACGTGGGTCGAGGAGCGCCCCGGGGGCGGGGCCCGGTTCGTGGTCCGTCTTCCCGAGCCGACCCCCATCGTCCCCGACGACACCGGGGACGCCTCGTGACCCGCCCGACGCGGGCGTGGGCCGCTGTCGTCGTCGGTGCCGTCGTCCTGGTGGTCGGGCTCGGAGCCTGCGGCGTCGGCACCACGTCGCACGTCGAGGAGATCAGCCCGGTCGAGCTGGCGCGCGCGGTCCCCTCGACCACCGTTGCCGAGGCCACGAGCGAGCCGGTGGCGGCGACCGAGTCGATCCCCGGCACGCCGGCCTCGGCCGCGGTGACCCCGCTGCAGGTGACGACCACCACCGTGCCCGTCACCACCACCACCGCGCCGCCCGAGCCGTTCACGGCCTACTTCGTCGAGGGGTCGGAGCTGATACCGCTCACGGTCGACGTGCCGGCCGGCAGCCGCCTGCGCCGCCAGCTGCAGACCCTCGAGGACGGCCTGACGCCTGCCGAACTGGCCACGGGGGTGCGCACCGCGGTGACACCGGACCTGATCGACCGGGTCCTGATCGGGGTCTCCCAGGTGACGGTCGACCTCGAGGACAGCCAGTTCGACGCGATGGAGCCGTCCGAGCAGCTGCTGCTCGTCGCCCAGATCGTGCTGACGCTCACCGGCGATCCGGGCTACACCGCCGTCGCCTTCGAGAGCGACGGCCAGCCGCGACGCGTCCCCCGCCCGAACAACATCGTGCTCGAACCGGGCGAGCCGGTCACGCGCGCCGACTACGAGTCGATGCTCGCCAACCCCTAGACCGGTCAGTAGCCCAGGCGCTCGACCCGGTCCGGGCGCTGCTGCCAGTCCTTGTCGACCTTCACCCGCAGCTCGAGGTACGTGCCCTCGGGCAGCTGCGCCCGCGCCCGTTCGCCCGCCTGCTTGAGGATGCGCCCACCCTTGCCGATCACCATGCCCTTCTGGCTCTCGCGCTCGACCAGGATCTCCACCGTGACGTGCGACCCCTCCCACTCGCTGACACGCGTGGCGATCGAGTACGGCAGCTCGTCGCGAGTCACGGCGAGCAGCTGCTCGCGGACGAGCTCGGCCACCCACTGCTCCGGCGGCACGTCGCGGACGACGTCGAGCGGGAACATCGCCGGACCGACCGGTGCGCGGCCGACGAGATGGCGAACCAACGCCTCGAGTCCGTCCCCGCGCTGCGCCGACACGGCGAAGTAGGCCTCGGCACCGAGCTCGCCGGCGGCGGCGAGCTGGGCGAGCACCACGGTGGGACGGGCGCGGTCGACCTTGTTGACCACGACCACGGCTCGGGGCAGGTCGACGTGGTCCGCCACCCACCGGTCGCCGGCACCGAGCGGAGCGGTGGCGTCGACCACCAGGCACACGACGTCAACGGTGACGTCGGCCTCCTTCACCGAGTCGATGGCGGTGGCGTTGACCCTGGCACCGAGGGCCGTGACCGGCTTGTGCAGGCCCGGCGTGTCGACGAACACGAGCTGAGCGCCCGGCTCGTTGTAGATGCCGCGCACCCGGTGGCGGGTGGTCTGGGGCTTGTCCGACACGATCGACACCTTGGCGCCGCAGATGGCGTTGACCAGCGACGACTTGCCCACGTTGGGACGTCCGACCAAGGTGACGAACGCGCAGCGGAATTCGTCGGCCGGATCGGGATCCTCGTGCCGATCGTCATCGGCGTCGTTCGGGGCCATCGATCCCATGCGTAGCAGGTGTGGCAGAGTGAACGACCATGTCGACGCCCCGCCTGATCACCGGCCTCGACGAGCTGCGCACGCTCGTCGGCGAGCACCTCGGCTACAGCGACTACCTCGAGATCACGCAGGAGCGGGTCGACGCGTTCGCCGACGCGACCGGTGACCACCAGTGGATCCACGTCGACGTCGAGCGGGCGAAGGCCGGCCCCTTCGGTGGTCCGATCGCCCACGGCTACCTCACGCTGTCACTGGGACCGATGCTCGGCGATCAGACGTGGCGGGTCGAGGGCGTCGCGATGGGCGTCAACTACGGCATCGACAAGCTGCGCTTCCCGGCGCCCGTGCCGGTCGGCTCCCGCCTGCGCCTCGGGGTCCAGGTGCTCGAGGTGACCGACATCGACGGCGGCGTGCAGGCGAAGATGTCGTACGTGTTCGAGGTCGAGGGCGCCGCCAAGCCCTCCTGCGTCGCCGAGGTGCTGTTCCGCCTGTATGCGTAGCTGGTCGAAACGCTCAGCGGAAGTTGGGCATCACCTCGTTGGCGAGCCGGGTCAGCGTCTCGGTGTCCGGGTAGTCGGAACACCACGGGATCACGCCGGCGACGCCGAGGTCGGCGTAGGCCCGGAGCTTCTCGCACACCTGCTCGGGGGTGCCGACCAGGTTGCCGGCGCGCCACGATGCCAGCGCCTCTCCCCACAGGCTGCGCGTGCCGCCGGCCTCGACCTCGGCCTCGGTCGAACGGATGAAGACCTCGGGCGACCACGTCATGCGGATCTCGTCCGAGTCGCGCCCGACGGCGTCGCAGTGACGGCGCAGCACGTCACGCTTGTGCGCCCACTGCTCGAGGTCGCCGCCGAAGTTGGAGTAGTCGGCGTGCTTGGCCACGATGCGCAAGGTCACCTGCTCGCCGCCGCCGCCGATCCAGACCGGTGGACGCGGTTGCTGCAGCGGCTTGGGGTCGCACTGGGCGCGCACGATCTCGTAGTGGGCACCGCGGAACGTGGTCTCCGGTTGGGTCCACATGCTCGTGACGATCTGCACCGCCTCCTCCAGCATGTGCAGGCGGTCGGACGGCTTCGGGAAGTCGTAGCCGTAGCTGCGGTACTCGTTCTCGTACCAGCCGGCGCCGATGCCCCAGTCGAGGCGGCCACCGGAGATCACGTCGACCGTCGCCGTGATCTTCGCCAGCAGCCCCGGGTTGCGGTAGCTGTTGCAGCCGACCATCTGGCCGAGGCGGATCGTCGACGTGCGCTGGCTGATCGCCGCCATCGTCGTCCAGCACTCGAACACCGCCTCGTGTGCCGGTCGGGGCACGTTGTGCAGGTGGTCGTAGACCCAGATCGAGTCGTAGCCCAGTTGCTCGGCGAGGGTGGCGATCTCCACCGCCTTGTCCCACTTCGCTGCCGCCCCCTCGATCGCGGCCAACTCCATCTTCCAACCCTGCGGCATGAACGCTCCGAAGATCATGTGGGTCACCGTAACGGCCTTCCCCGGCCACCCCTAGATTGGCGCCGTGCCGACCACGCCTGCCCCGCCGAGCACCGTGAGCTGGAACCGCGACACGTTGCCCGAGGGCGACGAGAAGGTCCGTGCGGTGCGCGAGATGTTCGACGCCATCGCCCCGCGCTACGACCTCGTCAACCGGGTGATGACGTTCCGCCTCGACGTGCGCTGGCGGCGGCGGACGGTCGAAGCCCTTGCCCTCCCCGCCGGCAGCCGCGTGCTCGACCTGGCCAGCGGCACCGGCGACCTGTGCGTCGACCTCGCCGCCGCCGGCCTGCAGCCCATCTCGATCGACCTGTCCCTCGGCATGCTGCGCGCCGATCGCAGCGGCGCGCCGCGCGTCCAGGCCGACGTGCTGCGCCTGCCGATGGCCGACGGCACCGTCGACGGCGTCACGTGCGGCTTCGCCCTGCGCAACCTCGTCGAGCTGCCGGCGTTCTTCGCCGAGCTCGCCCGCGTGGTGCGCCCCGGGGGTCGCATCGCACTGCTCGACGTCGGCGTGCCCCGCAACCGGCTGGTGCGCCTCGGTCACGGCATCTACTTCGGACGCATCGTGCCTCGCGTCGGCGGGTGGCTGTCCGATCCGGCGGCGTACCGCTACCTGCCACGCAGCGTCGCCTACCTGCCGCCGTCGGACGAGATGGTCGTGCAGCTGCGTCGCGCCGGGTTCGGCGACGCGACCCACCGGGTGTTCACGCTCGGCGTGGCCCAGCTGCTCACCGGCACGCGCGGCGCTCCTCCCGGACCGGCCTGATGCGGGCCGTCACTCGGCGCGCCGACGACGCCACCCGCGCCCTCGACCTCAACGACGTGGCGCGCGGCGACGGGTTCCTGTTCGTCCGGGACGGGGTCGGGTTCGCCGGGCGCGGGGTCGCGGCCCGGGTCGCGGTCGACGACGTGCCGGCGGTGCTCGGAGCGATCGACCACGTCGACGAGACCGGCTTCGACGGTGCTCGCTCCGGTGTCGGCCCGGTCGCCCTCGGATGGGTGCCGTTCGCCCCGGGCGGCGCCGGCGAGGCCGTGGTGCCCGCGGTCGTCGTCGGCAAGGGCGCCGACGGCTCGTGCTGGGTCACCAGCATCGACGACGGCGTCGAGGCACTGGCGCCGCCGTCGGCGCCGCTGGCGACGGCCGACTCCTACACGATCGAGCCGGTCACGCCCGTCGAGCGGTACCTCGACGCCGTCGTCGCGGCACGTGATGCGGCCCGCGCCGGACGGATCGTCAAGGCGGTGATCGCCCGCGAGATCCGCGTGGTCGCCGGGCACCCGATCGACCGCCACGGCGTGTTGCACCGCCTGAAGGCCGCGTTCGGCTCGAGCTATCGCTTCGCCATCGACGGCTTCGTCGGCGCCTCGCCGGAGCTGTTGGTGGGCGTCGACGGGCGCACCGTCACGTCGTACCCGCTGGCCGGCACCGCGCCGCGTGCCGGTGATCCCGAGCGCGACGACGAGATCGCCGCCGAACTCGTCGCCAGCACCAAGAACCAGGTGGAGCACCGGGCCGTGATCGACATGGTGCACGACACGCTGCTGCCGTGGTGCAGCTACCTCGACTGGGAGCCCGAGCCCGGGATCGTCCGGGTCGCCAACGTGCAGCACCTCGGGACGCGCATCGAGGGCCGGCTCTCGGTGCCGGTGCCGAACGTGGTGACGCTCGTGCGCGCGCTCACGCCCACGCCCGCGCTCGGCGGCCACCCCGGGGCCGAGGCGCTGGCGCTCATCGCCGAGGTCGAGGGCGTCGCCCGCGACCGCTACGGCGGTGCGGTCGGCTGGGTCGACGCGGCCGGCAACGGAACCTGGGCCGTGGCGATCCGCTGCGCCCAGCTCTCCGACGACCGCACCGTCGCCCGCCTCCACGCCGGCGGTGGCATCGTCGCCGACAGCGACCCGCTGGCCGAGCTCGCCGAGACGCAGGCGAAGTTCCAGGCGATGCTGTCGGCGCTGGTTCGCCCCTAGTCGGCTCGCCACGCGTTGACGGCGGCGTGCACGGCGACGTTCGCCGCCCGATCGGTGGCGACGCGCGTCACGTGGGGTCCGCGGCGCCCGACGCGGGCGATCAGCTCGGCCGCCGTCGTCACCGTCGCGGCATCGAGGCCGTGGGCGGCGGCGAGGGCCACGAGGTCGGTGCCGTGCGGGGTGCCGAACAGCTGCTCGAAGCGCGCCGGGTCGAGGGCCGTCGCCTGCGGGAGGAACGAGAAGATGCCGCCGCCGTCGTTGTCGACCACCACCACCCGCAGGTCGACGCCGCGGCGGCGCAGGGCCGTGAGCGCTCCCGCATCGTGCACGAAGGCGATGTCGCCGAGCAGCACCACCACGGTCCGCCCCGACAGGGCCAGGCCGAGCGCCGTCGACATCGTGCCGTCGATCCCGTTGGCGCCGCGGTTGGCGTGGGCCCGGGCGGCGGGGCCGCCGTACCACTCGAGGTCGCGCACCGGCATCGACGAGGCGACCACGAGCTCGGCATCGGGCGGTAGCACCGTTGCGATCGTGCGGGCCACGGCCGGCTCGGTGAGCGCCGGCTGCTGTGCCAGCACCTGCTCGATGTGCGACTCGGCGGCGACGCCGGCCTCGACCCAGTCGTCCAGCCAGTCGTCGCCCGCCGGGGCCACGGCTGCGGTCGGCAGTGCGTCGAGGCGACGGACGACGTTGCCGTCGGGGTCGATCGTGCCGGGTCCGCCGACCTGCACGACGGGCGCGCCGCTGGCGACGATCCACTGGCTGAGCACCTTCGACGCCGGCGGGCGTCCCACGCGGACGACCACGTCCGGGCGATGCGTGGCGGCGAAGGCGGTGTCGCGCAGCACCACGTCGAACGCCGCGACGGCGCCGGCGATCGATCGACACCCCGACGTCGGGTCGGCGAGCACCGGCCACCCGGATCGGGCGGCGAGCTCGGCGACGGCCTCGGCGGTGATGCCGCTGCGCCCGCCGGCGACGATGATGCCGCGCCCACGCAGCAGCGCCGCCGCACCGGCGTCGTCGGCGTCCTCGGCCGGGCGGGGCGCCGCATCGATGTTCGGCACGCCGTCCACCGCCGCCGCTGGGAGCGCACCGACCGGTCCGAGCAGCGGGTCGCGGAACGGCAGGTTCAGGTGCACCGGGCCGCTCGCCGCGGCCGCCAGGCTGCGGGCGGCGAGGGCGCGCCACGAGCCCTGCTCGGCGGCCGCGGGGACGCCAGGGTCGTGGAACCACCGCACCGAGCCGCCGAACAGGTGGGCCTGGTCGATGGCCTGGGGGGCGCCGACACCGATCAGCTCGGGCGGCCGGTCGGCGGTGAGCACGAGCATCGGCACATCGGACAGACCGGCCTCGACGACCGCGGGGTGGAAGTTCACCGCCGCGGTCCCGCTGGTGCACAGCAGCAGCGCCGGGCGACCGGTGAGACCGAGGCCGAGGGCGACGAACGCCGCCGCCCGCTCGTCGTGGACCACGTGCACCGCCAGGTCGTCGCGAGCGGCGATCGCCAGCGCCATCGGGGTGCTGCGCGAGCCGGGCGCCACGACGGCGTGGGCGACGCCACGGCGGACCCATTCGTCGACCAGCGTGGCGCAGTACGTCGCCTGCACCGTGGCGGCGGGCTCGCTCGGAGTCATCGCCCCCGGACGATACGGCCCTAGGGTGGCGCCATGGCGGGTGACGGCAGCGCTGGCGACGCCACGGCGGGTCTCGGCACCGAGCACCTGATGATCGAGGTGTGGTCCGACATCGTCTGCCCGTGGTGCTACATCGGCAAGCGGCGGCTGGAACGGGCCCTCACCACGCTCGCCGACGACCCGGCCTTCGGCGTCGCCATCGACGTCGTGTACCGACCCTTCCAGCTCGACCCGACGGCGCCGTTCGGGCGATCCGAGCCGGTGGTCGACGCCTACGCCCGCAAGTTCGGCGGCGTCGAGCGGGCGAGGGCGATGATCGAACACGTCACCCGGATCGCCGCCGACGAGGGACTGGAGTTCCGCCTCGACCGGGCCCGGCGGGCCAACACCGCCGACGCCCACCGGATGTTGTGGTGGACGCTGCGCGACCACGGCGCGGTCCCGCAGGCGGCGCTGAAGGAGCGGCTGATGGCGGCGTACTTCACCGAGGGTGCCGACATCGGCGACCTCGAGGTGCTCGCCGGGTGCGCCGCCGACGTCGGTCTCGACGCCGACGTGGCACGCCGCCGCCTCGCTGGAGACGAGGGCGTCGAGTCGCTCGCCGTCGGCCTGCAGCGGGCCGCCGATCTCGGCATCACCGCCGTGCCCACGTACGTGCTGGCGTCGACGTGGTCGATCCCCGGGGCGCAGGACGCCGAAACGTTCGCCGCCGTGCTGCGGCGCGCCGCCGCCGCGCTGGCCGGCGACGCCCCCTGATGAAGCGGCGCCTGGCGTTCGTCCACGGCTTCACCCAGACCGCCCGCTCGTGGGAGCCGGTCGCATCGGCGTTCCGCGCCGACTGCGACGTGCTGACGCTCGACGCGCCCGGCCACGGGTCGTGGGCGGACCGGCGCCTCGACCTCGTCGATGGTGCCGCCGCCCTCGCCGAAGCCGCCGGCCGGGCGGTGTGGATCGGCTACTCGATGGGCGGACGCTTCGCCCTGCACGTCGCCCTCGACCACCCCGACGTGGTCGAGGCCCTCGTGCTGGTGAGCGCCACCCCCGGCATCGTCGACTCGGCCGAGCGCGCCCGGCGCCGGGACGAGGACGAGCAGCGGGCACGCACCCTCGAGGAGATCGGGGTCGACGCCTTCGTCGACCGCTGGCTGGCGTTGCCGATGTTCGCCGGGGTCCCCGCCGACCCGGCCGCGATCGCCGACCGCAAGGCCAACACCGTCGACGGCCTGGCCTCGAGCCTGCGCCTCGCCGGCACCGGCGCCCAGCGGCCGCTGTGGGACCGCCTCGGCGAGCTCGACCGGCCGGTGCAGATCGTCGCCGGAGCCGACGACGCCAAGTTCGTCGCCATCGCCGAGTCGATGCACGAGGCGATCGCCGGGTCTCGGCTCGACGTCGTCGCCGGCGCCGGGCACGCCGTGCACCTCGAACGGCCCGACGAGGTGACGGCGATCCTGCGCCGCTTCCTCGACGACTCGGTCTGAGGATTCTGGGTCGCGAAATCGAGCAGCGCTGCTCGATTTTGCTTGTGGAAATCTGATCCGGCTGGGGTCAGGCGCCGAGGGCGAGGCCGATGGTGGTCAGGATGCCGAAGGCCAGTTGCAGACGGCCGGTGGCACCGAGCACCGGGATGAGGTCGCGTCCGGCGGCGCCGCCGCGCACGGCGCGCACCGGCGGCACGGCGAACGGCAGCGCGCCGAGGCCGAGCAGCGCCGCCGGCCGCCACACGATCGCCGCCACCACCACGAGCACGAACGCGGCGGCGAGGAAGGCGACGTACAGCCACCGCGTCGCGGCGTCGCCGAGGCGCACGGCGAGGGTGCGCTTGCCGGCGACGGCGTCGGTGGGGATGTCGCGCAGGTTGTTCACCACCAGCAGCGCGCAGGCCACCGCCCCGACCGCGCACCCCATCACCACGCTCAGCGCCGTGATCGTCTCGACGGCGACGTAGGTGGTGCCGACCGTGGCAACCAGCCCGAAGAACGTGAACACGAACACCTCGCCGAGCCCGAGGTAGCCGTAGGGCCGCGGCCCGCCGGTGTACCCCCACGCGGCGGCGATGCTCGCCACCCCGACGGCGAGCAACCACCACGACGTCGTCGCCGCCAGCACCAGGCCGCCGGCCGCGGCCACGGCGAACGACGCCATCGCCGCCCGCTTCACGGCTCCCGGCGCGGCGGCGCCCGAGGCCACCAGCCGGAACGGCCCGACCCGGGCGTCGTCGGTGCCGCGCACCCCGTCGGAGTAGTCGTTGGCGTAGTTCACGCCGACCTGCAGGGCCAGGCTGACGACCAGCGCCAGCGCCACCGCCCACCAGCGCAGCGGGCCGTTGCCCGCCGCCGCCCCGGCACCGACGGCGACCGGCACGACCGCCGCCGGCAGCGTGCGCGGCCGTGCGCCGAGGATCCAGCGGTTCAAGCACGCCATCATGGGCGCCGTGAGCGCCGGCCGACAACTCGTGGCCCTCGACCTGCCGGGCGGGCCGGCGTTCGTCGACGCGCTGCGCCGGGTGTGGGACCGCGGCGACGCCGCGTTTCCCGTCGATCGGCGGCTCCCCGCCCCAGCCCGTGACCGCCTGCTGACGGCCATCGCGCCGTCGGCGCTGATCGGACCGGACGGCGAGCGAGCACCGTCTCGCCGGCGGGCGACCGGTCGAAGACGGCGACGCACTCGTCGTCGCCACGAGCGGATCGACCGGCGACCCCAAGGGCGTCGTGCTCACCCACGACGCGGTGCGGGCATCGGCGCTGGCGACGAGCAGTCGACTCGGCGTCGGCGCTGACGACCACTGGCTCGCCTGCCTGCCGCTCGCCCACGTCGGCGGGCTCTCCGTGGTGACCCGCGCCCTCACCACCGGCACCACCCTGACCGTGCTCCCGGGGTTCGACGCCGACGCCGTGGCCGACGCCGCGGCGGCCGGGGCGACGCTCGTCGTCACTCGTGGCCACCGCCCTCGCCCGCGTCGACGCCGCCGGGTTCCGGTGGATCGTGCTCGGCGGGGCCGCGGCCCCGCCCGACCGGCCGGACAACGTGGTGGTGACCTATGGCGCCACCGAGACCGGCAGCGGCGTGGTGTACGACGGGGTGCCCCTCGACGGCGTCGACGTGGCCATCGCCGACGACGGCGAGATCCGCCTTCGCGGACCGATGCTGCTGCGCGCCTACCGCGACGGCACCTCGCCGCTCGACCCCGACGGCTGGTTCCCCACCGGCGACCTCGGTGCGTGGCGGGACGACGGACGCCTCGTCGTGCATGGTCGCCGCGGCGACCTGATCATCACCGGTGGCGAGAACGTGTGGCCGGAGCCGGTGGAGCGCGCCCTGCGACGACACCCGGGGGTGGCCGACGTGATGGTGACGGCGGCCCCCGACGCCGAATGGGGACACGCGGTCGTGGCGGTGGTGGTGCCCGCCGACGCCTCCAGTCCGCCGACGTTGGAGGATCTCCGCGGCGCCGTGAAGGAGGTGCTGCCGGCCTACTGCGCACCGCGCCGGCTGGAGCTGGTGGCGGCGATCCCCCGCACCGCGCTCGGCAAGCCGCGCCGTCAGGTCGTCGACGGTGCCCCGAAGCCATGACCCGACCGCGCCCGATCACGAGGCCCGGTGGCGGCGCGGCCGCAACGGGAGGACGACGGCGTCGGGCAGGCGCTCACGCTCGGCGGGGGTGAGCCCACCCCACACGCCGGTGCGCTCGCCGTTGACCAAGGCGAGGTCGAGGCAACGACTGCGGTACCCGCACCCGGCGCACACGCGTCGCGCCCGACCGACGTGGCGCTCCTCGAACCACCATGTCGGATCGTGCTCGGCGCACGCCGGCTTGGCGTCGACGCGCTGACCGGCGGTGGGGAACGGCACCACGACACTGCTCATGCCCCTGACGGTACGAAAGGGGTGTCACACGGTCCCGGCGGTCCGACCGGAGGGCACCAGCTGGACCGTACGGTCCAGCTGGTGCCCTCCGGTTGCGCACGTCAGGCGTTGCCCATCACGCCGGCGCCGCCGTCGATCACGAAGGTCTCGCCGGTGATCCAGCTGGCCGCGTCGCTGGCGAGGAACGTGACGAGGTTGGCCACGTCGACGGGCTCGCCCAGCCGGCGGGTCGGTAGGCGCGCCGCCATCCGCTCGCCGTAGTTCTCCACGAGCACGGCGGCGAAGTCGGTCTGCACCAGCCCGGGGGCGACGCCGACCACCCGGGTCGGGCCGAGCTCGTTGGCGAGCTGGCGGGTGAGGTGGATCAGCGCCGCCTTGGTGAGGTTGTAGACGCCGAGCCCGAACTCGGCCCGCAGCCCGCCGACCGAGGCGATGTTGACCACCACCCCCGGCGTGTCGACGAACGCCAGCTCCCAGGCGTGCTTCGTCCAGAACAGCGGGCCGCGCAGGTTGACCTCGAACGTCTTGTCGTACCGCGCCGGATCGACGTCGAGCGTGGCGCCGAAGTGCGGGTTGGTGCCGACGTTGTTGACCAGCACGTCGAGGCCACCGAAGCGCTCGATCGTCGCCTGCACGCACGCTCGGCCGGCGTCGATGTCACCCCCGTTGGCGGCGAACACCTCGACGCTCCCCGGGCCACCGAGCGCGCCGATCTCCTCGGCGGCCGCGGCCAGCCGCTCGGGCTTGCGCGAGCTGATCATCACCGAGGCGCCCGATGCCACGAACGACGCGGCGATCGCCTTGCCGATGCCGCGCGAGCCTCCGGTGACGAGCGCGACCTTGCCGTCGAGGCTGATCTGCATGGGGCCGGAACGTAGTCCGGTCAGCCGGGCGAGGCGACGTCGTGCGCGGCCTCGACGCCGGCGTCGGCCGCGCTGGCCCCGCCGGCGTCCGGCGACGACGCGGTCTCGGCCTCGGCCGCCACGTTGCTGATGCGCAGCGAGCGCACCCGCCGCCCGTCGATCTCGACCACCGTGAAGCGCCAGTGGTCGTGGACCACCGACTCGCCGACCTCGGGGACGTGCTCGAGCGTGCCGAACACGAACCCGCCGACGGTGTCCCACTCCTCGTCGGGCAGCGCCAGGCCGAGCAGCTCGGACACCTCGTCGATCGGCGTGCCGCCGTCGACGATGTAGTCGCCGTCGGGCTGGCGCTGCACGTCGTCGGACTCGACGTCGTACTCGTCGACGATCTCGCCCACCAGCTCCTCGAGGCAGTCCTCCAGCGTCACCAGCCCGGCCACGCCGCCGTACTCGTCGGCGACGATGGCGAGGTGGAACTTGCCGGCCTGCATCTCGCGCATCAGCCGGCTGACCGGCTTGTTCTCGGGGATGAAGTGCACCGGGCGGGCGAGGTCGAGGGCGGGCGTTTCGCCGCGGCCTTCACGCTCCTCGCGGATCAGGTCCTTGGTGTAGGCGAGGCCGACGATGTCGCCGTCGGCGCCGTGCACCGGCAGACGGCTGATCCCGTGGGCGATCGCCAGGTCGAGGGCACCGGTGACCGTCGCCGCGTTCTCGATGATCACCATGTCGGGCCGCGGCACCATCACCTCGCGCGCCACGGTGTCGCCGAACTCGATGATGCTCTCGATCAGCTCGCGTTCCTCGTGCTCGATCACCTCGTCGTCGGCGGCCGCGCCGACGATGCCGAGCAGCTCCTTCTCGCTGACGAACGGTCCCTCCTTCAATCCCTTGCCCGGCAGCAGCACGTTGGTGAGCCCGATCAGCCCGCGGCTGATGAGGCGCAACGGCGGGAACGACACCAGCCAGTCGGTGCTGCGAGCGGTGAGCAGCGCCGCCCGCTCCGCCGAGAGCACCGCCCACGTCTTGGGCATCGCCTCGGCGACCACGAAGAACACGACGACGTTCAGCACGAAGCCCACGGCAACGCCCTTGGCGCCGAACAAGCGGTCGGCCAGCAACGTCGTGAGGAACGCCTGGCCCATCTGCAGCACGGTGACCGTGACGAGCAGCGGGGTGATGAACCGCTCCGGATGGGTGACCAGGCGCAGCAACGCCGGCCGAGGCCTTGGTCTTCTGGGCGTCGGCGATCGCCTGCGCCTTCACCCGCGAGATGCGGTTCAGCGCCGTCTCGGCGATCGCCAGGTAGCCGATGAAGAACAGCATGACGATGATCGCCAGCAGCATCCCGAACTCGAGCGCTCTCATCGGTCATGTCCTGTGTGCTCCTGACGGAACCCGGCCGGCGCCGGGCCGTCCCAGTGGTGGGCCTCGAGCAGCGCCACTTCACGCGCCCGCATGAGCGGCCGCTTCGGCCGGCTCGGCGTGATCGTGCCCGAGCACGTGCAGCACGCCGTGGACCACCAGCAGGGCCAGCTCGTCGTCGATCGTGCCGGCGTGTGTCGACGCCTGGTCGGCGGCGACCGCCGGGCACACCACCACGTCGCCGAGCAGCACCGGCACCCCGCCGCCGGGATCGTCGTCGTCGAGCGGGAACGACAGCACGTCGGTCGGCCCTTCGTGGCCGAGATGCTCGACGTTGAGCGCGGCGATCTCGTCGCGGTCGACGAACGTGAGCGTGAGCTCCCCGCGGGCGCCCTCCGTCGTGAGGGTGGCGGTCGCCAGACGGCACCACCGATCGACGTCGACGACGACGTCGAACTGCTCGTCGGCGCCCACCACCACCGCAGTGGCGTTGGCGCCGACGGTGGGACTCGGCGGCTCGCTCATTGGTGCACCATCGATGCGTAGCAAGGGCCGAAGCCGGCGATGGTGCACCAATGAGCTGAAGACCATGCCTGATGGTTCGCTCGCTCGAGGACTCGCTCGCTCACGTCTGGCGCCCTGGGGCGCCGCGCTCGTAGGCCTCGACGATGTCGGCGACGATCCGGTGGCGCACGACGTCGGCCCGGCCCAGCTTGACGAACGTCAGGCCGTCGATGCCGGTGAGCAGCGGTTCCAGCCCGACCAGGCCGCTCTTGCCGTTCGGGACGTCGACCTGGGTGACGTCGCCGGTGACGACGACCTTGGACCCGAAGCCGATGCGGGTGAGGAACATCTTCATCTGCTCGGGCGTCGTGTTCTGCGCCTCGTCGAGGATGATGAAGGAGTTGTTGAGCGTGCGACCGCGCATGAACGCGAGCGGCGCCACCTCGACCGTCTGACGCTCGAGCAAGCTTCTGCGCGCCCTCGACGTCGACCATGTCGTACAGGGCGTCGTACAGCGGGCGCAGGTACGGATCGATCTTCGCCATCAGGTCGCCGGGCAGGAAGCCGAGGCGTTCACCGGCCTCGACCGCCGGGCGGGTGAGGATGATCCGCTGCACCTGCTTGGCCTGCAGTGCTTTCACCGCCATCGCCACGGCCAGCCACGACTTGCCGGTGCCGGCCGGGCCGATGCCGAACGTGATGACGTTCTGCTCGATGGCGTCGATGTAGCGCTTCTGCCCGGTCGACTTGGGTCGGATCGGTCGCCCGCGCGCGCCCCGGAGCACGTCGTGGGTGAGCACCTCGCTCGGGCGCTCGTCGGCGCCGACCATCGTCATCACGCGCTCGAGGTTGGTGCCGTCGATCTGGTGACCCTGCTGGAGCAGGCCGACCAGCTCCTCGAACAGGCGGCCCACCTGCTCGGACCCCTCGCCGCGCACGTGCACCTCGTTGCCGCGCACGCTGATCTCGGCCGCCGGGAAAGGCGTCCTCGATCTGGCGCAGGTGCCGGTCGTGGGGACCGACGAGCGCCGCCATCAGGTGCGTGCCAGGGACGACCACTGTGGTGGCCGTGGTGGGAGCGACGGTCATGCGCGCCGCGAGCTGTCCTCGCTCATGTCGCCGACCAGCCTAGTGCTCCGCTCCGACGCCCACGCTCGATCACCGCGCGCCGAGCCTCAGCCGCGCGCCTGCGGGCTGGCCGGCATTTCCGGGCTGGCCGTGTTCCACTGCACGATCACCGGCGTGTCGCGCTCGTGGCCGAGCACCGAGATGGCCGCCGGCTCCATCGTCAGGTGGGCCCCGCCGCCGGGCGGGAAGCCGCACCAGCGGGCCCCGAGGATGCGCAACAGGTGGGCGTGGGCGAACAGCACGACGGTGCCCTCGGCCGTGGCCGAGCCGGGCGAGGACCCGATCGACCCGGCGTCCGACCGCGTCGAGCGTCTCGCCGGCGCGGATCGTGGCGGTCCAGATCGTCCAGTTCGGGTCGGCGACGCGCAGATCGACCGTGCGCACGCCGTCGTACTCGCCGTAGTCCCACTCGACGAGGTCGTCGACCACCACGGCGTGCTCGCCGAGCCCGGCCAGCTCGCACGTGCGCCGCGCCCGCTCCAGCGGGCTCGTCCACACGCTGGCGCCGTCGACCATCGCCAGCGCCGCCAGGATCGGGCGGAGCAGCCGGGCGCGCGCCTCACCCTCGGCGTTGAGCGGCACGTCGGTGCGTCCGGTGTGCAGGCCTCGCGCGCTCCAGTCGGTCTCGCCGTGTCGCACGAGGACCACGCGGTCGGCCACGGCCGTGGACGATAGGGGCCGGTGGCACACCGGTCATAGACCGATCTGGTCACCGACGTTCTCGATATCGAGAACCTCGGTGACCAGATCGCCGTCGAGACGCAGAGTGACCAGATGGCGCCGGGACGAGGCGCGCCGCAATACCGTGCTCGGGCGTGAGCGGCGCACCTCCCCATCGACTCGGACGCGGGGTGGTGCTGCTCGCCGGGTCGCCGCCGCCCGAGGCGTGGGCCGACGCCGCTGTCGTGCGGATCGACGAGCCGGCGCTGCTCGCGCCGGGCGGGGTGGTCGCCCGGCTGTACGACGCGTGGTCGCGCCGCCGCGAGGTCGTCGTCGAGCTGGCGGTCGACCCGGCCCGCTTCCGCACGCCGGAGTCGATCGACGGCGAGCCCTGGACGCACACGCCGCTGACCGAGCCGTGGTTCGACCGCCTCCACTTCCTGGTGTGGGCGAACAACTACGACCTTCGCTCCGGCGAGCCCGTGTGGTGGTGGTCGACCAAGGCGTGCCGGGTCGCCGCGGGCGCCGTCGTGATCGCGCCGTCGCACGACGCACCCGGCGACGTGCGCCTGGCCGACGGCCAGGCGGTGTGGGTCGACGGCGGTCCGCGACGCCCGGCGGCTGCCGGCGAGGTGCTGGTGCACGCCGAGTCGGTCGAGCTGGGTGCGTGCACCCTCGTCCCCGCAGCGCGGGCGCCGGCCGACGACCTCGCCGCCGACCAACTGGCCGCGGTCGCCCACGACTCCGGCGCCGGCGCGCATCGTCGCCCCCGCCGGTTCGGGCAAGACCCGGGTGCTCACCGCTCGGCTGCGCCACCTCGTCGGTGACCGTGGTGTCGAGACCGGCACCGTGCTCGCCGTCGCCTACAACAAGCAGGCCCAGCTCGAGATGGAGCAGCGCACGCGTGACGTCGCCGAGGCGGCGGGCGGCGTGCACATCCGCACCCTCAACGCCCTCGGGCTGTGGGTGCTCACCCGCCACCGCGGTCGGCCACCGACGCTCGTCGAGGAACGCGACGCCCGTCGTCTCGTCGAGTCGCTGCTCCCCGGCCGCCGGGCCCGTCGCGCCAACGTCGACCCGATCGGTCCCTACCTCGAAGGGCTCGCATCGGTGCGCCTCGGACTGCGCGACCCCGACGAGGTCGAGGCGTCGCGCGACGACGTCCCGGGGCTGGTGGAGCTGTTCCCCGCCTACCGCGCCGCGCTGGCCGAGCGCGGCGCGGTCGACTTCGACGAGCAGGTGTACGGCGCCATCGAGGCGTTGCTCACCGACGGGGTGTTCCGTCGCGACGTGCAGCGCTCGTGCCGGCACCTGCTCGTCGACGAGTTCCAGGACCTCACACCGGCGCACGTGCTGCTGTTGCGGCTGCTCGCGCTGCCCGAGCTCGACGTCTTCGGCGTCGGCGACGACGACCAGTGCATCTACGGCCACGCCGGGGCCGACCCGGCGTTCCTCATCGACTACGACACGCTGTTCCCCGACGCCGGCCAGCACGCCCTGCACGTCAACCACCGCTGCCCGGTCGCCGTCGTCGACGCCGCATCGACGCTGCTCGGCTACAACGTCCGCCGCATCCCCAAGTCGATCGTGGCCGGTCCGACCAACGACGACGCCGCCGGCGCGCTGGCGGTCCGCGAGCACGCGCCGGACGACAGCGCGCGTGCGCTGGCCGAGACGGTGCAGGGCTGGCTCGCCGACCCGGCGGTGGAACCGTCGTCGATCGCCGTGCTCGCTCGCGTCAACTCACTGCTGCTCGCCCCCCACGTCGGCCTGCACGCCGCCGGCGTGCCGATCGCCTCCGTGCTGACGCCCGACGTGCTCACCCGCACCGGCCTGCGCGCCGCGCTCGCCTACCTGCGCATCGGCACCAACCCGGGTGGGTTCGACCATCGCGACGTCGTCGAGATCCTGCGGCGACCGACCCGCGGCCTGCCGCAGTGGTTCCCGGAGCGCCTCGCGCGCCGCGCCACGTGGACCGTCGGCGCCCTCGCCGGGCTCGCCGACCGGGTGGGTGACAAGGACGCTCCGAAGGTGCTCGCCCTCGCCGACGACCTGCGCCTGCTCGTCGACGCCGGCCGCAGCGCCACGACCCGCGAGCTCCTCGAGGTCGTCCGCGACGACGTCGGCCTGGGCGCGGCGATGAGCCTGCTCGACCAGAGCGGCAGCGGGCAGGGGTCGAGCCACCTCGACGACCTCGACGGCCTGCTCGGCGTGGCCGACCTGCATCCGGACGCGGCCACCTTCGAGCACTGGCTGCGTGAAGCCTTCCAGCGCGAGGCCGCTCCGGGGGGCGTCACGTTGTCGACGATCCACCGCGTCAAGGGGCGAGAGTGGGACCACGTGGCCGTGTTCGGCGTGTCCGACGGGATCATGCCCCACCGCCTGGCCGACGACGTCGAGGAGGAGCGCCGTGTCCTCCACGTGGCGATCACGCGCGGCCGGCACCGCGTCACCGTGCTCGCCGACCGCTCGCGCCGGTCGCCGTTCCTCGACGAGCTCGCCGGCCGGGCACCCCATCGGCCGGCGCCGGATCGTCGCGACGTGCGCCCGCAACCGCTGGCCACGAGCAAGCCGGCGCGGCGAGCCACGCCCGATGTCATGGCCGTCGAGCTCAGCGGCACGTACGCCGCTGCCGAACGGGCGCTGCGTGACTGGCGACGCATGCGCGCCAGTGCCGACGGCGTGCCCGCGTACGTGGTGCTCAACGACCGCTATCTCCGAGGCATCGCCATCGCCCAGCCGGCGTCCCCCGCCGAGCTCCTCGCCTGTGACGGCATCGGCCCGACCAAGCTGGAGAACTACGGCGAGCAGATCCTCGCCGTGCTGGCGTCGCTCACTTCGTGAGGTCGGCGAGCTCGGTGTCGGACACCTCGCCGGGCTTCTTGCCGAGGATGATCATCGCCAGCACCTCGTCCTTGGTGACGTGGTTCTTGTCGACGGTGTCGACGAGCCGCCCGGTGAGCATCACGCTGATCCGGTCGGCGAGATCGAAGACGTCGTGGATGTCGTGGCTGATCAAGAAGATGCCCAGCCCCTCCGCCTTCAACTGGGCGACGAGCTCGTGCACCTGGGCCGTCTCGGCCGGCCCGAGCGCAGCGGTCGGCTCGTCCATGATCAGCACGCGGGCGTTGAACTGCACCGCCCGGGCGATCGCCACCGCCTGGCGCTGACCGCCCGAGAGCCACCCGACCGGCGTCTTGAGGTTCGTGAAGCGCGGGTTCAGCCGGCGCATCACCGCACGCGTCGCCGACGCCATCGCCGAGTCGTCGAGCGAACCGGTCCGGGTGAGGATCTCCCGCCCGAGGAACACGTTGGCGCTGGCGTCGATGTTGTCGGCGAGCGCGAGCGTCTGGTAGATCGTCTCGATCCCCAGCGCCCTGGCGTCGCGAGGGTTGCTGATCGACACCGGTTGCCCGTTGATGACGATCTCGCCGCCGTTGGCGGGATGGGCGCCCGACAGCACGCGCATCAGCGTCGACTTGCCGGCGCCGTTGCCGCCGACCAGGGCGACCACCTCGCCGGCGTGGAGGTCGACGCTGACCCCGTCGACGGCGTGCACGCCACCGAACGAGACGCGGATGTTGCGCATCTCGACGAGCGGCGCCGGCCGGCCGTCGCCCGTGTCGGGCAGGATCGTGGTCGGTTCGCTCACGCTCGTCATCGTGACTCCACCTACCTCGAGCGGCGCCGCAGCCACGAGTCGATGCCGACGGCGACGACGAGCACGATCCCGACGTAGACGTCCTGGGTCGGCGAGTCGACCTTGAGCAGGATCATGCCCGAACGCAGCGACTGCATGATCACCGCGCCGAGCACGGCGCCGGGAATGGTGCCGATGCCGCCGGCGAACGACGTGCCGCCGACGACCGCCGCCGAGATCACGTCGAGCTCGTTGCTCACGCCGAGACCGGTGACGGCGGCGTTGAGGCGGGCCGTCTGGATGGCGGCGCTCACCGCGCAGAGCACCCCCATCAGCACGAACGTGGTCGCTATCGTCCGACGGACGTTGATGCCGCCGAGCTCGGCGGCATCGGGATTGCCGCCGATGGCGTAGACGTAGCGTCCGAACCGGCGACGGCGGGCGACGTACGTCATCACCAACGCGACCCCGATCAGGATCACGACCGGGTAGGCGATCCCGGTCGGGATCTTCAGCCCGCCCTCCGGCTCGACGATGCCGTGGCGCTCGGCGTACTGGCTGGCGAGCTGGGCCGGCCACGGATAGCTGTTGGCGAGCCAGACCGCGCCGAGGACGATCAGGCAGCCGACCACGCCCAGGCCGATGTCGACGCCGAGCGGGCGGACGGCGAACTGGTGGCGACGACGGCGCCGCCGGGCGGCGACGAGGCCGAAGGCGATGAGACCGCAGCCGATCGCTCCGAACAGCCAGCTGCGCCACTCGCCGAGCGAGCCTCGGGTACCGCCGCCCAGCAGCTGGAAGTTGCCGTCCATCGGCGCCAGCGTCTGTCCCTGGGCGTAGCGGAAGATGAGACCGCGCCAGATCAGGATCCCGCCGAGCGTCACGATGAACGACGGCACGCCGACGTAGGCGACGATGAAGCCCTGGACGGCGCCGATCCCGGCCCCGAGGGCGATGCCGATCGCCAGCACCACGATCCACGTGTACCAGCGATCGAACCCGAGGCCGAGCGAGTTGGGGATCCACTCGCGTCTGGACCATCGCCATCGTGTAGCCGAGGAACCCGAGCTGCGAGCCGACCGACAGGTCGATGTTGCGCGACACGATGATCAGCACCATGCCCGTCGCCATGATGGCGATCGAGACGCTCTGGACCGACAGGTTCCAGAGGTTGCGCGCCGTCAGGAAGTCGCCGCCCGACAGGATGTTGAAGCCCACCCAGATGCCGGCCAGGGCGACCACCATGCCGAACATCCGCGTGTCGATCTCGGTCGACGCCACGAGGTCGCGCCAGCCCGAGCGCGACGACGGTGGGTGTGACTGTTGTTGTGGTACCGACCTCAGCAGTCATGGTGCCGCCTGCAGTGCGCCGTGCGTCCTGCGCCAGGATGCTGGCGCAGGACGCAGGCACATCGAGGGTGACGGGGTCGTCAGCCGCCCGTGGTTGCCGGGACGGTGGCCGCCGCCGCTGCGGAGCCGGCCGGAGCCGAACCGCCGGTGGCGTCGCAGACGGGGACCGTACCGGGCTCGACGCCCTGGCACAGCGTGGCCTGGTCGATCCAGCCGGCATCGAGGACGACATCGAGGTTGTCCTGAGTGATCGGCGATCGGGTCGAGGACGATCGACGTGAGCTCGTTGCCGCCCGGCGACGTGAACGGAGCGGTGCCCGCCACGGCGGTGAGGTCGGGGTTGGCGCACAGCTGCACGGCGGCCTCGCCGGCGGTCTGGCCGAGCAGGCGGGCGTCCTTCCAGACATCCACGGTTTGCGTTCCGAGAGCGACGCGGTTGAGCGCCGCGAGGTCACCGTCCTGGCCCGACACGGGCACCTGGCCGGCGAGACCCTGGGCATCGAGGGCGGCGACGACGCCGCCGGCCATGCCGTCGTTCTCGGAGAGCACGGCCTGGACGTCGTTGTCGGCTGCCGTGAGGAACTGCTCCATCTCGGTCCTGGGCGTTCCCCGGGTCCCAGTTGTCGGTGTACGTCTCGCCGACGATCGTGATGTCACCAGCGGCGACGGCGTCACCGATGACCTCCTCGTAGCCGCTGCGCAGGAAGTCGGCGTTGGCGTCGGCGGAGTTGCCCTTGATGATCACGTAGTTGCCCGACGGCACGAGGTCGAAGATCGCTTGTGCCTGCATGCGTCCGACCCCGACGTTGTCGAACGTCAGGTACAGCGAGCCGGGATCCTCGATCAGGCGGTCGTAGGCGATGACCGGGATGCCGTTGGCGACTGCCGTAGCCACCGACGGGAGGATCGCCGTGCCGTCCTGGGCGAGGATGATGAGCACGTTGGCGCCCTGGGCGATGAGGTTCTCGACGTCGCTGGCCTGGGTCTCGGCCGAGGACTGGGCGTCGGCCGAGATGTAGCTGCCGCCGCCGGCCTCGACCGCACCCTTGATGGCCGGCTCGTCCCACTTCGCCCAGCGCTCCTCCTGGTAGTTGTTCCAGGAGACGCCGACGACGCAGTCGCCGCCACCACCCCCACTACCGGCGCTGGCGGTGCCGGTTGGCGCCGTGCTGGCGCTGGCGAGAGGCGCGAATGCGCCGACTGCCAGAACCGAAGCGACGCCCACCGCGAGCGTGGTCGATCGACGAATGTGCATACGGTCTACCCCTTCCCCTAACCTCGTGCGGTCCGCCGTGGACCGGCGCAACCCGGTGGATGGTAGCCGACGTCGACGGGCGCTCCGAAATCACCTTGTGCCGCGTCAAAGGTCGGAGCCGGGCGGTAACACGGCGACGTTGAGCCAACGGCCGCCGGTGACCTGACGCACGACGAACATCTGGGCGAACGGGGCCGACGATCGCGATTGCACGTTGCCGGCGGCGTCGTAGACCTCCGTCACGACGGTTCCGGTGGAGTCGAGGCCGAGGCTGAGCGACTCCTGCCGACCGAACGGCACCAGCAGCACGAGGTTCACGTCATCGATCTGGTAGCGCTCGACGACGGTGGAACCGGTCGCGGCGGCGTCGGAGAGCCGGCCCCGCATGTCGTCGAGCCGGTCACCGTGGTCGACGGCCTCGAGGATCGACGCGTCACCCTGGAGCAACGCCTGGTTCTCGAGCTCGAGGTTCTCGACCAGCGAGAGCACGACCGCTTGGGCGCCGCTCCCGGCGATCTCGTGGTTCCAGTCGGACACGTCGCTCTCGACCGAGATCGTCGGAAACGTCGCCGGGTCGATGTCGCGAGCGGCGCGATCGAGGATGTCGGACGCATCGGGCACGACGACCCCACGCGCCGGCGCCCCGGCGACGACGATGCTGCCGCCGACGAGGACGAGCCCGCACCCGATCAGGGCCACGCGGACGACCGCCGGAACTCGACCGGCGCCGGTTCCCTTCGCCAGTCGGACGGCGAACCGACCGAACTCGTCCGCCGACGACCGCGGCGCGGGGGCCAGCCGATCGAGGATCGGACGGGCGGCGCACACGACGACGAGGCCGCCGAGCAGGGCCACCTTGGTGCCGAACTCGTTGGTCTGGGCGGCGATCAGCAATGTGCTGGCCACGCCGACGAGGACGCCGAACAGCACACGGCCGACCCGCCCGGTGGGCACGGTCTTGGGGTCGGTGATCATGAAGAACAGGAAGATCAACACCTCCGGGGAGATGACGATCACCCGCCAGAAGTCGAACCCGCACACCGGCGCGAAGGCCCACCGCGCCGTCATGCAGTGGCCCGTCACCGCGAGCAACCCGAGGCCGATCACGAGCGTCAACCAGAACGAGGCGGCGACGGTGAGCAGCCGCAGGCGGGCCGTGATCAGCAGCCCACCGACGATGATGACGGCGTACGCGGCGATCATCCAGGCGTTGAGCGGAGCCCACCAGAAGTCGAGCGGCTCGACGCGGCCGCTGCCGAGCACGACGAAGGCGACGACCAGCCCGATGTTCGAGGGGTTGAAGAGGTGGGCGCCGCGGTAGCGGATGACGTACTTGGTGAGCAGCGAGAAGCCGGCGACGCCGGCGAACACGTACCACTTGTGGAAGCTCCACGGGGCGTCGGCCGGCATCCCCGGGATGCGCAGGATCAGGGCGACTCCGCTCCCCGTGAGCATCGCGCTGGCCGGCCAGACGAACGCCCGGCGCGAGCGGAAGGTCATCACCACCTCGATGACCGCGCACGTCAGGATCGCCGCCAGGATCTGCGGCACGCTGATGTGGAACCCGAGGCCGAGCTGGCCGAGGACGTGGATCGTGACGATGACTGCGGCGACGTGCAGGCGCGAATCACGGACGCTCGGCAGGAACACGGGATACGTGCTCCGGCCGATGGTGATGGTCGGACTGGTCACATCTCCCTGCGGTGGCCTCGACGGTCCGTCAACTCTAGACGGTCCGATCCGGACTACCGATCGGGGCCGGCGATCTGCCAGAGTCTGGCGCACCATCTGGCGTCGGCGAGTGCATCGGGGGTCTACATGACGCTGCCAAGTGAACCGATCGGGAGCATCCCGCGGCCGCCCGACCTGCAGGCGGCGATGCAGGCGGCCGCCGACGGACGGATCGCCGACGACGAGCTCGCCGCGCGCTTCGACGCGGCGGTCGTCGACACCCTGCAACGGTTCGCGGAGACCGGCTCGCCGGTCGTCACCGACGGCGAACAGCGCAAACCCAGCTTCGCCACCTACCCCATCGCCGGCCTCACCGACCTCGATCCCGGCGGCGTCACGATCCCGTTCGCCGACGGCCACACCCGTCAGCTGCCGTGCCTCACGGCAGGTCCGTTCCGCTACACCACCAAGGCGTGGTCGTATCTCGACTCGGCTCGCGAGCACACCACCGCTCAGCTCAAGCAGGGCGTCATCTCGGCGTCGGCGCTGAGCCTGCTGTACCCACAGAACGGCATCACCGGCTACTCCCGAGAAGCCTTCCTCGACGATCTCGTGTCCGAGGCGACCGAGGAGATCCGCGGCTGCGTCGACCGGGGCGCGATCGTGCAGATCGACTTCACCGAAGCGCGTCTGTCGCTGAAGCTCGATCCCTCGGGTGGGTTGCTCGATTCGTTCGTCGAGCTCAACAATCGAGTGCTCGCCGGCCTGACCGACGAGCAACGGGCCCGAGTCGGCGTGCACACCTGTCCGGGCGGTGATCAGGACTCGACCCACAGCGCCGACGTCGACTACGCCGAGCTCCTCCCCGGGCTGTTCCGCCTCGACGTCGACACGTTCTACGTGCAGCTCGCCAGCGAAGCCGATCGGGAGCAGGTCCTCCGGCTGCTCGGCGAGCAGGCGACGGGCACGCGGCGCATCTTCGTCGGCGTGACCGACCCGATCGACGCACGAGTCGAGACGCCGGAGGAGGTCCGTGACCGCGTGCTCGAGGCGGCCCGGTTCATCGACCCGGACCACCTCGGGACCACCGACGACTGTGGCTTCTCGCCGTTCGGGGACGACGCGTCGACCTCCCGCGACATCGCCTTCGCCAAGATCCGGGCTCGGATCGTCGGCACCGACATGGCGTCGGACGAGCTCGGAGTCTGAAGCGCCGCACGGCTCGGCGCCGGGTGTGGTTCAATCCGAGCGTGCGGCGGCCGGGCCACCTCCTCGGAGGCGGGCTGGCGGTGTGCGCGCTCGCGGCCGGCACGATCGCGGCGTGCGGCGGCGGCGGAGACGACGGCGCCGCGTCGGCGCTCGACGCGCCGCGGTTCGTCGAGGAACCCGGCGCCATCGACCACCGCTACGCCGGCGACTTCCAGTACTTCGTCGGCGGTGGCGTCGCCGCCTTCGACTGTGACGACGACGGGCGCAGCGACCTCTTCTTCGCCGGCGGCAGCGAGCCGGCTGCGCTCTACCACAACGACAGCGAGCCGGGCGGCGACCTGCGGTTCACGCAACTGCGCGTCGCCGGTCACCGATCTGACGGCGGTCACCGGTGCCTACCCGCTGGACATCGACGGCGACGGGCACAGCGAGCTCGTCGTCTTGCGGGTCGGCGAGGACGTCGTGCTGCGCGGGCTCGGCGACTGTCGGTTCGAGCGGGCCAACGAGTCGTTCGGCATCGACGGCGGCGATACCTGGACGGCCGCCTTCAGCGCCACCTGGGAGGGCGACAACGCCTTGCCGACCCTGGCGTTCGGCGACTACCTCGCCGCCGACCGCGAGCACTGCGAGGACAGCCGCCTCATGCGCCCTGATCCCGGCGGCGGCGGGTACGCCGCGCCGATCGCCCTGTCACCTGGCTACTGCACGCTGTCGATGCTGTTCAGCGACTGGAGTCGCACCGGCCAGCGCGACCTGCGGATGTCGAACGACCGGCACTACTACCGCGACGGGTCGGAGCAGCTGTGGAAGGTCGAGCCCGGGGCGACACCGACGCCGTACACCGAGGCGGACGGCTGGCAGCCCCTGCAGATCTGGGGAATGGGGATCGCCAGCGAGGACATCACCGGGGACGGCTACCCGGAGGTGTACCTGACGAGCCAGGGCGACAACAAGCTGCAGACGCTCGCCGACGGGCCTGCCCAGCCGACGTACGAGGACATCGCCCTCGAGCGCGGCGCCACCGCCACCCGGCCCTACGCCGGCGGTGACGTCCTGCCGTCCACCGCCTGGCACGCCGAGTTCGCCGATGTCAACAACGACACGTTCCCCGACCTGTTCGTCTCCAAGGGCAACGTCGAGGCCCAAGAGGGCTACGCCACGCGTGATCCGAGCAACCTGCTGATCGGGCAGTCCGACGGCACCTTCGTCGAGGGCGCCGAGGACGCCGGCATCGTCAGCTACAACCGGGCCCGCGGCGCCGCTCTCGTCGACCTCAACCTCGACGGGCTCCTCGATCTCGTCGTGGTCAACCGCGTCGAGCCGGTGTCGGTGTGGCGCAACGTCGGCTCCGGCACCGCTGACGCGCCGGCGGCGATGGGCAACTGGGTCGCTGTCCGGCTCAGTCAGCCGGCGCCCAACGTCGACGCCGTCGGCGCGTGGGTCGAGGTGCGAGTCGGCGACCGAACCCAGGAGCACGAACTGACCGTCGGCGGCGGGCACGCCAGCGGCGAGCTCGGCTGGCTGCATCTCGGGCTCGGCGAGGCCACCGCCGCCGACGTGCGGGTGCGTTGGCCCGACGGCGAGGTCGGTCCGTGGATGACGCTGCAGGCCAACACGTTCGCGATCATCGAACGCGGCGCGGACGAGCCGACGCCGTGGACGACGACCAGGGAGTGAGAGGATGCACGAGTGACGAACTGCGCAGAAGCAGGCCGTGCTGGCCGACATCGAGCTGCCCGACTTCGGCATGCCGACGGTCGAGCCGCTGCTGCCGCCGTCGATCTTCGCCGAGCGGGTGGAACGCTTGCGCGCCCGCATGGACGAGCGCGGCTACGACCGGCTCGTCGTGTGGGCCGATCGCGAGCACAGTGCCAACGTCGCCTACCTCACCGGGTTCGATCCTCGCTTCGAGGAGGCGGTGCTCGTGGTCGGATCGAGCGGGGACCCGGCCCTGCTGGTGGGCAACGAGTGCTTCGCCTCGGCCGAGGCCGCCCCGTTGCCGCTGCGATGCCTGCGCTTCCAGGACCTCAGCCTGCCGGCGCAGCCGCGCGACTCGTCGCGGCCGCTCGCCGAGATCCTCGGCGCCGAAGGCATCACGGTCGGGACGCGGGTCGGCGTGGTCGGCTGGAAGACATACGCCAGCCGCGACGCGATCGATGCGCCGGCGTTCCTCGTCGACGAGCTGCGCCGGGTGACCGCGACGACGGGCGTGGTGGAGAACGCCACCGACCTCCTGATCGACGCCGCCGACGGCCTGCGTGTCATCAACGAGGTCGACCAGCTGGCGGCGTTCGAGTGGGCGGCGTGCCAGACGTCGAACGGGGTGCGTCGGCTGCTCGCTGGGTTGCAGCCGGGAATGAGCGAACGCGAGGCCGTGCGGCTGCTCGAGTGGAACGGGGCGCCGCTCTCGTGTCACCTGATGCTGACCGCCGGCCCGCGGGCACGGTTCGGGCTGCTCAGTCCGGACGACCGCCCGATCGAGCGCGGCGACCCGTTCACGACGGCATTCGGCATCTGGGGTGCGCTCAACTGCCGGGCCGGGTTCGTCGTCGAGGACGCCGCCGAGCTGCCCGACCGCGATCGGCGACTACATCGAGCGCTTGGTCGGCCCGTACTTCGCCGCGGTCGTGGAGTGGTACGAGGCGCTGCACGTCGGTCAGGTGGGCGGCGCCCTGCAGGCGATCGTCGACCGTCACCTCGGCGACCCGTTCTTCGGCATCTTCCTCAACCCCGGCCACCAGCTGCACCTCGACGAGTGGGTGAACTCGCCGGTGTACCCCGACTCGACGATCGAGCTGCGGTCCGGGATGGCCCTGCAATGCGACATCATCCCGGCGACCGGCACCCCCTACTTCACGACCAACATCGAGGACGGCCTGGCCCTGGCCGACGAGTCGCTGCGGGCGGCGTTCGCCGGGGCCCATCCGCAGGCGTGGGCGCGGATCGAGGCTCGCCGGTCGTTCATGATCGACCGCCTCGGGATCGACCTGCACCCCGACGTGCTGCCGCTCTCCAACCTGGCCGCCCACCTGCCGCCGTTCCTGCTGCGCCCCGACCGGGCGATGACGATGGCGCACGAGTAGCGTCGACGACGCTCGATCGGCACGCGGACCGGCACCGGCACCGGCCGGCGCGGCAAGTCAGGGATGCAGCATGTGACGAGATCAGCCCGGGTCGCAGCGGCGCTCGCCGCCGGCATCGCCGCGGTGCTCGGAACGGGCGCGGGCGTCGGTCGAGCCACCACCGTGCTCGGGCCGCCACCGCCGGGTCGGGTCCGGCGCGCGTCGGCGTCATCCTGCCCGACACGCAGACCTCGGATCGCTGGGAGAACGCCGACCGTCCGTTGCTCGCCGCCGCGTTCGAGGCCGCCGACGTCGACTACGAGATCCGCAACGCCGAGGGCGACGCCGCCAACATGGCGACGATCGCCGACCAGATGATCACCGACGGGGTCACCGTCTTGATGATCGTCAACCTCGACAACGAGTCCGGGGCGCAGATCCAGCAACGGGCGGCCGACGCCGGCATCCCGACCATCGACTACGACCGCCTCACCCTCGGCGGCAGCGCCGCCGTGTACGTGTCGTTCGACAACGTTCAGGTCGGCGTCCTCCAGGGCGAGGGGTTGGTCGAGTGCCTCGCCGACCGGGGCGTCGAGCGGCCCGCGATCGCCGTGCTCAACGGCTCGCCCACCGACAACAACGCCACGCTGGCCGCCCGCGGCTACATCTCGGTGCTGCAACCGCACTTCGACGACGGCAGCTTCACGCTCGTCGACGACCAGTCGGTGCCGGGCTGGAACAACGAACAGGGCGGCCAGATCTTCGAGCAGATGCTCTCGGCCGCCGACGGCGCCATCGACGGCGTGGTCGCCGCCAACGACGGCCTGGCCGATTCGGTGATCGCCGTGCTGCAGTCGAACGACCTCCAGGTGCCGGTGACCGGCCAGGACGCCACGGTCGACGGCCTGCGCCACATCCTCCAGGGTGACCAGTGCATGACGGTGTACAAGGACATCGAGCTCGAAGCCGATGCCGCCGTCGCCACCGCCGTCGCGCTCGCCGGCGGCGAGATGCCGCCGACGACCGGCACCGTGACCGACACCCGGACCGGCCGCGAGGTGCCGGCGGTGATCGCCGCGCCGGTGGCCGTCTACGTCGACGACGTCGACGACGTCGTCGCCGGCGGCTACCAGTCGTACGCCGACGTGTGCCGGGGCATCGAGACGCTGTGCGAACAACACGGCGTCGTCGAAGCCGCACCGCCGGCTCGTACCGCGCCGATCGCCGCTGCACCAGTCCGATACGGATCGCGGACCGATCGCCGAAATCCGCACCCGCCTCCGCCGGTGTTCTAGACTGACGCGTCAGTCAACACGAGAGTCGGCGGTGAACCCGTCGAGGACCACGAAGGGCTGTGAACGAGCGATGGCAGCGCTGGCGGCGGTGACCACTGGGGAGCGAGTTGTCGGGGCGCGGCGGGCGCGCACCATCGACGACCTGATCCTGGAGGAGGAGCGACGATTCCGGGCCCGCCAGCCGCGCTCGGCGGCGTGCTCGCAACGGGCCGCCGGCAGCCTCGCCGGCGGGGCCACGTCGAGCTGGCAGATCGCCCGGCCGGCCACGGTGTGGTTGAGCCACGGCGCCGGTTCGAAGGTGCACGACGTCGACGGCGGCGAGTACATCGACCTCCACGCCGGGTACGGCGCGATGCTGGCCGGTCACGGCCACCCGGCGATCGTGGCGGCGGTGAGCGAGCGGGTGGCGCTCGGCACCCACTTCGCCCAGCCGACCGAGGACGCCATCGTGGTGGCCGAGCTGCTCCGGCAGCGCTTCGGGCTGCCCTTGTGGCGCTTCGGAAACTCCGGCACGGAGGCGACGATGGATGCCGTCCACCTGATGCGGGCGGTGACCGGGCGTGACGTGATCATCAAGGTCGAGGGCAGCTACCACGGCCATCACGACTCGGTGATGGTGAGCTACTACAACCAACTCGACGAGCTCGGCCCGCGGGAGCACCCGCACTCCGTGCTCGCCGGCACCGGCATCCCGCAGGTCGTCGCCGACCTCGTGGCCGTCGTGCCGTTCAACGACCTCGACGTGCTCGCCGCGGTGCTGGAGGCGAACCGCGGCCGGGTCGCCGGCATGATCATGGAGCCGATGATGATGAACGCCGGCATCGTCGTGCCCGAGCCGGGCTACCTCGAGGGCGTGCGCCGGCTCACACGCGACCACGGTGTGCTGTTGACGTTCGACGAGGTGAAGACCGGGCTCACGATCGGTCCCGGCGGGGTGACGGCGATGTTCGGCGTGCAGCCCGACATCGTGTGCCTGGCCAAGGCGCTCGGCGGTGGCATCCCGTGCGGGGCGATCGGCGGCACGGCCGACGTGATGGAGATGGTGGTCGACGGGTCGTACCAACAGGTCGGCACGTTCAACGGCAACCCGCTCACGATGGCGGCGGCGCGGGCGATGCTCACCGAGGTGCTGACGCCCGATGCCTACGCCCACTTCGACCTGCTCGGCGAGCGCATGCGCACCGGTGCGCTGCGGGCGCTGCGGCGAGCCCACATCCCCGCCTACGTGCGCCGGTTCGGGGCCAAGGGGTGCATCGTCTTCCACCCGACGCCGGTGCGCGACTACCGCGAGTTCCTCGCCGTGCACGGTGAGCTGAGCCACGCCCACTGGCTGGTGCAGCACAACCGCGGCGTGTTCCTGCCGCCGTGGGGCAAGGCCGAGCAGTGGACGCTGTCGGTGCAGCACACCACCGCCGACGTCGACCGCTTCGTCGACAACGTCACCACCTTCGCCGAGACGCTCGCCCACCTCGACCGCTGGGTGAGCGCCGAAGCCGTCGCCCTCAACGACTAGCCCGGCCGTCGCCCTTTGGCGGAGCGGGCGCGGCGGTGCCGTCGTCAGCGGTCGAACTGCGACGGGTCGATGCCGACCTCGGCGGCGGCGGCCACGAGCACCCAGGCGCGCAGCTCGTCGAGGGTCACCGCCTTGTCGTGCACCGTCACCTGCACGGCCAGCCCGTCGAGCAGCGCAGCGATCCGCCACGCACTGGCGTGCGGGTCGGCGCACTCGAACGCGCCCTCGGCGACGCCGTCGGAGATCACCGCCTCGAGGTGGTGCATCCAGGCGATGTCGAGATCCTGGCTGATCGCCCGCAGGATCGGGTTGCGCAGCGCCTCGCCCCACGCGTCGATCCACATCATCCACCCCGGCTCGGCCTGCTCCGGGGCGTAGAGGGTGATCACCCGCAGCAACTTGGCGACCGGCCCCGGCTCGTTGCCCAGCTCGCGCTCGAGCCGCTCGAGGTCGCGCTCGGCGGCGAGCTGGAACGCCGCCGACAGCAGGGCGTCCTTGTTGTCGAAGTGGTAGTGGATCAGCCCGGTCGACACGTCGAGGCGCTTGGCCACGTCTTGCACCCGCGTCGCCGCGAACCCGCGCTCGATGACGACCTCACAGGTGACGTCGAGGATCTCGGTGCGCCGCTCGGCGACCGGCTTCTTGGGAGCAGCCCGCACTGCCGCCGGACGATATCGGGCCTCGCCGTGAACGCCCGGTCAGCGCAGCGCGGCGAGGGTGGTGCGGATGCGCTCGAACGTCGCCTCCGCCACCTCGACGCCGCCGAGCCGCAGGGCGAGCACCGCGGCGCCCACCGTGCCGTCGTCCACCGTGACGAACGGGCCGGTCACGCCGCGCTCGCGGAGCGTGGCGACGACGCCGGCGGCGAACGTCGGTTGGCGGGCGAGGACGCTGCCGCCGAGCACGACCGGCCCGGTCACGTGAGGGGCGACGATCGTCGTCACCGTGGTCGCCAGCTCCCGGCCGGCCTCGTCGACGATGCCGCCGGCGACCTCGTCCCCGTCGCGTGCGGCGTCGAAGGCGAGGCGGGCGAACCGGGCCAGCTCGACCGGCACCATGCGGTACACGGCCGACACCAGCGTGCCGAGCGCGAGCGCCCGCCCCTGGCTCCCCCGACGGTCGTCCTCGGCGATGCCCAGGTCGGCGAGCACGGCCGCCACCAATGTGGTCGGCGGGGCCCGTCCGTCGAGCGCCGCCGCCACCGCGCGCGCCACACGGTGGCCGATCCAGAACCCCGATCCGGCATCGCCGAGCAACCACCCGACACCGTCGCTCGTGGCCACGAGGGCTCCATCGCCGACCCGCGCCGCGATCGCACCGGTTCCGGCCACCAGCGCGTACCCCTCGGTCGCCAGCGATCCGGAGCAGAAGCACGCCAGCAGGTCGGGCTGGAGCGACAACTCGACGTGCAGGCCGGCGGCGGCGAGCGCCTCGCGCAGCGCCGACTCCACGTGCGGGCCGGCGCCGGCGATCGCCGCCGCACCGGCGCCCGACCTCGTCGCCGGCGACTCCGGCCGCGGCCAGAGCGTCGGTCACGGCGTGCGCGATGGCCGCTGCCGCCGACTCCGCACCCGCCGCCGTGGGGTTGCCACGCCCCGCCGCGCCGTAGCCGCGGCACCGTCCCCCCTCGTCGACCACCACGGCCCGGGTCGAGGTCCCACCGACGTCGACCGCCAGGTAGCTCGCCACGCCGAGGAAACGTAGCCAAGAAGCCGGCCGAAGAAAATCTTTTGCACGATGCGCCGAGAAGTGGTAGAAACTTTCGGAGATGGTCGAGGGGACGCCGAGGAACGTGGACCGGGCGGTCAGCCGTGTTCGCTCCCATCTCCCCCAGCTGTCGCCGGCGATGACCAAGATCGCCGACCTGATCCTCGCTGATCCGGCGGCCCTGCTCGAGCTGTCGATCACCGACGCCGCTGCACGCGCCGGCACGTCGGCCGCCACGTTGACGCGGTTCTGCCACCAGCTCGGCTACGCCGGCTACGTGCAGTTCCGCGTGGCGCTGGCCTCGGACCTCGGTCACGACGACGCCCTGGACGACGCCTACGAGTCATGGCGCACCGACATCGGCCGCGAGTTCGACCCCGACGATGCGCCCGAGATCATGCTGCGCACGCTGCTCAGCGCCCAGGCGGGCGCCCTCGAGGCCACGGCGGCGCTGATCGACCTCGACTCGCTGGCGCGCACCGCCCGGACGATCTGGCGGTGCAAGCACCTCGACATCTACGGCATCGCCGGCAGCGCCGAGATGGCCTCCGAGCTGCGCAACCGCCTGTACCGCATCGGTGTCAACGCCCACACGTGGGGCGAGGTGCACCAAGGCCTCGCCAGCGCGGCGATCCTGCCCGCCAACTCGGTCGCGATCGGCATCTCGAACAGCGGACGCACCACCGAGACGATCGAGATGCTCGACGCCGCCAAGTCCTCGGGTGCGTACACCGTGGCGATCACCAGCGCCGCCACCTCGCCGCTCGCCCGGGTCGCCGACGCCGTGATCGTCAACGCCACGCCGAAGCGCTACCTCCAGCCCGACGACCTCTCCGCCAAGCACGCCCAGCTGCTGGTGCTCGACCTCATCTACCTGCTCGTCGCCCAGCAGGACTACGCCGCGACCGCGTCGCGCCTCACCGCGTCACGGCTCGCCGTGAGCGACCACCGCCAGCCGGTCGGCACCGATCGGTCCACGACGAGGCGAACAGCATGAACGCGCGCCAGCCGCTACCTCGCCGAGGTCACCCCGCGCCTCGAACGCCTCGCCCGCGAGGCCGACGACGGTGCCTTCGACGCCGCCTGCGACCTCATCGTCGAGTCACTGCAGGCGGGCGGTGTGCTGCAGGCCTTCGGCACCGGCCACTCCGAGGCCTTCGCCATGGAGATCGCCGGGCGCGCCGGTGGGCTCATCGCGACCAACCGCATCGCCCTGCGCGACATCGTGCTGCACGGCAGCCGTGACGTGTCGGTGCTGAGCGGGGCCTCGCTCGAGCGTGACCCGTCGGTGGTCGACGAGGTGTTCGACGTGTCGCTCGTCAACCCGGCCGACATCTTCCTGATCGCCTCCAACTCAGGCGTCAACGGGTCGATCGTCGGCATGGCGCTGAAGGCCAAGGAACACGGCCACCGGGTGATCGCGGTCACCAGCCTCGCCCACACCAACGCCGTCACGCCGAAGCACCCGAGCGGGAAGCGCCTGAGCGAGGTCGCCGACGTGGTGATCGACACGCTCGCCCCCTACGGCGACACGACGATGACCGTCGCCGGAGACGTCGGCGTCGGCGCCGTTTCCTCGATCACCGCGGCGTTCATCGCCCAGGTGCTGACGATCATGGTGGCGGAGCGTCTCTCCGAGTCGGGCGCGATTCCGCCGGTCTACATCTCTGCCAACATTCCGGGAGGTGACGAACACAATCACGCGCTGGAAGACCGCTACCGCGGCCGGATCCGCCGCCTGGCCTGAGCCGCCCGGCACGGTCCACACTTTCCGCAAGGAAGCCACTCCACTGGACCCTCTCTGGACCACCATCGAGCATCACACTCGAGACACGAAAAAAAGGAACGTGTGACAACGACATGAACGACGACATGCACGACATGATCGACAAGGCATCGAAGGCGCCGACCGACCGGCGGCGCTTCCTCAAGGGCGCGGCCGCCGCCGGTGTCGGGGTGGCTCTCGCCCCGTACCTCGGCAAGGTCGGCTTCGCCAGCGCCAGCACCGCGCCGTCGGTGCCCGCCGGCACCGCCGCCGCCGGCACCGCCGCCGTCGGCTCCGCCGTGGGCGACGCCGTCAACCCGTTCGGCATGGCCGACGCCTCCACCGTCGACGCCGTGATCTTCGACGGCGGCTACGGCACCGACTACGTGCAGTTCGCCGCCGACATCTTCGGCCAGGTGCACGAGGGCTCGACGGCCAAGGTCTCGCCGTCGACGCAGATCGCCTCGGAGCTGCAGCCCCGCTTCGTCTCCGGCAACCCGCCCGATCTCATCGACAACTCGGGCGCCCAGGCGATCGGCTTCACGACGATCCTCGACCAGCTCGAGGACCTCAACTCGAGTCGTCGACGCGCCGAACCTCGAGGGCACGACCATCCGCGACACGCTGTACGGCGGCGTGCTCAAGCCGGGCACGTTCGGCGACAAGCTGGCCGCGCTCAACTACGCCCTCACCGTGTACGCCATGTGGTACTCGAGCAGCTTGTTCGAGGAGAACGGCTGGACGCCGCCGACCACCTGGGCCGAGGCCAAGGAGCTCGGCGCCAAGGCCAAGGAGCAGGACAAGTACCTGTTCCTGTGGGGCAAGGAAGCGGCCACCTACTACCGGACGATGGTCCTCGAGTCGGCGATCAAGGAGGGCGGCGACGAGGTCCGCCTCGCCATCGAGAACCTCGAGGAGGGCGCCTGGTCGCTCCCGGCCGTGCAGGCGGTGCTCACCGCCCTCAAGGAGATCATCGACCTCGGCTACATGAAGCCGGGCGGCGGCGGCACGCAGTTCACCCAGGCCCAGGCCCAGTGGAGCGCTCGACCAGGACGCCCTGATGTACCCGTCGGGCTCGTGGATCGAGAACGAGATGAAGGACCAGACGACGGAAGGCTTCGCCATGAAGGGCGTGCCGGCGTTCACCGTCACCGCCGACTCGGCGATGCCGGCGACCGCCCTGCACTCGGGTGCCGGCGAGCCGTACATCGTCCCGTCCGACGCGGCGAACGTCGCCGGCGGCAAGGAGCTGCTGCGGATCATGCTGTCGACGGACGCGGCCACCAACTTCACCAAGACGAAGCTGGCCCCGACGATCGTCTCGGGTCTCGTCCCCGCAGACGGCTTCGGCTCGACGGCGCTCGTGTCGCAGACGGAGATGCTCGACGCCGCCGGCGACGACATCTTCAACTTCTTCTACTGGGACACGTACGGCATGAACCAGGACGAGCTGCCGCTCTGGAACTCGTTCCTCGCCGGTGACATGTCGGTGGAGGACCTGACCAGCGCGATGCAGGACCTCGCCGACAACGTCCGCGAGGACGACACGTCACCAAGATCACGGTGGTGTGACCGCCCCGACCACGACTCCGAGCCCGGGCCGCCGCAAGGCGGCCCGGGACGGCCGTCCCGGCCGGAGGCTGACGTTCGACTACGTCAGCTTCATGTTCGTGTTCCTCGTCGTCCCGGTCGGCGTCGTGCTGGTGTTCGTGGTGTGGCCGTTCATCCAGGCGGGCTACTACTCCCTGACCGACTGGACCGGTTTCAAGCCGACGTTCAACTTCATCGGCCTCGACAACTTCCGCTCGCTGTGGCACGACGACATCTTCCGCAAGTCGTTCAGGAACAACCTGATCATGGCCATCGTCATCCCGCTCGTGACGATCGTCATCGCCCTCACCTTCGCCTCGTTGATCACGATCGGCGGCTCCAGCCGCGGGCAGCTGCGCGGCATCCGCAACTCGAGCCTCTACCGAGTGGTGTCGTTCTTCCCGTACGTGGTGCCGGCCATCGCGATCGGGCTGATCTGGAGCAAGATCTACGACCCGTCCAGCGGATTGCTCAACGGCGTGCTCACCAAGCTCGGACTCAGCGGCTTCGAGGACTTCGCCTGGCTCGGTGAGGTCGACGACCGCCCGCTGGGCGGTGATGTTCGTGATCATCTGGGGGTTCGTCGGCTTCTACATGGTGCTGTTCATCGCCGCCATCAAAGGCGTGCCGGCCGAGGTGTACGAAGCGGCCCGCATCGACGGTGCCGGGCGCTGGAAGATGTCGACCCGCATCACCATCCCGTTGATCCGCGACGCCGTGCAGACGGCGTACATCTACCTCGGCATCCTCGCCCTCGACGCCTTCGTCTACACCCAGGCGCTGACCCCGGAAGGCGGCCCCGACTACTCGACGCGCGTGATGACCCAGGAGCTGTTCAACACGGCGTTCGTCAAGGGCAAGGCCGGGCGGGCCAGCGCCATCGGCGTCGTGCTGGCGATCGTCACGCTGCTGTTCGCCGCCATCGTGTTCATCGTCAACCGGGTCCTCGGCGGCAAAGAGCGGATCGAACTGGCGTGACCGACGTGGCTGTCCACAGCGAGGCGGAGTTGCGCGCCGAGACGCGCGACGCACCCCCGGCGATGGGCGGCGACCGCGCCGTCACGCTCACCTCGCACTTCGTCCTGATCCTCTGGACGGTCATCGTCGTCGTGCCGTTGCTGTGGACGCTGATGTCGTCGTTCAAGACCACGACGGAGATCTTCGGGTCGCCGTTCAGCCTGCCCGCCCACTGGAACTTCGACAACTACATCACGGTGTGGACCGAGGAGAGCTTCGGCAAGTACTTCCTCAACACGATCGTGGTCGTCGGCTCCGCCCTGGTGCTCGTGATGACGCTCGGCTCGATGTGCGCCTACGTGCTCGCCCGGTTCCGCTTCCGGGGCAGTCGGGCCATCTACTACATGATGCTCGCCTGCCTCACGTTCCCGATCTTCCTGGCGATCGTGCCGTTGTTCAAGCTGATGGAGAACTTCCACCTGCTCAACACGCCAGCCCGGCCTGGTGGTCGTCTACGTCGCCTTCGCCATGCCGTTCACGGTGTTCTTCATGTACCCGTTCTTCCGGCGCCTGCCCACGGAGATGGCCGAGGCGGCGGCCGTCGACGGCGCCGGCGAGTGGCGGACGTTCTTCCAGGTGATGCTGCCGATGGCCAAGCCCGGCCTGGCTTCGGTGGCGATCTTCAACTTCCTCGGTCTGTGGAACCAGTTCCTCCTGCCGGTGGCGTTGAACACCAACCAGGAGAACTACGTGCTGGCGCAGGGCCTCAGCCGGTTCGCGTCGAGTGCCGGGTACGCGGTCGACTTCGGCGCGCTCTTCGCCGCCGTCGTCATCACGGTGGTTCCGGTGCTGGTGCTGTACATCATCTTCCAGCGACAGCTCGCCGGGTCGGTCACCCAGGGCACGATGAAGTAGCCGTGGGAGCGGCCGCCGCGTGACGGAGCTCACCGTCACCACCATCGAGCTGCCGACCGCCCCGCTGGGGCCGAGCAGCCCGCTGCCGATGCTGCACACGATCCAGCCGGTCGGCGCGATCGCTCCCGACGTTCCCGCGGACATCGCCGCCCGCGCCGGCACGGGTGCGCCCCCGTCGCTGCACCCGTACCTCGCCCAGGACGACTACCAGCGCGTGCTGACCCCGCGGCGGTGGCGGGTGGCGGTGCTCGAGAACGACGTGCTGCGCGCCACGGTGGCGCTCGACCTCGGCGGCCGCGTGCTCTCGCTGGTCGACCGGCGGGCCGGCCGCGAGCTGCTGTACGTCAACCCGGTGCAGCAGCCGGCGAACCTGGCGCTGCGCAACGCCTGGTTCTCCGGTGGCGTCGAGTGGAACATCGGCACGCGCGGCCACTCCCCCACGACGATGGACACCTTGCACGCGGCGCGGGTCGACGGGCCCGACGGCGAGCCCGTGCTCCGACTGTGGGAGTGGGAACGCATCCGCGGCGTGGTGTTCCAGGTCGACCTGCGGCTGCCCGCGGCGAGCACGGTGCTGCTGGCCACGCGTGCGCATCCGCAACCCGAGCGACCGTGCCGTGCCGATGTACTGGTGGACCAACGCCGCGGTGGTCGCCGGCCCGACGACCCGTGTGCTCGTGCCGTCGCGTCGAGCGGTGCGCACCGAGTACCCGAACGGGTTGCGGATGGCCGCGGTGCCGGTCGACGGCGACCTCGACGTCACCTACCCGGCCAACCACGATCTCGCCGCCGACTACTTCTTCGAGATCGACGCCGGCGCCACGGCCTCGGCCGTGGATCGCCGCGATCGACGGCGACGGCCGCGGCGTGGCCCACGTCTCGACCGCCCGCCTCCAGGGCCGCAAGCTGTTCGTGTGGGGCACCGGCCGCGGCGGCGAGCGCTGGCAGGGCTGGCTCTCCCACGGTGGTGCCGAGCGCTACGCCGAGATCCAGGGCGGCCTCGCTCCCACCCAGTTCGAGCACCTCGACATGCCGGCGCAGGCCGAGTGGTCGTGGAGCGAGGCGTTCGCGGCGGTCGACGTCGACCCGGCGCTCGGTCATGGCGACGACTGGGACCGTGCGGTCGGAGCCGCCGCGGCCGCCGTCGACGAGGTGGCTCCCGAGTCGCGCCTCGCCCGCTGGCACGCCGAGGCGATCGACGCCGCCGACCGTCCGCCGGCGGACGGGCTGGCCGCCGGGTCGGGCTGGGGAGCACTGGAACGGCGCCGCCGCGCCGCCGCCGGCGAGGCGTGGTTCGACGACACCGGCACCCCCTTCGGCGACGACACCGTCGGCGAGGACCAAGCGCCGTGGCTGACGCTGCTCGAATCGGGATCGCTCCCGGTTCAGCGACCGGCCGACGCGCCGCGGTCCTACGTCGTCGGTGGGGACTGGGACGCCCGCCTCGCCGGTGCGCCGCCGTCGTGGACCACGGAGTACCACCGCGGCGTGCTGGCCCACGGCCGCGCCGATCTCCCCGCGGCCGACGGCGCACTACCGCGCGTCGATGCTGCGGGCGCCGTCGGCGTGGGCGGCCCGCGGGCTCGCCGAGGCGGCCCGTGCCGCCGGGCGTGCGCCCGACGCCGCGACGCACGCCCTCGAGGCGCACCGCCTCGCGCCGGGTGAGTGGCGTCTCGCCGCCGAAGCCCTCGCCCGACTGCTCGACGACGACCGACCGGGCGACGCGCTGGCCCTCGTCGCCGCGATGGCGCCGTCGATGCGGGCCCGCGGGCGGATCCGGCTGCTCGAGGCGTGGGCGGCCCTCGGCACCGGCGACCTGGACCGCGTCGACGCCATCCTCACCGCCGGTCTGGAGATCGCCGACCTGCGCGAGGGCGAGCGGAGCATCGACCAGTTGTGGCGCGCCGCCTTCCCCGACCGCGACGTGCCCGCCGAGTACGACTTCCGCATGGTCGCCGACTGACGACATCTCGGGCAACCGGATGGGTGCCAGCATGACCGTACGGTCCTGTTGGCACCCTCCGGTCTCGGCGATCGACCCCGTGCGAGACTGCCGCATGGACGACGACGAGCTGTGGGCGGAGTTCCTCGAGTACCTCGGTCGGGCGCCGGCGTCGGCCGGCCTGCACCCCGGGGTGCTGTTCCAGGGATTCCGCGCCGACGTGGAGCAACGGGGCATCTCTCCTGACGTCGCCGCCGAGTACGAGCAACGGGCACGCACGAGCGCCCGCGGCCGCAGCGACTGGGCGGCGACGATGTTCGACCGCATCTACACCTCCGCCGACGCCGGGTTCAGCCTCGAACCCAACGACCTCGTCGTGCGCACCGCGGCCGGTCGGCCCGCCGGCTCGGCGCTCGACGTGGCGATGGGCCAGGGTCGGAACGCGGTGCACCTCGCCGGCGCCGGCTGGCGCGTGACCGGCTTCGACCTCTCCCCCGCCGGTGTGGCCGCCGCCGAGGCGGCGGCCACCGCCCAGGGCACGCCGATCGACGCCGTCGTGGCGTCGGCCGATTCGTTCGACTACGGCGTCGCCCGGTGGGATCTGATCGTCATGACCTACGCCCTCGTGCCGGTCACCGAGCCGGCGTTCGCCGACCGGATCATCGGCGCGCTCGCCCCCGGTGGACTGGTGGTCGTCGAGAGCTTTGCCGCGGCGTCGGACGGACCGAGCCGGCCCGTCGACATCGATCCGGACGCGCTCCGCGCCGCCTACGCGACGCTGCAGGAGACGGAGTTCGGGCTCGAAGAGACCGTGGCCGACTGGACCTTGGCGCCGGCGTCCGTCGTGCGGCTGGCCGCGCGGCGCCCCGGTTGACGACTCAGGGCAGCCCGGCGTTGGTGCGCCAGAAGTCGACGATCGCCTGAGTGGTGTCGAAGTGGGTGGCCACCGGCGGGTTGCCGCGGGTGGTCGGGGTGGGCCAGTTGTGGCCTCCGTTGAGGACGGTGCCGTGGACGTAGGCGGCGGTGCCGGCGAACTCCTGCAGCACGACCTCGGTGACACCCGTGCTGCCGGCAACCAGTGAGGTGACGGCGGGTCCGGCAGCCACCGCATTGCGGTCGAGCATCTCGCGGAGGGTGAAGAACGGCAGCGTCTCGTCGAGCTCGACCTCCTGCTGGGTGAACGGGGGTCGATAGCCCGGATCGGCCGTGCCGTGCAGGTAGAACACCGGTGCCGGCGCCGGCACCTGGCCGCTGGTCGCCAGCACCTGGCGGTAGTGCCGTGCCTTCTCCGGATCGAGCGCCTTGCCGACGGCGGCGAAGCCCTGGAAGCGGGGGGCGAGGTCGGAGTTGAGCAGCTGCCAGACCATGCCGCCGCCGTTGGAGAACCCGGCCGCGTACAACAGGTTCGGGTCGGCGCTCACCGTCGGCACGGTCGCCGATCCGGTGGCGAAGGCGCGAGTGGTGAGCTCGCCGAGGAGGTCCTGCACGAAGTCCAGGTCGAGGGTGGGAAAGGCGCTGTTCCCGGTCTGGAAGTGCACCCACTCCTTGTCCAACTGCGGATGGGTCTCGGGGAACACCAGCAGGTAGTTCCGCAACGGAACCGGTACCGCCGCCGGAGGGCGGACGCCCCATCGGCGGGCGATGTCGGCGGCGTCCTGACCGCCGCCGTGGAAGACCACGATGGCCGGCACGGTCGCTTGCGGCGGCGTGGCCGGCACCTCGACGTTGTAGGTGCGGGTCACCGCCGTCGCCAAGGGCTGGGCTGTGAGCAGGGTCATGATGAGAGGTCCTTTCGGGTGACCGACCGGGGATTCGGTCGACCACCCGACAAGACGTCATCGCCGCTAACCGGGCGCTAGCGGCCGCGCCGCGACCCAGCAACCGATGGGCCGAAACAGGACCGTACGGTCCGGTTTCGCCCATCGGTCGGCTCGCGGCCTACCCGATGGCGCAGATGTTGTCGATCCACAGCTCCTGTCCGCCGATCCGCAACGACGTGATGTTGCCGGTGAGCACCACCGTGCCGCGGGTGCCGCCGGGCACCGGGCCGGCCGTCACCGAGACGGCGACACCGCCAAGCGTCGGCGGTGCGGCCGCGATGTCGCCGACGAAGACGGCGGACCCGTTCACGGCCAGGTTCTCCGTGCCGCCCAGATCCAGGTAGTCGACGTGAACCTCGCGCACGGCGAAGGGCAACCCGCTGAGGTCGACGTCGAGGCTGATGTTGTTGACCCGCAACGCTTGGCCGGTTCCGAGACCAGGCGGTGCAGCGTCGACGGACGCCACGTTGAAGACGGTGTTCCCACCGACCTCGAAGTCGGCGACGGACACCGCGATGCCGTTGGTCGTGATGACGACGGTTCCGCTCGACTGACCGGCGGGCGTCCCGTACTCGGTACCGACCGCGATCGGCGGCTCGAAGTCGACGCAGACGTGTGTCGATCCGGCCGCCGCTCGGCGAGCGGGAACCCGCTCCATGTGCAGCACCGCGACCTGATCCCTGCCAGCGCCGGCGGTGTACACCGCGACCACGTCGAGCTCGGTGGAGCTCTCGATGACGACGAAGCCCTTCAGGAAGTCACCGTCGAGCCCTGCCAGTTTGTGGATGTCCGGGTTGTCGATCTCGAGCGCCTCGTCAGGCCCGAGCTCGACGTCGCGGAACGCCGAGACCGGTCCGGCACGCAGGCCGGGCAGCGCGATCGCCACCTTGACCTTGAACCGCACCCGCGAGTACAGCGGGTTGTGGACGTTCACCGCCGTGAAGTACATCCCGGGCGCGACCACCTCCCCGTCGGACTTCCCACACACCACCTTGGTGGCGTACTGGAACGTGACGAGCTCGGCCGTCTGCGATCGATAGTGGGCGAGCACCCGCGCCGCCGAGAGGGCCGACGGGTAGAGCGCGACCTCGTCGATCAGTCCGTTGAAGGGGCGGTCGCGCTGGGTCTGGTTGCCGATCCCGACACCGCTCTCGATCAGGTTCTGGGCGGTCGGCGGCTTCGGTGACACGCTTCCCGGCGCCGCCATCTCGGTGTCCAGCAACCCGTTGACGTAGATGCGTATGACGTTGCCGTCGTACGTGGCGATCACGTGGCTCTCGACGCCACGGCCGAGTACCGCCACGCTGTCGACGTCGACACTCGTGGTCGCCGAACTGGTGCGGATCTCGACCCGGGCATGCCCATCCGGCATCACGCTGAGGCCGTACTGCGCCAGCTCGGCAAAGCTCGACTTCTCGATGATCCGCTGCTGCAGGCCGTTCGGGCCGTCCCAGCGAACCTTGGCTTCGATCGTGATGTTCGCCGGGTTCAGCGAGTTGCTGTTGAGCACGACGACGCGCGGCGACGGCGTGGGCGGTGTCGCGCTGCTGAACAGGGCCGCGGTGTCTCCGCCGTTGAACCCCGGCTCGCCGAACGTGATCGGACCACTGCACGTGCCGTCGTTGCGGTTCCCGGAGCCATCGGCGGCAACCGCGCTTCCGGGTGGCTCGCCGAATCGCCAGTGCCCGATCGGGCCATCGGCCAGCACCTCCGCTGCATACGCATCGACCGCCATTGGGTGACTCCCCTCGTTCAAAGATGTCGTCGTGATCGCGCGACCCGCCGTCCCACCACTGCGGATTCGCTACCCCTCGTCGGCGGACACTAAGGACCGGCGACCGACGATGTCGGCAATTTGGCCGGACGAGCACCGGTCCATCGCCTGGCCGGTCCCGCTCCGCAGCTGCCCGGGGGTCGTAGCGTCAGGCACGTGCGCGAGTTCGTCGTTGCTCGGAACCCCGAGGAAGGATCGTCGCTGCCCTACCTCGTGCGACTGCCGCTTCCCGACGGCGCGGTCGTGCTCAAGGTCCGCGACGTGTGGCCCCGCACCGCCGCGGTGTACTGCCACCGCGCCCTCGACTGGCCCGACGAGCCGGACGTCGTCGAGCGGGTGGCGGTACGGTCCTGCCAGCGACGTGGCGCGGCCGTCGATCTCGTGCTCGATCGTGCTCGCGAGAACCGATCGCAGTTCGTGTTCACGCAGGCCCGCGGCCGCGACGTCATCTTCTGGCAGTCGGCGCGAACCAGCCGGCAGGCACGGCCCAACGTCGCCCTGCCCCGTGCACGCGCCGCCGGGCTGCAACTGGAGATCCTCGTCGACACCCACGAGCGCTACCCGTGGACGTTCAACCACCAACAGGCCACCACCGGTCGCCGCGCCCTGCCGGCCGGCGACTACGCCGTCGAGCTGGACGGGCGCATCGTCGCCACCGTCGAACGCAAGTCGCTCGCCGACCTGGTGTCGACGATGACGGGGGGCAAGCTCCGCTACCTCCTCGCCGAGCTCGCCGCCGTGCCCAACGCGGTGGTCGTCGTCGAGGACCGCTACTCGGCGGTCTTCAAGCTCGAGCACGTCCGTCCGGCCGTCGTCGCCGATGGACTCGGCGAGGCGGCGGCCCGCTTCCCGAGCGTGCCGATCGTGTTCGCCGAGACCCGCCCGCTCGCTCAGGAGTGGACCTACCGGTTTCTCGCCGCCGCCGTTGCCCATCACCACGAGGATGTCGATGCCGCACCCCGGGTCGCCGACCTGACGTCTGCCGGGGCCGTGCCACCGCCGGCACCGACCGCCGCGCAGGTCAGGGCGTGGGCTCGCGGTACCGGCCTGGCGGTCACCGATCGAGGTCGGCTCCCGCCGGACGTGTGGACCGCCTACGCGCAGGCCCACCCGTCGGTCGTCGGCGACGACTGAGGCGACGCCCGCTCAGTCGACTCGGCGATCGCGAGGTCGATCGGCATCCTTGACCAGATGGCCGATCGACGGCGACGAGAATCAGGCGTAGGCGGTGCCGGCGATGTGGGTGTTGAAGGGGACGAAGGGGGTGTGGAGCCGGTACGCCTCGATGTCGACGCGGGCGAACCCGGCGGCGCGGATGAGGCTCTCGAGGTCTCGTTCGCACGAGCACCCTTCGAACGTCCACGCCCAGGGACGACGGAGCGCTCGCTGCACGGCGCGGGTGGGGGTGCCGGCCGGAGCGGCGACGTGTTCGACGAAGCGGTAGGTGCCGCCGGGGCGCAGGATGCGGCGGATCTCGGCGAGGACCTCGGCGGGGTTGGTCACCGAGCAGAGCACGAGCGAGGAGATCACGCTGTCGACGCAGTGGTCGGGCAGGTCGGTCCGCTCGGCGACACGGTCGTGCAGCTCGAGGTGCACGCCCGCTGCGCTCGGCGGCGGCCCGCAGTCGTCGGTGCATGTGGGGGTTGGGTTCGATGGCGACGAGCGTGGACCCGGGGGGCAGGTAGCGGAGGTTGGCGCCCACTCCGGAGCCGAGCTCGACGACCGCTGGGGCAGCTCGCCGAAGAGACGCCGCTTGTGCGTGCGGAGGTTCCACTCGATGTACGGCTCCATCAGGCTGAAGAAGGCCGCGTTGAAGCGACCACGCGCCCCGTGCACCTCGAAGCCGGTCGCGGGTGACATGGCCATGGCGGAATCGATCACGAGAAGCTCCTGACGTCGTTGTGGGTCGGTCACCGACACTGTGCGCCGATCCGCCCGGCGTGTCAGGCGTGGAACTACCCCAATTCGAAGACTGTTCAGGGTCGATTCATCTCGGCGATGTACCAGGCCGCGATCTGGGCGCGCGACCGGAACCCCAGGCGCAGGCGGATCCGTTCGACGTGACCCTCGGCGGAACGCTCGTCGATGCCCAGGCGTGTCGCGATCTCGCGGTTGGTGCATCCTTCGCTCACCAGGCGCGCCACCTCGCGTTGGCGAGCCGTCAGCGCGAGGGCGTGACGCCGTGGTGCGGGGAGGCCGAGAAACCGGCGGACCACGCGCACCAGCTCGTGGGGTCGCCCGCGTACGGGAGGTGCGATCGGCCCGGCAGAACCACGAGCTCGGCGCCGTTGACCCCGGCGGCGAGCGCTTCGGCCTGGGCGACCGGTGCGGCGCGGTCGCCGGCGCGGTGCACCACCAACGTCGGGGTTCGCACCTCGGCGAGCAGGTCGCTGACGTCGAGCTCGTAGCTCAACGCCAGCAACGCTCGGGCGGTGGCCGCGCTCGAGCACGCCCGCTGGTAGCGAGCGAACTCGGCACGCGTCGAGCGGTCGGCGTCAGGGGCGAAGATGTCGGTCAACACGTCCGAGCCCAGTCCCCAGTGCGACTCGATCAGCCCCAACACATGGTTCCGCACGGGCGGCGGGGACAGGTCAGCCCCCCGGGCCCACCCGCCGTAGAGCACCAGGCGCCGCAGCGTGTCGGGATGCGCCGCCGCCCACGCCACCGCCACCGACGCCCCCATCGACGTGCCGATCAGATCGAACGGTTGCGAGCCGAGGGTCGCCACGACGGCGGCGAGCTGCTCGAGCTCGAACGCCAACGACGGCGGCCGAGCCGTGGCCGCCGACAACCCGCAGCCCACCCGGTCGTACCGCACGAGTCGACACCCCTGCGCCAACGCCTCGTAGAACGCCCGCTCCGCTGGCAGCTCCCAGCTCAGCTCCAGATGCGTGAGCCAACCCATCACGTAGACCAACGGTCGGCCCGCACCGACCGAGGCGAACGACACGCCAGTGCCGTCAGCCATCACCACCCGACCGAGCCGCTGCTGCACCACGCCATTGTCGCTCCCGACGCGTCGCGAACCCTCCATTGACGACGTGCCACGCTTGGACCCATGACAGACCCGAGAAGCGGAAGAATGGCGACCGACTTCGGCCGACTGGCCGGGACCTGGACGGGGAGCAACGGCTTTCGGTTGATGCCGACCGACGAGTTGTACGACGCTCCCGCCACCGCCGAGCTCTCCACGGCTGCGGGCGGGCACGACCTCGTGTTGACCTACACCTGGGCGCACCCTGCTGATGGACCGCAGGACGGCGTGCTGGTCGTCGGCTCGCCAGACGACGAACAGCGGGTCGTCACGGCGGCATGGGGCGACAGCTGGCACCAGAAGCCAGCGATGCTGACGTTGACCGGCAGCCTGACGCAGCGTCGGCTCGAGGTCACCGCCGACTACGGCGGGGGCTGGCGGTGGAGCATCTCGATCGACGGTTCGCGCGACGACCGGTTGGCGCTGACGATGCACAACATCATCCCCGCCGGTCAGGCCACCGATGAGATACCCGCCGGGCCGTATCCGGTGATGGTCGCCGAGTACGTCGCCGTCGCGTGACGACGCCCGCCGTGTTGGCGGACGCTGCCAGGAAATCTTCGTCGACTGTGTCGATCGGGCGGAGGCCGTTCGTTGTGGTGGTGAGGCCCGGAGCTACCGGCACCCCAGATCAGACCCCCGACAAGCAGAAAGACAACGACATGAAGCTCACCGTGCAGACGTTCCTGACCCTCGACGGCGTGATGCAGGCGCCCGGTGGATCCGAGGAGGATCCCAGCGACGCGTTCGCCCACGGCGGCTGGCAGGCCCCGTTTCCCGACCCGGCCGTTGGCGAGTTCGTCACCGAGCTCAACAGCCACGCCAGCGCCTTCCTGCTCGGTCGCAGAACCTTCGACATCTTCCGCGGCTACTGGCCCGATCAGACCGATCCCGCCAACGCCATTGCCACGGCGATCAACTCGCTGCCCAAGTACGTCGCGTCGAACTCCCTCAGCGCGACCGATGTCTCGTGGCGCGGCGAGCACGACGACACCGCTCGCCTCGTGACGGGCGATGTCGTGGCCGCGGTGCAGGCTCTGAAGGACGAACCCGGTGACGAGCTGCAGATCTGGGGAAGCGGCAACCTGCTCCAGACCCTGATGCAGCACGAGCTCGTCGACCGCTTCCGCCTGATGACGTTTCCGGTGGTGCTCGGCTCCGGCCGCCGTTTGTTCAACGACGGCGTCCTCCCGGCGACGATGCGCCCGGTCGACGTCACCGTCACCGATCTCGGCATCGTCGTCGGCACGTACGAGCCGGGCGGTCCGGTTCGCCACGGTGAGATGTGACCGGCTCCGCGCTGTGAAGCGCCGCCTTCGCCGCTCGAATCGGCCGTTTCCGTACCAGTGGGGCGGCCGGCGGCCAGGAAGTTAATCGGTGGCGACATTGCCCGGGCCGCGTGATGATGACCCTTCTGCGCGTCTGAGAGGGGTTGCCATGCCGAGGCCGAAGATGCCACTCAGAGAGGCGAAGCTTCCGAGTGAAATCGCGAGTCAGCCCAACGGGGCAGTCGACGCCGCCTTGTTGGACGTTGTCGACCGCCCGGGAAAGACCTGGCTGATGGCGAAGCTGCCGGCGCAGGCGATGAGGGCGATGCATGCAGCCATCAAGCGCGACCTCGGTGTCACGCTCACGAGTACGGGCCGCGGGCGAACGCTTGCGAGGCAGTGGACGATCTTCGGTGGTTCCCAAGCGCGTTATCGGCCCTGTTCGAAGCAGGAGTTCGATGCCGACAAGGCCCGCCACAAGGAGTTGACCAAGTTCTTTCCTGCCAACGATCGTCGTGCCATCTCTCAGCGGCTCGGCATCGCCATTCCCTCCTCCGACCATTGGACCAAGATTCGGTTCTCGAACGGGAACTTCCCGGCCACCGCGGCCGTGCCGGGGACGTCGAACCACGGCTTTTGGTGTGCCGACGATTTGGCGCTGACCGATCCGCGCGACGAGAACAAGGTCGTCGGGCTCACGAACGATGTCTTGGACTGGCTGTTCACGAACGAGCTCGACTTCGGATTTGCGCATTCGACGCCGAGCGAGAACTGGCATGTCCAGTGGTTCGTCGGCGACCGAGTTCCGCCCCCTACAACTGCCGACCCACGAGAGGACGATATGGCTCGCGCATTCAAAATATCGGACAACGATGCGGTGTTCCTCGTTTCCGGCATCGTCGCATCCTGGGTGCCCAACCGTGAGGACTACGCCGTCGCCGTCGCGGCAAAGCTGGCCCCGCCGTTGGATCACGTGGAGGTTGTACGCCGGTCGACGTTCAGCGCTCTGCGACTCGTCGGCGCCATCCCACCGGGTTTCACCACCGCAGACTTCCAAGAGGTCGTCGGAGGTCAGTCTCCGAATCCATAGACCCGCGCCGGCGTTCGGTGGGCGGGTCGCTGCCGTCAGCCGGCGGACTTCTCCTTGATGAGGTCTTCCACCGCCTGCGGGATGGTGGTTTCGAAGTCGAGGAGCTTGGCCCAGGTCGGGGTGATCGTGATGACGACCATGTCGTCGTAGAGGGCCTGCACGCCGGCGACCCATCCCGCGTACTGCTCACCGGTCGTCACCTTCCGACCGGCGGCCAGGTAGCCGTCGGGGATCCCATCGACCAGTTCGAGCTCGGCGGTGCCGCGGATCAGCAGCACCTTCGGCGGGAAGGCGCCCTGGTCGATGGTGAGTGCGACCTTCGGGTTCGTCCGCAGCGCGGCGACCTTGGCCGACTTCGGCAGGGTCGCCATCAGGACCCGGTCGCCCTCGGTCCAGAAACCGATCGGAATGACCCGCGGGTCGCCGTCGAGGCCGACGTAGGCCATCCGGGCCGGCTCGGGGCCGTTGAGCAGCTGCTGCGCATACGGCTTGGCCAGAATCTCGGCGATCTCTTCCGTCGTCATGGTGGTGATCCCTTCATCCAGGAGGTGCTTCTCACAACGGGGGACGAAGCTGCGAGGCGTTTCTCGACGCGCCCATCGAGCGGTCAGCCGCTGCCGACCAGCACGGGTTCGGCGCGGTAGAGCTCGGGGAACGAGGAGCGCAGCGCCTCGAGTTTGGGCAGATCATTGACCACGATGTACGGGTAGGTCGGGTTGAGCTCCATGAAGTCCTGGTGGTAGTCCTCGGCTCGGTAGAACGTCCGACCGGGTTCGATGTTGGTCACGATCGGGTCGTCGAAGACGTGTGCCTGCTCGAGTTGGCCGACGTACGCGGCGGCGACGCTCGTCTGCTCGGGACGGGTCGGGAAGATCGCCGACCGGTACTGCGTCCCGACGTCGGGACCTTGCCGGTCGAGCTCGGTCGGGTCGTGGGCGACCGAGAAGAAGATCTGCAAGATCTCGCCGTAGGTCACCTGGCGGGGGTCGAACGTGACGGCCACCGACTCCGCATGGCCGGTATCGCCAGCTGCTCACCATCTCGTATCGCGCCGTGTCGGCCGCGCCTCCCGCGTAGCCCGACACCGCGCTCACCACACCATCGACGTGTTCGAACACCCCCTGAACGCCCCAGAAGCACCCGCCGGCGAGGACCGCCACCTCCGCGGTGGCATCGCTCGGCGACTCGTCGAGTTCGGGGGCTGGGACGACGTGACCTTCGGCGGGCACCGAGTTGGTCAGCAATCCGGTCGGCACCGACGTCCCGCTCAGCGCGTCGACCGCACCCGGGCCGCCGACTCGCTGAACGACCACCGCGCCGAGGAGCAACGCGAGCGACGCCGGCAGTGATCACGGCGCCTCGGGTGCGCCTCGCCACGGGCCGGCCGTTCGATTCAGAGCGCATCGGGCCTCCTCGCAGTCACCCGGAGGCGACGGCGTCCGCCGCCGGAATGGAGTCGTGTGTTCGGTCGGGCGCCGGTTCGAACGTCATCGCGACGCCGTTCATGCAGTAGCGCAAGCCGGTCGGTGCCGGGCCGTCATCGAACACGTGGCCGAGATGTCCGCCGCAGCGGCCGCAATGCACCTCCGTACGTTCCATCCCCGACGAGCGATCGTCGGTGGTGGCGACCGCGCCGTCGAGCGGCTCCCAGAAGCTCGGCCATCCGGTGCCGCTGTCGAACTTCGTGCGGGACGAGAACAGATTCAGGTCACAGCCGGCGCAGGCGAACAGACCGGGTCGGTGTTCGTCGAGCAGCTCGCTGGTGAACGGCCGCTCGGTGCCAGCGTTGCGCAGCACCGCATACTGCGCCGGGGTCAGCCGCTCACGCCACTCCTCGTCGGTGAGCGTCAACGACGGCTGCGGATCGGGGGCCACCGGGCCGGGCTGGGAAGCGTCGGGACCCGCGGCATCCAACGTCAGCGACCGCGTGATGAACGCTGCAGCGACCGCTGCCGAACCGCCGGCCAGGAGCCGTCTTCGCGTCACCACCAACCACGTCCTATCGGATCAGACATGCAACTCCACCCTCTGCCCCATGCGTCAGGGATCGGGCGCGCTCACCAGCCCGTCCCAGGACCACCGAGGGATTCGCAGTCCCTCCGGGACATCATCGGCACTGTCGTGGTAGCGCGACATCGTGGTCGTCGTCGCCCAGGCAAAGTAGGCGTGGAGCGCCGCTCGGACCTCGCCGATCAGCCCGACGTCATCGAGCGCGAGATCGAAGCAGGCGATCGCGCGACGATCCATCTCCTCGTGCGGGCCGTTGCCACTGTGCAACCGCACCACTGACGTCTCGTCGCCGTAGCAGTCGGAAAAGGTGGTCGGACCGCCGAGTGCCTCAGCCCAATACGCCGCAAGCCGCTCGCTGTGCTCAGGATGGAACCCGTGACTGAAAGCGTGGCTGACCACTTCGTCGGCCATCACTCTGGAATGCCATGCGTGGGCCAGGCGAAGTAGTCCCTGATCGCCGCCCGCTGCCTCGTAGACCGTCTGCACGCTCCACCCATCGTAGCGACGCGTCGCCGACCGCTCGCGTGGGATGCCGAGTATCCACGTCGACCACCACCCGACCAGCCCGACCGCACTAGCGCACTCGGCGGTCACAACGACAAGAGCCTCTGACCTGGTGTGACACCAGATCAGAGGCTGGAGGCGACGAGGGGAATCGAACCCCTGTACAGGGCTTTGCAGGCCCTTGCCTGAACCACTCGGCCACGTCGCCGGGCGCCGCGGGGTGCGGCGTGGACCGCGGCAGGATACCCCGGTCGCCCGGCGGCGGCGTTCTCCGGAGCCAGATGCACCGTTTCGGTGCATCTGGCTCTCCAGAACGAGCGCTGTGCGGTCAGGAGGTGGAGCCGGTGAACTGCACCTCGGCGACGGGCACCATGTCGCGCGGTGCGGGGCCGCCGGGCGGATAGGTGGCCGTGACGGTCATCGTCACCGTCGTGGCCACCACGTCGACCGCGGTCGTCTGCATCGAACGGGCGTCGGCGAGGTTCTGCGTCACCGTCGAGGAGTTCGTGCCGTCGGAGAAGCCCCACTGCACCTGACGAACCCGGGCGTTCTGCTCGAAGCGATCGACGCCGGTGAGCGAGTCGACCTTGACGTACCCGCCGATCAGGCCCACCGAGGTGAGGTGCACCGGCGACGGGAACGTGAACGTGAGCGTCTGGGCCGATCCGGTCTCGCACCGCCACGCCGTCGCCGGGTTGTGGTCGAGCACGTTCTGCGGGCTGAAGCTGATCGGGTTGCCGTTCGCCTCGGTCGAGTTCGGCGCCTGGCACGAGGCACTCACCGAGGCCGGCGCCAGCGCGTCGGCGGGCGGTGTGAACGTCGTGGTCGGGACGGGGGCGTTGGTCGCCGGCGGGTTCGTGGCCGGCGCGTTCGTCGCCGGCGGGTTCGTGGCCGGGGCGTTCGTCGCCGGCGGATTGGTCGCCGGGGCGTTCGTCGCCGGCGGGTTCGTGGCCGGGGCGTTCGTCGCCGGCGGATTGGTCGCCGGCGTTCCTCCCGCCGGGATCGCCAGCTGGTCGCCGGGACGGATCAGCGAGCTCGCCGTGAACCCGTTGGCCGACAGCAGGGCGTCGAGCGTCACCCCGAGCTTGCGGGCGATCCCCGAGAGCGTGTCGCCGGCGACGACGGTGTAGCGCTGGGGGATGGTGGCCACCGGCGGCAGCGTGGCCGACGTCGGCAACGGGGTCGGCGGCGCCGGCGGCGCGGTGGTCGGGGCGTAGGTCGCGTTGGTGGGCGGCGCGGTGACCGGCGCCAGCGTGGTCGGGGCGGTGCTCGGCACGAACGCGGTGATCGTCGGCAGCGTCGTGGTGCTCGACGTGGTCGACGTCTCGAGCGACCCCGGCCCGATCGGGTCGGGGTTGTCCATGTTGCGTTCGGTGCCGCACGCCGCGAGCACGACGACCGCGAGCAGCGCTGCGACGAACCGGACCACGCTGCGATGCTAAACGGCCACCCCCTCGCCCGGGGGGCACCCTCGCCCCGGCCGGGCCCGCTACACCTCGTGGATGCGGATCGCACCGTTGTCGGTGCGGGCGGTGATCGTACGCGGTGCGGTCGGATCGGTCGCCACCTCGACGGTGCGACTGCCGTTGTCGGACGTGGCCTCGACGGCGTACGGGCCACTCCCCTGCGGCACCCCGATGTCGATGCGTCCGTTGTCGCTCGTGGCCACCACCTCGTCGGGCGCGGCCACGAAGGCGAGCTCGATCCGCCCGTTGTCGCTGTCGGCGTGGACCGACGTCGACGCCAGTCCCGTGCCCTCGATGCGACCGTTGTCGGCAGCGACCTGCACCGGTCCCGTCACGTCTCGCAGCTCGACCCGGCCGTCGTCGGCGTCGACATCGACGGCGCCGTCGCGACCCTCGATCGTCACCGGTCCGGAGCCGGACTGCACACGAACGGCGATGTCGCGGGGCACGGCGATCGTGACGTCGGCGTGACACCACAGCACGTCGAGGATCGGGCACGTGCCACGCACGTTCAGGGTCGATCCGTCGACGTTCCAGCTCACGCCGGTGTGCTGGAGGCCGTCGGACACGTGCACGGCGAGGTCGATCGAGTCGCCCTCGGTCGGTTCGACCACCACCGGACCGTCGTCGTTGTCGATGTGCACGAGCGTGATCGCGGCGGCCGGGATCGTGGTGTGCTCGTCGCGCTCCTCGTGGGCGAGCAGCGACACCACGTCGAGGGTGGCGAACCCGATCGCCGCCAACGCGACGATCGACCCGAACACCATCCACGGGGCGCGACCGCGGCGCTCGCGAGGCGGGATGTCGCTGCGGTCGAGCCCGGGCTCGCGCCGTCTGAGTCGCCACGGGGCTCACGAGCGCACCCACTGCAGAACAGCGAGGACCCGACGGTGGTCGTCCTCGGCGGGTGGGAGATCGAGTTTCGTCAGGATGTTGCTCACGTGCTTCTCCACGGCTTTGTCGGTCACGACGAGGGCACGGGCGATGGCCGGGTTGCTGCGGCCCTCGGCCATCAGCGCGAGCACCTCGCGCTCGCGCGGGGTCAATGCATCGAGCGGGTCGCGGCGCCGGGACCTCGCCAGCAGTTGCGCGACCACCTCGGGATCGAGCGCCGTTCCCCCGGCCCCGACGCGTTGCACCGCCTCGACGAACTCGCCGACATCGGCGATGCGGTCCTTCAGCAGGTAGCCGATGCCGCTGGTCGAGCCGGCGAGCAACTCGCTGGCGTAGGTCTCCTCGACGTACTGCGACAGCACCAGGATGCCGATGTCGGGCCAGCGGCCGCGGATCGAGATCGCCGCCCGCAGCCCGTCGTCGGTGTGCGTCGGCGGCATGCGCACGTCGGTGACGACGAGGTCGGGCTGATGGCGCTCGACGGCACCCATCAGCTCCTCCGCATCGCCCACAGTGGCGACCACCTCCTCGCCGGCGTCGGCGAGGATGCGCGTCAGGCCGGCCCGCAGCAGCACGGAGTCCTCGGCGATCACGATCCGCACGGCAGCTCCACGAGCAAGGTCGTCGGCCCGCCGGGCGGGCTGATCACGTACATCGACCCACCGAGTCCGGCCACACGGTCGCGCAGGCCCTGCAACCCGCTGCCGCGGCCGGGGTCGGCGCCACCCTCGCCGTTGTCGCGCACCTCCACCACGAGGCGATCACCGGCGCGGGCGATCGACACCGAGGCCTTGGTGGCCTTGGCGTGCTTGGCGACGTTCGTCAGCGCCTCGGCGACCACGAAGTACGCCGCGCTCTCGACGGCCGCGGCCGGTCGAGTGGCCACGTCGACCTCGAGGGTCACCGGCACTGGGGAGCGGCCGACGATGGCCGACAGCGCGGCGTCGAGCCCGCGGTCCTCGAGGATCACCGGGTGGATGCCGCGAACCAGGTCGCGGATCTCCTTGAGCGCCGCCTTGGCTTCCTCGTGGGCGGCGACCACCAGCTCGCGCCCGGCCGCTGGATCGGTGTCGAGCTTCTCCTTCGCCGCCCCGAGGTCGGCCGCCAGTGCCACCAGGCGCTGCTGGGCCCCGTCGTGGAGATCGCGCTCGATCCGCCGCCGTTCGGCCTCGGCGCTGTCGACGGCCGCCGTGCGGCTCGACTCGAGCCGCTCCACCTGGGCGGCGTGCTCGACGTCGGCGCTCGGCCCGAGCAGCGCACGGGCCAGCATCACGTTGAGACGGCCGAGCCCGATCGTGATCCACGGCGCCACGATCACGAGTCCGAGCACGCCGACGCCGGCAGCGGCCCACGCGCCGGGACCCGCCGTGATCTCGAAGAAGTAGAACTTGGCCGAGTCGCCGGGCAGGGAGTCGACGTAGGCGGGCAGCGCCAGCATCGCCGCCGAGCCGGCCCAGGCCGCCGTCGTCAACGCGAACGTGAGCGCAGCGACCGGGAAGTGGACGAGGTGGAAGGCGATCTCCCGCCAGCGGGCTCCCGAACGGACCCGTTCGCGGAGGCGCCCGAACCACGACGTCGCCGTGAACGCCGGCACCGGGTCGCCGATGCGCACGCCCGCCATCGCCGCGATACGAGATCGCTCGATCTTGCCGAACCCACGGGACAGCACGAACAGCATCCAGGCGAACGGCAACGCCAGCACGAACGTGATCAGCAGTGGTGCCGTCGAGGCGAGAAACGCGACCACGAACGTGAACGTGATCGCCGCCGTCACGAATCCGGTCACGTCGTAGGCGATCACGCGCCAGAGGCGCACCGGGTGGCGCCACGGCCGGAACGGGTTGTAGGGCATCTCGTCCATCGGGATCCTCACAACAAGTAGCAGTCGCGGGGTCAGTCGGAGGCGATCGCCGCGAGGATGTCGGTGCGGGCGGCGCGGCGCGCCGGGCGCCACGCCGCGGCCACACCGGCGACGCCAGCCAGCCCGAGCACCACTGCCAGCGGCGTCACGGGGAGGGCGAACGTGCCGAAGCCCTCCTGCACCTGCATCGCCCGCATCAGGCCCCAACCGAAGAAGGCGCCGGCAGCGATGCCGCCGATCGTGCCGAACAGGGCGATGATCACCGATTCCCAACGCACCGCGGCGCGCACCTGGCGGCGATCCTGTCCGAGCGCCCGGACCAGTCCGAGCTCGCGCGTACGGTCGTGGATCGACAGTGCGAGCGTGTTGCCGATCGCCAGCACGGCGATCACCACGGCGACGCCGAGCAGGCCGTACACCACGAACAGCATCGAGTCGACCTGCTCGCCGACGCGCGCCTTGTACTGCGCCCGGTCGAGCGGCGCCGGGGCGGCGAACTCGTCGGTGACCGTGGCGATCGCCCCGCGAACGGCGGCGAGGTCGGCGCCGTCGGCGACGTCGACGAGCACCACGGTCACCTGGGGCTGGGCGACGTGCGGGGCGAGGTCGGCCTGGTCGACGACCACGTCGCCGAACGTCATCCGCTGGGCGTAGATCGCCGCCACCTGAAGGTCGACGGTGTCGCCGTCGACGAACGTCGCCGGCAGCGTCGAGCCGATCGCGAGGTGGTGGTCGCCGGCGTACTTGTCGCTGACGGCGACATCGCCGCGACCGAAGCCGTCGGGCGAAGCCGCCGTCACGCCGACGTCGAACACGGTGGCCAGCCGCCCGACGTCGGTCGCCGCGACATCGACCGTCTCGCCGCCGATGCGGGCCGGGGCGTAGGACACGGCGATGGCCGCGGCGACGCCGGGGACGTCACCGATGGCCGGGGCCAGATCGGGTGACAGCTCGGCGCCACTGAACCCGTCGGGCAACACGATGAGGTCACCGCTGAAGTCGTCGTCGGTGACGGTGTCGATCGATGCCTTGACCGACGCGCCGAACGTGGCGAACAAGGCGACCACCGCGGTGCCGACCATCAGCGCCGACGCGCTCGACGCGGTGCGGCGTGGGTTGCGCATCGCGTTGCGCCGCGCCAGGCGTCCGACCAAGCCGCGCAGCACCGCCGGCGCCACGCCGAGCACGGCGGCGGCGGGCCGAGCCACGACCGGTCCGAGGACCACCGCGCCGGCGAGCACACCCACCGCCCCGAGGCCCGCCCGGCCCAGTGCCGCGTCAGGGGCCGAGGTGGCGGTGACGAGCACCGCCACGCCGCCGCCGGCGACGGCGGCACCGAGCGCCGCCCGGCGCCACGACGTCGCCGACTGGTCGACGGCCACGTCACGGAGCGCGGCGAGAGGCGCGACACGTGAGGTCCGCACCGCCGGTCCGAGGCTGGCGAGCAGGGTCGTTCCCACCCCGACGACGGCGGCGGCGACGATGCTGCCGGTGCCGATCACCAGCCCGGCCGCTGGCAGGGCGCTGTCGGAGCGCCCCATCAGCGCCTGCAGCCCCGCAGCCAGCCCGATGCCGGCGCCGAACCCGATCGCCGTCGCCGCGACGCCGACCGCCAGTGCCTCGGCGGCGACGCCGACGACGATCTGGCGGCGCGACGCGCCGACGGCGCGCAGCAGCGCCGACTCACGCGTGCGCTGGGCGGCGAGGATCGAGAACGTGTTGTAGATGCTGAACGTGGCGACGACGACGGCGATGCCGGCGAAGGCGAGCAGCATCGTCCGGAACAAGCCGAGGAAGTCGGTGTCGACGTCGCGCTGCTGCTCGGCCGACAGCTCGGCGCCGGTGATCACCTCGAGGTCGGACGCTCCGGGTTGCGACGGCGAGGGTCGCTCGCACCCGTGCCGCCAGGGCGTGGTCGTCGACCTGGTCGACGGCGCGCACCAGGACCGACGAGATGCGCCCGCTCCCGCCGGCGAGCAGGCGCTCGGCGGTGGCGAGGTCGAACCCGACGTAGCTGACCGGTCCGAGGCTGTCGGCGTCGCCGAAGGTGGCGATCCCGACCACCGTCACCGGGACGCGATCGGGAGTGAGCACCGAGGCGCGGTCGCCGACGTGCAGGTGCGCACGACCGGCGCTGGCCCGGTCGATCACCACCTCGGTGTCGGCACCCGGGCGCGGGGCCCGACCCTCGACGAGGTGGTAGCCGCTCAGCGCCGGGTCGTCGATCCAGCTGGCCCCACGGGTGGGCGGACCGTCGCCGCCCAGCGCCACCCCGTCGGCCCCGACGAGCTGGGCCGAGCCCTCGACGTACGGCGCGGCGTCGGCCACTCCGTCGACCGACGCCACGACGTCGGCAGTCGACGCGTCGAGCAGACCGCCGACGCGGTCCTCGGCCGTGCCGAGGCGGCTGGCGCTGCGCACGACGAGGTCGGTGCCGGCGTTGGCGGCGATGTAGGCGTTGCGGAACCCGGCCTTGGCCGTGTCCCCGAAGATCATGGTCGCCGTCAGGAAGGCGACGCCGAGCACCACGGCGGTGCACGTTGCGAGCAGCCGCCGCTTGCGGCTCCAGATGTTGTGGGCGATGGTGGTGATCACTGCCGTCACCCCCGGAACTGCTTCATCCGGTCGAGCACGCGGTCGGCCGACGGCGCGGCCATGGCGTCGACGATGCGCCCGTCGGCGAGGAACAGCACGGTGTCGGCGTGGCTGGCGGCCACCGGGTCGTGGGTCACCATCACGATGGTCTGCCCGAGGGCGTCGACCGCGTGGCGCATGAACGCCAGGATCTCGGCGCCGGTCTGGCTGTCGAGGTTGCCGGTCGGCTCGTCGGCGAAGATCAGCGCCGGCTTCGACGCGAGGGCGCGGGCGACGGCGACGCGTTGCTGCTGTCCGCCGGACAGCTCGCTGGGGCGATGGTGCAGTCGGGCCCGCAGCCCGACCGTGTCGACGACGTGGTCGACCCAGTCGCGATCGGGGCGCCGGCCGGCGAGGGTCATCGGCAGGACGATGTTCTCCTTGGCGCTCAGGGTCGGCAGCAGGTTGAACGCCTGGAACACGAAGCCGATGCGCTCGCGGCGCACGCGCGTGAGTTGGCGGTCGCTGAGCGCGCCGAGGTCGATCTCGCCGTCGTCGGTGCGCAGGAACACGTGGCCGGAGGTGAGCGTGTCGAGACCGGCGAGGCAGTGCATCAGGGTGCTCTTGCCCGATCCGGACGGTCCCATCACGGCGGTGAAGCGCCGGGCGGGGAGCCCCACGGTGACGTCGTCGAGCGCGCACACCACGGTGTCGCCCTTGCCGTAGACCTTGGTCGCCGACTCGGCCCGGGCGGCGAGCAACGGCGGCGCCACCCACGTCGGCGGCGGTGGCGGAGCCCGGTGGGTGACAGCCGGGTGCGGGGCGGCGAAGGTGTCGGTGTCCATGCGTCCATCGTGAGCGTCCACGGCGCGGATCTCACGGGAGCCCGCTCCCATCCGTGGGGTAGGGACGGCCCTACTGGCAAAATGGCGTCGTGCGTCGGTGGATGTTCCTCGTCGGGGCGCTGATCGCGCTCGCCGGCGGCATGGGCGTGTACGAGCTGCACTTCCGCACCGACCACCACAGCACGCCGATCGGCCTCGACGCCGCCCTCGACGAGTTCCAGGCGAGCGCCTCGTCGTCGCTGCCGGGAGGCGCGCCGTCGACCGAGCTGCCGGCGCCGGGCGTGTACTCCTATTCCACCGCCGGCAACGACGGCGTCGACGCCCTCGGCGGCGCGTTGCACCGCTACCCGGCGACGTCGACGATCATCGTCACCGCCGCCGACTGCGGCGTGTCGCAACGATGGGTGCCGCTCGAGCAGCGGGCGGACGAGACGCTGACGTGCGCCACCGCCGGCGGTGTCGAGCTGCGCCGCTTCACCGCGTTCCACCAGTTCTTCGGTCAGGACGAGCGCGAGGAGTGGGAGTGCACCGGCGAGCCGCGCCCGCTCGACGCGGCGCCGGGCACCACCTGGACCACCCAGTGCACCAAGCAGCGCGGCACCAACGACGTGGGCAGCGTCGACACGTGGTCGGGCGTGGTGGTCGGTCCCGAGACGGCGACCGTCGAAGGTGAGACCGTCGACGTCGACCATGTGACGGTCTCCATCGCCACCGACGACCCTCGCGACGTCCAGGTGACCGACACCTGGTACCTCGCCGGGACCGACCTGGTGGTGCGCCGCGTCGTCAACAACTCGACGACGAACGGATCACCGGTCGGGGATGTGCACTACCTCGAGCACGTCGAGCTGACGCTCGAGTCGCTCACGCCGGCGCGGTAGGCGCCGCCTCGATCCAGCCGATGCGATAGACGCTCGCCCACTGGTCCGGGTAGGCGCGGATCAGCTCGCTCCAGCGGTCGGCGAGCGCCTGCAGCGTCTCGCGGTCGCGGTCGCGTGCCTCGAGCGGCGGCGGCTCGATCGGCTCGTCGACGATCACCCGCCAGCGCCGCGTGCCGACGCGCACGACGCAGAACCCCACGATCGGTGCCTGGTAGAGGCGGGAGAGCGTGGCGACGCCGGTCGGCAGCTCGGCCACGCCGTCGAGGAACTCGACCGCGGCGAGGCGGGGACGTCGGCCGGACGCGTCGTCGCCGAGCACGATGATCGTCTCGCCGGCGCGCAGGCGGGCGCCGAGACGGCTGACCGGCTCGGTGCGGTAGATCACCTCCAGGCCGACGCGGGTGCGCATGTGGGCGATCGCCCAGGCCAGCCAGTCGTCGGCCACGAGCGCCGACGTGCGACCGTCGAAGACCCGGTCCGGCAGCGCCGTCGCCAGTTCCCAACCGCCGATGTGGGCGCCGGCGAGGAGCATGCCGTTGCCGGCGACGATGGTCTTCTGCGCCCGCTCGAGGCCGTCGAACTCGGTGGATGCGAGCAGCTCGTCGGGCCGCCCGAGCGCCCACAGCAGCTCGGCCGAGCGGTGCGCCTCGTTGACGATCTCGCGCCGGACGCAGCGCCGCACCACCTTGTCGTCCGGGTCGCGGCCGAGGGCGTGGCCGAGGTTGGCGGCGAGCCGACGGCGCTTGGCCGGGCGCAGCGCCCACTCCAGGTGGCCACCGACGACCGCCACGCGATCGGCGACCCGCGGCGGGCACCGGGAGCCCGCCCACACCGAGGCGTCGATCACCCGGGCCAGCACGTGGGCGGCGAACGGACCACGCCCGAACGGCGCGTCCGGCCGCGGCTTGCCGTCGGGAGCGAGCCGGAGGCGGTGCACGACGACCGATCGTAGGTCGGCCCCGAACTCGCGCCGGTTTTCGGACACTGGTGTCCGAAAACCGGTCGGCGTTGCGCGGGCGGCGACGACAGAGTGGTCGCGTGGACGTGACGATCCGCCGGGTGCGTGCCGACGAGGCGATGGCGCTGAAGGCCGTGCGTCTGGCCGCCCTCGCCGACGCCCCGACGGCGTTCGGGTCGACCTACGCCGGCGAGGCGCAGCGCCCCGACGAGTTCTGGCGGGACCGGGCGGCGCGGGGGGCGACGGGCGGAGCCAGCGTGATGTTCGTGGCCGACCGCGGAGACGACCTTGTCGGGCTGGCCGGCGGCTACCGACCCGAGCCGTTCGCCGGCGCGATCGAGCTGGTGTCGATGTGGGTGCATCCCGGCGCCCGGCGCCTCGGCGTGGCGGTCGGGCTCGTCGACGCGGTCGTCGACTGGGCCGACACGGCCGGGGTCGGCGCGGTCGAGCTCTGGGTCACCGCGTCGAACCGGGCGGCGGCGGCGTTGTACGAGCGCTGCGAATTCGTCCCGACCGGTCGACGTCAGCCGCTGCCGTCGGACCCGTCGCTGGACGAGGTGCAGATGCGCCGCCTGCTCCGACCCTGAGCCACCTTTCGGTCACTGGTGACCGAAAAGTGGCATGTGAAGCCGGGCGTGGCGGCGAGCTCAGGTGATCGAGACGAGGTGGAACTCGGGCACGAGCTGGCCCGGACGTCCGGCGCACGTGAGCGGCTCGGTCACCGACACCAGGCGCCGGGCGATGCGGACGCGCAGTGTCCGA
>CAWFLK010000014.1:0-109943 GCA_963816635.1 Ilumatobacteraceae bacterium | reverse complement strand
CAGGCGGAAGCGGAGAGCGGCGTCGACGTCGCCGAGGGCGTCGTCAATCACGTCGAGCCGCGTCTCGACCGTCGGTGCCTGCAGCACCCGGTAGCGGTCGGCGGGTCCGAACGGCGCGCACGTCTCGCCAGCTGGTAGCTGGCGTGCACCGGGTCGTCGACGAGTCGGACGGTGTCGTCGGTGCCCAGGGCCGGGCGCGGCCTCGGCGTTCGGGCCGGCCGCAGCCCGCGCCGCCTCGAGAGCGAGACGTCGGACGTCACGCACACGCGGTCGGCGAGCGAGACCAGCCGGGCGGTGAACGACTCGTCGTCGACCGGCGGACGGTCGGGCCACGGCTCGACGTCGGCGATCGGGTACGGATCATCCGGCAACCATTCGAGCACCGTCGCCCGACCGACGGCGCTGGCCAGCATCTCGAAGCGGCCGCCGGGCAACGGCCCGACCGTCGCGACGATGCGGGCGATCGTGGCGACGCGAGGCGCGCTGATCGCCGCCGCCCACCTCGTGGCCGTGCTCGATCAGCGCAGTGCCGACTGTGCGCGCGCCGGTCTCGTCGGCGAGGCAGTCGAGCACGAGCCGGCGATATCGGGGCTCGAACACGTGCAGCGCGAGCGCCTCTCCGGCAACGCCACGGTCGCCAGCGGGAACATCGCGAGACGACCCATCAGGTCGCTCTACCGCGGGCCGAGGTCGGCGGCGGACGGGCCCGACGGATAGGCCGCGAGCACCTCGGCGAACGAGTCCCAGATCGGACGGTAGACGCTCTGGTCGGTCAGCGTGCCCGGGCTGTTGAGCACGAAGGCGAACTCGATGAGTCCGCCGCCGTCGACGGGCAGGTATCCGCTCAGCGACTTGACCGCCGGTGGATCGGCGTTGAACGGGGCGTTCGCCAGGGTGCCGGTCTTGGCGATCAGCCGCCCGGCGACCTCGGAGTCGGTGAACACGTCTTCGAGCGTCCCGGTCTGGCCGGCCACCGGGAGCCCCGCCGCGGAACCAGGTCGGTGGGCGTGTGCTGGCCGAGCACCGTGATCAGCTGGTGGCAGGTCAGGCGGTCGTTGGTGCTCAGCCCGGAGCCGTCGTCGACGACCATGCCGGTGGTGTCGACCCCGAGCTGCTGGAGCGTCGCGGTCATCGCCGTGGCGCCGGCGTCGGTGCTGCCGGCGGCGCCGGAGTGCACGCCCATCTCCTTCAGCAGCATCTCGGCGGTGTTGTTGTCGCTGGTGGTCATCATCTCGGCGATGACACCGGGGAGCGGCACCGAGGCGATGCTCGCCACGCTGGTGGCGCTGCTCGGCGCCGTGCCGGTGCTCACCTCGCCGGCGATCGACACCCCGCGTCGCGCAGCAGCCGGGCCAGCTCCTCGCCAGCGCCGGCGTTGGGGTCGTTGGCGACCTGCCACGTGCCACTGCTGTCCTTGAAGCGGGCGTCGTTGACGAGCAGGGCGTCGATCGGCCCGGCCTCGATGGCGCGGATGTCGTCGCTCCACGACGGCCGGAAGAACTCGTCGTCGAAGTGCGAGCCGTCGGCGACGATGCCGCCCTGCACCTGGGTCACGCCCGCCGCCACGACCGCGTCGGCGAGTGTGTCGAGCGACGTCTGGTTGATCACCTCGTGGAGCGTGATGTTGGAGCCGAGGAAGTCGTCGGTGGTGAGCAGCGGGTCACCCCCTCCGACCAGGTAGAGGTCGCCGGCGAGGACGCCTCCGGAGGGCGGGGTCGCCGCCCGCACGTCGGTGGTGAACGTGAAGTCCGGCCCGAGCGCCGCCAGCGCGGCGGCCCCGACCGGCAGCTTCTGGTTGCTCGCCGGGATCACCGGCAGGTCGGGGTTGTGGCTGGCGACGGGAACGCCGTCGAGGGCGACGACGAGGCAGGACGTGGCGTCGAGCGTGTCGGCGAACGCCTGCGCCTGCTGCCCGAAGGCGCTGCCGTTGAGGTCACGCGCCATCAGCCCGGGAACGCGCCGGAACGACAGCAGCGGCGTGGTGAGCGCCGCGGCCGGAGCGATGGTGGTGGGCGGGGTCAGCGTGGTGGGCGGCATCGACGTGTCGGGTGACGCCGTGCGGCCGTCGGCGAAACGCCAGAGGCCGAACAGCGCCACCGCCGGGAGCGCCAGCACGGCGACGAGCGCGGCCACCGGCGCCGTCCCGCGGTTTGATCCGGTCACTGGCGCACCATGACCCGATGCGACGCGTTCCAGCCCGACGGCGGTGCGCCAGTGAACCGAAGACCCTGCCCGACGGTCCTCGCTCGAAGACTCGCTCGCTCACTGAACGATCGCTCCGGCTCGGCGTCGGCGGCGATGGCGGGCGTCGCGGTACAGATGGCCGAGGGCGGCGACGGCGCGCTCGCCCGACGGGTAGCAGAGCCGTCCCGAGGCGCGCACGGCCGCCGGACCGGCGTTGCCGGGGTCGGCGACCGCCAGCTCGGTGGCCACCAGGATCGGCTTGCCGATCGCGTCGCTCAGTTCGGCCACGCCCGGCGTAGCGGGCGTCCTGACGTTCGTGGTACTCCACGATGCGGGCCAGACCGTGGTCGGGATAGAAGCCGCCGTCGCGCATCATCCGCGCCTGGTTCGACTGGATGCCGATGCCGAGGTACACGACGGCGTCGACGGCGTCGTGCTCGGCGATGAGGCGCATCACGTCGGGAATGGTGTCACGTGTCTCGCCGCCGGCGCAGTCGACCGGGTTGCTGCGGCTCCATCTCGGTGGCAGGAGCGCGTCGATGGCCGCGCCGAGATCGTCGGGCAGACTCGAGCAGGTGCAGGTCACGGTCGCGGGCGATCGCATCGGCGGTGACCACTCCCCAGCCGCCGGCCGTCGTGAGCACCACCACGTTCGGGCCGCGGGGCGTCGGCTGGGTGGCGAACGTGGCCGCGGCCTCGAACGCCGCCTCCACCGTCGCCGCCCGGGTGACCCCGCGGCCCGGCACGCCCCGTCGAAGACGGCATCGTCGGCGGCGAGCGACGCCGGTGTGGCTGGCGGCCGCCCTCGCTCCGCCGGCGGTGGCCCCGCCCTTCATCAGCACCAGCGGCTTGGCCCGCGCCGCCGCGGCGAGTGTGTCGAACAACGCGGCGCCGTCGTCGATGCCCTCGAGGTAGGCCAGACCGACGGTGGTCGCCTCGTCGTCGGCGTAGAAGGCGAGGTAGTCGGCCACCGTCACGGCGGCGGCGTTGCCGGCCGAGATCGCCCGCGACACCCCGACTCCGGTCGCGCGGGCGAGGTTGAGGAAGCTCGACACGAAGTTCCCGCTCTGGCTGGCCACGCCGATGTGCCCGGCCGGCGGGTAGGGCGCCACGATCTGGGCGCAGAGCGACACCGGTGTGCTCACCAGTCCCTGACCGTTGGGCCCGGCGATCAGCACACCGAGCTCGTCGCCGAGGGCGACGAGCTCGCGCTCGGCCGCCCGGCCCTCGTCGCCGGCCTCGCCGTAGCCGGCCGACGTCACGAAGGCCGCCCGCACGCCCCGTGCCGCGCTGGCGCGCAGCATGCCGCGTTCGCCGCCGCCGGCGTGCACAGGAACGCCAGGTCGGCACCGCCCTCGGGGAGGTCGGCGACGTCGGCGACGGTGTCGATGCCGAGCACCGTCTCGCCCTGACGGTTGGTGGCGTCGACGCGGCCGGCGAAGCCGCTCGCCAGCAGGTTGTGCAACGACACGAAGCCGAACTTGCCCGGGTGGCTCGACGCGCCGACGATCACCACGCCGGCCGGTTCGAACAGGGCGCGGAACTGCTCGCTCGTCGGGGCGCGGTCGCACGGTGGCGGCGGCACGAGCTGCCGGCGCGCCGACCTCGACCAGCGCGTCGACGGCGACGACGGCTCCCGATGGCGTGACGATGAGCGGGTTGACGTCGACGCTCAGCACGTCGGGCCGCTCGACGGCGAGGCGTCCGAGGGCGACCAGCACCGCGATCAGCTGGGGACGGTCGACCGCCGCCTCGCCCCGGAACGGCCCGAGCAGCGCGGCGGTCGCCAGCTCGTCGATCATCTCCGCGGCGGTCACCGGATCGAGCGGCGCCGGGCGGAACACCACGTCGGCGAGCGCCTCGGCGAGCACGCCGCCCACGCCGAGCATCACGTTGGCCCCGAACTGCGGGTCGCGCACGACGCCGCGCGATCAGCTCGCCGCGTCCGCTCACCATGCTGGCGACGAGCAGTGACACGTCGCCGTCGTCGGGCCGACGCGGCGGCGAGCAGATCGGCGGCCGCGGCCCGCACGGCGTGATCGTCGGCGAGGCGCAGGCGCACGCAGTGCGCGCTCGGTCTTGTGGGCGATGCGGTCGCCGTTGAGCTTCACGACGACCGGCCCGCCGAGGGCCGCGGCGGCCGCGGCGGCCTCGTCGACCGTCGTCGCCTCGAGCTCGGCGGCGACCGGCACGCCGTACTCGGCCAGCAGTTGCTTCGACCGGCGCTCCGAGAGCGTCGCCACCGTCAGGCCCGCACGGCGAAGGTCAGGATCGCCTTGGCCAGCACGCGGTCGGTGCTGCCGGCCCGTGCCTCGCTCTCGCCGAACACCGTGCGCCGGCCTTGGCGCACGATCCACCCCTCGGCCACGGCGTCCTCGTCGACGAGCGCGTCGAGGAACTGCACGTGGAGGTCGACGGTGGAGTACGACGCGCCCGGCGGCAGCGTCACACCGATCGCCGGCACGAGCACGGTGTCGAGCAGCGCCGCCAACGCCCCTCCGTGCACCAGCCCACCGGCCTGCTTCAGGTCGGAGCGGAACGGCAGGCGCATGCGGCAGTAGCCGTGGCGCACCTCCTCGACGATCAGCCCGAGCAGCTGCGAGAAGTTCGGCTCGCCGACGACCCCGAACTTCCGCCACCGGGCGACGAGGGCGGGGTCGACCTCGTCGAACTGCTCGGCCCGCGCGTGGCCGGATGCGGACGGGCTCGGCGACATCCCGGCCACGGTACCGCCGTGGGTCGGCGGGCTACGGGACCAGCGCGGCGCGGAAGAAGGCCAGGAGGTGCTCGCGCCGCTGCGCCAGCGCTCGCGGGTCAGCGGGTCGATGTCGAGCAGACCCTCGAGGAACGGGGCGTCGCTGAAGTAGCTGAGCAGGGCGCCGTACCCGGTGAGCAGCAGCTGCGCCGGGTCCTGGGTGCGGAACGTGCCCGAGGCCATCTCCCGCCCGAAGTACGCCGACCGCCTGGTCGAACATCGGGCGCATCACGGCACCGAGGTCGATGGCGAGATGACCGCCGCCGTCGATGGCCTCGCGACGGACCAGGCGCACGAAGTTCGGGTTGTCGACGAAGTAGTCGAAACCGGCGAGCAGGACCAGCTCGACCTTCTCCCAGCCGTGCTGCTGGCTCGCGACCACCGCGTCGACGCGCTCGATCCAGTCGGACAGCAGCAGCTCGAACACCTCGCCGTACAGCGCCTCCTTGGACGCGAAGTGGTGCAGCAGGCTGGGCCGACGGATCCCGACGCCGGCGGCGATGTCGTTGAGCGACGTGCCGTCGTAGCCGGTGGCCGGCGAAGCACACGATCGCCTCGGCGAGGATGGAATCGCGGGTGCTGCGGCCGGGGACGGCGCCACCGGCCGGTGTCGACGGCCGCGTCGTGCGGCGGCCGTTCGCGACTCATCGGTGGCGATCGTAGCGCTCGCCGCGTCGTCTACCTACCGGTAGGTAGACACGCTACGCTGTGCCCGCATGCACACCATCGTCGTCGCCCTCGTCGTCGGAGTGGCCACCTCGTTGGTGGCGAACATGGCGACCACCATCTACCTGCACCGGGCGCTCGCCCACCGCGCCCTCGTGCTGCGGCCGCCGGCCGCCCAGTTCTTCCGCTTCGTGATCTGGGTGACCACCGGAATCCGGCCGCGCCAGTGGGTCGCCGTGCACCGCAAGCACCACGCCTTCACCGACGTCGAGGGCGACCCGCACTCCCCGGTGCTCCACGGCTGGCTGACGGTGCAGATGAAGAACGTGTCGATGTACCGCGCCGAGGCGCGCAACCCGCGCACGATCGAGCGCTACGCCAAGGACATCCCCCAGACCTGGGCCGACCGTGTGTTCTACGACCACGCCCTGCTCGGCCTCGGCCTCGGGATCACGACGCTCGTCGCCCTGTTCGGCTGGAAGATCGGGCTGCTCGCCGCGTTCGTGCACGTCAACGTGTACCTGGCCGGATCGGCGGCGGTCAACGCCATCGGCCACCACTTCGGCCGCCGCCCGTACGACAACCGCGCCGGCAACCTGCAGTGGTTGGCGTTCGTCACCGCCGGCGAGGGCCTGCACAACAACCACCACGCCGCCCCGACGTCGGCGAAGCTCGCGCACCGCTGGTTCGAGATCGATCCCGCGTGGTACGTGATCAAGGCGCTCATCTGGTCCCGGCTCGCCCGGCTGCGCGTGATGACCGGTACCGCCGGAGGCTTCACGCCAGGCGCCCGTCGCCGCGAGACCGCCTCGGTCTGACGCCGTCTTCGGCGCGATTCGTGCGTCGACGTCACCTGAAAGCGCCCAAACGGGCGCTTTCAGGTGACGTCGACGAGATTCTCTAGAGGGCGTCCTCGAGCAGCTGCCAGTTGATCAGGTGGTCGAGGAAGGCGTCGACGTAGCCCGGCCGGGCGTTGCGGTAGTCGATGTAGTAGGCGTGCTCCCACACGTCGCACGTGAGCACCGCCGTCGAGCCGTGCTTCATCGGCAGGTCGGCGTTGCCGGTGGCCGAGATGGCGAGCTTGCCGCCATCGAGGGTGAGCCACGCCCAGCCCGAGCCGAACTGGCCCGTCGCGGCGGTCTTGAACTGGTCGCGGAACGTGTCGTACCCGCCGAAGGCCTCGTTGACCGCGTCGCCGGCCGCGCCCGACGGCGCACCGCCGCCGCCCGGCGCCATCGAGCTCCAGTACAGCGTGTGGTTCCACACCTGCGCCGCCTGGTTGAACAGCTTGCCCTCGGCCTTCATGATGATGTCCTCGAGGGAGGCGTCGGCGTCGTCGGTGCCCTCCACCATCGAGTTGAGCGTGTCGACGTACGCCTTGTGGTGCTTGCCGTAGTGGTACTCGAACGTCTCGGCGGAGAGGTACGGCTCCAGCGCCGTCGTCGCATACGGGAGCTCGGGGAGCGAGAATGCCATCGGTCGTCCTTTCGGTCAGGTCGATACAGGTCATAGCCGATTTGCCCTCGTCGCACCACTTCCAAACCGCCGATGCACCACGGCGACGGCGGGTCGAGGCCGCGGCGATACGGTGCTGTCGATGCAGATCGTGTCGGCGTTGTTCGTCGAATCGTTCGAGTTCCGCCAGCAGCCGGGACCGGCGCGCCTCGACATCCGCGGGGTGATGTTCTCGATGGCGGCCCCGTCGCCCGCTCCCGTCACCGTGGCTCCGCACCTCCTCGCGCTGATCCACTGCTCCGCCGACGAGGCCGGCAGCGGCGTGTTCGAAGTGCTCTTCCGCCGCACCAACGACCCCGACACTCCCGTGTCCGACGACGACCTCGTCGCCCGCAACCTCAGCCCGTTCACCGTCGAGCCGGGGCGCTTCACGTACCGCCTCGTGCGCGGCGAGCTCGAGTTCGACGACTACGGCCAGGTGTTCGCCCACTGCCGCGTCGACCGCGGCCCGTGGACAGTGGTGCCGTTCACGCTTGCTCCCACCCGACTGACCGACGGCGGTTTCGCCCCGAGGGGCGACGGGTAGGGTCCACCTCGATGACTGCCACTCCCCCGTCGACGCTCTCCCCCGACGTCCAGTCCCAGGCGATCTCGATGATCCGCGGCTTCGCGATGGACGCCCCCCTGCACGCCAAGAGCGGCCATCAGGGCACGGCGATGGCCCTCGCCCCGCTGGCCCACGTGCTCTACAGCCGGGTGATGCGCCACCACCCGCTCGACCCCACCTGGCCGGACCGCGACCGCTTCATCCTGTCCAACGGGCACGCGTCGATCCTGCAGTACTCGATGCTGTACCTCTGCGGGTACGGCCTCGAGCTCGACGACCTGCGGGCGTTCCGTTCGTTCGGCAGCCGCACGCCGGGACATCCCGAGGCCGGCCACACCGTGGGCGTCGAGGTGACGACCGGCCCACTCGGTCAGGGGTTCGGCGACGCCGTCGGCATGGCGGTGGCCGAACGTGTGCTGCGTGATCGCTTCGGCAGCGAGCTGGTCGACCACTACATCTGGGCGATCGCCGGCGACGGCTGCCTGATGGAGGGGGTGAGCCACGAGGCGGCGTCGCTCGCCGGCCACCTCGGTCTCGGACGGCTCAACGTCGTGTACGACGACAACCGCATCACGATCGACGGCTCGACCCAGCTGGCGTTCACCGACGACGTCGGCCAGCGCTTCGAGGCGTACGGATGGCACGTCGAGTACCTCGGCGAGGTCGCCGACGACACCGACGCCTTGGAGCACGCGCTGCTCGCGGCCCGCGCCGTCGAGGACCGCCCGAGCCTGCTGATACTGCGGTCCCACGTGGCCTACCCGTCACCGACGTTCACCGACGACCACCAGGCCCACGGCAACCCGTTCAAGGCCGCCGACGTCACCGAGACGAAAGAGGTGATGGGCATCCCCGACGAGCCGTTCTGGTCGCCGCCGGAGGTGGTGGCGGCCTACCGCGAGGAGACGGCGACTCGGTGGGCCGCTGACCACGAACGGTGGGAGCACACGCTGGAGGGTCTCGACGCCGATGGGCGGGCGGCGTGGGACGCGGCGTGGGGCGCCACCGGCATCGCCGGTTGGGAGGATCGCCTGCCGACGTTCGCCGCCGGTGAGCAGGTCGCCACCCGCGTCGCCATGGTCAAGACGGTCGGGTGCCGTGGCCGACGCCTTTCCGGGCCTGGTGTCCGGTGCCGCCGACCTCACCGGGAACACGGGCACCAAGCTGCCCGAGGGGACGCTGCCCCAGACCGCCGAGACGCCGGGCGGTCGCCAGCTGTACTACGGGGTGCGCGAGCACGGCATGGGCGCGGCGATGGTCGGGATGGCCCGTCACGGCGGGATCCTGCCGATGGGCGGGACGTTCTTCGTGTTCCTCGACTACATGCGTCCGCCGGTGCGGCTGGCCGCGCTCTCCCGGGCCAAGGTCGTGTTCGTGTGGTCGCACGACTCGGTCGGGGTCGGCGAGGACGGCCCGACGCACCAGCCGGTCGAGCACCTCGCCACGCTGCGCGCGATCCCGGGGCTGCAGGTGATCCGGCCGGCCGACGCCAACGAGACGGTGGCGGCGTGGAAGGCGGCCGTCGCCCACGACGGCCCGACGGCGCTCGTGCTGTCGCGCCAGAACATCGTGGTGCACACCGACGGCTCGGCCGTCGAGCGCGGCGCCGGCGTCGTGCGGCCGTCCGACGGTCCGCCTGCGCTCGTGATCGTGGCGACCGGCAGCGAGGTCGCCGCTGGCGATCGACGCCGCCGGGCGGCTCGCCGAGTCGGGCATCGAGACCCAGGTCGTCAGCCTGCCGAGCTGGGACCGCCTCGCCCGCCAGGATCGGTCGTTCCTCGACGAGCTGTTCCCGCCGGACGTGCCCGTGCTGTCGGTCGAAGCGGCGACGACGTTCGGCTGGGAGCGTTACGCCGACGACTCGATCGGGATCGACCGCTTCGGCGAGAGCGCACCCGGCGCCGTGGTGCTCGACGAGCTCGGCATCAACGTCGACCACGTCGTCGAGCGCGCCACCGCCCTCGTCAACGGAACGCCGTAGCTTGGGTACATGGAGCGCTTGATCGAACTGCACGACCGATTCGGCCAGAGCCCGTGGCTCGACAACCTGAAGCGCGGCTACATCACCTCCGGCCAGCTCGCCGAGCTTCGTGACCGCGGCATCCGCGGCCTCACGTCGAACCCGACGATCTTCCAGAAGGCGATCTCCGGATCGAGCGACTACGACGAGCAGTTCCGGGAGCTGGCGGTCGACGACGGCCCGGTGATCGACGACTACTGGGCGCTGGTCCTGCAGGACATCGTCAGCGCCTGCGCGGTGTTCGACCCGGTGTACGAGTCGTCCGACGGCGGTGACGGATTCGTCAGCGTCGAGGTCGATCCCGGGCTGGCCCACGACAGCGACGGCACCGAGGCCGCCGCCCGCGACCTGCACCAGCGCATCGCCCGGCGCAACCTGATGGTCAAGATCCCGGCGACCGCCGAGGGCGTCGAGCCGATCCGGGCGATGATCGCCGAGGGCCGCAACATCAACGTCACGCTGATCTTCAGCCTGCCCCGCTACGCCGAGGTGATCGAGGCGTACATCAGCGGGCTCGAGACGTACGCCGCGACCGACGGCGCCGACCTGTCGAAGGTGGCGAGCGTTGGCAGCTTCTTCGTGTCTCGCGTCGACACCGAGATCGACCGCCGGCTCGACGCGATCGGGACGCCCGAGGCCCTCGCCCTGCGCGGCAAGGGAGCGGTGGCCCAGGCCAAGCTCGCCTACCGCCTGTTCGACGAGACGTTCTCCGGCCCGCGCTGGGACGCGCTGGCGGCCCGTGGCGCCCGCCGCCAGCGGCCGCTGTGGGCCAGCACGTCCACGAAGAACCCCGCCTACCCCGACACGCTCTACGTCGACAACCTGATCGGGCCGGACTCGGTCAACACGCTGCCCGAGGCCACGATCGAGGCCTTCACCGAGCACGGCACGCTGGCGCGCACCGTCGACCAGGGCGTCGACCAGGCGGCGACCGACTGGGCCGCCCTCGCCGACGTGGGCGTCGACGTCGACGACGTCGCCGACACCCTCGAGCGCGAAGGCGTCAGCAGCTTCCAGAAGAGCTTCGGCGAGCTGATCGACGCCCTCGGCGCCAAGGCCGCCGAGCTGCGCGCCCAGGGCTGACCGCCGATCGACCGTCTGTGTCAGGAAACACGACGTCTGCGGTCGTTCTTCCTGACACAGAACGGGATCAGGTGGTCGGCACCGGACGTGGCGGGCGCGGCGGGAACACGAGCGGGTGGCGACGCATCCGCAGCGTCACTCCGATCGCCGCGACGATGCCGCCGGCGGTGATCAGCATGAACACCCAGTCCGACGTCGATCGCTCGAAGTGCAGCCGCACCGTGGTCGACGTCGGCACCACCACCATCTGGTTGGGCCCGATGCGGTAGGGGCCCTCGGCCCCGTCGACGCGCCAGTTCGGGGAAGTAGCTCACCTTCACGAGCACCGGCACACCGACCTGGTCGACGTCGAACTGCACCGACTGGTCCTCGATGTCGACGTTCGAGACCGTGACCGGATCGAGCTCGTGGACGTCGATCGGCTGCACCGGCGCGACCACGTCGACGCGTCGGGGCGCCGCCGTCTCCTCGTCGACGGCGACGTCGACGCGTTGCCAGTCGGAGGGTCCGTCGGCGGCGGGCATCGCCGCCCAGTCGTCCTGGTGCTGGAACCACGACGTGCCCACCTCCAGCCAGCGCTCGCGCTGGTCGCCGCCGCGGTGGTTGACGACCACCGGCTGCACGGCCAGCGGCACCACGAGGTCGGAGTCGGCGACCTGGTAGATCTTCCACGGCCCGCTCTCGGTGATCGGCGTGAGCTCGGGCTGGGCGTCGGCCTCGCGGATCGCCGCCTCGGTCGTCACCATCAGGTAGCGCACGCCGAGCGCTTGCAGCTCGGGCACGCCGGCCTCGGCGTCGTTGTTGACGTAGCGCAGCTGGCGCACCGGGTTCGACGACGCCGACGACATCGCCGCGGCGGTGAGGAAGTGGTACGGCGTCGTGCCCGAGGCCTCGAAGTACAGCCCCTCCATCGAGGCGATGCACCCGTCGGTCCAGTACGGCAGCATCATCAGCGCCCACGTCGAGCCGTAGCGCAGGTTGCCGACACCCTTGCGGTTGTCGACCTCCCAGAGCGCCCGGCCGCAGCCGTCGTCCTGGCCGATCTGGTCCATCGTCTGGATCAACTCGTAGAACTCGGGGTACGGCTTGCGCGCCTCGTACCCCTGGAAGTTGTACGCCGACCACCCGCTGCCCCGGGCCTTGTAGTAGATGTCGGGGTTGTCGGCCGACTCCGAGTGGTAGTTCTTGCGCAGCGGCCCCCACGCGTACATCGCGTGACCGTCCTGGTCGCGGTGTCCTCCGAGCGGCAGCACCTCGTAGAACCACCCGAACGACACCAGCACGACGAGCGCCGCGGCGATCGCCATCACCGTGCGGCTCGGCGTGCCCGGGATCGACGCCGGGTCGCGCCGGCGGGCGAGGTTGACGACCAGCATGCCCAGCTCGACGACGCCCACCATCATCAGCAGGAAGCGCATCAGGTAGAGCAGCGGCAGGACCCGCGGGTTCCACAGCAGCCCGATGACCGGGAGGCTGTCGCGCGTGAGGTACACCAGCACGACGGCGGCGATGCCGGTCAGCCCGAGGGCGACGCCCACCACGTGGCGCCGGGCGATCGACGCGATGAGCCCGATGATCGCCAGCCCGGTCACCAGGACGTCGAACGGCTGCGGCAGGTCGAAGAACATGTCCCAGAACGAGTCGTGGGCACCCGACGGCCGGAAGCCGTACTTCATGTCGGTCATGTACTGATGGTCGAGCAGGAACGGTCCGACCCAGAACGCCGACAGGGCGACCGTCAGCACGCCCACCCCGACCACGTACAGCAACCGGCGTTTGGCGATGACACGGTCGGCGACGGTGCCGTTGCGGGCCACGAACCACAGGTCGCCACCGAGGCGGCAGCCGACGATCATCACGGCGGCGACGGCGGTGTAGATCAGCACGATGCCGTGGCAGAGGCACGCCAGCGCCAGCACCAGCGCGGCGGCGGCCATCAGCTTGCCGTTCTGCAGACCGCGGGCGAGCAGGCCGAGGCCCAGCATCATCAGGCTGATGGCGATCGAGAACGAGAACTCGCCGGCCATCGTCGACAGCACGTTGCCGCCGTAGATCGAGTAGCTCTCGTTGAGCGCGAAGCACAGCCCGGCGAAGGCGAAGAGCTCGGGGATCGGATAGCGGAATCGGGCGAGGCGACCGAACGCCCAGCAGCACGCCGGCAGGGACACCAGCCCGGAGACGGCGACGAACTTGAACGCCACGCCGTAGGGCAAGAAGGTGTCGAGGGCCACGATCGCCAGTGCCGGGACCACCATGTAGAAGCGGTAGATCGGGAAGCCGCCGTACCAGTCCATCGTCCAGCCGCTGATCTGCCAGTGCGGCAGCAACGAGTCGCGCAGGTACGCCGGCGCCCAGACGTGCGCCCCCATGTCGCCGCCGGTCGGCGTGCTGTCGCGCGTGATCAGGTCGCCCGAGCTGAACGGCTTCAGGTGGACGACGTTCATCATCACGTACGTCGTCACCCCCAAGGAGGCGGCGGTGACCACCAGGCGCACGATCCGCGCCGCGGTCCACGGGCGGCGGGCCCACCCGATCGGGCCGCGCCGGGCCCGGCGCGCCGGGCGGGCGATCGCCACAGGAGTCGGGGTGTCGTCGTCGACGGGCGGAGCGCTGTCAGCGGCCGGAGCGCCGTCATCGGCGGGAGCGGGGGCGTGCCGCGGCGCGGCGCCGGGGCCTCCGCCGGGGGCGGCAGCGCGGGCGCCTCCCCGCTGCGCTCGGGTGCCGAGGGCTCCCACCCGCCGAAGACGTCGGACCACCACGAGTCGTCGTCGGACCCTGCTCCGCCGCCCTGTTCCGCTCCGCCGTCCATCGGGTGACAGTCTCTCAGAGCACTGAACACGCGCCGCAGCACCGCGGCACGACGAACCGAGGGACCGAGTGACCGAATTCGTTGGCGCCATCGACCAGGGCACGACGAGCACCCGGTTCATGGTGTTCGACCACGACGGTCGGGAGGTCGTCAGGCATCAGCTCGAGCACCAGCAGATCCTGCCCGAAGCCGGGTGGGTGGAGCACGATCCGATCGAGATCTGGGAGCGCACCGACACCGTGGTCCGGGTGGCGTTGAACCGCGCCGGACTCGGCCCGGGCGACCTCGCCGCCCTCGGGGTGACCAACCAGCGCGAGACCACGATCGTGTGGGACCGGCGCACCGGACGTCCGCTGTACAACGCCATCGTCTGGCAGGACACGCGCACCGACCGCATCGCCGCCGCCCTCGAGCGCGACGGACGCGGCGACCTCGTCCGCAGCCGCGCCGGGCTGCCGCCGGCCACGTACTTCTCCGGCGGCAAGATCCAGTGGATCCTCGACAACGTCGACGGCGTGCGCACCGCCGCCGAGCGCGGCGACGCCCTGTTCGGCACCACCGACAGCTGGGTGATCTGGCACCTGACCGGTGGGGTCGACGGCGGCGTGCACGTGACCGACCCGACCAACGCCAGCCGCACGATGCTGATGGACCTCGCCACGCTCGACTGGGACGACGAGCTGCTGGCGCTGTTCGGCATCCCTCGTTCGATGCTGCCGGCCATCCGCCCGAGCTCGTCGCCCGACCCCTACGGCGTCACCCGCCCCACCGGTCCGTTCGGCGGCGCCGTGGCGGTGTGCGGCGACCTGGGGGACCAACATGCCGCCACGGTCGGTCAGGTGTGCTTCTCCCCCGGCCAGGCGAAGAACACCTACGGCACCGGCAACTTCATGCTGCTCAACACCGGCACGGACATCGTGCGCTCGGCGGCGGGACTGCTCACGACGGTCGCCTATCAGTTCGGCGACCAGTCGCCGGTGTACGCCCTCGAGGGTTCGATCGCCGTCACCGGTTCGGCGGTGCAGTGGCTGCGCGACCAGCTCGGCATCATCTCGAACGCCGCCGACGTGGAGGCGCTCGCCCGCCAGGTGCCCGACGCCGGTGGCGTGTACTTCGTACCGGCGTTCTCCGGTCTGTTCGCGCCGTACTGGCGCGCCGACGCCCGCGGCGCCATCGTCGGGCTCACCCGCTTCAACACCGCGGCCCACCTCGCCCGGGCCACGCTGGAGGCGATCTGCTATCAGACCCGCGACGTGGCCGACGCGATGGCGCAGGATTCCGGGGTGGACATCGACGTGCTCAAGGTCGACGGCGGGATCACGGCCAACGAGCTGTGCATGCAGATCCAGGCCGACGTGCTCGGCGTGCCGGTGAGCCGCCCGGCGGTCGCCGAGACGACGGCGCTCGGCGCGGCGTACGCCGCCGGCCTCGCCGTCGGCTTCTGGTCGGGCACCGACGACCTGCGTGCGAACTGGCACGAGGCGCGACGGTGGGAGCCGCAGTGGACCGCCGACCAGCGCGACGCCGGTCACGCCCGCTGGCGCAAGGCGGTCGAGCGCACGCTGGACTGGGTGGACGTCGGATGAGCGAGCGAGTCTTCGAGCGAGCGAAAAATCAAGCACGGTCTTCGCGTCACTGGCGCACCAGCGCCGGATCGTGCGCATCGCAACGGGTGACGGTGCGCCAATGACGACCGTTGCGGCGATCATCGACGAGCTCCTCGGGCCGCCGGGTGACGGCGCGTCCACGGGCGCCGGCGCGGTCGACCGTCGTCTCGCCCGCGAGCTGTTGGAGTCGGCGCTGGGGCTGATCAGCGATCGGACGGACACGCTCGACCTCAAGATCGCCGAGGCCGCGCTCGCCGAGATGCGCGATGCGTTCACGATGTTCGCGCCGTATCGGGACGTCCCCAAGGTCACCGTGTTCGGGTCGGCGCGCACGCGGGCCGACGATCCGGTCTACATCCAGGCCACCGACATCGCCCGCCTCCTCGCCGAGCGCGGCTGGATGGTCGTCACCGGTGCCGGCCCCGGCATCATGCAGGCGGCGATGGAGGGCGCCGGTCGCGAGCGCAGCATCGGCGTGTCGATCCGACTCCCGTTCGAGCAGGCGGCCAACCCGATCATCGCCGGCGACGAGAAGTCGGTCAGCATGAAGTACTTCTTCACCCGCAAGCTGATGCTGGTCAAGGAGTCGCGGGCGTTCGTGAGCCTTCCCGGAGGCTTCGGCACGCTCGACGAGACGTTCGAGCTGCTCACCCTCACGCAGACCGGCAAGGGCCTTCCGGTGCCGATCGTGCTGCTCGACGCGCCCGGCGACCCGTTCTGGCGGCACATCGACGACTTCGTGCACACCCAGCTCATCGCCCGCGGTCTGGTCAACGAGGCCGATTCGCACCTCTACCTCGTCACCGACTCGAGCGACGCGGCGTGCGCGGAGATCGAGCACTTCTACGCCAACTTCGACTCGATCCGATATGTCGGCAACCAGGCCGTGATCCGGCTACGCCACGCCCCGACCGACGAGCAGCTGGCCCTGCTCGACCAGCGCTTCGCCGCGATCGTGGCGTCCGGCCACATCGAGCGCAGCGGCGCGCTGCCGATCGAGGTCCGCCAGAACGACCACACCGACCTCCCGCGGATCCGCTTCGAGTTCGCCCGGCACCGTTACAGCGACCTGCGGGCCATGATCGATCTCGTCAACTCGTTCACTCCAGCGAGCCGAGCAGGTGAGCCGCCTTCTCGACCGCCCGGCGCGCCTGGGTGAGCGCCCGGTCGGCGTCGGGTCGTTTGGTCGCACCCTCGGCGACCGCCTCGTGGAGCAGGTCGAGCGACAGGTCGTCGAGCTCGGCGGCGATCTGTTCCAGTCGGCCGGCGAGGTCGGTGTATCGCCCCATCAACCGACCGCCAGGCCGGCCGACTCGGCGATCAGGTCGACGGGGTGGCGCACCGTGACGCCGGCGGCGGCGAGGTGCATGGCGCAGCCCGGGTTGGCGCTGGCCACGACGGTGGCCCCACTCGCCGTGCGGGCGCGCTCGATCGCCGCCAGCTTGCGCTGGCGAACCTCGGCCGCGAGCGCCGGCTGCAGCGCGGCGTAGGCGCCCCCCGCCCCGCAGCACAGGCCGTCGTCGTCGAGCTCGACGACTTCGGCGTAGCGGGCGAGCACCGTGCGCACGGGCAGGTGCGCCCGCTGCACGTGGCGCAGGTGGCAGGGATCCTGCACGATCACCGGGCCGAGCGGGCGTCGCGGTGGGGGCAGGGCGTCGACGTGGGCGGCCAGCCACTCGTGGACGTCGGCCACCCGTGCCGCGAACGCGACCGCGTCGGCGGTGCCGACGCAGCCGTCCGTAGTCCTTCAACGCGGCGCCGCATCCGGCCGAGTTGACGAGCACCGGCGCAGTCGCCCGGCATGTCGGCCATCACGCGTTCGGCGAGGCGGCGGGCCTGGTCCTCCAACCCGGCGTGCACGTGGAGGGCGCCGCAACAGCCGGCCCGGTCCGACGACCAGCGGGTGGTGGCGCCGGTGGCGGCGACGAGTGCCGCCGTGGCCCGGTGCGTCGCCCGCAGCCAGGCGTCCATCACGCATCCGGTGAACAGCCACACGTCGGGCTCGGTATCCGGGGCGGCCGTCGACGCCGGCCGGCGGCCACGGCGCAGCGGGACGCGGGTCAGCGAGCCGGCGACCCGCGGCGGCACCAGGCGGGCGCGCTGGGCGACGGCGAGGAGCGACGACCCGGCGAGGAGGGTCCGATGTCGGGAGAGCAGGGCGTAGCGCCGGCGCGCTGCCAGCGCGGGGTGACCACGTGGCGCTCGGCGAGCGCCGCCTTGGTCGCCTCGATGAGGTGACCGTACGGCACCCCGCTCGGGCACGCCGGCTCGCAACCCCGGCACTGCACGCAGGTCTCGGTGAAGCGCAGGAACTCGTCGTCGATCGGGGCGTCGCGCCACTCGACGGCACGCATCGCATCGATCCGACCTCGGGGCGACAACCCCTCCTCACCGCTGACGCGGAACGTCGGGCAGTGCGGGAGGCAGAGGCCGCAGCCGACGCATGTCGCCAGCTCGGTGGGGTCGATGTGCAGGCGGCTCGCCACGACCGCCACCGTAAACGGCGCGGTCGCCGCGCGTAGTCTCGACCCGTGATGATCATGGCGCTCCCCCGCCGCCGGGGCCGCCGCCGGCCGCTCGCTCGCATCGCTCGCCGGGTGCGCCCGTGACCGCACCGGCCGAGTCGTCCGCACCGGTCGACGTCGCGGCGGTCGTCGCCCACCTCCGCGAGGGCGCGCGGAGCGGCCTGCTCGACGGTGAGGCCGCCCGCGTGACGCAGTTGCGTCAGCTCCGCCGCCTGCTCACCGAGCAGCGCGAACGCCTCGAGGCGGCGCTCGCCAGCGACCTCGGCAAGCCTCCGGTGGAGGGCTACGCCACGGAGATCGGGTTCACGGTCACCGAGATCGACCACGTCATCGCCCACCTGCGCGACTGGATGCAGCCCGAGAAGGTCCGGGTGCCGGTCGCGTTCCGGCCCGGCACGGCCGACTGTCATGCGTCAACCGCTCGGCCTGGTGCTGGTGATCGCACCGTGGAACTATCCCGTGCAGCTGACTCTCGCGCCGCTCGTGGCGGCGCTGGCGGCCGGCAATGCGGTGGTGGTCAAGCCCTCCGAGCTGTCGCCGGCGACGTCGAGTGCGCTCGCCGAGCTGGTGCCGCAGTACCTCGACTCCCGCGTCGTGGCCGTGGTCGAGGGCGCGGTCGCCGAGACGACCGCGCTGCTCGCCGAGGCGTTCGACCACATCTTCTACACCGGCAACGGCACGGTGGGGCGCATCGTGATGCGCGCCGCCGCCGAGCACCTCACGCCGGTCACCCTCGAGCTCGGCGGCAAGTGCCCGGCGATCGTCGCCGGCGACGCCGACATCGACGTCGCCGCGCGGCGCATCGCGTGGGGACGCTTCACCAACGCCGGCCAGACGTGCGTCGCGCCCGACTACGTGCTCGTCACCGCCGACGTCGAGGACCGCCTGCTCGGCGCCTTGTTGCGGGCCGTCCACGACTTCTACGGCGAGCACCCGGCGGCGTCGGCGGACTACGGCCGGATCGTCAACGAGCGCCACTTCGACCGGCTGATGGGGCTGCTCGACGCCGGCGGGTTCGACGCCGTGGTGACCGGCGGCAACGGCGACCGGGCCACGCGGTACCTCGCCCCGACGGTGCTCGCCGGCGTCGCGCCCGACGCCGCGGTGATGGGCGAGGAGATCTTCGGGCCGATCCTCCCGGTGATCGCCGTGGCGGACGTCGACAGCGCCGTGGACTTCGTCAACGCCCGCGACCACCCGCTGGCGCTGTACGTGTTCACCGGGAACGCCGCCCTCGCCGAGCGCACGCTGGAGCGCACCCGCTCGGGCGGTGCCGGCGTGAACAACGTGATGATGCACCTCGCCGTGTCCGAGCTGCCCTTCGGCGGCGTCGGCGCCAGCGGCACCGGCGCCTACCACGGACGGACCGGGTTCGAGACGTTCTCGCACCGTCGCTCGGTGCTCTCCAAGCCCACCAAGCCCGATCCCAGCCTGCTCTACCCCCCGTACAAGCGCTGGAAGGAGACCATCCTGCGCCGGGTGCTCTGACCAGGGCGATGTGCGGGGCGGGGCCGACCACACGCCAACCCCACGCCAACCCCACAACGTGTCAGCGAGCTGCCCTCAACCAGCCGGCCGACGCCCGCCCGATCGCCTCGACGCGTGCGCTCCTCGTCGGTGGGCCAGAAGTGCGTGTAGACGTCCAGCGTCTCCGAGGGCGTCGAGTGTCCGAGCACCGCCTGCACGGCCGCCACGGACAGCCCCGAGGCGATCAGCGACGACGCTGCGACGTGGCGCAGGTCGTGGCTGCGGAACCGCACACCGTCGAGCCCGGCCGCCTCGCACGCCGCCCGGTACGCCTTAGACCAGACCGGTCGAATCACCACCCGGCCCACGTAGGTCGGAACACGGTCCCCGCGTGACGCAGCCAGTCGACCCGGTCGGTTGTGAGCGCCAGACCGGTAGTGGCGCACGACGTCGTCGAGGCAGGGCCACGCATCTCTGAAGACTGTCGCACCGAACACCACGACGAACCACGGCGCCAGCGGGCTGAACGGCAGCTCGCCAGACGTGCCGGGGTTTGTAGCGCCAGCACCGTCGATGGTAGCGGCCAGCGCGTCCACGTCACACGTCAAGTGCTTGCTGCTCGCGCCACCGGCGTTTCGGTGCCGACTGGCGCTCCGGGTGCTCGGGCTTCGCTCTTCAAGGACGCAAGAATCGTGCAGGACGCGGTCCCGGTCGGCGCATCCGCGAGGAACGGGGGGGTGAGGGCTCGATCGGGTGGTTGGGTCTGGATGCGGGATGGGCGTCGTTGGCTGTGAGTGGCGGCGGGCCGAGCTTGATGGTGTCCGCCGCCGCGGCGGCGTGGCCGTCGCCCGTGCGGCCGCTTGGCACGCGTCGCGCCTGGATGGCTCGCCCTTGTAGTAGAACGGTGCGGATGTCCAGCTGCCGGACCTAGTTGTCGCCCGACCTGAGATGGGGAGTTCATTGGTCGACGAAATCGCTCTTTCGACCAAATCGAGCGATGCGGGCGGAGTGGTCGAATGTCTTCCCTGACTCATCTGCAGAGGTTGGAGGCGGAGAGCATCCACGTCCTGCGCGAGGCGGTCGCGGAGTGCGAGCGGCCGGTGATGCTGTACTCGATGGGCAAGGACAGCGGAGTAATGCTGCATCTCGCTCTGAAGGCGTTCTATCCGAGCAAGCCGCCGTTTCCGATGCTGCACGTGGATACGACGTGGAAGTTCCGCGGATATGTACGAGTTCCGGTCGCGGATGGCCCGGGAGCATGGGCTCGACCTGATCGTCTATAAGAACCCCGAGTGCGTCGAGCTCGGCATCAACCCGTTCACACACGGCTCAGCGGTCCACACGGAGATGTGGAAGACGCAGGGATTGAAGAAGGCGCTGGACTTGTACGGCTTCGACCTTGCGTTCGGGGGCGCGCGTCGGGACGAGGAAAGGTCGCGGGCGAAGGAGCGGGTGTTCTCGGTGCGCACCCCGCAGCATCAGTGGGACCCGAAGCATCAGCGTCCGGAGCTGTGGCGGTTGTACAACGTGCGGACGAACCCGGGTGAAAGCGTGCGCGTGTTTCCGCTGTCGAACTGGACTGAGCTCGACGTGTGGCAGTACATCCACCTCGAGCAAATCCCGGTGGTTCCGCTGTACCTCGCCGCCCCCCGGCCGGTTGTGGAGCGTGACGGGACATTGCTGATGGTCGACGACGATCGGATGCCGTTGCTTCCCGGGGGAGACGGTGACCACACGTACCGTCCGGTTTCGCACGCTCGGCTGCTACCCGTTGAGCGGCGCGATCGAAAGCGAGGCCGCAACCTTGACGGACGTGATCCGGGAGATGCTTCTGGCGACCACGTCGGAGCGTCAGGGTCGCCTGATCGACCATGACTCGGCGGGATCGATGGAAAAGAAGAAGCAGGAGGGCTACTTCTGATGGCGAACGCGTCCGAGCTCGATCGCGACCGACATCGAGGGCTATCTCCACGCCCACCAGCACAAGAGCCTTCTGCGCTTCATCACGTGTGGGAGCGTCGACGACGGCAAGAGCACGCTGATCGGCCGTGTGCTCTACGAATCGCATCTGATTTTCGAGGACCATCTCGACGCGCTCGAGGCCGACTCGCGCACGTTCGGGACACAGGGCACCGATCTCGACGTCGCTCTGTTGGTCGACGGCCTCATTGCCGAGCGCGAGCAGGGGATCACGATCGACGTCGCCTACCGCTTCTTCTCGACGGACAAGCGGAACTTCATCGTCGCCGACACGCCGGGCCACGAGCAATACACACGCAACATGGTCACCGGAGCGTCGACCGCCGACCTCGCGGTCATCCTTGTCGACGCCCGCAAGGGGGTCCTGACCCAGACGCGCCGGCACAGCTATCTCGTCTCGCTCCTCGGAATCCGCTCGGTCGTCCTCGCGGTGAACAAGCTCGACCTGGTCGGCTACTCGCACGACGTGTTCGCGAGCGTCACCGCCGACTACACGGAGTTCGCCGACAAGGTCGGGATCACGAGTGTGACGGCGATCCCGTTGTCCGCTCTGAAGGGCGACAACGTCACGTCGCCGAGCCCGAACACGCCGTGGTACGAGGGGCCGACGCTCATTGAGCACGTCGAGTCGGTCGAGATCGACAGCTGGGGATGCGATGGACCATTTCGCATGCCCGTACAGTGGGTCAATCGACCCGACCACTCATTCCGCGGGTTCTCGGGGCTGATCGTCGGCGGTACTGCGCGTACGGGCGATCGCGTCCGTATCTTGCCTGCCGGCACGACGAGCACGATCAAGCGGATCGTTACCCGGGACGGCGATCTGGACGAGGCTGTTGCGGATCGGTCGGTGACACTCGTGCTCAGCGACGAGGTCGACGTCAGCAGGGGCGACGTGATCGCGGCCGCCGACGAGCCGCCGCAGGTTGCCGATCAGTTCGAGTGCACTCTGGTGTGGATGAGCGAGCCGAGCCTGCTCCCGGGACAGCGGTATCTGCTCAAGATCGGCGCTAGGACCGTCGGCGTCACGATCTCCCCGCCGAAGTATCGGATCAACGTTGACTCACTCGAGCAATCCGCTGCTGCGAGCCTCGGGCTCAACGAGATCGGCGTGTGCACTGTCAGCCTCGACCGACCGATCGCGTTCGACCCGTACGCCGTGAATCGCGACATGGGCGGGTTCATCGTGATCGACCGGATCACGAACGACACCGTCGCCGCGGGGCTGCTCCACTTTCGCGCTCCGCCGTTCTCAGAACGTGCACTGGCAGGCGATCGAAGTCGACAAGCAGGCGCACGTCTCGCTCAAGGGCCACCGCCCTTGCGTCGTGTGGTTCACCGGCCTCTCTGGCGCAGGCAAGTCGACAGATCGCGAACCTCGTCGAGAAGCGACTGCACGCGGCCGGACGGCACACCTATCTGCTGGACGGTGACAACGTCCGACTGGGGATCAACAAGGACCTCGGCTTTGCCGCCGCGGACCGGATCGAGAACATCCGCCGCGTCGGTGAGATCGCGCGCCTGATGGTCGATGCGGGGCTGATCGTGCTGGTGGCGTTCATCTCCCCGTTCAAGGCCGACCGGGACGCTGCCGCGCCAACGAGTCGCGGAGAACGAGTTCTGCGAGGTATTCGTGGATGCTCCTCTCGAAGTCGCGGAGTCACGCGATCCGAAGGGCCTTTATCGCAAGGCACGCCGCGGCGAACTCCCCAATTTTACCGGAATCGATTCCCCCTATGAGTCACCCGAGGCCGCCGAGGTACATGTCGACACGACGCGGCTGTCCCCGGACGACGCCGCGGATTGCGTCATCAACCAGCTCGCGTCAATGGGTGTCATCCCAGGAAGTCCCGCGACCTGAATTGAACGAGGTCCTTCTCGTCGGACTCGCCGGGTTCCTTGCTGCAATGGTCGACGGCGCGCTCGGGATGGGCTTCGGACCGACCTCTTCGAGCATCCTGCTCAGCACCGGGATAAGCCCCGTCGCCGTCTCGGCGACGGTCAATGTAGCGAAGGTCGCGAGCGGGATCGCAGCGGGCCTCGCCCACTGGCGGCTGCGGAATATCGACCGCCGGCTGGTTGTCCGCCTCGCGATCGGCGGAGCAATCGGTGCGGTCATCGGGACCACCATCCTCACCAACGTCGATGGTGACGAGATTCGCCCGTACCTCGCCGTCATGCTGGTCCTCGTCGCGCTGCGCATCCTCGTGCGGTTCAGCAAACCGATCATCGCACGACCCGACCAGACCGAGATCGCCGACAGCACTCGCGGCATCGGAGCCACGGCAGTCGCCGGTGGCGTGACGAACGGACTGATCGGCGCATGGGGACCGGTGGTCACCCCGGTCCTACTGCACCGTGTGCCGCCGAGATTAGCGATCGGCACCGTGAACACGGCGGAGGTGCCAGTCGCAATGGTCTCGGTGAGCGTCCTCCTGTCCTCACTCGGGGGCAGCGGAATCGAACTCGACCTCATGGCGGCGATGCTCGTGGGCGGAGTGGTCGCAGCTCCGCTCGCGGCGCAACTCGTCCGGTTCCTGCCCGCCCGCTGGCTCGCCCTCGCCGTCGGAGGACTGCTCCTGACGTTGCAGACCCGTGAGCTCCTATCCACCGTCGGTTGGGACCGGAGTCGATGGTTCTGCTACGGACTCGTCGCAGTTCTCGTCACGATCGCGGCGTGCCGGCCAATGATCACGAAGACAACACAACGACTCCCGACTGGCGCGCCAACAACCGCGAGCGGCGCGCCGTCGTCGGAGTGAATACCCCCGGGATGGCTGGAGGCTCATGAAATGCGGTGAAGTCGAGCGCCAGCACATCATCAAACGACGCACACCCGCTGAAGTTGGTGTGTGAGAAGCCTTCGCTTTCTAGTTCGCCGTTGTCGTACTCTCGCCGACCTGAGCGGGCGAACGCTCGTGCTCGGGGACCGGCCCCAACGCGACGCCGGCGCAGCGTGGTCTCCGAACCCTTCCCGAGACGCCCGGCAACATCCCTCGAGCAGCCCGTCACGAGACGGAACAGGATCGCTTCGAAGCAGTCGAAGCCGCCGCGACGCTGTCGGTGACACCCAGCGGATGGTCGTCCGCCATCACGGCAGCCGCGGCTCGATCGCAGCCCACACAGCCGTAACAACACGAGGATGAAGCGCGAGCATGACAGAGACCTCCACTTTGGTCGTTCGTTCGGATTCGCACCTCGCCTCACAGCGGGGCCAAGCCAACGACCGGTGGATGGTCACCTACCCGTGCGCCTACCGGCGCGCCCTCTCATACGCACACCCTCGACCGGGTGACTAGCGTCCCGCAGGTGTTGCTGCGCCGCACGCTCCGAAGTCGGGCGCGGCGTGTCGCATTCCTTGCCGCGCTGATCGTCTCGATCGTCGTTGGGATGGTCGGCCTCATCGCCGAGTTCGACGTCCCGTCCGCACTCGCATTCGGTGGCGTGGGCATCGTCGCCGCTGTCACCGCGAAAATGGCCTTCGAGTCGGACATGGCGATCCGCGAACTCGATCGGCGGATCGAGGAACTCACAGTGCTCGAACGCGAACGGGTCACCGATCGAGACGAGACGACGAACCCGATCCGCGAACTCGATCGGCGGATCGTGGAGCTCGCAGTGTTCGAACACGCTCGAGTCACTGATCTCGCCGATCGGGTCGACGCCATGGAGGACCGAATTAGATTCTCCCGTGGCGAGGGGGATTGACTGCGATGGCCACGAGAGCATTGCTTCACATCGGGGTCGCGAAGTCGGGAACAACGTCGATCCAGCGATTCCTGAACGCGAGTCGTGGTCATCTCCGCGACCTCGGATTCGCCTACCCCGAATTCCTCGGGCTGGAGAACCACTTCGACTTCGCTGCCTACGCGAGCGCACCGTTCGCCGAGAAGACGGGTCGGGCGCGGGGTGTTGAGGAGTGGGGGCAGTGGCGCGAACGGTTCACCGATCGTTTCCGTCAAGCGAACGAGCAGACGAGGGACACGTGGATCGTCTCGAGCGAGCACATGAGTTCCTGGTTGACCACCGACGGTCAGGTCGCCGACCTCTGTCAGATGTTCGCAGCCGTCGGTATCGACCGTATCGATGTCCTGCTGTACGTCCGCAGGCAAGACTTCATGGCGGCCGCATCGCACGCGCAATGGGTGAAAGACGGCCAAAGCCGGCAGTTCGACGTCGAGTCACACATCCGCATGTCGGTGCGCTACGACTTCGCGGCGTTGATCGACCGTTGGCGTGGGGGCCCGCTCGTCAACCGAGTCACGGTCTGCCTGTTTCCCGACTTCGCCCACATGCCGACACTCATCAACGGCTTCTGCGACGCGATCGGCATCCCCGCGTACGCGCTGAACGAACCGCGAATGAACCGCTCACTGTCAGCTCGATGCGTCGAGCGGCTACGGCGGGTGAACGCCGCGTCGGGCAGATGGCGACCCGAGGTCGTCGACGCGCTGCGACACCGAGTCGTCTGCGACCGCGGCACCGACCGGTATGCCCTCTCGCCGGCCGACGCCCAGCGGATCATGAGCGCCTATCGCGACTCCAACACCCGAACGCTCGCACAGGTGTCAGCGAGGCGAAGAGTGGACGACTACTTCACGTGAACCGCCCGCGTCTCGATCAGACAACCGCCATACCCGGCGGCCGACGGATCGGCTCAGGTTGACGGACGTGGTTGGTGGTGATCCTGCCGGAGCGGCGGGCTCGTCGTCGACGGGCTGAGGTAGCCGACGCATGCAACTCCTCCTTCAAGGAACGCGGGACCTACGTCCGCCTGCTCGCCAACTTCTCGGGCCAGCGCGAGGTCGACGCCGAGCTGATCGTGCTGGCCAACTCCGACCGCTTCGACCGTGCGGCGCTCGACGGGCGGGTCGGGCACGTCGCCAACGCTCGCGTGATCCACCTCCCGGCCGGCCTGACGATGGGGGAGTGCCTGAACGTGGGCCTCGACGCCACCGACGCCCGGTTCGTCGCCAAGTTCGACGACGACGACCACTACGGCGAGCACTACCTGCACGACGCCCTGCTCGCCCACCGCTACGTCGACGCCGCGATCGTCGGCAAGAAGACGTTCTTCGCCCACCTCGTGGGGCCGGACGAGACGCTGTTGCGCTTCCCCGGCAACGAGTTCACGTTCGTCAACCGGGTCAGCGGCTCGACGATGCTGATCGATCGGGCGGCGTTCCCGGACGTCCGCTTCGGCGCCCTCAACCTGGGCGAGGACATGGACCTGTGCGACCGCGCCCTCGCTCAGGGCCTCGGCGTGTTCTCGGCCGACCGCTACAACTACGTCGCGTCCCGCCGCGCCGACCTGTCGACGCACAGCTGGACGATCACCGAGCAGGAGTACCGCATCGGCGCGGTGCGCATCGCCGGTGGCCTGGCGCTCGACCGCACGATGGTGTGAGGCGGCCCAACCGGGATGTGCCGACGGAATCGACACGATCGGGTTCACTCCGTCGGCACTTCTCTGAGTGCACGTGCCTGACGTGACCCGCCGCGAGGATGGTCCCGGAACGCAGAGAGGACGTCACATGAACGATGCGGAGATCGTCACCAGGGTCGGCGAGCTGACCGAGGAGGAACACCAGCTCCAGCGTTCCCACGCCGGGTCACCGCTCGACGCCGAGCAGTTGGAGCGGCTGCAGTCGATCGAGGTCGCCCTCGATCAGTGCTGGGACCTGCTCCGTCAACGCCGCGCTCGTCGCGACGCCGGCGGCGATCCCGACGAAGCGCACGTGCGCTCCGCCGAGGTCGTCGAGCACTACCAGCAGTGACCGGCTACGACTGCTCGTAGAGCGCCAGCACGTCGTCGACCGGGCCGTCGGCGCGCAGGACGCCCTTCTCGATCCACAGCGCTCGGGTGCACAGCCGTTGCACCTCGGCCAGCGAGTGGCTGACGAGCATGAGCGTGCCGGCCTTGGCGACGATCTCCTCGATGCGCGCCTGGGCCTTGGCCCGGAACTCCTTGTCGCCCACCGACAGCGCCTCGTCGATGAGCAGGATCTTCGGCGCCACCGACGTGGCGATGCCGAACAGCAGGCGGGCGCGCATCCCCGAGGAGTAGGTGCGCAGCGGTCGGTGGATCGCCTCGCCGATGTCGACGAACTCGACGACGGAGTCGATGCGCTCCTCGACCTCCATCGTGTTCATGCCGAGCGCCATGAAGCCCAGCGGATGTTGCGGTACCCGGTGGCGGCGGGCAGCAGGGTGGCGCCGACGCCGAGCAGCCGCGGCTCGTCGGCGGCGAGGATCTCGCCGCTGGTCGGTGGCAGCAGCCCGGCGACGGCGGCGAGCAGCGTCGACTTGCCCGAGCCGTTCGAGCCGACGATGCCGATCGTGTCACCCTCGGCGGCGTCGAACGACACGCCCTTGAGGGCGTGCACGAGGCTGCGTCCGGTGCCCTTGCGCGTCACGAAGCGCTGCCGCAGCGCGGCGCGCCGATCTTCGTGGACCTCGTAGTCGAGCACGAGGTCGGTGACGCGGAACGGTGAGCTTGCGCGGTCTGGACCGACTCGCTCGGCGCCAGCGCGGTCATCACGCCAGCCCGTATCGGGACTCGGCCGACCGGAAGTAGTAGAACCCGAACACCAGGAGCACGGCGGTGGTGACGACCAGGCGGAACACCTCGCCCGGCGTGACGGCGGTGCCGAGGAACACCCAGCGGTAGAGGTCGAGCACGGCGACGAGCGGGTTGGCGCGGATCAGCGTCGTGAGCCAGCCGCTCTGGGTGTTGCCGAGGAACTGACCGAGCGGGAACATCACGCCGGACAGGTACTGCAGCAGCCGCAGCACGAACGGGATGATCTGCTCGACGTCGCGGAAGCTGTCGTTGAGCCGGGCGGCGATGAAGGCGCCGCCGAGGTTGAGCGCCGAGTGCAGGGCCGACGACGAGCGGCAGCAGCAGCCATCGCGAGTTGATCGACGTCGCCGGTGAACACCGCCACGGCGGCGAGCACGGCGAGCTCGAAGCCGAACGTCAGCAGCTTCGACACGATCACCGACACCGGCAGGAGCGCTCGCGGGAAGCGGATCGAGCGCATCAGCCCCTGGTTGCTCGAGATCGACGTCGCCCCGCCGAGGATGCACTTGGTGGTGAGGTTGAAGGAGAAGACGCCGATCATCAGCCACAGGACGTAGTTGTCGATCGAGCTGCTCACGTTCAGCATCACGCCGAACACCAGGTAGTAGATGGCGACCGACAGCATCGGGTTGGCGAGGTGCCACACGTTGCCGAGCAGCGTGTTCTGGTGGGCGGCCCGCACCTCTTCGACGGGGAGCGCCCACGCCAGATCGCGCCGCGCCCACATCGCGGTCAGGTACTCCCCGGTCGGGAGACGGGCGTTGAGCGCGACGAGGTCCGCAGCTGGGTCGGTCGAAGCCATGGCGAAGTCCCACCAAGCTACCGGTCGGCGTGGTCGTGGTGGCGTTGCGCCGCACCGCCGCCGCCTACAGAACCCCTGGTGATGAGGCCTGCGGGTACCATGGGAGTCTTGCGATCCGCCCCTCCGTCGCGAGCCGAGAACGTGCGCTCGGCGCTGGACGAACCGGTCACCGCCGTCGGTGCGACCGGTGCCGTCCCGACGTTCGCCGGCCGCGCCGGCGAGAGCGCGACGCCGAGCGTCGCCGCCGGTGGTCGGTGATGATCCCGTCGACGAAGCGGTCGAGGAGCGACCGGTCCGGGAGATCGTGCCGGGCACGGAGTGGATGGTCCGTGGCCTGTCCACGCCGCTGCAGCGGATGTGGTCGCACGGCTTCCGGTTCCTCTTCGTGCTCGACGCCGTCGGCCTGTTCGGCTCGATGGTGCTGATCAACCTGGTCCGCTTCGGGTGGACCTGGCCGACCTACTCGCCGTCGTTCTACCTCGTCGGCTTCCTGATCGCCACCGCGATCCACCTCGTCATCAACTACTTCTACGGGCTGTACGAGCGCGAGCCGCGCCTCGGGCGCCGGCCGTCGCTGTCGCGGGCGTTCGTCGCCACCGGCATCGGCGTCGGCATCCAGGCGATCGCGTCGATCTTCGCCGATCGCTACCTGATGCCCCGCATCAACCTGGTGGTGTTCCTGTTCCTCGGCACGCTGGTGCTCGTCGCCAACCGGCGGCTGAGCCGCTTCCTGGCCTGGCGACGCCAGGGCCCGCCGCGGGTGGTGCTCGTCGGGCAGCGACGCCGAGGTCGAGCTCGCCGCCAGCCACCTGGCGATGACCGGGGACGAGATCGAGCTCGTCGGCCACGTCGCCGACCCGGCCGACCTCCCGGCCGCGATCGCCCGATGGTCCGGCACCGACGTGCTGCTCCTCGGCGCCAACGCCCTCGAGGACGCGTTCCCGGAACCGATGACCTCGCTCGAGGCGAGCGGCGTCAGCTTCCTCAAGTCGGTCGGTGCCCGTGACACGCTGCTCGGCCTGCAGTCGGTGCGGGAGATCGCCGGCATCCCGTTCGTTCCGCTGATGGTGCACACCTTCCCGGCGTACAAGGCGCGCCTCAAGCGGCTGTTCGACCTCACCCTGATCGCGCTGACGCTGCCGATCACGCTGCCGCGTGTTCGCGGCTCCTCGGGCTGTACGTCCTGATCCGCGCCGGCCGCCCGGTGCTGTACCGCCAGACGCGCGTCGGCCGCGACGGCGAGCTGTTCACGGTCGTCAAGTTCCGCACGATGACCAGAGATGCCGAGGCCGGCGGCTGGCGGCTGGCGACGGCCGACGACAAGCGGGTGATCCGCGGCATGCGGTGGATGCGCGAGACGCGCGCCGACGAGCTGCCCCAGCTGTGGAACGTGATCCGCAACCAGATGTCGCTCGTCGGCCCGCGGCCCGAGCGGCCCGAGCTGACCACCGACATCGAGCGCCACGTCGCCGGCTGGGTGCGCCGCCACCAGCTGCCGCCCGGACTCACCGGGCTCGCCCAGGTCAACGGCCGCTACGCCACCAGCGCGGAGTACAAGATCGGCTACGACCTGCAGTACATCGTCAACTGGTCGCCGATCCTCGACCTGCAGATCCTCGCCCAGACGGTGTGGGTGGTGCTGTCCCGGCGCACGTGACCGCAGATGATCGACGAGCAGACCGCACCCCGTCGAACCGGCGCGCGACGCCTGGCCCAGCGTCTGCGGTCGTGATGCCGGTGCGCGACGAGGCCGACCACCTCGAGGCGGCGGTCGTCGGCCGTCCGCGCCCAGGACTACCCGGGTGACATGTCGATCGTGCTGGCGGTGGCGCCGAGCCGCGACGGCACCGAGGCGATCGCCGCCCACCTCGCCGCCGCCGACGACGGCGTGGCGGTCGTGCCCAACCCACGTGGCGGTCACGCCGGCCGGGCTCAACGAGGCGATCCGGGCGAGCACCGGCGCGGTCGATCGTCCGCGTCGACGGCCACGCCACCCTGTCGCCGGGCTACATCCGTCGGGCCGTCGAGACGCTGCGCCGCACGAACGCGGTCAACGTCGGTGGCATCCAGCGCGCCGTCGGCACGACGGAGTTCGAGGAGGCGGTCGCCGAGGCGATGACCTCGCGCTTCGGCACCGGCGACGCCACGTTCCACTACGGCGGCGCCGAGGGTCCCACCGACACCGTCTACCTCGGCGTGTTCGATCGCCGGGCGATCGAGGCGGTCGGCCTGTTCGACGAGCGGCTGGTCCGCAACCAGGACTACGAGCTCAACATCCGGCTGCGCCAGGCCGGCGGGGTGGTGTGGTTCGATCCCGCCCTGGAGGTGTCGTACCGCCCGCGGGGAACGCTGCGCACGCTGGCGCGCCAGTACTTCGACTACGGGCGTTGGAAGCGCGTCGTCGTCGCCGAGCACCCACGCTCGCTGCGCTGGCGGCAAGCGGTGCCGCCGATCGTGACGGCGACGCTCGCGTTGACGACCATGGTGGGCGTGGTGCGCCCCCGCCTCCTCGCCGTGCCGGCGACGTATGCCGTCGCCGTGCTCGGGGCCGCGCTGACGACGGGATCGACGTGGGCGAACCGCGCCCGGCTGTCGGTGATCTTCCCCACGATGCACCTGTCGTGGGGTGCCGGCTTCCTCGTCGGCCGCCGCCGGGCGAGCTCGGGGCGTGAGGTTTCGTGGAGAGCCTGGTGATGACGGGCGCAACCAGCCGTGACGAGTGGCGCGCCAACGTGCTCGACCTGGTGACGTCCATGCGCCCCGACCAGGTGATCGTCACGCAGGCGTCGGGCTATACGCCGGCCGACCCCGCGACGCCGATCCCGCCGACGTGATCCTCGACGCCTGACCGATCGCCTCGGCGCGCCCTGGGCCGCTCCGTCGGACGACGGATAGCGTTGGCGGTCGTGCCTGTCCGTCGTCCTGCGCTGCGGCCCACGCCGACGAATCCCGCGACCGCGCCGACTGGGGTGCTCGCGCGGTCGCCCGGCCGCCGGGATTCGCCAAGGCCGCCGCCGTGCTCGAGCTCGGCGGCGGCGACCTGTCGCGCAGCGTGGCGCTCGCCGAGCGCTTCCCCGACAAGCACTTCGTCGGCTGCGACTACCAGCTGTCGCCGGCCGCGGCCGCCAACCGCCCGAACGCGGATGCGCTGGCCAACCTCGAGGTGGTCAACTCGACGCCCGCACCGTCGAGCTTCCCGCCGGCTCGATCGACTTCGTGTTCTCGATCGCGCTGATGGAGCACGTCGCCGAGCTCGACGCGTGCCTCGCCGCGGTGCATCGGGTGCTGCGGCCCGGGGGCGTCTACTTCTACGTGCAGGCGCCGTTCTGGACCTGCGCCCAAGGTCACCACTTCCGCCACGACGACGACCGCACCTACGACTTCATCCCCAAGTACAGCCACCTCACCCACGACGCCGACGGGATCGCGGCGCTGCTCCGCGAGCGCTCGGCGACCCCGCCGTTCGACGTCGACGCCTGCGTGTCGTCGATCTACGGGCGCCCGGACCTGTCGCGACTCGGGCTCGACGCCACCCGACGCGACTCGTCGAGTCCGGCCCGCTCGAGCTGAGGTCGTGGCAGGAGAAGCCCGACCGGCGCTACGACGAGGCGGCGGCGCGCCAGGCCTATCCGCACCTGCGCGAACCGGCGCGCTTCGGCGAGCTGGCCGTGTCGGGCGCGACGGTGTGCCTGCGCAAAGCCGTCGACCGCTGGCGGGGGATCGTGGTGGCGGTCCGCTCGCGCCGCTCTGTCCGGTCGGACGGCACGACGGTGAGGGTGATCTGCGTCGGCGCCGCCCGGCCGAACTTCATGAAGGTCAAGCCGGTCGTCGACGCCCTCGACGCCGCGCGGCGCGGAGACGGTCCTGGTGCACACCGGTCAGCACTACGACGCGGCGATGAGCGACGTGTTCTTCGACGAGCTCGGGCTGCGCGCTCCCGACCATCACCTCGGCGTCGGGTCGGGCAGCCATGCCACGCAGACCGGGCGGGTGATGGTCGCCTTCGAGCGCCTCGTCGACGAGATCGGCGGCGACGCCGTCGTCGTCGTCGGCGACGTCAACTCCACGCTCGCCTGCTCGATCGTCGGCGCCAAGGCGGGGCTGCGCGTCGCCCACGTCGAGGCCGGCCTGCGCAGCCGCGACTGGTCGATGCCCGAGGAGGTCAACCGCGTCGTCACCGACCGCGTCAGCGACCTGCTGCTGTGCCCGTCCCCCGACGCGGTCGACAACCTGCGCGCCGAGGGCTACCGCGACGACCAGATCCGCCTGGTCGGCAACGTGATGATCGACACCCTGGTCGGCAACCTCGATCGTGCCCGCGCCACCGAGATCGCCAAGCGCCTCGGTGTCGCCGGCGGGCCGTACGGCGTCGTGACCCTGCACCGCCCGGCCAACGTCGACGACCCGGCCATGCTCGGCCAGTTGCTCGACGCCCTGAACACGATCAGCACCGAGCTGCCGCTCGTGTTCCCGGCCCATCCGCGCACCCGACCCCAGCTCGCCGGGCGTGCCGTCGCCGACCGCATCGTGGTCACCGAACCGCTCGGCTACCTCGACTTCCTCGGCCTGATGGCCGGCGCCCGCCTCGTGCTCACCGACTCCGGCGGCATCCAGGAGGAGACGACGGCGCTGGGCATCCCGTGCCTCACCCTGCGCGACAACACGGAGCGACCGATCACCGTCACCGAGGGCACCAACCAGCTCGTCGGACGCGCACCCGACGCCATCGTGCGGGGAGCCCGGCGCGCCCTCGACGGTGAGATCGCCCCGCGCTGCCCGGCGCTGTGGGACGGCCACGCCGGCGAGCGCATCGCGGCGGCGATCGTCGAGGACCTCGGAAACCCGATGCGCCCCACCGACCGATGACCGGCGCTGCCCGTCGTCTCGTCCGTCGGCTCCCGCACTCGTGGCGGGCCCGCCTCGTCGCGACGCGCACCACCGCCCGACGCACGGCCGCCCGCGCCAGCCGGACCGCTCCCGGTGCCTTCGTGCTCGACACGTACCTGTGGCTGCGCTGGCGATCGCCGTCGCGCAAGCTCGCCGATCGAGTGGACTTCACCCCGGCGCTCGCGCTGACGTCGAGCCCGACGTGGCTGCGGATCGACACCCAGGGCTCGTCGCGCTACCTCCTCACCGTCGAGACCGCCGAGGACCTCGCCGCCGACGCTCGCTCGATCGTCGTGCAGTACCGCTTCTTCAGCGAGCGGGGGCGCCTGCGTCGTGAGGCCGACGTCGCCAAGGCGTGGTCGCCGCGGTACGGCTACCACGAGCTGGCGCCGCGCCTTCCCGTCGAGCGTGTCAGCACGTTCATCGTGCTCACCCCGCCCGGCACCCGCATCGTCGACGTCGGACTCTCGCCTGGCCGGGTCGTCCCCCGCCTCGATCACGCGCGCCGCCGTGCGCCCGCTCGGACCGCGCACCGTGGTGCCGGCGTACGACGTGCCGAGCGCCGCGCCCCGCTCGGACCTGCGCCTCGCGGTCATCGCCGACACGTTCACCATCACCGCGCTGCGGCTCGAAGCGCACGTGCTCGAGATCCCTCGTCACGGCTTCGACCGCGCCCTCGAGGCGTTCGCTCCCGACCTCGTGCTCGTCGAGTCGGCCTGGAACGGCAACGACGGGGCGTGGCAGTACTGCGTCGCCGGGATCAAGCCCGACGACCGGCGCCTCGCCGAGCTGGTCGAGCACGCCCGTCGCCTCGGGGTGCCCGTGCTGTTCTGGAACAAGGAGGACCCGGCCCACTACGACGACTTCGTACGCGCCGCGGCGATGTGCGATGCCGTCGCCACGACCGACGCCGGGATGATCCCGCGCTACGTCGCCGAGCTCGGTCACGAGCGCGTGTTCGCCCTGCCGTTCTGCATCCAGGCCGACATCCACAATCCCCGCCAGCCGCACGATCACGCCGGGCCGCGACTGCCGGCCGCCGCCTTCCTCGGGTCGTGGTGGGCGAGCAAGTTCGACGCCCGTCGCGACGCCCAGGAGCGCCTGTTCGAAGGCGCCCGCGACGTCGGCCTGGAGATCTTCGACCGCTACCTGACGTTCAACGAGCACGAGCGCTACCGGATGCCGCCGGAGTGGCTCCCGTACGTCCACGGCACGCTGTCGTACGAGCAGGCGCTCTCCGCCTACCGCCGCTACAGCGTGCTGCTCAACGTCAACACCGTCACCGGGTCGCCGACGATGTTCTCCCGACGCGCCCTGGAGGCCGCGGCGTGCGGGGCGGCGGTGATCACCAACCCGTCGGCCGGCACCGACGCGGCGCTCGGTGAGCTCGCCATCACCGCGGCCACGTCCGAGGAGTGCCGGGACGCCCTGACCGATCTGCTCGCCGACGAGAGCGGGCGCGTCGCGCGCGCCCACCTCGCCTACCGCCACGTCCACCACGAGCACTCGTGGTCGGCACGGCTCGACACCGTCACCGCGTTCTGCAACATCGCCCGGCCGGCGCGGTCGCGGCCGAAGGTGTCGGTGGTGCTCGCCACGAAGCGGCCCGGCCGGAGCCGACCGCATCGTGCGTTGGCTGGCGTCGATCGAGGACCCGTCGTTCGAGCGCGAGGTCGTGCTCGTCACGGCCTTCGATCCCGCCGAGTTGACGGGCCGAGCGGGAGCTGCACGCGCTCGGCGCCCAGGTGCTCGTCGAGCGGCCGGGCGAGACCCTCGGCGAGTGCCTGAACCGCGGCGCGGCCGCGGCGAGCGGAACGTTCATCGCCAAGATCGACGACGACGACGTGTACGGGCCCAACTACTTCCAGGACCTGCTCCTGGCCGGCGAGTACTCGCGGGCCGACATCGTCGGCAAGCAGTGCCACTACCAGCACTTCGAGGTGACCGACACCACCGTGCTGCGCTATCCCGACCACGAGCACCGGTTCACCACCTTCGTGTGCGGGTCGACGTTGCTCGTGCGGTCGGCGGTGTACGAGTCCGTGCAGTTCCCGCGCGAGCGGGTGGGGGAGGACACCGAGTTCCTGCGTCGCGCCGTGGCCGCCGACCTGCGGGTGTTCTCGGCCGACCGCTTCAACTACGTGTCGGAGCGCCGCGCCGACATCACCAGCCACACCTGGCGGGAGGACCACGCCGCCCTGCTGAACAGCCCGCTCACCCGGGAGTGGTGCACCGGGCTGCCCCGGGACCACATCGAGCTCTGACGCGCCGACGTCGCCGAGTTACAGGATCTCGGCGCCGGTGCCCGGTAGGCGGTTGCGCGTGTCGAGCACCTTGTGGGCGACCTTGGTGACGGCGACCCAGTCGAACGCGTCGTGGTCGGTGAGCACGAGCACCACGTCGGCGGCGTCGAGCGATGCCGCATCGAGATCGACGAGCGTCACGCCGTCGGGCACGTGGCGCTCGACGATCAACGGGTCGACCACCGAGACCTCGGCACCGGCGGCGACGAGGCGCTTCACCACGGCCACGGCCGGCGACTCGCGGGCGTCGCCGGAGTTCTTCTTGTAGGCGAGCCCGAGCACGAGCACCCTGGCCCCGTTGACCGCCTTGCGCTCGGTGTTGAGCTTGCGGGCGACGCGGGTGACGACGTAGTCGGGCATGTGCTCGTTGACGTCGTTGGCGAGCTCGACGAAGCGGAACGCCCGCCCCACGGCTTGGCGGACCTGCCACGAGAGGTACGAGGGGTCGATCGGCAGGCAGTGGCCGCCGACGCCCGGGCCGGGGGTGAACCGCATGAACCCGAAGGGCTTGGTGGCGGCCGCGTCGATCACGTCCCACACGTCGATGCCGACCTCGTGGGTGTACATCGCCAGCTCGTTGACCAAGGCGATGTTGACGTGGCGGAACGTGTTCTCCAGCAGCTTGGCCAGCTCGGCCTCGCGCACACCGCCGACGCGGACGGTGGTGTCGACCAACGCGGCGTAGAACCCGTCGACCGCATCGAGCGAGGCGTCGTCGACGCCGGACACGATCTTGGGGGTGTTGCGGAAGTTCCAGGTCTCGTTGCTCGGGTCGATCCGCTCCGGGCTGTAGCCGACGGCGAAGTCGGCGCCGGCGCGCAGGCCGGATCCACCCTCGAGCCGTGGGATGAACACCTCCTCGGTCGTGCCGGGATAGGTGGTCGACTCGAGGATCACGCAGCTGCCGGCGCGGACGTACGGCGCGAGGATCTCGGCGGCGTCCTCGATGTAGCGCAGGTCGGGCGCCCCGTCGCGCAGCGGCGTCGGCACCGACACGACGGCGACGTCGAAGCCGGCCAGGTCGGCACGGTCGGCCGTCGGGTGGAACCGTCCCGACGCGAGCATCGCGGCGAGCTCGTCGTCGCCGACGTCGTCGATGAACGACTCGCCGCGGGCGAGCGCGGCCACGCGGCCGGCGTCGACGTCGAACCCGACCACGTCGAAGCCCACCGCCACCGCACGCGCCGACACCGGCAGGCCGACGTAGCCCTGGCCGAGGATCGCGACGCGGCCGGTCGCGGTGGTGTCGGTCGTCATGGGCGGTCCTCGGGGTTGGCGTGGTCAGCGGTGGCCGGCGAGCCGACCACGCTATCGAGGTCCGATCCCGTGACGTTCGACCGCCGCCCACGGCGCGTTCGATGACGGTCGGCGTCGCGAAGCGCGCCGTTAGCGTGGCGTGCCGTGCCCGGCCCCCAGATGTTCGCGCGCTACCCCCTGGTGGCGTGGCTCGAGCGTCGGACGCGCCGTCAGGTCACGGTCGTCGCCGTGCTCGTGGGCCTGTACCTGTTGTTCCGCGGCGCCAGCTCGCTCGGCGGCGTCATCCTCGACCGGTGGTGGTACCACTCGGTCACCGACGCGCCGGTGTGGTCGACGATCACGCGGGCGCGCGTCGTGCTCGTCGTCGCGGCCGGGTTGGTGACGTTCGTGGTCCTCGCCGGCTCGCTCTGGCTCGTCGCACGCGGCGGTCGCCTCCCCGACGCCTCCGTCGGCGGGATCGTGCGCCGCTACCGCGGTCGGATGGGCCCCGCCCACACGTGGGTCCTCGCCGGCGCGGTCGTGTTCCTCGTCGTGCGCATCGCCGCCGCCGCCAACGCCAACTGGCAGGCGTGGCTGCTGTTCCTGCACGGCGACAAGCTCGGAAGCTCCGTACCCGAGCTCGGCGGCGACCTCGGGTACTACCTCTTCAAGCTGCCCTTCCTCGCGATCGTCAGCGGGTGGTTCCGCCAGCTGATCCTGGTGACGCTGGCGCTGACGGTCTTCGCCTACCTCATCTCCGGGGGGCTGCGCCTCCCCGGCCGAGGTCGTCGGTCGCAGCCGCGGGCGCTGGCCCACGTCGGTCTGCTGGTCGCGTTGTTCGCCGGCGCCCAGGCCCTCGACTACGTGTTCGTGCGTCGCCCGTCCCAGGCGGTGAGCGCGTCGGGCACCTTCGTCGGCGCCGGATACACCGAGATGCACGTGATCGTCCCGGCGACGTGGGTCGCCGCGGTGTTCGCCGTCGCCGCCGGGTTCGCCCTCGTGATCGCCGCCCGCACCGGGAAGTGGAAGGTCGCCCTCGTGCTGGTCGGGCTGTGGGCGCTGGCCCACGTCGTCGGCCTGCTGCTGCTGCCGGCGATCGTCAATCGAGTGGTCGTCGCCCCGGCCGTGGCCGACCGTCAGCTGCCCTACCTCGACCACAACCTGAAGTCGACGCGGGAGGCGTACGGGCTCGACGCCATCGTCGAGTCCAAGCGCACGGTCGCCGACGGCGTGACCGAGGCGCCGGCCGACGACGGCGCGCTCGACCGCTTCGTGCTGTTCGACCCCGACCGGCTCCCGGCGGCGCTGCAGGTGCTGCAGGGACGCACCGGCAGCCGGATCACCGACGTCGACCTCGACCGCTACGTGATCGACGGCGAGCTGCGCCCGGTGATGATCGCGCCGCGTGCCGCCAGCCTCGGCGACCTGCCCGAGTCCGGCTGGGCGCAGACCCACCTCGTGTACACCCACGGCGACGGCGTGGTCGCCGTTCCCGCCGACCAGGCCGACGCCGACGGGCGGCCCGACGTCGATTCGCTGGCCGACGTCATCGTGCCGGCGCGCCCACAGCTGTACTTCGGCGACGGCCTCACCGGCTGGTACGCCATCGTCGACACCAAGCGCGAGGAGCAGGGCGGCGTGCCGTTCGACGCCGACACCGGCATCGCCATGTCCTCGCTGTTCCAGCGCAGCATCCTGTCGCTGGCGACGGGTGACGTCGAGCCCCTGCTGTCGGCCGAGCTGACCTCGGATTCGCAGCTGCTCTACCGGCGCGGCATCAACGAGCGGTTGAACGCGCTCGCCCCGTTCCTGTCGTTCGGCACCGACCCCTACGCGGTCGTCACCGACGAGGGCGTGCAGTGGGTGGTCGACGGCTACACGACGTCGGCGACCTATCCCTACTCGCAGTTCACCGGGTTCGTGGGCAACACGGTCAACTACGCCCGGGCGTCGGTGAAGGCGACGATCGACGCCTACGACGGCACCGTCCACCTCTATCGCACCGAGGCCGGCGAGAGCGACCCGATCCTCGCGGCGTGGGAGCACATCTTCCCCGACCTCGTCGAGCCGATCGCCGACATGCCGGCCGATCTGCAGGCGCACCTGCGCTACCCACCCGAGCTGCTCGGCGTGCAGAACGCCCTGCTCGGCCGCTACCACGTGGAGGATGCCGAGACGCTGTTCAACGGCACCCAGCGGTGGTCGCCCTCGGCCGCCGCCGGCGCGACGGTCGGCGTCGGATCGCCCGGGCCGTCGCAGCCGACGCTGATGTTCATGCCCGACGCCGACCACGCGCTCGGCGGCGACTGGGTGGCCGTGATGCCGTTCAGCCCCGGCGCCGGCGCCGGCAGCAACTCGGCGCGCGACAAGCTCGCCGCCCTCGGCGCCGCCGACAACGACGACCCGCAGCGGATGGCGCTGCTCGCCGTCGACACGCCGCCGGGGCGCGACGTGTCGACCCCTCTCGTGGCGCAGAGCGCGATCGACGCCGATCCCGACATCGCCCAGCGGATCACCCTGCTCAACGCCAACGGGTCGTCGGTCGAGTTCGGGCCGATGACCCCGATGCTCTTCCAGGACGAGCTGGTGTGGGTGCGCTCGATCCTCGTCACCGGCACCAGTTCGACGACCACCCCGCGGCTGTACGGCGTGGTGGCGGTGTCGAACGGCATCGTCGGCTTCGGCCCGGACGCGGCGAGCGCGCTCGCCGACGCGGTGTCGCCCAGCTCGTCGTCCTAGCAGCGGTCAGTTCTATGTCAGCGTGTGCGCTGCATGAGCGCGCCCACGCTGACACAGCCGTCGATCGGCGACCGCGTCGCGTCGTTCTGCCGCGACCACCGGTCGTTGCTCGCTGATCGTCGCGCCGTCGCGTTCGTGCTGCGGCTGGCGTGGTTCGTGTACAGCCGGCCGATCGTCGCTGTCGGACTACCGCCAGTACCTCGAGAGCGCACAGGTCCTGCGTCGAGCACGGGCGGTACGGCTACCCGACGCCCACCGCCCACCGGCTCCCGCTGTACCCGGTCCTGCTCGCCGGCCTGCTCCTCGTGTCCAGCCAGCGTCGCGTGGTTGTCGCTGTGGAGCGTCCTGTTGTCGACCGCGATCTGTCCGCTGCTGTACGTGGTGGGGCGTCGGGTCGGACTGCTCGCTGCGCGCCGCGTTGATCGCGGCGCTGATCTATGCCGTCGTGCCCAACTTCGTCTTCTACGCGCCGGTGCTCGCCTCGGAGTATCCTGCTGGCGGTGCTGGTGCTGTCGGCCTTCGTCGTCGCGTCGGGGCATCGGCTCCGCCCGCCGCTTCGATTCCTCGTCGTCGGCATCCTGATCGGAGCGGCCACCCTCACCCGGGGCGACGGTCTCGTGTACGGCGTCATCGCCCTGGTGTGGGGGATCGCCACGATGCGATCCGAGTCGACCGTGGCGCAGCGCGACGCGCACGGTGCGCGGCGATCGGGATGTTCGCGATCGGCGTCCTCCTCGTGCTGACGCCGTGGCTGGTGCGCAACGAGGTGGTCGTCGGACGCGGGCACGATGCTCGGCGGGAACTCGGCGACCGCGTTCTACTACGCCCACAACCCGGACGGCGTCCGTGGCGGTTCGAACCCACGACTGGCCGGCCTCGACGAGGCCGAGCGCCAGCGCATGGCGTGGCGGTTGGCGTTCGAGTACCTGCGGCGACCACCCCACGTCGCTGATCACGTCGACGCGGCGCAGCACGGCCAGCGTGTTCGGGCCGAGCACGCAGGTCTACGGCGTCTACTGGTCGACCCGTGACGTGCGGCAACGGTCCGTTCCCGTACCCGACCCGTGCCGATCGTGTGCGCGCCTACGCGGTGGGGTCGGACTCTGTCGGTCGCCGGCTCGTGGTTCCTGACGATCGTTCCGCTGCTGGCCCTGCTCAACCCGGCGGCCGCGGGCAAGCGGATGCTGCTGCTGGTCGGGCTCCGTCGTCGGGTCGATCTGGTTCTTCTACTCCGTGGTGTTCGTCGGCACCGCCCGGTACCGGTTCATGGCCGACGTCTTCCTGTGCCTCGCGGCCGCGGCGTCGTGGTGCTGGTGTGGCGCGCCCCACCGCGCCTCGTGGCGGGCGACGGCGTGCCGGCCCCGGACGACGACCTCACGCCGGCCGTGTAGACGGTCTCCGTCGTCACCAGAAGCCGGGTGGGGCGCTGGTGCGCAACCCGCCGGCGTACATCGCCAAGCGGGCGAGGTCGGCCACCGAGCCGGTGACCACCACGTCGTGGACGATCGTCGGCCCGGCGGCGCGGACCGCGGCGGCCGCCTCGGCGTGCACCGAACGGGTGGTCACCACCAGCACCGGCACGTCGGGGTGCCGCCCGCGCAGCGCGGCTGCCCGGCCGATCACCCGCCACACGGTGTCGGAGCGGTCGAGCCCGCCGCCGACCGAGGCGTCCGACCCGCCGAGCAGCACGTGCCACGGCTCGCCGGCGGCGTCGGTCACCAACAGGTCGACCACCACACCGGTGCGCGGCGAGCGGTGCTTGTGGGCGGCGACGGTGAAGCCCGCCGCGCGAAGGGCGGACTCGGCCTGGGCCCCGGCGCTGGCGCGGTTGCTGGCATCGAGCGGGTGCGCCCGCGCCGCCTCGTCGACGGCGGCGGCCACGCGGGCCCGCGCCATCGCCACGTAGGCCGGGTCGAGGTCGTAGCCGACGTAGCGTCGTCCCAGCGATGCCGCGGCGACAAGGGCCGAGCCACTGCCCATGAACGGGTCGAGCACGAGGTCGTCGACGTACGTGAACAGCTCGATCAGGCGCGCCGGCAGCGCCACCGGGAACGGCGCCGGGTGCCCCACCCGGCGGGCGCTCTCGGGTGGGATCGACCACACGTCGAGCGTCGACATCACGAAGTCGTCGGTGCCGATCGAGTTGCGATGGGGCAGCCCGTCGGCGGCGCGCTGGGCGGTCGTGCGGGCCCGGTCGAAACGGCCCTTGCTCGCCACGACGACCCGTTCGGTCAGGTCGCGCAGCACCGGGTTGGCGGCACTGCGGAACGAGCCCCACGCCACCGAGCCCGACGCTCCCTCCGCCTTGCGCCACACGATCTCGCCGCGCAGCAGCAACCCGAGGTCCTCGAAGATTCGGCTGACGTCGGCCGACAGGCTGCGGTAGGGCTTGCGTCCGAGGTTGGCGACGTTGACCGCGATGCGCCCGCCCGGCTCGAGCGCGCGCACACAGTCGGCGAACACCGCGGTGAGCATGTCGAGGTACTCCAGGTACGACGACGGCACGCCGTCGCGCTCCAGCTCCTCCTCGTACTGCTTGCCGGCGAAGTACGGCGGCGACGTGACGACGAGGGCCACCGACGCATCGGCGACGGCACCCATCGCCCGGGCGTCGCCGCACACGAAGGGCTCGGCGACGGGCAGGGCCGGCGCCACGCGGTCGTCGCTCGACAGCGCCGGCGGGCGAAAGCGGTCGTAGAAGGCGGTGGCGTCGTGGCTCTCGCGGCCCCCGGCACCGAAGTTCGACGTCGCCGTCCGCCGCCGCACCCGGGTGGGCCGGCGCGACTCGTCGGGGCGGTTCGACTCGATCGCCGGATCGTACAAGCGACGGTCGGTGCGGCGAGCGCCTAACATCGGGCGATTCGTCATCGAAAGGGGTTCCCTGTGAGCAGTCTCCGCACCGGCACGGCGCGCCGTTGCGCCCGCCGCCGCCTCGTCACGCTCGGCATCGCAGCCGCAACCGTCGTCGCCGTCAGCGGCGCGGCGGGCGGCGTCGGCTCGGCGAGCGCGCCGCCGACGAGCGACGTCGCCGCGAACGGCGTCCGCCGGTTCGGCGTCGGGTGAGCGCGCCCCTGGTCTACGGCGTCTACGCCACCGCCCTCGAGGAGCCGTGGGACGGCGCCATCCACGCGGCGCTGCAGAGCGTCGCCGACAGTGGGGCGATCAGTACAAGTACGTCGACGGCCTGGCCACGGCCGACGCCATGGAGAGCGGCCTGCGCGACATCATCGACAGCGAGCACCCCGAGCTCATCGTCGGCGACGCCTTCGCCGCCGAGGACGCCGTGCGCCGCGTGGCGGCCGACAACCCCGACACGGCGTTCGCCTTCGGCTCGGGTGGCGCCGAGCAGGCTCCCAACTTCAGCGTGTTCGACAACTGGCTGCAGGATCCGGCCTACCTCGCCGGCATGCTCGCCGGCGGGCTCACCACGAGCGACGTCATCGGCGTCGTCGCGGCGATGCCGATCCCGGAGGTCAACCGCATCGTCAACGCCTTCGTCGACGGGGTGGCCGAGACCAACGCCGACGCCACCGTGAAGGTGTCGTTCATCAACTCGTTCTTCGACCCGGCCACCGCCCGCCAGGCGGCCGAGGCCCAGGTGTCCCAGGGCGCCGACGTGCTGTTCGCCGAACGGGCCGGTGTGATCGAGGCCGCCGAGGAGGCGGGCATCCCGGCGATCGGGATGATGGTCGACCAGCACGACCTGGCGCCGCAGAACGTCGTCACCTCGCTCGATCTGGAACATGCAGCCGACGATCGAGCACCTCGTCGAGCAGGTGTCGAGCGGCAGCCCCGGCGGCCGAGAACCTGGCCGAGTACTCGTTCATGGTCAACGGCGGCAGCTCGATCGCCCCGATCAACACCGACCTCGTGGTCGACGTGCCCGACGACCTGGTGAGCGAGGTCGAGGCCAAGCAGGCCGAGATCCTCGCCGGCACCTTCACCACCCCGATCAACGAGGACGAGCCCGCGGGCTCGATCGACGTCACCCAGCAGTAGTGGCCGACCTCGCCCCGCCGGGCGAGCCGGCACCGCTGATCGAGGCGGTGGGCATCACCAAGCGCTTCGGCGCGCTCGTCGCCAACGACGACATCGGCCTGTCGGTGCTCCCCGGGGAGGTGCACGCCCTGCTCGGCGAGAACGGCGCCGGCAAGAGCACGCTCACCAAGATCCTCTACGGGCTGAGCCAACCCGACGCCGGCGAGCTGCGCGTCGACGGGCGGGCGGTGTACCTGCGCTCGCCGAAGGACGCGATGCGCGCCGGCGTCGGGATGGTGACGCAGGAGTTCTCGCTGGTCGGGCCGATGACGGTCACCGAGAACGTGATGCTCACCCGCGTCGGGTACGGCCCGGTCGACCGGCGCACGGCCGGCGACGCGGTGGCGGCGGCGGCCGCCCGGCTCGGCGTCGACGTGCGGCCCGACGCCATCGTCGAGCAGCTGTCGGTCGGCGAGCGCCAGCGGGTCGAGATCGTCAAGGCGTTGTTCAACGACTGTCGCGTGCTCGATCCTCGACGAGCCGACGGCCGTGCTCGTGCCCCAGGACGTCGCCCGGCTGTTCGCGTCGATACGCCGCCTCACCGCGACCGGCATGGGCGTGCTGTTCATCTCGCACAAGCTGCACGAGGTGATGGAGATCGCCGACCGGGTGACGGTGCTGCGCCGCGGTCGCCTCGTCGTCACCCGGCCGGCGGCCGGTCTCGACCCCGACGCCATCGCCGCGTTGATGATGGGCGCGGCCGCCGACACCGCTGCCGCAGCGGTGATCACCGGCGAGGTCGGCAACGAGCCGCCGAGCGAGGCCGTCGTGGGCGAGGCCGCCGCCGAGCCGTCCGGGATGCCCGCGCCGGCGGCGATCGCGGCGCTCTCGATCCGCGACCTCACCGTGGCGGGCGAGGGCGCGCCCCGCCTCGACGGTGTGTCGATCGAGGTGCCGGCCGGCGAGATCGTCGGCGTGGCCGGCGTCAGCGGCAACGGCCAGACCGAGCTCGTCGACGTGCTGTGTGCCAGCGTCCACCCGACGCGGGGCACGATCGCCATCGCCGGTCACGACGTCACCGCGCTCGACGCGGTGGGACGGATGCGCGCCGGGCTCGGTCGGATCACCGAAGACCGCCGCGGCAGCGTCGTGCCCAGCCTGTCGGTCGAGCAGAACCTCGTGCTCGAGGACCTCGAGCGCTTCTCGCGGTGGGGGGTGACCCGCCGCCGCACGGTGCGTGAGCACACGCGACGCCTGATCGAGCAGTTCGACATCCGCGCCGCACCGCACGACGCGATGCGCACCCTCTCCGGCGGCAACACGCAGAAGGTGCTGCTCGCCCGGGCCCTGTCCCGGCAACCGGTGGCGCTCGTCGTGGCCCAGCCGACCCGCGGTCTCGACGTCGGCGCCTGCAACTACGTGTACGACCAGCTGCGGGCGGTGCGCGACCGCGGCGGCGGGGTGCTGCTGGTGTCGGAGGACATCGACGAGCTGCTCCTGCTCGCCGACCGCATCGTCGTGCTCTTCTCCGGACGCGTCGTCGGCGCCCTCGCCGCCTCGGCCGCCACGCCCGAGCGGCTCGGGGCGATGATGACCGGCCATCGCGGAGACGTCGCGCCGTGAGGCTGGTCGAGCGCGGTGGGGCGTCGCGTTGGCGGACGCCGCTGGCGGTGGCGGTGGCGGTCGTGCTCACGTTCGTCATCTGCGCGGTGCCGATCCGGCTGGCCGGCGCCGATCCGCTCGAGGCCTATCGCCGGTACCTGTTCGTTCCGCTGACGTCGGCGCACGGGGTGCAGGAGGTGCTGCTCGCCGCCACGCCGCTGCTGTTCACCGGGTTGGCGGTGGCGGTGGCGTTCCGCGCCGGGTACTTCAACATCGGCGCCGAGGGCCAGTTCCTCGCCGGGGCGATGGGCGCCGCCGTTCCCGGGCTCTACCTCGACGGACTGCCGGTCGGCGTCGCCCTGCCCCTCGCCCTGCTCTGCGGCGCGGCGGCCGGCACGCTGTGGGCGCTGCTGCCGGCGTTGCTGCGGCGCTTCGCCGCCATCGACGAGGTGGTCACGACGCTGCTGCTCAACCCGGTGGCCCTGTTGCTGCTGCAGGGCCTGCTCAACGGCGCGTGGCGCAACCCGGAGAGCGGCTTTCCCGACTCCGCCAACTTCGGAGCGGGCTACACGATGCCGATGCTGCTCGGCGGTGACCGCGTCCACGCCGGCCTGATCCTCGCCATCGTCGCCATCGCCCTCACCGGTGCCGTGATGACGTTCACGCCGCTCGGCCTGCGCATCAAGGCCGCCGGCCAGGCGCCCGACGCGGCGCGGTTCTCGGGCATCGCCGTCGACCGCATCAAGCTGTCGTCGGCCCTCGCATCCGGCGCCATCGCCGGCCTCGCCGGCGCCGTGCAGGTGCTCGGCGTGCAGCACCAGGTGACGTCGTCGATCGCCAACGGCTACGGCTACACCGGCATCGTCGTCGCCACGCTCGGCGGGCTCAGCGCCTTCGGTGTGCTGGCGGTCGGCCTGCTGCTCGGCGACATCAGCGTCGGCGCCCAGAACGCGTCGTTCACCCTGCAGCTCCCCACCCAGATGGGTCAGCTCGTCACGGCGCTGCTGCTGCTGACCGTCGTGTCGTGCGTGCGGCTCAGCCACTACCGGCTGGTGCGCCGGGCGTCCGGCCCCGTCCTCACGGTGAACACCTCATGAGCATCTCGTGGCTGGCGGTGCTCGGCGGCATGCTCACGATCGCCACGCCGCTCGTGTACGGGGCGCTCGGCGCGATCCTCGGCGAGCGCGCCGGCGTGCTCAACCTCGGGATCGAGGGGACGATGTACGCCGGGGCCTTCGTCGGGTTCCTGGTCGCCGACAAGAGCGGGCACGTCTGGGTCGGCCTCGCCGCGGCGGTCGCCGCCGGTGCCGCCGCCGGGGCGCTGATGGCCCTGCTCGCCGTGACGATCGGTGTCAACCAGCACGTCGCCGGCATCGGCATCACCCTCGCCCTCGTGGCCGCGTGCGACTTCACCAACCGCGTGCTCTACAGCACCGGCAGCCAGACGCGCTCGCCGAAGTTCACCCGCTGGTTCGCCGGCCTCGACGTGCTCGGGCAGTATCCGCTCACCTACGTCGCCCTGGGAGTGCTGGCGCCGCTGCTGTGGTGGGTGCTCGGCTCGACCGGCACCGGCATGCGGATCCGCGCCGTCGGTGAGAACCCGGAGGCGGCCGACGTGGCCGGCATCTCGGTGTCGGCCACGCGGTACCTCGCCCTCGTGGCCGGCGGGGCGCTGATGGCCGTCGGGGGATCGTTCCTCACCCTGTCGCTGCTCGGCAGCTTCACGATCGACATCGTCAGCGGCCGCGGGCTGGGTGTGCATCGCGTTGGTGATCTTCGGGCGGTGGAGGGTGTGGCCGACCGTGGCCGGTGCGCTCCTGTTCGGCGTCGCCGACGCCCTCCAGCTGCAGCTCGCCATCACCCCCGAGTTCGGCGGGGTGCCCCGTGAGCTGCTGATCGCCGCGCCGTACCTGGTGGTGATCATCGCCCTGGTGGTGTGGGGCCGCGGCATCCGCTACCCCGGCGCGTACATGCGCCCGTACCGCCGGGCCTGACGTGAGACATGATCTCGAGATGAACGATCAGGAGATGATGCGGTTCGCCGTCGCCGAGGCGCGCGCCGGACTGAGCGAGGGCGGGATCCCCATCGGCGCGGCGCTGGTGGTCGACGGCGAGGTGCGCGCCGTGGGACACAACCGCCGGGTGCAGCAGGGCAGCGCCATCCGCCACGGCGAGACCGACTGCCTGGAGAACGCCGGGCGGCTGCCGGCGTCGGTGTACGCCCGGGCGACGATGGTCACGACGCTGTCGCCGTGCGACATGTGCACCGGGGCGATCCTGCTCTACAAGATCCCGCGCGTCGTGATCGGCGAGAACCGCACGTTCTACGGCGGTGAGGACTACCTGCGGTCGCGCGGCGTCGAGGTGGTGGTGCTCGACGACGCCGAGTGCGTCGCGCTGATGACCGACTTCATCGCCGCCAACCCGACGCTGTGGAACGAGGACATCGGCGTCGAGGACTGAGGCGCCCGGCGGTGGGGATCGTCACACGCCGGGCGGCGGGAGACCGTTGCGGGCGAGCGAGGCGTTGGTCCAGGCCGCCACGCCGGTGACCTCGCGCCCGAACCAGGCGGGCGGTTCGAACGCCTCGGCGACCTGCAGCGAGTCGAACTCGACCTCGACGGTGCACAACCCGTCGAGCGCCCCCTCGTAGAAGTCGACCTCGGCCTTCAGGCCGGGGTGGTCGTCGCCGAGCGGTACCTCGTAGCGGCGCTTGGTGACGCGGCGCCCCTCCGTCGACGGCCACAGCTGGTCGGCGACGAACGGGTCGACCGGGACCTCGAGCTCGACGCGGTGCACGCCGTCGCCGGCCTTCACGGTGAGGCGGGCCTGCCTCCCGGCGAACCGCACGCGGACGGTCACGTCGCCCTCCTCGGCGAGGTAGCCCTGGCGCAACGCCACCGGCGGAGCCCAACCGGTGGTCGACGGCGTCGAAGCGGGCACGAACTTGCGCTCGATCTCGGACCCGGCCTGTCCCACCATCACGCCAGTATGTCCGAACCGGTACGGTGGAACGTTCATGAGTACGGGCGTGCGGACGGTCACCTACCGCCGCCGGGTCGGTGAGGGCGCCGCCGACGTCGCCGCCGTCCTCGGACGCCTCGGTCTGGAGCCGGGTCCGTCGGTGGCCGCCCGGGTGACGTTGCTCGACAGCATCGACGGCCGCATCAACGCCGCCGGCGCGCGACTCGACGTCGTCGAACGCGACGACCTCGACGCCAGCGGCGCGGTGGAGGTCGTGCTCGGCGGCGGCAGCGGCCCGGACGTGGTCGTCCCGACGTCCGACGCGCCGCGCCTCGCCGACGACGTGCCGGCAGGGCCGCTGCGCGCCCGCCTCGCCAAGGTGCTCGAGGGACGGGTGCTCCAACCGCGCCTGGTGGTGACGACCACCGTGAGCGACGCGCGGCGCACGAACCGTGCCGACAAGGCGACCGCCGTCGTTCGCGTCCACTCGCACCCGGGTGCCGGGATCGACGCCGGCGAGCAGACCGCGCTGCCGTGGTCGGAGCTGATCGAGGTGGTCGAGCTGGTGGGCTACGAGAGCGCCGCCGCCGACGTGCGCGACGCGCTCGAGGCCGCCGGGTGGGAGGCCGTGCCCGGCGATGTCGTCGACGTCGCCGCCGGCTGGCTCGAGATCGAGCTCGGCGACCGCACCGTGACGCCGGGTGTGCCCCTCGACCCGTCGATGGCGGCCCTCGACGCCTATCGCGCCGTGCTCGCCAACCTCCGTGACGCCATGGTCTCGACGTGGGAGGGCACCGCCGCCGACCTCGACTCCGAGTACCTCCACGACTTCCGGGTGGCCGTGCGGCGCACCCGCTCGGTGCTCGGGGCGGCCAAGCACGTGGTGCCCGAGGATGTGCGCACCGCCGGCGGTGACGGCTTCAAGTGGCTGGGCGACGCGACCACGCCACCCCGCGACCTCGACGTGGAGGTGATCGAGTGGCCGGACGTGGTGGCCGACTTCGACGCCGAGGTGGTCGCCGCGCTCGAGGCGACGCGCCAGCACCTCACCGACGACCGCGCCGAAGCGCACCGCCAGCTCACCGGGGTCCTCGCCAGTGACCGGGCCCAGACGCTGCTGGCGTCCTGGTCGGCCTGGCTCGACGGGCCCGATCCCGAGGGCGGCTATCCGGAACGCTCGGCCGCCGAGCCGATCGGGGCGCTGATGGCCAAGCGCATCCGGCGCGCTCACCGCCGCCTCGTGCACGCCGGCCGGGCGATCACGCCGGACACCCCGGCGGCGGAGGTGCACGAGCTGCGCAAGGACGCCAAGAAGCTGCGCTACCTGCTCGAGTGCTTCGGCGGGCTCTACGCACCCGGGCCGCGCAAACGCTTCGTGGCCCGCCTGAAGGCGCTGCAGGACCTCCTCGGCACACACCAGGACGCCGACGTCGCCGTGACCCGCCTACGCGACGAGGCCGCCTCGGCGCGCGCTGCGGGGTGGCCGGCACCGTCGCTGCTCGCCATCGGTCAGCTCATCGAACGCCACGACCGGCGCCGTCAGGCGATGCGCCTCGAGGTCGGCGAGCGGTTCGACGACTTCGACAGCGCCCCCACCCGTCGCGCCCTCGACGACCTGCTCGACAGCGAGCGACCGGCGCCGTGAAGGTGCTGGCGCTCTACAGCATCAAGGGTGGTGTCGGCAAGACCACCGCCGCCGTCAACCTCTCCGCCGAAGCGGCCCGCTGCGGTGGGCGCGTCCTGCTGTGGGACCTCGATCCGCAGGGCGCGGCGACCTTCGCCTTCCGGATCCAGCAGGGGTTCAAGGGCGGCGCCGGGCGGCTGGTCACCAAGCGCGGCGAGCTGGCCCGCCACGTACGCGAGACCGACGTGCCCGGCGTGCACCTGGTGCCGGCCGACTTCTCGTTGCGCAACCTCGATCTCGAGCTCGACGGCGCCAAGCACTCGACCGACCGCCTGCGCCGGCTGCTCGCCGCCCAGGAGGATCGCTACGACGTGGCGATCCTCGACTGCCCACCGGGCATCTCGCTGTCGAGCGAGGCCGTGTTCGTGGCGGCGGACGAGCTGGCCGTGCCGACCATCCCGAGCCCGCTGTCGGTGCGCACGCTCGCCCAGCTCGGCACCTTCCTCGCCCGCCTCGACCACCCGCCGCGGATGCGACCGTTCGTGTCGATGCTCGATCGGCGCAAGACGATGCACCGGTCGTTCGTCGAGTCGCTGGACGGCCACGACCCGCCGTTCCTCCCGACGGCGATCCCGAACTCGAGCACGCTCGAACGGATGGGCGCGCAACGCCTGCCGGTGGCGTCCTACGCCCGGCACTCGGCGGCGGCCATCGCCTTCCGGGCCCTGTGGGCCGACATCGCCGCCGACCTCTGGTGACCGCGGCGGGCTGACCATCCCGCAACCGATGGGCGAAAACATGACCGTACGGACCTGTTTTCGCCCATCGGTCGGCGGGAGCGTCGATGCGGTCAGCTGTCGATGAGCGCCATCGCCGTGGCGACCAGGCCGAAGAAGAACACCAGGCCGACGCCGACGATGGTGACCGCGTGCGGGGTGTCCACGAGCGTGGCGACCGTCGCGTAGCCGGCGGCGCCGGGGTTGGTCTGGGCCGGCCCGATCGGCAGGTCGGTCTGCTCGGTGGCTGCGGTCAGCACCAGCCAGCCCGACACGACCGTGCCGCCGATCGCCAAGCCGAGCCCGTAGCGGCGCACGAGCAGGAACCCGAAGACGCCGCACATCAGCAGCAGGCCGAGCTGGGCGAGCCGGGCGGCGAAGAAGAGCGTCGGCCAGTCGAGCCCGCTCGGGCTGGAGTAGTTCTCGGTGACGTCGGCCCCGCCGACGGGGATCAACGGGCCGACCGCGGCGGCGATCGCCGCCATCGCCCCGAGTGCGGCGACCCACGGGTCGAGCCCGGCCCGACCGTCGCTGCCGACGCGGGTGAGCGACACGACGAACGTCACCAGCCCGAGCCCCCCGGCGACGAGCAGGGCCCAGTAGCCGAGCTCGCGCGACCACCCGATGCCGGCGCGGTCGGCCTGCGCCAGTGGGAGCTCGGCGAGCCCGATCACGAGGGCCGCCCATCCGGCGAGGCCGGTGCCGGCGCCTCCGGCCAGCCCCGCACCCCAGCGGTATCCGAAACTCCACGCCAGCGCGCCGACCAGCATGAACAGGCACGACGCCAGCGCGGCCACGGTGAGGTTGGTGCCGAAGTCGTTCACCTTCCACGGGCCGCCGAGGTTCTGCTGCAGACCGGTGACGTCGATGACGTCGGTGAGCACGGCGACGCCGACGGCGACGACCGTGAGGATCGTCAGCACCAGGAGCGGCTTGACGCGGAACGTCGGTCTCGGGCCGGCCGCGTCGTCCCAGCCCTCGCCGTCCCACGGTTCGATCTCGTAGGCCGCGTACCCACCGGGCACCTGCATCGTCGGCGGGGCGGCGGCGCTCACCGAGCGCTCCACCGCCTGGCGCCGGGTCGGGTAGGTCTCGCCCGGCCACAGCGGGATGTGCTCCTCGGGCACCGTCCAGCCGACACCCGCCGCCGGCGTCGGATCGGGCGGTGCGAACGGCACCGGGGCGAGCGGCATCACGCGCGTGGCGTCGGGGTCGGCGGCGACCGCGTCAGCGGCGACCGCGTCGGTGGCGAGCGGTCGCGGGGGTGGTGGCGGCAGTGTCGAGAGCAGCTGACCGGTCACCGGATCGAACATCGGATGCCCGCCGGGAGGCGCCAGCTCGAGCGGGGGTGCCGGGGTCGGGTCGGCCGGCCCGCCTTGATGCAGGCGGGCACCGCAGTCCATGCAGAACCGCTGTTCGGGACCGACCTCGGCCCCGCAGACGTCGCACTGCATGCCCCGAGCCTAAGTGAACACGTCGCCGGCCGGGTGGCACGGTGCGGTGGCGATGGCCGGGGCCGCCAGACTCTGAAACGGTGACCGGTCGCTTCGCACCCTCACCGACGGGCGACCTGCACGTCGGCAACCTGCGCACCGCGCTCGTCGCGTGGTTGCTCGCTCGCGTCGGCGGCGGGCGCTTCGTGCTGCGTGTCGAGGATCTCGACCGCGCCACGTCGTCGCTCGACCACGAGCGCTCGCAGCTCGCCGACCTCGCCGCGCTCGGCCTCGACTGGGACAACGACGAGCACGGTCCGGTGTGGCGCCAGAGCGATCGCTTCCCCGCCTACGACGAGGCGATCGACCGGCTCCGCCGCCTGGGGCTCACCTACGAGTGCTACTGCACCCGTCGCGAGATCCGCACCGCAGTGCGGGCGCCCCACGCCGGCGACCTCGAGGGCGGTTACCCCGGCACGTGCCGACACCTGACCGAACGCGAGCGCACCGAGCGGCGTCGGACCCGTCCGCCGGCGCTGCGCTTCCGTTCGGACCACGTGACGATCGTCGTCGACGACATCATCGCCGGTCGCCGACCCAGCCCGGTCGACGACGTCGTGCTGCGGCGCAACGACGGCGTCCCCGCCTACAACCTCGCCGTGGTCGTCGACGACGCCGCCCAGGCGGTCGACCAGGTGGTGCGCGGCGACGACCTGCTGGCGGTCACCGGCAGCCAGATCGCCCTGCAACGGGCGCTCGACCTGCCGACCCCGCGGTACGGCCACGTGCCGCTGGTGCTCGGACCGGCGGGCGAACGCCTCGCCAAACGCGACGGAGCGGTGACCCTCGCCGGCCTGGGCGACCTCGGCGTGACGGCCGCCGACGTGCTCCGGGCGCTGGCCACGACGCTCGGCCTCCCGCCGCCCGAGCCGGCCGACGCCGCGGCGCTGCTCGCCGGTGTCGGCCCGGACTGGCGGCCGCCGCCCACGCCGGTCGATCACGCCACGCTGTCAGCGGCGCTCGCCGGCGCGACCAGCCGTTGCGTCAGCAAGAAGTGCCGCGATCCGCGCGACGTCCACTGGTAGATTCGGGAGGCGATGCCGGCTCCCCACCGACTCGCTCCCGCGGGCATGCGCCTCGGGCCCGGCAGTCGCACTGTCGCCAGCCTCAGCGCCGCGGCAGCGATGCTGCTCCTCGCCGCCTGCTCGGCCACGATGGCTCAGTCGGGCGCGCCCGGCGACACCACGGCGGCGCCCACCACCCGTGCCCCGGCCACGACGGCCGCCGTCACTGCGGCACCGACCACCGCCGCCCGCCCCACGACGACGGCCGCCCGCCCCACGACCACCGCCGCGCCCACCACCACGGTCGCGCCGACGACCACCCTGCCGGCCACCACCACCACGATGGTGTCGCCGGCCATCGTCGCCGTCGGTGCGCCCGAAGCCGGCTTCGTCGCCGTCGGCACCGACTCCGGGTCGGACACCGCCCGCATCCAGCAGCGCCTGCTCGACCTCGGCTTCTGGCTGAGCGCCGTCGACGGTGACTACGGCACCACCACGAGCCAGGCGGTGATGGCGTTCCAGAAGTACAGCGGTCTCGACCCGAGCGGCCACGTCAACCAGGAGACCGCCGACGCGCTCACCAACTCCCGGTTCCGCGCCCACGGTCGAGCCGACGCCGGCACGCTGGTGGAGATCGACAAGGACCTCCAGCTGATCTTCGTCGTCCAGGACGGCCACACGGCGTGGGTGTTCAACACCTCCACCGGCGGCGGGTACTCGTACACCTGGACCGACCCGAAGAAGCCCGGCGAGGTGCAGACCGACGTGGCGATCACACGGAACGGGCTCCACGCGATCTACCGCCAGCACGAAGAGGGCTGGTGGGACGGCGACCTGGGCAAGATCTATCGCCCGAAGTACTTCTCCGGCGGCGAGGCCATCCACGGCTTCAACAACGTGCCGAACTATCCGGCGTCACACGGGTGCGTGCGGGTGTCGCTCCCGGCGATGGACTTCATCTGGGCCGCCAACCTGCTGCCGATCGGCATCCCGGTGTGGGTGCACGGCGCCGACGGCCCCACCTGACCGGCCGTCAACCGTCCCGGCGGCGCGCCCGCAACGAGTGGTTGGCCGCGGTGAGGCACTCGCCGGTCTCGAGGTCGAACCGCCATCCGTGCATGGTGCAGGTCAGCTCGCACCCCTCGACCTCGCCGAACACCGAGAGGTCGGCGTTGCGGTGTGGGCAGCGCCGCTGCACCACCCACCCGCCGAGCTCGATGTCGGGCTCGGTCTCGGTCGGCGGGTGCAGCTTGCGGAGCGCCTCGGCCTCGGTGCGTCGCATCCGGCCCCGCGAGAGTGACTTCAGGAAGTTGTAGACGTACTCGTTGAACTCGCTCTCCCGCCACGCCCGGAAGCGGCACGACAGGAACAGCGAGTTGCTCCAGTCGACGGCGTCCTCGGCGACGACCTTCTCGACGAGCGGGCGGGCGATGTCGAAGCGGAACCCGTAGGGCTCGCCGGCGTAGGCGCGCACCTCCCCGGCGGGGAAGTCGACGAGGATCTCGACGTCGCCGGCGTCGTCGGTGGCGCGCAGCAGCATCCCGGCCCCGATGCCCTCGCGCACGGTCGGGCACATGGCGAGCAGCGGCTCCCAGCGCGCCTTCAGGCCGGCGACGAGGTCGCTGCGCCCGACGCCGTCCCACGTCGCCCGCACGTCGTCGATCCATCCGATCCAGTCGGCCTGGTAGGCGCGCAGGTACTCGCCCTTGCGGTCGAAGATCGCCGCCACGTCGTCGTCGGTGGCCGGATGGGATGCGGTGATCGCCTCGGGGCGGACGTCGATCGCGGTGCCGGGGATCGCCAGCAGCCCGACGTGACCGGCCGTCGACAGCCGCTCGAGGAACACGCGTTGGTCGACGAAGATGCTCGGCTCGCCGCCCGGTGATCACGTTGAGGTGGAACAGCTCCGGATCGAGGAAGCACGGTGGCCCGGCGCTCGGCACGACGGCGCGGGCGCCGACCGACTCGACGTACCGCATCGCCCGGCTGAACTGGCTCTCGACCTTGGCGTCGACGAGCGCCCGCATCGACGCCCTGTCGAGCTCGTACACCATCGGGTACCAGATCGCCCCGCTGTACTGCAGCAGGTGCAGGTCGACCGGGCCGTGGGCGGCGAGCGCGTCGAGGTCGGTGGTCCGGCAGTCGTTCTGGTCGACGAGGCGCGACGTGCCGTCGCTGACGACGAGCGCCGAGTCGCCGCCCGGACCGTCGGTGATCGAGGTCTCGGTGTGGATGGCGACGGTCAGTCCGCCGAGGTCGAGCTCGTCGCCCGACGTCGTGCGCACCAGCTCGGTGAAGCCGAGCGCGCGCAGCCGCTGGTCGAGCTCGCGGGACGGGTAGCCGGGGACGAGGATCGGGATGTCCCGCGGCAGGTGATCGGCCAACCACACCTCGTCGAAGTGGTCGCCGTGGAGGTGTGACACGTACAGGTAGTCGGCCTGTTCGATGCGCTCGAGCAGTCCGGCGTCGAGCCGGTCGTTGCGCGGGAACACGAACCACGACGCGAGGAACGCCGGCACGAACCACGGATCGCACAGGACGCTGCCGTGGGCGGTCTCGACGAGCAGGCCGGCCTGGCCGAGCGACGTGACGCGCATGGTCCCGGGACCGCGGTCAGCAGGCGGGGGGTCGCCGGCCGGTCAGGCGATCGGCGGGTCGGTGGACTGCTGACCGCCGCGAGACACGTGCTCGGTCCACGCCGTGCCGTCCCAGTAGCGCAGCTCGAAGCGGCCGGCCGGATCGGCGTACCACCCGGCGGGGACCGAGGGCGTCGGCGCGGCCGACGGCGGGCTGGTCGGCGTCTGCTGCTGTTGCGAATCGGCCCAGCCGCGGGTGGCCGCGCCCGACCCGGAGTCCCACGACGAGGCGCCGGTCGTCGTGGTCTCGCTCGGCGACGACGACGTGACGCCGCTCGCGCCCCAGCCGGCGGCGCTCGTCGTGGCGGCCGTTGCGTCGGGCGACGTGGCCGCGGCGCTCGTGGTGTCACCGGGCGACGCCGAGTCGACCGAGCCGTCGGCCGCGGACGTGCCCGCATCGACGGCGGCGTCGGGGGCGTCGGCCGCCGGCTGGTCGCGGCGCAGGTAGGCGACGACGTTGGAGCCGGCGGGGACGATGGCCACCACGTCCCAGCCGTCGGCGGACCGGGCGGAGAGGTGATCGACCAGACTGCCGGCCTCGAACGACGACACGCTGACGGAGTCGAACTCGTACATGCGCCTCATCGTAAGCCGCGAACCCCCGGCGCCATGGCCGTCACCCACAAACGGCTCAGCGCACGACGAGGAGGTCGGGGTCGGCCTGGTCGGTCGGGCCGTCGAAGATGATCGTGCCGTCGCGAAGAGCGATCACCCGCTCGGCCTCCTTCACCGTCGTCAGCTCGTGGGTGGCCACCACGAGGGTGGCGCCGTCCTCGTGAGCGCGGCGGAACAGCTCGAGCAGCGCCTCCTTGCCCGACTGGTCGAGCCCGACGAACGGCTCGTCGACCAGCATCAGCTCGAACGGACGCACGAAGGCGAGAGCGATCGCCGCCTTCTGGCGCAAGCCGCGGCTGAACGTGATGGGGAGCTGGTCGGCGCGATCGCTGAGCCCGACCATCTCGAGCAGCTCGACGGCGTGGCTGTCCCAGCCCTCGGTGTCGTGCAGGCGGGCGATGTACTCGAGGTGTTCCCACACGGTCAGGTCGTCGTAGAACACCGGCGTGTCGCCGAGGTAGCTCGTGAAGGCCCGAGCATCGAGCGAGCCGATGTCGTTGCCGACCACCGACACCGTTCCCGACGTCGCCTCGAGCATCCCGCCGGCGATGCGCAGCAGCGTGGTCTTGCCGCTGCCGTTGTGACCGATGAGCACCACCCGCTCGCCGGAGCGGACCTCGACGTCGACCGGCCCGAGCGCCGGCGCGTCGCCGTAGGTCTTCGTCAACTGGTGCGCCGAGAGTGCCGCGGTCATGGCTTACGCCGCCTTCTTCTGGGCCGTCTTGCCCTGATCGATGAGGTTGCGCCACATCTCCCGCCACGCCTCGCGCCGCACCACCCATCGCCCGGCGACCCCGACGACGAGCAGGTTGAGCACGGTCATCCGCACCGCCGTGGCCACCGTCGGCGACTCGCGCATGGCCAGCGGCGTGAGCGAGGCGACGATGCTCGCCACCAGCGGGATGAGCATGTTGAGGGTGGACGTGAAGCCGGCGAACTCCGGGGGCACGGCCACCGTCGCCGCCGACGGGCTGACCGGGTCGAACGAGTCGCGCACGACGCTGACCACGGCGCCGCACGCCCCGGCCCACGCCATCGGCACGCACAACGCCAGCGCACCGAGCGCGTGCTCGGGCTCGACCACCGCGACGACCGCCGCACCGATCAGGGCGAACGGCACCAGGGCGGCCGCCGGCGCGGCGAAGTGCCGCACGAGCAGCCAGCCCCGCTCGTGGGGCACGGCGTCGGCGTGATCGGGGTGGTCGATCTCCTGCGACATCGGCTCGATGGCGTCGAGCCCGAGCAGGTAGAGCGCGGCCGCGACGCCGAGCACGAGTGGGGTCGTGCCGCGGTCGACCACCACGGCGCACACGCCGCCGGCGGCGGCGAGCGTCGCCATGCGCACGAGCCGTGAGGCCGGGTAGCGGGCCAGCCCGCGCAGGTCGCGCTGCCACACGGCGCGGGTCGCGTTGACCGACGACGACGTCTTCATCCGCCACCACGGCCGGGTGCGGGGCTGCTCGCCGCGCAGCTGTCGGCGCAGCAGCACCACGGTGCGCAGGTCCTGCATCGTGACGGCGAAGTGCAGCTGCGACACGAGGTTGGCCCGCCGCGTCAGCGGTTCGAGGCGCAGGCGGTCGGCGAGCGCCAGTGCCGCCACGGCCATCGCCAGCACCACGGCGACCGACACGAGGTCGACGACGTTCGTGCGCATGCCCCACAACGCCAAGCTGCCGAGTCCGTTCCCCGGCCCGATACCAGCCTCGGGTCGCCGCCAGGATCTGAATCACCGCGACGATCGCGCCGAGCGCGGTGGCCGCCCAGCGGGGCACCCGCAACGCGTGCGTGAGCACGGCGGTCACGACGAACAGCAGGCCGATCAGCGCGCCGGTGGCGGCGCCACTCGCCGCCCACGCCGGCGCCGATCCGGGCAGCCGTCGCGACGCCAGCTCACCGGCGATGCCCCCCACGATCAGGCCGGCGAAGGCCAGGGCGCGGCAGCGCTGCACGACCGGCGTCAGCAGCACGGCTCGGCGCGGCACCGGAGCGGGCATCAGATGGCGCACGTCGCCGGCCTCGAGCGAGATCGGCCCGCCGTCGCTGCCGCTGCGCAGGCCGAGGGCGAACGCCGCCACGGCGAACAGCCCGATGACGGCGGGGCCGCGGTCGAGCACGTCGGCCAGCTGCGCCGCGGTGGCGGGCTCGTCGCTCACGAGGCCGCTCAGCCAGGCGATGGCGAGACCGCCGGCGAGGGCGGTGAGGTACACGCGGTAGGCGATCTCGAACCACTCGAGCTGACCGAGCCGTCGCGTGCGGCGGGCTCGTCGGAGCTCGCGCACCGTCGCTGCTGTTGCCATGCGGCGCACCACGCTACTGGCCGGCGCCGCTGGCCGGACCGAACACGCCCTTGACTTCGCCGCTCGCCGCCCATACGTTGGTCCGTACCAATTGTGCCACCGGGTGCATGGGTCCGCCAGAAGGCAGGGGGTAACCACCACATGACCACGTCCACCTCTACTCGTTCGCGCACGCGTCGGCGCGGGTTCCTCGGAGTCGCCGTCGTCGGCCTGGCCGTCGCGTCGAGCGCCGGCGTCGCCGGCGCCTCGTCGGGCAGCTCGGAGCCGGCCGGCACCGATGCGACGATGACGACCGACGCCACCGCCGACAGCGGCGGCGCCGCCGCCTCCATCCCCACCCCGTCGTGTGACGAGGGTGCCGACCGACCGCTGTTCTACGTCCTCTACAAGGAGGGCACCCAGCAGTACTTCATCGAGCAGGCCCAGGGAGCCACCGACACCGCCGCCGCGCTGTGCGCCGACATCCAGGTGGTCAACGTCGAGCAGAGCGGTGACAAGGCGATCACCGAGATGCAGAACGCCATCGCCGCCGGCGCCGACGGCATCGGCATCACCGTGCCCGACCAGCAGATCGGACCGCAGGTCGCTCAGCTCGCCGCCGACGCCGGCATCCCGGTCATCGCCACCGACGACATCATCTCCGACGCCGACGGCAATCCCGTGCCCTTCGCCGGGTTCAACGGCACCGACATGGGCACCAAGGTCGGCCAGATGGCCGCCCAGCTCCTCACCGATTCCGGTTGGGTCGCCGACGGCGAGAACGTCGGCATGCTGAGCGTCGAGAAGCAGGACCTGTCGGTCTGCGTCGAGCGCACCGACGCCGAGAAGGCGATCGTCGCCTCCGACGGCGGCCTCGCCGACGACCACATCTTCCCGGTCGCCGGCGACGGCACCATCGACGGCGCGCTGACGGCGTCGTCGCCGGTGATCACGGCCCACCCCGACGTCACCCACTGGGTCGATCGCCGGCTGCAACGACGAGAGCGTGAAGGGCGCCATCCAGGCGCTGCTCGCCGCCGGCATCCCGGTCGACAACATCATCGGTGTCGGCCTCGGCGCCTACGAGGCGTGCAAGGACTGGCAGGCCGGTGACCCGTCCGGGTTCAAGGGCGCCCTGTACATCAGCGGCGTCGACGTCGGGAACGCGGCGATCACCGCGTTGTACAACGACGTCGTCAACGGCGTGCCGCTGCCCGCCGAGACCATCGCCAACACCACCCTCGTCGACCCCACCAACTGGGAGGACTCCGGCCTGGTCTGCACGGCCTGACCGAGCGTCGACGCACCCACCACGGCGGCCCGGCCGAGCGGATCCCCCCTCCGCCGGCCGGGCCGCTCGTCGCCATCGAACCGTCCCATGGAACACCTCGTCGATCCACCCGCCGCACCACGCCCGGTCGTGCTGAGCGTGGAAGGCCTCACCAAGTCCTTCGGTGTGGTGCGCGCCCTCACCGACGTCACCCTCGACGTGCGCGCCGGCGAGGTGCTCGCGCTGATGGGCGAGAACGGCGCCGGCAAGTCGACGGTCCTCAAGCTGCTGAGCGGTGACGAGCGCCCGGACTCCGGCGTGATCCGCATCGAAGGCGAAGCGCATTCGGCCACGACGCCGAAGGAGACCCGCGACGCCGGCATCCGCGTCGCCTATCAGGAGACCGAGATCATTCCCGGCGTCACGGTCGCCGAGAACCTGTTCCTCGGCGAGCTGCCGACCCGCGGGTCGTTCGTCAACTGGCGGCGGCTGCGCGCCATGGCCCGCGCCGCGCTGCGCGACGTCGGCGTGGCCGACCTCGTGCCGATCGAGCGCCTCGGTGCCGAGCTGTCGCCGGCGCAGCGCCAGCTCGTCGAGATCACCCGCGCCCTCAAACCGGGGTTGAAGGTGCTGGCCCTCGACGAGCCCACGTCGTCGCTGACCGACGACGAGGTCAACCGACTGTTCACGATCGTGCGCCGGCTCCGCGACCAGGGCGTCGCGATCATCTACGTCTCGCACCGGATGAAGGAGATCTTCCGCATCGCCGACCGGGTGGCGGTGCTGCGCGACGGCCGGCTGGTGGGGGTGAAGGACGCCGGCGACACCGACGAGAACGAGCTGGTGCGCATGATGGTCGGCCGCCAGCTCGAAGCGATGTACTCCCGCAATCGCAACGAGCCGGGCGCGCCGGTGCTCACCGTCGAGCACGTGTCGAGCTCGATCCACGACGACGTGTCGTTCGAGATCCGCGCCGGCGAGGTGGTCGGCTTCGGCGGGCTGATCGGCGCCGGGCGCACCGAGCTGGCGCAGTTGATCTTCGGCAACCTCCGCCCGACCGCCGGCACGGTCACCATCAACGGCACCGTGCTGCACGCGTGGCAACCGCGCGACGCGATCGCCGCCGGCATCGGACTGGCGCCCGAGGACCGCAAGGGCGAGGGGCTGGTGCTCGAGCAGTCGGTGCGCGAGAACGTGTCGGTCGCCGTGCTGCGCCGGCTGTGCCGTCTGCGCTTCGTCAACCGGCGGGCCGAGCGTCGCCTCGTCGAGCGCTACACCCGCGAGCTCAACGTCCGCACCCCCTCGATCAACCAGAGCGTGCGGAAGCTCTCGGGCGGCAACCAGCAGAAGGTGGTCCTGGCCAAGTGGCTGGCGACCAGTCCGAGCCTGCTCATCCTCGACGAGCCCACGCGGGGCATCGACGTCGGGGCCAAGGCCGAGATCTACCGCATCATCGACACCCTCGCCGGTGAGGGCGTCGCCATCCTGCTGATCTCGTCGGAGCTCCCCGAGCTGCTCGGGATCGCCGACCGCATCATCGTGATGCAAGACGGCCACATCACCGGCGAGATGGCCGCCGCCGACGCCACCGAGGACCGCCTGCTCGCGCTGGCGATGAAGACCGAACTCACCGCGGAGCCAGCATGAACGAGATCGTCGCCACGCCCGTCGCCCCGCCGCAGCCACCGCCGGCGTCGCCCTCGCGCCGCCACCGCCTGAGCGCCTTCGGCCTGTCGATCGACGGCCAACTCGTGGCCCTCCTCGGGTTGCTCATCGCGCTCGTGGTGTGGTTCTACATCCAGAACACGTTGTTCCTCAGCTGGGCCAACGTCATGAACGTCGGTGACGCCATCGCCGTCATCGGCCTGCTCGCCGCCGGCGAGACCCTCGTCATCCTCGCCGGGGGACTCGACATCTCGGTCGGCGCCACCGCCGCGGTGGCGGGTGTCGTGGCCGCGGTGCTCATGCTGCACGGCTGGCCGGCGGTGCCGGCGATCGTGATGGCGGTGGCCGCCGGGCTGATCCTCGGTGGGTTCAACGGCTTTTGCGTCAACGTGCTGCGCGTCAACCCGGTGATCACCACGCTCGGCACGCTGCAGCTGTTCAAGGGCATCGCCTTCTTCATCGAACCCGACCAGAAGCCGGTCGGGGTGCGCAACTCCTTCTTCCAGAAGCTGGGCACCGGCCGGGTGTTCCGCACCGACAACTTCCCCGGCATCCCCGTCTCGTTCCTGTTCATGCTCGCCATCGGGGTGATCGTCTGGGTGTTCCTCACCTCCACCGACATCGGACGCAACGTCTACGCCGTCGGCGGCAACGAGCGGGCGGCGCGCCTGTCCGGCATCGCCACCCGGCGGGTCTGCTGGATGCTGTACATGCTCTCGGGCGCCCTGGCGGCGATGGGCGGACTGGTCATCGCCGCCCGCACCGGTTCGGCCAACGCCGAGGTGGCCAACCAGGGGTACGAGCTGCGGGCGATCACCGCCGTGTTCCTCGGCGGGGCGTCGACGTCCGGCGGGCGCGGCACGATGGGGGGAACGTTGCTCGCGGTGCTGCTCGTCGGCGTGCTGAGCAACGGCATGAACCTCATCGGCATCAACCAGTTCTGGCAGTTCATCGCCCAGGGCACCCTGCTCATCGCGGCGGTGGCGGTCGGCGAGTGGCGCAAGCGTCGGGCCGAGGCCGCCCGAACCACATGACCCGCACGACGCCGCTCTACACCGCGATCGCCGACGCCATCGAGGGGCGCATCCGGTGCGGCGAGTGGTCGGTCGGCACCCGCCTGCCCGCCGAGCGGACCTTCTGCGAGCAGCTCGACGTCAGCCGCACCACGCTGCGCGACGCCCTCGACGACCTCGAGCAGCGCGGCCTGATCAGCCGGCACCAGGGACGCGGCACGTTCGTCGCCCGTCCGCCGACCCGTGCCGACCTCGGCAGCTACTTCTCGATCGGCGCCGCGCTGGCGTCGCAAGGCAAGGTGCTGACGTCGGAGGTGCTGCAGTTCGACGAGCACGAGGCGAGCCGCCAGACGGCGAACGAGCTGGCCCTGCTGCCGGGGGCGTCCGTCGCCCGGCTCAACCGGGTGCGCAGCGTCGACGGTGAGCCGCTCTACCTCGAGACGACGTGGCTGTCGCTCGAGCGCTTCCCGGGCCTGCTCGCCCACGACCCGCGCACCCACTCGTTGTACGAGATCCTGCGCACCTCGTACGGGTGCCACGTCGTGGCGGCGGTCGCCGAGATGATCCCGGTGATCCTCACACCGGCCGAGTCGGCGTTGCTCGGCGTGCACCGAAACCTGCCGGCGCTCTCGCTGCACCGCGTCACGCGCGACGGCGACGAGCGCCCGGTCGAGGTGTCCGAGGCGCTGCTGCGCGGCGACCGGGCGCGGTTCGTGCAGCACCTGCGCGTCGGCCCGTCGGCCGACACGCGGCCGGTCGAGGCGATGACCTACGCCTTCGGCACGTCATGAGTGAAGTGTCCGGTCGCACGTTCGCCGCCCGTTGCGCAGCGCCTCCTGGTTCGCGCGCGCCGGACCGTCAGGGGTTCGTCCACCGCATTGCGGTCCACCAGCTCGGGCTCCCGATCGACGTCGTCGACGGCAGCCGCCCGGTGATCGCCATCGCCAACACCTGGTCCGAGCTCAACCCGTGCAACAGCGGGCTGCGCGACGTCGCCGAAGCGGTGAAGCGCGGCGTGTGGGAAGCGGGCGGGGTGCCCCTCGAGATGCCGGTGATGAGCCTCGGCGAGCCGTACCTGCGCCCGAGCTCGATGCTCTTCCGCAACCAGCTGGCGATGGAGACCGAGGAGCTGCTGCGGGCCAACCCGGTCGACGGCGCGGTGCTGCTCGGCGGGTGCGACAAGACGGTGCCGGGACTGCTGATGGGAGCGGTCAGCGTCGACCTGCCGGCGGTGATGGTGACCACCGGACCGATGCTCGACGGCGAGGCGTGTGGTCAGCCGCTCGGGTCGGGCACCGACGTCTGGCGACTCACCGAGGACGCCCGTCGGGGCGTGCTGGCGGCGGACGCGCTCGCCGCCGCCGAGGCGGGCCTCGCCCGCTCGCCCGGGCACTGCATGACGATGGGCACGGCCTCGACGATGGGCTGTCTCACCGAGGCGCTCGGGCTGACGCTGCCGGGCGGGGCGTCGATCCCGGCCGTCGACCGGGCCCGCCTCGCCCTCGCCCACCGGGCCGGGCGTCTGGCCGTCGCCATGGTCGTCGCCGACCGGCGTCCCTCCGCGCTGCTGACCGCGGCGTCGTTCCGCAACGCCATCGTGGTGAACGCCGCCATCGGCGGCTCGACCAACGCCGTGCTGCACCTGCTGGCGATGGCCGGGCGCGCCGGCGTCGCGCTGGCCCTCGACGACGTCGACCGGGTCGGCCGCGACGTCCCCCTGCTCGTCGATCTCAAGCCGTCGGGCCGCTTCCTGATGGGCGCCTTCCACACCGCCGGCGGCCTCGCCGCGGTGATCGCCGCGCTGCTGGTCGCCGGCTGTCTCGACGGTGACGCCGCCACGGTCACCGGCGGTTCGCTCGCCGACAGCTACACCGGGGCGCCGACCTGGAACCGCGAGGTGATCGGCACGGTCGACGCGCCGATCCGCCCGCCGTCGCGCACGACGGTGCTCCGCGGCAACCTGGTGCCCCAGGGCGCGGTGGTCAAGGTGTCGGCGGCGACGCCCGAGCTGCTCACCCACCGCGGCCCGGCCCTCGTGTTCGACTCGATCGACGAGTACCTGGTCGCCGCCGCCGACCCCGCGCTCGACGTCACCGCCGACACGGTCCTCGTCGTCCGCAACCTCGGCCCGATCGGGTATCCCGGGATGCCCGAGCTGGGCAACCTGCCCCTGCCGGTGGCGGTCGCCGCCCGCGGCGTCACCGACATGGTGCGCATCTCCGACGCCCGGATGAGCGGCACGGCGTACGGCACCGTGGTGCTGCACGCGGCACCGGAGGCAGCCGTCGGCGGGCCGATCGCGCTGGTGCGCACCGGCGACGTGATCGAGCTCGATGCCGCCGCCGGGTCGTTGCGCGTCGAGCTGACCGACGACGAGCTCGCCGAGCGGCGCGCCGCCTGGCGTCCGCCGCCGGTGCCGCCCGAGGAGCAACGCGGCTGGGTGCGCCTCTACCGAGAGCACGTCATGCAGGCCGACACCGGCTGCGACCTCGACTTCCTCGTCGGCTGCTCCGGCGCCGCCGTCCCCAAGCGGTCGTTCTGATGGGGCCCGACCCGACCACCCGGCCGTGGGCCGGCGCGATCGGCGGCGTGTCGCCGGTGCTCGCCGTGCCCTTCCACGCCGACGGCACGCTCGATCCCAGCGGGTTCGCCGCGGTCGTCGACCACGTGGTCGACGCCGGCGTGTCGTCGTGCCTGTTGTTCGGTCTGGCCTCGGAGTTCCACAAGCTGTCCGACGCCGAACGCGACACGCTCGTGGCGGTGCTGGTCGAGCGCACCGCCGACCGTGCCGGGTTCACCGCCATCTGCTCGGTCACCGACCACGCCACTCACCTCGCGGTCGAGCGCGCCCGCCGCTACGTGGCCGCCGGCGCCGGCGCGATCAACGTCCTGCCGCCGCACTTCCTCGGCCCGTCGGTCACCAGCGTCGTCGAGCACCTCCACCGCGTGCTCGATGCGGTCGATGTCCCCGCCGTGGTGCAGTACGCCCCCGCCCAGACCGGAACGTCGCTCGGCGCCGACGACTTCGCCGCCCTCGCCGCCGCCCACCCCAACCTGACTGCGGTCAAGGTCGAGTCGATCCCGCCGGGGCCGATGATCGCGGCACTCGCCCAACGCGGCGTCGGCGCCCTGGTCGGTCAGGCCGGCGTGCACCTGCCGAGCGCGGCCGCCGCCGGCGCGATCGGCGTGCAACCGGGCTGCTCGATGGTGCCGCTGTACCAGGCGATGTGGGCGGCGGTGGAGTCCGGCGACGGCGAGGCGCTCGCCGCCCGCCACGCCGCGTTGCTGCCGGTGATCAGCCACTGGATGACCGGCGTGGAGACGATCGTGCAGGCCGAAAAGACGGTGCTGGCGCGCCTCGGCATCATCGAGAGCGACCACTGCCGGGCGCCCGGCGCGACCCTCGACCCGTACGCCCTCGCCTTGGTCGATGCCGCCGTCGACCAGCTGCGCCACCTCACGGCGGTGAGCGGATGAGCCCGGTCGCGGTGCCCACCAGCGAAGGGCGCGAGATCGACGTGTTCACCTTCGGCGAGGTGATGGCGCTGTTGCGCGCCGACGACGGGCTGCCGTTGGCCCACGCCGGCTCGTTCCGGCGTGACGTCGCGGGCGCGGAGGGCAACGTGGCGATCGGACTGGCCCGCCTCGGGCACCGCGTCCACCTCGTCCTGCGCCTCGGCACCGACGCCTTCGGGGCCGCGGTCGCCGCCACGTTCCGCTCCGAGGGCGTCGGCCTCACGGTGATCCACGACCCCGATCGGCCCACCGGCCTGCTGCTGCGCGACGTGCTCGACTCGAGACCGATCACCGTCGTGTACCACCGCGCCGGCTCCGCCGCGTCGGCCCTCGCCCCCGCCGACCTCGACCTCGAGCGCGTCGGCCGCGCCCGCGTGCTCCACGTGAGCGGCATCACCCCGGTGCTCGGGCCGAGCGCGGCGGAGGCGACGGTGGCGGCGGTCACCGCTGCCCGTCGGGCCGGCACGCTCGTGACGTTCGATCCCAACCTGCGCCCGTCCCTCGCCTCGGTCGAGATCGCGGTCGCGCGTTGGCTCGCCCTGCTCGAGCAGACCGACGTCGTGCTCGCCAGCGCCGACGAGGCCGAGGCGATGGTCGCCAGCCGCGACCCGCAAACGGTGGCACGGTGGTTCCACGCCCGCGGTGTCGGTGTCGTGGTGGTGAAGGACGGGGCCCAGGGGGCGTGGGCCAGCGACGGCGACGAGATCCTGCTCGCGCCGGCGCGCCCGGTGCGCGCCGTCGACCCGGTCGGCGCCGGCGATGCCTTCGCCGCCGGGTTCATCTCGGCGCTGCTCGACGGGGGCGACCTGCGCGCCGCCCTCGACAGCGCGACGGTGGTCGCGGCGTCGGCGGTGCAGTTCGCCGGCGACACCGCCGGCCTGCCCAGCCGCGCCGAGCGCGACGCGATGCTCCGTGACGACCCCCATGCGGAGGTGCGACGGTGACCGCGTCGGATTCGACCCTGGGAGGCGATGGCCCGCATCGCCGAGCGACGGGCCATCACCATCGTCCGGGCGACCGACCGCGCCACCGGCCTCGATCGGTGCCGCCGCCTGATCGAGGCGGGTGCCGACGTCATCGAGGTCAGCTTCACGACGCCCGACGCGGCGGCGCTGATCGCCGAGTTGGTCGAGGCCGCCGGGTCGACCGCGCTCGTCGGCGCCGGCACGGTGCTCGACGGAGCCACGGCGCGCGCCGCGGTCGACGCCGGCGCCCAGTTCCTGCTCGCCCCCGGGCTGGCGCCCGAGATGGTTCGGGCCGGCCAGCGCGCCGGCGTGGCGGTCATCCCGGCGGCGCAGACGGCGACCGAGGCGATGGTGGCGATGGAGCACGGGGCCTCCGCCGTCAAGCTGTTCCCGGCGTCGACCGTCGGCATCGCCGGCATGCAGGCGATCACCGAGGCGTTGCCGCAGGTGCCGTTCATCCCCACCGGCGGCATCGAGCTCGACACCGCGCAGGCGTGGCTCGATGCCGGAGCGGTCGCCGTCGGCCTCGGCGGCGCCACCGCCCGAGCCGATCCGGCCGAGCTGCGTGAGATCCTCGCCGGGCTCGCCGCCGGCGGGCCTGCCGGTGGCCGGTGATGACCGCCGCCGGAGGCCAGCTGCCGATCCGTTCCGTCGACGCCCTCGTCGTCGGGGCCGGGATGCGCAACTGGATCTTCGTGAAGGTCGTCGCCGGCGACCTCGTCGGCTGGGGTGAGGCGACGCTCGAGTTCTCCACCTCGACCGTCGTGGGCGCGATCGACGATCTGCGCCCGCTGGTCGTCGGGTCCGACGCGATGGCGACGACCCAGCTGTTCCAACGGCTGACGCGTCACCACTTCTGGCGGCTCGGGATCGAGGGGATGAGCGCAATCTCGGGCATCGATCAGGCGCTCCACGACGTCAAGGCCCAGGCGCTCGGCGTGCCGATCCACCAGCTGCTCGGCGGTCCGGTGCGCGATCGGATCCGGCTGTACGACCACCTCGGTGGCGGATCGCCCGACGACGTGTACGGAGCGCTCGATCCGCGGCGCTTCGCCGAGCTCGCCGCAGCGAGCGTCGCCGGGGGGTACGACGCCGTCAAGGTGCTCGCCGTCCCGGTGGGCGGTGGGCTGGCGTCGGGCGCCGGGCTGCGGTCGGCGGAGGTGGTGATGGCCGCCGTGCGCGGGGCGGTCGGTCCCGACGTCGAGGTGATGGTCGACTTCCACGGACGCACGTCGGCGGCCGCCGCCGTCGCCTACGCCGCCGTGCTCGCGCCGTACCGGCCGTGGTTCATCGAGGAGCCGACGCCGCCCGGTGACCTCGACGGTCTCGCCCACGTGGTCGGCCACGTCGACGTGCCGGTCGCCACCGGTGAGCGCCTGGTCGGGCGCCGGGCGTTCGGCGAGCTGTTCGCACGTCGTCTGGTGCAGGTCGCCCAGCCCGACATCTGCCATTGCGGCGGGTACACCGAGATGGCCGCCATCGCCGCCTTGACCGAGGCGGCCGGCGCGGCGCTCGCCCCGCACAACCCGCTGGGGCCGATCGCCACGTGGCACAACCTGCACGTCGCCACGGCGACGCCGTGCTGGATCATCCAGGAGCAGATGCGAGGCGCGGTGGCGTGGTTCGACGACGTCGTCACCGTGCCGCTCGAGGCCGACGGCGGGTCGGCCGCCATCCCCACCGCAGCGGGCCTCGGCACCGCCGTCGACGAGGCCGCGTGCGCCGCCCACCCCTACGTCCCCGAGCCGCCGATGGCCGCGGTCTTCCTCCCCGACGGCACCCCCGCCGACTGGTGAGGCCGGCTCGCGTCACGGCATCGGCCCAGTCGGTTCCGAGTGGCACTGGGCCTCCAGATTCGAGGCGGCGATCCGGTCACGCCACGCTCCGTCGATATCGAGACGTCACCCGGCCAGATTCGGACCGGATGCGGCCCGAATCCGTGACCGTCCGAGTGCCGGCCGTCTTGCGCCGTCGCCGTCAATAAGTCATACTTATCCGATGAATCAGGACGAAGGGGCGCTGTCCGGACTGCGGGTGCTCGACGTCACGCAGATGCTCGCCGGGCCGCTCGCCGGTGCCCGGCTCGGTGACCTCGGCGCCGACGTGATCAAGGTCGAGCCGCCGGGCGGCGAGTTCAACCGCACCCACGGGTTCGAGGACATCACGGTCGGCGGCGACATGTCGACGTTCCTCGCCGTCAACCGCAACAAGCGCTCGCTGTGCGTCGACCTCAAGTCCGACGGCGGACGCCGCGCCTTCCAGGACGCGGTGCGCCACAGCGACGTCGTGATCCAGAACTTCCGTCGCTCGACCGCCGAGCGCCTCGGCCTCGATCACCCGACGCTCGCCGCGATCAACCCGCGCATCATCGTCTGCTCCATCTCGGGCTACGGCGACGAGGGCCCCTACCGGCTGCGCCCGGGCCAGGACCTCGTGCTCCAGGGCTACAGCGGCTCGATGTTCGCCGTCGGCAAGGAGGGCGACCCGCCCGCGCCGAGCGCCCTGTGGGCGGCCGACGCCATGTCCGGCTACCAGGCCGTCATCGGCATCCTCGCCGCCGTCGAGGCCCGCCACCGCACCGGCCGTGGCCAGCTCGTCGAGATCGACATGCTCACGTGCGTGCTCGACTGCCAACTGCAGGAGCTGGTGACCTATCTCAACACCGGCTGGAAGCCCCGGCGCACCGCCGAGACCTCGGCCCACGGGGCGATCCCGGCGCCCTACGGCGTGTACCGCACCAGCGACGGCTGGCTGACGCTGGCGATGTGCCCCCTGCCGGCGCTCGGCGACGCCCTCGACGACGACTGGCTGCGCTCGCTCGCCGCCTACAACGACGGCCACGAGCACCGCGACGAGATCTACCGACGGCTCACGCCGGCCTTTCTCGACCGCACGACCGACGAGTGGATCGCCCTGCTCGACCGCCACGGCGTGTGGTGCGGGCCGGTGTACGACTACGACGACCTCGCCGCCGACGCCCACGTCAAGGCCACCGGCACGTTCGTCGAGCAACCCCACCCCGACCTCGGCACGGTGCGCACGCTGCGCCCGCCGATCCGGCTGTCGGACACCCCGACGGCGATCACGCTCGGCGCCCCGCGCCTCGGCGCCGACACCGCCGCCGTGCTGGTCGACGTCGCCGGCTACGACGACGCCCAGGTGGCCGACCTCGTCGACGTCGGCGCCGTGCGCGTGGCCGACACGGTCGCCGAGTCGGTCTGATCCGAGACCACCCGCCCCGCACCCACCGAGGAGACCACCGCATGGGCACCATCCGCTACGAGGTCGGCGACGGCGTCGCCACGATCACCATCGACCGCCCGGAGAAGCTGAACGCGATGACCGTGGCGATGGACGAGGAGTTCAACGCCGCCTGCCGCGACGCCACGCTCGACGACGCCGTGCGAGCGGTGGTGCTCACCGGCGCCCGCGGCGACCACGGCAAGGCGTTCTGCGCCGGCAGTGACATCGGCGACCTCGACCAGTACGGCACCAACTGGCAGTACCGCAACCGCATGGATGCCGGCAAGGACTACGTGTACGGGCTGTGGCACGTGCGCAAGCCGGTCGTCGCCGCCCTGTTCGGCTACTGCATCGGCGGCGGGCTCGAACTGGCGTGCGCGTCCGACGTGCGCGTCGCCGAACCCTCCACCCGCTTCGCCGCCGGCGAGATCCGCTGGGGCTGGCACGGCGGATCCGGGGCGACGCAGTTCCTCACCCGTGCGATCGGCCCCGGCCACGCCGCGCGCATGCTGCTGACCGGCGAGCAGATCGACGCCGACGAGGCCCACCGCATCGGCCTCACCCAGGTGCGCGCCGACGCCGGCGCGGGGGTCGACGTCGCCCACGACCTCGCCGCCCGCATCGCCGCCATGGCGCCGATCGCCGCCCAGTCGACGAAGAACCTCATCCGCGTCGCCACCAGCACGTCGGTCGAGGTGGGCATGCGGTACGAGAACGACATGTTCGCCTACTGCATGATGACGGGCGACGCCGCCGAGGGCCGCCGGGCCTTCGCCGAGAAGCGCCCGCCCGTGTTCACCGGGGCGTGAGCGGTGGAGATCGCCGAGGGCATCCACCGCATCGACACCCCACTCGGGGCCCGCACCAACGCCGTCTACCTGTTGGCCGGTGATCACGTCGCGCTGTTCGACACCGCGGTCGACGGCGCCATCGCCCCCTACGTCCTCACCTACCTCGAGTCGATCGGGCGGGATCCGGAAGAGGTGCGCTGGGTCGTGGTGTCGCACTGCGACGTCGACCACTTCGGCGGTCTGGCCGACGCCACCGCCGCCTTCCCGAACGCGGTCACCGTGGCCCATCGCGCCGACGCCGACCAGATCGACGACTTCGACGTCTTCCTCGACCAGCGGGCGCGCGGCTTTCGCGCCGAGCACGACGTCGACGAGACCGCGGAGGGACTCGCCTGGCTGCGCAGCGTCACCCGCCCCGCCGCGGTGCGCCAGCGGGTGGTCGGCGGCGAGCAACTGAGGCTCGGGGACGACTGGACCGTCGACATCCTGCACGTGCCCGGCCACAGCCAGGGCCACCTCGCGCTCTGGGATCCGCGCTCGCGTGCCGCCGTCGTGTCCGACGCCGTGCTGTCCGACGCCGTGCGCACCGCCGATGGCGAGGCGGCGTTCCCACCGACCTACCGCCACGTCGCCCCGTACCGCGCCACCATCGGCGCGCTGGCGCGGCTCGATCCGGCGTGGCTGCTCACCGCCCACTATCCGACGATGGCCGGCGACGAAGGGCGCGACTTCCTCGACTGCAGCGCGCAGTACACCGATCGGCTCGAGGACGCCGTGCGCACGGCGCTCACCGGGCGGGCGCGCTCGTTGCGCGACATCCTCCCCGAGATCAACCCGCTCGCCGGCGACTGGCCGGTCGATGGGACCGAGGGGGCGCTCGCCTTCCCGGTGGTCGGGCACCTGGAGGATCTCCACCAGCGCGGTGAGCTGCGCCGCTTCGACACCAGCCCGTCGACGTGGGAGCTGGTCGATGCCGGCTGATCCAGCGCGCCGTGCTCGAGCAGGCCGGGCGGACGCTCGAGCGACTGACGCGCACGACGTGGAGCTTTGGCGACTCCGTGGGCGTCGAAGGGCTGCTCGCCGCCAGTGACGCCCTCGGCGACGAGCGCTACGCCGCCTTCGCTCGTGGCCTGGTGCGCGGCTGGGCGACGCGGCGGCACCCGTTCGTGCGCCTCGACTGCACCGCACCGGGCAAGGCGATGGTCGAGCTGGCCCGGCGCTGGGACGACCCGATCATCCTCGAGGCCGCGATCGACCTCGCCGCCTACCTCCGCAGCCGCCCCGAGCTGGACGGCGTCTACGCCACGTGGGAGCACTCCCCGCTCCAGCACCCGTGGGGCCCGGCCACGCTCGCCCCCGTCGAGGTGGCGCTGCTCGCCGACCCGCCCGCCGGCGTGTTCGTCGACTGTCTGCACTTCGACCCGCCGTTCTTCACCGCCCTCGGTCGGCTCACCGGCGACGCCGACCTGATCGCCGACGGCGTGCGCCAAGCCCTCGGCTACGTGCGCCTGCTGCAGGCCGGCGACGGCCTGTTCGAGCACTTCGTGCTCGACGGTGCCGCCACCACCTACGGGCCGGGCTGGGGCCGCGGCCAGGGCTGGGCATTGCTCGGCCTGCTCGACGTGCTCGACGTGATCGACGATGCCGAGCCCGGGCGCGCCGAGCTGGTCGACGCGACCCGCCGGCTGATCGACGCCATGCGCCGCACCCAACGCGACGACGGCGGCTGGTTCGCCGTCGTCGACGAGCCGGCGTCCGGCGACGAGCACTCGACCGCCGCCTTCATGGCCGACGGGTTCGCCCGCGCCGTGGTCGGCGGCGTCGTCGCCGAGCACGAGCAGGTTGCCGTGATGGCGGCCGCCCGCGCCGCGCTGGAGTCGGCGTTGGCGGCGACCGACGCCGACGGTCAGCTGACGTCGGTGTCGGCCGCGGTGAACGCGTGCACCGAGCCGTCGCACTACGTGCACGTGCCACGCGGCTTCGTCGTGCCGTGGGGCCAGGGCCCGCTGGCCCTGGCGATCGCCACCCACCTACGCCTCGCGGAGTCATCGTCGTGACCGGGGCGCCACTCGTCGACCTGACCGGGCGGGTGGCCGTCGTCACCGGCGCCGGCGCCGGCATCGGCGCGGCGACCGCGACGGTGCTGGCCCGGTGCGGGGCCGCGGTCGTGGCCACCGACATCGACGGCGGGCGGGCCGAGGCCACGTGCCGCACGGTGGGCGACGCCGGCGGGGCCGCGATCTCGGTCGCCGCCGACGCCGGGGACGCTGCCGCGTGGGCCGCGGTGCGCGACGCCGCCCACGACGCCTTCGGGCCGGTGGCGATCGTCGTCAACAACGCCTACCTCCTGCGCATCGGTGCCGCCACCGACATCGACGACGACACGTGGAACCGCCAGATCGCGGTGACGCTGACGAGCGTGTTCCACAGCGTGCGCACCTTCGCCGACGACCTCCGCGGCACCGGCGGGGCGATCGTGAACGTGTCGTCGGTGCACGCCCGGCTCGCCTTCCCCGGGCACCCCGCCTACGCCGCGTGCAAGGGAGCGATGATCTCGCTGTCGCAGCAACTCGCCGTCGATCTCGGCCCCGACGTGCGCGTCAACGCCGTGCTGCCGGGACCGATCCTCACCCAGCAGTGGGACGTCCTGTCCGACGAGTACAAGGACCACGCCGCCCGGTCGACCGCGCTCGTGCGCCTCGGCCGCGCCGACGAGGTGGCCAACGCCATCGCCTTCCTCGCCTCGGACGCGGCGTCGTACGTGACGGGATCGACGCTGCTCGTCGACGGTGGCTACACCGTCCGCAAGGATCCGAGCGATGAGGCGACGCCCGCGCAGTCGGCAGCGGGCTGTCGAGCGCGTCGCCGCCGGCGTCGGGCGCGACATCGTCGACGGCAGCTTCCCGCCGGGGGCGATCATCGACCGCGAGCGCGTCGCCGCCCGCTTCGGCGCGTCGCGCGGCGTCGTGCGCGAGGCGTTCAACGTGCTGGCGGCGAAGGGGCTCGTCGAGCCCCGCCCGCACGTCGGCACGTCGGTGCGACCGCGGGCGAGCTGGCGCCTCACCGACCCGGACGTGCTGGCGTGGCGCAGCGGTCCCGGGTTCGACCGTCGGCTGCTCGCCGACATCGACGAGGTGCGCTCGGCCATCGAGCCGCTCGCCGCGCGGCTCGCCGCCCGTCGCGCCGACCAGGCGGAGCGAGCGGCCATCCGAGCGGCGATGGAACGGCTGCGCGCCGCCGTCGCCGAACCGGGCAGCGGCGAGTGGGTGGCCGCCGACGTGGCGCTGCACCGCCAGATCCTCCACGCCGGCGGCAACGAGCTGCTGGCCTCGCTCGAATCGCTGCTCGAGCCGGCGCTGCGGGCGCGCGACCTCGCCGTCGGATCGGCGGGCGACCCGACGGCGGCGATCGCGGCCCACGATGCCGTCGTGCGGGCGATCGAGCAGGGTCGCGAGGACGCGGCGGCGCGGGCGATGGCCCGGCTGATCGCCGTCGCCGCCGAGGAGTCGCGAGCCGTCGCCGAGGCGGTCCAGTGAGCGAGGGAGTCCTCGAGCGAGTGAACCATTGGGCAGGGTCCTCGCGTCACTGGTGCACAGCAGCTGCATCGGACCCGTCGCACTACCTCAGGGTGCACCAGTGACGGCGTCGGCGGTGGTCCTGCGCGCCGGCGACGCTCGCGTGGTGATCGAACCCGACCATGGTGCGCGCCTCACGTCGCTCGTGCTCGCCGGGCGGGAATGGCTCCAACAGCCGGTCGTCGAGCTGCGGGCGGCGCAGCCGTTCGATGCCTTCGTGCGCCCCGACATCGCCGGCTGGGACGAGATGGTGCCGACGTGTGTCGCCGTCGAGCACGGCGGCGTGGCCCTGCCCGACCACGGCGAGGTGTGGTCGCGGCCGTGGCACGTCGTGAGCGCCGACGAGCACGAGCTGACCACGCGGATCCGCTGCGCCACCGTGGCGCTCACCGTCGAACGACGGGCCACGCTCACCGACGGGGAGCTGGCGTTGCGGTACGTCCTCGAGAACGTCGGCGACCGCCCGGCGGCGGCGTTCTGGATGGCCCACCCGTTGTTCGACGCCACCGACCTCGTCGCCGTGGAGGTGCACCCCGGCGATGCCGCCGTCGTCAGCACGGTCGACTCACGCCAGCCCGGCTCGGCGGGCGACGGAACCTCCGGCCCGCTGTTGGCGGGCGACCTCGAACCGGGTGGGTACCGCAAGTACCGACTCGGCGACGTCGGCGTCGTCGAGGGCGTCACGCTCGTGCGCTCGGACGGGCCGCGCCTGACGGTCGGGTGGCGCGCCGACGTGCCGTTGCACGTGCAGTGGTGGGTCGACAACGCCGGCGTCGGACCGTCGCCGGTGGTCGCCCCCGAGCCCGCCACCGCGGCCGGCGACGATCCCGTCACCGCCGAGGCGCGCGGGAGCCTCCCGATGCTGGCTCCGGGTGCCCGACTCGAGGTGGCGATCTCGGTCGCCGCGACGGCCGCGCCGTGAGCACGAGCAAGCCGCCCACCGTGGCCATGCGGATCGCCGTGGTCGGCGCCGGGCCGGCAGGGGTGACGGCGGCCCACCACCTGCAGGGCGCCGGCCATCGCGTCACCGTCCTCGAGCGCACCGACGCGGTCGGCGGGCGCACGCACACCGAGCACCTCGGCGACGGGCACTGGCTCGACACCGGAGCGGGGTGGCTCGCCAGCTTCTATCCGGACACGCTGGCGCTGCTCGACGAGCTCGGTCTGCGCGACCGCCTGCTGCGCCCGCTCTCGTTGCGCGGCGGGGGCGATCTCCTGCTCGACGGGCGCCTCGTGCCGGCGCCCAACTCGTTGGCCCGGATCGCCCGCTCGCCGCTCGTCGGTGTTCGTGACAAGGCCCGCTTCGTCGCCTACGTCGCCGGGATCCTCGCCCGCCAGCCCGGCGACCTGCGCGTGCGCCGGCGCGACGACGCCGTGACGGCGCTCGCCGAGCTGGCGCCGATCGGTGCGGCGGCCCGCGACCGCATCGTGCGGCCCAACTTCGAGGGCCCGTTCTTCGCCCGTCTCGACTCGATGTCGGCGGCGCTGGTGCGGTCGTGGCTGCGCTGCCTCACCGTCGGCTCGTTCTTCCAGGTCGACGGCGGGATGGACCGCCCGTGGCGGGAGATCGCCGACCGTCTCGACGTGCGCACCGGGGTGGCCGTCGAACGCATCGAGCGCCGCGGGTCGTCGGTCGAGCTGAGCACGCCCGACGGCACCGAGACGCTACGACGCCGTGGTGGTGGCGGTGCCCGCCCCGGTGGCGGCGCGGATCGTCGCCGAGAGCGACCGCCCGGCGGCGCTGGCCGAGGTGGGCTACGTCCCACACGTGCGCGTGTACGCCGCCCGGCATCGCCCGGGCGGGGCGCGGACCGGCTGGCACGTGTTCCCGAACGAGCTCGTCGCCACCATCGAGCAGGGGGACGGGCGCCACGGCAGTTGGGGCCGGGTGCCGCCGGGCTGGGAGTGGGCGCTCGTCTGCGCTCCGGCCGCGGCGAGCGGGCCGCTGCTCGAGCTGTCCGAGCAGGAGGCGACCGAGCGCCTGTGGAACGAGGCGTCGCGGCTGCACCCCGGCCTGCTCCCGCTCGCCGAGGCCGACATCGTGCACCTCGTGCGCTGGGAGCACGCCGTTCCCGACGTCGGCGTCGGCTACTACGCCCGGTTGGCCGGGCTCGCCCAGGCGCCGCCGATCGTGTTCGCCGGCGACTGGCTGCAGCAGCCCTGCGTCGAGGGCGCGGTCCGCTCCGGGCTGGAGGCCGCCCGCCTGCTCGGCGTCCCCGTCGCCCCGACCCCGACGATCGTCGACCGCTGACCCCGCCCGCCGCCCGCCCGGAGGCCGAAGATTTCCACAAGCATTTTCGAGCGTTTCTGCACGATTTCGCGACCAAGAATCGCGAGCACCGCGCTTGCAAAGATTCTGGGGCGCGAAATCGTGCGTCCACGCACGATTTTGCTTGTGGAAATCATCGCTCTGGCTGCCCGGCGCGGAGGGGTTGCCGGCGCCATACTCCTCCCCGCATGGACGTCGAACAGGTGCAGGTGTTCACCGCGGTGCTCGCCCTCGCCGCGGCGACCCTCGCCGGCGCCGTGGTCGTCGGCCGGCTGCTGCGCGGCCGCGTGCGCTGGCTCGACGAGGTGATGACCGCGATCGACGATGCGGCGCTGTGGTTGGCCTGGCTGGTCGCCGCGGTGGCGACGGCGGGCAGCCTCTACTTCTCCGAGTCGGCCCACTTCACGCCGTGCCGGCTGTGCTGGTTCCAGCGCTGCGCGATGTACCCGCTGGCCGTGATCCTGCTGGTGGCGGCGCTGCGCCGCGACCGGGAGATCCGCTGGTACGCCGTGCCCGTCGCCGCGATCGGCGCCGCCATCTCGATCTACCACTACGTGCTCGAGTGGAACCCGAGCCTCGAGGGCGGAGCGTGCGAGCTCACCGGCCCGGCGTGCTCGTTCGTGTGGTTCCGTGAGTTCGGCTTCGTCACCCTGCCGTTCATGGCGCTCTGCGGTTTCGTGACCGTCATCGTCCTACTGGTCGCCACGCGGCGGCCCCCCACCGAGGAGACAACGTGACCTCTCGCAACCGCACCGCCGTCATCGTCGGCACGCTCGTCGCCGTCGTGCTCGTCGCCGCCGTCGTGATCGCCCTCGTGGCGGGCGGCGGCGGCGGCGGTGACGACGCGGCCGACACGGTCGCTTCCGGCACCGGCCCGGGCGGCCTCTTCCCCGGTGTCACGATCACCGGCGATTCGTTGCCGCCGTTCACCCAGGAGGTCGCCCAGTCCGGCGACGATCCGGCGGTGGGCACGAAGGTTCCGGTGCTGTCCGGGTTCGACTACGAGGGCAATGCGACCACGATCGATCCGGCCCACGACGGCCCGACGATGGCGGTGTTCCTCGCCCACTGGTGCCCGCACTGCAACCGTGAGGTCCCGCTGCTCGTCGACTGGGAGCGCAGCGGCGACGTCCCCGACGGACTGAACGTCGTGGGTGTCAGCACCGACGTGCGCTCCGACGCGCCGAACTACCCGCCCGATCAGTGGCTGCGTGACGAGGAGTGGCCGTGGCCGGTGCTGGCCGACGACGAGAACAGCGCCGCCCTCGCGTCCTACGGCGGGACCAGTTTCCCCACCTTGGTGTTCGTCGACGGCGACGGCACGGTGGTGCGGCGTATCTCCGGCGAGTACCCGATCGAGGAGATCCAGCAGTACGCCGACGAGCTGATGGCCAGCTGACGGTCGCCCGCATCGGCGAGCGGGCGCACGCCAACCTCCACACGTTCCTCACACCTTCTCCAAGCGGCGGTGATCGGGTTCGGTCACGCTGGGCGACGCTATGAAGATCCTGTTCTGCGCTCGGCCGTCGTTCGGCCACGTGTACCCCCTGATGCCGCTGGCGGCCGCCGCCCGTGACGCCAACCACCAGCTCGCCTTCGCCACCAGTGGCCCCTTCCGTGGCCGGCTCGAGTCGTGGGGCTACCCCACCCACGACGTCGGCATGTCGATCGCCGAGGCGTGCCAGCGGGTGTTCGCCCGCACCGGCCGCACCTCGATGCTCGGACCCGACGGCCGCACCGACGCGGCGATGGGCGGGCGGGTGTTCATCGACGAGCTGGCACCACGCACCGCGGCCGACCTGACCCCGCTGCTCGCCGCGCTCGAACCCGACCTGGTCGTGTACGAGCCGGGCGACCTCGGCGCCGGGATCGCCGCCCACCTCGCCGGCGTGCGGGCGATCGGCCACGCCATCTCACCGCCGATGCCGGTCGCCTTCGCCACGGCGTTCGTCGGCGACCGTCTCGACCGGCTGTGGCGCGACCACGGTGTCGACGATCCGCCGTTCGACCTCTTCACCGGCGAGGCCTACATCGACATCTTCCCCGGCGCCCTGCGCGAGACCCGCCTGCTGACCAACCCGGCGCGCATCCCGATGCGGCCGGTGCCCTTCGCCGATCCCGACGCGGCGTCGCCGGGGTGGCTCGGTCGCACCGGACGCCCGTTGGTGTACCTCACCATGGGCACCGTCGTGGCGAACGACCGCCTGCTCGCCACGGTGGTGAGTGGGCTCGCCGGGCTCGACGTCGACGTGCTCGTGGCGCTCGGCAACGCCCCCGGCACCGAGCTCGGCCCGCTGCCCCCCAACGTGCACGTCGAGGCGTTCGTCGACCAGAGCGCCGTGTTGCGCCACGCCGACCTCGCCGTCCACCACGGCGGCAGCGGCACGATGCTCGGCGCGCTGTTCCACGGCGTCCCGCAGCTCGTGCTGCCCCAGGGCGCCGACCAGTTCATCAACGCCGATGCCGTCAGCGCGGCGGGGCTCGGGCTCACGCTCGCGCCCGACGAGATCACCGCCGACCGTGTCGCCGAGCTCGCTCGCCGCGCCCTCGCCGAGCACCGCCCGGCCGATCGCCGCCGCCCGCGACGAGATCATGGCGATGCCCCATCCCGTCACCGTCCTCGAGGACCTCGCCGCCCGCTACGCCCGCGTCCCCGCCGGCCTCTGATTTCCACAAGCAAAATCGAGCGTTGACGCTCGATTTCGCGCCCCAGAATCGCCGATCGCCCTAGCGCAGGCTCGGGTCGGTGCCGTGGCGCAGCAGGTGCACGGCCTCCCAGCAGTAGCGGGCGACCACCGAGCGGTACGGACGGAAGCGATCGCCGAGCGGGTCGAGCTGCTTGGGGGTCGGCGCCGGATCGAGGCCCCACGCCGCGCCGTAGCCCTGGCGCACGCCGAGGTCGTCGACCGGCCACACGTCGAGCCGGCGGAGCTCGAACATCAGGTACATCTCCGCCGTCCAGCGACCGATGCCGCGGACCGACGACAGCCGCGTCGACGATCTCGTCGTCGTCGAGCCGCGACGTCCCCTCGAACACCACGGTGCCGTCGAGCACCTTCGCCGACAGGTCGCGCAGCGACGCCAGCTTGTTCGCCGACAGCCCGGCGGCGCGCAGCTCGGCGTCGCCGACCCCGGCCAGCGCCTCGGCGGTCAGCTCGCCCGGCACGGTCGCCCGCACCCGCCGGTGGATGGCGTTCGCTGCCGCGCCGGCGAGCTGCTGGAACACGATCGCCCGCACCAGGAAGCCGAAGTGGCCGTCGGGGTCACGTGGACGCCACGTCAGCGGTCCGGCCAGCTCGGCGAGATGGGCGAGGACCGGATCGCGCGACGACGCCTCGGCGACGGCGGTGGCGAGCGATACCCGGCTCACGACGGTTCGTCGTCCCTCGCCGAAGCGCTCCTCGGCGAGGCGCAGCACCTCGCGCAGCGGACGCCCGAGCGCCTCGGCGGCCGCCACCGCGTCGTCGTGCTCCACCTTGACCCGTCCGGCGGCGACCTTCACGCCGATGCGATGGCCGCCGACCTCGACCACGCCGGCGGTCCGCGCCTGCGGCCAACGGGCCAGGCTCGTCGCCCGCACCCCGAGGCTGCCGGTCTCGGCGAGCATCGTGGCGGCCACCGGCTCGGCGAGCGCCCGGTCGCACACCGCCGACAGGAGGAACGCCGGGCGACCCTTCTTCATCACGATCGGCGTCGCCCACGCGTCGTGGGCGCCGACGGAGAGGAGGCGGGCGATCGCGTGGGCGATCACCTCACCGGTGACGTCGTCGACGTTGGTCTCGACGAGCACGGCCGGTCGGCCCGGTCCGTCGAGCACCGGGTCGGGGTCGGCGGCGCGCCCGACGATCAGCTGCACGACGTTCGGCCGCCCGCGGGGATCGGCCCGCCCGGCGCCGTATCCGACCGACTCCACGGTCATCGCCGGCATCGCACCGAAGCGGTCGCAGCACGCCGTCAGCACGGCGACGCCGGTCGGCGTCGACAGCTCCATGTCGGTGTCGATGCCGACGGTCGGCACCGATCGCTGCGCCAGCAGGTAGGCGACCGCCGGCGGCGGGTTGGGCAGCTGGCCGTGGGCCGCCTGGATCGTTCCGCGGCCGACGGCGACCGGCCCGGCGACCAGTTCGGTGATCCCCAGGGCGTGGAGCGCGGCGGAGACACCGACCACGTCGACGATCGCATCCAGCGCGCCGACCTCGTGGAGCTCGACGTCGTCGGGGTCGATCCCGTGCACCGCACCCTCGGCCACCGCCAGGGCATCGAACACCGATCGCGCCGTGTCGCGGACGGCCGGCTCGAGGGCGCTGGCGTCGAGCAGCTCGCGGATCGCCCGCACCGGCCGGTGCTCGTGCTCGCGCCGTTCGACGGCGACGTCGGCGAGCGTGGCCGCGATGCCGCCCCGCTGCACGCGCTCGAACGTCAGCGTGTAGCCGTCGACGCCGAGGGCGGCCAGCGACCGATGCACGGCGTCGGTGCTGGCACCGGCATCGACGAGGGCGGCGAGCAGCATGTCGCCGGCCACCCCGGCGGCGCACTGGACGTAGGCGACACGCCCCGCGCCACCCGGCCCGCTCGCTCATCGCTTCTCGGGGGCTGCGCCCCCGGACCCCATCGCCGCCGCGCTCGCTGGCGCTCGCGGCGTCGGCATGAGCTCGCTGCGCTCGCTCATCGCAGCATGCGGGCGACCGCGCAGGCGGCGCCGAACCCGTTGTCGATGCCGACGACGGTGATGCCGCTCGCGCACGAGGCCAACATCGCCAGCACCGTGGTGGCGCCGGCGAACGAGGCGCCATAGCCGGTGCTCGTCGGCACGGCGATCACCGGCGCCGCGCACAATCCACCGACCACGCTCGCCAGGGCGCCTTCCATCCCGGCGATCACCACCACCGCGTCGGCCGATGTCACCCGATCGAGGTGGGCGAGCAGCCGGTGCAGTCCGGCGACGCCCACATCGTCGAGACGACGCGGCGAGAAGCCGTAGGCCTCCAGCGTCAGCACGCACTCGTCGGCGACCGCGCTGTCCGAGGTGCCGGCGGTCACCACGAGCACGTCGCCGGCCCGGGCCGGCCCGGGCGCCCGGTACAGCAGGCATCCGGCGCGTCGCAGGCCCGGCCCGGCGACGGCCTCCACCGCCTTCACCTGCTCGGGCGTCACCCGCGTCACGAGCACCGGTCCGGTGCCGTGGGCGAGCAGCTCACCGACGATGCCGGCGCACTGCTCGGGCGTCTTGCCCGGCCCGTACACCGCCTCGGGCATGCCCTGACGCAGGGCGCGGTGGTGGTCGACCAGGGCGCCGTCGACCTCGGCGAAGGGCAGCCGCGACAGTCGCGCCACCACCTCGTCGGCGCTGGTGCGCCCGGCGACGAGGTCGTCGAGCAGCTGGCGCAGCGTCGAATCGTCCACGGGCGCCATCGTGCCAGACCAATAGCCTGTTCGGATGGTCGAGACAACCCCTCCGCTCCGCCGGCAGCGCGCCTTCGGGAGGGTCGGGTTCTTCGGGCCGTTCGGCACGTTCGCCGAGCAGGCGGTGCGCAGCCAGCCGCACCTCGCCGGCGCCGAGCTCGTCGACTATCCCACCGTGCCCGACGTGCTCGACGCGGTGCAGGCCGGAGACGTCGACTGCGGCGTGGTGCCGATCGAGAACTCGATCGAGGGGGTGGTCAACTTCGCCCAGGACGCGCTCGCCTTCGACTACGACCTGCTGATCGTCGGCGAGATCGTCCTCGACATCGAGCTCTGCCTCGTCGGCGCCCGCGGCCTGACGGTCGACGCGGTGAAGGCGGTGCTGTCGATCCCGGTGGCGACCGCCCAGTGCCACCGCTTCCTGCGCGAGCGTCTGCGTGCCGTCGAGGTGCGCCCGGCGAGCTCGACCGCCGGTGCCGCTCGCATCGTCGCCGAGGGTGACGGCACCTCCGGACCCGAGCCGGGCGTGGCGGCCGTCGCGCCGCGCGTGGCGGCCGAGCGCTACGGGCTCGAGGTGCTGGTGGCCGACATCGCCGACCATCCCGGCAACCAGACCCGGTTCGTCGTCGTCGCCCGCGAGGGCGTGCCGGCGCGCACCGGTCACGACCGCACCGGGTTGCTGGTCTTCCAGCGCGCCGACGTCCCGGGCAGCCTGGTGTCGATCCTCCAGGAGTTCGCCGCCCGGCGGATCAACCTGTCCAACCTGCTGTCCCGGCCCACCAAGGACGGTGGTCTCGGTGACTACTGCTTCGTGATCTACGCCGACGCCCACATCGCCGACGAACTGCTCGCCGACACCGTGCGAGCGCTGCACCTCAAGCACGGTCGGGTCAAGTTCCTCGGCTCGTACCCGATCGCCGGCGAGGCGCCCGGCGACCACGAGACGCACGTCGACGCCCGCTGGCAGGCGGCACGCGACTGGGTGGCCGGGCTGCAGGCGATGGTCGAGGGCTAGGGCTCGTCGATCACCGACCGCAGCACGCGGCCGAAGTCGCGGTCGTACTCGCGGTACACCCGGCGCAGGTCGTCGACGGGCCAGCCGTCGGGGGTCAGGGCGGCTGGCAGCAGCGGTTCCTCGCGCAGGAAGCGCACCACCGCGGCCGACACGAGCATCGCGTCGGGCAGCGCCGTCGCGGTCTGCGGCGGCTCGCCGAGGCGGGCGAGCAGCCAGCGGCAGCGGGCGGCGATGGCGTCGAGGTCCCACACGCGACGGGCCATCGTCGCCGGGTCGAGCCCGGTGAGCGCTCCGCGCACCGCCACGACGCCGTCGAGGTCGGTCAGTCCCACCGGGTCGTCGATGTTGCTCGGCCGCAGCCAGCACTCCGGGCGCAGTTCGCCCATCCGGGCGTTGATCATGTGGGTGCGGAACTCACGGCGCGCCGCCACGTCGCGGTTGGCGACGGTGACGAGCACCACCCACCACGATCCGTCCCACGTCGCACGCGGTGAGCGTCGCCCGGTGTCCTGGGCCAGCTTGCGTTCGAGCAGGCGGCCGGTCAGCTCGTAGTCGTGGTCGTCGACGGTCACGTCTCCGCTGGCGACCAGGCGCGACAGCGCCGTGCGCATCGTGCCCGGGGCGATGCCGAAGAGGTCGGCGAGGCGGAACGCGGCGGACCGGCCGAGGCGCGGGTCGGGTAGCCCGAGAAGCACCGACAGCACGAGCGAGCGGGCGCTGAACGGGCGCACGCCCAGCCGCTCGGTCGACGCGTTCACGCCGGCGATCCTAGGTGCCGCCGTCGACGTGCCGTTACATCTTCTGATCGACTCGATCAAGGATTGTGATACGATCGACGTCGTGACCGCGACCGTCACACCGATCCCGGCGCGCACGATGGTGCCGCCGGCGACTGCACTTCCCGACGTGCTGCCCACCGACCGGATCAACGCCAAGGGCGTGATGCGCCGCCCGTGGCGCGACGAGCTCCGTCGGATCCCGACGGCCCGCAACGTCGTCACGGTCGCCGGCTGCGTGCTGCAGACCTACGGCGTGGTGGTCGCGGCAGCGGTCGTCGATCGCTGGTGGGCGTGGCTGCTCGCGTTCGCGCTGATGGGGCGCGGCCACGCCCTGCTCAACATCCTCGCCCACGAGGCCGCCCACCGGCTGCTGTTCCCGAACCGCGTCGCCAACGACTTCGTCGGTCGCTGGGTCCTCGGCTACCCGACGTTGCAGCCGTTCACCAGCTACCGACGGGCGCACTTCGCCCACCACCGCGACGAGATGGGCCCGGCCGAGCCCGACCTCGCCCTGTACCGCGGCTACCCGGTTCGGCGGGACTCCTGGCACCGCAAGCTGCGTCGTGACCTCACCGGAGAGAGCGCCTTCAAGAACATCCGCAGCCTGATCGGGGCGATCCGCAAGGGCTACCCGGAGGGCCTCGACGTGGCCGGCGTGCAGCTCGTGCTGCTCGGCTCGTCGATCGCCGTGCACCGCCCGCTGATGTACGTCGTGTGGATCGGCTCCTGGGCGACGCTGTGGAAGTTCTCCAACCGGTTGCGGGCGATCGCCGAGCACGGGGGCATGGAGCGCTCGGCCGATCGCCGGCGCACGACCCACGTGATCCGCCAGAGCCGCCTGGCCCGCTTCCTCATGGTGCCGTACCACACCGGGTGGCACCTCGCCCACCACGCCGACATGGGCGTGCCGTGGCGCAACCTGCCGCGCCTGCACGCCGAGCTGGTGGCGTCGGGCTGGCTCACCCCCGACATCGAGTACCCGTCCTACCGGGCGTTCTGGAAGGCGTGTTCGGCCGGCTGACCCGGTGACACCCCCTCACTACCCTGCGTGGTGCCGACATTCCCCAGCTCGTTCGTCGCTCGACGCGGACACGCGCCGAGCGCGACTCTCGATGGAACGACTTGGAGGTGAGCGATGGCGACGCCAGCGCTCGATGCCACGAACGTGGTGCTGTTGGACGGCGTGGTCGCGGGTGAGCCGCGGCGGCGCCAGTTGCCCTCGGGCGACACGGTGATGGAGCTCGACGTCACCACGCGTGGAGCGGCCGGCACCTGCTCGGTGCCCGTGGCCTGGTTCGATCCGCCGGCGGCCGGCGCGGCGATCGAGGCCGGACGCGAGGTCGTCGTGGTCGGCTTCGCCCGGCGCCGCTTCTTTCGCGCCGGCGGTGTCACCCAGAGCCGCACCGAGGTCGTCGCGTCGCGCATCGCACGACGCGACCGCCCGCGCGACGTGGTCCGTCTGCGCGCCGGGCTCGTCGAGCTGCTCGGAGCCGGCGGCGATGGTCAGCGCACCTGAAATCGCGCCGCCGCGGCGGGGGTGCCGGCCGTGGCGGCGACGGCGAGCGGCGTCACGTCCACCCCCGTCACCTCGGCCGAGGGCGGTCCCTGCCGGCACCACGACACCGCCTGGGCGACGGCGTCGAGCGGGCCTTCGAACTCGGCCTGCACCGTGCCGTCGAGGCGGTTCGTCACCCAGCCGTCGAGACCGAGGCGGTCAGCGACCCGTCGGCACGACTCGCGGAACCAGACGCCCTGCACCTTCCCGTGCACCACCACGCGGTAGCGCACGCGACCGTCGGGCGGGTCCTGGTCAGCCAGTCGTCACCTCGAACGGGTCCACGACCCCGTTGCCGTTGTTGTCCTGGCCCGGGGCGTCGGGCACGAGGTGGGTCCAGGTCTCCCGGCCCACCAGCCCGTCGACCGTCAGGCCGAACTGCTCCTGGTAGGCGCGCACGGCGGCGTCGGTCGCCGGGTCGAAGTTGCCGCTGGTCGGCACGTCGAAGCCCTGGGCGGCCAACGCCTGCTGCACGAGCAAGCACGTCGTAGCCGGTGTCGCACAGCTTCAGCGGATACTGGGCGTTGGTCGTGTACTGGTCGCACTCGCCGGCCGTGGTGGGCGGCGCGCTCTCTCCGCTGGCCGAGCCGCTCCGGCCCTGACCCGGCGGTCGCGCTGGCCGTGCGCGCCGCGCCGCTCGCGACGGTCGTGGTCGTCCGGGCGGTGCCCGCCAGTGGCGCTCCCGGTCGTCGTGGAGGTGGCGCTGCGCCCGGCCGTCGTGGTCGGCCGTGCCGCCGTCGTCGCCGTGGCCCCGCCGGCGCGAGCCGCGGTCGTCGTGGTGCTGTCCGGTCGAACCGGGCGAGGTGGTGGTGGCTCGCGGGGCCGATGTCGCTGTGGTGCCCTCGGCCGTGGAGGCCACGGCGATCGTCGCCGGGGTGGTGTCGCTCGACGTGTCGTCGTCGTCGCCGCACGACGCCAGGCCGACGGTCACCGACAGGGCGCCGATCGCGGTGAGCGCCAGCAGCCGTCGGCGCGGGTGGTCGGTTCGCATGCTCGCTCGATCTCCCTCGTGTGATGGCGGTGCCGTCGCCGGGCGGCAGGATGGCGCCTGCGATCGAGGGTAATACGACGCCCTGGTCCGACTGGGGCACCCTCACCGCCATCCGAGCGGGCGGGTCGACGACGCGGACGCGATGATGGCGTCGTGCAGTACTGGTTGCTCAAGTCCGAACCCGACGTGTTCGGCTACGACGATCTCGTGCGCGTCCGGCGTGAACGTTGGGATGGCGTGCGCAGCTTCCAGGCGCGCAACTACCTGCGGGAGATGCGCCGCGGTGACCAGGCGGTCTTCTACCACTCCAACGCCAACCCGCCCGGAGCCGCCGGGATCTGCCGGGTCGTCGCCGAGGCCGAGCCCGACGTGACGCAGTTCGACCCGACGGCGAAGTACTACGACCCGACGTCGCCGCCGGACGACCCGCGATGGGACGTGGTGACCGTCGCCCCGCTGCGCAAGCTGCGCTTCCTCCCGCTCGACGAGCTCCGGGCGATGCCCGAGCTCGCCGGCTCGCGCCTCGTGGCGCGCGGCAACCGTCTCTCCGTGCTCCCGCTCACCGCCGCCGAGTTCGAGGCGATCAGCACCCGCGGGGCCACCCGCTCCCGGCGCCGCTGAGACCGGTACCGTTGCGGCGATGCCGTCCGTCGCCGCCCTCTCGCTGCGGTTCGTGCAGTCGGCGTCCGACGTCGGCCAGCTTCCGGAGGCCGAGCGTGAGGTCGCCATCGTCGGGCGCAGCAACGTCGGCAAGTCGTCGCTGCTGAACGCCCTGGCCGGGTCGGCGAGCCTGGCCCGCACGTCGAAGACGCCGGGGGCGACCCGGCTGATCAACGTCTTCGAGCTGTCGGGCAGCCCTGGTCGGTGGCTGGTCGACCTCCCCGGCTACGGCTACGCCAAGGTGTCCAAGGCGGAGCGGCGGCGTTGGGCGACGATGATCGAGCGCTACCTGCACGGCCGCGAGACGCTCGACACCGTGCTGCTGTTGATCGACGGCGAGGTCGGTCCCACCAAGCTCGACCTGCAGACGTGGGACTACCTGATCGACGTCGGCCGGCCGATCCGGGTCGTGGCGACGAAGGCCGACAAGGTGCCGTCGACGCGCCGCCCGAAGCGTCGCCGCGAGCTGGCGGGCGCGCTCGGCCTCGAGGACGGCGACGTGCGTTGGGTGAGCGTCTCGAAGCACTTTGGCGTCGACGAACTGCGCGGCGACGTCGCCACGCTGCTGGCGGGATGAGACGCGGAATCAGCCCGGCGCGGCCTCGCCGAGCGGCTGGTCGCGCGGGCCGAAGATGAACCAGGCGTCGAGGTACTCCGTCGGGTCGGCCGACCAGGCGTAGCCGGCCACCTCGGCTCCGGTGCGCCGGCCGAGCCGACCGCGGAACACCTCGAACGGCGGCGCGTCGACGGTGACCGGCGGCAGCGACTGTGCCTCGACCGCCTTGACGAACCCGCCGAGCAGGCTCGGCGCCGCCCAGTCGAGGAACCCCGGGTCGGGCCGAGGAACGAGCCCGAGGGCGTGGCGCAGGTCGCACTCGTGGCAGTTGACGTCCATCACCACCGCCGAGGCCCGCGATCCGTGCGGCGAGGCGAGCAGCTGCTCGATGTTGGCGCCGTGCTCCTCCCACGCGGCGAGCAGCTCAGCGACCGTCTCGCCGCGGCCGCGTTCGACGTGCGCCGCCGTCCACGGTGGGCTGCCCGCGCCGTCGAGGTTGCCCGTCGTCACGTCGGACGCACCGAAGACGAGGTGAGCGACCACGTCGTGCACGGTCCACATCTCGCTCGCCGGCACCGGCACGTCGGCCACATCGTCGTCGACGAGCTCGCCGATGCGGAGCCGGCTGGCGCGGTACATCCCGGCGAGGTCGACGTCACCCACCGGCGCGACGCTACTGCGCCGCGCGACGACGGTCTCTCCGCCGAGCCCGCACGCCGGAGGACTGGTCGGCTGCGGGCGCCGCTCCCTAACGTCGCGCCGGTGCTGATCCGATCCGCCGTCGCCGACGACCGCGACGCGCTGTACGACATCTGCCTACGCACCGGTGACGCCGGCGCGACGCGACGGCGCTGTACCGCGATCCCGAGCTGATCGGGGCGATCTGGGCCGGGCCGTACCTGGCGCTCGAACCGGATCTCTCCTTCGTCGCCGTCGGCGACGAAGGGGTGGCCGGCTACGTGCTCGGCGCCGCCGACACGGCGGCGTTCGAGGCCGCGTGCGAGCGGCGGTGGTGGCCCGCCTTGCGGGTGCGGTGGCCCGAGCCGAGCGCCGCCGATGCGGCGTCGGCCGACGGGAGGTTGATCGACCGGATCCACCACCCGCCGGCCACGCCGGCGACCGTCCTCGTCGAGTTCCCCGCCCACCTGCACATCAACCTGCTGCCGAGTGGGCAGGGCCGCGGTGCGGGTGGGCGGTTGGTGGCGACGCTGTTCGACGCGCTGCGCGACCGCGGCGTCGAGGGCGTTCACCTCGGCGTCGGCCGCCGCAACGAACGGGCGATCGGCTTCTACGAGCACCTCGGCTTCCGACCGATCGCCGACGCCGTCGATGCGTCCGACGCCGTGGTGATGGGGATGCGTCTCAGGCTGAGCTCGGCGATGTCGACGAGCCGGTCGTCGCTCGGGCGGTAGAAGATCGACTGCCCGCCGACGTTGGCGGTCACCTGGAACGTGAGTTCGAGCTCGACCGACTCGCCGTTGGCGAGATCGGCCTCCGACGTGAGGTCCTCGTCGGCGGCCGCCTGCTCGGTGCTGGGCACGGTGTCCGCGCCCGCGACGAAGCCGTTGTTGTCCTGGATGATGAAGTCGTCGGTGGCGACCGAGAAGGTGCCGGACGGCTGCTCGCTCTGCACGGTGACGACCGCCCGCACGTACGAACGGCCCGCCTCTGGCGCATGATCGCCGTCGTAGTCGGCCCAGTCGGGGTCGAGCGATGACACGGTCACCGTGGCGATGGCATTGCCGTCCTCGTTGTAGATCGTCGCCGGTTCCGGGGCGGTGGCGGTCACTTCCGTGCCGCTCGGCGTGGAGGCCGTCACCTCGGTGTCGGTCGGTGCCGTGCTGACTTCGGGTCCGACCGCGGCCGTGTCGGTCGACATCGGCTCGGAGGACGGCGACGTCACCGGCTCGGTGTCGGGCGGGGTGCTGGCGAGCGCGGCGCCGGCCGGACCGAGCGCTACGAGCAGGGCGGAGGTGAACACGAGTCGGCGCACGGAAGGCTCCTTTGTTGGTGGTGGCTGGGGCGACCTCGTCGTCCCCTTCGACCGCTGCTGTACCCCAAGCTGGCCGCGATCAGTCTCTTCGTCCAGCGACGACCGCCAGGCGACGACCGCTGCGCTCCCGCGTCGCCGGCCGGCGCCACGCCGAGGGGCCCGTCAGCACCAGACGAGGCGTTCGTCGGCGCCGTCGGGCGGCGACGCGGTCTCGCCGTCCACCGGTCGGTCGCAGGTGCGGCACCACGGCCGGGTCTCGACGGCGGTACCGCATTCGACGTGCATCGTCGCCGGCGCATCGCCCTCGCGCGTGGCGCCCCACTGCTCGAGGGCGCTGATCGATCCGGCGAGGCGCCGTCCCGGATCGGTCAGCGCGTAGCGCATGCGCAGCGGCCGGGTGGCGTAGGGGGTCGCCGTCACGAGGGCCATGCGCTGCAGCGCGCGCAGGCGAGCCGTCAGCACGGTCGGAGCGATCCCGTCCACCGCCGCCGCCAGCTCGCCGAACGTCCGCTCGTCGTCGAGCAGGGCGCCGACGAGACGCAGGCTCCAGCGGTCGCCGACGATGCGGGCGGCGGCGTCGAGGGCGGTGGGGTTGATCGTGGTCACGGATCGAATGTAGCCTCACCAGTCACTAGCAATTCGATAGTGACGAGCGAGGAGCGTGCGATGGAGATCATCGACGAACTGGGCCGACTGGTGCGCGAGGCCGGGGCGGCGACCGCACCATCGGTCGTGGCCATCGGCCGCAACGGGCGGGGAAGTGGCTTCGTGGTCGCCCCGGGACGGGTGCTCACCAATGCCCACAACCTGCGCGACCAGACCACGGCGGTGCGTTTCGAGGACGGCCGTACCGCGCAGGCCTCGGTGGTGGGCAGCGACGTCGACGGCGATCTCGTGGTGCTCGACGTCGACACCGGCGCGGCGGCGCCCCTCGCCTGGTCCGACGAGGTGGTTGCCAGCGGCGACGTCGTCGTCACCGTGGCCGCCGGCCGCCACCGCCGGCGCGCCACCTGGGGTCAGGTGACGGCCACCGCGGCCGGTTTTCGCGGCCCACGCGGCCGGCCGATCGGTGGGGCGATCGAGCACACCGCCCCCGCCGGTGCCGGCTCGTCGGGAGCCCCGGTGGTCGATCGTGAGGGCCGGGTCGTCGGCGTCAACACCCACCGACTCGAGCACGGGTTCTACCTCGCCCGCGCCGCCGACGACTCGTTGCGCGAGGCGGTGCGGGCGATGGTCGAGGGACGCCGGTTGGAGCGCCCGCGCCTCGGGGTGGCGCTCGCCCCGAGCGACCTTGCGGCACGGCTGCGCCGCTCGGTCGGTCTCGACGAGCGCCCGGGACTGCTCGTGCGCCACGTGAGCGACGGCTCGCCGGCGGCCGGGGCGGGCATCCGTGAGGGTGACCTGCTGGTGCGCGCCGGCGATCGCGACCTCGCCGGCCCCGACGACCTGTTCGCCGCCCTCGGCGAGGTCGGTGCCGGCGGCGAGCTCGTCATCGTCGTCGTCCGGGGGGTCGAGGAGCTCACCGTCACAGCGGCGTTCCCCGCCGAACCGGCTGCGGCCGACCCGGGCGGAGTCGCCTAGGGTCACGTCGGTGGAGCGGTGCGAGGTGTGTGGGTTCGCGTGGGAGGAGGTTGCCGTCGACGACATCGACGGCCGTCTCCGCTCCGGGACCGAGCGCATCGCCGATCTGCTCACCGGTGCGCCGGACCGGGCGACCGTCCAGCCGACACCGGGCCGCTGGTCGGCGCTCGAGTACGCCGGGCACGTGCGCGACGTGCTGCTGATGCTGCGCGACCGCATGGTCGTCGGCATGGTCGAGGACGAGCCCGAGTTCAAGCCGATGTACCGCGACCAGCGCGTCGACGAGGGTCTGTACGCCGCCGACACGGTGGGGACGATGACCGCTGAGCTCGCCGTGGCCACGGCCCTGTTCACGCGGCTGTTCGGGGCCGTCGCCCCGGACGACCTCCAGCGATCGGTGCGCTACGGCTTCCCCGACCCGGAGCGTCGGACGCTGCTGTGGATGGGCCAGCAAGCGGTGCACGAAGTCGAGCACCACGGGACCGACATCGCCGAGAACCTCGGCGTGACCGGGTGATGGCTCGCGGTCCCGCCGATCTCGACCCCGACGATCTCGCCTTCCTCGCCGAGCGACACCTCGCCACCCTGACCACGCTGCGCCCCGACGGCTCGCCACACGTCGTCGCCGTCGGGTTCAGCTACGACCCCGCCGCCGAGGTGGCACGCGTGATCACCTTCGCCGACAGCCGCAAGGCGCGCCACGCCACGACCGGCGGGCGGGCTGCGGTCTGCCAGGTCGACGGTCGTCGGTGGCTGACCCTGGAGGGTGCGGTGCGGCTGGTGACCGACGCGGAGGGCGTCGCCGTGGCCGTCGCCGGCTATGCCGAGCGCTACCGCCCGCCCAAGGAGCGCACCGATCGCGTCGTCGTCGAGATCGCGGTCGATCGGGTGCTCGGCCACGGCTGACGCCGACGACGGCGTCGATCAGGCCGGGCGCAGGGCGTCGACGCGCACGCCGGTGGCGAACGAGCGCGAGTCGACCACGGTCCAGTCGATGCGCCGGCGCGAGTCCGGGAACACGCGCACGCCGCCGCCGATGCTCACGGGGAACACCATCAGGCGAAGCTCGTCGACCAGTCCGGCGTCGAGCAGCGTGTGGACCAGGGTGGCGCTGCCGGCGACGAGGATCGGGCCGCTCGACCGCTCCTTCAGCGCCCGCACGCCGTCGACGACCGGGCCGGCGAGCACCGTGGTGTTGTTCCACGCCGGGTCGGTGAGCGTCGCCGACACCACCACCTTGGGCATCGAGTTCATGCGGTCGGCGAACGGGCCCTCGTACGTCGGCCACGCCCCGGCGAAGCTCTCGTAGGTGACCCGCCCGATCAGGTGCACCTCGGCGTCGAGCATCTCCTGGAACTTGTACTCCATCTGCTCGGGTCCGTGGTACGGGATCGTCCAGCCGGTGTGCGGATGTGTGGGCTCGCCGCCGGGCGCCTCCATCACGCCGTCGAGGGACACGAACTCGGTGACGATCAAGTCGCTCATGCCGGGATCGACCGTTCGCCGTGCCCGAACTCATCGCGGCGTCGGCTCGACTACGCCGGGCCCTGGCCGCTCGGCGGGCCGCCGGGACCCCCGCCGCCGGGGCCGCCCCCGGTGATCGTGCCGCCGCCCGCCGCCGTGCTGGTGTCGACGCCGACCGACAGGGCGATGGTGTACCCGGAGGCGACGTCGCCGGTGATCGTGGCGAGTTGGGTCGCGCCCGAGTCGTCGCCGAAGACGCCGTCGGTCGCCAGGCTGACGTTGGCCAGGTTCGACACGGACGCCTCGTAGCCCTCCTCGGCGTACACGACCTGTGCAGACGTCCTCGGTGAGGGCGACCTGGGAGGTGGCGATGACGTTGGCGGCGTCGCTGATGCTGGCTTCGTCCGGGTACACCTCGAAGTGGATGTGCGGCCAGCGTCCGTCGTAGCAGGCGGGGAAGATGCTGGTGAAGGCGACCGTGCCGTCGGCATCGGTGATCTGCACGCCGCGCAGGAAGTTCTCGTCCTCGACGCCCTGGGAGTACATCGAGTAACCGCCCTCACGGGTGCAGTGCCACACGTAGACGGCGACGCCTTCGAACGGCACCCCACCGTTGGCGAGGTCGTACACGGTCAGCTCGACCGTGGTGGGCACTCCGCCGGCCACGCCGGTGGCGTCGCCAAAGCTCTTGGTGATGTCACGACGGACGATGCCGCTCTCGGCGAGGGCGTCGGGCCCGTTGGATCCGTCGCCGGGGAAGGGGCCGGCCGTCTCCTCGGGGATCTCGGTCGACGGCGGTCCCGCCGACGTGTCGGGCGTGGTCGAGGCGAACGCCCCACCGCTGCGGGCGAGCAGTCCGACGCTGGCGACACCGGCGCCGGCCCCGATCATGGTCAGCACCCGGCGGCGGCTGACGACCGTGCCGAGGTCGAAGACCAGACCCTGGTCGTAGACCGCTTCGTCGGGATGCGGCAGCGCCCGTCCCTCGTACTCGGCGGCCTGGGCCCGCCTCGACTTCCAACTCATGACGCTCTCCTTGGTGGTCGGCTTGCTTGCCGATCGACGGTAGGAACCGACGCTGAGACCCGTCGCAGCGGTTGCTGAGACGTTGCTGAGAGTCTCCATGATCGTCGCGTCAGCGCCCGGCGCCTCGCCGGCGCCCTCCATCCGGCAGGCTGGTCGGGTGAGCGACTCCGAGGTCTCGGCCGGACGAATCCAACGGCTCCGCCACGAGCTCCGCGATGAACAGATCTGGGTACCGGAGGATCCCGAACTCGCCGATCTGCTGTTCGCCGAGCTCGACTACGCCCGGCATCCGCACGCCCACGAGGGCACCGCGCCGAGGTACGGGGCGCTGATCGCCACCGGTCAACGGCCCACGAGCATCGTCGAGCCGGTCAGCTTCATCGATGTCGGACCTGTCCCCCTGGGCGTTCTTCGTCGTCTGGCCGACGGGCGGTCGTCGTTCGTCGTGCGCGCCGTCGGTTCCGGCGATCGGCTCGCCTGCTTCGAGCGCACCCGCGAGTTCGAGTCCTCCGCGATGCACCTGGCCCTCGCCACCGGCGCGTACGTGGTGCAGCGGCTCGGTCAGGGCTGGGTGCGACTCACCACGCTCGAGGGAATCGCCACGTGGGACGGGATCCGATGGGCCAAGAAGCCGCTCAGCGTCCGCATCGCCGAGCGCATCGCCCCGACGTTGCCGGGCGCCGAACCCACCCTGCTCGCCAACCTCGTCGAGTTCTCCACGCACTGGCTCGGCGCCGGCCGGGTCGGCGCCGCGATCGTGTGGCGCCTCGACGGCGACGCCCGCGAGCTCGGCGGTCTCGGGTTCGCATCGGCGGTGGAGATCCCGCCGCTCGACCTCACCGATCGAACCCACTTCGCGCCGCTGCTCAACGCCCTCTCGCAGTACGACCGGGCCGCCCTCGTCGACGCCAACGGGTGCGTCGTCGTGGTCGGGGTGCACCTTCAGAGCTCGGAACGGTCGCGCCGCGACATCGGCCCGTTCCGCGGGACCCGTCACACGTCGGCACTGCGTTTCTCCGCCGACGTGCCGAACGCCGTCGTGTTCATCGTGTCCTCGGGCGGCGCGCTGACGGTCGCACGCAACGGTCGACGCCTCGACACCGACTGAGGCCAGCGGTCGCGTACCCCGACCTTGGGCGTGATCAGTCCTACGCCGAGGACGAGCAGTTCTTGGATTCGACGAGGACGTCGAGCACCTCGCCGATCGTGCGTTGCTGGGTGATGGCTTCGCGCAGCGGCAGATGAGACTGGATCTGGTAGCGGTTGCGTCTACCGTCCTTGGCCTTGACGACGTAGCCGCTTGCCGTCAGGTCGTTGACGATGCTGTAGGCGCTACGTTCAGTGATGTCCAGCGTGGAGGCGATGTCGCGCAGACGTACCCCAGGGTCGTGGGCGATGCAGACGAGGACCCGGGCATGGTTGGTGAGGAAGCTCCACTCCGCCATGAACGCACAGCCTAGTCTCCTAATTCTAGAAGCACGTTGCTAGTTTTCTGCGACCGGCATACGATGGTCTCACCCGGAGCTCGACGGTCGCCGACCCTCAGCTATCCGAGGTGACCGAGAGGATCTGACATGTTGATTCGATCCGAGCCGTTCCGCGAGTTCGACCGACTCACCGAGGCGATGATGAGCGAACGTCGGTCCCGCCAAATCCCTGTCGACGCCTACCGGCGGGGCAACGAGTTCAAGGTGCTCTTCGACCTGCCCGGCGTCGATTCCCGCTTCATCGAGCTGACCGTGGAGAAGGATCTCCTCACCGTGAAGGCGACGCGCGGCTGGGTTCGCGCCGAGGGTGATCAGGTCCAGATCGCCGAACGGGCGCAAGGCGAGTTCAGCCGGCAACTGTTCCTCGGAGAGGGCCTCGACCGTGACCACCTCAACGCCAGCTATGAAAACGGCGTGCTCACCGTCACCATCCCCGTCGCAGAAGAGGCCAAGCCGCGCAAGGTCGAGATCACCCATGCAGGAGATCTGGTCGAGGCCGTCGCGGCTGGCTCCGCCGCCGAGTAGCACCGGCTCCCTCCACCGTCACGGCTCGGTTGCGGGCCGTGGCGTTGGAGGCCTGCGCCGGGATTCGGCACCGACGCCTCGCACCGACTGACGAACCCATTTCTTGTCTCACATGACCGATCCGACCGACTGGCGCGACCTTCCGGGACCCGCCGAGGAGCTCTACGAGGCCGTCGGGCGACTGCGCCGAGCACTCCGAGCGGTCACGCGGGCGACGGGAGATTCGCTGGTCGAAGCGTCGGCGCGCGAATGGGTGATCACCGTTCTGCGAGAAGATGCCGCCAACGAGCTGGGTGAGGAGTGGATGTCCGAGGCAGAGCGGGACGACGAGTCCTGACACGATCGATCTGGCCACCGTGCGAGGCACGCCGCCCGGCCGAGCGAGCTCGACTGCGTTGGCTCTCGAGCTCGTGATGTCATCGCTCGGACGACCTCGAGGAATCGCTCGACACTCGAGTCGCTCACCGGGGCAGCGTCCGAGAACGACGCGCAGCAACGACGCCCGCACGCGTCCCGGGAACGCCGGGACTCCGACCGTCGGTAGTGCAACGGCGCGTTGAAGCTCAGGCTGGACTGGCGTCGTCGTGGGTGAGGACGAGCTGCCAGGAGTTGCTCAGGGCGATCACGAGCAGCACGGTGACGCCGGTTGCCTCGATGCCCGAGTAGACGCGTTCGTCCACGTCGGCGAGGCGTGCCAGGCCACCGATCGCGACGATGACCAGACCGGCGTGGTAGGCGAGTGCTCGTGGAACGTTGAGTCGTCGCGCTCGGAGAGCGGCGAGTGTGAACTGGCTCGAAAAACCGAACGTCACGAGCGCAACGGCCGCCTGCGCCAGGCCGATCCAGCGTGTCGTCGAGCCCATCAACGCCAACAACGAGACGATCGTGATCGTGACGAAGGCGTAGAAGGCCGAGCGGGCTCGACCGATCATCAGGGTCGAGCCGCGGATGTCTCGGGGACGCAGCGACACCGCGATGAACAGCAGTCCGGTCAGTGCCGCGGCGGCTCCGGCAACCGCGACCCAGAACTCCGTCCACTGCTCGATCAGGTGACGGTACCTGCGAGGTGCACAGCCGGGTCGAGCGCCGACGACGAGCGGCACCCGATGAGACGGGCCTACGGTCGGGGCGGCACGTCCGGTATCGCCGGCCCGCGGTCGCGGTTGGAGATCACTGCTGGGGAACGAGGAACTCGACCGCGAAGCGAACCGGTCCTTGCGGCTCGACGAAGTGCTCGACATCGGGAGGGATGGCCTGCGGTTGTCTCGCGTCGACGATGACGTCGGTCACCGGCGTCGTCTGGGCCACGAAGCGCAGACAGCCCTGATCGACTCGCAGCCGGCCCCACGTCCCGCTGGCCACCCGGTGGGCTCGGCGCAGTGCGGTCGGCATGGAGTGTTCGTCCCACGTCGCCGTGGTTCGCACGACGACGAGGTCGGCGGGTAGCTCGGTGCGATCGCACAGCGGACAGGCCAACGGCGCGCCGACGCGCTGGCGGCGTGCGTCCTCGTCGTCGATCCACGGCGCCGGCCACAACGGTGGACGATGCCGGACATGTTGACGGTGGTGACAGTCCAGCAGGGCGATCCAATCGCCGGTGTCATCGCGCTCGAACCCAGCAATTCGGCGCTCCACGAGACCGAGCGTACGGAGGCATCGAGACCGACGTGGCGTGCCGCTCCGCTCACCGATCTCGGTCGTACCCCCGGTGGCTCGTTCCGCGGGTTCGACGTTCCCAGCGGGCTCTACACCCGCGACACGGTGTTCGCGTATCGGCTGGTGAATGGTCGAGTCTGTGAACGCTGGGCGATCCGCGACGACCTCGCGATGATGCTGCAGCTCGGTGCCATCGTTGCCCGTGCGTGACCCGCGGGCACCCGTCCCGTGTGCCCGCCACGGACCCGAACGTCGATCGGCCGTCCACGCCGTCGCCGCCTGGATCTGCACGGCGGGGAGGCGCTCACCCGGCATCGACCTCACCGGGTACCGCCACGGCTGCGCCACCCCCAACGTTCGTTCGTCGCTGCCGTCGACGTCGTGCACGGTCCCCAATCCGCCCGGTGGGGGTCGCTACCGTGAGCGGTGGAGGTGTAACCATGTCACCCAACCTGTTATGGATCATTGCCGTCATCGTCGCGATCATCGGCATCATCGTGCTCATCAGCGGATCCATCATTTGGGGCATCGTGCTGCTGATCGTCGCGGCGCTGATTGGCCCAGGCGGCTACAGCATCTTCCGAGGCCGAATGCGCTGACACAGCTCACCTTCTGACGGGGCTCGCGGAAAGCCCCGACGTCCACGCGCCATCGTGCAAGAAATGCCCGCTGGCCGTCTCGATGCGTTGATTGGCGGTGGGCGCCGATCGTACGCGCTCTACTTCTCCGTCACCGTCTTGTCGACGGTCGGCTTCGGCGACATCAGCGCCGTCGTCTACCGATCCTTGGAGGAAGCGATGACACACACGACGACAGCACCGGCGCAGCTCCGCTCGGGAAACCCGGCCTTGAGCGAATCGTTCGTCGAGAACAACCTGTCGTCGAGAGCGACCCGGTCGATGACCGTCGGCGGCGTCAGCGTGAAGACGATCGTGCTGCTGGTCGTGCTCGTCGCCGGTGGCGCGTGGGGATGGGCCTCGGCCACCCAACCGGTCGCGGTCGATCTCGGCACCGGCTACGCCAACACCACCGTCACGATCCCCGGCGGCTTCTGGCTGGCCAGCTTCGGTGCTTTCGTCCTCGGCATCATGATCGCCGTCCAGCCACGGCGGGCGGCGCTGTTCGGCGCCCTCTACGCCCTGTGCGAGGGCTTCTGCCTCGGGGCGATCTCGGCGATGTTCGACGCCCAGACCGACGGCATCGTCGGCGCGGCGATCCTGTCGACGATGTGCGTGTTCGTCGTCTCCCTGCTGCTGTACGTCACAGGGCTCATCAAGCCCACCCGCAAGCTCGCGTTCGCTGTCGCCGCCGGACTCGGCGGCCTCTGCTTGCTCTACTTCTTCGTGTTCATCCTGTCGATCTTCAACTGGGGCTGGCTCTACAGCGACAACTTCCGGACCGTCGGCGTCGTCGTCACGCTGCTCGCGATCGTGCTCGCCGCCCTCAGCCTGGTGCTCGACTTCGGCACGATCGAAGCCGGCGTGGCCGTGGGCGCGCCGAAGGACCTGGAGTGGTACCTGGCCTTCGGACTGATGGTCACGCTGGTCTGGCTGTACATCTCGATCCTCAAGCTGCTGGCGTTGCTCGTCGCGTAACCGCTGAGCGCCCTGGCCGGTCGTTGGCACCGAGCGCATCGTGCGCCCCCATTGCACGGTCCGGCTCGATGGGACCGTCTAGGGCGCTGCCTCGAGGGCACCCTCAGCTTTGAGCGCTTCGTGCGCGGCCAGGAACGCTTGCCGACCCGCTGGGGTACCACAGTAAACCGTCGCGTGGAGCAGCACCTCCTGGATCTCAGCGACCGAGACCCCCGTCGAGAGCGCGCCCTTGACGTAGATGCCGAGTTCTTGCGGCCGGCCAAGGGCCGTGAGGATCGCAAGGTTCAGCATGCTTCGTGTCTTGCGGTCCAGACCTGGTCGGCTCCACGCGTAGCCCCAAGCCCACTCCGTCAGGAGGCGTTGAAAGCCCATCATGAACTCGTCGGTGCCGGCGAGATTCGCGTCGACGTAGGCGGTGCCGAGGACCTCTCGTCGGATCTCCAGTCCACGTTCGAACTGTTCGCTCTCTGCCATGTGCTGTCTCCTCTCGCCAGTCGTTTGGTCTTCTGTCGTTGAGATCATCCCGCGGCACGGGCCTGTGCACAGCGGGGGCGGATGCGTGGGGCGCTCAGGGCGTCGTGGTTCGGTAGATGACGAGGGCGACGGCGAGGGCCACGACGGCCGCGGCGGTCGCTTGGAGCGCCGCCTCGAGCGGAGCGATCAGCGATGTGGTGGTCAGTTGTTGTTGGTGGCCGTCGTCGTAGGTGACGGTGCCGTCGATGGCACGCACATGCCGGCGCAGCGTGCGAGCGGGTTTGCTGAGCGAGCGTTGGGCGGACGACAAGCCATAGGCCGCGCCGGCTGCTGCGAGTGCGGGCAGTCGCAGTGTCTCGGCTTGGGCGTAGTAGCCGGTGAGTACCGGGAAGGCACCCCACGCCGCAGCGAACGTCACGTCGTTGTGCAGGCGGCCGCCGAACATCTCGAGGTTGTATCCGCACGTGAGGACGACCCCGGCGACGATGAACACGATGAGCCCGGGCCCGATGCGGGCAATCCCCACGACGCCGAGGGCGACGGCACCGGCAAGGCTCGCGACAGCGGTGGCGACGAGGAGCCAGGCCGGGATCTGTGTGCGCAGCGGGCGGTCGTGCAGCTCGTCCAGATTGTGGGCGCACACACCGACAGCGAGGAAGAAGGCGATCAGGGTGGCGACCAGCCGGCCACCGTCGAATCGGGGGGCGACGGTCGCCCCGATCGCTACGTACGAGAGGTGCCACAACGTGTAGGGCGGGTGGAGCAGCACCCACCAGTCCGCCCACGCCGACCTCGTCGGTGTCGTCGACGCGTAGAAGGCTGGAGCGAGGGGGCGGCCCGGCTCGTTCACGGCTCGCCCGGACCGGCGTCGATCTCGTGCGGCAGTCGTCGACCCCACATCACGAGTCCGCCACCGAGGCTCATGCGGCGCAGCCCGACGTCGCACAGGCCTGCGTCCTCCCACGCGGCGATGTGCGCGGCAAGCGGGAAGCGCTCGTAGTGCGCGGTGATGTTGGGACCGAGGAAGCGTCCGACGTCGAACCACGCCCGCCCGCCGAGCAGGCCTCCGGCCACGGGGAGCACCGCCCGCGTGTAGAGCCACCACCAGGCCCGCCAGAAGCGGTTGGGTGGCACGGCGAACTCGAGGCTGGCCAAGGCCCCGCCGGGGCGCAACACGCGAGCCAGCTCGCCGACGGTGGCCGCAGGATCGGCGACGTAGCGCAGGAGGTAGGTGAACGTGACGGCATCGAAGGTCGAGTCCGGGAACGGCAGTCGTTCACCTTGACCGAGCACCAGCGCGATGCGGCCCGAGTAGCCAGCGGTGACGACGTTGCGTCGGCCTCGGCCCAGCATGTCCTCACTGACGTCGATGCCGATGATCCGCGCGTCGGTGCGGGCGGCCAGATCGATCGCGACGCCAGCAGGACCGGTGGCAACGTCGAGCACGCTGGCCGGGTTCGTCGACACGGCGTGATCGATCATCTCGCGTCGCCAACGGCGGTCCTGGCCGAGCGACAGGACAGCGGCGAGGCGGTCGTAGCGGGCGGGAAGCCCGGCGAACAAGGCGAGAACGAACGGCGAGGTTCGACTGTCCGCAGCTCGCATTCGAAGTCGTGGCGTGAGTGACACTGTACGTATCCCTGCCCCACGGAGGTGCCGCGACCGAACCGACGGCCGCCGAGTCGCCGATTCGCCCGACTCGCACGGCGCGCCGTCAGCCCTTGGACTCCCACGTCACCGCATTCATCCGCATTAGCGAGAGGCGCATGGCGGCTCCCCGATACGCGCTTGCCATCGACACCCCAGTTCGCCCCTTCGATGCGGACGCTCGAGGTGGCCGAGCTGTGGCTCATTCGGACGGGTGTGGCGGGAGGTGTCCGGTGTCGTTGAAGGCGACCAGGCGGGCGCCGTCGATGTTGTAGGTGATCGTTGTGAGGGCGCCGTTGTCCTGGTTCAGGCCGAGCCAACGCCACCAGGGCGCGTCGAGCGCATGTCGGACGAACCAGCCGATGACGAAGTTGTGCGTGACCACGATGACGTGACGGTCGCCCTCGTCGGGCCCGCTGAGTGCTTCGATCGCGTCGTCGAGCCGACGGCCGCCGACGTCGCGTTCATCGAGCGGCACGCAATCGAGGAAGGCGTGATATCGGGACGGGACGTCGGAGCGATCCTGCGGAAACGGCGTGCGGTCGTCGACCATGGGGTCCGCAACGGTCGGGATGCCGAGCCGCTCGCTGATGATGCGCGCAGTCTCCACGGCCCGGCGCTTGGGGCTGTGGACGATCTCGTCCGCTTCGAACCGGGCGAGGCGAGCAGCGACCGCGAGCGCCTGTCGCACACCGAGTGGCGAAAGTTCGGGGTCGGCCGCCTCGTGGTCAGTCGCTTCGCCGTGTCGGATCAGATGCAGCGTCGTCGTCACCGCGCCGAAGCCTTCCACGACCAACTGCCGCTGCTGCGGTCCATCAACCCTGGGCGGCGAGTAGCAGCGTCGCGAGCGGCTCGAGCGTGGCCATGAGCTCGTCGAGCTCGCCCGGCTCGAGGCGTTCGTAGGGCTTCGCCGCGAGGTCGTCGGTGAGCGCCTCGACCTGCTGTTTGACGGCGCGACCCTGTTCGCTCAGCCAACCGTCATCGCCGATCAGGCCGCGATCGACGCATTCCGTCGATCACGGCGGCGAGCTGCGCGGCCGGGAGGTGGTGGATGCGTCCGAACTTCTCCGCCGGCATGTCCATGTCGAGGGCCAACAGGACGTGAGCCTCGAGGCCGCCGACACCCTCGATCATCAGGGCGGCGATGTGCCCGTCACCACGGTGCTCGCGCAGCAGGGAAGCGGCATGGAAGAGGCGGGCCACCACGTCATCGGGGATCGGGATCGCGCGCAGTGCGGCGTACATCGGCCGGCCCTCGAACGGTGCGCTGATCGCGGCCTTGGTCAGCAGGTCAGCGGCGCGTGCGAACGCCGACGAGTCGACGTGATCGCCCAGGATCCGCCGCAAGGCCTTCACACAGCCCGCCTGGCGAGCGGCGAGCGCCGCTTCGGGTGTGGTGGTGCTCCACACCTTCGGAATGTGTCGGGCCACCTCACCGGGAGCGAAGTTGTAGAAGAGCGCGTCCACCACCTCCGCCGGCACGATGCCCAGCGGCGCTGCCCGTCCGGCGAAGTAGGTGTCCCAGTAGTTGGTGAACCCGAGGGCGAACATCGTCTCGTTGGGTTCGTCGGCGGAGTAGGGGATCACACCGATCGGCTCGACCAACTCGAACATCTTGCGTGCCATCGAGTTCACGTCGACCCATCCTTCCGGCAGTCCCGTCGTCGCGAGCGGGCGCTCACGATCAGTTGGACGGTTGCGCACCGCGCAACTCATCGCGGCGCGTCGGCGCTTCAGTCGAGTCGTTGGCCAACGCGCAACACGGTGAGATAGCGGCGCGGGGCACGGTCGCCCAGACGTGACCGGATCCGGTCGGCCACGGCATCGAGGAGAGGCTCACGGATGTCGGGGGCGAGCTTCCGATATATGGACAACGTTCGCAGCAGGTCGGCGAAGCCCTCCCCGTCGAGCCACTGCACCGTCGGATACCACCGCACCACGGTCGGGCCGAACAGGCCATCGCGATCTTCGTTGGGCGGTCCCCAGCCCTCGTTGGTGGCTCGAACGTCGTGCTCGAGTGGCGGGTCACACCAGTCCGGGTCGCCCGGCGCGAACCGCTCGTGCAGGTCAGCCGTCTCGGCGTACACCTCGGACTCGCCCGGCCGGCGAACGACGACGTGGCCCAGCACCGCCAACCATCCGCCCGGCCGCAGCACGTCGTGGGCTCGACGCCATCCGACGGTCGGGTCGACCCAGTGCCAGGACGATGCCGCCACCACAGCGTCGAAGCGGCGCCCCCTGTCGTCCCAGGCGTCGAACGTCGAGCATTCGATGTTGACGTTGCCGAGGTCGGCGAGGTGGCGTCGTGCGAGCTCGGCCATGCCGTCTCCTGGCTCGACCGCGGTGACGGTGCCGGTGAGCTCGGCAAGCGGACGGGTTGCTTGGCCGGTTCCGCACCCCACCTCGAGCACGTCGGAGCCAGCGCCAAGGCCGGTGAGGTGGGCCAGATCCCGGAACAGGGCCGGCGGATAGCCAGGCCGCATCCGGTCGTAGAGGTCCGGTACCTCATCGAAGACGCCACCGAGCGGTCGCCTGTGCGTGGTCACGGCCGCGAGTCTGCCGGTGTCCGAGTACCGCCGGGCCGCGATCGTCATCGCGAGGCCGGCTCGGTGACAAGTGCCGACGCGACGCGCACTTCGCAGCACTCTCGGTCGGCACTTCGCCGACAGCAGTCCGGGGAGTCGCCGAATCACGCGGAGCCTGATGTGGGGCCCCGCGGCTCCGATCCCCACGTGGGTGGTACTAGTACCCAGTGACCAACCAGCAGCAAGCTACCCAGCCTCGCATCGAGGAACTCAAACTCGTCTACGACGTGCAGATCCCGATCGAGGGCTATCTGATCACTCAGGTGGCCGTCATGGTCCACGACGGCCAGCCGATCGCACACTTCTACGGCGTCCGCACTGCCAAGGACGGCACGCCTCGCAAGACGGCGGCACTCCGCATGATCGTGACGGTGGACGACTTCATCGTGGAGACGTTCGAGGCCGACGCTCAGCGCCGCCACGACGAGGCGGCGAAGTGAGCGCCGCCCGACGACAATCGGGCGCCCGTGCTCAGCCGAGCTCGCTGCGCCACGAATGGCGCGGAGCAAATCCGACGAGGCGCTTGGCCTTGTCGTTGGCGTAGAAGGTCTCATAGCGACCCATGTCGCGTCGGCGCGCGACGCCAGCGTAGAAGCGCTCGTACACCTCGTCGCTGGGAATCCCTACCGACGTATCGTCGTTCGAGACGTTGAAGATCTCGTAGCCGAGGCCGTCGGTGCGGAGGCAGCAGTCGACCATGTGGCCGAGGTCGCGGGCATCGATGTAGGCGAAGATGTTGCGACGCCGCAGACCGGGATCGGCCACGAACGCGGGGAACTTGGTCTCGTACTCGTGCGGCTCGATCACGTTGTTGATGCGTAACCCGTACATGTCGATACCGCTTCGTGCCTGAAACGACCGAGCCGTCGCCTCGTTGACAACCTTCGACATCCCGTAGCTGTCGTGGGGAACCGTCGGATGCTCCTCGTCGACCGGGACGTACTCGGGTCTGACCTCCCCCTCGGCGAAACAGATCCCGTACGTCGTCTCCGAGCTGGCAAAGATCACCTTACGAATCCCCAACTTCACAGCGGCATCAATGACGTTGTAGGTGCTGATTGCGTTGATGCGGAACGTCTCGTTGTCGGGACGGATGAGGATCGCCGGGATCGCCGCGAAATGCACGACGGCGTCGTACCGGGGAACACCGGCGCCAAGCTCCAGCTCGTCAACCCCGGCGTACGCCGACAGAGCGTTGAAGACCTGCCCGGCAACGGTCAGATCGATGCGCAGATCCGCGACCCCCGGGTCACCGAGCGGCACCATGTCGGCGTTGACGACCCGGTGCCCCTGTTCGACGAGATGTCGGATCGCATACCGACCCGCCTTACCACTCCCACCGGTAAAGAACACCCGCATCTGCGCGATCGTACGCACCGACTGATGGCGAGGAGTGGGGGTGACGCAATCAGGTGGCGGCCAGTCCGAGGGGAGCAGCTACGGGGCTGGGCTCGTGCGCCTGTTCGGTGTCGATCCGCTGGAGCGTGCCCGTCGGGGCCGATCGCGAAGGCACTGATCGTGCCGTCGAGGGAGTTCAGCTGGTACAGGTAACGGCTGTCCCCGCTCAACGACAGATCGGTCGCCCCGTTGTGCACGTCGGGATCGGCATCCGCCTGGAGCACCTCGAGCGAGCCGTCAGCTCCGACTGCGTAGCTGGAGATGCGACCGTCGGCGAAGAAACTGGTGGCGAAGCCGACGGTGCCGTCGTCGTTGATGACGAACCAGCAGGTGTCCGTTCCGCCGTTCCCGACCAAGGGACTGGACGGGGTCAGCGTGCCGTCATCGGCGACCTGGTAGCCGGCAGCTGCGCCGAGAGCTGGGCCGGCGGTGCCGTCGAACTGCTCGGTGGTCAGCAGCACACCAGCGCTGTTGAACGTGAAGCCGCACGGGCCTTCGCCGGTGACGTCGAAGGTTTGTTGTTGACCCAAGGTGCCGTCGGCGTTGACGACGAAGGTATCAATGGTGCCCTCGTCATCGGGCGCCTGACCGGCCAGCGTGGCGGTGCGCTGGGTCACGACCAGAACGGTGCCTTCCGGATTGAACGACACCTGAGCGCAGCCTGACTCCGTACCACCGCTCAGCACACGTGTCGAATCGGGGATGGGCGTCAGATCGCCGCCTTCGCTCACCCGGAAACCAGTGACCGCCGGATTGGCACCCTCACGACAATTCAACTCCGCGTCCGACCCGTCGGTCTCGTCGTTGTTCAGCGCGTACACGACGCCGTCGTGCACCGTGATGCTGACCGGCCTCATACCCTGGGACGGCTCGACGTCGACGAGTTCCAACCCGGCGGCGTTCACTTGGAACACCGAGATGTCGTTGCTACCGGCGTTGGCCGCAAACAGCAGCGTCGAGTCGTCGATGAAGTTGTTCGGCGCGCTCTCCCCGCCGGCCGACCCCAAGACGAGGCTGTTGGCAGAATCCTCGAATCCGCCACTGCCCAAACCGTCGGTGGAGAACGTCCCGGCCGGGGTGAGGGTGCCGTCGTCGGCGCGGTAGAAGGCGACGACGGAGTTGCCCGCCGGGTCGTTCGACATGCTGAACACTGCGCCCTCGCGCAGGTCGCCCGGGGTGGTCGGATCGCCGGAACCGAGCGACGTTGTCGTATCACCTGCGGCCGTCGTCGTCGCGCCCGCAGACACGGTTGTGGTCGCGCCGCCAGACACGGTTGTGGTTGTGCCGCCCGGCACGGTTGTGGTTGTGCTGCCCGGCACGGTTGTGGTTGTGCTGCCCGGCACGGTTGTGGTTGTGCTGCCCGGCACCGTGGTGGTTGTCACTGCGGCGGCACATTTCGTCGAGGCGTATCCGACCGCTCCAGCCGCTGCGCACACGTCGATCTCGATGACGGAGTCGCCGCCATTGTCGGCTTGGCACTGGCGTAGGGCGTCGCCTGCCAACCCGGCCGCTGCGCACAGTTCGATCTCGATGACTGAGTCGGCCCCGTCGTCGCGCTGGCACTGAGCCAACGTGTCGTCGACCAGACCAGCCGCGACACACACAGCGGCATCAACCGTTGGGTCGCCGCCGTAGTCGGCTTGACATTGCGCCAAGGCGTCGCCCGCCAGACCGGCCGCGACACATACGTCGATCTCGATGACCGAGCCACCGCCATCGTCCGTCTGGCACTGCGTCAAGACGTCGCCTTCCAGACCGGCCGCTGCGCACAGTTCGATCTGGATGACTGAATCACCGCCATCGTCCGCCTGGCACTGGCGTAGGGCGTCGCCTGCCAAACCGGCCGCGACACACAGCTCGGTTTCGAGAAAAGAGGTCGGCACCTCCGTCGTCTTGGCACTGAGCCAAGGCGTCATCGACCAGACCCGCGTCAACACACAGGTCGGCATCGTTGATCGGAACATCGGAGCCGCTGTCAGTCGCGGTTGTCAGGGTCGTCACAGCTGCGCTCCCCGCGGCCGTGGGCGGCAAGGTCGGCGATGGCAGCGTTGCCGTGACTGGCGGCAAGGTCGCTTGTGGCGACGTCACAGTCACTGCGGGGAGCGTTGCCGTCACCGGGGGCGTTGTGATCGGCGGCAGCGTCACCGTCACTCGGCGGCAGGGTCACCGTCACTGGCGGCAGGGTCACCGTCACTGGCGGCAGCGCCACCGTCACCCGCGGCAGGGTCACTGTCACTGGCGGCAGCGTCACCGGGGGCAGCGTCACCGTCACTGGCGGCAGTGCCGGTGTCACGACATTCGTCGAGACACCGTGTCGTGGCCTTGACAACGTATGGGGTCGCAGCCAATCCAAGAGGAGCGAGTCCGACGACAAGGACGAGTGAACATCGTCGAAGCCGTGATCCTCGTTGCTGTTCGCGAGCATCACGATCGTGGCGAGTGGCGGGTGTAGGTCTGGTGCCTACGTTCGATTGGCCGGAAACCGACATGCGTAGCTCCCTCAGTCGAGCTCGTACCCACTAAGAGTGCAATTCACTCCGTCGATGACGCACAGACTTGAGGTTCTCGACGACGACCTGGCGAGCTTTGAGTTTTGGCTGGGTTGGCGTCGTGGCCAAGGGCGCCGCTCACGCCCGGCACTCGCCGACGGCATCGCTTCGCCGAGATCAGCACCGGGCCGGCCGACGACGATGCCAGCCAGGCCGCGGCTTCCGATGTCTCGCGACATCACAAAGCGGAACGGGAGGGATTCGAACCCCCGGGCCTTGTGAGCCTCCCGCTTTCAAGGCGGGTGCATTTGTCCGCTCTGCCACCGTTCCCACGAAGGAGGCTACCGACGTGCCCGATGCGGGCCCGCCTAGGCGAGGTCCTCGTACACCTCGTCGAGGAGCACGCCCGGCACCGCGGCCACGGCGACCTCTGCGGCAGCGACCGACGGTCGCATCGGCCGGTGACGGAGCGTCCGTGACCGCCGGCATGGCGACGCGGGCGTCGAACGGCGAGCCGTTGCGAGTGAAGCTGACCGTCACCGACTCGAAGCCCTTGAACTGCTGAGCCGCGGCGATGTCGGTGTAGGTGCGCTGGTCGGCAGAGGTCAGCTCGACATTGTCGGTGAAGGGAGTCAGCAGCGCCCTCGGGTACAGGTGCCGGTACCGAACCACGTCGATCTCGGCGCTGCCCACGAGCACCAACGCAGCCAAGAAGATCCACGCCATCAGGCCGAGCACGAGGGCGAACGCGCCGTAGGCGACGTCGGTCCCCTTGACGACGCGGTCGACGTAGGCGGTGCCGACGAGCTGCAGGATCTGCCACAGCACGGCCGCGGTCAGCGCGCCGGGCAGCAGGGAGCGCAGCGAACGGTCGCGCGTGACACAGATCCAGAACCCGATGACGAACACGCCGGAGTTGACGACGACGGCGGCGAGGACGATCGACAGCGCGCCCGCTCGGCTGAGGTCAGCACCGAACGCGGTGGCGCTGCTGGCGAGGCTCGACAAGACGATGGCGAGGATCGTCGCCAGTCCGGCGATGGCGATCAGCGTGATGCTGCGCAGGCGCAGCCGCAACGGATTCGCCCGCCGACAGCGCGGCACGGTCCAGATCACGTTCATCGCGTTCTGGATCGCGTGGGCGACGCCGAGCGCGCCGTACACGGCGACCAGCAGGCTCACCGCGAGGGCGACGCCGTTGCCGCGAAGTCCGTGCGGGTCGCTGAGCTGGTCGCCGATCACGGGGAACTGCCGGAGCGTCGAGTCGAGGATGCGATGCTCGAACGCCGGGTTGCTCTGCAGCACGAACCCGAGGATCGACGTGAGCAGCAGGAGCAGCGGGAACAGCGACAGGAATCCGTAGTAGGCGATCAACGCCGACAGGTAGAGGCCCTGATCGTCGTGGAACTTGTAGAGGGTCGCGATCGGCGCACCCAGCGCCGGGTGGCGCTGCTGGAACCCGTCGATCCGCTCGGTCCTGCTCATGGTGTTCGTGATGGTTCCCCGCTGGTGGCGCTGTCGAACCGTTCCACCCTCGCGCAGCGCGGGCTGACGCACCAGCACGGCGGAGATCAGGGCGCCGGTTCGGCGAACGGGAAGCGCTCGGGATCGAGGTCGCGGTCGGCGAAGGCGAGGCGGGCGCGGCCGTCGTTGGCATCGATGCGCAGGCCACGGTCGACGAGCCCGACGTGCTCGGCGACACGGCGCGACGGCTGGTTGTGGGGAGTGACCCACGCGATCACCGCCTCGGTCGGGTCGACCGCTGCCGCGGCCGCCAGCCCGGCCGCGGCGAGCTCGCGGGCGTACCCCTGGCCCTGCTGCGTGCCGGCGATGCGGTAGCTGAGGTTCCACGCCCCGGAACGGTGGCGCTGTGTGCCGCCGAGCCCGATCACGGTCTGCTCGTCGGCCAAGCGCACCGTCCAGTAGCTGAGACCGTGGAGCGCCCAGCGGTCGTGGGCGCGCACGAGGAACTGGCGCGTGGTGTCGATGTCGAGGTGACGGGATTCCGGCTCGAACCACCAGCCGGCCGGATCGTTGAAGATCGGGAACAGCGCATCGGTGTCGTCCGGGTCCGCTGGGCG
>CAWFLK010000013.1:0-86218 GCA_963816635.1 Ilumatobacteraceae bacterium | reverse complement strand
ATCCGCGACGCGGGGGGTCGGGTGACGGTCCACACAGGGCGGTCGTCGAGGCACTGCTCGACGGCGATCGCCACCTCACCGCCGAGGACATCATCGCCGAGACCGAGCAGCGCACGCCGGGCATCGCCGAATCGACGATCTACCGGGTGCTGCAGCGGCTGGACGAGCTGAGCGTCGTCGAGCACGTCCACTCGGGACACCCGCACGACCTACCACCTGCGCGACCTCGGTCACGCCCACCTCGTGTGCACCGACTGCGGCGCGATCATCGACGTTCCCGACCGCGTCCTGACGACGGTGTCGACAGCGGTCGCACACGACTACGGCTTCACCGTCGACCTGCACCACACCGCGCTCAACGGCCGCTGCGCCGACTGCATCGCCCACGGACCGAAGGACCCGGCACCACGACGTGACTGACATCCGAGGCGCTTCTGGGGTATCCCGTCAGCGAGGTTCGAGGAGATCGACGTGAGTGATTTCATGGACAAGGCCAAGGACATGGCAGGCGACGCCGCCGACAAGGCGAAGAATGCCGCCAACAGCTCGGCCGGCAAGAAGGTCGAGGAGCAGGTCGAGGCCCAAGCCGCTAAGGGCGGCACGGTCGGCTCGCTCGCCGACAAGGCCGACGACGCCATCGACGAGGTGCAGGGCACCAAGGACTGACCCTACGAGCGCCCGCATGGCCGAGTGCTCGCAGACTCGACACCGCCGCAGCGCTGACCGAGGATGGGGCGAACGCCTCATGACGTGCGAACGTCGGTTACGTACCTTCCTCGCATGGGTACTTCGACGACGCCTGCGGGGGCATGGACGGGCTGGGAACGAGTCGAGTCCGGACCGGCCGACGCCGACCGGACAGTGCTACTCCTGCCCGGCGGCATGTGCACCGCCCGGCAGTATCGCGAGCTGATGGCGGAGCCGGCGCTGGCCACGGACCACCTCGTCGCGGTGACGCTGCCGGGCCACGGAGGCCCGGCCGCAGCCGACGACGTCAGCATGGAGCGGGCCGCTCGGCTGGTGGCGGAGGCGGCAGCCGAGCTCGGGTGCGACGCCGTCGTCGGTCACAGCCTGGGCGCCAACGTCGCCCTCGAGATGGCGGCGTCGGGTGCATACACCTGTCCGCTGATCCTGCTCGCTCCGAGCTTCTCTCGTGCCGACGAATCACGTGCCCTCCACGTCCTCGACGGGCTGGGAAGGGTGATGGGCCACTGGCCGTACTCGGCGATGCTGAGGATGGTCGACGCCACGCTGAAGGACAGCCAGCTGCCAGAGGACCGGCGGGCCGAGCTGGTCGCCGACCTGCGCCGCAACGACCAGCGGGTGATTCGGCAGTGGCGCCCTTCGGATACCTCAACCATTACGGACGGTCTGGCCCCGCGGCTGTGCGCAGCCGGCGTCCGCGCCTGGGTGGTGCGCCAGGCAAGTCCGGCGACGGGGGTGTCACCGCCGATGAGCGGCGGACGCTCGATGCGTCCGCGGACATCACGGTCGTCACGATCCCTGGGCCGAGCTCGTTCACACCGAACGAGGAGCCGCCCCTCGTCGCCAATCTCGTTCTCGAGGCTCTCCGCCCGACTGCCTGACCGCCGGGACCCACCCGGCCCCGCCCACCGCGAGGATGTGCCCATCGCGATCTCGAAGGCACGCCGGTGCGGTTGGCCGAGCTTGCTGGCCGCCCTGTCGCTCGGGATCGATCTCGGCTTCGCCCAACCGATGGAGCACGTGCTGCGCCAGTGCCGCATCGGGCTGCGGATCGGTGAGCTCGTCGGACTGGAGGAGGCCGAGCGCTCGGCCGTCTATTACGCCCGCGCTGTTGGTCAACGTGGGCTGCCACAGCGATGCCTACGAGCAGGCCCACTGGTTCGGCGACGACATCGCAGCGAAGTCGGTGAAGTACGAGCACCAATCGTCCACGCTCGCCGACCTGGCCCTCACCCTGCGCATGCTGGGAGCCGGCAGCACGCCGCTGCACCGACTGCGGGTGGCAGTGGACTTCGTCCTTTCCGGCTACAAGGAACTCGACGGCATGATCGCCAACCACACGTTGATCGCCCGCGCCCTCGGCCGCGAGCTCGGACTGCCCCCATCGACCCTCGACGCCCTCGGGGCGTCCTACGAGCGTTGGGACGGCCACGGCTGGCCGGGGAACCTCGCCGGCGCCACGATCCCGGTCGCGGCCCGCATCGTCCAGCTGTCCGAGTTCGTCGAGGTGGCGCATCGCAACGGCGGGGCCGACGCCGCCGTCGAGATGGCCGAACGGCGATCGGCGAAGCAGTTCGATCCCGACCTCGTGCGGCGCTTCAGTCGCGACGTCGACAAGGTCTTCCACGGCATCGACGAGCTCGATGCGTGGGACAGCTCGGTGGTCGACGGGGAGCCGGCACTGGCGGTGCGGTTGTCGCCGGAGCGGTGTGAGGAGGCGCTCGCCGCAATCGCTCACGCTCGTCGACCTCAAGTCGCCGTACACGCTCGGGCACTCGGCGGCGCTCGCTGACCTCGCCGCCCGGGCGGGGGTCGAGCTCGGGCTGCCCACCAGCGACGTGCAGATGCTGCGTCGCGCCGGGCTGGTCGCCGGCTTCGGCCGGCTCGGGGTGTCCAACAACATCTGGGACAAGCGAGCTCCGCTCACCGCCGGCGAGTGGGAGCGGGTCCGGATGCACCCCCACCTCACCGAGCGCATGCTCCATCAGTCCGCAGCACTCGGGCCGATCGGGCACGTCGCCGTTCAGCTCCGCGAGCGCCTCGACGGCTCCGGCTATCCCGCCGGTCTCACCGCGCCGGCAATCTCCCGCGCCGGGCAGACCCTGGGAGCCGCCGATGCCTATCAGTCGATGCGCGCGGAACCGCGCCCCTACCGAGCGGCGCTCACGGTCGCCGCCGCGGCGGCCGAGTTACAACCGCGACCAGCGCGCCGGGCGGATGGATGGCGCCGTCGTCGACGCCGTGCTCCGGGCCGCCGGGCACCGTCCCCACCGCCGGCGCGACGGTCCGGCCGATCTGACCGGGCGCGAGATCGAGGTACTGCGACTCGTCGCCCAGAGGACTGTCGAACCGCCAGATCGGTGCCCGTCTCGCCATCTCCCCGAAGACCGCCGGCAACCGCGTCGAGCACATCTACACCAAGATCGCCGTCACCAACCGCGCCGCGGCGGCGCTGTACGCCATGCAGCACGGCCTGCTCCCCGACACGGAGGACTGAGCTCGGCAAGGCGTGCAGGCGACGGACGCGTCCTCGGGGGCCATCGTGGCCGTCCCGCTCATGACCACGCGCCGCTCTCGGCGAGGTCTCGTGCGCCAGGCACGGTGGGACCGTACGGTCCTGCGACCGACCCGTCGTCGGAATTCCGACCGGGCGATCGGTCAGTAGATCGTCTGGCGGAGCCGCTCCGGGTACCCCGCGTCGAACGCCGCCCCGTCGAACACGCCGACGTGATCAGCTCGTTGATCTGGCCCACGCTCGGCAGCTCGTCGGGCGTGCGGTACCGATCCGGATCCCAGAGGTTGGAGCGCACCAGCGCCTTCGGGCACTGCGTGTAGACGGAGGTGGTCGTGACGACGACGACGCACGTCGGCCGCTTGCCCTGCCATTCGTGGTCGGCGAGCAGATCGGCATCGGTGGACAGAACGGCAGTACCGTTGACGCGCAGCGTCACGCCGACGCCGGGGATGAGGAACAGCAGGCCGATGCGGGGATCGACGACGAGGTTGCGCAGGGTGTCGAGGCGGTTGTTGCCGCGCCGGTCGGGCAGGTGCCAGCGTGCGCTCGTCGACGGACCGCGCACGAAGCCGGCGGGATCGCCCCACGGCGAGCAATCGAGCCCACCGGGCCCGCACGAGGCCACGACGACGAAGGGCGACGCCTCGATGTAGGCACGGTGGAGCGGCGTGATGTGGTCGATCTCCTTGACGAGAGACGGCGCGACGGGTGCGTCGTACAGGTCGTCCAACTCCTCGACGGTGCGAACGGTCGCCACGCCACGAACGATACGACACGAACGCAACGACGCCGGCGGCCGATTGCCCGGCGCCGGTGCGTCCGCTCGGCGAGGCCGGCCGACGACTGCCCCCTCCTATCATCGGTCGCCATCCGCGTGCTGGTGTTGGGTGCGGGGTTCGGCGGGCTGGAGCTGTCGACGACGGTTGTCCGAGGAGTTCGGCGACGACGTCGAAGTGACCCTGATCGACCAGGGCGAGGGCTTCGTGTTCGGCTTCTCGAAGCTGGACGTGATGTTCGGGCGCCGGAGGCGCCGACACCGTGGCTGCACCCGTACCGCGCCATCGTCACGCCCGGGGTGCGCTTCGTCCAGCACGCCATCCGCTCGATCGACCCGGAGGCGCGTCCGGTCGAGACCGACGACGGAACGTTCGACGGCGACGTCATGGTCGTCGCGCTCGGCGCCGACCTCGACCCGGCGGCGACGCCCGGGCTGCGTCGAGGCGGGCCACGAGTTCTACACCGTCGCCGGGGCGTTCGCCGCCGGCGGCGTGCTCGAGGACTTCGAGGGCGGACACGTCGTCGTCGGCGTCACGTCGACGCCGTTCAAGTGCCCGCCGGCGCCGAGCGAGACGGCATTGCTGCTGCACGACTTCCTGACCGAACGGGGTCTGCGCGAGCGATCCGAGATCGCCCTCGTGATGCCGCTGCCGGTGCCCGATCCCGCCGTCGCCGGACGCGTCGAAGGTCATCCTCGAGGCGTTCGCCGACCGCGGCATCGAGTGGCACCCCGAGCCATGTCGTGCGCGAGCTCGACCCGGCGCGCAAGGTCGCCCGCTTCGAGGACGGCGGCGAGATGTCGTTCGACCTGTTCCTCGGCGTCCCCAAGCACCGGGCGCCCGAGGTCGTCGCCGAGTCGGGGATGTGCGTCGACGGATGGATCCCGGTCGATCCGGTGACGCTGGCCACCCGATGGCCGGGCGTGTACGCCGTCGGCGACGTCACCAGCGTCGGCACGCCCAAGGCCGGCGTGTTCGCCGAGGGCCAGGCCGCCGTCGTCGCCGGTGAGATCATCGCCCGTTCGGGTCGCGGCGCCGCGGCGGGGTACGACGGGCACGGGGTGTGCTACCTGGAGTTCGGCAGCCAGGGTGTCGCCGTCGTCGACGTCACCTTCGTCGCCGGTCAGGCGCCGTTCGGCTTCCTCGACGGCCCGTCGAGCGACTCACCATCGAGAAGGCTCGCTTCGGCACCACACGGGTCACGCGCTGGTTCGGCACCGAAGACGACAAGGATCACGTGCTACACGACCACGGTGACCACGCCGGGGTCGCCGCATCCACGAGGGAGCCCGTCCACGAGCTTCCGCACGCCTGACGATCGACCACGGCCCCCTCGCTGGCGGCGATCGGACTCGAGGTCGCGTCGGATCTAGCGGCCGTCCCGGACGACCTCGTAGGTGACGTAGACGAGGCCGTCACCGACGGTGCGGCTGTCGACCAGCCGGATCGGCGTCGGGTGGTCGCTGCTCGCAGAAGAGCCGTTCGCCGGCGCCGAGCACCACAGGAAAGACGTACAGCCGGATCTCGTCGACGAGGTCGCGGTCGAGCAGCGTGCGGTGGAGCTGGTAGCTGGCGTACACGACGATGTCGCCGTCGATCTCCCGCTTCAGCCTCGTCACCGCCTCGACCACGTCGCCGCTCAGAACCGTCCCGTTGGTCCAGACGGGGTCGTCGAGGGTCGATGACACGACGTACTTCGGCAGGCCGTTCAAACGATCGGCCCACTCCCCGCTCCGGGACGTCCACCGCGAGCCGAAGTACTCGTCGCTCCGCCGCCCCAGCAGCAAGGCGTCCGTACCCAGCGCCTCGTCGTACATGAGCTTGCCCCACGCCTCGAGGTCGGCGCCGCCGTACCGGCCGAACCAGCCGCCGAGCGTAAAGCCCTCGGCCCCGTCGGGGTCCTGCACCACTCCGTCGAGCGACGTGTTCGTGCTGATGACGATCTTTCCATCTTCGTTCTCCTTGTCGTTGGCGTTGTCCGTTGCCGACGATGCAGACACCGACGCGAAGCGGATCTGGGCGCGCCACGACGGCGCAGGTTTTCGTGAGATGGGTGACGGCGTCCGCGGCCGACCGTGACGACAGTGGTCGTGCGGCCGAGGTTTCCGGCCGCGGCGAGTCAGCTCACGCGAGCTGTCGCCGCGGCCCGTCGATGCGTTCGGCCGAGGCCGACGCGTTGATTCGTCGCGCTGGTCAGCTGGTGCCGGCGGCGTCGGTGGGCGCCGCGTCACCGGACGCCGGCGCAGCCGACGACTCGGCGCTCTCCGACTTCTCGACGTCGGCCGCCACGGCATCGACCTCGGCGACGGCCTCGTCGCTGGGCGTCAGCACGTGGAGCTCGCCCCCGAGCTCGGTGAGCTTGTCCGACACCGCAGCCGCCTGGCTGTCGAGCACCAACGCGGCGACGGCCGCCTTGCCGTCCTTCAGCGCACCGGTGATCTCGTCGCGCTCGGCGCTGTCGATCCCGAGTCCCTTGTGGTGCAGCGCCCCGAGCGCGCCACCGGCGAGTGCCCCGACGATCAGCGCCGGCCCGGTGAACGCGGCGAGCACCACACCGATGCCGGCGCCCTTGCCCCAGCTGCGCCTGCCGAGCTTCTGGGTCTTGACCTTGCCGTCCTCACCGAGCGCCAGGACACCGATCGCGTTCAGCTTCACGTCGTCGTCGAGCTTGTCCCAATCCTTGAGCGCCTGGGCGGCGGTGTCTGCCGCCGCTTCGTCCGAAAAAATCCCACAACGACTTGCTTGCTCATCTTGGTTGTCCCTTGTCTTGGTGTGTCGGTCCCCCGCAGCATGGCCAGCGGATGGCGCCCCGTCAAGGGTCGGCGCGGTCTGCGCTCGCTCGGTGCGGCGGGGTGGGGATCGCCGGCTGCGACGTCGGTCGTCACCTAGTGTTTCGTGCGCATGAGTGGGGTAGCCGCCGTCCTCGCCCTCGTCGCTGCGGTGGCCTTCGCGCTGGCGGCGACGCTGTGGCAGCGCGCCTCGATGGATGCGGGCGTCGAGCCCGGTGACACCAGCGGACTCGTCAGGCTGTTGACCAACGGCGTGTGGCTGCTCGGTCTCGCCGCCCAGGGCGTCGGCGTCGCGCTGCAGGCGGCGGCGCTCGACCGCGGCCGGGTGGCGATCATCCAGCCGTTGCTCGTGAGCTCCGTCGTGTGGGCGCTGCCGCTCGGCTACTTCCTGACCCACCAGATCGTCACTCCGCCGTCACATCGCCGGCGCGTCGATCATCGTCGCCGGGCTCGCCGTGTTCGCCATGGTCGGTGACCCGGCGGGCGGCGTCGACAACGCGCCGACGTCGGACTGGATCGCCGCGCTGGTGGTGATCGCCGTGGTGTGCATCGCGCTCCTGCTCGTGGGCGGCCGCGGCGGGCTGGAGACCAAGGCCGCGGTGTTCGGGGCGACGGCCGGCACGCTGTACGGGCTCTCGGCGACGTTGATGAAGCCGGTGGTCGAGACGTGGCACGCCGACGGGATCGGCGACCTGCTCGCTGGCTGGCAGGTGTGGGTCATGGCCGGCGCCGGCCTCGTCGGGTTCTACTTCCAGCAGGTGTCGCTCGCCACCGGCAAGTTGGTGACGTCGGTGGCGACCGTCTCGGTCGTCAACCCCGTCGTCAGCGTTCTGCTCGGCGCGCTCGTCCTGCAGGAACGACTCGACAAGAACCCGGAGTGGCACGCCGTCGCGGCGATCGCCGCCCTCGCCGTGGCGCTGCTCGGCGCGGTCATCATCGCCTCGGCGTCGGAGCCCAAGCCCGATCGCGTCCAGCTCGCCGTGGCCTGACCTCGCCACACGGCATCGGGCCGGTCGCCGAGACCCTCAGAGCAGGAGGGCCCTGAGGGCGTCGAGGACGAGGTAGCCGCCGCCGGCCGCGCACAGCACGGTGAAGATGGTCGGGCCGTGCCGCTCGAGCTCGGACACCACATCGGTCAACCGGATTCGGGCGCTCTCCGGACGACAGATGTCGTACACGAGGATGGCGAGCAGGGCGGCCGTCGACACGACCGCGAAGACGGCGAAGCCGATCAGCAGGCTCGAGCACACCGGAGCGGTCGCGGGCGACGACGACAGCGGCCGCGATGGTCAGCGAGCGCGGCTGGATCAGCACGCCCAGGACGGCCGCCGTCCGGACATCGAGGTGCTCGAGCCGATCGAGCACCGCGTGCGGATACCCGCGATTGACGCGCTCGTCCTGGCGGCGACGCCATCGGCGCCCCGCGACGACGAGGAGCGCGCCCCCGATGGCGAGTTCGGCCACCGACGCCGCGGTCCGCTGCCCCGCGCCGGGTCCCGTCGAGACGTCGCCGGCGAGGGCGACGTACACGATGACGAACAGCAGCGAGAGTGCCACCGCCCAGCCGACGAGGAGGGCGATCGCGTTGACGAACTGGGTGCGCAGCACCAGCACGAACACCGCAGGACGCAGCGGGTCGAGCGATGCGAGCACACCGAGGACGACGACCGAGATCAGCACCGCCGGCCGCCCAGAACACAGCTCCCGCGGTGCCGACGCGGCGAGCCGGCGGGTCGGGGCCGTTCAGCGTCCGGCGAGAGAAGTGGGCGGCCCGGCACCGCACGAGTGGTAGCACACCCTCTCTCGCAGTGGATGACCGGCGGTCGCTGGACAGATGTCAGGTGCCCGCCGCGGGGTGGGGGTTGCGGTAGTGGGGCTCGTGAACGGCGGTTGACGAAGCGCCCACTCCTACCATCAGCGCGATGTCGCAGCCGTTCGACGTGGCCGTCTGGTGGCTCGACCTCGGCACACGAGGTCAACGCCGACGGGGGGCATCGGAGGCGCTCGGCGGCCGCGACCCGCGAAGTGCGTCGTTCGCTCGCCGTGGCGGTCGTCGCCCACCACCTCGGCGTCGAACCGGCGTCGCTGCGGATCGACCGGACGTGTCAGCGGTGCGGCCATCCGACCCACGGCAAGCCGCGGATCGTCGGTGGCCACGACGTGTCGTTCAACGTGGCGAGCCGCGAGCAGCGCGCGGTCGTCGCAATCGCCGGCGCGCAGATGGCGATCGGTGTCGACCTCGAACGCCTCGACCCGGCGGGCGCGGCCGCGCTGTACGAGGTTGCGCTGACCCCCGCCGAGCGAGGCGTGGTTTCGGCCGGCGACGTCGTCGCGATCACTCGGCTGTGGTGTCGCAAGGAAGCGCTGCTGAAGGCCGCCGGCGGGGGTCTGGTGGGCCGGGCTCCCGACACGCTGGACGTGCGCGCGGCGGTGGTCGAAGGGTGGTCGGTGCGAGACCTGGACGCCGGTCCGGGCTGGGTCGCGGCGTTGGCGGGTGCACAGCCGATCGGCTGCGTGACCACGCGGGAATGGGCATGATCCCCCGAATCGACCGCACGACCAGTCGCCCGGCGTAGCCGTCCCGTCCGGCGGCGGCCCGAGCCGCTCACGCCCCCGCACGCTGCGCAAACGCGGCGTCGCGACTCGAATTTCGGTTGCGCCTCAAAGTCCCTTTCGCTACCGTCGGGATCGGGCCACTGGGCCCAATTCGCCGCCGCGAAGGGGAACCATGAACGCGAGGGGTGGGTGGAACGGTCAGCCGTCTCCGCCCTCCGGGTTCGACGAATACGTCTTCCCGATGTCGTTCGCGCAGCAGCGACTGTGGTTCCTCGACGCGGTCGCGCCGGGTAACCCGTTCTACAACATCCCCCTCCGCATTCCGATGGGCGGTCGCATCGACCCGGGCGCGGTCGAACGCGCCCTCAACGCGATCATCGGGCGGCACGAGGCACTGCGCACGACGTTCGAGGTGATCGACAGCGAGCCGTCGCAGGTCGTCAGGTCGCCGCGCACGATCGTGCTCGCCCACCGGCGCGTCGACCATCTTCCCCCGGCGACGTCGCCGACGCTGTCGAGTCACTGGCGACGGTCGAAGCCCGTACGCCGTTCGACCTGCGGACGGGGCCCCTGATCCGCGCGACGCTGGTCACCCGCAGCGCCGACGATCACGAGCTGCTCCTCACGATCCACCACATCGTCGCCGATGGATGGTCGGTCGGCATCCTCTGCCGTGAGCTGTCCGAGCTGTACGTCGCCGAGGTGAGCGGTCGATCGGCTCAGCTTCCCGAGCTCACGGTGCAGTACGCCGACTTCACCGATGTGGCAGCGCGAACAGCTGCACGGTGATCGCCTCGACGATCTGCTCCGCTACTGGCGGACGCAGCTCGACGGCCTGCCCGTGCTCGAGATGCCGACCGACCGACCGCGCCCACGGGTACTCGACTACACCGGCGCCTACATCCCGGTCGAGCTCTCCGCCGACCTCGCAGCGCAGGTCCGTGCGCTCGCCCAGCAGCGAGCGCGCCACCCTGTTCATGGCGCTGATGGCCGCCTTCGCCTCACTCCTCGGCCGGTACACCGCGCAGGACGACATCGTCGTCGGTACGCCGATCGCCAACCGGAACATCGCCGACACCGAGCAGATCATCGGGTTCTTCGTGAACTCGCTCGTCGTGCGGTGCGACCTGCGCGACGAGCCGACCTTCCGCGAGGTGCTGCAGCGGGTGCGCCGCACCTGCCTCGACGCCTACGCCCACCAGGACCTTCCGTTCGAGCGGCTCGTGGAAGATCTCAAGCCCGAGCGCGACCTCGCCCGCAACCCCCTGTTCCAGGCCACGTTCCAACTCGTGAACACTCCGTCCGCCGGCGATGGCGGCACGGGCTGTGCCCCCCACCGTGCAACGCGGGTCGGCCATCTTCGACCTGGCGTTCACGATCGTCGATTCGGCCGGACCGCTCCGCGGGATGATCGAGTTCAGCACGCAGCTGTTCGACAACGCGACGATCGCCCGCTTGGCGGCCCACTATCGGCTGCTCCTGGGCGCTGTGGTTGCCGACCCCGACGTGCGTCTCGCCGACATCGGGTTCCTCACCCGGCCCGAACGTGATCTCCTCGTGGCCCAGCGGATCCCGTCACCGCCTCGTATCGACGCGATCACCGATGCGGTGTCGGCATCGGTGCGGTCGACGCCCGAGGCGATCGCCGTCGTCGCCGACGACGGACGACTCGACTTCCGCCATCTCGACGCGCGGGCAGGCGCAGTCGCGCGACCGACTCGCGCGAGCTCGGGGTTCGGCCCGGGGATCTGGTCGCGCTGCTCGCCGACGGCACGTCGTGGCTCCCGGCAGCGATGCTCGGGGTGCACCGCCTCGGCGCGGCGTACCTCCCGCTCGACCCGCTCCAGCCCCGCGAACGGCTCGAGTTCATGCTCGCCGACGCCGGCACCGAGGGCGATCATCGCCGGGGCGATCGACGTGCTGCCGACCGCCGGCCCGCCGGTCGTCCGACTCGACGAGCTCGACGAGCTCGACGGCGTCGTCGGCGCGCCGAACGTCCCCAGCGGGAGCGGCGCCGCCTCTCCGGCGTATGTGCTGTACACGTCCGGCTCCTCGGGCGTTCCCAAGGGCGTCGTCATCCCGCGGTCGGCGCTCGAGAACCACATGGCGTGGATGCTGTCCGAGTTCGAGTTCGGCCCCGCACGACCGGGTGCTGCAACGAACGACACCGATCTTCGACGCGTCGGTGTGGGAGTTCTGGGCTCCGATGATGGCCGGAGCACAGCTCGTGCTGCTCGGCACCGCCGCCAAGCGCGACCCGGCCGAGATCGCGGCGGCCGTACGGCACCACCGGATCACGGTGCTGCAGGTCGTGCCCGGCCTGCTGCGGGCGCTGCTCGACGAGCCTGACTTCCTGGCCGCCGACGCGCTGCGCGTCGTCTTCAGCGGTGGCGAGGCACTCCCCGACGAGCTCCGCGACCACTTCGGGGCGATGTTCGACGTACCGCTGGTCAACCTCTACGGGCCGACCGAGGCCACGATCGACGCCACGTTCCACCGGTGCCGCCCGGGGTCGGGGCGAAGCGTCTCGATCGGCCGTCCGATCGCCGGCACCGGCGCAGTCGTGCTCGACCGATCGGGGCGACCGACGCCGATCGGTGTGCCCGGTCGATTGCACCTGAGCGGCCAGGGGTTGGCGCTCGGCTACCTCGGTCAGCCGCGGCTCACGGCCGAGCGCTTCGTCCCCGACGAGTTCGGTGACGTCCCCGGTGCTCGCCTCTACGACACCGGGGACCTCGCTCGGTTCCGGACCGACGGCGACCTCGAGTACCTCGGCCGCAACGACCTGCAGGTCAAGGTGCGGGGGTTCCGCATCGAGCTCGCCGAGGTCGAGCGGGCGGTCGAGGCGTGCTCGGGCGTCCGCCGGGCGGCCGCCGCCGTGCACGACGACCAGATCGTCGCGTACGTCGCGCCGGAGCCTGCCGCCGGATCGGCGAGCGACGATGTCGACGAGGCCGAGCAGGAGGTGCTCGACCGGTGGGAGGACATCTACGAGCAGATCTACGGGCCGCTCTCCGAGACCCCGACCGGCGACGAAGCGGACCGGCTCGACCGCGACGACCCCGACGACCTCGACGCGATCGGATGGGTCAGCAGCTTCACCGGCCGCTGCATCGACCGCGAGCGCGATGGCGGCGTGGCGCGATCAGACCGTCGAGCGCATCCTCGCGCTCCAGCCGCGTCGCGTGCTCGAGATCGGGTGCGGCACCGGGATGATCCTGAGCCGCATCGCACCCGAGACCGACCGCTACGTCGGGATCGACCTCTCTGCGCCCGCGCTCCGGTACGTCGACGAGCACGTCGTGCGCGGCTCGATGCCCTCGGTCGAGCTGCTCCAACGTCCCGCCCACGCCCTCGACGACCTCTGCGGCGAGGACTTCGACGTCGTGGTCCTCAACTCGGTCGTGCAGTACTTCCCGTCGGCGCGCTACCTCGAACAGGTCCTCGACGACGCACTCCGGTGCCTGCGCCCGGGCGGTGCGCTGTTCGTCGGCGACGTGCGCTCGCTCCCCCTGCTCCCGGCGTTCCACGCCGCGGTCGAGGCGGCGAGATCCGATGGTTCCGAACCGGTCGACGAGCTGCGGCGGCGGATCGACGACGCCGTGAGCAAGGAGGAGGAGCTCGTCCTGTCACCGGAGTTCTTCATCGACATCGCCGAGCGCCACGGACCGGCGCGGTGCGAGGTGCTCGTGAAGCGCAACGGGCACGTCACCGAGATGAGCGCCTTCCGCTTCGATGCGGTGATCCGCCTCGGCCCCAGAACCGACGACGCCGCCGACGGTGATCGGGCTCGACTGGCGACGCCACCAGCTCGACGCCGATCGGCTTGCGGCGTCGGTCGTCGACGCTGCCGCTGACGTCGTGATCGTCTCGGGGATCCCCGACGCGCTGGTGAACGGTCCGCTGGAGACGTTCACTGCTGGCCACGAACCGGCGCGCGGCGTCGGCGACGCGCTCGACGACGTCGCACTCGGCGACATCGCGCGGCAGGCGGGACGCGAACTCACCCTGCGGCCGTCGATCGGCGACGTACCGGGCCGCCTCGATGCGCTGTTCTGCCGCCCGGGCGTCGAGCCGCCGGGCCTCCGGGCCGAGGACGGCGATCCGTCGGCGCCACGGTCGAACGAACCCGAACGCGGCTCGCTGGCGGCGACGTTGATCCCGCGCATCCGCTCGGAGCTGGAACGACGGTTGCCCGAATACATGACGCCCGCACGCTTCGTCGTCATGCCCGAGCTCCCGACGCTCCCGAGCGGCAAGATCGACCGCACGGCGCTCCCGACCCCGAGCCTCCACCGCAGCGCCCGGGTCACCCCGTTCGTCGAGCCGATCGACCGGCTCGAGGAGCTGCTCGTCGAGGTGTGGCAGGCGGTGACCGGTGTCGATGCCGTCGGCACGCACGACGACTTCTTCGGCGAGCTCGGCGGGCACTCGCTCCTCGCCGCTCGCCTCGCCGCCCGCCTGCGCAGCGTGCTCGACACCGACGTTCCACTCCAGCTCGTCTTCGACGCGCCGACGATCGTGGCGATGGCGTCGGCGCTGCGCGGGTCGAGCCGACTCGCCGTCGACATCGGTGGCGCGGCCGAGATCGCCACCGCCGGCGGCAGCGACGCACCCGCCACCGGCGGCGACCGCGAGCGGGAAGTCGAACATGTCCGCGGTTGATCAGCTCGCCCGCACGTCAGGCGCGTGCAACGGTGCCATCGCACGCGCCGACCGGCCGGACGAGCTCCCGCTGTCGTTCGCCCAGCAACGCCTGTGGTTCCTCGACCGGCTCGCTCCCGGCAACCCGTTCTACGTCGAGACGTCGGCGTTCCGGCTCCGTGGCGCCATCCATCGCGCGGGCGCTCGAGATGAGCCTCGGTGCCGTTGCCGATCGTCACGAGATCCTCCGGACGAGCTTCGCCAACGTCGACGGCAGACCGCTCCAGCGGATCGCGCCCTCGACCCGGGTGCCGCTCGAGCTCGTCGATCTCGCCGTCGTCGCGCCGGCCCGCCGCGACGACGAGCTCGATCGGATCGTCCTCGAACGGGCGACGACGCCGTTCGACCTGACCACGTTGCCCGCTGCTGCGGGCGACCCTGGTGCGGCTCGCCCGCGACGACCACGTCCTCGTGCTCGCGATGCACCACATCATCACCGATGGCTGGTCGATGCAGGTGTTCGGTCGCGAGCTGTCCATCCTGTACCGGTGCCTGGTCACGGGCGAGCGGGTGGAGCTCCCCGAGTTGCCCATCCAGTACGCGGACTACGCCATCTGGCAACGCTCCGACGAGCGGTCGGCCGCCGTCGAGCGGCAGCTCGGCTACTGGCAGGAGCACCTCGCTGGGCTGTCGATCGTCGAACTGCCGACCGATCACCCCCGCCCGGCCACGTTCTCGTACCGCGGCGGCGACGAGCGCTTCGTCATTCCGGCCGGCGTGTGCGCCCGGCTGACCGAGTTCGCCCGTGGCGAGCGCGTCACGACGTTCATGGTCGGCTTCGCCGTGTGGGCGAGTCTGCTCGCCCGCTACGCCGACCAGACCGACATCGTGGTGGGAGTTCCGATCGCCGGTCGCGACCGGCCCGAGCTCGAGCACCTGGTGGGCTGCTTCCTCAACAACCTCGTCGTGCGCGTCGACCTCGCCGACGACCCCACGTTCCGTGAGCTGGTCGCCCGGACACGCGACGTGGTCGTCGGGGCGTTCGCCCACCAGGACGTTCCGTTCGAACGTCTCGTCGAGGAGCTCCAGCCCGTCCGCGACCTGGCCCGGCACCCCCTGTTCCAGGTGATGTTCCAGTACTTCGACACCGACGGCGCCACGGGCGCACCGCACGACCACGTCGCGGTGCGACGCACGACGGCGATCCTCGATCTGTTCCTGCATCTGTGGGACGACGGCGGCGCGATTCGCGGGAAGATCGAGTACTGCAGCGACCTCTTCGACCCCGCCACCGTGCGGGCCGATGGCGCACCAGTACGTCGTCCTCACGCGGGCTGCGATCGATGCGCCGGACACGCCCGTGTCGCGACTGCCGATCGTCACCAGCGCTGATCGCGCCGAGCTGGCCGAGCTCGCCATCGGACCCGACCTCGTCGTCGACGGGCCGCTCACCCTCGCCGACCTCTGGGACGCGCCAGGTCGCTCGCACGCGGAGGTCGATTGCGCTCGTCGAGGGCGACCGTCGCTGGACCTACGGCGAGCTCGACGCCCGCGCGCGCGAGATCGGCGACCGAATGCTCGCCGGAGGCTTCTCACCCGGATCGGTGGTGGGCGTGTGCCTCGAGCGATCCGTCGACGCGATCGCGACTCAGCTGGCGATCGTCACGCTCGGCGGGGCCTGGGTCGCGCTCGACCCGGGTTCTCCGCAGCGGGTCCTCGACCACATCCTGGGCGACAGCGGTGCGTCGATGGTGGTCACCGCGTCACGGCATGCCGACCGGATCGCCGGCACGACCACCGTCGTCCACGTCGACGCGCCGGGGCGTGTCGAGCCGCGCCCGCGCGATCGTGCGATGCGGCCGCGCGCCCACGACATCGCGTGCCTCATCTACACATCGGGTTCGACCGGGCACCCGAAAGGCGTCATGGTCGAGCATCGTGGCATCCACAACCGGCTGGCCTGGATGTGGCAGGCGTTCCCGTTCGAGGCGGGCGAGGTGCTCGCGCTGAAGACGGCGCCGAGCTTCGTCGACAGCATCTGGGAAACGTTCGGGCCGCTGCTGGCCGGCGTTCCGGCCGTGGTGCTGACCGACGACACGGCGCGCGATCCACGCAGCGCTCGTCGATGCCCTCGCCCACCACGGTGTCACCCGGCTGCTCGTCGTGCCGTCGCTGCTGCGAGCGCTGCTCGACAGCGGGCGCGAGATCGGCCTCGAACTCCCCCGGCTCGAGCGCTGGTTCACGAGCGGCGAGGTGCTCACGCCCGCTCTCGCCGAGCGGTTCGGCGAGTTCCTGCCCGGCCGTGAGCTGGTCAACCTCTACGGATCATCCGAGATCGCCGGCGACGTGACCGCCGGAACCGTGACGCCGGGGTCGGGCTGGGTCACCATCGGGCGCCCGATCGCGAACACCCGCATCCACATCCTCGACGATCGCGGGGTGCCCGTACCCGTTGGGGTGCCCGGCCGGATCTTCGCCGCCGGCGCGAACGTGGCGCGCGGCTACCACCGCCGACCGGCGCTCACCGCGGCGTCGTTCGTTCCCGACCCGTTCTCGCGACGGCCCGGGGCACGCATGTACGACACGGGCGACCGAGGGCGGTGGCGGCGCGACGGGACGATCGAGTTCCTCGGTCGACGCGACCACCAGGTGAAGGTGCGAGGGGTCCGCGTCGAGCTGGGACATGTCGAGCGCGCCCTCCTCGATCATCCCGGCGTCTCTCAGGCGGCTGTGCTGTGGACCGATGCGGCGGCGGACGGCGGCCACCTCGTCGCGTTCGTCCGGAGTGACGCCGACGTCGCCGACGTTGCGGGCCCACGCCCGCCGGCATCTGGCCGAACAGATGGTGCCCGCCACGTTCGTGCTCGTCGAGTCGCTCCCCCTGACGTCGAACGGCAAGATCGACCGCTCGGCACTCGCCTCGCATGGGCGCTCCGGCCGTCTCCGACCGCGCAGTACGTGGCGCCGTCGACCGAGGCGCAGCAGCAGATGGCCGAGGTGTGGGCCGAGCTGCTCGATGTCGAGCGCGTGGGTGTCGAGGACGACTTCTTCGACCTCGGCGGCCACTCGCTGCTGGCGACGCGGCTCGTCTCGCTCGTGCGGGGACGATTCGGCGTCGAGATGCCGCTCACGATGGTCTTCGAGCGACCCGAGCTGGGCGAGATGGCAGCTGGGCTCGAGGAGTTGATCGTGACCGAGATCGCATCGATGAGCGACGACGAGGTGCATCGCGAGCTCCGGTCATGACGAGCGAGGGCACGCCACCGCGGTCGGGCGAGGCGATCCGGGCGGCCGAGGAATCCGCACCGGGCGACGCACGGCGGGAGCTGCTCCGCCGTCGGCTCTCGCGCCCGCCCGCCGCGGCGCACGTCGGCAGTCCGATCACGCCGCGAACGGCGTCGAGCCCGACCGAACTGTCCTACGCCCAGCAACGGCTCTGGTTCCTCCAGCAGCTCGTGCCCGAGAGCCCGTTCTACACCGAGAGCTCGGCGATCCGCCTCCGATCGGCCATCGATCCCGGTGCGCTCGAGACGACGCTGAACGAGATCGTGCGGCGCCACGAGGTGCTCCGCACGGCGTTCCACGAGGTCGACGGCCACGTGTTCCAGACCGCTGTCGCCGAGGTGCACGTCGAGCTCCCTGTCGTCGATCTCTCGGGTCTCGACGCCGACGCTCGCGCCAGCGAGACCCGTCGGCTCGCCCTCGAGTCCTCACGCCACGCCTTCGATCTCTCGCACCCACCACTCCTGCGCGCCTCGTTGCTGCGCATGGGTTCTCACGACTGGGTCTTCCTCCTGGCCGTCCACCACATCGTCTGCGACGGCTGGTCGACGTCGGTGTTCTCCCGCGAGCTCTCGGCGATCTACGCGGCGATCTCGACGGGGCGCCCCAACCCGCTTCCCGCGCTGCCGATCCAGTACGCGGACTACGCGGCGTGGCAGCGGTCGTGGCTCGCCGAGCGAGATGCTCGAGCGCGCAGATCGGCTACTGGCGTGAGCAGCTCGCCGACCTCCCGCCTGCTCGACCTGCCCACCGATCGCCCGCGGCCGGCGACGTTCAGCCTACGTCGGCGCACGTCACCGGTTCGTCGTGCCACCGGCGGTCGCGGCGGCGCTGAAGCGCCGCTGGCGCAGCAGCGCGGCGTCACGCTCTTCATGACCCTCCTCGCCGGGCTGACGTGCTGCTGCACCGCTACTGCCGCCAGGACGACGTCGTGGTCGGCTCGCCCATCGCCGAACCGGACCCGCGCGCGAGCTCGAGGACCTGATCGGCTTCTTCGTCAACACCCTCGTGCTGCGCGTCGACCTCGTCGGCGATCCCACGCTTCGACGAGCTGATCGAGCGCGTGCGGCGCACCGCGCGTCGAGGCCTACGCGCATCAGGACGCTGCCGTTCGAGAAGCTCGTCGAGGAGCTCGCACCCGGAGCGCGATCTCAGCCGCAACCCCGCTGTTCCAGGCGATGCTTCGCACTCCGCAGCGATGCCGGCGGCGACGGTCAGGGCCTCGGCGGCCTGCGCCTTCAGCCGGCTCGACGTGGAGCGGTCGGCCGGCCAAGTTCGACCTGCCGCCTCGATCATGCTCGACGGTGCCGACGGACTCGTCGGCGATCATCGAGTACAGCACCGACCTGTTCGATCACGATCGGATCGAGCGGATGGTCGAGCACTGCTCGAGCCGTGCTCGCGGCGATCGTCGCCGACCCCGGGCCGCGCATCGACGACGTGCCGCTCGTGACGGCGGCCGAGCGTGCGGTCGCTGGCCCGGTGGAGGCGCGTGACCGAGCGCGACACCGAGCGATGACACGATCGCACGAGCTCTTCGCAGGCCCAGGCCGACCGATCGCCGGACGCGATCGCCGTGGTCTGCGGAGATCGAACAGCTCACGTACCGGAGCTCTGGCGACGGGCGAAGGCAGCTCGCGCGGTTCCGCGCCGAGCCGGGGTCGGGCGCGGGGACGATCGTCGGCGTCGCGTCGACCAGATCGATCGACGATGGTCGTGGCGATCCTGGCGATCCTGAAAGCGGCGGCGCCTACGTGCCGGTCGACCCGACCGACCCCGGCCGAACGCCTTCGCTTCCTGCTCGATCGACGCCGGGGCGCCGTCGTGGCCTCGACCGACGACGACCTCGATCGGCTCCGGCGCTGCCGGCGCTCCCGGGGCAGCTGGTCCGGCTCGACACGGACTGGGCCGACGACGACGCCGAGCCCGACTCGCCGCAGCCGCCAACGGCCCCGACGAGCCTCGCCGTACGTGATGTACACCTCGGGCTCGACCGGGCGAGCCCAAGGGCGTGATGCGTGCCCGCACCGGGCGGTCGTGCGTCTCGTGCGTGACGCCGACTACGTCCGATCTCGGCGCCGACGAGACGTTGCTCCTGCTCGCCCCGCTCGCCTTCGACGCCTCGACCTTCGAGATCTGGGGCAGCCGCTGCTCAACGGCGGCCGGCTCGTGATCGTCGCCGGCCGGCCCGCTCGACCCTGGCCGAGCTGCGCGCTGCCCTCGTGCGCGCACGGGGTGACCACGCTCTGGCTGACCGCTGGCCTCTTCCACTTCAGCTCGTCGAGCGATCAGCTCGCGACGCGCTGGCCGGCGTCCGTCAACTGCTCTCGGGCGGCGACGTGATGTCGCCGGCCGCACGTCCGGCGCGTGCTCGCCGCGCTCCCGGAGCCGGTCTCGTCAACGGCTACGGGCCGACCGAGAACACCACCTTCACCTGCTGCCACCAGGTCGACCGGCCGCGGCCGCGAGGGCGCGCGATCCCGATCGGTCGCCCGATCGACAGCACCAACGTCGTCGTGGTCGACGACCGTCTCCAGCCGGCCCGGTGGGGGTGCCCGGCGAGCTGTACATCGGCGGCGACGGGCTGGCCCGGGGCTACCTCGGACGACCCGGCACCGACCGCCGAGCGCTTCGTGCCCGACCCGTGCGCGACCGAACCCGGGCGAGCGCCTCTACCGGACCGGCGACCTGGTGCGGTGGCGCGCCGAACGGCGTGCTCGAGTTCCTCGGCCGCCTCGACGCGCCAGGTCAAGATCCGCGGCTTCCGGGTCGAGCCGGGCGAGATCGAGACCGTGCTCGCGGACCACCCCGCCGTCGCGGCAGGCCGTGGTCGTCGCTCACCAGGCCGACGAGGGGCGCCGGCTCGCGGCGTACATCGTTCCGGCCGAGGGGTGCGGCGACATCGGGCCCGAACCCGGGTCGGACCTGCTCGCGAACTGGCGCGAGCTCTACGACGACCTGTACAGCGGCTCGGCGGCCGGCAACGTCCGCCGAGACTTCCGCGGCTGGAACAGCAGCATCACCGGCGCCCCGATTCCTCGCGTCGAGATGGAGGCCTGGCTCGACGCGACCGTCGAACCGATCCTCGCTGTGCGGCCACGCCGCGTCCTCGAGATCGGCGCCGGCACGGGTCTGCTGCTGTTCCGGATCGCCCCCGAGGTCGACTGCTACGTCGCGACCGATCTCTCCGGCACGGTCGTCGACGCGCGTGCGTCGGGAGATCGAGGCCGCGGGCCTCGGCACGCGGCCGTTGCGCTGCATCACCGCCCCGCCGATGATCTCGACGGCATCGACGGACCGTTCGACGCGGTCGTCGTGAACTCGGTGGTGCAGTACTTCCCTTCGGCCGACTACGCCCGCGACGTGCTCGCCAAGGCCCTCGACCGGCTCGCGCCAGGCGGTCACCTGTTCGTCGGCGACGTCCGCAGCCTTCGCCATCTGGAGGCCCTGCACGTCGAGGTCGCGCTCGCGAACGCCGACGACCAGACGCCGGCGACCGACGTCTTCGCCACCGCTCTGCGACGGGTCGGCGAGGAGCGCGAGCTCGCACTCGATCCACGTTTCTTCGAGGAGGTCGCCGACGCGCACGTGCCCACGACGCGGATGGTCGCGACCTGGAAGTCCGGCGACGTCGACAACGAGCTGTTCCGCTACCGGTACGACGTGGTGTTCACCGTGGGCGACGACGCGCCGCCCGAAGCCCGGGACGTCACCGTGCTCGACTGGGTCGGCGACGAGCTGTCGGTCGACGCACTGGCCGCCATGACCCTCGGCACCGTCGGCGAGATCCACGTCCGCGACGTGCCGAATCATCGGGTCGTCGCCCAGACGCGCGCCGTCGAACTGCTGCACGACGCCGGGCCGGAGGTACGGGTCGGCGACATCCGCTCGGCGTGCGACGACACCGCCGGACCGACCGTGCGCCACCGCGACCTGATCGCGATCGCCGAGGCGAGCGGTCGCGGAATCGTGCTCCGGCCTTCGGCCTCGGGTGCCGCGCACACCATGGACGTCACGTTCACATCGGCACGCGGAGTGGCACCGATGCCGATGCCCCCGCCGGGCGAGCGATGGCAGGGGCGCGCTGCGGTCGCGAACGATCCACGGCACGCGTCGTTGGCGTCCGAGCTGGTGCCCCGGCTCCGCGAGTACCTCGGCGGGCGCCTCCCGGACTACATGGTGCCGTCGTCGTTCGTGCTGATCGACGAGATCCCTCTCACCCCGAACGGCAAGGTGCGCCGCGACGCCCTGCCGCGGCACGACGCCGATCGCTCGGCCGTCGCGGAGGAGTTCATCGCACCCCGAGACGAGGTCGAATCGGCGCTGTGTGACATCTGGGCGGCAGTCATCGGCGTCGATGCCGTCGGCGTCAACGACAACTTCTTCGAGCTGGGCGGCGACTCGATCCAGTGCATCCAGATCATCGCCCGGGCTCGCAGCGCCGGACTCTCGTTCACGGCCAAGCAGTTGTTCGAGCACCAGACCATCGGCGAGCTCGCGCCATACGTGACGAGGCCCACCGAGATCGTCGCCGAGCAGGGGGTGATGACCGGCTCCACCGAGCTGCTCCCGGCGCAGCTCTGGTTCCTCGAGCGTGGCGCGCCGGGTCTCGACCACTTCAACCAGTCGGTGATGCTCGAGCTCCCGAACGGAATCGATCCCGGTGTTCTGGCGTCCGCGATCGACGCCGTCGTCGAGCACCACGACGCGCTGCGCCTCCGGTTCGAGCCGACCGACGACGGCTGGCGGGCGGCGTTCACCACCGGCCGGGTCGACCTCGAGCGATACGACGCCACCGCCGTCGCTCCGGCACAACGGGCGTCGTTCGTCGAGGCGTGGGCGGGTTCGATCGAGGACGGGCTCGACATCGGAGGCGGGCGGTGCGTTCGGGCCGCGCTCGCCGACCTCGGCGCCGGCCGGCCGGCACGGCTACTCCTGGCCGTGCATCACCTCGTCGTCGACGGCGTGTCGTGGCGAATCCTGCTGGAGGACCTGTGGGTCGCGTACGCACAGCTCGTCGGCGGCGGCACCGTCTCGCTGCCGACCAAGACGAGCTCGGTGCGGGACTGGGCCCAGCACCTCCTCGAGCACGCCGTGGCGCCGGCGACGCTCGACGAGCTCGAATGGTGGAACGAACAGGCCGACGCCGACACCGTCGCGATCCCCGTCCACGACAGCGGCAGCAACCGCGTTCGCGACGTCGACCTCGTGGAGGCCGATCTCGACCCATCGACCACACGAGCGGTGCTCACGACCGTGCCCGGCATCATCGGCGGCCACGTCGACGACGTGCTCGTCGCGGCGCTCGTGCGGACGGTGACCCGGTGGTGCGGGCGCGACACGATCAGCATCGACGTCGAGGCCCACGGCCGTGAGGAGCTTGCACCGCACCTCGACGTGTCGAGGACCGTCGGATGGTTGACGGCGATCTCTCCGGCGCGTTGCACCGTGCAGCACGATGAGACATTCGCCGAGTCGGCGCGGTCGATCGGCGCCACGCTCGCCACCCGCCCTCATCGTGGGATCGGTTTCGGCGTCCTGCGCTACCTCTCGCCTGATCCCGGTGTTCGGGCCCAGCTCGCTGCGCTCCCGCCGCGGCCGATCAGCTTCAACTACCTCGGCCAGTTCGGCGGCCATGGCGACGCAGCGGGCGACGGCATGATCCACGCGGCGCCCGAGCCGGCGGGACCGATGCGCCATCCCGACGGCGTGCGCGCCCACCTCATCGAGGTCGACGCCAGCGTGGTCGGCGAGCGGCTGACGTTCCGGTGGAGCTACAGCCGCGAGCTTCACGACCATTCCGGGATCCGCGCCCTGGCCGACGACGTGTGCACCGAACTGCGCCGAGCCGTCGCCGACCTCGACGGCGCAGCGCCGGAACGGTCTCGTTTCCCGGCCGCCGGCGTCGCCCAACGCGACCTCGACACCGTGTTCGCGCGGCTGAACCACCCATCGAACGGGGAGGGCGGCTGACGTGACGGTGACCGTTCGCGACGTCTACGACCTGACCCCGCTCCAGCAAGGCATGCTGTTCCACGCCCTGCTCGAGCCGGAGTCGCAGCTGTACGTCGAGCAGATCACCGTCCCGTTCGCCGGTGCCGTCGCGTGGCCGGCGTTCCGGCGTGCCTGGCAGGACGTCGCCGATCATCACGACACGCTGCGCACCTCGTTCCACTGGAGCGGAATCGCGAGCCCCGTGCAGGTGGTGCACGCCGACGCGCCGATGAGCGTGGACGCGATCGACCTCCTCGACGCATCCGGCCGACCGGGTCCGAGGCGGCTCGCCGACGTGCAGGCCTCGGACCGAGCCCGGGGGTTCGACCTCGAGCGACCGCCGCTGTTCCGTGTCGCGCTGGTGCGCAGCGGACCGGGCGACGTGGCCCTCGTCCTCAGCTTCCACCACATGATCCTCGACGGTTGGAGCCTCCAGCTGGTGTTGCGCGACTTCGGCACGGCGTACCGCCAGCGGGCTCGCGGGGAGGTACCCCGAGCTGCCCCCGGCGGGGCGTTACCGCGACTACCTCCTCTGGCTCCAGTCGCAGGACCTCGATGCGGCCGAACGGCACTGGCGCGAAACGCTCCGAGGTGCGGGCGGTCCCACCCCGCTCTGGTCGGACGGCACGACCAGCACCGGGGCGTTCGCCGATCACGAGGCGGTCGTCTCCCTCGCCGCCACCGAGGCCGCTGAGCGCGCCGCCGCCCAGAGCCGAGTCACGCTCAACACCGTGGCGCAGGCCGCCTGGGCGCTCGCGCTCGGTCTGTCGACCGCGTCCGACGACGTCACGTTCGGGATCACCGTGTCGGGCCGGCCCGGCGAGCTCGACAACGTCGAGCAGATGGTCGGATTGTTCATCAACACGATCCCGCTCCGGTTGCGCATCGACCCCGACGCCACCGTGGCGGGGTGGTTGCGAGACGTGCAGCGGCGGATGGTCGAGGCGCGGCAGTTCGAGTACTCGCCGCTCGTCGACGTGCATCGCTGGGGCGGGCTCCCCGCCGGCACGCCGCTGTTCGATTCGATCGTCGCGTTCGAGAACTACCCGATCGCGGTGGCCCGCAACGGCGACGGGGCCGCACCGGCAACGTTCGCCGAGCGTACGAACTACCCGCTGAGTGCCGTGATCGTGCCCGGGGAGCGACTCAGGCTCCGCGTGCTGTTCGACGAGCGCCACCTGCACCGCTCGGCCGTCGAGCGGTTGGCCGAGCGCTACGAGATGATGCTCGTCGCGCTGGGCGGCGAACCCCACCGACTCCTCCGCGAGCTCCCAACACTCACGCCTACCGACGCCGCAGTCATCGACGGGTGGCATTCGCCTCCCCGATGCCTCGCCCCACGAACGGTCCACGAGAACTTCGAGCGCTCGGCGGCGGCCCACGCCAACCACATCGCCCTGGAGTTCGGCGACCGCACCTGGACGTACCGCGAGCTCGACGCGGCGGCCGAAGCACTCACCCAACGGCTCGTCGATGCCGGCGTCGACGTCGACGATCGGGTCGGGGTGTTCGCCGAGCGCTCGCCCGAGTTCGTGATCGCCCTGCTCGCCACGCTGAGAGCCGGCGCGGTCTACGTACCCCTCGACCCGAGCAATCCGGCGTCGCGACTGCGGGCGATCCTCGGCGACACCGGCGCGTCGCTGATCCTGGCGCCGGCCGAGCACGACCCGGTCATCGACGATCTCGGGGCCAGTGTGTTGTTCGTGCCGGTCGAGGGCCAGGCCAGCCCCGCGGCCGCGACGAGCGCCGCCCGTACGTCGCGGTCCGAACGAGGCGGCCTACGTCATGTACACGTCGGGCTCCACCGGCGAACCCAAGGGCACCGTCGTGCCCCACCAGGCGATCAATCGGCTCGTACTCGGCGCCGACTACCTGCAGATCGGGCCCGACGACCGGATCGTCCACCTGTCGAACTGCTCGTTCGACGCCGCCACCTTCGAGATCTGGGGTGCATTGCTCAACGGCGCTCGGCTGGTCGGGGTCGATCGAGGACACCGCGCTGCGGCCCGACCGGTTCGCACGGTTCCTCGCCGAGCGATCGATCACGGTCGCGTTCGTCACGACCGCGCTCCTCAACCGGATCGCTGCCGAGCGTCCGGCGGCCTTTGCCACCGTCGACGTCGTGCTGTTCGGCGGCGAGGCGGTCGATCCGAAGTGGGTGCGGCGGATCCGCGATGCCGGCCCGCCGCGCCGGTTGCTCCACGTGTACGGACCGACCGAGACCACGACGTTCGCGACGTGGCACGAGATCGACCGTCGTCGCCGACGACGCCGTCACGGTTCCGATCGGGCGGGCGATCGCGAACACCTCCGTCCACGTGCTCGACCGGTGCATGCGCCCGACACCCATCGGCGCCGTCGGCGAGCTGTATGTCGGGGGCATCGGCGTGGCGCACGGCTACCTGGGCCGACCAGGCGTCACGGCCGCAACGTTTCGTCCCCGATCCGACCGGGACAGGTGACCGGCTGTACCGCACCGGCGATCGCGTCCGTCGCCACGCCGGGCGGGATCGAGTTCGTCGGTCGCGTCGACGAGCAGATCAAGCTGCGGGGGTTCCGGATCGAACCCGGCGAGATCGAGCGGGTGGTGATGTCCCACCCCCGTGTCGCGGCCTGCGCGGTGGTGATCCGCGCGGCCCACGACGGTGACAGCGAGCTGGTGGCCTACGTCGCACCCGACCAGGCGGACGACCACACCGACCCCGCGCCCGATCTGGCCCACGACCTCGCCGCGCTGCTCCGGCGTGAGCTCCCGCTCTACATGCGACCATCGTCGATCACTGTCCTGGCGTCGCTACCCCTCAACAGCAACGGCAAGATCGACCGCCGAGCGCTTCCCGACCCGGCCCGCGGGGTAGTCGACGAGCAGCGTGAAGGCGCGGAACCGGCGACGCCGACGCAGCGCCACATCGCCGCCGTCTGGTGCGAGGTGCTCGGGGCGACATCGGTCGGCATTCACGACGACTTCTTCGAGCTCGGGGGCCACTCGCTACGCGCCACCCAGGTGCTGTCGCGCATCCAGCGCGACCTGCAGGCCGACGTCGCCTTGCGCGAGGTCTTCGACCATCCGACGATCGAGTCGCTCGCGGCGCTGATCGACAGTCGTACCGGTACGACGCCGAACATCGACCGAATCGCAACCGTGCGGCGTGATGGGCGTCGGCGCAACAGCGAGGTCGAGGGGAACGGGGCTGAGTGATGCGGGTGCTCGCGATCGAGTTCAACCACGATCCCACGTCGTCGCGCCGGAGTGCGCTCAACGTCCGCCGCAACTCGACCGAGTTCGTCACCGTTCCGGAGTGGCAGCAGGGGCAGTTCGAGCCGTCGCGGGTCGTGTACGCGATCGGTGCCACCCTCGGCGAGGTCATCACGATCCGCGTGCGGCTCTCGAGCCCCGAGCACGCAGGGCGGTCGGCCGAGGTGCGGGCCCGACCGAGCCCGGCGCCGATCAACCTGCTCGCGGCCGGCATGCCCTGGCTGGTCGGGCTCGACCAGGTGTCGCTGCGGTCGCTCTGGGATCACCACGCCGGGGCACTCGGCTCGGTCCGCGCTCGCGCCGTCGACTTCGCGGCGGACGGCGAGGCACCGTTCGTCGAGTTCGAGCTCGCCAACCCGCCGTTCCAGCACCGTGGCGTCGGCGTGTACCTCGTCAGCTGGGACTGGCAGTACCGGGACGGCCCGACCGATGCGTGGCACCCGATCACGACGACGTCGCACCGGGTGTACGGGCTGCTCGACGTTCCGACCCAGCCCTGGCTGCAGCTGCCGTACGACGATCGCAACACCCAGCTGCCGTGGACCGACGTACTCGACTGGGCGTGCGCCTGGGCACCGGGGCTGCACGACACCGCATCGGTCGCCGTCGCGGTCACCTGGAGCGTGTACGCGCTCGGGACGAGCGCCATCTCGTACAGCTGCAACTTCGGAGCGCCTCCCAACTACTCGTTCATGGCCTTCGACTGCACGGCGTTCCTCGAGCGGCTCGCCGGACTGCCGGGCAACGGCCGCAACGTCAACTGCTCCGACTGCGCCACGATCGTGTCGTCCTTCGCCAACGCCCTCGGGTGCGATCTCTGGCAGTCGCAGATGTTCGATGCACTCCAGCCATTCCCGGTCAACCCGGCCCAGCTGATCGGCCAGCGGTCGTTCCGGCCGGTGTGCGGGGCGGGGGTGTTCAACTACCACGAGGTGGCCTGGACCGGCGACTGCGACGTCGACGACCTCGTGTACGACGCCTGCCTCGCCGGCCTGCTGCCCGGCACGTTCCAGCCGATCGTGCCCGCCAGCCTGGAGTTCGGGCGTATCGGGCAGCAACGGTACCGCCAGCTCCTGGCGACGGCCGCCGGGCAACTGATCTGCCGCCCCCAGCCCCAGAACCGTGAGCGCCGGTTCGTCATCTGAACGATCCCCGACGAACGAGGAGTCACGTCATGGTCTCAACACGGGCGGCACGCATGAAGGCAGCCATCGGGCGCGACGGGTTCCCGACCGCCGACGTCGGCGGTGACCAGCTGTTCGTCTGGAACTACCGCGTCCGCGAGCCCGACGTGGACGAGTGGCACATCGTGTCGACCCGACGGGCGAACCTCCCGAACGGGATCTGCGTCGGCCGCACGACGTGGCAGCGGCCCGGCGGGTCAGCCGACGATCTCCTCCTCATCGAGTCGTACGAGTGCCCGCGGCGCGAGGTCGCCCACGACACGCTGCTCGAGCTCCTGGCGACGTTCCAGATTCCCCGCGATTTCGTGCCGGACGTGGACGCGCCGGCGGGCCTGCAACTCGTCGACGCCGACGGCACGAACGCGCTCGTCGCGGTGGGGAACCTGGTGCTCCGGGTCTCGAGCGGCGGATCGGCGCCGATCCCGGCGCGCCTGATCTCGCGGCAGGTCGTGGGGCGCGTCGCCGCCCGGCCCACCGGCCGCCCGACGCCCGCTGCGACGACCGCCGCTCGACCGGCGGCGGGAGTGCGCCGCCGCAAACGCTTGGCGGTCGGTGACTCGATGCCCGTCGAGCCGAATCGCACGCTGCGCGACCGCGGGGCCGACGCGACCGAACCGGACCGCTACCTGAAGGTCTTCGCTCGCGGTGGTCACATCCGTGCCGAGGACGACACGCTGATCTTCGTGGCCGAGGATCCCGGCGACGCCGAGATCGAGTACTACTCGCTTGCCGCTCACGACGAGGGCGACGTGGAGCGCGTCCGTCTCGTCCTCGCCGTCGACGCGCCGTGAGCCGTCCCTGGTTCACCGTCGACCGCGGACGAACCGCGCCCGAAGTCCAGCTGGTCGCGTTCCCGTTCGCCGGCGGCTCGGCGTCGGTGTTCCGTGCGTGGCCGGCATGGCTGCCGCCAACCGTCGAGCTGCGGGCGGCGCTGCTCCCCGGGCGCGAGCGGCGGGTCTCCGACCTGCCCCACGACCGGATCGCCACGCTCGTCAGTGAGTTCGCCGACGTCTTCGCCGAGTTCGTCGACCCGCCGTTCGTGCTCTTCGGCCACAGCATGGGCGCGACGGTCGCCTACGAGCTGACCCGGGAGATGGTGGCGCGCGGTCTGGTGCCGCCGGCGGGGTTGATCGTGTCTGGTCAGCGGGCTCCCGACGTGGTCGATCCGCATCCGCACATCCATGGGCTCCCCGATGCCGAGTTCGTGGCGGCCGTTCGCGAGCTCGGAGGGACCCCGCCGGAGGTGTTCGCGCACCCCGAGTTGGTCGACCTCGTCCTGCCGGCGCTCCGCGCCGACTTCACAGCGGTGGAGACGTACGAGTGGACGCCAGGTCCTCCGATCGACATCCCGCTGGTGGCGTTCGCCGGTGACCACGACCGAGTCGTCGACCCGGCCGACGTCGCGGGATGGACCCGCCATTCAACCGCGTCGGCTGAGGTGGTGACGTTCCCGGGCGGCCACTTCTTCCTGACCGAGCGCACGGACGACGTCGCCCGACGGGCCGGTCACGACGCACTGCGTCTCGCCGGCGCTCAGCCCCCGGCCTGACCCGCGGCCGCCAGCTGGGCCATCGCGACCAGCGACCAGCCGACCTGCGCCACCGTGGTCGGGTCGCTGGGCGTGTCGTGGAGCTGACCGGTGATCGCGGTGACGTAGTCGGCGAACAGCTTGGCGCCCTGCTCGCGCGACGCCTTCCAGCTCACCTCCAGCTGATGCGCGTAGTCGCCGACGGCCGCGTTGTACTTGGCGACCGCATCGTCGACGACCGAGCGGACCGCGTCGGAGTACGCCTGGTGGGCGCGCAGGAAGTCGGCGACGTCGGTGGATTGCGCCGCGGCGCCGAGCGCGTCGAGCACCGGGCCGGGCACCGTGGCGGCCTCGCGCTCGCCGATCGCCTGCAGGCGCGACCCGAGCTGGCGTCCGGCGGCTTCGACATCTGCGCTCAGCTCGGACGCTGCGTCGAGCGCGGCCATGATGTAGATGCTCTCGGGCCGCGGCGTCGGACTCGGCCGAAGGCGGCACGCTCGGTCCATCGGCCCTCCTCGCCGACGCCGTCATCCCGTCGACGCCGTCCTCGCCGCGGCCGGCTTCTTGGCGGCCGTCGTCTTCTTGGCGGCCGTCGTCTTCTTGGCGGCCGTCGTCTTCTTGGCGGCCGTCGTCTTCTTGGCGGCCGTCGTCTTCTTGGCGGCCGTCTTCTTGGCGGCCGTCTTCCTGGCGGCGGACTTCTTGGCCGTCACCGCCGTGGCGGGACCCGACGCCGCAGCGACAGGGGTGGGTACGTCGCTCATGTGTTCTCCTCGATCGATCGAGCGGTGATGGTCACGAGTTGGTCGCCGTCGGCCAACCAGCGGGCAGCGGGATGTCGTCGTCGTCGATCCCGGCCCCGAAGGGTTCGAGATCGTCGGTCTCGCCGGCGACGGCAGCGAACGGCGACATGGTCGGCGCGCCCGCGACGTCGCCGTTGCCACCGGACGTCCAGATCTGTTGCTGCAGCCGGGCGGCGTGGGCGAGCGCGCGCTGCAGCTGGTCGAGCACGTCGTCCTCACGTTGCACCCACACGTACTGCCCGCCGAGCGAGGAGTGGCTGGCCGGGAGGTCGCGGGCGTGCAGCACCACATCGTCCGGCACCTCGATGAAGGCCGACAGACCCGGATCGACGTAGAAGCGAACATGGCCGGGTTCGGCGGCATCGCCCGGGAAGCCGACGAACAGCACCGTGGACGGAGGGCTGGACGGGTCGTCCACCAGCCGCGAGACGAAGTTCGGCTGGCCGGCCGGCCCAGGGGACTCGGCGCGATCGCCGCCCTCAGCCCCACCGCCTTGCGCCGCCAAGCCCCGCTCGTGCTGCCAGATGCCCCACACCTTGGCCAGGTAGGCCTCCACGGCCGCGTCGTACTCGGCCAGGCCGGGGCGGGCGCCCCCGTCGAGCTCGGCGATCGTGCCGAGCTGCTGCAACATCTGCAGGCGCGCGATGAGGGCCTGACCGGTCACCGCCCATCGCTGGAGCACGGTCGGCAGGTCGAGCGAGATCTGGCCGTCGTCCCCGCTTCGGTCGCCGACGGTGCGACCTGTCGTGCTCAAAGGGCACCACCTTTCGCTGTCGACGTCGACGCTCCGACCATTGTGACCCAGGGCCTGCGGACGTGCAACCGACTTCGGTCGCCCGCCGTCCGGTGGCACCGCCCCAGGAACCTGACTAGCGTCGGCCGCCGATGACGGATCGCGAAGACGACACCGTGTACGAGGTCGTCGTCAACCACGAGGAGCAGTACTCGATCTGGCCGGCCGATCGCGAAGTGCCGCACGGCTGGCGGGCGATCGGAACGCGCGGCACCAAGTCCGAGTGCCTCGACCACATCGAGGTGGTCTGGACCGACATGCGGCCGCTCAGCGCTCGCACGCGGAGCGACGAAGCGACCTGACCAAGGGAACTAGGGTCCCGCGGGTGGCTGCGCTCCCGCGCCCGGAACGACTGACCACCGTCGCCGAGCACTGGCCGATGCCGGGCGCGACCGTGCTCGGCGACGTCCACCCCGCGGACCGCTTCGAAGTCGGCGTCGTGCTCCGTCGGCGACCCGATGGCCCTGCCCTCCCCGACATCGACAGCTCGGTCGGCAGTCGGTCCGCCAGCGACACCACCTCACGTCCGAGGAGTTCGAGGCGAGGTTCGGCGCCAGCCCCGCCGACGCCGCAGCGGTGACCGAGTTCGGTCGTGACCACGGGTTGGAGACCGTCGGTGTCGACCTCGCCCGTCGCACGGTCACGCTGGCCGGAATCGCCGCGCGGTGTTCCCGGGCGTTCGGCGTCAACCTCCGGCGCTACGCGTTCGGCGAGGACGTCTTTCGGGGGCACGACGGGCCGATCACCCTGCCGACCCCGATCGCCGATCTCGTCGTGGGGGTCTCGGCCTCGACGAACGGCCGATGGCAACCCGGGCGCCGACCTCGCACCCCGGCACGTTCGATGTCGCCCAGGTCGAGGAGGTGCGCCAGCGCCGCGCACGCCGGCCGGCCGGCTGGGAACGCAGCTGGCGGCGCTCCAGCATCGGTCGAACGCCGAGCTCCGCTGAGCACCCAGCGGTCGCCGCGGTCGGCGAGCAGGTCGGGCGGTCGTTGCGGGCTGCCGCGTCACGGCGACCCCGTGCGGCAGCTGCGCGAGGCGATGACGCTCGGCACCGCGGTGCACGCAGCATCGTCTGTTGCGTCTGAAACGGCCCGCACCTACACGGGCGCCGCCGCCGATGCGGTGGCGTCTGCCGAGAAGCGTGCGACCTCGCCGTGCTCGACGCCCTCGGCGTCAAGACTCCCCCGCAGGTCGCCGAGCTCGACGACTTCCCCGCTGGCAGCGACGGCACCGGCGAGTGCGTCGCGATCATCGAGCTCGGTGGCGGCTACGACCGCGCCACGCTCGAGCAGTACTTCGCAGTTCATCGACGTCGCCGTGCCCGACGTCCGCGACGTCGCGGTCGCCGGCGGCGCCAACCGTCCCGGCATCAGCGAACCGGTCGACGGCGAGGTCTGCCTCGACATCGAGGTGGTCGGCGGTGCCGCACCCGGCGCCCGACTCGTGTGCTACTTCGGGCAGACCACCGGCCAGGGGTTCATCCAGACGGTCCATGCCGCGATCCACGATCGGGTGAACCGACCTTCGGTGATCTCGCTGAGCTGGGACCTCTCCGAGGGCTTCTGGATGGCGACGCCGGGCATGGTCGACCTGATGGAGGACGTGCTCGTCGACGCCGCCCTGCTCGGGATCACCGTGGTGTGCTCGGCCGGCGACTACGGCACCCCAACGACGTTCCACGACGGTGAGGCCTGGGTCGACTACCCGGCGTCGAGCCCGCACGTCATCGCGTGCGGGGGCACGACGCTGAGCTCGCTCGGTGCGTCGATCGTCGCCGAGACGGTGTGGAACACGTCGGCCGACATGGGCCAGACCACCGGCGGTGGCATCAGCCGGCTGTTCCCGGTGCCGCCGTGGCAGGAGCACGTGGCGCTCCCGCGGTCGCTCAACGCCGGCGCATCGCCGGGGCGAGGCGTTCCCGATGTCGCGGCCAACGCCGATCCGCGCACCGGCTACCTCGTGCAGGTGACCGGCGCCGGCACCAAGATCATCTGTGGCACCAGCTCGGCGGCGCCGCTGTGGGCCGCCCTGATCGCCCGGATCAACCAGCGGTTGGGCACCCGGGTCGGATACATCAACCCGTTGCTCTACGCCGCCGGAGGAACGGGGGCGTTCCGGGACGTGGTCGCCGGCGACAACACGTTCTACTACGGCTACGTCGAGGAAGCCGGCGCCGGCAAGCCGGGCGAAGTCCTCGGGATCCAGACCGCGTCGCTTGCCGTGCCGGCCGGTCGGCCCGCCAGTCCTCTGCCAGCTCATCGACGTCGCGGGTCGCGCCGCCCACGTGGTGTCCATGCACGCCAAGCTACGCGAGGCACGAATGCATTCATCACCGGAACTGTGCCCCGGGTCGACCCAGCGGACGAGGACACGGAGCCCCCGATGCGGTCGGGGCTGATGAGCTCAGCACCGAGGCCGAGGTCTCGGGATTCCTGGGGGTGAGATCACTCGAGGATCGCCCGCGGTGTCGCCCGCGGCGAGAACTTCCGTCGGGACGACTTGCGTCGAGGATCAATGGAGTCCGCGTTCGAAGATCGTGGGCACGCGGTACGGGACTTGGTCGCTCTCATCCACGTACAGGAAGCTGACGTCGACCGGGGCCTGATCCCCGGCCACGACGACGTACGGGATGCCGATCGGGCCGCCGTCGTACTCGCCCGACCCGAAGTCGGCGTGGAGGCCGTCGTCGGCGCCGATCGTCGCGATGTACGCGTCGGACGAGGAGTCGACGGGCAGTCCGTCGACCGGGGTGTTCCAGATGTCGTCCGACGGCAGGACCGCGCACCCCGCGATCTCGGCCGGCCGCCGGATCACCCGGCCCAGCCGCACCGACCGGCAGGGCACCGCTCGACGTCGCGGCCAGCACCCCGCAACTGGTCAGCACCGTGCGCGGTTCTCATCGCAGGCATCATCGCACCGTCCGACGGACACATGAGCCGGTCGACGGTGGCGTTGGCGATCGTTTTGGGCATCAGTTCGTCGAAGCCGGCGGGGTGATGGTTGAGCATCCCCGTTGGGCGGACACGTCGAAGTATCCGCCGGAGTTCCAGCGTGATGCGGCCGCGAGGGTCCTCGATGAGGAACGCTCGATCGCGGATGTTGCCCGGTCGATCGGCGTGAACGAAAACAAGCTCGGGAACTGGGTCGGCAAGGCTCGAAGTGAACGCGTGCAGGGCTCGTCGCTGACCGCTGATGAGCGGGCCGAGCTCGCCGTGCTGCGCCCCGCCGATCAGCGACGACGACCGACGCATCCGACTACCGGTTGCCCCGTACGCGGGGCTCGCCGTACTCGGATGCAGTCCAAAACTCGGGTGTACGCGATGCGCAGGATCTCCCGGTCAGGGGAACGCGCCCTGGCCGGCGGCGGGGCTGCCGGGCTGGAGCGAGTAGTCGCCGGCCACCGGGTCGGTGAACAGGGGATCGGCGTCGGCGCTGGTGGTCGAGCCGTCGATCGACCACTCCTCGCCGGCGACGGCGACCACGTCGGTGCCGTTGGCCCACAGGATCGACGCCGAGATCTCGATCGTCGAGCCGGCTTCGAGCAGGATCGCCCCGCCGTCGGGGAGGTCAGGGCACGCGTGGCCGACGATCGTGAGGTGATCGGCGACCACGTGGGAGGGGCCCGGGTCACCGCCGTCGACGTAGATGGCCGCGCCGGAGCGACCCTCGTTCGGGCAGCGGTTGGCGACGAGCAGATCGCCGGTCATCGTGCCGGTCGAGCCCTCGTCCCAGAACACGCCCGACCCCAGCGACGGGGCGAAGTTGTCGGTGACCACGTTGCCGGCGAGCGTGGCCGGGACGCCACCGACGAAGATCCCGCCACCCCAGCCGTAGCCGACGGTGACCCCGATCTCGTTGCCGCGCACGATGTTGTCGGTCACCGTGTTGCCGGTCGCGGACAGGTACACGCCGCCCCCGTGGTCGCTGTGGGCGAGGTTGTGCTCGACGATGTTGCCGGCGATCACGGCCGCCCGGCCCCGCACCTCGATGCCCGCCCCGCGGCCGGCCTCGTTGTCGTGCACGTCGTTGTGCTCGATCCGCACGGTCGGCGTGCCACCGTCCCAGTCGACGGCGTCGGCGTGGATGCCGCCGCCGCGGGCGGTGTCGTCGAAGGCCCTGGTGCGGTTGCCGTACACCTCGTTGTGCGAGATCACCAGCTCGCCGGCTCCCTGCTGCTGCACGAACACGCCGCCGCCCGAGCCCTCACCGCTCTCCCAGTCGGTGCCGAGGCCGACGCCGCCCGTGAGCACGAACCCGTCGAGCACGGTCGGGCCGTCGGAGACGACGTGGAGCTGCACGGCCGGGTCGTTGCCCCCGCCGTCGATCACGGTCGGGTAGGCGGCCGCGTCGCGGGCGGCGAAGTCGGGGCTGAAACCGCCGCGCAGCGTGAGGTTGCGCGGATCGAGCGTGGTGAACGTCCCGAGCGCCACGTTCTCGGCGTAGGTCCCGCCGGCCACCTGGATCACGTCGCCGGCCGCGGCGTCGGCGATCGCGGCGTTGATCGACGAGTAGGCGCCGTCACCGCCGACGCACAGCACGCCCGGGCCGCACGGGGCGACGACGCCGTCGTCGGCGCCGTCGGGTCCCTTGCCGATGTACGCGGGTGCGCCGTCGGGCGGTGGAGGGAACCCCGAGGCCGCTCCGGCTCCGTCGCCGCCGGTGACGACCGGCTCGCCGACGGTGTCCATCGGCGTGCCCTCGGTCGCCACGACGTCCGGCTGATCGACCGGCGCGATCGCCGCCGCACCGGTCGACTCGTACGCGCCGAGGTCGGCGGCGCCGACGGCGACCCGCGGGCGATCGGAGGCCGGGGCGACGTACTCGCGGTCGATCACGACGCCGAGCGCCGCGAGCTCGGCGGGGAGGTCCGTCGCGGCGTCGACGAGCGGGCTCCCGACCGTGGGCGCGAAGTCCCCGGCCGGCTCGTCGACGAAGCCGGGCCTATTGGCGGCGTCGGTGATCACCGCGTCGAGCCCGGCGATGGTGCCGCCCCCGACGCCATCGGTGTCGCGCCACTCGGTCATCCCGGGCGACGCCCAGTTCGCGCCGAGCAGGATCGTCCCGGCCTCCCGCCCCCACGCGGTCGCGGTCGGTGCCGCGCCGGGGGTGACCGCGCGCACGAAGAACACGTTGTCGTCGATCACCGCCGTCTCGTCGGCCGTGTCGAGGTCGAACAGCGACGTGGCCCACTGGCCGGCGCCCGACGCCTCGTCCTGATCGGCGCGCACCACCACCGTGTTGTGGACGAAGTAGAGGGTGCCCTTGCGGTAGCTCTCGGTCCGGCCGCTGTCGCCGCCGTAGTGGATCATGTTGCTGAGGATCGGCCCGTGCACCGCCGCGTCGTTGACGATGACGTTCCCGTAGACGAGCGTCGTGCGGTAGTCGGGATCGGCCAGCGCGAGCGGCGACGGAGTCCTCGGCGTCGACGAGGTCGAGCGACCGCGAGCCGCCCGTGATCCGGTTGTACCGCACCACCGTGCCGGTCGAGCGGTCCTTGAGCGCGGCCCCGAGCGCACCGGGCGCGAGCGGTCCGATCTCGTTGAACTGGAAGACCATGCCGTCGGCCTCGGTGTAGATGTTGTGGCGCCGGTCGGGACCGACGTCGGGCGTGCCGTTGTCGTGCACGTACGAGCGCTCGAGGAGGATGTCGCGCGAGCGCACCTCCTCGCTGTCGCCCGAGGCGACGAACAGCCCGTTGCCGTTCGACTCCAGCTCGACGTCCCGGACGGTGACGTGCTCGCCGCGCTCGACGAAGATGCCCGCGGCGTTCTCGGTGTACGGCACGGTCGCGCCGTCGGTGCCGGTGAACTCGTGCTGGTAGTGCGCGTTGCGGACGTGCAGGCCCTGGATCACGACGTAGCTCGGCTTGTACCCCCACTCGTCGTCGCCGCCGAGGCTGACGTGGATCACCGCGCGGGCCTCACCGGCGACGGTGGCGTAGCCCATGTCGGCGCTGGTGGTGGCCTGGTCGCCGTCGATCACCGGCCGCTGCCCGTCGGGTCCCGCGACGCCGCACACGACGATCGGTGCCGCCTCGGTTCCCTGGCCCTGGACCAGGAACTTCTCGCGGTACGGCTCGTCGCGCCAGAAGATGCGCACCGTGTCGCCGGCTCCGAGGTCGGCCCATGGTACGTCGCCGATCGCCTCGTACGCCTGCCCGGGGCCGACCGGGTAGTCGCGGCCCGAACCCGGCGCACAGTCGAACGGCGCGGCGGCGCTGGGAGGTGCTGGCGGCGTGGGCGGCGACGTGGCGGTGACGTCACCCCCGGCGAGACCGACGAGCAGCGCCGCCGCTCCGAGCGCGCACACGGTCTGGCGAGGGTTCACCGCCGCGAGGGTACGCGATCTCGCGACGCGAGGAATCGGGGATCCCTCGCGTCGCGAGTCGTTGAAGTCGTTCGGCGGCGGTGTCGATGAGCCGGGCGGTGTCGTCGAGGTCGCGCCAGAATTACTCGATGCGCAGGCCCGAGATCGCCCGGGCGATGACCAGCTGCTGGATCTCCGACGTGCCTTCGAAGATCGTGTGGATCTTGGCGTCGCGGTGCCAGCGCTCCACCGGGTAGTCCCGGGTGTAGCCGTAGCCGCCGAGGATCTGGATCGCGTCCTCGGTGACGCGGACCGACACCTCGCTCGCCTTGTACTTGCTCATCGAGCCCTCGGCGTGGGTGTAGCCGCCGTTGCGGGCGAGCCAGGCGGCGCGCCAGATGAGCAGCCGCGAGGCGTCGATCTCGGTGGCCATGTTGGCGAGCTTGAAGGCGATCGCCTGGTTCATGATGATCGGCCGGCCGAACGCCTTGCGCTCCTTGGCGTAGTCGAGGGCGTACTCGTAGGCGGCGCGGGCGATGCCGAGCGCCTGCGCGCCCACCGTCGGCCGGGTCGCCTCGAACGTCGCCATCGCCGGCTGCTTCTCGCCGGAGTGGCCACCCTCTCGGGCGCGGGCGAGCTTGGCGTCGAGCTTCTCCTTGCCGCCGAGCAGCTGGCGTCCCGGGATCCGCACGTCGTCGAGCACCACCTCGGCGGTGTGCGACGCCCGGATGCCGTGCTTGCGGTACTTCTGACCCTGCGACAGGCCCTTGGTGCCGGGTGCGATCACGAAGCTCGCCTGCCCGCGGCCCTTCAGATCGGGATCGACGGCGGCGACCACCACGTGGACGTCGGCGATGCCCCCGTTGGTGATCCACGCCTTGGTGCCGTTGAGCACCCACTCGTCGCGGGCCTCGTCGTACACGGCGCGGGTGCGCAGGCTGGAGACGTCGGAGCCGGCGTCGGGCTCGCTCACGCAGAACGCCCCGAGGGCGATCTTGCCCGGCGTGCCGTAGCACTGCGGCACCCACTCGAGCGCCTGCTCGGGCGTGCCGTTGCCGGCGATGCCGGCCACGGCCAGGGCGGTGCCCATGATCGCCATGCCGATGCCGGCATCGCCCCAGAACAGCTCCTCGACGGCGACGGGGAGCGTCAGCCCGGAGTCGTCCTGCATCGCGTTGAGCATGAAGTCGACCCCGTAGAGGCCGATCTCGGCGGCCTGCTCGACGATGGGGTACGGGAACTCCTCGCGCTCGTCCCACTCCGATGCCGCCGGGCGCACGACGCCCTCGGCGAAGTCGTGGACCCACTTCTGGATCTGCAGTTGGTCCTCGTCGAGAGCAGCGGAGAACTGTGCCATGGCGGCTAAGTTACCAGTCGGTAACCTCGGGGTCCACCCGGTCGGCCGATCTTCTCGTCAGGACGTCGGGCGCTGGCCGAGGGTGACGGAGATCGTCTGGCGGGCACCGTCGCGCACGACCACGATCGAGGCGGTGTCCCCTGGCTCGTGATCGCGGACAGCGGCGACCACCCCTTCGTTGCCGTTGATCGCCGTGTCGTCGATGGCCACGATCACGTCGCCCTCGTGGATGCCGGCCTGGTCGGCGGGGCTCCCCGACTCGACCGAGCTGACCACCGCTCCTTGGCCACCGTCGGTCCGCGGCGCCGCCGAGATGCCGAGGTAGCCCTCGGCGTGCGTCTGGCCGCTCTGCAGCTGGGCGAGCACCCGCTGCACCTCGGCGCTGCCGATGGCGAAACCGATGTTGCTGGCCGAGTTCTGGCCGTCGCTGCGCGCCACGGCGGTGTCGATGCCCACCACCTGGCCGGCGGCGTCGACCAGCGGCCCGCCCGAGTTGCCCGACGAGATCGCCGCGTCGGTCTGGATCAGACCGTCGAGGACGTCGCCGTCCTGGTCGCCGGTCGGCAGCGTGCGCCCGATCGCCGACACGATGCCGGTGGTGACCGTCGGGTCGCCGTCGAGGTCGAGGGCGAAGCCGATCGCCATCACCTGATCGCCGATGCGGATCGCCGACTGGTCGGCGAACGCGACCGGCACGAGGTCGTGATCGACGTCGACCTTCAACAGCGCCAGGTCGTTGCTGGGGTCGGAGGCCACCAGCGTCGCCGGCGTCGGCTCGGTATCGCCGGCGAAGCGCACGTGGATGTCCTTGGCGTTCTCGACGACATGGGCGTTGGTGAGGATCTGGCCGTCGCTCGACACGATGACGCCCGTTCCCACGGCCTCGCCGTCGAGCTCGCCGTCGGTCGTCTGCTCGCTGATCGACGAGCTGATCGTCACGACGCTCGGACGGATCGCCTGGGCGACGTCGTACACGTCGAGGGCGCCGTGGATGTCGGCGCTGGCGATGGCGCTGGCGGCGTCCGCGGCGGTGGTTGCTCCCGCCGCCGCGGACGCCGGCGCCGCCGTGCCCGCCACCGTCGTGCTGGCAGCGGTCGGGTCGGTCGTGCTGCCGATGGTCTTGGCGACGACCACGCCGCCACCGCCGACGACGAGGGCGAGCACGGCCGCGCCGGTGGCGAGGTGGCGGCGCCCGGCCGTCCGTCGCGAGCGACGCGGTGGCCGGGCGCCCGGCGACGCCGGCGGGTCGCTCAGGGGGTGCCCGCCGGGGAGGGGATGTGACGGGGAAGGCAACGCAGTCATGGCGGCCGGTCTACTGCCGGCCCCCGGTGGTGTCTCGTCACGCTGGCAAAGTCTCGGCAAACTCACAGCTTCGGTGTGACCGCCGGCCGCCGCGCGCCGGCTGCCAGGATGGCGCACCATGACCGTCACGGCGTTCCCCGGCCACGCAGGCCGCCTCTGGCCGCTCCTCGGCTGGCGCCTCGTCGCTCGCACGCGCCAGACGGTGCACGAGTGACCAGTCGCGCGATCGCCGCCGTCGCCCTGGCGGTCACCCTCGCGCTGAGCGCCTGCTCCGGCGACGACACCGCCGACCAGCCGCCGGCGACCGCCCCCGGCGGCAGCATCGCACCGCCGTCGATCCCCGACGACACGATCGGCCGCGACGTCGCCCCGCCGCTCGACACGACCGCGACCGGTGACACCTTCCTCGGCACGATCACCGCCGACGGCATCGTCACCGCCGACGAGCTCGAGGCGGCGTACCGCTCGTACATCGACTGCCTGACGGCGGTGGGAGTGCACGGCGTGTACGCATGGGACGTGTCGCTCGACGTCGGGCCGGTGCTCGACGGCTTGTCGATCACCGGCGACGACCCCACCGGCGCCCGCCTGCGTTCGGCGCAGGCCGAGTGCGCACGCGACCGTCTCGGCGACGCCCGCTCGCTGTACGACGCGGCGAACCCGCAGGACCCGGCCGACCTGCTCGCCCGTCAACGGGCCAGCCTGCGGGCGTGCATCGAAGCGATCAGCCCGGCGGTGGCGGCGAGCCTTCCCGACGACGTCACGGTCAACACCGAGGTCGACGGCGTCACCGTCGAGGAGATACAGCTCGACCCCACGCTGATCGGCGCCGACTCCGACAACGTCCTCGCCGTCGAGCGCTGCCTCGGCTCGCTCGGCGCGCCGTACCGATCGTTCGGCTGACCGCCGGCCGCAGACCTCTTTGTGTCAGCGTGTGCGCGCCCACAGCGCGCACACGCTGACACAAAGCCTGGAACGGACCGCTCAGCGACGCACGGTCGTGCCGGTGGCCGTCGTCTCGACGATCCAGCCGGCGTCCTGCAGCTCGGCGCGGATGGCGTCGGCGCGGGCGTAGTCCCGGGTGGCCCTCGCCGCGTCGAGCTCACCGGCCCGTTCGCTCACCTCGGCGGGCACGGCGTCGGTCGACCCGAACGTCAACCCGAACGTCGCCGCGATCTCGCGCACCGCGGCCACCAGCGGCGCCGCCGCGTCGAGGTCCCCGGCGTCGACGAGGGTGTTGGCGCGCCGGACCGTGTCGAACAACAACGCCGTGGCACCCGGCGTGTCGAGGTCGTCGTCCATCAGGTCGACGAACCGCTCGAGCACCGCCACGTCGGCGTCGTCGCGCCCGCTCGTCGGCACGAGCGCGTCGGTGCGGGCGGCGAACGCGTCGAGGCCGGCGAGGGCCCGCTGCGCCGCGCCGAGGCTGTCGCCGCTCACGCGCACCGGCGACCGGTAGTGGCTCTGCAGCACGACGAGTCGGTAGGCGCGGCCGTCGTACGACTCGAGCAGGTCGAGCAGGTTGTCGAAGTTGCCCAGGCTCTTCGACATCTTCTCGCCCTCGGGGTCGACGACGAAGCCGTTGTGCATCCACAGGTTGGCGAACCGCCGGCCGAGGGCGACCGCCTGGGCGCGCTCGTTCTCGTGGTGCGGGAAGCGCAGGTCCATCCCGCCGGCGTGGATGTCGAAGCCCTCGCCGAGCAGGTCGAGGCTCATCACCACGCACTCGGTGTGCCACCCCGGGCGGCCCTCGCCCCACGGCGACGGCCACGCCGGCTCACCCGGCTTGGCCAGCTTCCACAGGGCGAAGTCGGCCGGATCGCGCTTGGTGTCGGCGCCGACCACCTCGCGGTCGCCGCCGCCGGCGCGCATGTCGTCGAGGGACTGGTGGGCGAGCAGTCCGTAGTCCTCCACCGACGCGACCGACAGGTACACCCCGTCGTCGGTGACGTAGGCCCGGCCGATGTCGACCAGTTCGCCGATCATCGCCACCATCTGGTCGACATAGGCCGTGGCGTGGGGCGTGTCGTCGGGACGGGCGACGCCGATGCCGGCCATCGCCTGCCACCACACCGCTTCGCACCGCTCGGCGATCTCGCGCCAGTCGCGACCCTCGTCGTTCGCCCGGTCGATGATCTTGTCGTCGATGTCGGTGACGTTGGACACGAAGTGCACCGTCAGCCCGCGCCACCGGAGGTAGCGCACCAACACGTCGTACTCGAGGGACATCCGCCCGTGGCCGATGTGCGGCGGGCCGTACACGGTCGGGCCGCAGACGTAGAGACCGACCGTCCCCGGCTCTCGTGGCTGGAGCTCGCGCGTCGTGCGCGTGGCGGTGTCGTAGAGGCGCAGCACCCGGCCAGGCTACGCAGCGGCAACGCTGGGCGAAGCGGGAGGATTCGCCGGCGCCCGTCGCCGCGCTCGCACCCGTTCGCCCGGGGCGCCCGGCCGTAGCCTGGTGCGGATGATCCCCGACAAGCCGACCGTCGACGGCATCGAGGCCGGCTGGGCCGAGCGCTGGGACCGCGAGGGCACCTACACCTTCGACCGCGCCCTGAGCGGCCAACGCGACGAGGTGTTCTCGATCGACACGCCGCCACCCACCGTGTCGGGGTCGATCCACATGGGCACGGTGTTCGGCTACACGCAGTTCGACGCCGTCGCCCGCTATCACCGCATGCGCGGCCGCAACGTGTTCTTCCCGATCGGCTGGGACGACAACGGCCTCGCCACCGAGCGCCGGGTGCAGAACTACTACGGGGTGCGCTGCGACCCGACCCAGCCCTACGACCCCGACTTCGCGCCCCCGTACCGGGGCGACGTGCCCAAGGACCACCGCGAGGTGCCGGTGTCGCGACCCAACTTCATCGCCCTGTGCCAGGAGCTGACGGCGATCGACGAGGCCGCCTTCGAGGAGCTCTTCCGGCGCCTCGGCATGTCGTTCGACTGGACGACGCTGTACACCACCATCGACGCCCGCAGCCGCCGGGCCAGCCAGGTGGCGTTCCTCCACAACCTCGCCCGCGGCGAGGCCTACAGCGCCGACGCCCCGACCGTGTGGGACGTCGACGACCGCACCGCCGTCGCCCAGGCCGAGATCGAGGACCGCGAGCGGCCCGGCGCCTACCACCTCATCGCCTTCCACGGCGGCGACGGCGACGTGCTCATCGACACGACGCGGCCGGAGCTGATCGTGAGCTGTGTCGCCCTCGTCGCCCACCCCGACGACGAGCGCTACCAAGCGCTGTTCGGCACGACGGTGCGCACGCCGCGGTTCGACGTCGAGGTGCCGGTCGTCGCCCACCCCCTCGCCCAGCCGGACAAGGGCACCGGCATCGCCATGGTGTGCACCTTCGGCGACACCACCGACGTCACGTGGTGGCGCGAGCTCGACCTCCCGACGCGCAGCGTCATCGGGCGCGACGGGCGCTTCCTCGCGGCGACCCCGGCGTGGCTCGACAGCGACGACGCACGCGCCGCGTACGCCGGGCTGGCCGGCCTCACGGTGAAGCAGGCCCAGGCGGCGATGGTCGAGGCGCTCCGCGCGTCGGGCGAGCTGCACGGCGACCCGCGGCCGCTGACGCACCCGGTGAAGTTCTACGAGCGGGGCAGCCGTCCGCTCGAGATCGTCACCAGCCGCCAGTGGTACATCCGCAACGGCGGGCGCGACCAGGACCGCCGCGAGACGTTCCTCGTCCGCGGCAAGGAGCTGGCGTGGTACCCCGACCACATGCGCCACCGCTACGACCACTGGGTGGAGGGGCTCAACGGCGACTGGCTGGTCAGCCGCCAGCGCTTCTTCGGCGTGCCGATCCCGCTGTGGTATCCGGTCGGGCCCGACGGCGAGGTCGACCACGACCACCCGATCCGGCCCGACGAGGCGACGCTGCCGATCGACCCGTCGGCCGACGTGCCACCGGGCTACACCGCGGCCCAGCGCGGCGCGCCGGGCGGGTTCGTCGGCGACCCCGACATCATGGACACGTGGGCGACGTCGTCGCTCACCCCGCAGATCGCCGCCGGGTGGGTCGACGAGCCCGAGCTGTTCGCCCGGGTGTTCCCGATGGACCTGCGTCCCCAGGGCCCGGAGATCATCCGCACGTGGCTGTTCGCCACCGTGGTGCGCTCGCACTACGAGCACGGGTCGCTGCCGTGGGCGAGCACGATGATCAACGGCTGGATCCTCGACCCCGACCGCAAGAAGATGTCGAAGTCGCAGGGCAACGTCGTCACGCCGATGGGGTTGTTCGAGCGCTACGGCACCGACGCCGTGCGCTACTGGGCGACGTCGGCGCGCCCGGGCGTCGACACGGCGTTCAGCGAGGACCAGATGAAGGTCGGCCGCCGCCTGGCCACCAAGCTGCTCAACGTCACCAAGTTCGTGTTGTCGCTCGAGGCTCCCGCGGCCGACGCGGCGCCGACCGATCCGGTCGACCTGGCGATGCTCGCTCGGGTCGACGCCACCGTGGAGGCGGCCACCGTCGCCTTCGACGGGTTCGACTACGCCCGTGCGCTCGAGCGCACCGAGGAGCTGTTCTGGTGGTTCTGCGACGACTACGTGGAGCTGGTGAAGAACCGGGCGTTCGGCTCACGGGGGCCACAGGCCGCGGCATCGGCGGTGGCCGCGTTGCGCGTTGCGCTCGACGCGCTCCAGCGTCTGTTCGCGCCGACCCTGCCGTTCGTGGCCGAAGAGGTGTGGAGCTGGTGGCACGACTCGAGCGTGCACGCCGCGGCCTGGCCGACGGCGACCGGCGCCCCCGCCGACCTGTCGCTCGACGCGGCGAGCGGCGTGCTCGCCCACGTGCGCCGGGCCAAGACCGAGGCCAAGGTGAGCCAGCGGGCGACCGTGGCCCGACTCGACCTCCTCGGCCCGGAGGCGTGGCTCGCCGAGATCGAACCCGCTCGCGCCGACCTGGTGGAGGCGCTCACCGTCGAGACGCTGACGACGGGCCCGGCCGGCACGGCGTCGATGGCGGTGGAGCTGGCCCCCGCCTGACCCTGCGGGCGGCGCCGACGGCGCCGTCACGCTGGACCGATGCCGATGCATCGGACCGGCTCCCGGATAGTGTCGGCGCCCGTGACGTCGCCCGCCGAGCCCGCACCGCAGCCCGCTCCCGGCGACGACACCGACCACTCGCCCGGTCCGAAGCGGGGCCACCGCACGTGGCCGGAACGGCTCACGATCGCCACGACCTTCCTGGCGGCGGCGCTCTGCTTCGTGGTCGCCGCCGCGCTCGTCGGCGGATACCTGATCGCCCGCCAGCGCAACGTCGTCGACCTCGAGGACCCGTCCCAGCGGGCTGTCGCCCAGGTGGCCGCCGGCGCCGCGCCGATCGTGGTGCTCGCCGGCGGCGACGAGACGACGACGCCGGCCACGACCGCCGCGCGCGTCACGACCACCGCCGGGGCTGCCACCACCAGCACCGCGACGGGCGGCGCCGGCGCCGCGGCGACGGCTGCCGGGGCGAGTGCCGTCGACACCGCGGCGGTCACGACCGAGGGCTCGCCGCCGGCCGCGACCGCCGCCCCCGTCACCGACGCCGCGCCCGCTCCGACGGCGACGTTCCCACCGGTCGACCCCGAGGCGCAGAACTTCCTCATCACCGGCGCCGACAACGGGGCATGCATCGATCCGAACTCCCCGTACGCCGGCGCCTTCGGCGACCGCGAGAACATGGGCGAGCGCAGCGACACGATCATGGTCCTGCGCGTCGACCCGTCGAGCCAGCGCGTCGCCATCCTGTCGTTCCCGCGTGACCTCTACGTCGAGATCGCCGACACCGGGAACAAGTCGCGCATCAACTCGGCGTACGAGCGCGACGACCCGCAGAAGCTGGTCGACACGATCTACGCCAACTTCGGGATCGCGATCGACCACTACATCCAGGTCGACTTCTGCGCCTTCAAGACGCTCGTCGACGCCGTCGGCGGCGTGTCGGTGCCGTTCGAGTATCCGACGCGTGACACCCACACCGGGCTCAACGTTCCCCAGGCCGGGTGCTACGCCTTCGACGGCGAGGCGGCGCTGGCCTACGTGCGGTCGCGGTACTACGAGTACGAGGACCCGCCCGGGAGTGGCGACTGGCACAGCGACGGCACGAGCGACCGCGGGCGCATCTCGCGCCAGCAGGACTTCCTGCGCCGCGTGCTCTCGAGCATCCTCGACAAGGGCCCGCTCAACCCCACCGTCGCCCGCGGCCTGATCCGCGCCGCCACCGAGGACGTGGTGACCGACCGTGACCTCACGCCCGCCAAGATGATGGAGTTCGCCGGCGTGATGAACGACGTCGACCCCAACTCGATCGTGACCTACCAGATCGAAGCGACCGGACGGAACATCAACGGGGCGTCGGTGCTGATCCCCACCATCGACGGCGACAACATGCAGGCCGTGTTGTCGCTGTTCACCGGCCAGACGTCGCTGGCCGACATGCCCGAGCAGGTGCTCGGCGACACCACGACGGCGGCGCCGCGCGGCGCCACGACCACGATCGCCAACGCAACCGCGGCGAGCGACGAGTCGGCGCCGGGAACCGGTGACGGAACGAGCGCGTCGGCATCGACCGAGCCGGCGACGGTGCCCGAGGCGACGACGGCCGACGACTCGGCGACCGTCACCTCGCTGCCACCGGGCACGCCGCAGCAGGACCCCTTCGGGATCACCCCGCCCCGCGACGTCACCTGCTGACCGAAACCGGAGGGCACCAGCTGGACCGTACGGACCAGCTGGTGCCCTCCGGTCGGCGTGTCAGGAGTAGAGCAGGATCCCGCGGATGTTCTTGCCGGCCTTCATGTCGTCGTAGCCCTGGTTCACACCGTCGAGGTCGTAGGTCTGGGTGACCATCGCGTCGAGGTCGAACTGCCCGTTGCGGTAGAGCTCGAGCAGGCGCGGGATGTCGGCGCGGGGGTTGGCCGAGCCGAACAGCGAGCCGACCACCTGCTTCTCCATCAGGGTGAGGTCGAGCAGGCTGATGTTGGCCGTCGTCTCCATCGCCGGGTGGATGTTGGTGACGATCACCCGGCCGCGCTTGGCGGTGATGGCGAGCGCCGCGGCGAGCAGGCTGCCGTCGCCGACGCCCATCGTCATGATCACCTTGTTGGCCATGCGTCCCCACGACGCCTCGGCGATCGCCGGGTGGGCCTCCTCCAGCGACGACGCGGTGTGGGTGGCGCCGAACTGCTTGGCCCGCTCGCGCTTGGACTCGTCGGGATCGATCGCCCAGATCTGCTTGGCCCCGGCGAGGCGGGCGCCCTGCAGCGCGCTGGCGCCGATGCCACCGATGCCGACGACGGCGACCACGTCCCCCGGACCCACTTCGGCGGCGTAGACGCTGCTCCCCCACCCGGTCACCACGCCGCACCCGAGCAGGCAGGCCCGGTCGAGCGGCGTCCCCGGGTCGACCTTGATGCAGCTCGCCTCGTTGACCACGGTGTGCTCGCTGAACGTCCCGAGCATGCACATCAGTCCGAGGTCCTCGCCGTTGGCCGCGTGATGGCGGGACGTGCCGTCGAGCTGGCGCCCGAGGCCGAGCGCAGCACCGAGGTCGCACAGGCTCTGGTGCCCGGTGGAGCAGCTCTCGCACCGCCCGCACGACGGGATGAACCCGAACACGACGTGATCGCCGGCCGCGAGCCAGGTGACACCCGGCCCGACCTCCTGCACCACGCCGGCGCCCTCGTGGCCGCCGATGATCGGCAGGGCGAAGGGCAGGTCGCCGGTGACGAGGTGCTCGTCGGAGTGGCACAGGCCCGAAGCGGCCAGCTTCACCAGCACCTCGCCCGGCCCGGGCGGATCGAGCTCGATCTCCTCGACGCTCCAGCGCGCTCCGATCTCCCAGAGGATGGCGGCGTTGGTCTTCATGCGGAACCCCCAGTCGGCGTTGGTGCAACCGGCCGTCACCCTAGTGGCGCGTACCGGGCGGGCCGACGGCGGCACCGGGCCCTCAGGGCGGCGGTACGACGGCGTCGATCTCCGCGCTCCAGTCGACGTCCTCGGTCGATCCGCCCTCGGGCGCGCACCGCAGCACGTTCGGCGGCGAGGCGGGCGGCCAGCGCCACCACGTCGTCGTCGAGCATCCGCCCGGCCACGTCGCGCAGGCGGCGGGCGAGCGCCGGGCTGGCGCCGTCGGTGCCCACGGCGACGGTGAGCGGCCCGTTGCGGGCGACGGCGGGCAGGATGAACGAGCACGCCGACGGGTGGTCGGCGGCGTTGACCCAGACGCCGCGGGCGGTGGCGTCGCGGCCCACTGCGTCGTCGACATCGGGGACTCCCGTCGCCGTCACCACGAGGCGGGCGCCGTCGAGGTCGCCGTCGGCGTAGGGGCGTTCGGCGACGAGGCGGGCCCGGCCGGCGTCGAGGTGGGCCCGCATCGCCGGCGACACACGCGGCGCCACGACGCGCACGTCGGCACCGGCGGCGTGCAGCCCGGCGACCTTGCCGGCGGCGATCGGTCCGGCGCCGACCACCAGCACGTCGACCCCGTGGAGATCGAGCAGCACCGGGTAGGCGAAGCGCGGTGCGTCGTCGATCGGCGCAGCCTAGGTCGGCCCGGGCGGTCGATCTGACCTATTCCCGATCGGATTTGTCGGAATTCGTGGTTGAATGGATCGGTGCCCGAAACCACCGCGGCGGCCACCACCGTCGGCGTGCTGCCCGACCTCGAGGCGAGCACCGCCGCCGAGGTCCTGCGCTGGGCCGGTGACGCCTTCGGCGACGGTCTCGTGGTGACGGCCAGCTTCGGTGATGCGGTGCTCGTGCACGTGGTGGCGAGCGTGCTGCCGGACGCCGACATCGTGCTGCTCGACACCGGGTACCTGTTCGCCGAGACGCAGTGGTTCGCCGAGCGCCTGCGCGAGCGCTACCACCTGAACCTGCGCATCGTGCGCCCTCGCGACGACGTGCTGGCCGACCAGTGGCAGACCGACACCGAGGGCTGCTGCGCGGCGCGCAAGGTCGAGCCGCTGCAGCGGGCGCTCGCCGGCAAGTCGGCCTGGGTCACCGGGCTGCGCCGCGCCGACTCGCCGAGCCGGGCCACCACCCCGATCGTCCATCACGACCTGCTGCGCGGGGTCGTCAAGGTCAACCCGATCGCCACGTGGAGCGACGCCGAGGTCGAGCACTACGCGGCGATGGAGCTGCTGCCCGAGCACCCGCTGGTGGCCCGCGGCTACCGGTCGATCGGCTGCTGGCCGTGCACGGCGCCGGTGAGCGAGGGCGACGACGCCCGCGCCGGACGCTGGGCCGGCAGCGCCAAGACCGAGTGCGGCCTGCACGTCGAAGTGCGGGGGCGGTCGTGAGCGTCGAGGACGTCAAGCGCGAGAGCGCCCACCTGCGCGGCCATCTGGCCACCGAGTTGACGGCCGACGCCGACGCCTTCGAGCACGACTCGACCGTCCTGCTCAAGTTCCACGGCATCTACCAACAGGACGACCGCGACGTACGCCGCGAACGGGCATCGAAGAAGCTGCCCCTCGACTACTCCTGCATGGTGCGCGCCGCCGTGCCGGGAGGGCTGATCAGCGGCGAGCAGTGGCTGGCCCTCGATCGACTGGCCGAGCTCGCCGACGGATCGCTGCGCCTGACCACCCGTCAGGGCGTGCAGTTCCACATGGTCCACAAGGGCGACCTGCACGAGTTGGTGAACGGCATCAACCGCAGCCTGCTCACCACCCTGGCGGCGTGCGGCGACGTCGTTCGCAACGTCATGGGCTGCCCGTGGCCGGACGAGCGTCAGGCGGTGGTGCGCCCACTGCTGGCCGCGTTGGTGGCTCGCTTCCGTCCCCAGACGGCGGCGTACTGGGAGCTGTGGGTGGACGGCGAGCGCGCCGTGTCCGCCGTGCCGGCGTTGACCGAGGGCGGCACCGCGGCCGAGCCGGTGTACGGCGACGTGTACCTGCCGCGCAAGTTCAAGATCGGCGTGGCGTGGCCGGGCGACAACTGCGTCGACGTGTTCTCCAACGACGTGGCGCTGGTGCCGACCCTGGCCGAACCGGGCGACGTCGCCGATGGCGACGGTCCGGTGGTCACGGGATACATGGTGTACATCGGCGGCGGCATGGGCATGGCGTGGGCGCGAGAGGACGACACCTACCCGCGGCTCGCATCGCCACTGGGATGGGTCACCGCGGACCGCGTGATCGACACCGTCGAGGCCGTCGTCACCACTCAGCGCGACCACGGCAACCGTGACGACCGCAACCGCGCCCGGCTCAAGTACCTCGTCGACGAGCGCGGTTCCGAGTGGATGCGCGCCGAGGTCGAGCGACGTCTGGGCGCGCCGATCGGCGACCCGGTGACGATCGCGCCGTGGACCGTCGACCACCACCACGGGACGCGCGACGGCGTCGTCGGCGTGCCGGTGCCGTCGGGACGCGTGCGCGACCACGACGGCGTGCAGCTGCGCCAGGCGCTCCGCGAGCTCGTGGGCGACGGCACCGTGACCGAGCTGCGCGTCACGCCCCGCCAGGACCTGCTGCTGCACGGCATCGCCCCCGGGCGGGTGGCCGAGGTCGAGCAGCGCCTGCGCGACCACGGCGTCGCCCTCGCCGGCGACGTGAGCGCGTTGCGCCGCTTGGCGATCGCCTGCCCGGCACTGCCGACCTGTGGCCAGGCGCTCGGGGAAGCGGAGCGGGTGCTGCCGGCGCTGGTCGACGAGCTGGAGAAGGCGCTGTCCGACGGTGGCGTCGGCGACGTGCCGATCCGGCTCAACATGACCGGCTGCCCGAACGGGTGCGCCCGGCCCTACAACGCCGAGATCGGCATCGTCGGGCGGGGCAAGAAGAGCTACGACGTCTACGTCGGCGGCTCGGCGTACGGCGACCGACTCGGCCAGCGCATCCGCAGCGACGTGCCGCTCGACCAGCTCGCCGCGACCCTGGCCCCGGTGTTCGCCCGCTACGCCGAGAGCGCAGGTTCAGGCCGCGACGGTGGCGACGCCGGCACGTTCGGTGCCTGGGCGAACGAGATCGGCGCGGCGACGATCGAGACGTGGCTGCCCGAGCCGGTCGTGCGGCGGCGGGCGGCGAGGGACTCGTGATCGCCCTCGTCGGTGCCGGTCCCGGCGACCCCGAGCTGCTGACGGTGCGCGCCGCGCGGCTCGTCGCCGAGGCCGACGTGATCGTGCACGACGCCCTGGTCGGCGACGGCGTGCTCGCCCTGGCGCGGCCGGACGCCGAGCTGATCGACGTCGGCAAGCGTCCCGGGCGTGGGGTGCCCCAGGAGCTGATCAACACCCTGCTCGTCGAGCTCGCCGCCAGCGACCGGGCGGTGGTGCGGCTGAAGGGTGGCGACCCGTTCGTCTTCGGGCGCGGCGGCGAGGAGGCCATGGCGCTCAGCGACGCCGGTGTGGCGTTCGAGGTGGTGCCCGGCATCACGTCGGCCGTGGCCGCGCCGGCCGCGGCCGGCATCCCGGTGACGATGCGGGGGATGTCCGCCGCCGTCACGGTGGTCACCGGACACCGCCGCCACGGCGCGGCGGAGGGCGACACCGACGGCGACGTCGACTGGCGGGCGCTGGCCGGAGTCGGCGGCACGATCGTGGTGCTGATGGGCGTCGCCCAGCGCGGCTCGATCGCCGCCGAGCTGATCGCCGGTGGCCTCGACCCGTCGACCCCGGTCGCCGCCGTCACGTCCGCCACCACCGCCGACGAGGTCACCGCCCGCTGTCGCCTCGACGAACTGGCCACCACCCCGATCGAGTCCCCCGCCGTCCTCGTGATCGGCGCCGTCGCCGCCCTCGACGTCCGCCAGGGACACGATTTCCACAAGCAAAATCGAGCGATCGACGCTCGATTTCGCGCCCCTGAATCAGCGATAGGTCCCATCTCCGATTCCGGTACGCGAAATCGAGCAGTGCGCTCGAAAATGCTTGTGGAAATCTTCGGCCCTCTGGGGTCAGGGGGCGGTGGGCGGGGGTGGCGCGGCGGATGTTGGCCAGGATGGCGTCGATGATCTCGTCCCAGCGCGGGCGCGGGAGGTCGTGGCCCATGTCGGGGAACATCAGCAGGCGCGAGGTCGGCACCGCCCGGGCGGTGGCGATGCCGCCGCTCGGCATCACCAGCGGGTCGAGCAGTCCGTGGATCACGAGCGTCGGCGCCGTGACCCGCCGCAGCCCCGCCGTGCGGTCCGGGCTCGCCAGGATCGCCATCGCCTGACGCGCCGTGCCGGCGGGATCGAACCCGCGCTTCAACGACAACTCGGCGATGTGGCGCACCTCGTCCTCGTCGAAGTGCGGACCCGAGATCAGCCGGAACGTCTCGACGCTCTTGTCGATCGCTTCCTCGGGCGTGCGGGCCAACGCCTTCGGCAGCCGGCGCAGCAGCGACGCCTTGACCCGCCCGTAGCGCCGGTCGCCGGTGTTCGACATGATCGACGTCAGCGACTTGACCCGCCGCGGCTGGTCGATCGCCATCGCCTGGGCGATCATCCCACCCATCGACACCCCGACGACGTGGGCGGCGTCGATGCCGAGGTAGTCGAGCAACCCGACGGCGTCGGCCGCCATGTCGCTGATCGTGTACGACGACTTGGCCAGCTTGCGCGAGGCCGCCGCGGCGACGGTGCGGCGCAGGGTGGGGGGCGCGTCGGGCATCTTCGACGACAGGCCGATGTCGCGGTCGTCGAAGCGGATCACCCGGAACCCGAGATCGACCCAGCGCTGCACCCAGTCGGCCGGCCACGCCACGAGCTGGCCGCCGAGTCCCATCACGAGCAGCAACGGCTCGCCGGTGCCGTGCTCCTCGTACTCGATCGTGATGCCCTTGACGGTGGCCGCGGTCATGCCGGCCAACGCTAGGCCGTGGGGTGCCCGCCGGTCTCGGTGGCGACTACCGTGGCCGCCGACATGTCGATGTTCCGACGCAACGACGCCCGGATGCGCCGCGAGATGGACCGCGTGCAGACCGAGATCACCCGGCTTGTCACAGACGGTCGCTCGCTACGACGCCGACCGCCGACCCGACCCGCCGGCCGCCGCCATCGAGCCGGCCGACCCGCCGCCCGCGCCGGCGGCGACCGTGGACCTCCCTCCGCTGCCCGAGCTCGACGACCTGCGCACGCGTGTCGACGCCGTGGTCGCCCAGCTCACGGCGCTCGACGCCCGCATCACGTCGGTGTCCACCGAGCTCGCCAACCAGCTCCGCGAGCTCGGGGGCGACATCGACGCCCTCGCCGCGCGGCCGCCGGCTGCCGTCGACGAGGGATCGCTCGAGGAGGTGCGCGACACCCAGGTGCGCCTCGCCAACGAGCAGGCCCGCTACCAGATCGCGTTCCGCGCCGACCTCGCCCGTCTCGCCGAGCACCTCCAGCGCACCCGGCCCTAGCCGATCGCCCGACCGTCTGGTCAGGGCGCGGTCGGGGTGGGGACCGAACCGGTCGGCACCAGCGCCGGCAGCGTGTCGGCGGTGGGCGCGGCGCCCATGAGCGTCAGCGCCTGGGTGACGAGATCGGTCGCCTGGTCGACCTTTTCCTGGTAGCTGCCGAGGTTGCCGTTGACCCGCAAGTCGTCGTCGGCCTCGCGCAGTAGCCGGTCGGCGGCGGTGAGCAGCTGCTCCGGCGTGCTCGCCGAGGTCACGGTCGCGTCGCTCGGGCCACCCGTGCCCGTCGTCGAGCCGGTGTCTCCGGGGAGGCCGGTCGACGCGTCGGTGGAGCTGCCCGGGGCGCGCTCGTCGAGATCGACGTCGATGCCCGGGAACAGCTGCCCGAGGGCGCCGCCGATCGTCGACGCGTACACCGACGTGCCGTTGTCGGTCGACACCACGACGTACCGGTACGTCGACTCGGTCGGTGTGGTGCTCGACGACCGCTGCACGGTCAGGTAGAGCGGGCGGACGTAGAGCAACCCCTGTCCGGCGTCCTCGCCCTGACGCCGGATCGGCACCAACTGGAGGTCGCCGAAGCGAACCTGGGCGCCGCCCTGGCTCTGCAGTGTGATCAGCTCGCTGATGTCGGGGGTGGCCACCGCCGAGTTGGCGATCGTGAGCGGGCCCGCCGGCAGGCCGCCGGTGCCGTCGACGACGTAGACGGTGAGCTGGCCGTACGTCTTCGGGTCGCTCGACGCGGTCATGTACGCCTGCAGCTGGGTGCGCTGGTCGTCACGCGAGAACGGCACGAACGGTCGCAGCAGCACGAAGTCACGGTCGTCGCCGAACATCGTGTAATAGGGGATGAAGCGGTCGTTCGACGACTCGGTGGCCAGATCGTTGGGCGGCGTGTCGTCGGCCGGCGTCACGATGGCCGACGCCGCGGCGGTGGCCGCCGCCGTCACCGCACCGGACCGGGCGACCACCGCCGGCGCCTGGGCCACCGACCAGGCCCCGTCGCGCTCGAAGAAGTCCTCCGGTGCGAGCTGGTACTTCGAGTACACGTTCGTCTGCACCCGGAACAGGTCCTCCGGATAGCGCAGGTGCTCGCGGAGCTCGGCCGGCATCTCGCTCGCCGGCGTGAACAGCGTCGGGAACACCTGTGACCACGCCCGCACGATCGGGTCGCTGTCGTCGACGACGTACATGCGCACCGATCCGTCGTAGGCGTCGACCACCGCCTTCACCGAGTTGCGCACGTAGTTGGCGTCTCGCGGGATGCCACTGTTCTCGCTGAGACGGATGTCGCTGCCCACCGCCTCGGCGTAGGGGTAGCGACTGGTCGACGTGTAGGCGTCGATCACCCAGTAGACGTGCCCGTCGAGCACGACGGGGTACGGGTCGCCGTCGTACGAGAGGAACGGCGCCAGCTTCTCGACGCGGTCGCGCACGTTGCGCACCCACAGCATCTGCGAGTCCTGGTTGATCGCCCCCGAGCCGATGAGGTTGTAGTCCATGAACGCCAAGCCGAAGGCGAGGCGGCGCACGAACGACGACATGCGCACGCCGGCGGTGCCGGTGTAGGTGGCGTTGTCGCCGCAGCTGCTCGGCTGCACGTCGGTGCCGGCGACCGCGTAGCCCTCGAGCGTCGGGCTGAAGTACAGCTCCGGGCGGTCGAGCTGGGCGTCCTGGTAGATCGGCTGGCCGTTGGCCTGCACGCGGCCGGCCGGCGCCATCACCACGCCGCATCCCCGCGTGTTGATCAGGTGCTGACCCTGCCAGCTGCGGTTGGCCGACTGGTTGACGTCGAGCTCGCGCGCCCCGACGAGCACCTGCTCGACACCGTGCGGGCCGTCGGGACCGTCGAGGTCGTAGCGATCGACGTCGAGGTCGTCGATCACCAGCCCGGCGTCGACCCCCTGGTCGATCTGGAACCGCGACAGCATCTCGGTGGGGTTCAGCAGACGGACGTCGCGCAACGGCTGGAGGTCGTCACTCACGTCACTCCCGCGCAGCGGGGTGAAGTCGACCTTCACCGTGGCGAGCTCGTTGACGCCCATCGCCGCCCGCGTGGCGTCGACGTTGCGCTCGATGAACGGCGCCTCGCGCGACGCCTGGTTGGGCTTCACCACCAGCGACTGCACGACCGCCGGGTAGGCGTAGTCGGCGAGCACGGCCAGCACCAGCCACAGGGCCGACGCCACGACCGGCAGCCGGAACGACTGCGTGCGCAGCGTCGACAGGTACAGGCCCGACGTGACGATGGCCACCACCATCAGCAACAGCAGCGCCGGGAGCTGGGCGTGGACCACGGCGTAGGTGGCGCCCTGCACGAAGCCGCGCCGCTCGTTGGTGGTCTCGTAGCGCTGCACCCAGTAGTCGGCGGCCTTCAACGCGGCGAGCACGGCGAGCAGCACGGCGACGTGGCCGCGGGTGCCCTGGCTGACGCTGGGCACCGGCGAGGCGAACACCACGCCGCCGTTCAACAGGTGGGTGATCAACGTGACGAACAGCACCACGATCGTGGCGATGAACAGCCAGTCGAGCAGGAAGCTGAGGAACGGCAGCTCGAACACGTAGAAGCCGACGTCGACGCCGAACTGTCCGTCGGCGGCGCCGAAGCTCTGGCGGTTGCGGAACAGCAACCACGACTGCCACTGCCCGGTGGTGGGCGCGGCGAGGGCGAAGGCGAGCAGGGCGGCGACGAGGTAGCGGTAGAGCCGGAGGCGCCGACCGAACACCTCGTGGAAGCGCTCGACGTAGGGGTGCACGTTGGCCGGGAACCGGGTGGGCGCCAGCCGGTCGGCGACGGCGAGGTTGGCGCCGATCATCGTCGCGAAGAGCACGAAGAACCCGGCGAACAGCGTCAACTTGGCCCGCAGCGCGGTCCAGAACACGCTCGACTGACCGAGGCCCTGGTGCCACAGCAGGTCGACGTAGAAGCGGGCCAGCCCGCGCCCGAAGATCACCACCACGACGACGAAGACGGCGACCGCGATGATCAGGAAGCGCCCGGATGTCTGCCAACGCGAGCGGTGCCGGGGGAGGCTGGAGGCTCGCCGCACGGGCGCGAACGCTATCCCTCGTTGCGTGCGAGCAAGCAGCGGCATCCGGCGTGGGCCGGCGCCGAGAGGTGCCCGGTGGGGAACGCGCTGCCGGCCGCGACAGCGCCCTGCAGCACGTTGTCCGCGCACTCGGAGCAGGCGGGACCGCTCGGGTCGACCACCCACCGGCACGGCTCACCCGGGGTCAGCGCGGCGAAGACGCCACGACCGTGGGCGAGGCGCACCAGGTCGTCGAGGTGGTTGTCGATGTGTCGCGTCTTCCACTCGCGGTACACGGCGCGGACGCTCTTGGTGATCTCGTCGTTGTCGCCGTCGGCGGCCGCGACACGCGTGGCGATGCGCGAGCGCAGCGGCCCGACGAGGTCGTCACGGAGCGATTCCTCCACCGGTGCCAGCACGCCGTGGCCACCGCCGGGCGACGAGCTGACGTCGAGCATCGCGCCGCCCATCGAGTCGGCACCGACCTCGGCGGCGGCGAGCACCTCGGCCGAGATCGCACCGAAGTAGGTGGCGCTCTGGCGGTCGGCGTCGCTCAGCAGATCGTCGACCGAGCGCACCGGCTCGGGCCGCCGCAACCGGTCGAGCACCACGTTCTGCTCGTCGGCGAGCACCCGCTTGAGCTTGCGGGCGCTGGCGACGATCAACGGCGTGAGCGCCTCGTCGCGCCGCTCGAACGGGCTCGGCGCGACCGAATCGGTCAGCTCGTCGATACCGGAGGCGTCGACGTCGATCCCGTCGACCACCTCGCGTCCGGCGCGCAGCCGGGCGAACAGGTCGTCGACGCCACCTTCGGCCGGCGCCGCTCCGTCCGGGCGATCGACGTCGTCGGGGTCGTCCCCATCGTCGTGCTCGTCGGCCGGCGCCGATCCGTCGGCGTCGGCATCGTCGGCCTCGTCGTCGGTCGGCGCGGTCTTCGCCCGCCGGGAAGCGCCCGGGAAGGCGAGCACCTTCGCCGACGGCAGCGGTGTGGCCGACGGTGCCTCGACGCTGGGATGGTCGGCGGGCGGGGCGGCCTCGTCGGTGACGTCGATCGACGAGTCCGGCGTGGGGGCGATCGCCTCGTCCGACGCCTCGGCAGCCCCGGCGTCGGCCTCGGCCGCAGCGGCGGCCGCGACTCGCAGCGCCAGTGCGTCGTCACCGATCGACGAGACGTCGCCGAGGCGCGACTTGGGCACCATCATCGGCACCGGGCCGGTGGTCGGCGACAGGTTGACGTACTCGTCGAGCTCGCCGAGCGGGGTGAGCTCGGCCACCACGTCGACGGCCACGAGCCGCGCCCGTTCGAAGGCCTGCACCAGCCGGTCGCGGCCGTGCAGCAACTGGTCGATCTGCTGGCGGGCGAGGTCGCGCCGCTTGGCCAGTTCCCCGAGCGCCCGCTCGCGGTAGGCGCGCGCCTCCTCCACCATCTCGCGGCCCTGCTGCTTGGCCATGGCGATCTCCGCCTCGGCGTCGGCGTGGGCGTCGCTCAGCCGTTGCGCCGCCTCGGCCTCGGCGGCGTCGCGGAGCTGCTGGGCCGCCTCCGTCGCCTCCTGGATCGCCCGCTCGGCGGCCTCCTCGGCCTTGATGCGGATGGCGTTGCTGCTCTCGCGCGCCACGTGGACGATGCGCGCCGTCTCCTCACCCAGCAGCTTGGCGATCGCCTCGTCGTCGAGCTCGGTCGGCAGGTTGGCGCGCTGCTGGCGCAGCGCCCGCATCTCGTAGTCGAGGTAGCGCTCGCGCTCCTGCAGGCGGGCCAGCTCGGCGGCGACCATGCGCAGGAAGTCGCGCACCTCGTTCTGGTCGAACCCGCGGCGCGACGTCGGGAAGCTGGCGTCGGCGACCGCCGCCGGGGAGGACGGATCGGGCCGCGAGAACGAGATGGCCACGGGACCAGCGTAGATGGCGACCTTTGCGCGTTGGTGTCAATCGGCAACGGACGTGGTGGGGGCGTCGATCGGATCGCCACCGAGGCGCGCCAGCGCCGCCAACGCCTCGTCGACGGTCGCCACCGGGATGATCTCCACCCCGTCGCCGGCCACGGCACGGGCGTCGGCGAGGTTCTGCGCCGATTGCGAGGCGGGCACGAGGAAGTGGTGCAGCCCGGCCTGGCGGACGGCCGACGCCTTCTGCACGAGGCCGCCGATCGCGCCGACATCGCCGTTGAGGTCGATCGTGCCGGTCACCGCCACGTCGGTGCCGCCGAGCAGGTTGCCCGGCGTCAGCTCGTCGATCAGCGTGAGCGTGAACGCCAGCCCGGCGCTCGGGCCACCGATCTCCCCGGTGTCGATGCCGATCTCGAAGGGCAGGTGCACCGACCGGGTGTCGAAGGGGTAGTAGCCGATGATCGCCGCTCCCGGGTGCGCCGGGTCGGCGATCAGCTGCACGTCGGTGGTCACGGGCTCGGTGCCGTTGGCCACGATGCGGTCGACAGTGACCGAGACGGTGTCGCCCGGGCGCCGGTCGGCGAGGGCCGCGGTCATGTCGGCGGCGGTGTGGATCGGCGTGCCGTCGACCTCGACGAACGTGTCGCCGTCCTGCAGGTTCTCGACGCCGGGCACGAACTGGGCGCAGCGCCCGTCGGCGACCTCGGCGCACAGCAGCTGCTCGACCTGCACCGGGCCGGGCACCACCTGGGCGTCGGTGAAGCCGGCCCGTGACAGGGCGACGTACTGGGCCACCTGACTCGACGTGCGCATCAGTTGCAGGTTGAGCGTGCGTTGCTGCGACGGGGTGCTCGAGCCGTACTTGTCCTCGTAGGTGAGCCAGTCGACCTCGGGCTCGGCGAGCCCGACCCACCGCCCGAGCAGCGACTGCGCCGGCTCCGACACGGTGACGAAGAAGACGCGGCCGTCAGGATGGGTGTCGATGTCGACGTCGGCGAGCGCCGACGAGGCAACGTCGTCGTAGGACACGCGGCCGGCGACCGGCTGGGCTGCCGCCGGCACGAGCGCGTACGGCGTCGCCTCCTCGTGGGTGGTTCCGTCCGCCTCGGTGACGTCCTTGCTCGCCACCAACTTCGCCGGGAGCAGCGCGGCGACGGCGATCGTCACCAGCACGAGCATGGCGACGACCAGCAGTGGCACCGCCCACCAGCGGTTGCGATGCGACGGCGGGACGACGACTCCGGGCGGGCGCGCCGCCGCCGGTGGCGGTGCGTTCAGTAGCGTTCCCTGCTGCGTGTCGGTCAACGATCTCACCATCCGAGCGGCCGCGGTCGCGGGCCTCGCGATCGTCGCGCTGCTGCTCACCGGGTGGCGTAAGACTGCCAGAGCGATCCCCCGCTCGGCACGCGGTGGCGACGGAACGCCCGTCGCCCGGCACCACATCGTGCGCCAGTCGACCCCCGAGTACCACGCACCCAACCTGGCCCGTCGGCTCGTGATGCTCATCACCGGGGGTGGTCTCACGGTCGTGATCGGCGTGGTGCTGGCGACGATCGTCGGCTTCGCCCTGGCGTACACCGTCGTGACGCTCACCGACCTGCTGAAGAACTGACGGTGGACGCCGGCGGCACCGCGCCGCGACTGACGCGCCGCGATGTCGCCGTGGCCGGGCACACCGGCGGCGTCGAGGTCGCCCGGCGGGCGCTCGTCGACGCCGACCCCGAGCTGCGGGCGATGGCGCTCGGCGCGCTGGAACGCCTCGATGCACTCGACGACGCGACGCTCGCCGGGGCGCTCGCCGACGCGTCGGTCGTCGTGCGGCGGCGCGCCGCGGCGGTGGCGGCCGCCCACCCGGCGGTCGACCTCCTGCCGACCCTCGCCGACGCCGACGCCACGGTGGTGGAGATGGCGGCGTGGGCCTGCGGCGAGCGCGAGGACGCCTCCGCGCCCGTCGTCGCACGCCTCGGCGCGCTCGCCTCCGGGCACAGCGACGCGCTCGTGCGCGAGGCCGCCGTCGCGGCACTCGGTGCCATCGGCGTCGACGAGGGCCTCCCGACGATCCTCGCGGCCACCCACGACAAGCCGGCGATCCGCCGACGCGCCGTGCTCGCCCTGTCGCCGTTCCTCGACCCCGGGCATCCCCGCGCCGACGACGTGGCGGCGGCGTTGGCCGCGGCCGCCACCGACCGCGACTGGCAGGTCCGCCAAGCCGCCGAGGACATCACCCCCACCCCCGACGACTGAAGATTTCCACAAGCATTTTCGAGCGTTCCTGCACGATTTCGCGTACCGGAATCAGAGATGGGCCGTATCGCTGATTCAGGTACGCGAAATCGAGCGCGCGCGCTCGATTTTGCTTGTGGAAATCGTGGCTCTTGGGGGCGGGCCGGCGGTCAGAACTTGAGGCGGTAGGTGTTGGTGACGCGCTGCTCGAAGCCGATGCGCAGGTACAGGCGGTTGGCGGCCTCGCGGTGGGGACGGCTCGTGAGGCTGACGTCCTTGGCGCCGCGGCGGCGCGCCTCGTCGACGGCGGCGCGGCTGAGCGCCTCGCCGACACCCCGGCCGCGCACCGCGTCGTCGACGACGACGTCCTCGATCCAGGCCTTGCGGCCGGTCGGGATGCGGTAGAAGGCGAGCGTGAGGGCGCCGACGATCGCGCCGTCGACGCGGGCGACGAACAGCGCCGTCTCGGGGTTGCCGACGATCTCCTCCAACCCGTCCCGGCCCGGCGCCGGCGACGACGTCGACAGCTGGGGAATGAGGCGGTCGAAGGCGGCGACGAGCTCGTCGTCGACGGCGGTGGCGATCACGATCCCATCGGTCACGACGTGCGACGCTACCCCCACCGCGGGAGCGGCCGGAGGTGGCTTCGATAGCGTGACGAGCTGATGGAGCACCTCCGTCTCCGCAGCGAGCCGCACTTGCACAGCCCCGTGCTGATCTACGCCTTCACCGGATGGAACGACGCCGGCGACGCTGCGTCGGGCGCCCTCGAGCACATGATCACCAACTGGGCGGCCACCGAGGTCGGCGACATCGACCCCGAGTGGTTCACCGATTTCGCCACCGTGCGCCCGAGCGTCCGCCTCGACCGCGACGCCTCCGGTCGGGGAACGCCGCAACGGCACATCGAGTGGCCGGTCGTGCGGGTGTGGTCGGCCAGCCTGCCGGGCGCCGACGCCCTGCTCCTGCTCGGTCCCGAGCCGGCGTTGAGATGGCGGATGTTCGCCGAGCAGGTGGTCGGCCTGGCCGAGCGCTGCGGCGTGTCGATGGCCATCAGCCTCGGCGCCCTGCTCGCCGACTTCCCGCACAGCCAGCCCACCCAGATCATCGGCACGGCGTCCGACGACGAGCTGCTCGATCGCTTCGAGTTGCGCCCGTCCACGTACGAGGGGCCGACCGGCATCGTCGGCGTGCTCGGTGACGCACTCACGGTCGCCGGCATGCCCACCGCATCGCTGTGGGCCACCGTGCCCGGTTACGCCGCCCAGATCCCGTCGCCCAAGGCCTGCGAGGCGCTCGTGCGCGCCGCCTGCGCGATGGTCGGCACCACCGCACCGGCGGGCGCCTTCACGCGAGCCGTCGCCGAGTACGAGGCGCGGGTCGGCGCCCTCGTGGCCGAGGACCAGGACCTCGCCGACTACGTCGCCCGCCTCGAGGCGTTCGTGGCCGATGACGACGACGATGACGACGACGACATCACCGCTGAGGCTCAGCGACCGCCGTTGGGCGACGACGTCGATCCCGACGAGCTCTACGCCGAGGTCGAGCGCTTCCTGCGCGACTCGGGGCCCGGCGACCCGCCCCACACCGAGTGATCGGGGTCGCCCGGTCGCCGTTGCCCTCGACGCCTAGGGTGGGCGGCGTGCGGCGCCAGTGGTTCGGTCGGTGCGCGGCCCTCACCGCCACCGCGCTGACGCTGGCGGCGTGCTCGGGCGGCGACGGCGGACCCAGCGCGGCCGAAGCCCCCGACAGCGCCGTCACGACCGACGGCGCCACCGCCACCTCCACCCCGTCGTCGAGCGCCGAGCCGGCCACCCACCGCGAGGACGGCGTGCTGCGCATCGGGGTGCTGCTCCCCCAGGCGGCCGACCCGGCCGACCCGCAGTCGTTCGGGCCGAGCATCGGCCTCGCCGGCATCGCCGCGGCCGACCAGGCGATCAACATCATCAACGCCAACGGCGGCTTCGACGGCCGGGACGTCGTGCTGTACAAGGCCGACGAGGGCAACTCGTCGGAGCGGGCACGCGAGGGCATCGCCGAGTTGCTCCGCGACAACGTCGACGCCATCGTCGGCCCGGCGTCGTCGGGGGTGGCGATCGACACGCTGGGCGAGCTGATGGACGCCGGCGTGCTCACCTGCTCGCCCACCGCCACCTCGCTGCTGCTCGACGACTTCCCCAATCGCAAGCTGTTCTTCCGCCTCGTGGCGAGCGACTCGACCGCCGCCATCGCCCTCGCCGACCGGGTGCGTCAGTCCGGCGTGAGCTCGCACCGCGCTGGTGTACGTCGACGACGCCTTCGGTCGCCCGTTCGCCCAGGCCACGGCCACCGCGCTGCGCAACCGCCGGGTGTCGATCTCGGTCGACGTGCCCTTCTCGTCCGACGACGAAGACCTGAGCGACGAGGCCAACCTCATCGCCGACTCGGGGGCGTCGTCGATCGTGCTCATCGCCGACTCGGCCCACGGCTGGCCGATGATGACCGCCCTCGGCGCGGTCGCCGAGCGCTTCGGCGACAACCCGCCGGTGGCGATCGTCGTCAACGACGCGATGGGTCGCCCGCCGACACCCGACGTAGTGACGGCGCTGCCGGACCAGATGCGCGAAGCGATCCAGGGCGTGTCGCCGCGCGGCCTCAAGATCTACCCCGACGAGCCGGCCGGTCCGTTCGCCACCAACACCTTCGACTGCGTCAACCTCATCGCCCTGGCGGCGCTGCAGTCCGACACGGACGACCCGGCGACGATGGCGGACAACTTCGTCGAGCTCTCACGCGACGGGATCTCGTGCGGCGGGTTCGACTCGTGCAAGGCGCAGATCGACCGCGGCCTCGACATCGACTACAACGGGCCGAGCCAGTTCCTGACGCTGGGCGACAACGGCGACCCCGCCCGCGGCGCCTTCCGCACCTTCGTGTTCGACGCCTCCGGTGTCGCCGTCGACAACGGCCCGATCACGATCACGGCCTGACGAACAGCGGACGGGCGCCGAGCGCCCGACCGGACCGCCGCGGCCTACGGCGCCAGCGCGTCGAGGGCGGTGCCGATGTCGGTGAGGTAGCCGACGTAGAAGCGCCCGAACTCGCCGTACAGCGCCGACGCCTTGTCGAAGCGCATCGTGTACACGACGTCCTTCACCACGTCGGGCGACAGGGCGAACAGCGTCACGCCCCACTCCCAGTCGTCGAGCCCGGTCGAGCCGGTGATCAGCTGCACGACGCGGCCGGCGAAGGTCCGCCCGCTGGCCCCGTGCTCGCGCATCATCGCGTTGCGCTCGTCGTAGGGCGTGGCGAACCAGTTCGCCGTCGCCTCGCGCCGCTTCGTCATCGGGTAGAAGCAGAACACCGGCTTGCCCTCGGGCGGCAGCGTCGGGTACAGGCGCTCGTTGAGCATGTGCTCGGGCATGCCCTTGGCGTACTCGCTGACCTCGGTGATGCTGACGTAGCTGTCGACGACGTCGAGCCCGGCTGCTTGCAGTGCGCTCTGCAGGCCGCGCAGCACGCTCCAGTCGGGGTGCAGCGCCATCACCGCGAGGTCGCACTTGTGACCCAGCATCGACGCCACCACCACCTGGGCGTCGGCGGCAACCGCCGCCTTGACGGCACCTTCGGCGGCGGCGCGGTCGACGGTGGGCGTCGGCTTGCAGAACAGGTGGAGCACGGCGAGACCGTTCGGCAGGCGCACGACGATCAGGCTAACGGTGGGTACCGAGGCATCGCCGGGACGCACTCGCCGCCCCGGGGTTCCGACGCGAGCGCACGAGCGACCGAGCGCCAGCGAGGAGCGGCCAGCGACGGCCTGCGTGGCCGGGGAACGCTACGAATAGACGTTGAAGCCGTCGTCGCGGACGAAGCCCACCAGCGTCATCCCCGCCCGGCGGGCGGCGTCGACTGCGAGCGAGGTCGGGGCGCTGACCGCCACCAGCGCCGAGAACCCCGCCGCCCACGCCTTGTGCACCATCTCGATCGACGCCCGGCCGCTGACGAACAGCCCGAGCGGGGCGAGCGACGGGTCGAGCGACGGCACGCCGCCGGCGAGCACGAGCGCGCCGACCACCTTGTCGACGGCGTTGTGGCGGCCGACGTCCTCGCGACTCACCAACGACGTCGCCGGCGCCGTCGAAGGCGGCTGCCGCGTGCACCGCGCCCGTCGACGCGAACAGCCCCTGGCCGTCGAGCACCCGGGCCGGCATCGCGGCGAGCGTGTCGAGCGGGATCGGCGCCGCTGGGGCGGGCAGCGGCGACAGCCGGGCCAGCATCTCGTCGAGCTGGGCGCTACCGCACCAGCCGCAGCTCGACGACGTGGTGACGAGCCGGGCCGTCGGCACCGGCGACCGACCACCGGTCTCGACCGTGACGACGTTGAACTCGCTCTCCATCGCCGACCCGCGGCCTCCCTGGCGAACCTCCAGCGGGGCGCAGTATCGGACACCGGTCACCGGGAGGCCGGCCAGCAGGCCTTCGGTGAAGCAGAACCCGACGGCCAGCTCGAAGTCGTGGCCCGGCGTCCGCATGGTGGTGCTCACCACCGTGCCGTCGAGCTGGATCGTCATCGGCTCCTCGACGATCAGCGTGTCGGGGCGGCGGGTCGAGCCGGCCGCGGTCACCCGCCGCACGAGCACTCGCTGAGTGCGTCGGCGGGCCATGTCGTTCACGCTAGGGGTTGCGGTCGCGGCGATGCCGACATCGTGCGGCCATCGGAGTGTTGGGCGCACCCCCGTCGGTGCGTCCGGCACTCGGGTGCGGTTGAACACTCGGTTGGGAAAGGCGCTACTTGACAGCCGTGGGCCGACCATCGATACTCCGTGAGAGCGCTTTCACAGCGCACGGCACGTCACGCGCGAGCGCTGACGACTCATCAGGGGGGAACATGGATCACACGTTTCGGGCTGGTTCGCTGCGAGCCGATCACCGTCGGCGCGCCGGCGTAGTTGTCGCTTCCGCGATCACCGTTGCCGCCCTCGCTGCGGCGACGGGTTCGGCCACGGCGTCGGCACCGCCGGAGAGCGCCACCACCGGATCGGCGGCACCGGTCAATTGCGGCACGAGCGACGACGTGACGCTGACGGTCGGCCTGTTCGGCACGTTCGGCTTCAAGGAGAACGGCCTCTACGACCAGTACCAGCAAGCGTGCCCGAACGTCACGATCCAAGAGGACGTCGTCGAGCAGTCGGCCGACTACTGGACGCGGCTGCAGACCCGCCTCGCGTCGGGCAGCGGGCTCGCCGACGTCCAGGCGATCGAGATCGGCTTCGTCGCCGACGTCGTCGCCAATCACGCCGACCAGTTCGTGAACTTCGCCGACCTGCCCGAGTCGCCGGATCTGCAGGCCGAGTTCTACGACTGGAAGTGGGCGCAGGCGAGCTCGGAGGACGGCTCGACGACCGTCGGCCTCGGGACCGACATCGGCCCGCAGGCGATCTGCTACCGCCAGGATCTCCTCGACGAGGCCGGCGTCGAGTCCGACCCGGCCAAGCTCGCCGATGCGTGGTCGACGTGGGACGACTTCATCGCCTTCGGCCAGACCTACGAGGACTCGGCGACCAAGCCCGCCGACTCGCACTTCGTCGACAGCGCGGCGAGCATCTTCTCGGCGGCCGTCTACCAGGGCGAATATGCCTACACCACGCCCGACGGCACGCCCGACCCGGAGAACAGCCCCGGCGTGCAGGCGGCATGGGGGTACGCCACCCAGGCGGCGCAGGACGGCATCACCGCCGGCCTGCAGCAGTTCACCGACGACTGGAACAAGGCGTTCTCGAGCGGCGCGTTCGCGGCGATCGCCTGCCCGAGCTGGATGATGGGCTACATCCAGGGCCAGGCCGGGCCGGACTACGCCGGCAAGTGGAACATCGCCCCGGTGCTGCCCGGCGGCGGAGCCAACTGGGGCGGCTCGTGGCTCGGCGTGCCCGCCGACGGCCCGAACGTCGACGCCGCCGTCGCCCTCGTCGAGTGGATGTCGGCCGCGCCGCAGCAGGTGGAGATGTGGACGTCGGCGGCCCAGGGCGGCCACTTCCCGTCCAACTCCGACGCCGCCGCCGAGCCGGCGGTGCTCGAACGCGACGAACGCGTACTTCAGCGACGCGCCGGTCGGCGAGATCTTCGGCGGCGTCGCCTCGCAGATGGAGATCCTGCCGATCGGGCTCTACGACACGCAGATCCAGCAAGCCTTCACGACGCAGCTGACCAACGTCGAGCAAGGCACCGACCCGGACACCGCCTTCAGCGACGCCCTCGACGCCGTCGACCAAGTGGTTGGCTGACCGCGGCGTACGCTCGGCAGCGATGACCGCGCGAGCCGTCCCCGTCCCCGGCGCGTCGCCGGGCCGGGGCGGCTCGCCCGGCCGCCTGCGCGGCCCCGGCGTGACGCGGGCGGCGTACCTCTACATCGCCCCGTTCTTCATCGTCTTCCTCACCTTCAGCCTCTACACGTGGGTGAGGACGGCGTGGGTGTCGCTGCACAACGTGCGGCTGTCGACGTACCAGTCGATGGAGTGGATCGGCCTCGACAACTACTCCAACCTGCTGCACAACAAGTTCTACTGGAACGCCTTCCGCAACACGATCTCGATCGGGCTGCTCTCGACGGTGCCGCAGCTGCTGATGGCGCTCGGTATCGCCCACCTCCTCAACTACCGCATGCGCGGGCGGACGTTCTTCCGTGTCGCCATGCTCCTGCCCTTCGCCACCAGCCTCGCCGCCGCCACCGTCATCTTCATCGAGTTGTTCTCGCCCGACCTCGGCCTCATCAACTGGTTCATCCACGACGTGCTGCACCTTCCGGCGCCCGACTGGCAGAACTCGAAGTGGCCCTCCCAGATCGCCGTCTCGACGATCGTCACCTGGCGCTGGACCGGCTACAACGCGCTCATCTACCTCGCCGGCATGCAGGCGATCGACCCCGCGCTCTACGAGGCCGCCGTCACCGACGGCGCGTCGCGCTGGCAGCAGCTCCGCTACGTCACGATCCCGGGGCTGCGAGCGACGATCGTGTTCACCATCGTCGTGTCGACGATCGGGGCGACGCAGCTCTTCGGCGAGCCCCTCCTGTACGGCAACGGCCTGCCCACCGGCGGCACCAAGGGCCAGTATCAGACGCTCGGCCTGCTGATGTACCAGCAGGGCTGGACCAACGGGCGTCTCGGGCTCGCCTCGGCGACGGCGTGGACGATGTTCGTGATCATCGTCGCCGCAGTGGCGGTGAACCTCGGCCTGGCCCGCAGGCGCATGCGCCGCCAGGGAGCCGGCGAGGGCGCGGTGGTCGGCGGACCGAAGCTGGTCACGGTGCCGTGACCGAGCAGCTCGTCATCCAGGGTGCGGCACCGGCCCACCGCCGAGCGGTCCGCTCGCAGGGCGCACCTCGCCTCCGCACGCGGTCGCGCACTCATCTCAGCGCGGGGTGGGGCACCTACCTCGTGCTGGCCGCCGTCGTCGCCGTGTCGGGCTTCCCCCTCTACTACACGTTCGTGATGGCGTCGCACACCAACGCCGAGATGGCCGCGGCGACGCCGCCGATGCTCCCCACGCTCAACATCTTCGACAACGTGCGCGAGGCGCTCAAGCTCGCCCCGCTCAACCAGGGGCTGCTCAACTCGCTGTTCGTCTCCTCGGCGGTGACGTTGTCGACGATCAGCTTCTGCACGCTCGCCGGGTTCGCCTTCGCCAAGCTGCGGTTCCGCGGGCGCAACGTGCTCCTCGGGCTCTGCGTGGCGACGATGATGGTGCCGACGCAGATGGGGATCATCCCGCTCTACATGATGATGGCGCGCTTCGGCCTGGCCGGCCACCTCCAGTCGGTGATCCTCCCGACGATGGTGACCGCCTTCGGCGTCTTCTTCATGCGCCAGTACGTCGCGGCCGGGGTGCCCGACGAGCTGCTCGAGGCCGCGTACGTCGACGGCGCCGGGACGTTCCGCACCTTCCTCCACGTCGTCGTGCCGGCCGTGCGCCCGGCGATGGCCGTGCTCGGGATGCTCACGTTCCTCGCCACGTGGAACGACTTCTTCTGGCCGATCATCTCGCTGAGCTCGCAGAACCCGACGATCCAGGTCGCCTTCCAGGGGCTGTCCACGGGATTTGCGCCGCAGCAGTCGATCATCATGGCCGGCACGCTGTACGGCACGTTGCCGGTCGTCATCGTCTTTTGCCTGCTCGGGCGCTACATCGTCGGCGGCATCATGGTCGGCGCCGTCAAGGGCTGAGCGCGCCGACCGGGCGCGTGCTGCCGCGCACGACGAGCGAGGTCTCGACGAGCGTGCGCAGCGGCACGCTGTCGGGGTCGCGGCCGAGCAGGCCCACGAGCAGGTCGACGGCGACGGCGCCGACGGTGGCGAGATCCTGGCGGATCGTCGAGAGCGGCGGCGACGTGGTGGCGGCGATCGGCAGGTCGTCGAAGCCGACGACGGCGATGTCGTCGGGTGCCCGCAGGCCGGCCTCGTCCATCGCCCGCAGCGCGCCGGCGGCCATCAGGTCGTTGGCGGCGAACAGGGCATCGGGACGCTGCTCGAGCAGCCGGCGCATCGCGGCGTAGCCCGACTCGATGGTGAACACGCCGTCGGCGACGAGCTCGGGCTCGGGCTCGATGCCGCGGGCGGCCAGGGCGGCGTCGTAGCCACGGCGTCGGTCGCGGCTGTCGGTGCGCTCACCCGGCCCACCGATCATCGCCACCCGGCGAGCGCCCCCGTCGAGCAGGTGGTCGACCGCGGCGCGCGCCCCGGCCTCGTTGCTGACCTCCACCTGCACGACGTCACGACGGGTCGGGTGGTTGCCGACGAGCACGCAGGGGTGGGGACCGTCGAAGAGGTCCTCGACCCAGCTCGACGTGCTCAAGGCGACCTCGGAGATCACCACGCCGTCGACGAGGCCGGCGCGGAAGCCGTCGCGCAACGCCGGGGCGGGGGCGGACTGGGCGAGCCACAGCATCACGCCTCGCCCGCTCCCGGTGGCGGCATCGGCCACCGCCTCGAGCAGCAGCGCCTCGTACGGCGACCGATCGAGGTGCCCGGTGGGGATGACGAGGCCGAGCACGCCGACCCGGCCGGAGGCCAGCGAGCGGGCGGCGACGTTCGGGCGGTAGCCCAGGCCGTCGGCGATCATCTGGACCCGGGCGCGCACCTCGGGGTTCACCCGCTCCCGCCCGTTCAGCGCACGCGACGCCGTGGCGCGCGACACCCCACTGCGGCGGGCGACCTCGTCCAACGTGACGGCCCGCGGTCTCACCCCGTCCACCGGATGATTGTCTCCCCCACTCGCTTCCGAGCCCGAGCCCGTTGGGTCGTGCCACCACTTGCAGTGGAAGCGTGTCCACCGTAGGGTGATCGATCGTCGACTGTCAAGCAGTTGCGTGAACATCCAGCACGACATGGGGGAACGGCAGTGCTCGAGAACGTCATGACCGCGGGCCGGGCGCCGGTCGATGCGAACGCCTTCGCACCCGTCGAGAGCGCCGCCGGCGACGCCCGCCGGCGCTTCCCCGACGGCTTCGTCTGGGGGACGGCGACGTCGTCGTTCCAGATCGAAGGGGGTCGGGCCAGTCGCGGCGAGAGCATCTGGGACCGCTTCTGCGAGCAACCCGGGGCGATCGTCGACGGCAGCAACGGCGACGTGGCGTGCGGCCACCACGAGCACCGTCGCGGCGACGTCCGGCTGCTGCGCGACCTCGGTGTGGCCGCCTACCGCTTCTCGGTGTCGTGGCCGCGGGTGCTGCCCAACGGCCGCGGCGAGCCGGCCCAGGCCGGCCTCGACTTCTACTCGCACCTCGTCGACGACCTGCTCGACTCCGGCATCGAGCCGCACGTCACGCTGTACCACTGGGACCTGCCGCAGGTGCTCGAGGACGAGGGCGGCTGGCCCGAGCGCGCCACCGCCGAGGCGTTCGCCGACTACGTCGACGTCGTGGTGAGCCACCTCGGCGACCGTGTCCGGCGGTGGACGACGCTCAACGAACCGTTCTGCTCGGCCCGCTTCGGGTACGTCACCGGCACGATGGCGCCGGGGCGCACGTCGCCCGCCCTCGGCTACGCCGCGTCGCACCACCTGTTGCTCGGGCACGGGCTGGCGGTGGAGCGCATCCGCGACCGCTGCCCCGACGCCGACGCCAGCATCGTGCTCAACTTCGGCGCGATCCGCGCCGCGTCGGACCGGCCCGAAGACGTCGCCGCCGCCGAGCTCGACCACACCCTGCTCAACCGCTGGTACGTCGAGCCGATCGCCGGACACGGCTACCCGATCGACGCCCTCGTGCGCGGCGTGCCGTGGGACGGCGCCGAGATCCGCGACGGTGACCTCGACGTGATCGCCGCGCCGATCGACGTGCTCGGCGTGAACTACTACAGCCGGGCGACCGTCGGCGCCGACCCCGACCTGCACGTGCCGGTGGAGCGGGCGACTGCGATGGGGTGGGAGATCTACCCCGCCGGCCTCGCCCAGACACTGCGGTGGCTGCACGACGAGTTCGCCTTCCCCCGCTATCTCATCACCGAGAACGGGGCGGCGATGGCCGACGAGCCCGACGAGCGCGGCTACGTCGACGACCAGGATCGCATCGAGTACCTGCACGACCACCTGGCGGCGGTGCACGGCGTGATCGCCGAGGGGGTACCGGTCGAGGGCTACTTCGTGTGGAGCCTGCTCGACAACTTCGAGTGGGCGTACGGCTACACCTGCCGGTTCGGGTTGGTGCGCGTCGACTACGACACGTTGGAGCGGATCCCCAAGGCGAGCGCCTCGTGGTACGCCGGCGTCACCCGTTCCAACGCCCTCGCCGGCTGACCACCGCGCCCGGTCCACGTACGATCGGGTCGTGACGACGGCAGCGCAACTGCGCACGGCGTTCGACGACGCCGGCTACACGCTCGACAACATCGTCGGACGGCTCGGTCCGCACGCGTTCGCGCACCTGTCGGGGGGCGAGTTCGCCCCCCTCGCCTACGCCACGCGCGGGCTCGATCGCCTCGATGTCCTCGTGCGGCTGTTCCTCGTCGGCATCCCGGTGCCCTACCCGCTCGCCGCGCCGGCCCTGTCGCCGCTGGCGGTCGAGGGCTGGGCGGCGCTGCACCTCGTCGAGGTCGACGGCGACGAGGTGCGCGGGAGCGTCGTCGTGCGGCCGCTCGGCGACACTGGCGACCACCTCGTCGTCCACGACCGCCCGGGACCACCGGGCTCGCTGTCGGCCGACCACGTGCTCGGTGTCAGCGCATCGACGACCGCGCTCGCCGGGGCGACGATCCGACGACCGATCGGTGCCGCCTTCGACCTCGGCACCGGCTGCGGGGTGCAAGCGGTGCACGCCGCCGCCCACAGCGACCGGGTGGTCGCGTCGGACGTCAACCCGCGTGCGATCGCGCTGGCGACGCTGACGATGCAGCTCAACGACCTGGCCCACGTGCGCGTCGCCTTCGGCGATCGCTTCGAACCGGTTCCCGACGAGCGCTTCGACCTGATCGTCGCCAACCCCCCGTTCGTCATCTCGCCGTCGCGCCGCTACCTGTTCCGCGACAGCGGCCTGCCGCTCGACGAGATGTGCCGCTCGATCGTGGCCGCCGCCGGCGACCACCTCAACGACGGCGGCCACTGCCAGTTGCTCGCCTCGTGGGCCCACGTCGACGGCGAGGACTGGCGCGAACGGCTCGCCGCGTGGTTCGCCGGCACCGGCTGCGACGCCATCGTGCTCGAGCGCGAGGCGCTGTCGCCGTCGGCTCACGTCGCCGCGTGGTTGCGCCAGACCGAGCGCGCCGACCAATGGGGCGACGACTTCATCGCGTGGATGGAGTACTGCGACCAGCACCGCGTCGAGGCGGTGGGCTTCGGACTGATCACGATGCGCCGCCGAGCGGGTGGCACGGCGTGGTTCCGGGCCGAGGAGGCGACGCAGGATCTCGCCATGCCGTGCGGTGATCACCTCGGCGCGCTGTTCGAGCTCGCCGACTTCCTGGACGCGTGCGACGACGCGACGCTGCTCGACCAGCGGCTCGCCGTGGCGCCCGACGTCGTCCTCGACGAGCGCCTGCAGCCCACCGCCGGCGGCTGGGCGGTCGGCGAGCGCCGGCTGCGTCAGCTGGCGGGACTTCGCAACGACGGTGAGCTCGACCCAGGTGTCGCGGCGATCGTGGCGGCATGCGACGGCGACCGCACACTCGGCGCCGTGCTCACGGCCACGGCGACGTCGGGTGACCTGAGCGTGGCCGAGTTGACCGAGACGGCGCTGCCGATCGTGCGACGGCTCGTCGAGCGTGCGTTCCTGCTCCCCGTCCCCACGTGAGGCGGCGCGGTCAGGTCTTCTTGTGCGCCTTGACGTCGAAGCCGGCGGTGATCGGCGCCCCGACCTTGCCCTTGGCGTCCTGGGGGAAGAAGCTGAGCTCGATCTTCGAGTAGTTGAGCGAGAACTGCTCGATCGGCGGATCACCGCCGGCGATGTCGCTCTGCTGAACGCTCGTGACGAGCACGTCGTTCAGCTTGTACTGCAGGAAGGTCCCACCCTTCGCCGATCCGGCACGCTCGCCGGTGAGCGTGGCGTCCTTGCGGTGCTGGCCGGTCGCGCACGCCAGGAACAGCGCCGGCGAGGCCTTGCTGATGCGGCTCACGAAGTGGAAGTCCTGGAACACTGCCCTGCCGGCACCGCCCCCGCCGCCGCTGCCCCCGCTCGACGAGCCGGTCTGGTTCACGCCCCACGACCAGGACTGCACGTCGATCTCGCCCTTGTGCTGCACCGAGGTCGAGTCACCGTCGATGCCGTCGATCTTCAGGAACCAGCGATCGCTCACGTGGAGAGCGTGCTCCTTCTCGCCGTGCGGCGCAACCGGATTCTCTAGTCCGCCAGTGCGCCGGCCAGTTCGAGGATCACGTCGGCGGCGAGCGCGGCGTCGGCGAGATCGGTCTTCCAACTCGAGACGCTGATGCGCATCGCCGTCTCGCCGTTCCACTGCGTCGGGCCGCACCAGATGCGGCCGTCGTCCTGGACCGCGGCGATCAGGGCGGCGGTGCGCCGGCCGTCGCCGGCGCGCACCAGCACCTGGTTGAGCACGACGTCGTTGAGGATCGTCAGCCCGCCCGCCTCCAGGCGCGCGGCGATCACCGCTGCGCATTCGCACGCCCGCTGCACCAGTTCGGCGATGCCACGCCGACCGAGGGTGCGCAGCACGGCCCACACCTCCACCTGACGGGCCCGCTGCGACGATTGCGGCGTGTGGTGCATCGCCTCGAAGCGGTCGCCCGGCGGCAGGTACCCGGCGAGGGCGGCGAACGTGCGCCGGAGCGCGGACGGATCGCGCACGAAGGCGATGCCGCAGTCGTACGTGACGTTGAGCCACTTGTGCGCGTCGGTGGCCCACGAGTCGGCGCGGTCGAGGCCGCTCACGAGCTCGGACCGCGTCGGGTCGGCGAGCGCCCACAGGCCGAAGGCGCCGTCGACGTGCAGCCACCCGCCCCGCTCAGCCAGCCAGTCGGCGATCTCGTCGAACGGGTCGAAGGCACCGGTGTTCACCTCGCCGGCCTGGGCGCAGACGAGCACCGGCCCGGGGAGATCCGGAAGCTCGCCGGCTCGCAGCCGACCCTGGTCGTCAGCGGGCACGACGACCGCGCGGTTGCGACCGAGGCCGACGAGCCCGAGCGACTTCGACAACGTCGAGTGGGAGTGCGCGCCGACCACCACCGAGATCGGCGGGGCGCCGAACAGCCCGTCGGATTGCACGTCCCATCCGGCGCGGCGAGCGAGCTCGTCACGGGCGGCGGCGAGGCACGAGGCGTTGGCGACGGTGGCACCGCTCACGAACGCCGCCCCGGTGCCGGCGGGGAGGCGGAGCACATCGACCAGCCATCGCGAGGCCACCTCGTGCAGCGTGGACGCGACAGGAGACATCACGGGCAGGGCGGCGTTCTGGTCCCAGGCCGCCGCGATCCAGGCGGCGCCCAGCGCCACCGGCAGCACCGCACCGTTGACGAAGCCGAAGTAGCGGGCGCCGGTGGTGGCCATCGACGCCGGGCCGCCGACCCCGTCGAGCAGGCGCAACGTGTCGGCGGCGGCGGTGCCGTCGTCGGGCAGTTCCTCGTCGAACCCTTCGAGCGCAGCGATCGCGTCGACGCCCGGGCTGACGCGCTCGCGCTCGTCGACGCCCTCCGCGTACGCCACCGCCATCGCCGCCGCCGTGTGCAAGAGCTCGTCCACGCCGCTGATCGTCGCGTGCCGCCAGCGTGACCGCCCATCCATTTCGCTCCTCACGACATCGTGGGTGACATCCTGTGGCCGTGCCGCGCTTTCGCATCGAGCCGAAGCGGTCCCGCGTCTGGATCGATGCGCGCTCGAGCCTGCACCCGATCACGTCGACCACCGACGGCCTCGAGGGCCACATCGACCTCGAGATCAGCGACGGCGTGATCGACGTCGGCGCCAGCCCGGCGGGGCGGCTGTCGTTGCCGGTCGCACGCCTGTCGTCGGGCAACAAGCTCCAGGATCGGGAGCTGCAGAAGCGGATCGACGCCCGCCACCACCCGAGCATCGACGGCGTGCTCACCGGCATCGACACTGCCCCCGACGGCCGCTACCTCGTCTCGGGCGAGCTCACCTTCCGCGGCGTCGCTCGCCCGGTGCACGACGAGATGACGATCGAGATCGTCGACGACCGCACGCTGCGCCTCGCCGGCCGCTCGCGGTTCGACATCCGGGACTTCGGGATGGAACCGCCGCGCATCCTGATGTTGAAGGTCGAGCCACTGGTCGACGTGCGCGTCGACATCGTCGCCACCAGGCCGAGGTGACCCCGGAAAACGGCGAAGTGTGAGCCACGCGTACGGAAATCCGTACGCGTGACTCACACTTCGTGAGTTCGCGAACCGCTTCGGGTCAGAAGTCCATGTCGCCGCCGCCGCCGCCCGGCATCGCCGGGGCGGGCTCGGGCTTGTCGGCGATGACCGCTTCGGTGGTGAGGAACAGGGCCGCGATCGACGCCGCGTTCTGCAGCGCCGAGCGGGTGACCTTGGCGGCGTCGATGACGCCGAGCTTGACGAGGTCCTCGTACTCACCGGTGGCGGCATTGAGGCCGTTGGCGCCCTTCAGGTTGCGCACCTTGTCGACCACGACGCCGCCCTGCAGGCCGGCGTTCTCGGCGATCTGGGTGAGCGGGGCCTCGAGTGCCTTCTGCACGATCCGGGCGCCGGTGGCCTCGTCGCCCGACAGCGTCCCGACCGTCACACCGACCGCGGTCTGCGCACGGAGCAGCGCCACGCCGCCGCCGGGCACGACGCCCTCTTCGATGGCCGCCTTGGTGGTGGACACGGCGTCCTCGATGCGGTGCTTCTTCTCCTTGAGCTCCACCTCGGTGGCGGCGCCGACCTTGAGCACGGCGACACCACCCGACAGCTTGGCGAGGCGCTCCTGGAGCTTCTCGCGGTCGTAGTCGGAGTCGGTGTTCTCGATCTCGGCCTTGATCTGGCTGATCCGGCCCTTGATGTCGGACTCGGCACCGGAGCCCTCGACGATGGTGGTCTCGTCCTTGGTGATGATGATGCGCTTGGCCGAGCCGAGCAGGTCGAGCGTGGTGTTCTCGAGCTTGAGCCCGACGTCCTCGCTGATGACCTGGGCGCCGGTGAGGATCGCCATGTCCTGGAGCATCGCCTTGCGGCGGTCACCGAAGCCGGGGGCCTTCACGGCGGCCGACTTGAACGTGCCGCGGATCTTGTTGACCACGAGCGTGGCGAGCGCCTCGCCCTCGACGTCCTCGGCGATGATCACCAGCGGACGACCGCCCTGCATCACCTTCTCGAGCACGGGCACGAGGTCGCGGACCGAGGAGATCTTCGAGCTCACGAGCAGCAGGTACGGCTCGTCGAGGCTCGCCTCCATGCGCTCGGTGTCGGTGACGAAGTAGGGCGAGATGTAGCCCTTGTCGAAGCGCATGCCCTCGACGAGGTCCATCTCCATGCCGAACGTCTGGCTCTCCTCGACGGTGATGACGCCGTCCTTGCCGACCTTGTCGATCGCCTCGGAGATCATCTGGCCGATCTCCTCGTCGGCGGCGGAGATGCTCGCCACCTGGGCGATCTGCTCCTTGTCGTCGACGTCCTTGGCCAGCTTGCGGATCGATTCGACCGCCGACTCGACGGCGGCCTCGATGCCCCGCTTCAGGCCGACCGGGTTGGCGCCGGCGGCCACGTTGCGCAGGCCCTCGCGGACCATCGCCCAGGCGAGCACGGTTGCGGTGGTGGTGCCGTCACCGGCGACGTCGTCGGTCTTCTTGGCGACCTCCTTCACCAGCTCGGCGCCGATCTTCTCGTAGGGGTCCTCGAGGTCGATCTCCTTGGCGATCGAGACGCCGTCGTTCGTGATCGTGGGAGCACCCCACTTCTTCTCCAGCACGACGTTGCGACCCTTTGGTCCGAGCGTCACCCGCACGGCGTCGGCGAGCTTGTTCATGCCGGCTTCGAGGCCTCGGCGGGCTTCGGAATCGAACGCGATCATCTTGGCCATCTGCTGTCCTCCATTGGACGAGAGTTCGTTAGCACTCAAACACGATGAGTGCTAGCACTCTAGGCCCGCGACTGCCACCGATCAACCGCCGCCGCCGGCCTCCGGCCGGGCGCGCGCCTCGCGACGGGCCAGCTCGATCATCGCCCGGGCCGCCGACGACAGCGCGCCGCGCCGGTGCACGATGCCGACGCGTCGACTGAGCCGCGGTTGGAGGTGGCGGACCACGGCACCGGCGGCGACCGCCGCCTCGGCCAGCCGCGCCGGCATCAGCGCCGTCCCCGCGCCGGCGAGCACCAGCGGCAGCACGGCGTCGCGCGACGCCGTCTCCACCACCACGTCGGCGGGCTGCCCCGACCGGCGCACGGCGCGGTCGAGCACCCCGCGGATCGACGTCCCGGGTGGCGTGGCGACGAGCGCGAGGCGCGCCAGCGCCGCCGGGGTCAGCGGGTCGTCGCCGAGATCGGTGCCGGGCGGCGCCACCGCGACGATCTCGTCCCGGAACAGCTCGACGCGCGCCAGGCCGCGTCCACCCGTGGTGACCTCGGTGAAGGCGAGCTCGACCCGCCCGGCGCGCAGCCACGCCTCGGCCTCGGCGGCGCGGTCGGCCTCCTCGATGCGCACCACCACGCCGGGATGGCTACGGCGGAAGGCCCCGACGAGCCGCCCGACCGGGTCGGCGGCGAGCGTCGGCAGGGTGACCACCTCGAGCGTGCCGGCGACGAGCGCCGACACCGAGGCCGCCACGGCCACGACCTCGGCCGTCTCGCGCAGCACGCGGCGGGCAGCGTCGACCACCCGCTCGCCGGCGGCGGTCGGCCGCACCGTGCGGCCGAGTCGTTGGAACAGCTCGACGCCGAGCTCGGCCTCGAGTTGGCGCACGCCGTGCGACAGCGACGGTTGCGACAGGTGCAGGGCGCGAGCGGCGCTGGTGAAGCCGCCGTGGTCGGCGACCGCCACGGCGTACTCGAGCTGCCGGAGATCCATAGACGGTGACTATGGCTGATCCAGATGAGATGCACAACGATGATGCACACGCGCGGCCCATCATGGTCGTCGTGTCGTTGCTCGTCGTCGCCGCGATCGGCCTGGGTGTCGGCTTCCTGTCCGGCTTGCTCGGCAAGGGTGGCTCGGCGATCGCCTCGCCGCTGCTGCACCTCGCCGGCGTTCCGGCGCTGGTCGCCCTCGCCGCCCCGCTGCCGGCGACGATTCCGTCGACGATGGCTGCCGGATCGGCCTACGCCCGCCGCGGCTTCGTCGACTGGCGCACCGTGCGCTGGACGGTCGCGATCGGCGTCCCGGCGACGATCGTCGGTGCGATCGCCACGCGCTGGATCGACGGTTCGTCGCTCATCGCCGCCACCGACGTGGTGCTGATCGCGCTCGGGGTTCGCCTCGCCCTGCGACGGCACACCCCCGAAGCCCCGGCCGCCGTCGACATGGCGGCGATCACGACGTCGCGGATCGTGCTCGTGGCGGTGGTGGTCGGGCTGGCGTCAGGATTGCTCGCCAACAGCGGCGGCTTCCTCCTCGCCCCGCTCTACCTCGCCGTGCTGCACCGCCCGATCAAGGCGGCGCTGGCCACGTCGCTCGCCGCGGCGTCGATGCTGGCGATCCCCGGCGCCGTGGTGCACACCGCGCTCGGCCACGTCGACTGGCGCATCGTCGGGGTGCTCGCCGTCACGAGCGTGCCGCTGTCGTTCCTCGGCGCACGCGTCGGGTTGCGCACCGATGCCCAACGCCTCGAGCGCGGCTACGGCCTGGCGCTCGCCACGCTCGGCACCGTGTTCCTGGTGCTGCTCTAGGAGTCTGTGTCAGGAAGATCGACGTCAGGCGTCGTGTTTCCTGACACAAACGTCAGATCAGCCGCCGGCGACGGCCGGGATGATCGACACCGTCTGACCGTCGGGCACCACGGTGTCGAGACCATCGAGGTAGCGCACGTCGTCGTCGTCGACGAACACGTTGACGAAGCGGCGCAGGGAGCCGGCGTCGAGCAGTCGTTCGGCGAGCCCCGGATGGGCCGCGTCGAGTGCCCCGATGACCTCGGAGAGCTTGCCCGGAGGAACCTCGACCGTGGCGGTACCGCCCGTCAGCGGGCGCATGGTGGTCGGGATTCGCACGGTGACAGCCATGGGCGGGACGTTATCGGCCGAATCCCGAGTGACGCGGTCAAGATTGACGGTGGCGGTTCGAGGGCTACCTTGCCCACGTGCGCGTGCTCGCCACCCTCGACAAGTTCCGCGGCACGGCGTCGGCGGCCGAGGCCGCCAGCGCCGTGAGCGCGGCCTGTTGGGAGCTCGGGGTCGACTGCCGCGAGGTGCCGATGTCCGACGGCGGTGAGGGCATCCTCGACGTGCTCGGCGGTCCCAACCGCACGGCCACCGTCACCGGACCGCTGGGGCGTCCGGTCGACGCGGCGTGGGGCATCCACGGACGGGTCGCGATCATCGAGATGGCGCGCGCCAGCGGCCTGGTGCTGGCCGGCGGCGCCAGGGGCAACGACCCGCTCGGCGCCACCACCGCCGGGACCGGACAGCTCGTCGAGCGAGCGATCGAGTCCGGCGCGCGAACGGTGGTCGTCGGCCTCGGTGGCTCGGCCACCACCGACGGCGGCCTCGGCGCGGTCGAGGTGCTGCGCAGCCCGGCTCGATTCGGGACGATCGAGCTCCGGGTGGCGTGCGACGTGCGCACCCCGTTCCTCGACGCCGCCGCCGTGTTCGCTCCGCAGAAAGGCGCCTCGCCGGCCGTGGTGAGCATGCTCACCGCCCGCTTGCACCAGCTCGCCGACCGCTACGAGCGCGACTTCGGTGTCGACGTCCGCCCCCTCGAGGGCGGTGGCGCAGCGGGCGGCCTGGCCGGCGGGCTGGCCGCCCTCGGCGCCCGCCTGCTCGGCGGATTCGACCTCGTTGCCGACCACGTCGACCTCGACGACCGGGTGGCCGAGGCCGACCTGGTGGTCACCGGCGAGGGTCACCTCGATGCGCAGTCCCTCGACGGCAAGGTGGTCGGGGGCGTGTGCGAGGTGGCCGTCGCTGCCGCCACGCCCGTGCTGGTGATCGTGGGCAGCGCCGACGCCGAGGCCAGAGCGACGCTCGAGGCGACCGCGACCGCCTCCGCCCCGATCACGGTGATCGACCTGGTCGCCACGTTCGGCACCGACCAGGCGTTCACCGAGCCGCTGCGCTGCATCGAGCAGGCCACGCGCACGGTGCTCACCGCACTCTGATCGCGCCCGACCCTCCGGCCCCGACCGTCACCGTCACCCGCGACGGTGACGCAGCGCGTGCTCGACCAGCTCGGGCGATTCGGGCACGTCGTGATACGCGGTCGTGAGGTACGGGCTCTCCGGATCGCGGCGCATCTCCTGCGGGAACAGGGCGACCAGCCCGTCGGGGTACGACAGCGTCCGCGCCGGTGGACCGTCGTGCCCGAGGGCGGCGCGCAGCGAGGTCAACAGGTCGACGCCATCGGCGGCGACGAGGTGCGACGTCGGCGTGGCGCGCGGGTTGACCTCGAGCAGGTGGGCGCGGTCCGTGCCGTGTTCGAGCACGAAGTCGAAGCCGCACAGCCCGGTGAGCCCGAGCTCGCGCACCATCGCCGTGGCCGTGGCGCGCATCTCGGGGTGCTCGATCACGCGCAGCACGGTCGACGGGCCGAGCTCGCCGTCGCTGCGCACCACCTCGGCCTGGACCGCGCCGAGGAGCTCGCCGTCGACGCAGGCGGCGGCGACGTTGCCCGGGCGGCCGTGCACGAACGCCTGGACCGAGATCGTCGGCACGCGCCGCGCCACCCGCGCCCGCAGTGGCCACGGATCGCGGTCGACGACGAGGCGTTTGGCGATGCGCGCCCACGCCGGAGGGCGGCTGAGCCGCCGCCAGGCGCGCGTCGCTTCGGCGGGGTCGTGAGCGATGGCCACCTCGCGGCCACCCCAGCTGCCGTCGGTCTTGAGCACCGCTGCCCCGCCCGTCTCGCGCATCCAGGCGAGCACGTCGTCGAGGGTCGGCGCCGGCGCGGTGGCCGGCACGCGGACACCCGACGCCGACGCCAGCGCCATGATGGCGGCGCGCGAGTAGATGCGCGGGTAGATCTCGGCCGGGCCGAGCGAGCGCAGCAGCACGTCGCGCAGCCCGGCCCCCTCGGGGGTCGCCGGGTCGGCGTTGTCGTAGACCTGGTGCAGCGCCTGACGGGTGCGGTCGTCGAAGGGGATGACGAGGTCGGGGGCGGCGTCCACGATGGCGCGCCGAAGACTGGTGAGCGGCCGGACGAGGTCGAGCTTGAAGCTCCGCGTGACCGCCGAGAGGTCGTGCAACGAGCTGGTGCGCGGCGCGACCGCGGACACGACGCATCCGGCCGCGGCGAGCTCGACCGCCAGCCGACCCGAGGCCTCCCAGCCGAACGTCGCCGCCAACAGCACGCGCAGTGGCGGCGCATCGGCGGAGTCGACGGCGTCGTCGACGGCTCGGGCGAGCGCGGCGGTGACCGCCGGGACGCGCACGAGGTCGGCGTGCGATCCCGGGATGCGACGCACCTGGAGGTCGGGGAGGTACCGCTCCCAGAGCCGAGCCGGATCGCAGCCCCAATCGTCGGCGCCACCGCTGCTGAAGAGCACCACCGGCAGATCGAACCGGCGCGGCTGCCAGCCGCCCATCGCCGCGAAGTTGGCGTTCTCGAGATCGCTGCCGTGGTCGATCGTGGCCGACGCGGCGCCGGGCGACGCCCGCTCGGTGAGGCGCGTGACCAGCCGCCGCGATCGTTCGCGCAGCTCGGACCACGCCTCGCCCGGCGGCCGTCGGCTCAAGCGCCGCAGGTGGCCGCCGGTACGCCGAAGCGTGGCCCGGGCGAACAGCTCGAACGGCCAGAAACGCCGGTCGTAGATGGCGTCGATCAGCCCGACGAAGGTGACGTCGTCGCCGCCGGCGCGCAGCAGTTCGGCGGTCTCGAGGGCGACCAGCCCGCCGAAGGAGTAGCCGAGCAACCGGTAGGGGCCGTGCGCCTGGTGCCGGCGCACGAGCGCCGCAGCCGTCGCGGCGATCTCGCCGATCGTGGCGGGCGGCGCGTCACCGTTGTGCTGCGGCGCGAACGGCACGACCGCGACGACCCGACGCCCGCGCATCGCGTCGGCGAGCGGTGCCAGCTCCTCGGCGGACCCACCGGCTCCGGTCAACACGAACAGCGTCTCGCCGTCGCCGTCCCCGCGGCGAAGCTCGACGCACGTCACGAACTGCTCTTGGCGATGCGATCGGTGATGTGCTGGGCGGCGAACTCGTCGCCGTACATGAAGCGCATCAGCGGTCCGAACGTCATCGCGGCGGCGATGCCGGCGAAGTACAGGCCGTGCTCCGACGACTCGAAGCCGAAGTTGAGCGCCGGCGCGTCGTTCACCGTCTTCACCTTGGCGCGCAAGGCCGGATCGATGAACGTCAGCCGGCGCAGGTCGGCGCGGTAGCCGGTCGCGCAGATGACGTGGTCGGTCTCGACGGCCACCGGGGCGAGGCCGTCACCGGCGAGCTCGAGGTGCAGTCGGCTGCCGTCGACGTCGACGCGGCGGATGCCGCGCCCTTCGACCAGCTCGACCGACGACTCGAACTTCGGACGCAGATGCCACGGCGAGGAGGGGCCGAGGTGGCGACGCACGATCTCGGCACGCGCCCGGGCGGGGAGGAATCGGAACAGTTGCGGAACGTCGCAGCACAGCCGCGACTTGATCCCCGGGCCGAGACCCGACGTCGGGTTGCGCATCCGCTCCCATCGGCCCTTCGGGTGGCCCGAGGGCTTGCCGGCGAACTTCACCGGGGGCGTGCGGGCGACGAGCCGGGCGTGACCGCCGGCGGCGGCGACGCCGACGGCGAGCTCGACCGCCGAGGCGCCGGCGCCGACGACGGTGACGTCCTTGCCGGCGAGGTCGGCGAGGTCGTGGTGGACGCTGGCGTGCGTGACGAGGTCGGGCCCGATGCCGTCGAACGCGGCCGGGAGCTTGGCGAAGTGGGTGATGCCGGCGGCCACGACCACGTGGCGCGCCTCGATCTCCTCGCCGTCCTCGCGGGTGACGCGGTACCGCCCCGCCGGCCCCACCTCGACCGACGTGATCATGCCCGGCTCGAGCTGGGGAACGAACCGCCGCTGGAAGTCGAGGCCGTACTCGATGAACGTCTCCACCGGCACCGGGATGTCGGTCGGGTGGTAGGGCAGCCCGTGTTCGCGGCAGTAGTCCTCGAGCGTCGAGTCGGGCAACGGCACCGACAGGTTGGACGCGAAGCCGTCCGACTTGAGCAGCATGCCCTTGGGCATCGCCGTGCGCCAGGTCTCCAGCGGCGGGCCGAACACGCGGTGGTCGAGGCCGCGCGCCTTCAGGTGGGCGGCGACGGACAGGCCGTAGGGACCGGCCCCGACGACGACGGTGTCAGTTGACGTGGATATGGCTTGCTCCGCTGCGCTCGGTTCGGACTGGATGAGTCATGGAAACTTAGCCAGTCCGCGGCCGGTCGAATCACCGACGAGTCTGCTCCGACGGCTAATTCGAAGACGCCGATTTTGCGCTTTGCTACCTTGCCGATGCCCAACGCGCCTGGTGGAGGCGCTCCACGTCGGAGGTGATCTGTGCCAGTTTCGCCCACGTACCCCGGGGTCTACATCGAGGAGCTGCAGAGCGGGGTCCGCCCGGTGATCGGAGTGGCGACGTCGATCACGGCGTTCGTCGGCTACGCCCCGCTCGGCCCGGAGAACCGCGCCGTCCGCCTCGCCAACTTCGGCGACTACGAGCGGCGCTTCGGCGGGATCGACCGTGAGAGCGAGATGAGCTTCGCCGTGCAGCAGTTCTTCCGCAACGGTGGATCCGACGCCCTGGTGGTTCGGGTGCCGAAGTCCGACGCGGTGGCCGCCACGATCAACCTGATGGACGGCATCGGCCCACCGGCGCCGAAGGTGGCGCTGGTGCTCAAGGCGTCGAGCACGGGCGCGTGGGGCAACAACATCGTCGTCGACGTCGACCTCGACGGCGTGCCCGCCGCCGACACCACCTCGTTCAACCTCACCGTGCGCGACCTCGGCAGCGGCAAGGTCGAGCGGTTCACGAACCTGTCGATCAGCCCCGACTCGCCGCAGTTCGCCGTGACGAAGTTGAACGACGTCGACAGCGGCTCGAGCCTCGTGGTGGCCTCGGTGGCGAACAACGCCGGCGGCCGGCCGCTGCCGGCCGGCACGCAGGGCGCCGACCTCACGTTGCCGCTCGCCGCCGACGCCACGAAGGACTACAAGCTGACGATCAGCCCCGACAAGCCCGGTGGCGCCGACAGTCCGGGCGCCGTCGAGGTGACCGTGCTCGACAACGGCGAACGGGTGCCGTCGTCCATCGGCGGGCTGTGCGCCCTGGTCGAGCGCAAGATCAACACCGCCCTCGCCCGGGCCAACCATGCCGCCGGCCTCGCCGTGCGGGTGCTGCCATCGGGCAGCGGCAAGGGCGTTCGCATCGTCGGTGACGTCGACGCCCAGGTCGCCCCCGGCGCCACCGATGCGGCGTTCACCGTCGCCGGCGTCGCCGCCGCCGGATCGACCGCCGACGGAGCGGCCCTGCTCGGGCTCGGCGCCGCGGTTGCCAACGTCGGGCGCTACAGCGCCGCCGGCACCAAGCGCCTCGCCCAGGGCAACGTCACCGACGGGGCGAACGGCACGACGTTGCCCGACGCCAACGCCCTGGTCGGCTCGGAGGGGACGTTCACCGGCATCTACGCCCTGCTCAAGACCGACCTGTTCAACATCCTGTGCATCCCCGACGCCACGCGCACGAAGGCCGGCAGCGCCACCGTGCTCGACGACGGGCTCGATCTCGACGTGATCTGGTCGGCGGCCTACGACCTGTGCGTGCGCCGACGGGCGATGCTGATGATCGACCCCGACCCCGACGTCGCCGACACCGAGCACGCCGTCGACTGGATCAACTCGCTGTCGGTGAAGGGCCCGAACGCCGTCGCCCACTTCCCCCGCCTGCGCATCCCCGATCCCACCGACGACTTCCGCCCGCGCACGGTGGCCCCGAGCGGAACGCTCGCCGGCCTCTACGCCCGCACCGACGGCGACCGCGGCGTGTGGAAGGCGCCGGCGGGGATCGACGCCCGCATCCGTGGGGTCAGCGGCCTCACCTACACGCTCACCGATGCCGAGAACGGCCTGCTCAATCCGCTCGGCCTCAACTGCGCTGCGCGTGTTCCCGGTGACCGGCACCGTCAACTGGGGCGCCCGCACCACCGACGGCGCCGACCTGCTCGCCAGCCAGTGGAAGTACGTGCCGGTGCGGCGCCTCGCCCTGTTCATCGAGGAGAGCGTGTTCCGCGGCACGCAATGGGCGGTGTTCGAGCCCAACGACGAGCCGTTGTGGTCGCAGCTGCGCCTGAACCTCGACGTCGTTCATGCACGACCTGTTCCGCAAGGGCGCCTTCGCCGGTGCATCGCCGGGCGACGCCTACCTCGTCAAGTGCGACTCCGAGACCACCACGGCCGACGACGTCGACCGCGGCATCGTCAACGTCCTCGTCGGATTCGCCCCGCTGAAGCCGGCCGAGTTCGTCGTCATCCAGCATCCAGCAGCTCGCTGGCCAGACCACCGCCTGACGGGAGGAGCACCCCATGGCACAGTTCACCGTGAACCCCACCCGGTTCGACCCCTACAAGAACTTCAACTTCCGCGTGAAGTGGGACGGCCGCTACGTCGCCGGCGTCAGCAAGGTCAGCGCGCTCAAGCGCACGACCGAGGTCGTCAAGCACCGCGACGGGGGCGATCCCTCGCAGCAGCCGCAAGTCGCCCGGACGCACCGAATACGAGGCGGTCACCCTCGAACGCGGTGTCACCCACGACCCCGAGTTCGAGCGGTGGGCGAACAAGGTGTGGAACCTCGGCTCGGGCCTCGGCGTCGAGGTGTCGCTGGCGGACTTCCGCAAGGACGTCATCGTCGAGCTGTATAACGAGGCCGGCCAGGTGGTGCATGCCTACCGCTCTACCGCTGCTGGGTGTCGGAGTTCCAGGCGCTGCCCGATCTCGACGCCAACGCCAACGCGGTCGCGATCCAGCACATCAAGCTCGAGAACGAGGGCTGGGAGCGCGACTACGCGGTCGTCGAGCCCAGCGAGCCCTCGTTCACCGAGCCCTGACGCGCCACCGGCACACGATGGCACCCCCGGCGCGGCGGTCGACGACGAGCGCTGGTTGCACGTCTGGTCGGCCGCGGCGGCGTTGCCGGAGTGGCGGCGCGTGCCGGCACTGGTGGCCGGGCTCGGCGACGGTGCTGTCGGCGGGGCTGTCGACGACCCCGAGGACTGGCCGTTGGGCACGCTCGCGGCGAGCGCGATGGCACTCGTTGCCCCGCTCTGCGGCGGCACGCTGCACGCCTCGGCGGCGTGCGCCACGTGCGGCGAGGCGATGGAGATCACCCTGCCCATCGCCGACCTGGTCGCGCTGGGCGGCACCGGCGGTGAGGTGGCCGCTGCGATCGACGCCGCCGGACACCGACTCACGCTGCGTGCGCCCGCCATG
>CAWFLK010000012.1:0-196150 GCA_963816635.1 Ilumatobacteraceae bacterium | reverse complement strand
TCGCGGTCATCACCGGGGGCGGCACCGCCGGTCACGTGCTCCCGGCGCTCGCCGTGGCCGAGGCCCTCGAGGAGCGTGGCCACGACGCCGCGACGCTGCACTACGTGGGCACCGAGCGCGGCATCGAGCGCGAACTGCTGCCACCGACGCCGTATCCGTACACGTTGTTCGACGTCGTCGGCGTGCAGCGCCGCGTCGATCGCCGCAACCTCGACTTCGCGCCCAAGCTCTACCGGGCGACGCGCCGCGCCGGTGTGCTGCTCGCCCGCCTGCAGCCGCGGGTGGTGGTCTCGGTGGGCGGCTACGCCAGTCTGCCCAGCGTGCTGGCCGCCCGCCGCGCCCGCATCCCCGTCGTCGTCGTCTCGTTCGACCGGCGGCCGGGGCGGGCGAGCGCCGTCGCCGCCCGCTTCGCCGCCGCCTGTGCGGTGGCCTATCCCGGTTCGGCGTTGCCGCGTGCCGAGGTCACCGGCGCCCCGGTGCGGCGCTCGATCCGTGCCGTCGACCGGGCGACCGGCCGCGACGACGCCCGAGTGGCCCTCGGGCTGCCCACCGACCGCTTCGTGGTGGCGGTGATGGGGGGCTCGCTCGGCTCCGGGGTGCTCAACGAGGCGATCCGCGGGTATGTCGCCGACCGTCGCGACGACGCCGGCCTCGCCGTGCGCCACGCCGTGGGTGCCCGCTACGCCGGCGACGGCCGGCCGGTGGGCCGGGACGACCCGGACGGTGTGCTCTACCAGCCGATCGGCTTCGAACCGCGCATGGACCTGCTGTACGCCGCGGCCGACGTGCTGGTGGGCCGCGGCGGCGCCGCCACGGTCGCCGAGGTGGCGGTGACCGGCACCCCGGCGGTGCTCGTGCCGTGGTCCGGTGCCGCCGAAGACCACCAGACCGCCAACGTGGCCTGGCTCGCCGACCAGGACGCGGCCATCGCCCTGGCCGAGAGCGACATCGATCGCCTGGGCCCGGTGCTCGACGGGCTGCGCGCCGACGTCGTCCGGCGCACGGCCCTCGGCGATCGGGCGCATGCCGCCGGGGCCATCCACCGCAGCGATCGCATCCCCCACATGATCGAACGGGTCGCCCTAGCCTCGAACGCGTCGTGAGCACCTCGATCGAACCGTCCGCCGGTCGCGCCGCCGCCCCGTCGCCGCCGCTCGACCTCTCCGCCCCGCTGCGCCTCCACGTCATCGGCGTCGGCGGTCCGGGCATGTCGGCGATCGCCATCGCCTTGGCCGAGATGGGCCACCACGTGTCGGGCAGCGATCTGCGTGAGCAGCCGGTGCTCGATCGCCTGCGTGCGGCGGGTGTGGAGGTGCACGTGGGGCACGATCGCCGCTACGTCGAGGCGTGCGATGCCGTCACCGCGTCCACGGCGATCCCGGAGAGCAACATCGAGTGGCGTCACGCCCACGAGCTGGGCATCCCGGCCATGCGCCGGGCCGGCATGCTGGCCTCGATCTGCGCCCTGGCGCGCACCGTCGCCGTCGCCGGCACGCACGGCAAGACCACCACCACGTCGATGCTCATGCTCGTGCTGGCCGAGGCCGGGCTGTCGCCGAGCTTCGTCGTCGGCGGTGACGTCACCGACGCCGGCACCGGGGCGCAGTGGACCGGCGGCGAGCTGCTCGTCGTCGAGGCCGACGAGAGCGACGGCACCCACCTCGCCCTGCCGCTGTACGCCACCGTGCTCACCAACGTCGAAGTCGATCACCTCGACCACTACGGGACCTTCGGCGCCATCATCGACGGCTTCGACCGGTATCTGTCGCACATCGCCGGGCCGAAGGTGCTCTGCGCCGACGATGCGCGCTGCCGCGACCTGGCCGACCGCCACGGTGCCCTCACGTACGGGCTGCGCGCCGGAGCCGACGTGCGCGCCGTCGACGTCACCCCGAGCGGCGGTTCGTTCGAGTTCACCATCGAGCGCCACGGCGAGGCGCTGGGACGGATCAGCCTGCCCCTGCGTGGCGTGCACAACGTCGTCAACGCCACGGGGGTGGTGGCGATGGCGCTCGAGCTCGGCGTGTCGTTCGCGGACTGCGCCGCGGCGCTCGCCCGCTTCGGCGGCGTGGCCCGTCGCTTCGACATCCGCGGCGTCGACGGCGGCGCCACGTTCGTCGACGACTACGCCCACCTGCCGAGCGAGATCGCGGCGGTGCTCGCCGGGGCCCGCCAGAGCGGCGACGGCTGGGACCGCGTCATCGCCGTCTTCCAGCCCAACCGCTTCAACCGGATGTCCGAGATCTCCGGCGATTACGCCGACGCCTTCGTCGACGCCGACGTGGTGGTGCTCACCGAGATCTACGCGTCCGGCACGACGCCGATCCCCGGGGTCACCGGGCACCTGGTCGTCGACGCCGTGTGCGCGGCCCATCCGAATGCCCACGTCGTGTGGCTGCCGAGGCGCGACGACCTGGTGTCGTACCTGGCCGGCGAGGTCGGCCCCGGTGACGTGTGCATCTCGATGGGCTGCGGAGACGTGGGCACGCTCCCCGAGGAAGTGCTCGCCCGCCGGGCGGCCAGGCGCGTCCCGTGATTCGCGGGGCCGTCGACGAGGTGGCGGTACGCGTCGAACAGGCGGCGGCGGTGCTCGGCGAGCTGGCCGAGCGCGACGTGCCGCTCGGGCCGCTCACCACCTACCGACTGGGTGGTCCGGCGGCGCTGCTCGTACGGCCGCGAACGCTCGACGACCTGCGACGCGTCGCCCTCGCCCGCCAGGCCTCCGACCTGCCGGTGCTCGTCGTCGGGCGGGGGTCCAACCTGTTGGTGGCCGACGCCGGCTTCGTCGGCATGGCGGTGTCGGTCGCGCTGCTCGACGGCGACCTCACCGTGGTCGGCGCAGGGGATCGGACGGTCGCCGAGGTCGGCGGTGGGGCGGCGCTCCCCGTGGTCGCCCGGCGGCTGGCGTCGGCCGGCTGGCGGGGATTCGAGTGGGCCGTCGGCGTGCCCGGTTCGATCGGTGGCGCGGTGCGCATGAACGCCGGCGGACATGGGTCCGACATGGCGTCGTGCCTCGACACGGCGACCGTGTTCGACCTGCGCACCGGCACTGCCGCGAGGCGCGACGCGGCGTCGCTCGGGCTCCGCTTCCGGGCGTCGGACCTCACCGACGACGACGTGGTGGTGAGTGCGGCGATCGGCGTGCGGGCCGGTGACCGGGCCGATGCCGAGGCCGAGCTGGCCGACATCGTGCGGTGGCGGCGGGAGAACCAGCCGGGCGGGCAGAACGCCGGCTCGGTGTTCGTCAACCCGGTGCCCGGCGAGGTGAGCGCGGGGAGCCTGATCGACGGCCTCGGGTTGCGCGGCTTCCGCATCGGCAGCGCCTGGGTGTCGGAGAAGCACGCCAACTTCATCCAGGGTTCCGACCAGGGGTCGGCCGACGACGTCCGGGCGGTGATCGAGGCGGTCCGCGCCCGCGTCGCCGACGCCACGGGCTACGTCCTGCGCAGCGAGGTGCGCCTGGTGGGGTTCCCGACGGGTCGCACCGCATGATCCGTCGCCGCAAGCGCGACGACTCGGCACCCGCGCCGCCAGCACCGACGCCACCGGCGGGCGTCAGCGGAGAACCGGCATCGGGGACGCCACCCGCCGTCCCCACCGGCTGACGCCGACGAACCGCCCTCGGCGGCGGTGCTCGACGAGCTGCTCGCCGTGTTCGGTGCCGACGAGCCCACCACGTTGCCGCGCCGTCGGGTCGACGGCACCGAGCCCGAGGCGCCGGTCGCCGCTGCCGCGGATGGCGACCCCGGCCCGGGTGCCGACGCGGCGAGCGATCCAGAGGTCGAGGCAGCGGGCTCGGCGGGCGACGTCCCCACGATGTCGACCCGGGCGATGAGCGCCGACGAGCTCGCCGCCGGCGCCCTCGCCCCACCCACCGGCCCTCCTGCCGCGACCCCGTCGACCATCGCCGACCCCGGCACGCTGGTGCCCGAGGCCACGAAGCGCTCGACGCGCCGGTCGCGGCGGGAGATGCGCAAGGAGGCCAAACGGGCGGCCAAGCGCGAGGCGCGCCACGCCAAGGAGCAGGCCAAGCAGGAGCGCAAGGCAGCCAAGGCGGCGCGCAAGGGCGGGTCGCCGACCGCCGACGACATCGACCCCGGCGAGGGCGTCCGCATCGTCCCCGCCGATCCGGCCCGGCCCTCGCCCGACGCGCCACCGGGCGTGGCAACGCCGCCCGGCGACAGCATGCCCGACGGCCGCCGGCAGCCGCACGGTGACGGTCATCGCCGCCGACGACCTGCCCGACCCCGTCTACCTCGAGGGTGACCTCACCGCGTCCGCAGCCGGTGAGACGCCCGCACGCCCGCGGGTGTTCATCGACGACCGCGACCCGGCCACCGGCACGATGGTGTCGCTCGAGGCAGCCACGACAGCCGCCCGGATGGAGCCGCGCCTGCGCGAGCGGCGCGCCGCCGTCCGCCGTGCGACCAGCCGCAAGCGGCTGAAGTGGCTGGCCGTGGTCACGATGCTGGTCGGGGTCGTCGTCGCCACGCTCGCCGTGCTCGGCTCGGGCTGGTTCGCCATCCGCAACGTCGACCTGCAGGGGGCCGTGTACAGCCGCGGCGACGCCCTCGACGCCATCGTCGACGACGTCGACGGTGCGAACGTGCTGCGTCTCGACACCGGAGCGATCGAGCAGCGACTCGAGGCGATCCCGTGGGTGGAGGACGCCCGCGTCACCACGCAGTTCCCGCACGCGGCCCGGATCGAGATCCGCGAGCGGCGTCCGACCGTCACCTATCAGGGCGCCGACGCGGCGTATCGGGTGCTCGACGACCACGGCCGGGTGCTCGACGTGGTCGTCGGCGGCCGTCCGTCGGCGTACACCGAGGTCATGGTCACCGACGGGCCGAACCTGGCTCCCGGCGAGACGGCGCCGGCCGGATATCGCGCCGCCGCGATGCTCGTGCAGTCGCTGCCGGCGCCGCTGCGTGCGCTGGTCGCGTCGGTCGGCGTCGACCGCGAGGGGACCGACCTGCGCATGGAGCTCACCAACGGCGTGCAGGTGCGCTTTGGGCCGGCGCAGGACTTGGTCGATAAGATCGTGCGCCTCCAAGTCGCCCTCACCAACCCCGACCCCAACGAGGCCGCGCCGACCCAACTCATCGACGTCTCGAGTGACGACGTCATCCTCCGGTGAGGATGCGCCGTGATGCCGCCGTGACGTGCGACAATGGCATCCGGCCGGCGAGCCGACCCCCGGGTCGGGGGCACCGAATCCAACCACATCGGCCAGCGGCCACCCGACAGCCAGCGAGATCCCGGTCCATGATCGCCAACTTCCACCGCTACGAACTCACAACAGGGAGGTCCCGCTGATGGTCGGCGCGCCCCAGAACTATCTCGCCGTGATCAAGGTCATCGGCGTCGGCGGTGGCGGGGTCAACGCCGTCAACCGGATGATCGACGCCGGCCTGAAGGGCGTGGAGTTCACGGCGGTCAACACCGACGCCCAGGCGCTGCTCATGAGCGACGCCGACCTCAAGCTCGACATCGGGCGTGACCTCACCCGGGGACTGGGCGCCGGGAGCGATCCCGAGGTCGGGCGCAGCGCCGCCGAGGCGCACCACGAGGAGATCGAGGAGATGGTGAAGGGCGCCGACATGGTGTTCATCACCGCCGGCGAGGGCGGCGGCACCGGCACCGGGGCGGCACCCGTCATCGCCGAGATCGCCCGCGGGCTCGGCGCGCTGACCATCGGCGTCGTCACCCGGCCGTTCGCCTTCGAGGGTCGCCGGCGCGCCGTGCAGGCCGACACCGGCGTGCAACGACTGAAGGAGAAGGTCGACACGCTCATCGTCATCCCGAACGACCGCCTGCTCACGGTCGCCAACGAGAAGACCAGCGTGCTCAACGCCTTCAAGATGGCCGACGAGGTGCTGTTGCAGGGCGTGTCGGGCATCACCAACCTGATCACGACGCCCGGGCTGATCAACACCGACTTCGCCGACGTCAAGATGGTCCTGGCCAACGCCGGCTCGGCGCTGATGGGCATCGGCCAGGCGTCCGGCGACGAGCGGGCCGTGTCGGCGGCCAAGGCCGCCATCTCCAGCCCGCTGCTCGAGTCGGCGATCGATGGCGCACGCGGCGTGCTGCTCAACATCACCGGACCGTCGTCGATGGGCCTGTTCGAGATGAACGCCGCCGCCGAGGTGATCCATGGCGTCGCCCACGCCGACGCCAACATCATCTTCGGCACCGTCGTCGACGACGAGATCGGCGACGAGATCCGCGTCACGGTGATCGCCGCCGGGTTCGACCGCATCGACGGTCCGGTCACCGGTGGCCAGCCGAAGGCGACGACGTCGATCAGCGATCTGTTCTCCGAGGGCGCCGACCCGCTGGCGCCCGACGACGACGACGACTTCGACGTGCCCAGCTTCTTGAGGTGAGTGTTTCGACGTCGTCGCTCGCTGCGCTCGCTCGACTCCGTCGGCAGTTGGAGCGGCTGCGCCGCGCCCAGCTCCTGGCGGCGGCGAGCAAGCTCGCCTGATGCCGCCGCATCGGGGGGCTACCGCCCCCCGAACCCCCCGACGGGGCGTTCTCGCACGACGGGGGCCGACCGGATCCCGGCGCCCGTGCCGCTGACGAGCCGAGATGACGTGATCGACCGTGATCTGGTCGCCGCGCGGGTCTTTGCGCTGCGGGAGCGGCTGGGGCCGGGCGTGGAACTGCTCGCCGTCACCAAGGGGTTCGGCGCCGACGCCGTGGAGGCGGCGGCCGCCGCCGGGTGCACCATGGTGGGGGAGAACTACGCCCAGGAGCTGCTGGTCAAGGCCGACGCGGCGCAGCGCGCCGGCGTCGCCGTGCACTTCATCGGGCGGCTGCAGTCGAACAAGGTGCGTTCGCTCGCGGCAGTCGTGTCGGTGTGGGAGAGCGTCGAGCGGGCCTCGATCCTCGACGCCATCGCCCGGAGGTCCCCGGGCGCCACGGTGCTGATCCAGGTCAATGCCACCGGAGAAGCGGGCAAGGCGGGCGCCCCACCCGACGAGGTCGCCGGCCTCGTCTCCCACGGGCGTGACGCCGGGCTGCGCGTCGACGGGCTGATGACGATCGGCCCGACCGACGGCGACGCCGACCGCACGCGGGCCGCCTTCGAGCTCGTCGGTCGCCTCGCCGATCGCCTCGAGCTGCCGGTGCGCTCGATGGGCATGAGCGGCGATCTGGACGCCGCGTTGGCGGCGGGCTCGACGAGGGTGCGCGTCGGAACCGCGCTGTTCGGCGCCCGTCCCCATCCGGTCTGACCTGATGAGATAGCCTCATCGGCGCAGGAGGAGCGAGATGTCATTCTGGAAAAAGTCCATGGAATACCTCGGCCTTGGACCCGACGACGCCTACGACGACTACGACGACGGACCCGATCCCGAGCCGCAGGCGCGTCAGGGACGTTCGTCGCGCGACGACGGGAGTCGTCAGAGCAAGTCGAGCGCGAGCCGTTCGTCCTGGCCGGCCGAGCCCGAGTCCGGCTCGGTGAAGGCCGTGCCAGCGCGGCCGAGCTATCCGTCGCGTGATTTCGACGCCAGCGGCCGGCGCACCACCCCGGACGAGTCCGGCACCGTGTCGCGTCCCCGCCAGCCGACGCCGGCCCGCAACCCGGCGCCGGCGCCGACGGCCGAGCCCGCCACGGTGCGGCCGCGGCGGTTCGACCAGGCCCAGGAGCTGGCCGACCGGTTCAAGGAGGGCAACTCGGTCATCCTCAACCTCGAGTCGGCCGAACGTGACGTCGCCCGGCGCCTGATCGACTTCGCCAGCGGGGTGTGCTACTCGCTCGACGGGACGATGGAGAAGGTGGCCACCGGCGTGTACCTGTTGAAGCCGGCGCCGGCCCGCGTGCATCGCTTCGACGACTACGAGAGCTGACCGATACATGGCCGTCACCCCTCAGGACATCAGCGCGACCCGGTTCCAGACGGTCAAGCGCAACGGCTACGACCCCGCCCAGGTCGACGCCTTCAAGTCGACCGTGGCGTCGTCGCTCGAGGCGGCGCTGCAGCAGGCCACGGCGATGGAAGCCCGGGCTCGAGCCGCGGTGGCCAAGGTGCAGGAGCTGCAAGCGGCCCGTCCGTCCGAAGCCGAGGCGTCGGCGCCGGTCGATGCGGTGGTGGCGCCGGTCGCGGCGGTCTCCGAGGCCGAGACGATCAGCCGCACGCTGCTGCTCGCCCAGCGCACCGCCGACACCACCATCGCCGACGCTGAACGTCAGGCTGAGGTCCACCGTCGCGACGCCAAGTCCGAGGGTGAGGCGATCATCGAGGCGGCCAAGGTCGAGTCGCGCAAGGCCGGCGAGCAGGAGCGCGTGCGCGTCGAGGGCGAGGTGCAGGCGTTGCTCGCCCGACGCGACTTCCTGCAGTCCGACGTGGTGCACCTCGAGCAGCACATCGAGGCCCAGCGCGAGCGGATCACCGAGGTGGTGGCCGAGCTCGAGCAGCTGACCAACCGCGTGCCCAACGGGCTGGCGGCCATGCGTCGTCCCCAGCTGTCGGCCTCCGACCACGCCGACGGGCCGGCCGACGCCGAACCGGCCGCGCCGACCGGTGACGGTGACGTCGACGACACCGACGACGTCGACGTGGCCGCCCTCATCGACGAGGTCGCCGCCGCCGACGAGGTGGAGGCCGACGGCGAGCCTCCGGCGACCTGATCGCACCGAAGCCCGCCGGCGTCCCGCCGCTAGGCTGGGTGCAACGGCGATGACGAGGCGATCACCTCCGAGCCTTCGGAAGAACGGTCCCCGGGTCTCGACCCGGCCCCAGTAGACCCGAACGGGTCCGGCCCGTCAGCGCCGGCGCAGTCGAGTGGTCCGTCGCCGAGGGGACGGGCAAGCAGGGTGGGACCGCGGCCCGCTGCACGCGCAGCGGCGTCGTCCCTGCGGACGATCACACCGCAGGAGCACGGTCCGAGCCATGGCGTACCCCACCGTCGACCCCCAACCCGACTTCCCCGCGCTCGAGGAGCAGGTCCTCGCCGACTGGTCCCGTGACCACACGTTCCTCGAGTCGATCGTGCAACGCGAAGCCGAGGGCGCCGACGAGTTCGTCTTCTACGACGGGCCGCCGTTCGCCAACGGGCTCCCGCACTACGGCCACCTCCTGACCGGGTTCGTGAAGGATGCCGTGCCCCGCTACCAGACGATGCGCGGCAAGCTCGTCCACCGCCGCTTCGGTTGGGACTGCCATGGCCTGCCCGCCGAGGTCGAGACCGAGCGCGAGCTGGGCATCTCCGGGCACCCCGAGATCACCCGCTTCGGGATCGCCGAGTTCAACGACGCCTGCCGCACCAGCGTCCTGCGCTACACGGCCGAGTGGGAGCGCTACGTCACCCGCCAGGCGCGCTGGGTCGACTTCGAGAACGACTACAAGACCCTCGACCTCGACTACATGGAGAGCGTCATGTGGGCGTTCAAGTCGCTGTGGGACCGCGACCTGGTGTACGAGGGCTTCAAGGTGCTGGCGTACTGCTGGCGGTGCGAGACCCCGCTCAGCAACACCGAGACGCGCATGGACGACGTGTACCACGACCGCCAGGATCCGGCGCTCACGGTGGGCTTCGAGCTCCTCGACGACGCCGGCGCCCCGACCGGCGAGGTGCTGGCCGCCTGGACGACGACGCCGTGGACGCTGCCGGCCAACCTCGCCCTCGCCGTCGGGCCGGACGTCGACTACGTCGTCGTCGACCACGAGGGTCGCCGACTGATCATCGCCGAGGCGCGGCTCGACCACTACGCCGCCGAACTGGGCGACGCGCCCGTCGTCGGCCGGGTGACCGGTCGGGAGCTGGTCGGGCGCCGCTACCGCCCGCTGTTCGAGTACTTCACCGACGTCGCCCGGTACGGCACCGAGCAGGCGTTCCAGGTGCTCGCCGCCGACTTCGTGTCCACCGACGACGGCACCGGCGTCGTGCACCTCGCGCCCGGGTTCGGCGAGGACGACCAGCTGGTCGCCAACGCCGCCGGCATCCCCACGATCGTGCCGATGGACGAGCACGGCCGATACACGGGCGAGGTCACCGAATGGGCCGGCGTGCAGGTGTTCGACGCCAACCCCGACGTGATCCGCCACCTCAAGGCGTCCGGCGCGGTGCTGCGGCACGAGACCTACGACCACTCCTATCCGCACTGCTGGCGCTGCGCGATGCCGCTCGTCTACCGCGCCATCTCGTCGTGGTTCGTGGCCGTCACCACCTTCCGCGACCGCATGGTCGAGCTCAACGACGACATCACGTGGGTGCCGACCCACGTCAAGCACGGCAGCTTCGGCAAGTGGCTGCAGAACGCCCGTGACTGGTCGATCAGCCGCAACCGCTTCTGGGGCTCGCCGATCCCGGTCTGGCGCAGCGACGACCCGGCCTACCCCCGCACGGACGTGTACGGCAGCATCGCCGAGCTCGAGGCCGACTTCGGCGTCGAGGTCGCCGACCTGCACCGGCCGTCGGTCGACCTCCTCGTGCGGCCCAACCCCGACGACCCGTCGGGTCGGTCGATGATGCGGCGCGTGCCCGAGGTGCTCGACTGCTGGTTCGAGTCGGGGTCGATGCCGTTCGCCCAGGTGCACTACCCGTTCGAGAACGCCGACTGGTTCGAGTCGCACTACCCGGGTGACTTCATCGTCGAGTACATCGGCCAGACCCGCGGCTGGTTCTACACGCTCCATGTCCTCGCCACCGCGCTGTTCGACCGCCCGGCGTTCCGCACGTGCGTCAGCCATGGCATCGTCCTCGGCGACGACGGCCTGAAGATGTCGAAGAGCCTGCGCAACTACCCCGACCCGATGGAGGTGTTCGACCGCCACGGTGCCGACGCCATGCGGTGGTACCTGCTCTCGTCGCCGATCCTGCGCGGCGCCGACTTCTCGGTGACCGCCGCCGGCCTGCGCGACACCGCCCGTCAGGTGCTGCTTCCGCTGTGGAACGCCTGGTACTTCCTCACGCTGTACGCCAACGCCGCCGGGGTGCACGGCAGCGTGCGCGACGGCGTGGAGCGGCCGTTCTCGCCCAACGTGCTCGACCGCTACGTCCTGGCCAAGGCGCGTCAGCTGGTCGACGACGTCACACGGACGATGGACGCGTTCGACCTGTTCGGGTCGTGCGCCGCGGTGCGGGCGTTCGTCGAGACCCTCACCAACTGGTACATCCGCCGCAGCCGTCAGCGGTTCTGGGACGGCGATGTCGACGCCATCGACACGCTGCACACCGTGCTCGACGTGCTCACGCGGGTGAGTGCGCCGCTGCTGCCGTTCGTGTCGGAGGTCATCCACGGCGGCCTCCAGGGCGAGGGCGACCGGCGCAGCGTCCACCTGACGTCGTGGCCCGATGCCACGGCGTTGGCCGCCGACGACGACCTCGTGCGCGCCATGGACGAGGTGCGTGACGTCTGCTCGGCCACGTTGTCGGTGCGCAAGGCCCACGGCCGACGCGTGCGCCAGCCGCTGTCGTCGCTCACGGTCGCCGCTCCCGACGCCGAGGCGCTGGCGCCCTACGTCGACATCATCGCCGACGAGGTCAACGTGCGCGAGGTGCACCTGACGACCGACGTGTCGGCGGTCGCCCGCAACGTCCTGCAGGTGGTGCCCGCAGCGCTGGGCCCACGCCTGGGCGGCGAGACCCAGCACGTGATCCGCGCCGTGCGCGAGGGCGACTGGAAGCCCGACGGCGACGCGGTCGTCGCCGGGGGTCATCGCCTCGAGCCTGGTGAGTTCGTGCTCACGATGGTCGCCGACGGCGATCGCCCGTCCACCGCCCTCACCGGGGGCGCCGGCGTGGTGGTGCTCAACGTCGACCTCACCCCCGAGCTCGAGGCCGAGGGTCAGGCCCGCGATCTCATCCGCATGATCCAGCAGGCTCGTCGCGACGCCGACCTCGCGGTCAGCGATCGCATCGACCTGCGCATCGTCGCCGACGCTGGGTGGGCCGAGGTCGTGTGCACCCACGAGGCGCTGATCGCGGCCGAGACGCTCGCCACGTCGCTGGAGGTCGACGACTCGGGCACGGACACGCCCCAGATCACCGTCCGCGTGTCGTCCTGACCGCCGCCCGACACGATCGGCGCCGCACGGCCACCTGATCGCGAGAGGGCGCCGCTATATTGCGCCGTTCGATCTGGGCCCAGGGAGGTGGTCGCGCGATGGCTGCGGCGAAGAAGTCCACGAATCCGGCACCGGCCGTGAAGAAGTCGGCGACGTCGGCCAAGAAGGCGCCGGCGAGTGCGGCGCCGGCCACCTCGAAGCCGGCGAATTCGTCGACGTCGACGGCGGCGCCGAACCGACCACCGGCGAAGGCACCGGCCAGCGCGAAGGCGCCGGCCAAGGCGACCGTGGCCAAGAAGGCGGCGCCGCGTGCCGCGGCCGACGAGCGGGCGGCCGCCAATGATCAGGCCGCGCCGGCGACGGCCGGGGCTGGCCACGACGGCAGCGGTCCGCAGATCCCGGCACCACGCGGCACCACCAAGGACGGGATCGCCTACACCCGCGACTTCGACGCCAAGTTCCTCAAGACGCAGAAGGACTCGCTGTTCGACGAGCGGGCCAAGCTCGTCGGCCAGGCCGTGCGCCTGGAGGACGAGGCGAACTCGCTGATCGAGGACGGCGAGATGGGCGACGTGCAGTTCGACGACGAGAGCGGCGAGGGCGACACGATGGTGGTCGAGCGCGAGCGCGACCTGGCGCTGTCGGCCCAGGCTCGACAGACCGTCGCCGACATCGACGACGCCCTGTTGCGCATCGCCAACGGAACCTACGGCTACTCGACGCTCTCGGGTCAGCCGATCCCGCGTGAGCGCCTGGAGGCGATCCCGTGGGCCACCGAGTTGGTCGAGGAGAAGGTCGGCGGGATCGGCCGTCGATGACCCCGTCGGTCCGCACGGTGCGCGGACCGCTGGTGATCGCGGCAGTCGTCGTCCTCGTCGACCAACTCACCAAGCACTGGGCGCTGAGCGCGCTCGGCGACGGCCACGTGGTGCACGTCGTCGGGTCGCTGCAGCTCAACCTGGCGTTCAACAGCGGCATGGCGTTCTCGCGGGTGACGGGCTGGGGCCGTTCGTTCCCGTGCTCGCCGTCGGCGTGATCGCCGCCCTGCTCATCGCCCTCGGGCGTTCGGACAGTCCGTGGTTCGCGGTGGGTGTCGGGCTGGTGATCGGCGGCTCGATCGGCAACGTGCTCGACCGGCTGTTCCGCGGCGAGGGGTGGCTGCGCGGTCAGGTGGTCGACTTCATCGATCTGCAGTGGTGGCCGATCTTCAACGTCGCCGACATGGCGATCGTGGTCGGCGGCGTGCTGCTGATCCTGAGCACGCTGCGCGGCGTCATGAGCGAGCGAGTCCTCGAGCGAGCGAATCATCGAGCACGGTCTTCGGCTCACAGGTGCACCGCCGCCGAATCGGACGGGTCGCAGTGCGCAAGGGTGCACCAGTGAGCGAAGACGCCCGGTCCGAGCGGGTGGTGGTCGAGACGATCCCGACCGCGCTCGACGGCGAGCGGCTCGACCGGGTGGTGGCGCTGCTGGTCGACGTGAGCCGGGCGGCGTCGGCGGCGGTGGTCGCCGCCGGGGGAGTGAGCGTCGACGGGGTCACGGTCACGAGCGGCAAGGAGCGGGTGCGCACCGGAGCCGTGGTGGCGATCGACACGGCGGCGATCCCGGTGGTCGAACCGCCGGAGCCGGACGCCGACGTCGAGTTCGTGGTGGTCCACGCCGACGACGCCGTCATCGTGGTCGACAAGCCGGCCGGTCTGGTGGTGCATCCGGGCGCCGGCAACCGGCGCGGCACGCTGGTCCACGGTCTGCTCGCCCGCTTCCCCGACATCGCCGGCGTGGGCGAGCGGGAGCGCCCGGGCATCGTGCATCGCCTCGACGCCGGCAGTTCGGGGCTGCTGGTCGTCGCCCGCACGCCCGAGGCCGCCGAGGCGCTCGTCGCCCAGTTCGCCGCCCACACCGCCGGACGGCGGTACGAGGCGCTGGTGTGGGGGCACCCGAGCGCGCCGCACGGCATCATCGACGCTCCGATCGGCCGGGATCCCGGCGACCCGCTGCGCATGGCGCTGGTCGCCGACGGCCGGCCGGCGCGCACCGAGTACGAGGTGGTGCGTCGGCTCGCCGCCCCGGCCGACGTGGCGCTGCTGTCGTGCCGGCTGGAGACCGGGCGGACCCACCAGATCCGCGTGCACCTCACGGGCATCGGGCACCCGCTCGTCGGCGACCCCGTCTACGGCGACCGCCGAACGACCCTCGGGCTGACCCGCCCGTTCCTCCACGCCGCCGAGCTGTCGTTCGACCACCCGGTCAGCGGCGAGCGGGTCACGTTCAACAGCCCGCTGCCCGCCGACCTCGCCGAGTTGCTGTCACGCCTCGAACCGGTCGGCGAGACGTAGTCGCCCGCCGCCCGCCCGTCAGCCGTAGCGGAGCCCGGCGGTGCCGGCGACGATCAGCAGGGCCGCCGCCGCCTGCAGCCGGGTGACCTGCTCACCGAACAGGTAGCGCCCGATCACCATCGAGATCACGGCCTCGGCCCCGAGGCCGAGGACATAGGTGTTGGCGAGCCCCTGGCGCTTCACGGCGAAGGTGAGCAGCACGGCGCCGATCATGAACGCGGCGAGCACGCCGGCGCCGGCGATCGGATCGGTGAAGCCGTCGGACACCTTCATCAGCGCCCCGCCGGCGCCGAACGCCAGCGACGCGATCAGGATCAGGGCCACGCACTGAGGAGCGGCGCCGCACCCCGCTGATACGCGCACCCCCGAGGGCCGTCGACGTCGCGATCGGCCGATCTGGTCACCCAGCAGTTCTCGATATCGAGAACGTGCGGTGACCAGATCGCCGCTTTGAGACGCAGAGTGACCAGATGGCGGCGCGGTCGCGCTCGGGTGCTAGTTGGCGCTGAGGGCGGCGGCGGGCTCGGTCGAGGGCCACGGGGCGCCGCCGCGCGCCATCTCGGCGATGCTCGCCAGCGTGTAGCTGGCGAGGTGGGCGCGCATGTACTCGCCGGCCTCGTTCCACACGGCGGTCAGCACGCACTGGCCTTCGTGGTCGCACGCCCCGTTCTGGTGCGGCTCGCCGAAGTCGCCGAGGGCGATCGGACCGTCGACCGCCGAGACGATCTCCGACAGGCGGATCTCCTCGGGCGGGCGGGCGAGCACGTACCCGCCCCCGACCCCGCGCTTGGAGCGCACCAGGCCGGCGCCCTTCAGGGCGAGCAGGATCTGCTCGAGGTACGGCTGGGGAAGCGCCGTGCGCTCGGCGATGTCGCGCACCGACGTCGGCCCGGACTCGTCGGCGTGCAGGGTCAACGACAACAGCGCCCGGCAGGCGTAGTCACCTCTGGTCGACACCCGCATGGGTCCATGCTACGTGCCGGCCCACCGGCGCCCGTCGACATCGGCGCGACGGCCGGGGCACGCAGGAGCGATGCCCGGCTCGCTAGCGTTCCGACCGTGAGTGCGGGCCAGCTCGTCGCGACCGAGGCCGACGACGCGCCGCTGCTGCCGGACTACGCCGGAGCCAACGTGCGTGGCATCGTGCCGGCGCTGCTCGGGCCCGGAGACTGGTCGTCGCTGCCGGGTTGGTTCCCGGAACCGGCGCGCCACGCCCGCCAAGCGGTGCTGCTCGTGCTCGACGGCCTCGGGTGGGAGCAGCTGCAGTCCCACCGGAGCCAGCTCCCGGTGCTGTCGTCGCTGGCCGCGTCCACCCTCACCACGGTGGCGCCCACCACCACGGCGACCGCGCTGAGCTCGATCGCCACCGGGCTGACACCGGGCGAGCACGGCCTGATCGGCTACCGCATGTACGTGCAGGGCGAGGTGATCAACGTGCTGCGCTGGGTCGCGGCCGGTGGTGACCGGCGCCGCTCGCTGCCGCCACGCGAGGTGCAGCCGTTCGCCGCCTTCCTCGGCGCCGACGTGCCGGTGATCTCGCCCGCCGAGCTCGAGCACACCGCCTTCACCGAAGCCCACCTGCGCGGCTCGCGGCCGGTCGGCTACCGGGCCGCGTCGGCGATCGCGGTCGAGATCGGTCGCCAGCTGCGCGCCGGGGAGCGCTTCGTGTACGCCTACTACGGGGGCGTCGACAAGACCGCCCACGAACGCGGCTTCGGCGACTTCTACGACGCCGAGCTGCGCGCCGCCGACCGCATCGTCGGCGACATCCTCGACGCCCTCGTTCCCGGGTCGACGCTGCTCGTCACCGCCGACCACGGCCAGGTCGAGGTCGGCGACCGGGTGATCGCGCCCGATCCGGACCTGCTCGACATGGTGGCGCTGCAATCGGGGGAGGGACGCTTCCGGTGGTGGCACGCGTCCCGCGGCGCGGCCGCCGAGCTGCTGGCCGGGGCGACGGCCCGCTACGGCGACGTCGCGTGGGTGGTCACCCGGGAACAGACCGTCGACGAAGGCTGGTTCGGCGCCACGGTGGCGCCCCCGGTGCTCGGGCGCCTCGGCGACGTGGCGCTGGTGGCTCGCGACCCGGTGAGCTTCTTCGATCCCAACGACGCCGGGCCGTTCGAGCTCGTGTGTCGCCACGGCTCGCTCACCGCCGCCGAGGTGCTCGTGCCGCTGCTCGCGTCCGTGCCGTCGTGATGGGTGCGGGGCGCCGGGCGGCCCGGATGGCGCCGCCCCTGGTGTTGCGGCGAGACTGCACGCCATGAGCGATGACAACACGCCCCCCGACGAACGGGTCGAGCACGGCGAGGTCGTCGGCGCCGCCGCACCGCCGCACTCCGACGACACCGCCGGCGCGGAGACCGAGTCGGTCACGTCGCCGGCCAAGGTGATGCGCATCGGGTCGATGGTCAAGGCCCTGCTCGAGGAGGTGCGCACCGCCCCGCTCGACGAGCAGAGCCGTGAGCGCCTGGCCGAGATCTACGACCGCTCGATCGTCGAGCTGAGCGAAGCGCTCTCGCCCGACCTCGCCGACGAGCTGCGGATGCTCGCCCTGCCGTTCAACACCGGCGAGATCCCGACCGAGGGCGAGATCCGCGTCGCCAAGGCCCAGCTCGTGGGCTGGCTGGAAGGCCTGTTCCACGGGATCCAGGCCACGCTCTTCGCCCAGCAGCTGGCGGCCCGCCAGCAGCTCGAGCAGATGCGCCAGCTCCCGGGCGGCCCGGTGCCGCCGGGGGCTTCGTGCCTGGTCCGCGGCCCGTGGGCGGCCCGGACGAACGCACCGGCACCTACCTCTAGCTCGGTGCGCCCCGGCGTGTGTCGGGGCGGCGGCCGATGGGGTAGCGTCGGAGACCTCAAATGACATTGCTGTGATTCGGCGTCGATCGACCCACGATCGACGAACATCGCAAGAAAGGCCCCGCGTGGGCGACCCCTTCACCCACCTCCACGTGCACACCGAGTACTCGATGCTCGACGGAGCCGCCCGCCTCGACGAGCTGGTGGCCAAGGCGGTGGCCGACGGCCAGCCGGCGATCGGGATCACCGACCACGGCAACATGTACGGGGTCCTCGACTTCTACCGCGAATGCCAGAAGCACGGCATCAAGCCGGTGATCGGCACCGAGGCCTACATGGCCCACGACCACCGCAGCGAGCGCCCGGCGCGCCGCGGTCGCCAGGACGACTCGGGCGGCGACACCGACTCCGGCAACAAGCTCTACTACCACCTCACCCTGCTCGCCGAGACCGACGAGGGCTACCGCAACCTCATCCAGCTCTCGTCGAAGGCCTACCTCGAGGGCTACTACTACAAGCCGCGCCTCGACTGGGAGCTGCTCGAGCGGCACGCCTCCGGGGTGATCGCCACGACCGGCTGCCTCGGGGGCCACGTGCTGCAGAGCCTGCTGCGCGGCGACACCGCCGGTGCCACGACCAAGGCCGCCCGGCTCCAGGACATCTTCGGCCGCGACAACCTCTTCGTCGAACTGCAGGACCACGGCCTGGCCGAACAGCGCCGCACCAACCCGCAGCTCGTCGAGCTCGCCCGCCACATCGGCGCCCCCCTGCTCGCCACCAACGACTCGCACTACACCCACCGCGACGACCACGAGGCCCACGACGCCCTGCTGTGCGTGCAGACGCAGTCGATGCTCTCGGATCCCAAGCGCTTCAAGTTCGACGGCCAGGAGCACTACCTGAAGTCGGCCGACGAGATGCGCTGGCTGTTCCGCGAGCACCCCGAGGCCTGCGACAACACGCTGTGGATCGCCGAGCGGGCCGACGTCACCATCGAGTTCGGCAAGGCGCCGCTGCCCGACTTCCCCATCCCCGACGGCTTCGGCGGGGTCGACGAGTACCTGCGTCAACTCACGTTCGACGGGGCGCGGGCGCGGTGGGGGAGCGAGCTCGCCGCCGACGTCGTGCAGCGACTCGACTTCGAGCTGTCGACGATCGCGACGATGGGCTACAGCGCCTACTTCCTGATCGTGTGGGACCTGATCGCCCACGCCCGGCAGCAGGGGATCCGCGTCGGCCCCGGGCGCGGCTCGGCCGCCGGCTGTGCGGTGGCGTACTGCCTGCGCATCACCGACCTCGACCCGATCCGCTACGACCTGCTGTTCGAGCGCTTCCTCAACCCGTCGCGGGTGTCGATGCCCGACATCGACATGGACTTCGACTCCCGCGGTCGAGACGAGATGATCCGCTACGCCGCCGAGAAGTACGGACGCGAGCACGTCGCCCAGATCGTCACGTTCGGCACGATCAAGGCGCGCAACGCGGTGCGCGACGCGGCGCGCGTGCTCGGGCTGCCCTACGGCGTGGGCGACCGCATCGCCAAGGCGATGCCGCCGCTGGTGATGGGCCGGGACACCCCCCTCAAGTACTGCTTCGAGCCGAGCGAGAAGTACGCCGACGGGTACAAGGCGGCCACCGACCTGCGCACGATGTACGGCGCCGACGACGACGTGCGCCGGGTCGTCGACGTGGCCAAGGGGCTCGAGGGCCTGAAGCGCTCCGACGGCATCCACGCCGCGGCGGTCGTGATCACCCGGGAACCCGTCACCGCCTACTCGCCGATCCAGCGCAAGCCCGAGGCCGGTCAGGACCCCGCCGACGCCCCGGTGGTCACCCAGTACGAGATGCACGGCATCGAGGACCTCGGCCTGCTGAAGATGGACTTCCTGGGCCTGCGCAACCTCGACGTCATCACCGACACCGTCGAGATGGCGAGGGCGCGCGGCAACCCCGACTTCGACATCGACAGCATCCCCCTCGACGACCTGGCGACGCTCGAGCTGTTGCAACGCGGGAGCGGCATCGGCGTGTTCCAGCTGGAAGGCGCCCCGCTGCGCGCGCTGATGCGCAAGCTGCGCCCGACCTCGTTCGAGGACGTGTGCGCGTTGTGCGCTCTGTACCGGCCCGGCCCGATGGCCGCCAACATGCACAACGACTACGCCGACATCAAGAACGAGCGCAAGGCGATCGAGTACCTGCACCCCGACCTCGAGTCGGTGCTCGGTGACACCTACGGGCTGATGGTGTACCAGGAGTCGATGATGCGGGTGGCCCAGAAGGTGGCCGGCTACACGCTCGCCGACGCCGACCTGCTGCGCCGGGCATGCGGCAAGAAGAACCGCGAGCTGATCGCCATCGAACGCCAGCGGTTCGTCGACGGCGTCGAGCGCTCCGGCTACGAGCGCTCCCTCGGCACCCGCCTGTTCGACATCATCGAGCCGTTCGCCGACTACGCGTTCAACAAGAGCCACGCCTACGGGTACGGCCTCGTCGCGTTCCAGACGGCGTTCCTCAAGGCGCACTACCCGGTGGAGTACCTCGCCTGCCTGCTCACCAGCGTCAAGGGCACGCTCGAGAAGGCCGCGGTGTACATCGCCGAGTGCCGGGCGATGGGCATCCGCGTGCTCACCCCGGACATCAACCGGTCGGTGACGAACTTCGCCGCCCTGTCGCCGGCGGAGGTGCCCGAGTCGATCGTCCTGCCAGCGGCGTCGCCCGGCGCCATCCTGTTCGGGCTGTCGGCCGTGCGCAACGTCGGCGAGGGCCTGGTCGAGCAGCTGCTGATCGAGCGCGAGGCCAACGGCCCCTACGCCGACTTCCACGAGTTCGCCGACCGCGTGCCCGAACCGGTGCTCAACAAGCGCGCCATCGAGTCGCTGATCAAGGCCGGGGCCTTCGACCCGCTCGGGCACACGCGCCGCGGCCTGCTCGGCGTCTTCGAGCACATCGTCACCACCACGCTCGGGCGTCGCCGCGAACGCGAGCTCGGTGTGATGAGCCTGTTCGGCGACGTCGAGGAGTCGGCGGGCGAGGGCGCCTACGACGAGCGCGTGCCGGTTCCCGAGCAGGAGTTCGACAAGACGAGCCTGCTGCGCAACGAGAAGGAGATGCTCGGGCTGTACGTGTCGGACCACCCGCTGTTCGGCAAGGAGGCGGCGCTGCGTCGCAAGGTCGACCAGTCGATCAGCGACCTCGAGGAGCTCGCCGACCGCGCGCCGGTGCGTGTCGGCGGTGTGGTCACCGGGCTGGCGCGGCGCTTCACCAAGCGCGGCGACCAGATGGCCTCGTTCCGCCTCGAGGACCTCGAGGGCGACATCGAGGTGGTGCTGTTCCCGCGCACGCTCGCCGAGCACGGTCACAAGCTCGCCGACGACGCGATCGTGGTGGTGAGCGGGCGGATCAACAAGCGCGACGAGGACCGCGTCAGCGTCTCGTGCGAGGACATCGAGGTGCTCACCGGCCTCGAGGACGGCCCGGCGCCGACGCTCACGCTGCGCATCCCCGAGGTGCGCCTCGGCCCGCGCGAGCTCGATCAGCTCCGCGAGATCTTCGCCGCCCACGCCGGATCCTCGCCCGTGGTGCTCGACCTCGGCAGCGAGAAGGTCCGCCTCACCGACGAGTTCCGCGTCGACGTCGACCGCGTCGTGCCCGAGATCCGCATGTCCTTCGGTCACGACGCCATCGTCCTGTGACCGTCGATTGCGCCGATCGGCTGAGCTCGGCGCCGCGGCACGCGCGCGGTGTCCCGCCCACGGAGCACGGGGCCCGCGGGTGGCGGTAGAATTAAGTCTTCGAAAGTTGGCGTGCGGCAACGTCGGTGCCACACGCGTGATGATCGGGAGACATATGCCAGTCCAGGTGCAAACGAACGATTCCTCGACCCTCACCGACAGCGACCTCGACGATTTCGCCTCGATGGGAGGCGCCTTCGGGATCGGTGAGCTGTCGAAGGCCAAGGAGGACTGGGTCCTCATCACCACCGCGCGCATCGACGGCAAGCTGCACGGCTTCACGTTCTCGACCCTCGAGCGCATCGGCGGCACCCCGTGCGTGCTCATCGGCCTGCTCAGCGTCAGGCGTTCCACCAAGCGCGAGCAGGTGCTGCGGGCGCTTGATGAAGGAGGCCTACCACCGCGCGCTGATGGCGTTCCCCGACGAGGACGTCGTCGTCGGCTCGCGGTTCGCCTCGCCGGGTGCCCTCGACGCGTTCAAGGAGCTCGACGACGTCACGCCCCGCCCCGGCACCCGCGCCGTCGGCGAGGAGCGGGCGTGGGGGCGTCGCCTGGCCAAGCGCTTCGACGTCGAGGCGAGCTACGACGAGATGACGTTCGTGTGCACGTCGAAGGGCCAGAGGGGGTTCCTCGACCACGAGCACGCCAAGCCGGAGTCGGTTGCCGGCGGACTCGTCGAGCTGTTCGAGTGCGTCCCGGAGGCCGGGGGCACGCTCGTGGTGTACGGCTGGACGATGGCCGAGGATCTCGTGAAGCTGGGCGCCCGCTCCTGACCGACCTCGACGCCGTCGTCCGCCGCCGCCGGATGACCCGGGCCTTCCGGCCCGATCCCGTTCCCCACGATCTGGTCGAGCACCTCGTCGACCTGGCGTCGCGGGCGCCGAGCGCCGGCAAGACCCAGGGCTGGCACCTGATCGTGCTGGAAGGCGCCGAGACGGCGCGGTTCTGGGACAGCACGTTCCCGGCCGAGCAGCGTGACGGGTTCGGATGGCCGCACCTGCTCGACGCCCCGGTGATCGCCGTGCCGCTGGCCGATCCTCCCGCCTACGTGGACCGCTACGCCGAGCCCGACAAGGCCGGCGCCGGATCCGATGGCGGGCGCCTCGGATCCGGGACCGAGGCGTGGCCGGCGCCGTACTGGACGATCGACGCGGCGATGGCGGTGATGACGCTGCTGCTCGGCGCCGAGGACGCCGGGCTCGGCGCCCTGTTCTTCGGCGTCTTCCACGGGGAGGCCGCTCTGCGGCAGGCCCTCGGGGTGCCCGAGCACCTCGAGCTGCTCGGGGCGATCGCCCTCGGCTGGCCGCTCGAGGACGGCGCCACGCCGGTCGGCGCGTCCGCCCGGCGGCCGCGCCGGCGGAGCGCCGAGATCATCCACCGCGGCGGGTGGTGAGGGCCGCCTCGCGCTGGCGCGACGGGTCGGGTCGATCCGCGCCGTTCTGGGGTCGGTCAGCCCGCACTTCCGCGGGCTGAACCACCCCAGAACCCTCCTGAACGCCGAAGCGATCGTGGAGGCGACGCAGCGGAGCCGGCGCCCACCAGTTGGCCTCGCCGGCGAGCTTCATGAACGCCGGCACGAGGGTGCCCCGGATGATGAAGGCGTCGATCAGCACGGCGATGCCCAGGCCGATGCCGAACATCTTGATGAAGCTGACGCCCGACGTGCCGAAGGCGAAGAACGTGACCGACAGGAGCAGCGCTGCGGTGGTGACGATGCGGCCGGTGCGCTCCAGACCGAGGGCGACGGCGTGGTCGTTGTCGCCGGTGCGGTCGTGCTCCTCCTTGATCCGCGAGAGCAGGAACACCTCGTAGTCCATCGACAGCCCGAAGGCGATGCAGAACATGAGGATCGGCACCGACGTGTCGACGGCGCCGGTGGCGGTGAACCCGAGCCAGTCGCCGAGGTGGCCGTCCTGGAAGATCCACACCATCGCTCCGAACGTGGCCGTGAGGCTGAGCACGTTGAGCACGAGCGCCTTGATCGGCACCAGCACGCTGCCGGCGAGCAGGAACAGCAGCACGAACGTGGCCACCACGATCAGCCCGATCGCGAGCGGCAGGCGTTCCACGATCGACGCCTTGGTGTCGACGAGCTCAGCGGCCGGCCCGCCCACCAACACGTCGCCGTCGTCGGTGTCGAGGCTGCGAATGTCGCTCACGAGGCGCTCGCCGTCACTCGACGCCATGGCGAACGTCGGCACCACCGACATCCAGCCGGAGCCCGCTCGGGCGTAGCGGGCGGCGTCGGCCTCGGCGGTCGCGTCGAGCGCGCCGCCGGCGAACGTCCCGGTGCTGGTCTCGACGCGGGCGACCCCGGCGAGCGCCGACACCCGCTCGGCCACGCCGGCGAGGGCGCCGTCGACGTCGCCGGCGATGCCGGTGACCACGACGGGGAAGGACTCCGACGCGTCGCCCTCGAAGTCGGTGCGCAGGATCGCCGAGACCTCCCGCGAGGGCGCCGACTCCGGAAGCACGCGATCGTCGGGCGTGCCGAACTGCACCCGGAGGAACGGTGACCCGAGCAGCAGGAGCACGGCGACCACCCCGATCGCCACCGGAACCGGGTGACGCATGACCCGTGTCGCCGTGCGGTACCAGAACCCGTCCTCCTCGGGCTTCGGTCCTCTCCGGCGCAGCACGCGCAGCGAGTCGATGCGGTGACCGACGATCGCCAGCAGGGCGGGGAGGGCGACGATCGCGCCGGCCATCGCCAGCAGCACGACGGCGATGCCGGCGTAGGCGAACGAGCGCAGGAAGTACTGCGGGAACACCAGCAGCGCCGACAGCGACACGGCCACCGTGAGCGCGCTGATCGCGATGGTTCGTCCGGCCGTCTCGCACGGTGCGCACCACCGCGTCCTCCACGCTGGCGCCGTGGCGCAGCTCCTCGCGGTAGCGGGACACGATGAACAGGCTGTAGTCGATCGCCAGACCGAGCCCGAGGGCGGTCGTGAGGTTGATGGCGTAGACCGACACGTCGGTCAGCGAGCCGATCACGTACAGCGACAGGAAGGTGCCGAGCACGGCGAGCACGCCGACGAACAGGGGGAGCGACGCCGCGATCAGACCGCCGAACACGAACACGAGCAGGACGAGCGTGATCGGGATGGCGATGGCCTCGGCGCGGCCGAGGTCGCCTTCGATGGTGGAGGTGACGTCGGCGGACACCGCTTCGCCGCCACCGACGCCGACGATCAGGCCGCCCTGGTCGCCGTCGACCGCGTCACGGACCCCGTCGACGATGTCCTCGGCGGCCTCCTCGCTGTCGTCGATGCGCACGAGCACCATGGCGCGGTCGCCGCTGTCGCTGCGCAACGTCGGCGGTCGGGCGAGGCTCCAGTACGACGCCACCTCCTGCACTCCCGGGACCGCCGCCACCTTCGCCGCCAGGGCGTCGCCGGCCGCGACGGCGCCCGGCGCGTCGACATCGCCGCCCGCCGCCGTGGCGACGAGCACGAGGTCGTACTCGCCGGTGTCGAAGTCACGATCGAGGGCGTCGCCGGCCCGGGCGCTCTCCGAGGAGGGATCCTCGAACCCGCCGCCTTCGAGCACGCCGAACGCGCGCGTGCCGATGACGGCGCCGACCAGCATGAACAGCACGGTGAACGACAACACCAGTCGGCGCCGACGAACGGTGAAGTGGCCGAGTCGAGTGAGCATCGTGACCTCCTGGTGGGCATCGCCGCCAGGCGGTGGCGGTCGTGCCGATCGTGCGCCCGGCCGCCGGTCGCCGGCATCGGACCGCGATCGGTTCGTCGCCCGGTCGCCGGGTGGGTGCGACACCGGCGCGACGGGACGACGGTCCCGGTCGACACCGTCCTGCGGTCCCGTGACCGGCGCCGAGAGGCCGCGTATGGTGGCCGGCATGGTGGACGACAGCGAGCGCCACGGGGCGGCGGAGCTGTCGACCACGCTGGTGCTGGCGTTGACCGCGGTGGGCGCCGCGCTCGTGGCGATCTTCGGCAGCGACGGGTCGTTCAACGGCACGACCGTCCTCGCGGCGGTGCTCGGGCTCGTGCCGTGGGCGTTGGTGGCCGGCGGCGTGCACGTCGGCCCGGTGCCGTTCTTCCTGTGGTCGTTCGCCTGCTCGGCCGTGATCGTCATCGTCGACAACAACGCCGGCGGGCTGTTCCCGTTGATGGTCGCCCTGGTGTGGGTGATGCGAGCGACCGACGACCGTCGCCTGATCGTCGCCGCGCTCGCGCTGACCGCGGCGCCTGCTGGTGGCGCTGGCGATCGACGTCGGTTCCGACGACGCCGGCCTGGTCTACTTCCTCGCCGGTGTCGGCATCGCCGCGTTGATGGGCCGCATGCTGCACCGCCAGGAGCGGATCACGGCCGAGCTGCGCACGATGCACGGGCTACGTCTCGAGCACGCCGCGAGTGGAGAGCGGGCGCGCATCGCACGCGACGTCCACGACGTGGTGGCCCACTCGCTGACCGTGGTCATGCTCCACCTCACCGGCGCGCGGCGCGCCCTCGCCACCGATCCGGCCGGCGCCGACGAGGCGCTGGCGCGCGCCGAGGAGGTCGGGCGCGAGAGCCTGGATTCGATCCGCCAGGTGATGGGCCTGCTTCGCGATCCGGGCACGGGCACCGACGTCCCGGTCCCTGGCATCGCCGATCTGCCCGCCCTGCTCGACGGCTATCGCGCCGGCGGACTCGACGTGGGCGCCACCGTCGCTGCGCTGCCCGGGGTCGATCCAACGGTGGGGCTGGTGGTCTATCGCGTCGTGCAGGAGTCGCTGACCAACGTCCTGCGCCACGCCCCGGGTGCGGCGTGCACCGTGGACGTGGCGGCGGCCGGTGGCGCCGTCGAGGTGGTGGTCGTCAACGGTCCCGGCGCGCATGCGCCGGCCGACGCCGCAGGCGACGCGCGGACCGGCCTCGGCGTGCGCGGCATGGTCGAGCGGGTGCGCGCCCTGGGCGGCGAGGTGGTGGCCGGCCCGACTCCCGGTGGTGGGTGGCGGGTGGCGGCGACGATCCGCCCGGCGCCGGCGCCGGGGTCCGAGGTCGCTGCGCTGCCGTCCGAGGCCGGAGAGCGATCGAGCGAGGTGGGGTCGTGGTCGCCAGCGGACGCCCGCTGAGGGTGGTGCTGGTCGACGACCAGCCGCTGGTGCGGGCCGGGATCGCATTCATCCTGTCCACCGAGCCGGGGATCGAGGTCGCCTCGGAGGCCGCCAACGGCGAGCTCGGAGTCGCCGCAGTCGCCGGCCACCGGCCCGACGTGGTGCTGATGGACGTCCGCATGCCGGTGATGGACGGCATCGAGGCGACCCGGCGCATCGCCTCCGACGGCGGGCCGCCGGTGCTCGTGCTGACCACCTTCGACGACGACGAGGTGCTGTGGGGCGCGGTCGAGGCGGGCGCGGCGGGGTTCCTGCTCAAGGACACGCCGGCCGACGACCTGATCCGGGCGATCCGCACGGTCGCCGAGGGCGGGTCGTGGCTCGATCCGCGGGTGACGCCGCGCCTGCTGACGGCGCTGCGCGATGGGCGACCGCACGACGCGGCGCGAGCGGCTCCCCTCGAGCAGCTGAGCGAGCGGGAGGCCGAAGTGCTCGCCCTCGTGGCCCGTGGGGCGTCGAACGTCGAGATCGCCGATCAGCTGTACGTCAGCGAGCGCACGGTGAAGGGCCACGTCGGCAACATCTTCGCCAAGCTCGGGGCCCGCGACCGCGCCGCCGCGATCGTCCTCGCCTACGACGCCGGTCTCGTCCTGCCCGGCGGCTGACGCATGCGTCCGCGTGGTCTTCTCGGCATCGCGTTCGGGGACTCAGCCCGATGTGGGGCAGGCCCCGAGAGGTCGGTCGCGCCACGGCCGACTAGCGCAGGCCGTCCGGGGTGTCCTGGGGTGCCTGGCAGGCGTAGTTGTGGCACACGTAGGCGAAGCCGTCGGTGCGGCCGTCCCACAGCGGGGAGTCGTAGCGCTCGCCCCAGGCCAGCACGGCGTCGGGGCGCCAGTCGCTCGCGGGCGACGGCGAGCAGGTCGGGTCGGTCGCCCACGACGGCGATCTCGGTGACGCCGCGGGTACGCAGGGCGAGCGCGCCGAGCGAGTTGCAGAAGGCGCTGGCGCCGCGGCTGACGAGCGGGGCGACGAGCGCCAGGATGCGGTCGGCGTGGTTGGCGTAGCGGGCCTCGCCGGTGAGCGCGGCGAGCCGCACGAAGCCCACGGCGGCGGTCGAGTTGGCCGAGGGCAGGGCGTTGTCGAAGAGGTCCTTCTGGCGCACCACCAGCGCCTCGCCGTCGTCGGGCGTGGTGAACAGGCCGCCCTCGCCGGGATCCCAGAAGTGGTCGAGCAGCGTGTCGGCCATGTCCATCGCCTCGTAGATCCAGATCGCTTCCCCGGTCGCCTCACCGAGACGGGTGAAGGCGTCGAGCAGGGCGGCGTGGTCGGCGGCGAGCGCAGCGTGGCGGGCCCGCGGCGTGCCGTCGGTGTGCCAGGCGCGGGACCAGCGCCGGTCGTCGCCGCGCAGCTCGTCGAGCAGGAAGCGGGCCGCGTCAGCTGCCGCGTCGACCCAGGACGGCTCGCCGAGCAGCGTGCCGGCCTCGGCGAGCGAGGCGATCATCAGCGCGTTCCACTCCGTGATCACCTTGTCGTCCAGCCCCGGCCGGGCGCGCTGCTCGCGCGCGTCGAACAGCCGCTGGCGCAGCGCGTCGACCGCCGGCGGCGGTACCCAGTCGTCACGGTGGGCGATCCGGTTCGGGATCGACCGCGACTCGAAGTTCCCGCCGTCGGTGATGCCGTACCACTCCATCGCCGCGTCCGCATCAGGCGCCGAGCACGGCGCGCACCTCGTCGGGCGTCCACGTGTGGAACAGACCCTCGTGGTTGTGGCCGTCGACGCCGGGCGAGTCGGCGTCCTCGGCGGAGGCGAAGCCCGCCGCCCGGCAGGCGAAGGTCGCGCAGCACGTACTCGACGATGCGCGACGCCACGTGTCGCCACCGGTCGGTGCCGAGGGCGACCGCGGCGCGGCTGTACACGCGCAGCAGCAGCGCCTGGTCGTACAGCATCTTCTCGAAGTGCGGCACGAGCCACTCGCGGTCGACCGAGTAGCGGGCGAACCCACCTCCGACGTGGTCGTGCATCCCGCCGGCGGCCATCGCATCGAGGCTCACGGTCGACGGCCGAGGCCATCTCCGGTGACTCCTGCCCGGCGCGCCGCCGGTGCCGGTGTTCGGTGAGCAGCAGGTCGAGCATCATCGTCGACGGGAACTTCGGAGCGGTTCCGAACCCACCCCACTCCCGGTCGACGCCGTTGGCCAGCCCGGCCGCGGTCGCCACGACCAGGGCCTCGCTCGGCACGCCCTCGGCGGGCTGGAGCCGCGCCGAGGCGCCCATCGCCTGGCGCAGCGGCTCGACGTTGCGCGTCAGCTCCTCGCGGCGGTCACGCCACGCCGCCGACACCGCGCCCAGCAACTGCAGGAACGCCGGCTTCGGGAAGTACGTCCCGCCGAAGAACGGCTCGCCCTTCGGCGTGAGGAACGCGGTCATCGGCCACCCGCCGCGCTTGGTCATCGCCTGCACCGCGTCCATGTAGATCGCGTCGACGTCGGGCCGCTCCTCGCGGTCGACCTTGACGTTGACGAACGCCGCGTTCATCGCCGCCGCCACCGCCGGGTCCTCGAACGATTCGTGGGCCATCACGTGACACCAGTGGCAGGCGGAGTACCCGACCGACAGCAGGATCGGCACGTCGCGCTGCTCGGCGGCGGCGAAGGCCTCGGATCCCCACGGGTACCAGTCGACGGGATTGTCGCGGTGCTGACGGAGATAGGGCGACGCCTCGCCGGCGAGTCGGTTCACGCCGTCGAGTCTGGCGCTGCCCGACCGCCCGGCGGCACCCGTCGAGTGAAACCCGCCGTCGACGTGCACGATCTCACCGGTGGTGGCCGGGAACCAGTCCGACAGCAGCGCCACGCACGCCTGGGCGACCGGCACGGCGTTGCCGATGTCCCAGCCGAGCGGCGCCCGCTCGTCCCAGATGTCCTCGAACTGGGCGAACCCGGGGATGCTCTTGGCCGCCATGGTGCGCAGCGGTCCGGCGGCCACGAGGTTGCAGCGGATGCCGCGCGGACCGAGCTCGCGAGCGAGGTAGCGGCTCAGGCTCTGCAACGCCGACTTGGCCACGCCCATCCAGTTGTACGCCGGGAACGTCACCGAGTTGTCGAAGTCGAGCCCGACGAACGCCCCGCCCTCGGTCATCAGCGGTACGAAGGCGTCGGCGAGCGCCTTCAGCGAGTAGGTCGAGATGTGCAGCGCCACCGCGACGTCGTCCCAGCTGGCACCCATGAAGTCGTCGCCGAGCAGCGACTGCGGGGCGAAGCCGATGGCGTGCAGCACCCCGTCGACGCGGCCCCAGCGGGCCGCCAGCTCGTCGCGCACGGCGGCGAGGTGCTCGGGCACGGTGACGTCGAGCTCGAACACGGCGATCGCGGCGCCGCCGTCGTCGGCGGCCAGCTTGCGGGCGGTGCGCTGGGTGAGGCTGAGCGCCCGGCCGGCGCCGGTGAGCACGATCTCGGCGCCCTCGGCGCGGGCGAGCCGGGCGACCGAGTAGGCGATCGAGGCGTCGGTGAGCACGCCGGTGACCACGATGTTCTTGCCGGTGAGCAACCCCATGCCGGGCAACGTAGTCGCCGGTCACGCGATTCACGACGGACCTGGTCGGTTATGCAAGGCTCGGACGCATGCGCATCGGCATCCTCGGCGGGACCGGCCCGGCCGGCACCAGCCTCGCCGCCCGCCTGGCCAGCATCGGCTACACGGCCGTGATCGGCTCGCGCTCGAAGTACCGGGCGATGGAGGCTCGCGACGCCTTGGCCGAGCGCTGGCCGGCCCTCGCCGACAGCCTGCAGTACGGCGACAACGCACGCCGCCGCCGACTGCGACGTCGTGGTGATCGCCACGCCGTGGGACTCGGCGGCCACCACCGCCCAGGAGCACGCCGACGCGCTCGCCGGCAAGGTGGTCATCTCGATGGCCAACGCCCTCGTGCGGGTGGGCCACGAGTTCCAGCCGCTGGTGCCGCCGCGTGGCTCGGTCGCCGCCCACGTGCAGGCCGCGATCCCGCGCAGCCGCGTCGTCGCGGCGTTCCACCACCTGCCGGCCACCGAGCTCGGCCAGATCGGCGAACCGATCGACTCCGACGTGTTGATCTGCGGTGACGACCCCGAGGCGGTCGCCGTCGTCTCGGACATCGTGGCCGGCATCCCCGGCTGTCGCCCGCTGGACGCCGGCGAGCTGTCCAACGCCACCGCGATCGAGGCGTTCACGGCCGTGCTGTTGCAGCTCAACGTGCGCTACCGCACGCGGGTCGCGCCGAAGTTGACGGGCATCCGGTCGACGTCGTGACGATGCGGCTGTACGACACGGCGCGCCGCGCCGTGGTTCCATTCGAGCCGCCCGAGCACGTGCTGATGTACACGTGCGGCATCACGCCGTACGACGCCACCCACCTCGGCCACGCCGCGACGTACCTCGCCTACGACGTGCTGCAGCGGCGGCTGATCGACCTCGGTCACCGCGTGACGTGCGTGCGCAACGTCACCGACGTCGACGACCCGCTGTTCGCCAAGGCCCGCCAGCTCGGCGTGCACTACCTCGACCTCGCCGCCGAGGAGGAGGCGCGCTTCGACGCCGACATGGACGCGCTGAACACGTTGCCGGTGGCCGTGCGGCCGCGTGCCTCGTCGGCGATCCCCGACATCCGCGGGTTCATCGGGATGGTGCTCGACCGGGGGTACGCGTACACGGCCGGTGGCGCCGTCTACTTCGACGTGTCGAAGTTCGCCCGCTTCGGCACCGTCGGCAACTACACGCGCGACGAGATGCTGGCGCTGGCGCGCCAGCGCGGTGGCGACGTCGACAACCCGGACAAGCGCGACCCGCTCGACTTCGTGCTGTGGCAGCCGTCGGCGCCCGACGAGCCGTCCTGGGACACGCTGTGGGGTCCGGGCCGGCCCGGCTGGCACATCGAGTGCAGCGCGCTGGCGCTGCGCGAGCTGGGCTCGACGATCCACCTCCACGGTGGCGGCACCGACCTGATCTACCCGCACCACGAGTGCGAGCGGGCCCAGTCCGAGGCCGCGACCGGGGAGCCGTTCGTGCGTCACTGGATGCACACGGCGTTGATCTCCAAGGACGGCGAGAAGATGTCGAAGAGCCTCGGCAACCTCGTCTTCATCGACGCCCTGCGCAAGGAGTGGGACCCGGCCGCGATCCGCGTGGCGATCATCGGTCATCGCTACCGCGTCGAGTGGGAGTGGGACGAGGAGCTGATGCCCCGCTCGCACGCCCGGCTCGAGCGGTGGCGCTCCGCCGCGGGATCCGGTGGTGGCGACGGCGACGTGCTCGCCCAGGTGCGTGAGCGCCTCGACGACGACCTCGACACCCCCGGCGCGTTCGCGGTGATCGACGACGCCGCGGCGGCGGGGCTCGGTGACGGTGTGGCCGCGGCGGCCGCCCTGCTCGGCGTCGTGCTCTGACGCGTCCGACGCTGTCGACGCCTCGACGACGCATCGTGACGTCGCCGACCAGCGCGTATCACGGACCGCCCGACGCGCTCTCCACCTACAGCACGCCGAGGGAGACCCCCCACTTCCACGGCAGCGGCCTGCGGCGGCAGGTCGCGCGGACGGCACGGCCCGGACCGAAGTGGAGTCCGGTCCCGGGCCGGTCGTCCGCCTGGCGCCTCGTCGGCATTGTCACTGTTCATACGCTCTTCATGTGCCTGCGACAGCGCCAACACGCGGGATGCGTACCATGGCGCTCGATGGTCACGAGCAGCGGAGCCGGCGACGCTCAACGGCGCGTGCGCCGCGTGCTCGGTCCGCTGGCCCGCCTGGTGTGGGACATCCGGACCGAGGGCTTCGACCGCCTGCCGACCGACGGCCCGGCGATCCTGTGCCCGAACCACATCTCGTTCCTCGACTCGGCGTTCCTGATGCTCAGCGTCCCGCGCAACATCAGCTTCGTCGGCAAGGCCGAGTACATGGGCTCGTGGAAGACGAAGTACCTCTTCCCGGCGATGGGGATGATCCCGATCGACCGCACCGGCGGCTCCAAGTCGTTGGTGGCGCTCTCGGCCGCCGAAGCGGTGCTGCGCCGCGGTGAGCTGTTCGGCATCTTCCCCGAGGGCACGCGCAGCCGCGACGGGCGGCTGCACCGTGGACGCACCGGCGCGGCGCGGCTGGCCCTCGAGGTCGGCGCGCCGATCTTCCCGGTCGGCATCACGGGCACCGACCGCATCCAGCCACCCGACGCCAAGGCGCCGAAGCCCTACGGGTCGTGCTCGATCACGATCGGTCGGCCGGTGGAACCGGCTCGCTACGCGGCGACGCCCCGAACGCCATCGGGCGTTGCGGGCGATGACCGACGAGGTGATGTTCGAGATCCGCGAGCTCACCGGTCAGACCTACGTCGACGCCTACGGCGGGGCGGACGCCGAGGCGAGTGCGGAGGTGCGCACCGAGGCCCGCCCGGTGCACGTCGGCGAGGTGCTCGACCGGGCCGGCGAGTCGGCCGGCACCGACCACGGCGTGCTCGTCGGCGCGGCGAGCTGATCACGGCCACCGCCGCCGCAACCGCCGGGGGAGCCGGCGGGGCGACTTCGTAGACTTCGGGCCATGACGGCCCCGATCTCGATCACGCTGCCCGATGGTTCGGCCCGGGAGTACCCGGCCGGTACCACCGCGGTCGACGTCGCGGCGTCGATCGGCAAGCGGCTGGCGAAAGCCGCGGTGGCGGCCGCCGTCGACGGCAACGAGGTCGACCTCGGGCGTGCGCTGCACGACGGCGACCGCGTCGCCATCGTCACCGACGACACCGAGGCCGGGCGCCACGTGCTGCGGCACTCGACGGCGCACGTGATGGCCCAGGCCGTCACGCAGCTGTTCCCCGGCGCCCGCTACTCGATCGGCCCGGCCATCGAGAACGGCTTCTACTACGACTTCGAGCTGCCCGGCGGCGCCACGTTCTCCGACGACGACCTCGCCGCCATCGAGGCGCGGATGCGCGAGATCATCGCCGCCGACCAGCCGTTCGTGCGCTCGGAGGTATCGGCCGATGCGGCGCTGACGCTGTTCGCCGACCAGCCCTACAAGGTGGAGATCATCGAGCGGGTGCAGGCCGCCGCCGGCGGTGGCGGCGACGTGCTGGACGCCGGCGAGGCCGACGCCGGCGGCACGATCTCGGTGTACCGCAACACCGACGCCTTCGTCGACCTGTGCAAGGGCCCGCACGTGCCCTCGACCGGCCGTCTCGGGCACTTCCGGCTGCAGAAGGTGGCCGGCGCCTACTGGCGCGGCAACGAGAAGGGTCCGATGCTGCAGCGCATCTACGGCACGGCGTGGGAGTCCGACGCCGCGCTCGCCGCCTACCTCGAGCAGCTGGCCGAGGCCGACAAGCGCGACCACCGCAAGCTGGCCGCCGAGCTCGATCTGCTCAGCTTCCCGAGCGAGCTCGGCGGCGGCCTCGCGGTGTGGCACCCCAAGGGCGCGATCGTGCGCAAGCTGATCGAGGACTACAGCCGGATGCGCCACGAGCGCGGCGGCTACGACTTCGTGTACACGCCGCACCTCACCAACGGCCAGCTGTTCGAGACGAGCGGCCACCTCGCCTGGTACGCCGACGGGATGTACCCGCCGATGGAGATGGACAACGGCACGTACTACGTGAAGCCGATGAACTGCCCGATGCACTGCCTCGTGTACCGGTCGCGCCAGCGCAGCTACCGCGAGCTGCCGCTGCGCCTGTTCGAGCTGGGCACGGTGTACCGCTACGAGCGGGCGGGCACGCTGCACGGCCTGCTGCGCATCCGCGGGTTCACCCAGGACGACAGCCACATCTTCTGCACCGAGGATCAGCTCGCCGGCGAGATCGGCGCGCTGCTCGACTTCGTGTTGTCGGTGCTGCGGGCGTTCGGGTTCGAGGAGTTCACGTTCAACCTGTCGACCAAGGACCCGCACAAGTACGTCGGCTCCGACGAGATCTGGGACCGGGCCACCACGGCGTTGCGCGAGGTGCTCGACACACGCGGCTTCCAGTACGCCGTCAAGGAGGGCGACGCCGCGTTCTACGGCCCGAAGATCGACGTCGACGTGCGCGACGCCATCGGACGGTCGTGGCAGCTGTCCACGATCCAGTGCGACTTCAACCATCCCGAGCGCTTCGAGCTCGAGTACGTCGGCGCCGACAACGCGCGCCACCGGCCGATCATGTTGCACCGCGCGCTGATGGGCTCGATCGAGCGGTTCTTCGGCGTCCTGCTCGAGCACTACGCCGGCGCGTTCCCCACGTGGCTGGCCCCGGTGCAGGTGCGCGTGCTGCCGGTGTCGGCCGCTCACGAGGGGTACGCCGAGAAGGTCGCCGGTGCCGTCGAGGCGGCCGGCGGACGCGTCGACGTGGTCACCGCCACCGATCCCCTCGGCAAGCGGATCCGCACGGCGAAGCTGGAGAAGCTGCCGTACGTGCTCGTGGTCGGCGACGACGACGTCGCCGGCGGCACGGTCGGGGTGAACCCGCGCGGCGGCCAGGTCGAGCGCGACGTGCCCGTCGACGAGTTCGTGCGCCGGCTCGCGTCCGAGGTGGCCGCGGCCACCGACGCGGCGCTCACCGCGTAGCCGCTGTGCTCGACCACCTGTGGAACGGTTGGCGGGCGGCCTACGTCACCGACCACGTGGCCGACCGCGACGCCACGCCGGGTGAGGGCAGCGTGTTCACGCGGATCCTGCGGTCGGGCCTGCCGGACCGGGAAACCAACATCGTGCATCGCGGCGACACGTGCTTCGCGATCATGAACGCCTTTCCCTACACGTCCGGCCACCTGATGGTGCTGCCCTACCGGGAGGTGGCCGACCTCGACGAGCTCGACGCGGTCGAGGCCGCCGAGCTGTGGGCCACCGTCACGCGGGCGGTCGGGGTGCTGCGCCTCGCCTACCGGCCCGAGGGCCTCAACGTCGGCATCAACCTCGGGCGGCCGGCGGGCGGCAGCGTGAGCGAGCACTTGCACGTGCACGTCGTGCCGCGCTGGATCGGCGACGCCAACTTCATGACCGCGGTCGCCAACACGCGCACCCTCCCCGAGACGATCGAGGACAGCGCCGAGAAGGTCCGCGCCGCCTGGGCCTCCGTGCGCGAGGTGAGCGACGAGCACGACAGCCACCGTGACGAGCTCCCGGAGGAGCTGAACGCGTCCGGCTACGTCGGCCCGTACCAGTTCCCCGACAACTCGCGACGGCGCATCCCGGGCGTGCTGTACCTGGTCATCGCCGCGCTGTGCGTGCTCGTGTGGTTCGCCGGGAGCGACTCGTTGGCGTGGGTCAACGAGGGGTTCCTGTGGGCGGCACTGGCGCTGACGGTCGCCGGCGTGATCTCGATCACGTCCGGCTGGCGGATGCACGTCGACGAGACCGAGGCGTTGATCTCGGCGCAGCGGGCCGTCGGCTTCCCGGTCGGTCACGCGTCGGCCCAGCAGGTGTGGCGCGGATTGCGCAGCCGGCCGACGTGGCGCGTGCTCTGCTACTCGACCGAGGATCCGCCCCACGCTCGCGGTCTGGTGCTCGTCGACGCGGTCGACGGCACCGTGGTCGAGGCGCTCGTGGAGGACAACCCCGAACGCTGGAGCGCCGCGCCTAGTTTCGACGCTCGCTGCGTGCGCTCGGCTCGCTCATCCACTCGGTCGAGCGCGCTGCGCCGCATCCGTCTCCGTCGGCGGCGGCGAGCAAGCTCGCCCACTGCCGCCGCACCAGGGCGCAGCTTGCTCGCCGCCGCCGACGGAGCGGTGCGGCGCAGCCGCTCATCGAACTCGACCGAATCGGAGCGAGCGAGTCTTCGAGCGAACGAAGCGAGCGTCGAAACCCCTCAGTTCCAGCCGAGGTCGTCGGGCGCCCCGGCGAGCCAGCCGAGCCGGCCGGGCTGACGGCGCAGCACCGTGCGCCAGAGCTCGTCGGGCTCGGCGGTGAACACGTCGGACTCGTCGGAGTCGAGCACCAGCCACGACCCGGACGCGATCTCCATCTCGAGCTGCCCCGCCGACCACCCGGCGTAGCCGCGGAACACGCGCAGGGCCCTGATGTTGGGCGCCACTTCGTCGGGATCGGCGGCGAGGTCGGCCGAGGCGATCGAGGCCGTGAGCGGGGCGAGGTGCCCCTCGTCGTCCTCCTCGACCGGGCCGTCCGTGCGGGCGAGCGCGATCAGTGCGTCGGGCTCGACCGGCCCGCCCGAGAAGACCCGCGGCGGCGCCGACTGCACGCGGACCCATGCGTCGAGCGGCACGTCCAGCGACTCCGCGCTGGGGCGGTTGAGCACCAGGCCGAGGGCGCCGTCGGCGTGGTGCTCGACCATGAACACGACCGAGTGGTGGAAGTGGGGATCGTCCAGCGTCGGCGTGGCGACGAGCAGCCGACCCTTGGTCGGCGCCATGCCCGTGTACATGTCTCCATCATGGCACCTCGCCGGGCGCCGCGGTCGGTGCCCGGCCGGCGTTGTTGAATGTTCATGCATCATGTCGTATGATCATGCGTCATGGTCACCGCCGGCATCATCGGCGCGTCGGGATACACCGGCGCCGAGCTGCTCCGACTGATCGCCGGCCATCCGGACCTCGATCTCGCCCTCGCCACGGCCGACTCGCAGGCCGGCGCTCGCGCCGCCGAGCTCTACCCGTCGCTGACCGTCGCCTACCCCGACCTGGTGCTCGACGAGTTCGTCCCTGGTGCCGCCGACGGCCTCGACGTCGTGTTCCTGGGACTTCCGCACCAGGCGTCGATGGCGCTGGCGCCGCAGCTCGTGGGCAAGGTCGGCTGCGTCGTCGACCTGTCGGCGGCGTTCCGGCTGAGCGACCCGGCGGCGTACCCGCGCTGGTACGGGTTCACCCACGACCAGCCGGCGTTGCTGGCGAGCGCCGTGTACGGCCTCCCGGAGCGGACCCGCGCCGAGTTGAAGGGCGCCCGACTCGTGGCCACCCCCGGGTGCTACGTGACCGCGGCGACGCTCGCGCTCGCACCGCTGCTCGACGGTGGCCTCGTCGAACGCCGAGGGCTCATCGTCGACGCCGCGAGCGGCGTCACCGGCGCCGGACGCACCCCCACGGCGACCACCCACTTCGACACGGTCGACGAGAACTTCACCGCCTACGGGCTGCTCGACCACCGGCACACGCCCGAGATCGAGCAGAACCTCGGCGCCGAGGTGCTGTTCACGCCGCACCTCGTGCCGATGAACCGCGGGATCCTCGCCACGTGCTACGCCCGCCCGACGGCACCGACGACGACCGACGAACTGCTGGCGGCGCTGCGGGACGCCTACCGCGACGAGCCGTTCGTCGCCGTCACCACCACGCCGCCGTCGACGAAGGCGACGCTCGGCGCCAACACCGCGCTCGTGACGGCCCGCTACGACGAGCGCACCGGATCGGTGCTCGTGCTCTGCGCCCTCGACAACCTCACCAAGGGCGCCGCAGGAGGGGCCGTGCAGTCGGCCAACATCGCCCTCGGACTCGACGAGACCGCCGGCCTGCCGACCGTCGGGCTGATGCCGTGATGCTGGCGTTCCCCGGCCACGCATGAACTGCCTGCGCAGCTGCCGGCGCCTCCGCTGGCGCTGGCGCTCGCTGTCGCTCGCACGCAGACGGTGAGCCGTCCGGCGAGCGTCACCGACCCACAGCAGCGGGCGGCGACGCTGGTCGAGGCCCTGCCGTACATCCGCCGCTTCGCCGGTTCGACCGTGGTCGTGAAGTACGGCGGCAACGCCCTCGCCGGCACGACCGACCACGACGCGCTCGCGTTCTTCGCCGAGGACATCGTGCTGATGCGCCTCGTCGGCATGCGTCCGGTCGTGGTGCACGGGGGCGGACCACAGATCTCCGCGCTGATGGCCAGGCTCGGCAAGACCGCCGAGTTCCGCGACGGACTGCGCGTCACCGACGCCGAGACGGTCGACATCGCCCGCATGGTGCTCGTCGGCCAGGTCAACCCGCAGCTCGTCGCCGCCATCAACGTGCACGGCAACTTCGCCGTCGGCGTCAGCGGCGAGGCCGCCGGCCTGCTGCGCGCCACCCAGCGTGACGAGGCGCTCGGGTTCGTCGGCGACGTCAGCGCGGTCAACCCCGACATCCTCGAAGGTCTGCTCGCCGACGAGTTCATCCCGGTCGTGGCAACCATCGGCGCCGATTCCACGGGGCAGGCCTACAACATCAACGCCGACAGTGTGGCCGCGGCCATCGCCGAGGCGCTCGGTGCGGCCAAGCTCGTCTACCTGACCGACATCGAGGGACTGCGGCGCGACGTCGCCGACGCGGCGAGCCTGATCCGTCAGACGACGGCCGACGAGCTCGACGAGCTGATCGCCGACGGCACGATCGCCGGTGGGATGATCCCCAAGGTCGAGGCGTGCACCCACGCCGTGCGCAACGGCGTCGGGCGCGCCCACATCCTCGATGGGCGCATCGCCCACGTGCTGCTGCTCGAGATCTTCACCGACGAGGGCATCGGCACGATGATCACCAATCCGACCATGAAGGTGGTTCCAGGATGAACGTGTTCGAATCCGTCGGGCTCCACGAGTCCCCGTTCATGCCGGTGTTCGCCCCGCCCTCGGTGATGTTCGTTCGCGGCAAGGGCACCGAGCTGTTCGACATCGAGGGGCGCCGCTACCTCGACTTCCTGTCCGGCATCGCCGTCACGTCGCTCGGCCACGCCCACCCGGTGGTCGCCGAGGCGATCGCCACCCAGGCCCACGAACTGCTCCACGTGAGCAACTACTTCGCCAACCCCACCTCGACGGCGGCGGCCGTGGCGATCAACCAGCTCCTCGGCGAGGCCACCGGCGAGTCGGGCAAGACGTTCTTCACCAACTCGGGCGCCGAGTCGATCGAGTGCGCGCTGAAGCTCGGACGGAAGTTCGGCGGACGCGGGCGCCACGTGGTCGTCAGCGCCTTCGGGAGCTTCCACGGCCGCACCCTCGCCGCGCTCGCCGCCACCGGCCAGCCGGCCAAGCACGAGCCGTTCTCGCCGATGCCCGAGGGCTTCAAGCACGTCGTGTGGGGCGACGTCGACGCCCTCGAGGCCGCGGTCGACGCAACGGTCGGCGCCGTGCTGATCGAGCCGATCCAGGGCGAGGGCGGGGTCATCCCGGCGCCACCCGGGTACCTGGCGGCGATCCGCGACCTGTGCGACCGCACCGGGGCGTTGATGATCGTCGACGAGATCCAGACCGGCCTCGGTCGCACGGGGGAGTGGTTCGGCTTCCAGCACGACGGCGTCGTGCCCGACGTGGTCGCCCTGGCCAAGGCGCTCGGAAACGGCATGCCCGTCGGCGCCTGCTGGGCCAAGGACTCGGTCGCCGCGGTGTTCGAACCGGGCGACCACGGCAGCACGTACAGCGCGACCGCCATCGCCACGTCGGCGGTGAACGCGGTGATCGGCGAGATGCGTCGCATCGACGCACCGCGCCTGGCGCGCGAGCGCGGTGCCGTGCTCGCCGAGTCGCTGGCCGCGACTCCCGGGAGTCAGCGAGGTCCGCGGCCGCGGGCTGCTCCTCGCCGCCGAGCTGAGCGACCGCGCCGCTCCCGACGTGTACCGCGCCCTGCTCGCCGAGGGGCTCGTCGTCAACGCGGTCGGGCCGACCGCGATCCGCCTGGCCCCGCCGATCACGGTGTCGGTCGACGAGATCCACGAGGCGGTCGGCAAGATCGCCCTGGTGCTGCTCGTGAACCTGCTGGAGATCGCCGACCTGTCGGCCGATCAGATCGACGACATCCTCGGGCTGGCCCGCCGGCCGATCGCCGAGCTCGGCCGTCCGCTCGACGGCCAGGGCGCGGCGCTGATCTTCGAGAAGCCGTCGACGCGAACACGCCACTCCACCGAGATGGCGGTCGTGCAGCTCGGCGGTCATCCCGTGTACACGCGGGGCGACGAGATCGGCATGGACGTCCGCGAGTCGGTCGAGGACATCGTGCGCATCCTCGAGGGCTACCACCGGGTGATCGCGGCCCGGGTGTACGACCATCGGGTGCTCGAGCGGATGACCGCCGTCGCGTCGGTGCCGATCGTGAACCTGCTGTCGGACCGGGCCCACCCGTTGCAGGCGCTCGCCGACGCACTGACGATGGAGCGCGCCTTCGGGCCCCTCGCCGGCCGGCGCGTCGCCTGGGTGGGCGACTACAACAACGTCGCCCGATCGCTGGGTGAGATCACCGCCCGCCTCGGCGGGCACATCGCCTACGCCTGCCCGCCTGGCTTCGAGCCGAGCGCGGCCGAGCTCGAACGCCTGCTGCTGCTCGGTGCGGCGAGCGCCGAGCATCACTGGCGCCCGGCGGACGCGGTGAAGGGCGCCGACGCGGTGCACGCCGACACGTGGGTGTCGATGGGCCAGGAGGAGGAGAAGGCGGCGCGGGTGCAGGCGTTCGAGGGGTTCACCGTCGACGATGCGCTGATGGGCAACGCCGCGCCCGATGCCGTGTTCATGCACTGTCTGCCGGCGTACCGCGGACTCGAGGTGACGGCCGAGGTGATCGACGGACCGCGGAGCCGGGTCTTCGAGCAAGGCCACGACCGTCTCCACGCCGCCCGCGGCGCCCTGGCGTTCCTGGTCGAGAGGTCATCGTGAGCGTGAAGCAGCGGCGACAGCAGGCGATCGCCCGGCTGATCGGCCAGCAGGCGGTGAGCAACCAGCCCCAGCTGATCGAGCTGTTGGCGGCCGAGGGGTTGGGGTCGACGCAGGCGACCGTGTCGCGCGACCTCGACGAGCTGGGCGTCATCAAGGTGCGCGCCGCCGGGGGCCACACCGTGTACGCGCTGCCGGCCATCGAGAGCGACCGCATCGCCCCCGTCGACCAGTTGCGACGGGTGCTCGGCGAATGGGTGGCCGACGTCGCGGCGTCGGGCAACCTCGTCGTGCTGCGCACCCCGCCGGGCTGCGCCCACGTCGTGGCGTCGGCCCTCGATCGCAGCGGGCTGGACGGACTCCTCGGCACGGTGGCCGGTGACGACACGCTGATGTGCGTCGCCGATCCGGGCACCCGCGGCACGGTGCTGGCGGCGCGCCTGCGCGCCCTCGCCGGCCTCGACGGCGCACCGCGGCAGCCGACATGAGCGTGACAGACGACGGCGCGCCGGTGCGCCACGGGGTGGCCGGCGGGGGCGCGCTCTGGCACGGTCGCTTCGCCGAGGCGCCGGCCGAAGCGCTCATGGAGTTCACCGCGAGCATCTCGATCGATCGGATCATGTGGCGTGACGACATCGCCGGGTCCCGCGCCCACGTCGCCGGACTTGCGCACGTCGGGTTGATCGAGCCCGCCGAGCGTGACGCCATGCTGGCTGCGCTCGACGTGACCGCCGACGAGATGGAGCGCGGGGAGTTCACGTTCGTCGCATCCGACGAGGACATCCACACCGCCGTCGAGCGGCGGGTCACCGAGCTCGCCGGCGCCGCCGGGGCCAAGCTGCACACGGCGCGGAGCCGCAACGACCAGGTCGCGACCGACCTGCGGTTGTGGTGCAAGCGCGAGCTCGCCGGGGTGGCGAGCGGCGTCGTGGCCCTCCAGCAGGTCCTGCTGGCGCGCGCCGACGAGGCGGGCGACGTCTACCTGCCCGGCTACACCCACCTGCAGCGCGCCCAGCCGGTCCTGCTGGCCCACCACCTGCTCGCCCACGGGTGGGCCCTCGCCCGCGATGTCGACCGCTTGCTGGCCACCATCGAGCGCCTCGACGTGTCGCCCCTCGGCGCCGGAGCGCTGGCCGGCACGTCGTTGCCGATCGATCCCGCCTACACGGCGCGGGCGCTCGGCTTCGACCGCCCGTTCGACAACTCGCTCGACGCGGTCAGCGATCGTGACTTCGTCGCCGAGGCGCTGTTCGACATCGCCCTGCTCGGGGTGCACCTCGCGCGCATCGGAGAGGAGTGGGTGCTGTGGACGGCGGAGGAGTTCGGCTTCGCCCGCCTCGCCGACGCCTATGCGACGGGCTCCTCGATGCTGCCGCAGAAGAAGAACCCCGACATCGCCGAGCTGGCGCGGGGGAAGGCGGGACGGTTCATCGGGAACCTCGCCGGCCTGCTGGCCACGCTCAAGGGGCTCCCGCTCGCCTACAACCGCGACCTCCAAGAGGACAAGGAGCCGCTGTTCGACTCGGTGCGCCAGGTGTCGCTGGCCCTCGCCGCCCTCGGCGGGATGATCGCGACGGCGACGTTCGTGCCCCAGCGGATGGCCGAGGCCGCCGACGCCGAGTCGAGCGCGGCGACCGACCTGGCCGAGCACCTGGTGGGCCGCGGGGTGCCGTTCCGCGACGCCCACGCCGTGGTGGGAGCCCTCGTGCGCCGTCACCTCGACGAAGGACGCTCGCTCGCCGAGCTGGCGGCCGCCGATCCCGCCCTCGGGCCGGAGGCCGCCGCCCTCGTCGGCCCCGGCGTGTCGGTGCGCCGTCGGACATCGCCGGGGGCCGGCGGGCCGGAGCCGGTCGCGGCCCAGCTCGAGGCGTTCCGCCGTGTCCTCGTCCGCGACGCCCAACGCGTGCACGCGTCGTAGCGCAGCACGCCGGGGTGGCGGGCGGGGACCCGCGTCGGTCAACATCGTCTGCAGTGAACGAGCGAGTCTTCGAGCGAGCGAACCATCAAGCACGGTCTTCGGGTCACGGGTGCACCGTCACGGCGTTCCCCGGCCACGCAGGCCGTCCCTGGCCGCTCACTCGCTGCGCTCGCTCGCTCGCATCACATTCGAGGTCGCGTCGCACTGCCCAAGGGTGCGCCCGTGACCCATCGGCACACCCTGCGCGTCCGGTACGGCGAGTGCGACATGCAGGGCGTCGTGTTCAACGCCCACTACCTCGCCTACTGCGACGACGCGCTGACGGCGTGGATGGCGGCCGCGTTGCCCGAGGCGGTTCCCTACTTCGGCAGCCCGTCGCCGACGTTCGACTACATGGTGAAGAAGGCCGAGCTCACCTGGACGGCACCGTTCAGGTTCGGTGACGTCGTCGACCTCGACTGTTCGGTCGTGCGGTGGGGGACCACCAGCTTCGACGTCCGCGTGCGCGGCACCGTCGACGGCGACGAGAGGTTCTTCGCCGATTTCGTGCAGGTGTCCGTGACTCCCGGGACGAACACTCCCGCCGCCGTGCCCGACCACGTGAAGGCGGCGCTGTCGGGAGGCTGACGCGGCTGGGTCAGACCCAGCGCATCCAGCGCCCGTGCGGGTGGCACCGAGCGAGCAGGACGGCGGTGCGACGACCGCCCCGCCACCGCACGAGCACGAGCGACGTGGGCAGGTTCGGATCGTCGCCCTGGACCTCGCCCCCGGGCAGCTCGGGGCACAACGCCGGGTTCTCGGCGTACACCCACGACACGTCCTGCTCCGCCGCGGCACGGTCGAGTGCGGCCACGAACTCCCGGCGCTCGTCGGCGGTCAGGTAGTTCATCACCCAGCTGGTGGTGAGCACCGGGTGGCCCCGCCGGCCCAACTCGGCGATCAGCGCCGCCGAATCGGTGACGGCGTCCCCCCGGCGCAGGTCGACGCCGACCGTCCGGGCGAGTGCGATCGCCGCCTCGAGGCGGTGGAAGCGCTCGACCTCGTCGGGCCAGACGCAGGCCTCCAACCACCGCGCCTGGTCGGGGTCACGGACGTCGACCGGGTTGGGGTCGAGGCCGACGGCGGCCGCGAATCGGGGGAGCACGGTCGGCACGGGCACCGCCCCCTCGGTGCGGCAGTGCAGCCGGACGGACGCGTCGGCCGGGCCCACGGCGCCACCCGGTTCGTAGTCGTAGTGGAACGCGCCGGCGAGCAGGTTGAGTCCGGCGCTGGCGCCGACGTCGATGCGGGCGAGCGGCCCACACTCGGCATCGAGCATCGCGAACGCCGGCAGGAACAGCGACGAACGTCCGATCTCGTTGGTCTGCGTCGCCCGCGTGCTGAGCAGCGACCGCAGCTCGTCGTCGTGGGCGCGGACGAAGCGGGCGAAGGCGTCGATCGCGCCGGAGCGGCGGGGCGCCGCCGTCAGGTTCGGATACCACGCGGCGAGCGGGTCGTGCGGGTCGTGCAGCAGCAACCAGTGCACGCACGCGAACAGCAGCACGGGCTGGCGCTGGGCGACCGGCGCGGCGAGCAGCAGGCCGGTGAGGTGGTCGTCGGCGGCGACGCCGGACGCCAGTTCGGCGTAGAGGGGCGCCGAGCGCTCGACGCTGCGGGCGAAGTCGGCGAAGCGCTGCCGACAGACGGCCAGCTCGTCGTCCGCCATCCTGCGAACCTAACGGGTTACCCCGCCGCCGAGACCGTCTGCCACGATGGCAGCCGCATGGACCTGCTCGCCGACCTGAACGCCCGCGGCCTGATCCACGACTCGACCGACCAGACGTTCCTCGGTGCTCGCCTGGCCGAAGGCCCGATCGGCGTCTACGTCGGGTTCGACCCGACCGCCGACTCGCTGCACGTCGGCCACCTGATGGGCCAGCTCGGGCTGCGCCGCTTCCAGCTCGGCGGCCACCGGCCGTTTCCGCTGGCCGGCGGTGCGACCGGCATGATCGGCGATCCCGGCGGGCGCAGCGAGGAGCGCAACCTGCTCGACCGTGAGACGCTCGAGCACAACCTCAGCCGGATCAAACCACAGCTCGAACGCCTGCTCGACTTCACGCCCGGACCGTTCGCCGCGACGCTCGTCGACAACGCCACCTGGACCGCCGAGATCAGCATGCTCGACTTCCTGCGCGACGTGGGCAAGCACATCACCGTCAACCAGATGATGGCCAAGGAGTCGGTGCGGAGCCGGCTCGAGGGCGACTCGGGCATCTCGTACACCGAGTTCAGCTACATGCTCCTGCAAGCCAACGACTTCCGGCACCTGCACGCGGTCCACGGGGTGGAGCTGCAGATGGGCGGGTCCGACCAGTGGGGAAACATCACGGCGGGGATCGACCTCATCCGGCGCACCACCGGCCAGCCGGCGCACGGGGTCACGTGGCCCTTGCTGCTGCGCAGCGACGGCCAGAAGTTCGGCAAGTCGACCGGCGGCGCGGTGTGGCTCGACCCCGAGCGCACCAGCCCGTACCAGTTCCGCCAGTACTGGATGCAGACCGAGGACGAGGCGGTCGCCAACCGGCTGCTGTGGTTCAGCACACGACCGCTCGAGGAGGTGCGGGCGGTGATCGAGGAGCACGCCGAGGCGCCGGAACGCCGCGTCGGCCAGCGCGCCCTCGCCCGTGAGCTCACCGAGCTGGTGCACGGCACCAGCGCGGCCGACGCCGCCGACGCCGCCGCCGACGTGCTCTTCGGTGGCGATCCGACGGCGGCGTCCGTGGACACGCTGGAGATCGTGCGTCGTGAGGTGCCGACCACCGCGGTGGCGGCCGATGGGCTCGCCGATGGCGTGGATCTGCTCGTGACGACCGGGTTGGCGAGCTCGCGCACCGAAGCGCGCCGGCTGCTCGACCAGCGGGGCGTACGGGTCAACGGCACCCAGCTGTCGCGCGCCGAGGAGCTGGCCGAGGTGCCGCTGCTCCACGATCGGTTCGTGCTGCTGCGCAAGGGCAAGCACACGTACCACCTGGTAGAGGTGGCTGGGCGATGACGGGTCGCGACGTTTTTCTGCCGCGCAGGTTGACGACCTGCAACTCCGTCGGTAACGTACCAATTCGCTTCACGGGCCGTTCACACGGCCGAAAAGCGAAATGGCACCGACGCCGCGTCTGTCGACGCGGCGAGTGCCAGAGCCTCGGCTCCTTGAAAACGGAAGAGAAGACGAAATGCCAGTGCGGGCAGCGCGCACGGACGATCCTCGGATCGCCTGAGTGACGCTGTCTGTCAATTCGGTGGCCGATTTCCCATCGGCCACACACGAACGACGTCAGCTTCGGCTGGCGATGTTCATAGGCCGGAATAATCACCCGGCCGACAGGAGCACGACATCCGGCACGAGCTTTTCACGCTCGTTGATGTCGTCGCTCTCTTCAATCGTTTCGAGGTCCGCTTCGGTGGGCATCGAGCCGATTCTTGACGGAGAGTTTGATCCTGGCTCAGGACGAACGCTGGCGGCGTGCTTAACACATGCAAGTCGAACGAGGTTCAATCAATCGCAAGAACGAGGACGACCTAGTGGCGAACGGGTGCGTAACACGTGAGGAACCTATCCCAGTCTCTGGAATAACAAGTGGAAACACTTGCTAATACCGGATGCCGTTGGAACACCGCATGGTGAACCAACGAAAGATTTATCGGTCTGGGAGGGCCTCGCGGCCTATCAGCTAGTTGGTGAGGTAACGGCTCACCAAGGCGTCGACGGGTAGCTGGTCTGAGAGGATGATCAGCCACACTGGGACTGAGACACGGCCCAGACTCCTACGGGAGGCAGCAGTGGGGAATCTTGCACAATGGGCGAAAGCCTGATGCAGCAACGCCGCGTGCGGGAAGAAGGCCTTAGGGTTGTAAACCGCTTTCAGCAGGGAAGAAAATGACGGTACCTGTAGAAGAAGGTGCGGCCAACTACGTGCCAGCAGCCGCGGTGACACGTAGGCACCAAGCGTTGTCCGGATTTATTGGGCGTAAAGAGCTCGTAGGCGGTTCGGTAAGTCGGGTGTGAAAACTCTGGGCTCAACCCAGAGCCGCCACCTGATACTGCTGTGACTAGAGTGCGGTAGGGGAGCGGGGAATTCCTGGTGTAGCGGTGAAATGCGCAGATATCAGGAGGAACACCAGTGGCGAAGGCGCCGCTCTGGGCCGTGACTGACGCTGAGGAGCGAAAGCGTGGGTAGCAAACAGGATTAGATACCCTGGTAGTCCACGCCGTAAACGTTGGGCACTAGGTGTGGGTCTCTACCAACGAGATCCGCGCCGTCGCTAACGCATTAAGTGCCCCGCCTGGGGAGTACGGTCGCAAGACTAAAACTCAAAGGAATTGACGGGGGCCCGCACAAGCAGCGGAGCGTGTTGCTTAATTCGATGTTACGCGAAGAACCTTACCTGGGTTTGACATGTAGGGAAAAGCTCTGGAGACAGGGTGTCCTAACGGGCCCTACACAGGTGGTGCATGGCTGTCGTCAGCTCGTGTCGTGAGATGTTGGGTTAAGTCCCGCAACGAGCGCAACCCTTATCCTATGTTGCCAGCGGGTAATGCCGGGGACTCGTAGGAGACTGCCGGGGTCAACTCGGAGGAAGGTGGGGACGAAGTCAAGTCATCATGCCCCTTATGCCCAGGGCTGCAAACACGCTACAATGGCCGGTACAGAGGGCTGCGATCCCGTGAGGGTGAGCGAATCCCACAAAGCCGGTCTCAGTTCGGATTGGAGTCTGCAACTCGACTCCATGAAGCCGGAGTTGCTAGTAATCCCGGATCAGCACGCCGGGGTGAATACGTTCCCGGGCCTTGTACACACCGCCCGTCACACCACGAAAGTCGGCAACACCCGAAGCCGGTGGCCCAACCCTTTATTGGGGGGGAGCCGTCGAAGGTGGGGTCGGTGATTGGGGTGAAGTCGTAACAAGGTAGCCGTACCGGAAGGTGCGGCTGGATCACCTCCTTTCTAAGGAGTCCATTTCCACGTCGTTGGTCATCGCATGATGGCCCGGCGTCTGGACACCTGTTGGTGCACTGGTAGGTCGTCGTCAGGACTGGTCACGGTCGTTAGGTTTCGACCTCCCGTGTCCACGATCGCCGGCGACTGCTGTCTTCTCTTCCGTTTTGAGGGCGTCGAGCTCTCGGGCGCCGCTGCGTCGAGCACCACCATGCTCCGCATGCGCCGGTCGTCGCACCTTGAGAACTGCAGAGCAAGCACGAGCATCTAAAAATGCCTACGGGTGACGAACCGCGGACCTCTTCTGGGGGTTCACGGGGGCTTCCCCCGTGGGAAACTTTAATTTTGTTCTTTCCAAGCTACAAAGAGCCAACGGTGGATGCCTTGGCGCCAAGAACCGATGAAGGACGTGGGTGACTGCGAAAAGCTGCGGCGAGCCGTCTACCAGGCTATGACCCGCAGATGTCCGAATGGGGAAACCCGGCACTCGTCATGGAGTGTCACCCCGGCCTGAACACATAGGGCCGGTGGAGGGAACGAGGGGAATTGAAACATCTCAGTACCCTCAGGAAAAGAAAGCAACCGCGATTCCCTGAGTAGCGGCGAGCGAAAAGGGAACAGACCAAACCTGAACAGTGCCAAGCCTGGTGGCGTTGCTGTTTGGGTGTTGTGGGATCGATCGAGAGTGGGCACCAGACCACTCACAGAGTTACCAAGTTGCTGTGTAGGAGAACGGATCAGGAAAGTCCGGCCAGAGTGGGTAACAGCCCCGTATCCGAAACGCACGCAGCCTCTGGGATCGACACCCAAGTAACGCCGGGACCGAGCAAACTGGCGTGAATCTGCGGGGACCACCCCGTAAGTCTAAATATTCCTTGGCGACCGATAGTGAACCAGTACCGTGAGGGAAAGGTGAAAAGTACCCCGGGAGGGGAGTGAAATAGTACCTGAAACCGTTGGTTTACAAGCAGTCAAAGTGTCGTCGTCGCAAGACGGCCACAATGGCGTGCCTTTTGAAGAATGAGCCTGCGAGTTATGGTATGTGGCGAGGTTAACCCGGAGTGGGGTAGCCGAAGCGAAAGCGAGTCTGAATAGGGCGTAGAGTCGCATGCTGTAGACCCGAAGCCAAGTGATCTATCCATGGCCAGGTTGAAGCGGGGGTAAGACCCCGTGGAGGACCGAACCCACGTCAGTTGAAAATGGCGGGGATGAGCTGTGGATAGGGGTGAAAGGCTAATCAAACTTGGCGATAGCTGGTTCTCCTCGAAATGCATCTAGGTGCAGCGTCGTGCGTTCAGTATCGGAGGTAGAGCACTGGATGGGTACGGGGGCCTACAAGCTTACCAACCCCAGCCAAACTCCGAATGCCGATACTCCAGAGCACGGCAGTGAGACCACGGGGGATGAGCTTCGTTGGTCAAAAGGGAAACAGCCCAGATCATCAGCTAAGGCCCCTAATTCAGGACTAAGTGGAAAACGATGTGGGATTGCACAGACAGCCAGGAGGTTGGCTTAGAAGCAGCCACCCTTGAAAGAGTGCGTAATAGCTCACTGGTCGAGTGATCCTGCGCGGACAATGTAACGGGGCTCAAGTCCTGAGCCGAAGCTATGGGCTTCCACGATCGTGGGAGCGGTAGAGGAGCGTCGAATGTGCTGCGAAGCGTTGGCGTGAGCCGGCGTGGAGCGCATTCGAGTGAGAATGCAGGCATGAGTAGCGAGAGAGGGGTGAGAAACCCCTCCGCCGTAAGCCCAAGGGTTCCTGGGGAAGGCTAATCCCCCCAGGGTGAGTCGGGAGCTAAGGCGAGGCCGAAAGGCGTAGTCGATGCACAACTGGTTGATATTCCAGTGACCACCGTGCCCGCGCCAGGCCCAAGAGTTGCAACGTGGGGGCTGTTCTTCGGAACGATCTCACCGAGCGGCTGGAGGGTAGCTGACGGGGGACGCAGGAGGATAGGTGATCCGGGGCGATGGTAGTCCCCGGGTAAGCGCGTAGGAGGGCCCCGATGAGAGTTGGGGCCGTAACTCCGAGACGTTATACCGAGGCGTTTCAGCCGAAGTCATTGATTCCATGCTGCCAAGAAAAGCCCAGCAGTGAGTTGGCACGGTGCCCGTACCCCAAACCGACACAGGTGGGCGGGTAGAGAATACCAAGGCGATCGGGAGAACTATGGTTAAGGAACTCGGCAAATTACCTCCGTAACTTCGGAAGAAGGAGGTCCCTTTCTGGTGAAAGCCTTTACGGCTCGAGCTGGCGAGGGAGGCACAGACCAGGGGGTAGCGACTGTTTACCAAAAACACAGCAGCGTGCGAAGCCGCAAGGCGCTGTATACGCTGTGACGCCTGCCCAATGCTGGAAGGTCACGGGGAACGGTTAGTCGAAAGGCGAAGCTGTGAACCTAAGCCCCAGTGAATGGCGGCCGTAACTATAACGGTCCTAAGGTAGCGAAATTCCTTGTCAGGTAAGTTCTGACCTGCACGAATGGCGTAACGACTTCCCCGCTGTCTCAACCATAGACCCGGCGAAATTGAAGTACGAGTAAAGATGCTCGTTAGCTGCGGAAGGACGAAAAGACCCCGTGGACCTTTACTATAACTTGGTGTTGAGTTTTGACCTGCGTTGTGTAGGATAGGTGGGAGACTAGGAAGCATTGGCGCTAGCCAGTGTGGAGTCATTGTTGAAATACCACCCTGCGTATGTTGGAACTCTAACCTCGGTCCGTGATCCGGATCGGGAACAGCGCCAGGCGGGTAGTTTGACTGGGGCGGTCGCCTCCTAAATTGTAACGGAGGCGCCCAAAGGTTCCCTCAGGCTGGTTGGCAATCAGCCGTCGAGTGCAATGACACAAGGGAGCTTGACTGCGAGACCTACAAGTCGAGCAGGTGCGAAAGCAGGGCATAGTGACCCGGCCATTGCGTGTGGAAGCGTGGTCGCTCAACGGATAAAAGGTACCCCGGGGATAACAGGCTAATCTTCCCCAAGAGTCCATATCGACGGGAAGGTTTGGCACCTCGATGTCGGCTCATCGCATCCTGGGGCTGAAGCAGGTCCCAAGGGTTGGGCTGTTCGCCCATTAAAGCGGTACGCGAGCTGGGTTCAGAACGTCGTGAGACAGTTCGGTCTCTATCCTCCGCAGCCGAAGGAATGTTGAAGAAGGCTGTCCCTAGTACGAGAGGACCGGGACGGACGTAGCTCTGGTGTGTCTGTTGTCCTGCCAAGGGCACGGCAGATTAGCCACCTACGGAAGGGATAACCGCTGAAAGCATCTAAGTGGGAAACCCGTTCTAAGATGAGCATTCCCATGCGGTTAACGCAGTAAGGCCCGTGACGAGACCATCACGTTGATAGGCCGGAGGTGTAATCACAGCAATGTGTTCAGCCGACCGGTACTAATCGGCCGAGGGCTTGGATTGAACAGCTCGTGCTTGCTCTGGAGTCCTCGAGGTGCACTGCACCTCGTTGACAACTGATTTTCGGTGGCCATGGCGACAGGGTCACACCCGTTCCCATCCCGAACACGGAAGTTAAGCCTGTCAGCGCCGATGGTACTTGGGGGTAGACCCCCTGGGAGAGTAGGACGCCGCCGGATTTCGTACGCGACGAGCGCCTCCGCACTAGCGGAGGCGCTCGTTGTCGTTTTCGCCCTCGAATCGGTCCGTCGGGCGGCGATCTGGTCACTCTGCGTTCTCGATATCGAGCGGACCGTGACCGATTCACCGTGACCAGATCGCCAACGACCTGCGATCGCCCGACGACCGCGGATCGATGCGACACGATCGACGACCAGGATCCGCGATGACCGGATCGGCGGAGCGCGTACGATGCCGGCGATGAGCGGGCCACGGCCGGTGCGGGCGCCACGGGGGACGACGCTCACCTGTCGATCGTGGCCCACCGAGGCGGCGTTGCGCATGCTGATGAACAACCTCGATCCCGAGGTGGCCGAGCGACCCGACGACCTCGTCGTGTACGGCGGCACCGGACGGGCGGCGCGCTCGTGGGACGCCTTCGACGCCATCTGCGCCGCCCTCACCACGCTCGCCGACGACGAGACCCTGCTCGTGCAGTCGGGCAAGCCGGTCGGGGTGTTCACCACCCACGCCTGGGCGCCCCGGGTGCTCATCGCCAACTCCAACCTCGTGCCGGAGTGGGCGAACTGGGCCGAGTTCCGCCGCCTCGAGGCGCTCGGGCTCACGATGTACGGCCAGATGACCGCCGGCTCGTGGATCTACATCGGCACGCAGGGGATCCTCCAGGGCACCTACGAGTGCTTCGCCGAGATCGCCCGGCGCCGCTTCGGCGGATCGCTGGCCGGCACGATCACGCTCACCGCCGGCCTCGGCGGGATGGGTGGCGCCCAACCGCTGGCGGTCACGCTGAACGGTGGCGTGGCCCTGTGCATCGACGTCGACGGCGAGCGCATCCGTCGACGGCTCGAGACGCGCTACCTCGACGAGGAGGCCGGCTCGGTCGACGACGCGGTCCGCCGTTGCCTCGACGCCCGCGACCGCCGCGAGGCGCGCTCGGTGGGCGTCGTGGGCAACGCCGCCGCCGTCGTGCCGGCGCTCCTCGAGCGCGGCTTCCCCGCCGACATCGTGACCGATCAGACCAGCGCCCACGATCCGCTCAGCTACACGCCGCTCGATCTGACGCCGGCCGCGGCCGCCGAGATGGCCGCGACCGATCCCGACGAGCTCGTGCGCCGGGCCCGGCTCTCGATGGCCGCCCACTGCGCGGCGTTGGTCGGATACGCCGACCGCGGCGCCGAGGTGTTCGACTACGGCAACAGCCTGCGCACCGAAGCCCAGCTCGGGGGCTTCGACCGCGCCTTCGACTACCCCGGCTTCCTGCCGGCGTACATCCGACCGCTCTTCTGCGAGGGCAAGGGTCCGTTCCGATGGGTGGCGCTGTCGGGGGACCCCGCCGACATCGCGGTCACCGACCGCGCCGTGCTCGAGGAGTTTCCCGACGATGACCACCTGCGTCGGTGGATCGACCTCGCCGGCGAGCGGGTGGCGTTCCAGGGTCTCCCGGCACGGATCTGCTGGCTCGGCTACGGCGAGCGCCACCGGCTCGGCCTTCGCTTCAACGAGCTGGTCCGCACCGGCGCGGTGTCGGCGCCGATCGTGATCGGGCGCGACCACCTCGACTCCGGGTCGGTGGCATCGCCCTATCGGGAGACGGAGGCGATGGCCGACGGATCCGACGCCATCGCCGACTGGCCGCTGCTCAACGCCCTCGTCAACACGGCGAGCGGCGCCACCTGGGTGAGCATCCACCACGGTGGTGGCGTCGGCATCGGCCGTTCGATCCACGCCGGGATGGTGGCGGTCGCCGACGGCACCGAGCTGGCCGCCCACAAGTTGGAGCGAGTGCTCACCAGCGACCCGGGCATGGGCGTGATCCGTCACGCCGACGCCGGCTACGACCGGGCGCGCGAGGTGGCTCGCAGTCGCGGCGTGCGCATCCCGATGGACGACGTGCGGTGACCGTGCCGATCGACGCCGGCACCGTGGCCGACTTCCGGCGCGACGGTGCGGTGTGCGTGCGCCAGGCGTTCTCCCCACAGATGGTCGCCCTCGCCACCGACGCCATCGAGGCGAACCTCGCCGCACTGTCACCCAACGCCAAGCGGGCGAGCGGCAACGATGACGGTGCGTTCATCGAGGACTTCTGCAACTGGCAGCGCATCGAGCCGATGCGCCGGTTCATCGAGCAGTCGCCGGCCGCCGTCATCGCCGGCGCGCTGATGGGCACGGACGTCGTGCGGCTGTACCACGACCATGTCCTCGTGAAGGAGCCGGGCACCAACCAGCGCACGCCGTGGCACCAGGACCTGCCGTACTACAACGTCGACGGCCAGCAGAACGTCTCGATGTGGTTCCCCGTCGATCCGGTCGCCGTGGAGTCGACGCTGCAGTTCGTCGCCGGCTCCCACCGCGGGCCCTGGTACATGCCGCGGTCGTTCCTCGACGGCCAGGCCAAGTGGTTCCCCGACGGCACGCTCGCCGAGCTCCCGCCGATCGACGACCACCCGGAGCGCTTCCGCGTCCTGCGCTGGAGCCTCGAGCCGGGCGACGCGGTGTTCTTCCACATGCTCACGCTGCACGCCGCCGGCGGCGTCGGCGCCCGGCGCCGCCGTGTCCTGTCGGTGCGCTTCCTCGGCGACGACATGGTGCACGCCCCGCGCCCGTGGGCCACCTCGCCGCCGTTCCCGGGCCTCGTCGACGAGCTCGCCGCCGGCGCGCCGATGGACCACCCCCTCTTCCCGGTCTCTGGGATCACCGGCGACACATCCGTGAGCGTCCGCGAGATCGTCACGGTCGGGCACCCGGTGCTCCGGGAGCGGGCGGCCGAGGTCGATCCCGCCGACGTCGCCGGGGACGAGCTGCAGGGGCTGATCGCCGACCTCATCGACACGATGCGCGCGGCCAGCGGCGCCGGGCTCGCCGCCAACCAGATCGGCGTGCCTCGACGCGTCGCCGTGATCGAGGTGAACCACAACCCGCGCTACCCGTACAAGCCCCCGATCCCGCTCACGGTGGTGATCAACCCGGTCATCGAAGCCATCGACGACGAGTTGGTGGAGATCAACGAGGGCTGCCTCTCGGTGCCCAACCTCCGCGGCTCGGTGCACCGCCACGTGAACATCCGCGTGCGCTGGCTCGACGAGCACGGCACGCCCCCACGACGAGGTGCGCCGCGGCCTCACCGCGGGAACGTTCCAGCACGAGTGCGACCACCTCGACGGTGTGCTGTTCCTCGATCGGGTCGACGACCCCACCACGTTCACCACCTGGGAGTCGTTCGAGCGCTTCGGCCGGGCGGCCTTCGTCGAGCGGATCACCCGCTTCGTCGAGCGTGTCGGCTCCTGACCCGATGGCGGCCGCGACGTCGACGTTCTGGTGCGAACGGGCCTGGCTCGGGCCGGGCGCCGCCGACCATCGCGACGGCGTGCTCGTCACCGTCACGGCGGGGATGATCACCGCCGTCGCGGCCGGCGTCGAGGCGGCACCGCCCGGCGCCAGCTGCGCTGCGCGGCCTCACCCTGCCCGGTCTCGCCAACGCCCACAGCCATGCCTTCCACCGCGCCCTGCGCGGGCGCACCCACAGCGGCGGGACGTTCTGGACGTGGCGCGAGCAGATGTACGCGCTCGCCGCGACGCTCGATCCCGACACGCTACGAACGCCTGGCCACGGCGGTGTTCGGCGAGATGCTCCTCGCCGGCTACACCGTGGTCGGCGAGTTCCACTACCTCCATCATCAACCCGGCGGGGTGCCCTACGCCGACGCCAACGAGATCGGCCGGCGGCTGCTCCGCGCCGCCGACACGGCCGGCGTGCGCATCACCCTGCTCGACACCTGCTACCTGCACGGCGGCTTCGGCGTCGCCCCGAACACCGTGCAGCGGCGCTTCAGCGACGGCACGGCCGCGGCGTGGGCCGAGCGCGTGACGGCGCTCGCCGACGGCGCATCGCCCCGTGCCCGGCTCGGAGCCGCCGTCCACTCCGTCCGCGCCGTCGATCCGGAGGCGATCGCCGACGTCGCGGCCTGGGCGAGCGAGCGCGGCGCCGTGCTGCACGCCCACGTGTCCGAGCAGCCGCAGGAGAACACCGACTGCCTGGCCGCCCACGGGTGCACGCCCGTCGAGCTGCTGGCGCGCCACGCCGGCATCGACGAGCGGTTCTGCGCGGTCCACGCGACGCACCTCACGTCGCGCGATCTCGGGCTGCTCGCCGCCGGCCGCGCCGTGTGCTGCATCTGCCCGACCACCGAGCGCGATCTGGCCGACGGAATCGGACCGACGGCGGCCCTCGGCGCCGGGCGACTGTGCCTCGGATCGGACTCGCATGCGGTGATCGACCCGTTCGAGGAGGCGCGCGCCGTCGAGCTCGACGAGCGGCTGGCGTCGGGACGGCGGGGGACCCATGACCCGTCGGCCTTGCTGCGGGCCGCCACGGTGGAGGGCTACCGCGCCCTCGGCTGGCACGGCGGCACGATCGCTCCCGGCAGCGTCGCCGACCTCGTGACCGTCGGCCTCGACGGGGTCCGCCTCGCCGGCCACGACCGGGCCGACCCGGCCGCCAGCGTCGTGTTCGCGGCCACGGCGGCCGACGTGCGCCAGGTCGTCGTCGGCGGCGAGCACGTGGTTCGCGACGGGGCCCACCGGGCGATCGACGTCGCCGCCGAGCTCGATCGATCGATCACCGACGCCTGGAGGGCCACGTGAGCACCACGGTGGTCGACCGGATCGGGCGGCTCACGACCAACGACGAGACGCTCGGTACCGGCCGCGGTGGCGTGATCGACGACGCCTGGCTGGTGATCGACGACGGGCGTGTCGCGGCCGTCGGCCGTGGTGCGCCGCCCGCCGCCGACTCGAGGATCGACGCCGCCGGACGAGCGCGTGATCCCCGGCTTCGTCGACAGCCACACCCATCTGGTGTTCGCCGGTGATCGCGCCGACGAGTTCGCCGCCCGCATGGCCGGCGAGCCGTACACGGCGGGCGGCATCGCCAGCACGGTCGCCGCGACGCGTGGCGCCGGCCGTGAAGCGCTCGACGCGACGGTGCGGCGCCTCACCGACGAGGCGCGCCGCTCGGGCACCACGACGCTCGAGATCAAGTCGGGCTACGGGCTCACCGTCGAGCACGAGCTCGAGGCGCTCGTCGTGGCGCGTGCGGCGACCCCTGAGACCACGCTGCTCGGCGCCCACGTCGTGCCGCCGGAGTTCGCCGGACGGGCCGACGACTACGTCGCGCTGGTGTGCGACGAGATGGTGCCCGCCTGCGCGCCGCACGCCCGTTGGATCGACGCCTTCTGCGAGCGCGGAGCGTTCGACGCCGACCAGTGCCGCGCCGTGCTCGAGGCCGGCCGCGCCGCCGGGCTCGGGCTGCGCCTCCACGCCAACCAACTCGGCGCCGGTCCCGGGGTCCGGCTCGCCGTCGAGCTCGGGTGCGCGTCGGCCGACCACTGCACGTTCCTGTCGGACGCCGACATCGACGCGCTGGCCGGCGGGTCCACGGTCGCCACGTTCCTCCCGGCGACCGAGTTCTCCACCCGTCAGCCCTACCCCGACGCCCGACGGGTGATCGACGCCGGCGTCACCGTCGCCATCGCCAGCAACTGCAACCCGGGCTCGAGCTTCACCACGTCGCTGCCGTTCTGCGTCGCCCTCGCCGTGCGCGAGATGGGGATGACGGTCGACGAGGCGGTGTGGGCGGCCACCGCCGGCGGCGCCGCCGCACTGCGCCGCGACGATGTCGGGAAGCTGACGCCCGGGCACGCGCGCCGACCTGTGCATCCTCGACGCGCCGTCACCGGTGCACTTCGTGTACCGGCCCGGCGTCAACGCGATCGCGGCCGTGCTGGTCGGCGGGCGACCAGTAGCGTCGCCGGCATGAGTGAGCGAGTCGTCGAGCAAGCGAACGCGGTCGACGTGAGTCCGATCGACGAGGTGTCCAACCGCTTCGTGCGTGCCGCAGCCGCCCTCAGCCCGATGCTCGCGGTCTACGTCGGGTTGCCGTCGGATGACCCTCTCGACGACCTGTCGCCGGCGGGGCTCGACGCCCGGGCCGGGCTGGTGCGCGACACCCTCGCCGCGGCACAGGCCGCGCCGGTGCACGCCGACGCCGAGCGGCTGGCCCGCGACGTGCTCGTCGAGCGACTGCTGCTCGACCTCGACCGCTTCGACGCCGGCGACCTGCACTCGTCGCTGAACGTGATCGCGTCGCCGGTGCAGGACGTCCGCCAGCTCTTCGACCTCCTGCCCACCGGCAGCGACGACGACGCCGCCGACCTCGCCCGTCGCATGGCCGCAGTGCCCGACGCGCTGGCCGGCTATCGGGAGAGCCTGCTGGAGGGCGTGCGCCGCGGGCGGGTATCGGCGGTCCGCCAGGTCGACAAGTGCGCCACCCAGTGCGACACGTACTCGGGCACGACGTCGGGAGCGCCGACCGGGTTCTTCGCCGGGCTCGCCGCCGGCGCCGGGCAGTCCGGGTCGCTCGGTGACGAGCTGGAGCGGGCGGCCGCGGCCGCCGATGCCGCCTACGCCGAGCTGGCCGAGTTCCTGCGCGTCGACCTGCGCCCGCATGCCCCCGAGCTCGACGCCGTCGGTGAGGAGGTGTACGCACGCGGCTCGCGCGACTTCCTCGGCGCCACCGTCGACCTCCAGGAGACCTACGCCTGGGGCTGGCACGAGTTCCTCTCGATCGAGGCCGAGCTGGAGGAGGTGGCCGGCCGGATCGTGTCCGGCGGCACGCCGCGCCAGGTCGCCGACCACCTCGACGGCGACCCGCGCTACCAGGTCGCCGGCACCGACGGGTTGCAGCGCTGGATGCAGGACCTGTCCGACGGTGCGATCGACGAGCTCGGCCGCACCCACTTCGACATCCCCGACGCGCTGCGCACGCTCGACTGCAAGATCGCCCCGCCCGGGGGCGGCGTCGGCGCCTACTACACCGGACCGAGCGACGACTTCAGCCGTCCCGGGGCGATGTGGTGGTCGGTGGAGCAGGGCAAGGAGGTGTTCCCCACGTGGCGCGAGGTGACGACCGTGTACCACGAGGGCGTGCCCGGCCACCACCTGCAGATCGCCACGGCCACCTACCAGCGCGACTCGCTCAACGACTACCAGCGCCTGCTCGCCGGCACCAGCGGCCACGCCGAGGGCTGGGCGCTGTACGCCGAACGGCTGGTGCGCGAGCTCGGCTACCTCGACGACGACGGCGATCTCCTGGGGATGCTCGACGCCCAGCTGTTCCGGGCGGCGCGCGTGGTGATCGACATCGGCATGCACCTGCAGTTGGCGATCCCGACCGGCACCGGGTTCCACGAGGGGGAGCGCTGGACGCCCGAGCTCGGGCTCGAGTTCCTGCTCACCCGCACGATCTCCGATCCGGCGCACAGCGCCGACGAGATCGACCGCTACCTCGGCTGGCCGGGGCAGGCGCCGTCGTACAAGGTCGGCGAGCGGCTGTGGCTGGAAGGCCGCGACGCGGCGCGGGCGCGCCACGGCGACACGTTCGACTTCAAGGACTTCCACACCAAGGCGCTGCAGTTCGGCGGCATGGGCCTCGAGCCGCTGCTCGGCCTGCTCGCGACCATCTGACGTTTCGACCTCGGGCACGCGGCATGCGGACACGGTCGGCGCCAGTGGTGCGGTACGTCTCCGTCGGGGGGTCTGGGGGGCGGTAGCCCCCCGGTGCGGCGGCATGGGCGAGCTTGCTCGCCGCCGCCAGAGGTTGGGTGCGGCGCAGCCGCTCATCGAACTCGACCGAGTGGAGAGAGCGAGTCTTCGAGCGAACGAACGAGGCCGAAACTACGCTGTCGAGTTCCGCGGCGAGGCGCTCGTGGTGGCGGATCACCTCGGACACGATGAACCGCAGGAACGCCTCGGTGAAGGCCGGGTCGAGCCCCGACTGCTCGGCGAGGGTGCGCAGCCGCTCGATCTGCTGCTCCTCGCGGTCGGGGTCGGCCGGCGGCAGGCCGGCCGCCGCCTTGTAGCGCCCGACGGCCTGGGTGACCTTGAACCGCTCGGCGAGCAGGTGCACGAGCGCGGCGTCGATGTTGTCGATGCTGGCGCGGTACGACGCCAGCTGCTCGTCCGACGTCATGAGGCGGAGCCTACGAGGGCATCGAGGGCGGCGTCGATGCCGGTCATGTCGGGCCGCGGCGTGTGCTCCAGGCGGCTGAGGAAGCTGATCGTCACCTCGTCGCGCTCGATCGCCCCGCTGTCGGTCTCGGGCGGCGCCTCGATCTGGTCGCCCCACGACATCCGCACGGCAAAGCAGTCCTCGGTGCCGGCGACCGGCTCGAGGCGCGCCGAGGCGATGGCGCGCGGCGGTGCCGACCCGACCACGGCGTAGCGCCAGCCCTTGATGTCGGCGACGGGGAGGTTGGGGACGTTGACGTTCACCACCACCGGCACCTCGGGGCGCACGGCGGCCACCTCGGCGACGACGCTCGACGCCACGTCGGCCGCGGTCTGCCAGTGTTGGTCGGCGATCATCTCGTCCCAGCCCTGGCCCTCGATCCCCATCCCGGCGACCGCCTGGCTGACCGCAACGGCGCTGATGCCCCCGCTGCGCGCCGTGAGCGCGGCGCCGACGGTGCCCGAGTGGTACACCGCGCGGCCGACGTTGGCGCCGGGATTGATGCCCGACACCACCAGGTCGATCGGGCCGAACACGCCGAAGCGGGCGAACATCGTGCACAGCGCCGGCGGCCCGTTGACGGTCCACGCCTCGTCGATGCCGTCGAGCGTCGTGCGACGCGCCTGGGGATGGATCAGGTGCAGCGGTCCGAGGGCGGCGCCGGCGCCGGAGTACTCGGTGTCCGGCGCCACCACCACGACGTCGCCGTGGCGGCGCATCGTGCGGGCGAGCACGTGCAGTCCGATGGACGAGATGCCGTCGTCGTTGGTCACCATGATGCGCACGGGCTGGTTTCTACCGGACCGCTCTCCCCGTCGATCGCGCCCCGGCTACCGCTTGCGCGCCGCCATGAATTCACCATCCGCCGCCCGCATCGGCGTCGTCGGGGCCGGGTACGTCGGCCTCACCACCGCCGCCGCGCTCGCCCACCTCGGCCACCGCGTGGTGTGTGCCGACATCCTGCCCGAGCGCATCGCCCGGCTCGAGCGCGGTGAGATCCCGATCGTCGAGGCGGGCCTCGCCGAGCTGGTGGCGGAGGGACAGGCGGCGGGTCGGCTCTCGTTCGTGGTCGGTGCCGAGCGCGCCGCCGCCGACGCCGACTTCGTGTTCCTGTGCGTCGAGACCCCCCAGGGCCCCGACGGAGGCGCCGACCTCCGGGCCCTCGAGGCCGCCAGCGCCCAGATCGCCCCGGTGCTGCGCCCGGGTGCCCTCGTCGTCAACAAGTCGACGGTGCCGGTGGGCTCGGCGCGCGCCGTCGACGCCGTGCTGCAACGCGACGACGTGGCCGTGGTGTCGAACCCGGAGTTCCTGCGTGAGGGCACGGCGGTGCACGACTGCCTGCACCCCGACCGGGTGGTCATCGGCGCCGACCGGCGCGCCGACGGCGAGCGTCTCGCCGCCCTGTACGCCGGGCTCGACGCGCCGGTCATCATCACCGACCCGGCCTCGGCCGAGACGATCAAGTACGCCGCCAACGGGTTCCTGGCGATGAAGCTGTCGTTCATCAACGCCATCGCCGCGATGTGCGAGTCGGTGGGCGCCCACGTCGACGACGTGATCGAGGGCATCGGGAGCGACCGCCGCATCGGCCCGGCGTTCCTGCGGCCCGGCCCGGGCTGGGGCGGCAGCTGCTTCCCCAAGGACTCGCGGGCGCTCGTCAAGATCGCCTCCGACCACGGCTACGACTTCACGCTGATGAAGGGCGTCATCGACGTCAACGAGGAGCAGCGCCGGCGGATGGTCGCCAAGGTGCGCGACGGCGGCCGGGCGCCCGCCGGGCGCGGGGTTGCGCGGGGTGACGGTCGGCGTGCTCGGCCTCACGTTCAAGGCCGGCACCGACGACCTGCGTGACTCGCCGAGCGTGGCGATCGTGCAGGCCCTGCTCGCCGCCGGCGCCACCGTGCAGGCGTACGACCCGACCGTCGAGTCGGCACCGACCGGCGCCAAGGCGGCCGCGCTGCGGGGCGTCACGATCGTCAGCGAGCCCCTCGCCGCGGCCACCGACGCGAGCGTGCTCGTCATCGCCACCGAGTGGCCGGAGTTCGCCGACCTCGACCTGGAGAAGGTGACCGGCGTGATGGTGGCGAACGGCGACCGGCCACCGGCCGTCGTCGACACCCGCAACCAACTCGATCCGACCGTGGTGCGCGCCGCCGGGCTGGGCTACGAGGGCGTCGGGCGGGTCGCGAGCTGACCGACGATGGCGCGTGTCGTCGTCACCGGGGGCGCCGGATTCCTCGGGTCACACCTGTGCCGGTCGTTGCTCGACCGCGGTGACGACGTCGTCGCGATCGACAACTTCGTCACCGGCACGGTCGCCAACGTCGAGGAGCTGTTCGGTCGGCGCGGGTTCACCCTCGTCGAGCACGACGTCAGCTCGTACCTGTGGGTGCCCGGCCCCGTCGACGTGGTCATGCACCTCGCCAGTCCCGCCTCGCCGATCGACTTCGAGCGCATCCCCATCCAGATCCTGAAGGTCGGCGGCCTCGGCACGCACAACGGGCTCGGGCTGGCCAAGGCCAAGGGGGCGACCTTCTTCCTCGCCTCGACCTCCGAGGTGTACGGCGACCCGCTCGTGCACCCGCAGCCCGAGACGTACTGGGGCAACGTCAACCCGATCGGCCCGCGCGGCGTCTACGACGAGGCCAAGCGCTACGCCGAGGCGATGACCACGGCGTACCACCGCCACCACCACCTCGACGTGCGCATCGTGCGGATCTTCAACACCTTCGGGCCGCGGATGCGTCCCGACGACGGGCGGGCGGTGTCGAACCTGGTCGTGCAGGCGCTGCGCGGCGAGCCGCTGACGATCTACGGCGACGGCCGCCAGACCCGGTCGTTCACCTACGTCGACGACCAGATCCGCGGGTTCCTCGCCCTGCTCGACTCGACGATCACCACGCCGGTGAACATCGGCAGTCCGGTCGAGCACACCATCAACGAGCTGGCGCGAGCTGGTGCTCGAGCTCACCGGGTCACGGTCGCCGCTGGTGCACGAGCCGCTGCCGATCGACGACCCCGGCCTGCGCCGCCCGACATCGCCAAGGCACGCACCGAGCTCGGGTGGGAGCCGCTCGTCGACCTGCGCCGCGGGCTTGGAGCGCACGGCCGAGTACTTGCCGTCGGTCTCGAGACGCGATCGCACGGCTCGGCGTTGGTGAGCGCACGGTCGCAGTCGCTACGCATGCCCGAGCGGCGGTCGTCAACGACCGAACATCGTCAGCCACTCGTCCTTCGACCGCGGCTGGTACACGTAGTTCTGCTGGCGCACCGCCTCGATCGTCCCGCGCGACGGCGGCGAGTAGTGGTGGCCGGGATAGACCACCGTGCCGTCGGGCAGCGCGGCGAGGCGCTGGAGGCTGTCGTACATCACCTCGGGATCGCCGCCGGGGAAGTCGGTGCGGCCGCACCCGTCGAGGAACAGCGTGTCGCCGGTGAGCACCATCCCGTCGACGAGCACGCACTGGCTGCCCGGCGTGTGGCCGGGCGTGTGCAGCAGCGTGACCTCCACCTCGCCCACCGCCACCGTGTCGCCCGGTCCGTGCGCCGTCAGCTCGGACTCCGACAGGCCGATCGTGCGCGAGACCCACGGCACCTCGGCGCGCTGCACGTGCACCGGGCACGGCACCCGCTCGAGGAGGTCGGGAACGCCCTCGATGAGGTGACCGGCCATCAGGGCGCCGCCGATGTGGTCGGGGTGGTAGTGCGTGGCGATCACCCCGGCGACGTGCATGCCGTCGGCGTCGACGAGCGCCAGCAGCTCGTCGATGGCGTAGGCCGGGATCGACCACGAGGCAGTCGCCGGTGTCGCGGTCGCCGACGAGGTACACGAAGTTCACCATCTGGACGGCCAGTCGGATCGTCGGCGGCGAAGTCCCGGCCGGCGCGAGAGCTGGCGGAAGTAGAGCCGGCCGGTGTCGTCCATCTCGATCACCCTACGCTGGCGCCATGGCCGAGCCCCTCGCCCTGGAACGCCTCGTCGCCGGCCAGGTCGTGATCGTCGGCGGCGACCGCTACGTCACCGTCGGCCGACGAGCTGGCCGACGCGTTCGCCGCCGGCGACCGCTTGATCGCCCTCGGTGACACCGGCGACCTGCTGCACGTCCCGGCGGCCCAATACGCCATCGCCGCGGAGGCGACGGCGCGCGCCCGAACGGCGTTCGAGGCGCTGGGCGCAGTCAGCGACGAACAGATCTCGTCCTTCTTCGACGGGTTCGCCGCCCGCCTCGGCGACGCCGACGTGATCGGGCACGTGCTCACGGCCAACCGCGCCGACGTCGAGGCGGCCGAGCGTTCGGGGCGGTCGACGACCCGGCTGGTGCTCACCGATCGCATGCGCGGCGACATGGTGGCCGGGCTGATCGGCTGGCGGGACTCACCGCTGCGGCGCGACGCCCGGGTCGGCGACGGTCGAACACGACGGATGGCGCGTCGACGCCCGCCGTGCCCCGCTCGGCGTGGTCGGGTTCGTCTTCGAGGGCCGTCCCAACGTCTTCGCCGACGCCGCCGGCGTGGTGCGCAGCGGCAACACGGTGGTGATGCGCATCGGGTCCGACGCGTTGGCGACCGCCGAGGCGATCGTCGAGGGCTGCGTCGCCCCGGCGCTCGCGGCGGCGGGGTTGCCGGCGGGCACGATCGAGCTGATCCGCTCGCGGGAGCGGGCGGCCGGCTGGGCCCTGTTCGCCCAACCGCGGCTCGCCCTCGCCGTGGCGCGCGGCTCGGGTCCGGCGGTGGCCCAGCTCGGCGCGGTCGCCCGCCAGTGCGGCACGCCGGTCAGCCTCCACGGCACCGGGGGCGCGTGGCTGGTCGCCGGCCGGCACGCCGACGCCGGCCGGTTCGCCTCGAGCGTGACCGCGTCGCTCGACCGCAAGGTGTGCAACACGCTCAACGTGTGCTGCATCCCGGAGTCACGCCTCGACCTCGTCGCCGTGTTCCTCGACGCCGTCGACCGGGCCGCGGCGGGGCGGGAGACCTCGGCGCGCCTGCACGTCGTCGAGAGCGCCTGCCGGCACGTGCCGGCGGAACGCTTCACGTCGACGGTGAAGATCGTCCGCGCCGACGGCGTGCACGACGAGCCGGCGGCGTCGCCGATCGACGTCGCCGACCTGGCGATCGAGTGGGAGTGGGAGGGGTCGCCCGAGGTGTCGCTGGCGGTCGTCGCCGACGTGGGCGGATGCCGTCGCGCTGTTCAACCGCCACAGCCCCCGATTCATCGCCTCGATCGTCACCGAGGAGGCGGCCGAGCGTGACGCGTTCTACGCCGCCGTCGACGCCCCGTTCGTCGGCGACGGCTTCACCCGGTGGGTCGACGGCCAGTTCGCCCTCGACACGCCCGAGCTCGGCCTGTCGAGCTGGCAGGCCGGCCGTCTGATGGCCCGCGGCGGCGTCCTGTCGGGCGAGTCGGTGTACACCGTCCGCCACATCGCCACGATCGCCGACCCCACCCTCCACCGCTGACCGCCAGCGCCCCAGGAGTCGAAGATTTCCACAAGCATTTTCGAGCGCGCACGCTCGATTTCGCGTACCGGAATCAGAGATGGGCCCTATCGCTGATTCAGGTACGCGAAATCGTGCAGATCACGCACGATTTTGCTTGTGGAAATCTCGACTCTCTGGGGGTCAGTGGGAGGTCAGGGAGTGGAACAGGCGGGCCCAGGCGCCGGCGAGGGGGCCGCGGCGATCGCTGCGCGGCGGCGGCGGCCGCGGCCAGGCGGGCGCCGACCCACCGCAGCGGCTCGGGCTCCCAGCGGCGGTGAACGGTGCCCGACGATCGGCAGGTGGGTGAGGTCGGTGTCGCGGCCGAGGACGAGGTCGGCGAGCGTGCGCCCGGCGAGGTTGGCGGCCGCCACGCCGTCGCCGACGTACCCACCCGCCGACGCCAGCCCGCGTCGCCCGGTCGAAGCGCACGTGCGGATGCCAGTCGCGAGGCACGGCGAGCGGGCCGCCCCAGTGGAACGGAAGCTCGACGTCGGCGGTCACGGGGAACAGCTCGGCGAGCGTCGCCCGCAACATCGCCCGCACCCGTTCGTCGGTGTCGAACTCGGGGGCGATGCGCGACCCGAAGTGGTACGGCGCCCCGCGACCGCCGAACGCCAGCCGGCCGTCGGCGGTGCGCTGGCCGTAGATGATCATGTTGGCGGTGCTCGTGAACGTCTCCCGCCCGGCGAGGCCGATCTCGTCCCACTGCGCCGCCGACAGCGGCTCCGAGCCGACCATCATCGAGTACATCGGCAGCACGTCGCGCCGCCGCCCGGGCAGGCCGGTGGTGTAGGCCTCGGTCGCCAGCACGGTGACCGGCGTGTGCACGGTCCCGGCCCGCGTGACGAGGGCCCCGGGCAGGATCTCGATCACCTCGACGCCCTCGACGATGCGCACCCCGAGCGAACGGGCGGTGGCGGCGAGCGCCTGGGCGAGCCGCAGCGGGTGGAGCGCGGCGCAGTGCGGCGAATACGAGGCGGCGACCGCGTCGCGGGCCCGACAGCGCGTCGCCAGCTCGTCCGGGTCGAGCAGGCGCAGGTCGTCGGCGCCGAAGCCGAACTCGCGCGCCTCGATGACCTCGTCGCGCAGCACCGACCGCTGCGCCTCGCTGCGCGCCAGGCGCAGCGTTCCGCCCTGACGGAACTGCACGTCGACGCCGACGGCGCGGGCGTCGCCGTCGGCGAAGGCCGCCACCTCGCCGACGGTGTCGATCAACGCCCGCTGCAGCCGGATCGCCGCCTCGCGACCGTGTCGGGCCGGCGAGGGCGCCGAGACCGACCGGGAACAGCGCCGAGCACCAGCCGCCGTTGCGGCCGCTCGCCCCGAAGCCGACCGAGTCGCGCTCGACGACGCACACCCGCAGCGTCGGGCTCGGCGCGCTGCAGGGCGACGGCGGTCCACAGGCCGGTGTAGCCGGCGCCGACGATGGCCACGTCGGCATCGTGGGGGAGAGCCTCGACGGACGGCATCGGATCGGTCGCGGCCGCGGTCTCCGCCCAGAGGGAACGCGGTCGCCGGTCGGGCATCGCGGCCTACGCTACGCCCGGTCTATGCGGGACCACTGGTGAGCACACCACGGCCCGCGCCGCCGCGCGTCGCCGCACCGACGCGCCCACCGACGACGTTCGGCCCGCCGCAGGCCGCCCAGGCGGGTTGGTACGCCGATCCCTATCGGGCGGGTCGACTGCGGTGGTTCGACGGCCACCGGTGGACGCACCACACCGCCACCCTGGCGCCACCCGCCGCACCGGTGGAGGAGCACCCGGTGCTGCCGATCGTCACCGCCCTCGGTGCGACGGTCGTGCTCGCCGCGTCGCTGATCGTCAACCGGGCGGTCATCTCGTCGATCGACGACCGGTGGAACATCTTCGTGCTGATGGGCGTCTCGGTGCTCGTCGGCTACGGGCCGTCGATCGCGTGGTGCGTGTTCGCCAGCCGTCGGTACGGCACCGGGCATCCGCTGCGCGACTTCGGGGTGCGCGTGCGCTGGGTCGACCTCGGGTGGGGTCCGATCATCTGGCTGTCGACGACGCTCGGCGTCGGCATCGTCGTGCAACTGATCAGGGTGCTCGGCGTGCCCTACCGCAGCAACCTCGACGCCGGCGGCGGCGGTACCGACCGCACGGCGATCGCCGCCTTCGCCATCGCCGCCATCGTCGTCGCCCCGGTGGTCGAGGAGGTGATCTTCCGCGGTGTGATGCTCCGCGGGCTGCGCTCGCGCCTCGCGGCACCGCTGGCGATCCTGGCCCAGGGCGCCTTGTTCGGCCTCGCCCACATCCAGCCGACGTTCGGGCGCGACAACGTCGGTCTGGTGATCGCCCTCGGGCTCGTCGGCGTCGGGTTCGGCATCGGCTGCTACCTCGTGCGGCGGATCGGCCCGACGATCATCGCCCACGCCATGTTCAACACCGCGGCCGTGATCTACCTCCTCGTGGAGCGGTCGTGAGCGCGCGAGCCGGCACGGCCAACGAGGCGCTCCACCGGGTGCTCGCGCTGGTGCGGCGCTACGGCGCGATCGGGCCGCGCAGCCGACGCGGACGACGCTTCGGCGCCTTCGGTGACGGCAGCATGATCGCCTTCCCGCCGGCGGCGCTGATGAACGAGCACTACATCCACATCGGCGCGGCGACGATGATCGGGCCGCACGTGACGCTGTCGGCGGGGATGGCGCCGGGGCAGCGCTGCGTCACCGACCCGGTGGTGCGCATCGGCGACCGCTGCCTGATCGGTCGCGGCAGCGGCGTGGTCGGTCACCTGTCGATCGTGATCGAGGACGACGTCTGGACCGGCCATCACGTGTACGTGACCGACCAGAACCACGGCTACGACGACCCCACCCTGCCGATCTCGCGCCAGTCGATGCCCGAGCGCCCGGTGCGCATCGGCGCCGGGTCATGGCTCGGACACGGCACGGTGGTGCTCCCGGGCGCCGACATCGGCCGGCACGTGGTCGTCGGAGCGAACAGCGTCGTCACGGGTGCGCTCCCGGACCACTGCGTGGCCGCCGGCAACCCGGCGCGGGTGGTCAAGCACCAGCCGACGTGAGCGACCGGATCCCGGCCCGCCGACGGCTGCGGTCAGTTCGTGAGGTCCAGCGGCGCCGCGCACGACGGCATGTAGTTGTCGCCGGCGAAGCGGGTGAGCTTGTCGCTGATCGGGATGCCGTCGACAGCGGCCTCGTGGAACGACTCGTCGTGACCCTGGCGCAGCTCGTCGCTGTACTCGCGGCGGTTGGCGATCAACGTGCGGTAGTCGGCCTCCCACTGCGGCACCAGGGCCAGACCCTTGGGATCGGTCGGCATCACCACGACGACGTCGTCGAGCATGTGCTCGACGAGGTCGGTCGCCCGGTCGACGATGTCGGCGCGCTCGGCGAGCATGGCGGCGAGCTGCGGGCTGTCGTGGTCGATCCGGCGGAAGTCGTGCAGCGCCTGCATGTCGTTCTTGGCGGTGGCGCAGATGCCCTCGGCCCGCGCCGCCCAGGCCCGGTCGCCGATCTTGTTCACGGCCTCCTTCGAGGCGAAGAACAGCGCCCACACCCAGAAGACGGCGAAGCCGACGCAGATGAGGGCGAACAACCAGCCCCACACGCCGAGACGGCGCCGCAGCGGGGGCTGCTCGGTGGTCGGGTCGGCCATGACCTGCATCTCACGATCCCTTGGCGGGTGGTCGGTAGCACACGGCCAGTTGGGCGAACGCCGCGCCCAGGCCCAGAAGGGCGGCGATCAGCGAGCCGGTCCAGCCGTGGAACTCGATGCCGGCGGCGTGGTCCAGGCTGTAGCGGCCCGGCCCGACCGTGGCGACCGCCCAGGCGACGGCGGCGATGCTGAGCACGAACTCCCAGCCCTCGTTGATGATGAGGTAGCCGTTCTTGCGGTGGGCCACCCAGCCCGCCACCGCCATCACGCCGATGATGCCGGCGGCCGCGAACGGCGTGATCAGCCCGAGCGCGAACAGCAGCCCGGCCCCGATCTCGGTCCCGGCGGCGGCGCGCGCCTGCAGCGCCGGCCAGCGCATCCCGATCGACGCGAACCACCGGGCGGTCCCGGCGAGGCGCCCACCGCGGAACACCTTGTTGTAGCCGTGATAGGCGAGGCCGATCCCGAACACGAGGCGCAGCACCAGCACCGCGACGTTCGACTGCTCCACGTGCCCCGACGCTATCGCTGGTCGCCAGCGAGGCTCTCGCTGGTAGACACGTCGGGTGACCGCGACGAGCCTCTCCGGCGGCGCTGCCGAGGCACCCGCCGCGAGGCGCCGGTTCGAGCGGTTGCGCCGATCGCTGTCGATGGTCGCCGGGATGGTGCGGCTGCACCCGCGACCGTTCGCCATCGCCGTCACGGGCGCCGCCATCTTCGGCGCTGTGCACCGTGCTGTCGAGCGTGGCCGTGAGCTGGCTGATCGACAACGTGATCACCCCGCGGTTCGACGAGGGCCACGTCGAACGCTCGACGGTCGTCGCCGGGGTCGCGTTCATCCTCGTGGTCGGCGTGGTGCGGTCGGCGGCGGTCGTGATGCGACGGGTGTGGGCCAGCATCACCCAGTTCCGCGTCGCCGCCACGTTGAGCCGCGGGGTGGTCGACCGGCTCGTGCGCCAGCCGATCTCGTGGCATCAACGCCGCCCCGACGGCGACCTCGTCGGCCGGGCCGGCATCGACACCGACGCCGCCATCAACGTGCTCGCTCCGATCCCGTTCGCCACCGGGACGATGCTGATGATCGTCATCTCGTCGGTGTGGCTGCTCGCCACCGACCCGGTGCTCGGCGCCCTCGCGATCGTGATGTTCCCCCTGCTGATCGGCGCCAACGTCGTCTACCAGCGCTCGGTCGAGGAGCACTTCGACCGCGCCCAGGACGAGCTCGGGCAGCTCTCTGCCGCCGTCCACGAGAGCTTCGAAGGGGTGCAGCTCGTCAAGGCCTACGGCGCCGAACAGCGCGAGACCGAGCGCCTCTCGACGATCGCCGGCCGGCTGCGCGACGCCCGGGTGAACGCCGTCGTGGTGCGGGGGACGTTCGAGTCGGTGCTCGACGTGCTGCCCTCGCTCACCAACGTCGCCCTCGTCGTGGTCGGGGCGATGCGAGTGAAGAGCGGCGAGATGACGGTGGGCGAGCTCGCCGGCTTCGTCTACCTGTTCACGCTGCTCGTGTTCCCGCTGCGCCTCGTCGGCTACGTCTTCGCCGACGTCCCGCACTCGTTGTCGGGATGGGACCGGGTCCGCGAGGTGCTCGACGAGCCGGTCGAGGCCGATCCGTCCGACGCCATCACGATCGCGCCGCCAGGGAGCGGGATCGTGCTCGACGACGTCACGTTCACGTTCCCCGGCGACGACCACGCCGTACTGCACGACGTCGACCTGCGGGTGCCGTCGGGGCGCATCGTGGCCGTGGTCGGGCCGACGGGTGCCGGCAAGAGCACGCTCGTCGAGCTGGCCGGCGGGCTGATCGGTCCCGACGATGGAGTGGTGGCGACGACGGACGGCGCCCGGGCGATCGTGTTCCAGGAGGCGTTCCTGTTCGGCGGCACGATCCGTGACAACGTCGTGGTGGGTGCCGGCGCCGGCGACGACGAGGTGTGGGCGGCGCTGCGCATGGCGCAAGCGGAGCGCTTCGTCGCCGATCTCCCGGCCGGCCTCGACACGGTGGTCGGCGAGCGCGGTGTGAGCCTCAGCGGTGGGCAGCGTCAACGGATCGCCCTGGCGCGGGCAATGGTGCGCCGCCCGGCGCTGCTGCTGCTCGACGACACCACCTCCGCGCTCGACCCGTCCACCGAGCGGGCGGTGCTCGGCAACCTCCGCGGTGCGCTCGCCGGCACGACCGTGCTGATGGTGGCCTCGCGTCCGTCGACGATCGCCCTCGCCGACGACGTCGTGTACCTCGAGCGCGGCCACGTGGTCGACCACGGCACGCACGACGAGCTGATGGCGCGTCGGCCGGCGTACCGCCGACTGCTCGAGGCGTTCGAGACCGATCGTGTCGAGCGCGCCGTCCACGCCACTGCCGCCCACGGGGTCGACGCCGGTGACTGAGCCGACCGGACGGTTCTCCGCCGCCCGCACCATCGGACGGGGCCTCGACGAGGCGCCGGTCCTCCGCGAGGGCCTGCTCGCCACCTGGTTGCTCGCCCTCGTCGGCGCCGGCGGGCGGGTGGTCGTGCCGATCCTCCTGCAACAGGCGATCGACCGCGGCATCAGTCCGCCGAGCGGCGAGGTCCGCGTCGGCCTCGTTGCCGTGCTGGCGGCCATCGCCGCCGTCGCCCTGGTGGTGGCGGGCGTGGCCCAGCGCCAGGCGATCGTGCGCCTCGGTCGCCGCAGCGAACAGGCGCTGTACGACCTGCGGACGAGGCTGATCGCCCACACCCACCGCATCAGCCTGGCCGACCACAACGAGGAGCGACGCGGTGCCCTGGTCGCCCGTGTCACGAGCGACATCGAGACGCTCGCCCAGTTCTTCCAGTGGGGCGGGCTGGCGTGGCTGCTCGACGGCCCGCTCGTGCTGGTCGTCGGGGCGGTGATGCTCGCCTACGACTGGATGCTCGCCCTCGTCGCCTTCGCCGTGGCCGCCCCGCTGGTGGTGGTGCTGCGCGCCGTGCAGCGTCACCTCGTGCAGGCGTACGAGGTGTCGCGCGAGCGCAACGGCGAGATGATGGCGGCGATCACCGAGGTGGTCGCCGGCGCCGAGACGATCCGCGCCTACGACGCCGGCCCGGTGTACGAGGGGCATGCCGATGCCTCGATCACCTCGCGCGCCGGCGCCCAGATCCGGGCGGCGAAGATCGGAGCACTGCTGTTCCCCTCGGGTGAGCTGTTCTCCGTGTTGACCGTGTCGGCCGTCGTCGTCGTCGGCGTGGCGCGCGGGCCCTCGGGCGGGCTGACCACCGGGGCGATGGTCGGCTTCCTGTTCCTCACCTATCGCTTCCTCGAGCCGATCGCCGAGTTCACCGAGGTGCTCGACCAGACCCAGACCGCCGTCGCCGGCCTGCGCCGGGTGCTCGGCGTGCTCGACCTGCCCATCGGCCCGCCACCGACCGAGTCGCCGGTTCCGTTGCCGTCCGGCATGCTCGACGTGCACGTCGCCGGGGTGACGTTCGCCTACCCGACACGTGGCGTCACCACCGCGCTCGACGAGGCCGTGCTGCGCGACGTCGACGTGTACATCCCCGCCGGCGAGCAGGTGGCCGTCGTCGGGGCCACCGGTTCCGGCAAGACCACGCTCGGTCGCCTCATCGCCCGCTTCGCCGATCCGACCGTCGGCGAGCTGTACCTCGGCGGCGTGCCGCTGCAGTGCGTGGCCAACCACGAGCTGCGCCAGCGCCTCGTCGTGGTGTCACAGGAGCCGTTCCTGTTCGACGACACGATCGCCGCCAACGTCGGGTTCGCCAAGCCCGGTACGTCGGTCGACGACATCGAGGCGATGGTCGACCGACTCGAGCTGCGGGACTGGGTCGACTCGATGAGCGACGGCGTGATGACCCGCGTCGGCGAGCGCGGCGAGTCGTTGTCGGCCGGCGAACGCCAGCTCGTCGCCCTGCTGCGCGCCGGCATCGCCGATCCGGACGTGCTGGTGCTCGACGAGGCCACGTCGTCGGTCGACGCGCTCACCGAGGTGCGCATCTCGCGGGCGCTCTCGCGTCTCGCCGAGGGCCGCACCACGATCGCCATCGCCCACCGGCTGTCGACGGCGGCCCGCGCCGACCGCGTGCTGGTGCTCGACGAGGGCGTGCTGGTGGAGGACGGCACCCACGCCGAGCTGGTGACGTCGGGCGGCACCTACGCCCGGTTGCACGACGCGTGGATGCTGGCGACCACGGTCACGTGACGCGAGGGAGGTCGAAACCTCACTCGATGTCGACGCCGAACGGCAACGGTCCGGTCACGTCGGTGACCCGGCACTGCGGCGCGGTCCCGTCGGCGTCGGACGCGGCCAGCGACTCGGTCCGGTCGAACTGCGCCGAGTCGCCGGGCTGCAACGAGTCGACCTCGAACACGAGCTGCTCGCGGCGCCCGCCGCCGGTCGCCGCCTCCACCCGGATGCGGTAGGCACCGGCGTGGTCGTCGGTGTTGGTGATCGTGCCGGCCACGCGCAAGGTCGGTGACGTGCTGTCGTCGACGGCGCAGGCCGTGACCGCGATCGAGTGGGCGGGTGGGTTCTGGTAGCGGTCGACCACGCCGAGCACCGCGGCCGACAGCCACACCCCGACGGCGGCGAGCGGGATGGCGACGGCGCCGAGCACCACCCCGGCACCGGCGAAGCCGCGACGGTCGCGAGGCCGGCGCCGCATCGCGGCCACACCGAAGCAGATCGCCAGCACGCCGCACACCACGCCGGCGACGAACAGCAACGGCATCCACGCGGTGGTCGCGGCCACCACGCCGAGCACGAGGGCGGCGGTGGCGCGCCCGTCGCGCGGTGCCTCGGCCGCGGGCGGCTCGACCCCCAGCGGATCGACCCCGCGCACACCGCCGCGACTCACGTCGGCGGTCCACGCCCGACCGTTGTAGAAGCGGTGCTCGTAGCGCCCGGTCGGGTCCGGATACCAGGCGGCGGCCGGACCGGCGGGGGGGCCGGGGTCGGTCACGCCGCTGACGGCGCCGGCGACCGCCCCGTCGTGGTGACCTCGTCGATGCTGCGCATGGCGGCGATCGCCGCCACCGCCAGCGCGGCCACCACCACCGTGGTGGCGAGGAAGGCGAAGCCCTGGTTGCGCAGGTCGTCGCTGACGTGTTGGGCCGTGTCGAACCGGTCGAAATCCGGACGCACGGCGAGCTCGATGGCGCGGCACACCCCGAAGCCGACGATGAACAGCGCCTGCCAGAGGGCGAGCGCGCCGGTGGTGCCGCGACCGTCGACGGCGCGACGGAGCTGCACGAACGGCACGACGAACCAGGCGATCGGGATCCACCAGCCGCCGGCGGCCAGGCCGGACACGCGGCGACCCTGGGCTCGGGCGTTGACCACGACCCGGGCCGACCACACCGTGAGCAGGATGGCGATGGCGAGGACCAGCATCGACGTCACCCCGACCGCTCCGTTGACGAAGTTGTCGGCGTCGTGCAGCTCGCTCAGGGTGCTCGTCGGGCTGTCCCACACCGACTTGCGGTGGAACGCCGCGAACGTCGCGATCGCGTACACGGCCGCGTAGGCCACCATCAGCACGCTGATCGCCGTGCGCGCGCCGGTGCGCGGCGGGCTCGGTCGGACCTGGAACCCGGTGTCGCCCCATCCCGGTGGCGGCGCCGGGAGCGGCCGGGTCGAGGGGCCCGGTGGCGGCGGCGGTGGCAGCGGGCTGCCCGGCCGGGGGCCGGACGCCGGTCCCCACAGCGGTGGCGGCGGTGGGACGGCACCGGCGTCGCCGGGTGGCTGCATCGACATCGAGCGCAAGCTACAGGCGTAGCCCGCCGCTGCCCGGCTGGCGCCCGTCGCTCGCAACGCGCCGGCTGGCGCGGGCGGCCGCCTCGTAGCCTGGGCGGCGTGGAACTGGTGTTGATCCGGCACGCCCAACCGGAATGGGTGAAGGACGGCCGAACGGTGGTGAACCCGCCCTTGACCGAGCTCGGCCACACCCAGGCCGACCGCCTGGCGAAGGCGTTGGTCGACGAGGCGTTCGACGAGCTCTACGTATCGCCGCTCGTACGCGCCCGCCAGACCGCGGCGCCGGTGTGGGACGTGCTCGGGCGCCCCGAGGTGGTCGAGGACTGGCTCGAGGAGATCCGCGACCCCGAATGGCACGGAGCTCCGGCCGAGCGGTCGGCCAAGGCGTACCGCGAGCTGCGCCAACGGCCGGCGGTCGGACTGTGGGACGGCCTCGACGGCGGCGAGCGGATGACCGACTTCGTGGCTCGGGTGCGCGCCGGCGCGGCGCAGTTCCTCGCCACCCACGGGATCCGCCCGGCGCCGGGCGAGCTCCCGGTGTGGCACGTCGACGAGCCCGGTCGGCGGATCGGGTTCATCGCCCACGCCGGCACCAACTCCGTCCTCGTCTGCCACCTCCTCGGCCTCTCGCCGACACCGTGGGAGTGGGATCGGCTGGTGATGCGTCACGCGTCGATCAGCCGGCTCGTCGCCCTGCCGGTCGGCGACGGTCACGTGTTCAGCCTCAGCTCGCTGTCCGACGTCGAGCACCTCGAGCGCGACCAGCGCACCGTCTGAGTCCCCGTCCGGTGATCGATCCCGACGCCCTCAAGCAGTTCCAGTTCCGACTGTTCACCAAGCTCGAAGGCGCGATGACCTCGGGCATGGTGCACCTCGGTGACCGGCTCGGGCTGTACCGGGCGCTCGCCGACGGCGGCCCGTCCACGTCGGCCGAGCTGGCCGGACGAACCGGTCTCGTCGAGCGGTGGGTCCGCGAGTGGGCCTACAACCAGGCGGCCGCCGGCCTCGTCGCGGTCGACGACGATGAACGATTCTCGCTGACGCCCGAGGCGGTCGCCGTGCTCGCCGACCCCGACCACGAGGCCGCCGGACTCGGACTGTTCCACCAGCTCCCGGCCACGATGGCGGCACTGCCGGCGATCGCCGAGAGCTTCCGCACCGGCATCGGCCACGACTACGACAGCTGCGGCGTCGAGGGTGCGATCGGCGGCGAGCGCGGGTTCGAGCCCTGGAACCGGGCGCACCTGCTGGGCGACGTCGTGCCGCTGCTCGACGGTACCGCCGAGCGCCTGCGCGCCGGCTGCGCCGTCGCCGACATCGGCTGCGGGGCGGGCGGCGCCGTGATGCTGCTGGCCGAAGCGTTCCCGGCGTCGTCGTTCGTGGGCTACGACATCTCGCACCACGCCCTCGATCGCGCCGAACAGCGCCGCCGCGAGCGCGGGCTGACCAACGTGCGCTTCGTCGATCCGCGGGCCGAGCCGATCCCGGCCGACCACCGGCTGGGCCTCGTCACCACGTTCGACTGCGTCCACGACATGACCGACCCGGCCGGGATGGCGCGCACGATCTTCGAGGCGCTGGCGCCCGACGGCACGTGGCTGCTCGTCGACATCAAGGCCCTCGACACGTTCGCCGAGAACGTGGGGCGCAATCCGATGGCCGCCCTGATGTACGGGGTCAGCGTGATGTCGTGCCTGTCGAGCGCGCTGTCGGCACCGGACGGCGCCGGTCTCGGCACGCTCGGCCTGCCGGAGTCGGTCGCCCGGCGGCTCGCCGCCGAGGCCGGGTTCCGCCGGTTCGACCGCCTGCGCGTCGAACACCCCACCAACGCCTTCTACGCCGTCCGCCCCTGAGCGGCCGCGCACATCGGGCCGGCACCGAGGCCTGGAGGCATCCGAGGCCTGACGAGCGACCCGGGTCGGTCGCCGAACCTCGGCTGCGCTCCAGGCCTCGGCTGTGCTGCGGGTCGGTCCGTCGGGATGGCGGCACGTCGGTACTCTTGGCTCGGTGAGGCTGTCGCCGGCGCGGTACCGCACCATCACACTGCTCGCCCTCCTCGCGCTCGGCGCGATCATCGTCACGGGGGCAGCCGTGCGCCTCACCGACTCCGGCCTCGGGTGTCGCGACTGGCCGCAGTGCAGTGCCAGCAAGTTCATCGACGTCTCGAGCTCGCACGCCGCGATCGAACAGCTCAACCGCCTGTTCACCGGCATCGTCAGCGTCGCCGTCATCCTCGCCGTGCTCGGTTCGCTCGTGCGCGTACCGCGTCGGCGCGACCTGACGTGGCTCGCCGTCGGGCTCGTCGGGGGAGTGCTCGCCCAGATCGTGCTCGGCGGGATCACGGTGCTGGTCGACCTCAACCCGGTCGCCGTGCAGGGCCACATGCTCGTGTCGCTGGCGCTCGTCGCCACCGCCGTGACGCTGGTGCAACGCGCCGGCGAGCCGGACGACGGCGCGCTGGTGCGGCCCGTGTCACCGGAGATCTCCCGGCATGCGGTCGGGGTGGCCGTGCTGACCGCGATCGCCCTGGTCACCGGCACCGTGGTGACGGGTGCCGGTCCCCACGCCGGCGACGAGGACGCCAAACGCCTCGACATCGCCATCGAGACCGCGGCCCGCATCCACGGCATCGCCGTGCTCACCGCGATCGCGGCGATGGTGGTGCTCGGGCTGCGCCTGCGTCGACGACCGGCCGAGCGGGCCGAGCTCGCCGAGTGGGTGTCGGCGTGGATCTTCGTGGCCCTGCTCCAGGGCACGATCGGCTACATCCAGTACTTCAGCGACGTCCCGCCGCTGCTCGTGGGCATCCACGTGGCCGGCGCGACGATCCTGTGGGCCACCACCGTCGCCCTCGTCCTGCGCACGCGCCCGATGCGCCGCCAGGAGGTCGAGCTGCGGGCGCCGCTTCCGGCGGCCGCCGTCGCCGTGCCGACCTGATCGCGACGGCTCGGAGCGGTTCGCGCCCGGCCGTGGGGCCGGGTGCACATCGACAACCGGTGCGTTACTCTCTGTCCACCCAAAGCGGGGCAATCCGGCCCCAGCCAATGAGGGGGAGAACAACTACATGCAACGATCAAGCCTACGGCGTGTGGGCGCACTGACCTTCGGGGTCTCCATGGTCGTGATGGCCGCGGGAACCGTCGGCGCGTCCTCGGCTCCGACCGAACCAGCCGGTACCGCTCCAGCGGGCTCGGCGCCGACCGGTTCCGAGCCGGCCCACGAGTGCGGCTACGCCCCGAGCGACCACGACCGACGGTGCGCTCGCCGGGTTCGCCGGCACGACCCCCGCCGGTGAGCTGACGCCGGATTTCTTCGCCCGCCTGTGCGAGGTCAACCCCGATCTCGAGGACCTCAACTACGCCGCCCGAGGCGTACGACGCCGTCGATCATCACGGCGCTGGCGATGGCGATCGCCGGCACCGACGGCATCGAGCACGCGAGTGAGATCATCGGCGTCACCAAGGACGGCACGAAGTGCACGGCGTTCGCCGAGTGCATGGACCTCATCGCGGCGGGCACCGACATCGACTACGACGGCGCCTCCGGACCGCTCGAGTTCGACGGCAACGGCGAGCCGCTGGACGTCAGCTACGGCTTGTACCGGATGGGCGACAACAACCGCATCGACCCGTCGCTGACGCAGTACATCCCGGTCTCCGGCACCGCCCAGTACCCAGAGGTCGTTCCGGTGGAAGGAACACGCGAAGGCGACGGCATCTTGACCATCGGCTCGGCACTGCCGCAGACCGGATCGCTGGCGTACCTCGGACCACCCGAGTTCGCCGGCTTCGACCTCGCGATCCAGGAGATCAACGAGGCGGGCGGGGTGTTGGGCCAGGATGTCGTCGGGATCGCCGGTGACTCCGGCGACACGACCACCGACCAGGCCAACCAGACCGTCGACCGGATGCTCGCCCAGAACGTCGACGCGATCATCGGAACGGCGTCGTCCAGCGTGACGTTGACCATCATCGACAAGATCGTGGGCGCCGGAGTCACGATGTTCTCGCCGGCGAACACGTCGACCGAGCTCACCGACTACCCGGACAAGGGCCTGTACTTCCGCACCGCCCCGCCGGACATCTACCAGGGTGACGTGTTGGGCCAGTTCGTGGTGAACGAGGGCAACCAGACGGTGGCCATCATTCGACGCAACGACAGCTACGGCACCAGCCTCGGCGCTGCCGCGGCGGAGACGCATTGCCAACTCCGGCGGCGAGGTCGTGTACGACACGGCCTACGAGACCACGGAGAAGGCCTTCGACGGCTACGCCGACGAGATCGCCGCCGCCGATCCCGATGCGATCATCGTGATCGGCTTCGACGAGTCCTCGCTGATCCTGCGCAGCCTCGTCGAGAAGGGCATCGGTCCTCGCGACAAGCACGTCTACGGCTGCGACGGCAACATCGGCAACGCCCTCGGCGTCGACTTCGACACCGGTAAGCTGATCGCACGCTCGATCGCCAGAACTGAGCGGAGCCCGGGCCGACGGCCCGGGCTCCGTCGCGACGAGCGCAGCGGACCGAGTGTCTAGGCCCGGGCGAGCGTGCCGAGGTAGAGCTCGATGACCTTCGGATCGCCGAGCAGCTCGCGGCCCGACGCCGTGTAGGCGTTGCGACCCTGGTCGAGCACGTAGCCGCGGTGGCACACCTGCAGGCAGCGTCGGGCGTTCTGTTCCACCATCAGGATGGCGACCCCGGTGTCGTTGATCAGCTTGCAGCGCAGGAACACCTCGTCCTGGAGCATCGGCGACAGCCCGGCCGAGGGTTCGTCGAGCAGCAGCAAGGACGGGTCGAGCATCAGCGCCCGACCCATCGCCACCATCTGGCGCTCACCGCCCGACAGTGATCCGGCCTTCTGATCGGCGCGCTCGGCCAGCCGCGGGAACAGGCCGGTCACGACGTCGTAGCGGTCGCCGAAGCGCTTGGGGGCGAGGAAGCAACCCATCTGCAGGTTCTCGCGCACGGTCAGCGTCTGGAACACGTTGTTGGTCTGGGGCACGAAGCCCACGCCCCTCTGGACGAGCTTGTGGGCGGCCATGCCCGGTGATGTCCTGGCCGTGCAGCAGCACGGTCCCGGAGCGCACGGGGACCAGGCCGAACACCGCCTTGAGGAACGTCGACTTGCCGGCGCCGTTGGGGCCGATGATCCCGACGAACTCGCCCGGCCCGACGGCAAGGTTGCACCCGTTCAGGATGTTCACCTCTGGGACGTAGCCGGCCACCAGGTCGGTGGCGTCGATGACGTTGGGGGTCGGCGCCGGCGCGCTCATTCCACGGCTCCGGGATCCTCGGCGTGCAGTTGCTCCAACGCGGCCACGCCGAGTGTCGCGGCGTCGAGGCCCATCTCCTTCATCGCCTCCTGCTCGTCCATGGCGCCGATGTCGACGTCGTGGTGGGCCCCGAGGTAGGCGTCGATCACGTCCTGATCGCCCGAGATCTGGGCCGCCGTACCCTCGGCGATCAGACGGCCCTGCGCCATCACCAGCACCCAGTCGCTGATCTCGTGGACCATGTCCATGTCGTGCTCGACGAACAGCACCGTGCGCCCCTCGTCCTTCAGCGACTTGATGTGCTCGAGCAGGCTCTGCTTGAGCGCCGGGTTCACACCGGCCATCGGCTCGTCGAGCATGATCAGCCTCGGGTCGGTCATCAGCGCTCGCGACATCTCGAGCAGCTTTCGCTGACCGCCCGACAGGTTTCCGGCGAACTCGTCGCGCATGTGGGCGAGCGTGAACCGCTCCAGCAGGGCGTCGGCCCGCTCGGTGATGTCGCGCTCCTGGCGGCGCCAGGCGAACTTCCAGGCCGCCGCGTCCAGAGCCGCTCGCCGGGCTGGCCGGTCGCACCGAGGCGCATGTTCTCGATCACGGTGAGGCGGGCCAGCACCTTGGTGAGTTGGAAGGTGCGCACCATGCCGAGCCGGGCCACCTTGTAGGGCTGCATGCCCTCGATCGACGTGCCGTCGAACGTCCACTGGCCCTGGTCCGGCTCGTCGAAGCCGGTCATCAGGTTGAAGAACGTGGTCTTGCCGGCGCCGTTGGGTCCGATCAGCGCCGTGATCTCGCCCCGTTGGACCTCGGCGTGGTCCACGTCGACGGCCACGAGCCCACCGAAGGCCCGCCGAACGCTGTCGGCGACGAGGATCGGGTCGGACTTGGGCACGCCCGGACGGTTGTCCACCGGCAGGGCGACGGCGCGCTCAGCGGACATCGAAGGCCTGTTCCCTGCGATCGCCGAAGATCCCCTGCGGCCGGAACACCACCAGCGCCGCCAGCGCGAACCCGGACACGATGTTCTTCACCTGCCCGAAGTTGTTCGGTGTGACGAACCAGTCGGGCAGCACATCGTGACGGGTGGCCTCGCTGAGGAAGTTGTCGACGAACTGGATCACGAAGAAGAAGATGACGGTGCCGACGATGGGGCCTTTCACCCGCCCCATCCCGCCGAGCACGACGATGGTGAACGCAAAGAACGTGAGCGTGGTGGCGTAGCGCCCCGGCTGCGCCGATTGCAGCTGGGCGGCCAGCAAGAGACCGCCGACGGAGCCGATCAGTCCGCCGAGGATGAGGCTCTGCATCTTGAAGGCCAACACGTTCTTGCCCAGCGCCCGCGGCGGCGTTCTCGTCCTCGCGGATGCTCTTGAGCACCCGGCCCCACGGACTGCGCATCAGCGCCCAGACGAGCAGTCCGAACAGGGCCACGAGACCCCAGCCGAGGATCAGCATGAACAGCCGGTAGCCGTCGATCGGCTGCTTGCCGAGGTTGTACACGCCGTTGTTGGGGAACGGGTTGAGGTCTTGGAAGAACTGCGTCCAACGGTTCTTGCCGTCGCTGCCACCGGTGAGCCACGTGAAGCGGGTCGAGCCCAGGAGATAGCGGGTGATCTCCGATGCCGCGATGGTGACGATGGCCAGGTAGTCGGCCCGCAGCCGAAGGGTCGGGATGCCGAGCAGGAGGGCGAGCAGGATCGAGCAGAGGAACACGAACGGCAGGGCGAAGTACCAGTGCCAGCCGTAGTTGGCGATCGGAATCGCGAAGGCGTAGGCACCCACCGCCGCAAACGCCGCTTGGCCGAAGTTGAGCAGCCCGGTGTAGCCGACGTGCACGTTGAGCCCGGTGGCGATGAGGCAGTAGGCGGCGGCGTTGGCGTTGATCGCGGCGTAGAGCGCGTTCCAGAAGATGAGTGACCACGAGATCATCCGATCCGCTCCTTGCTCCCGAGGATCCCTTGCGGCCGGATCAGCAGGATCACGATGAGGGCGACCAACGCGCCGACGTTCTTCAGGTCGTTGGCGCCGGGCACGAGCCAGGTCCAGAACTCGACCATCAACCCGATCACGAGGGAGCCGACGAGGGCGCCGAACGGGTTGCCGAGACCGCCCAGCGTGATCGCCGCGAACATCAACAGCAGCAGCGTGAAGCCCATGTCCCAACTGACGCCGAACTCGAGACCGTAGAACACGCCGCCGATACCGGCCAACGCGCCGCCGAGGAGCCAGACGATCAGGATGACACGGTCGGAGTCGATGCCGCTCGACGAGGCGAGATCCGGGTTGTCGGACACCGCGCGGATCGCCTTGCCGAAGCGGGCGTAGAGGAGGAACAGCGCGACGCCGACGATGATGAGGCCCGAGAGGACCATGATCCACAGCGACCGCGGCGCGAGGTCGATCGGCCCGATGCTGACCTGATCGGGCTGCAACATGTACTGGCCGTACTGCTTGATGTCGCCGCCGATCCGGAACAGGAAGAGGGAGCGGAGGCCGAGCGCCACGCCGATCGAGACGATCATCATCGATGTGAGGCCGGTGCCGCGCCGACGCAGCGGCCGCCACAGAGCGAGCTCGAAGAGGCCCCCGAACGCGGCCGATGCCACCGTCGCCGCGAGCGCCGCCATGATGAGCGTCCACGAGGCCCAGCTCCGGTTGAACCCCCAGGCGATGACCGCGCCGAACGTGACCATCTCGCCGTGGGCGAAGTTCGACAAACCGGTGGTGCCGAAGATCAGCGACAGCCCGATCGATGTGATCGCGATGATCGTGGCGAGTTTCAACCCGTTCGCCAGGACCTGGGGCAGTTGGCTCCACCTGCCCTCGGTGATGCGGAGGTCCTGGCCCAGGAAGAACCCCCGCGTCTGGGTGTTGTTGGCCGTGAGCTCGCACCGTGAAGGAGTCCTTGCCCTCGGCGACGGTCAGTCCCTCGGGCAGCGAGTCCTGGTCGATGCGCACGACGTAGGTGCCCGGCTCGTCGATCGGGATGAGGTAGTGCCCGTTGGCGTCGGTCGTGCGCCTCGGCGACCAGCGTCGCCGTCCTCGGTCTCGACCACGATGTGGACGTCCGGCACACCCTCCTGGACCCGCTCGCCGTCCTTCTCGTACTGGTTGCGCACGTTGCCCTGGATGGCCTGCGCGGCGCCCTCGGTCTGGGCGTGCGCGGGGGTGGGTCGGCCGAGCATGCCGCCGCCGACGAGCACCGCTACGAGGAGCGCGAACCATGCCAACCATCGACGGGGCTGCTGGGTGACGCCGTTCGCCGAGCGTTCCATGTTGGGCGCCGAACGTACACCAGCGCCGAGTGGCGCCGCGACAAACTGGTCCGGTGAGGTCACCCGCCGAAGCCCGCGAGCTGCTCGGGGTCGACGGCGACGCCGGCGCCGACGCCGTGCACCGGGCGTGGCGACGTCTGGCCAAGGAGGCACACCCCGACGTGGGTGGAGACGGCGGGGCGATGCAGCGCCTCAACGAGGCCGCGGAGGTGGTGCTGCGAGACATCGCCACGCGCGGTGCGATCGCGGCCCCTCCGTCGTCGTCATCGGCCGCGCCGACACCGTCCACCGCCGCCGCACCCACCGCGCCGCCGAATCCGAGCGGTACCCGGGGTCGCGGCCAGCGCGTCGAGCACGACGTGGCGTCGTTCGTGATCGAGGCCCTGCCGGTGGAGGCGTTCGAGGCGCTCCTCGTCGCCACGTCGTGGATCGGCGAGGCGCTCGTCGACGAGCCGCCGTACCTGCTCGACGTGGTGCTCACCGATCCGGTGCGCTGCTGGTGTCGCCTCGAGCTGGTGCCGGACGCCGGGGCGAGCACGGTGAGCCTCACGATCGCCGCCATCGGCGACGAGGCGCTCCCCGACATCGACGCCGTGCGCGACCTCTGGGTGTCGACGCTCAACCAGCTCGGCGTCGACGAAGTGTGAGCCACGCGTACGGAAATCGGTACGCGTCGTTCACACTTCCCCGGCCGCGTGCGCGGCGGCGGCTTTGGTGAGTCGGTCGCGGATGGCGAACCCGAGCCCGGATGCCGGCGGGAGCACCGCCACCACGTCGGTGTCGCCGCGATCGTCGGCGGCGCGGAGCCACGCGTAGAGCGATCGGGCGTAGGTGCCGAGGTCGCCGTCGCCGATGACCGCCGGACGGGCGCCGCCGGCGGCGAGGTCCGCGGCGGCGGCGGCCGCCGCCGCCTCGCTGTCGGCCAGGTGCACCCGCGCTCGCGGGGCGTAGTGGGCGCGCAGCATCCCGGCCGCCCGCGACGGGCCGGCCGCGGCGGCGAGCGGTCCGCCGAGGATCGCCTCCACCTCGGTGGCCGTGATCGCTCCGGGACGCAGCAGTTGGGGCGGGTCGGCGGTGCAGTCGACGATGGTGCTCTCCACCCCCACACCGCTCGGCCCGCCGTCGAGCACCACGTCACGGCCGGCGTCGAGTCGCCGGCCGAGGTCGGCGACGACGTGGGCCGCCGTGGTCGGGCTGACGCTGCCGAAGCGGTTCGCCGACGGGGCGGCCACGCCGGCGGAGCGCCCGGCGCGCTCGGACAGCAGGCCCAGCACGGTGGCGGTGAGCGGGTGCGCCGGCACCCGGAGCCCGACGCTGTCGCGGCCGCCGGTGATCGCGTCGCTCACGCGACCAGAGCGCGCCAGGAGCAGCGTGAGCGGGCCGGGCCAGCACGTGGTCGCCAGGTCGCGGGCGAACGAAGGCACGGACCGAGCCCAGTCGTCGAGCGCCTCGGCGGCGGGCAGGTGGACGATCAGCGGATGGCCGGCGGGACGTCCCTTCACCGTGAAGATGCGGCCCACGGCGCCTGGTTGTTCGGCGTCGGCGCCGAGCCCGTAGACCGTCTCGGTGGGGAGCACCGCCAGCCCGCCCGCGGCGAGGCAGTCGGCCGCCCGCTCAGGATCGTCGGTCAGCAGCTCGGCCACTCCCGCCGAGGCTACGAGCGGCGACCCTCGAGCACGAGCGCCGTCGCCGGCACGGCGACGAGCACGACGAGCTGCACCACGGTCGGTGCGGCGAGTCCGACCAGCCCGCTGGCGGCGCAGCATGCGGCGGCTACCAGCCGGCCACGCCACGGCCCCAGGCCGAGCTCGCGGCGGTACTCGGCGTTGCCGACGAGGTATGCGGCCACCCCGCCCGCCATCAACCAGGCCGCGGGGCGCGGCGGCCGCGCCAGCGTGTCCACCAGCGCGAGGTGCAGCCCGGCGGCCAGCACGACGAGCCCGAGCAGCATCACCAGGTGGGCGCCGTAGAACGCGGTGAGGGCGACGCTGGTCCGCTCCGCCGCCGGCGCAGCACCGAGTGTCTCCGTCGCCCGCTCGTCGTCGGTGCCGGCGAAGTACGACCACCACAGCGTGGCCACGACCGCCACCGTGGCGATCGCTCCGATGATCACGGCGGCGTCGAGCTCGTGGCCGGCGAGGCCAGCACCGACCGACACGATCGACTCACCGAGGGCGATGATCATCAGCAGCCCGTGCCGCTCGACGAAGTGCGAGGCGCCGAGCTCGAACGCACCGCTACGACGGCTGATGACACCGGCGACCACGAACAACCCGAACGGGGCGACGAACAGCACCCAGTCGGCGGCGCCCTGCACGAACGCGGCAGCGAGCAGCAGCGCGCCGACGGCCGTGTTGGTCAGCAGGACGCGGCGCATCGCCCGGGCTGCCGCCGGGCCGCCGGAGCTGATGAACACGCCGGCGTGGATGGCGACCACCACGAGGTAGCTGACGGCGAACACCACGCCGGAGTCGCCGAAGGCGTCGGGCACGGCCAGCGACATCACGAGGAACGCCGCCATCGCCCCGATCAGCAGCAATCGCTCCGTGGTGGTGTCGGGGCGAGCCTGGTTCGTCAGCCAGGCGAAGGCGTCGTACATCCACCAGATGACCGCCATGAGCACGGCGGTCTGCGCCAGCGCGTCCCACGTCGGGTCGACCACCAGGATCTCGGCGAGCTGGCTGATCGTGAAAACGAACACCAGGTCGAGCAGCAACTCGATCGACGACACCCTGGCCGCCACCCGCGCGAGCGACGGCGGGGTCATCGACGACGAGACCACAGCTGATCCTGGCACGCCGGTTCGGGGCCGCGGGCGACAAGCGGCTCCGACACGCCGTCGATGCCTGTCGTCGCGCTCTAGCCTCTTGGGCGCGATGCGGATGCTGCACACGCCCGACCACGACCTCACCTACGCCGACGTCTTCATGGTGCCGAGCCTGTCGGCGGTCGGCTCGCGCCTCGACGTCGACCTGACGACCCCGGACCAGCTCGGTACCTCGCTGCCCGTCGTCGTCTCCAACATGACCGCGGTCGCCGGTCGCCGGATGGCCGAGACCGTCGCCCGTCGCGGCGGGCTCACGGTGCTCCCGCAGGACATCCCCCTCGACGTCGTGGCGTCGGTCGTCGACTACGTGAAGAGCCGCCACCCGGTGTACGAGACGCCGATCACGCTGTCGCCCCAGCACACGATCGGCGACGCCCTCGGGCTGATCCACAAGCGGGCCCACAACGCGGTGATCGTCGTCGACGAGGGCGGGGCCCCGCTCGGCGTGTTCACCGAGCGCGACGCCGCCGGGTTCGATCGCTTCACCCAACTGCACGCGGTGGTCAGCGCGGAGGTGACCACGCTCGACGACGGGGTCGACGCCGTCACCGCCTTCGATCGGCTCACCGCCGAGCGCCGTGAGCTCGCGCCGGTGGTCGACGAGGAGGGCCGGCTGGTCGGGATCGTCACGCGCAAGGGCGCGCTGCGCTCGACGATCTACCGGCCGGCGGTCGACGCCGACGGACGGCTGATGATCGCCGTCGCCGTCGGCATCAACGGCGAGGTGGAGGACAAGGCCAAGTCGCTGGTGGCGATGGGTGTCGACGTCCTGGTCATCGACACCGCCCACGGCCACCAGGAGCGCACGCTGCGGGCGACCGAGGCCGTGCGCCGCGTGGTCGGTGACGCCCCGATCGTCGCCGGCAACGTGGTCACCGCCGACGGCACCCGGCAGCTCCTCGGCGCCGGTGCCGACATCGTGAAGGTGGGTGTGGGGCCGGGGGCGATGTGCACGACGCGCATGATGACCGGCGTCGGTCGACCGCAGTTCACGGCGGTCGCGGAGTGCGCCGCCGAAGCCGTCGCGCTGGGCGGCCACGTGTGGGCCGACGGTGGGGTGCGCTTTCCGCGCGACATCGCCCTCGCCCTCGCCGCTGGCGCGTCGAACGTGATGTTCGGGTCGTGGTTGGCCGGCACCCACGAGTCGGCCGCCGACATCCGTCTCGATGCCGACGGCCGGCTGTACAAGGAGAGCTTCGGGATGGCGTCGCACCGGGCGGTCAAGAACCGCAACCTCGGCGGCGACGCGATCGAGCGGGCGCGCAAGGAACTGTTCGAAGAGGGGATCAGCACGTCGCGGATGTACCTCGACCCGGAGCGCCCGGGTGTCGAGGACATCCTCGACCAGATCGTGGCCGGCGTGCGATCGGCGTGCACGTACGCCGGGGCGTCCGACCTGGTCGAGTTCGCCGACCGGGCGGTGGTGGGCGTGCAGAGCACCGCGGGGTACGCCGAGGGGTTCCCCAGCGGCACGAGCTGGTGAGCGTCGTGCGCGTCATCGCCATCGACGGGCCGGCCGGCGCCGGCAAGAGCACGGTCGGCCGGGCGTTGGCCGACCGCCTCGGCCTCGAGTACCTCGACACCGGGGCGATGTACCGGGCGGTGGCGTTCCTCGCCCTGGCCCGTGGCGTGTCGGTCAGCGACGAGACGACGGTCGCCGAACTGGCCCAGGCGATGGCGTTGTCGGTCCACGAGGGGTCGGTGGTCGTCGATGGTGTCGACGCCACCGCCGACATCCGCGGGCGGGCCGTCACCGAGGCGGTCAGCTCGGTCGCCGCCAACACGGCGGTGCGCGAGGAGCTGCGGGGTCGCCAGCGCAGCTGGGCCAGCGAACGTGGCGGCGGCGTGATCGAGGGCCGCGACATCGGCACCGTCGTCTTCCCGGACGCGACGTTGAAGCTGTTCGTCACCGCGTCGCCGCGCGAGCGGGCCCAGCGCCGGGTGCGCGAGATCGGCGGCGAGGTCAGTGACGTCGAGGCGTCGATCGTCGAGCGCGACCGGCGCGACATGACCCGGCTCGACGGGCCGCTGCGCGCCGACAGCGGTGCGGTCCACGTCGACACCACCGGGCTCACCATCGACGAGGTCGTCGACTACGTCCTCACCCTGCTGCCCGCCGAGGGCTTCGTCGTGCGTGAGCCGCGTCGATCTCGCTTTCTGGCCGGCGGGGGGCCGCTGTCGCGGGCCTTCTACTACGTGGTGCGGGCGCTGGTGTCGACGTTCACGCAGCTGTACACGCGGATGAGCATCACCGGTCGGGAGAACCTGCCCCGCCACGGTGGCTACGTGCTGGCGCCGGTGCACCGCTCGTACATCGACACGCCGATCTCGTCGTGCCTCACGCGCCGCCGATTGCGGTTCATGGGCAAGGACACGCTGTGGAAGCGGGGGTGGTCGGCGTGGCTGTTGTCGGCCCTCGGTGGGTTCCCGGTCACCCGGGGCACGGTCGACCGCGAGGCGCTGCGGCGGTGCGTCGCCGTGCTGGAGGCCGGCGAGCCGCTGGTGCTGTTTCCCGAGGGCGAGCGCAAGTCGGGCCCGGTGGTGCAGCCGATGTTCGACGGTGCGGCGTACATCGCGCTGCGGGCGGGTGTGCCGATCGTGCCGGTGGGCATCGGCGGGTCGGAGCGGGTGATGCCCAAGGGGGCCAAGGTCATCTACCCGCGCAAGGTGCGCGTGATCGTCGGCGAGCCGCTCACGCTGCCGGCCCACGGCTCGGGCCGGGTGCCGCGCTCGCAGACCCAGGAGATGAGCGCCCTGCTCCACGAGCGGCTCCAGCAACTGTTCGACGAGGCCTCCCGCGACGTCTGAGTCCGAGCGGCCGATCTGGTCACGCTCCTTCTCGATATCGAGAATGTGGGTGACCAGATCGCCTTTGAGACGCAGAGTGACCAGATGGCGGCGGGTGTCAGGTCCAGTAGTGGTGGAGGGCGCGAGCGAGGTGGAGCGGGTCGGCGGTGCCGCAGAGCTCGCGGGCCGAGTGCATCGAGAGCTGGGGGACGCCGACGTCGACGGTCGGGATGCCGAGGCGGGTGGCGGTGAGCGGGCCGATCGTCGTTCCGCAGGGCATGTTGTTGCGCGACAGGAACCGCTGCACCGGCACGCCGGCCTCGCGGCAGAGCGTCTCGAAGCGGGCGGCGGTGGCGGCGTCGGTGGCGTAGCGCTGGTTGGCGTTGCTCTTGACCACCGGTCCGTGGTTCACGAGCGGTGCGTGCGCCGGGTCGTGGCGCTCGGGATGGTTCGGGTGCACGGCGTGGGCGTTGTCGGCCGAGATGCAGCTCGAGCGGGCGAACAGGCGGTACCGCTCGTCGACGCCGACCCCGCCGGCGGCCAGCAGACGTTCGAGCACCGCCTCGAGGAGCGGCCCGCTGGCGCCGCTCGTGGACTCCGAACCGACCTCCTCGTGGTCGAACAGCGCGGCGACGGCGAGGTGGTCGCCGGGCGCGGCGTCGGCGAGGGCGACGGTGGCCGCCCAGCACGACACCTGGTTGTCGAGGCGCCCGCTGGCCAGCAACGAACCGTCGGCCCCGAGCACCGCCGCCTTCTGCACGTCGTACAGCACGAGGTCCCACGCCACCACGTCGCCGGTCGCCCCGGCCCGTTCGGCGAGCCAGTCGGCGAAGGGCACCCCCATGTCGACGCCCCACACCGGGCGCAGGCCGATGTGGCGGTCGAGCACCAGCCCCCGCTCGTTGACGTCGCGGTCGAGGTGGATCGCCAGTTGCGGCACCCGCGCCACCGGCTCGGCGACGTTCACCAGCGTCGTCGTGCCGTCGGCAGCGACCACCCGGCCGGCGATGCCGAGATCGCGGTCGAGCCAGCTGTTGAGCAGCGCGCCGCCGTACACCTCGGTCCCGAGCAGCCGCCAGTTCGCCACCTGCTGATCGGGCCGCGGGTGGATGCGCAGACCGGGAGAATCGGTGTGGGCGCCGACGACACGGATCTCCGACGGTGACGTCGCCGGTCGGCGCCACGCCACCAGCGCACCGCCGCGCCGGACGAACCCGGCCACGGCCACGTCGCTCCACGAGTCGGCCTCGTCCACCTCGGTGAACCCCGCCTCGGCCAGCCGCCGGGCGGACTGGTCGGCGGCGTGCCACGGCGACGGTGCCGCGTCGAGGTAGGCCAGCAGGTCGTCGAGGGCGAGCACGGCACCCATTCAATCGACTAGGCATGGGCCGTGAGCGAGCGAGTCTGCGAGCGAGCGAACCATCAGGCACGGTCTTCGGCTCATCGGTGCACCGTCACCGGCCTCGGCTGCACGATGGTGCACCGATGAGCGAGCGAGTCGCGAGCGGTGCACCGATGAGCCGGCGCACGAAGATCATCGCCACCATCGGTCCGGCCTGCGAGCACCCCGACGCCATGGAGCGCATGCTGCGCGCCGGCGTCGACGTGTGCCGGCTGAACCTCAGTCACGGCACGATCGACGAGCACCTCGCCCGCCTGGCGACGATCCGCGAGCTCAGCGTCCGCCTCGAGCGCCCGATCGGCGTGCTCGCCGACCTGCCCGGGCCCAAGCTGCGCGCCGGGCCGTTCCCCGACGGCGGCGTCGACCTGCTCGCCGGCAGCCTCGTCGCGTTCGTGCCCGGGCCGGGGGAGAGCACCGAGCACCGGGTCACCGTCGAGTACCCGACGCTGCTCGACGACGTCGACCGCGGCGACCGCATCGTGCTCGGCGACGGCACGATCACCCTCGACGTGGTGTCGAAGACGTCGACCGAGGTGTTCGCCGAGGTCCGCTCCGGATCGCGCGTGCAGGGTCGCCCCGGCGTGCACCTGTCGTGCCAGCGCCGTGGCGCGTCGGTTCCGACCGCCGAGGATCTCGTGCTCGCCGACACGATCGCCGCCGCCGGCGTCGACTACATCGCGCTCTCGTTGCCGCGCCGCGCCGCCGACGTCGACGCGCTGCGTGCGGTCGTCGGCGACCGCGCCCGGATCCTGGTCAAGATCGAGACCGCCGCGGCGATCCGCGAGCTCGTCGAGATCGCCGCCGCCGCCGACGCGGTGATGGTCGCCCGCGGCGACCTCGGGATCGATTGCCCGCTCGAGGACGTGCCCCACCTGCAGAAGCAGATCATCCGCCACTGCGTCGAGATCGGCACGCCGGTGGTGACGGCGACGCAGATGCTCGAATCGATGATCCACGCCCCGCTGCCCACCCGCGCCGAGGTGAGCGACGTCGCCAACGCCGTCTTCGACGGCACCGACGCCGTCATGCTGTCGGGGGAGACCGCGATCGGCGACGACCCGGCCGTGGTGACGGCCACCATGTCGCGCATCGCCGAACGGGCCGAAGCCGAGGCGTCCTATCGGCAGTGGGCCCAGCGCATCGGGCGGATGCAGCGGACCCGTCCGTCCGACCTGCGTCAGCGCATCACCGAGTCGATCACCCACGCCGCCTGGCAGGCCGCCGACGACGTCGAGGCCACCGCCATCCTGTGCTGCACCCGCACCGGGCGCACGGCGCGGGCGATGGCCCGCTACCGACCGGCGACCCGGCTGGTGGCGCTGTCGCCGGACCCCCGCACGTTGTCGGCGCTCACCCTGTCGTGGGGCGTGGAGACGCTGGCGATGGACGAGTCCGACTCCACCGACGACATGGTGTGGTTCGCCGTCGAGCGGGCCGTCGCCGCCGGCGTGGTCCGCAGCGGCGACACGGTGGTGGTCATCGCCGGCGCCCCCGACCGTTCGAGCGGCGCCGCCGCCGACGTGGTGCGGATCGTGCGGGTGCAGTGATCTGGTCGCACGAGGCGGGCCCGCCCGGCGCGCCGCTGGTCGTGCTGGTGCACGGCGCCATGGACCGCTCGGCCGGCATGCTCCGGCTGTCGCGCCGGCTCGACGAAACACACCGCGTCCTGCGCTACGACCGGCGCGGCTACGGGCGCTCGAAGCCGCACCCGGGTCCGTTCTCGATGGACGCCCAGGTCGACGATCTGCTCGAGCTCCTCGACGGCCGCCGGGCGCTGCTGTTCGGCCACAGCTACGGCGGCAACGTCGTGCTCGCCGCGGCGCAACGCCGACCCGATCTCGCCCGCGCCGTGGCGGTGTACGAGGCCCCCGTCTCGTGGCTCCCGTGGTGGCCGGGCACCACCAGCCGCAGCGTCGCGGCCGCCCGCGAGCGGGCCGAGGACGCCGCCGAGCGGTTCATGCGCCGCGCCGTCGGCGACGACCGTTGGGACGCCCTGCCCGCCCGCGCCCAGGCCGAGCGTCGCGCCGAGGGTGTCGCCTTCGTCGAGGAGGTCACCGACCTCGGCGTCAACGCCCCGTGGGACGCCGACCAGATCGACGTTCCGGTGGTGGTGATGTACGGCGAGTTGGGCCGCGAGCACCACATCGACGGCAGCTTCTACCTGGCCGAGGAGCTGTCGGACGGTCAGCCGGTGGCGATCGCCGGCGCCGGTCACCTCGGCCCGTCGAGCCATGCCGAGGGCGTCGCCGCGGTGCTGCGGACGCTCGAGGCCCGCACCGCCTGAACCACGCGTCGGCGCTCAGGCGGCGGTGGTGGTGGTGGTGGTCGTGGTGGAGTCGGGCCCGAGCAGCGTCGTGCGCCCGGGGATCGTCACGTCCTGACCGAAGAACGTGCACGTGGTGTCGGGCTCGAGACCGGCGGCCAGGGTGGCGTTGACGCTGTCGGCGCAGTCGACGAGCTCGGTGCGCTGGGAATAGACGATGAAGGCCAGCGCCAGCAGCACGGCGACGGTGAGCACCTTGGTGACCACGTGCTTCACCAACCAGACCGCCGCGAGGGCCACCAGCACCACGCCGACGGTGGTCCACAGGCTGGCGTTGGTGACGGTGTCGAGCTCGACGCCTTGCACGCCCTGCACGCCCGGCACGGTAGACGCCGGCTCGCCCCGTAACGTGGACACCCATGCCGGACGAACCCCAGTTCAACCCGGTCGCCATGTCGGCCGGCCTGCCGAGCACGGTGCTCCCGCCGGCCGACCCCGACGCCGAGGCCCGCCTCGCCGACGCGCTCCACGCGCCGGCCGGGGCCCGCAAGGTGGCGGTGTCCGAGGTGCTGGTGGCCTACCCGCGCTTCCTCGCCGGGTGGGCGACGCTCGGCGACCTCGGAGACCACCCGATCGAGCGCTACGCGGCCTACCGCGTGGGCTACCACCGGGGACTCGACGCGCTGCGTGCCAACGGGTGGCGCGGGTCGGGATACGTGCGCTGGTCGGCGCCCACCAACGTCGGGTTCCTCCGCTCGCTCGTCGGGCTCGGCGAGATGGCAACGGTGATCGGCGAGTACGACGAGGCCGACCGGATCGCGCTCTTCCTCGCCCAGCTCGACCCCGGCCGCCGGCCCGCACCTTGACGCCCCCGGCCGGCGCCGTCGTCTGCGGCGGCGCCAGTCGCCGAATGGGCCGCGACAAGGCGCTCGTCGCCGTCGACGGGGTGGCGATGGCGGAGCGGGTGGCTCGCGCCCTCGAGGCCGCCGGGTGTGCCGATGTGCGGTTCATCGGCGGCGACGCACCGGCCCTGGCGGCGCTCGGGCGACCGGTGTTGTCCGATGCCTACCCGGGAGCGGGGCCACTGGGAGCGGTCATCACCGCCCTGCGCGCCAGCGGTCGCCCCGTGGTGGTCGCCGCCTGTGATCTGGCCGATCTCGACGCCGACACCGTCGTTGCGGTCGTCGGCGACGGCGTCGGCGACCTGCCCCGCGTGGCCCACACCGACCGGCTCGAACCGCTGCTGGCGTGGTGGCCACCGGCGGTGCTCGGTGCGCTCGAGGCGCAGTTCGCCTCCGGCGAGCGCGCCCTGCACCGGGCGCTCGGAGCGGTCGGCTACGTCGCCGCCCCGGTTGCCGCCAGCCGGCCTCCGCAACGTCAACACCCCGGCCGACCTGCATCGAGTGGATGATCCGTCCGCCGGCAGCGACGCGGGGGTCGCTAGCGTGGCGCCGTGCCCATCGCCGAGATCGACATCGACGACTTCGCCCAGCGCCTCGCCGACGGCGCCCGCGTGATCGACGTCCGCGAACCCGACGAGTTCGCCTCCGGTCACGTGCCGGGCGCCGAACTGCTCCCGCTCGGCGACGTCCCGGCGCACCTCGACCGGTTCGGCGACCGGCCGACGTACGTCATCTGCCGCACCGGGGTGCGCAGCATGCGGGCGTGCGAGATCGCCTCCGACGTGGGGCACGACGTGGTCAACGTCACCGGCGGCACGATGGCGTGGATCGTCACCGGCCACGACGTCGCGACGGGCACGTGACGCCCCGAGCCGGCGCGGCGGGCGCGGCGCCCGCGAACCCGGTGGCGTGGATCGACGACGACATCGCCCTGGCGAGCGTCGTCGACACGGTCATCGCCGAGCCGCGGTACGCCATCGACACCGAGTTCCACCGCGAGCAGACGTACTTCCCCCGCCTGGCCCTGGTGCAGCTCGCCTGGCCGGGCGGCACGGCCCTCGTCGACCCGTTGGCGGTCGGCACCAGCGAGCTCGCCCGATTGTTCGCGAGCGACGCGGTCGCCGTCCTGCACGCCGCCCAGCAGGACCTCGACGTGCTCGGCCACGCGATCGGGGCGATCCCCCGGCACATCTACGACACCCAGATCGCGGCGAGCTTCGTCGGCTACTCGACCCCGTCGCTCGTGGTGCTGGTGCAGGGCGAGCTCGGCGTGACGCCGGCGAAGGGCGACCGCCTCACCGACTGGCTGCGGCGGCCGCTCAGCGAGGCGCAGAAGGACTACGCCGCCGCCGACGTGCGCTACCTCCTGGAGCTGCAGGACCGCCTCGACTCCGTGCTGGCCGGGCTCGGGCGCACCGAGTGGGTGACCGCCGCGTGCGAGGAGCTGCGCCTCCGACCGATCGGGGCGATCGACCCCAAGGATGCCTGGAGCCGCCTGAAGGACGCCCGCACGCTGCGGGGACGCTCCCGCGCCGTCGCTCAGTCGCTGGCGGAGTGGCGCGAACGGGAGGCGCAGGCGCTCGATGTGCCGGTGCGCCAGGTGCTCCCCGACCTCGCCGTGCTCGGCATCGCCCAGCGCCAGCCGTTGACGCTCGACGAGCTGGCCCAGTGTCGCGGCGTCGATCACCGCCATCGTCAGGGTCGGGTCGCCCGCGAGGTCTTGGCGGCGGTGGAGCGCGGCCAGCACGCCGCGCCGCCGCCGGTCACGGCCGGCGGCGACGACGTCGAGCGCGCCCTGCGTCCGGCGGTGGCGCTGATCTCGGCATGGGTCAGCCAGGTCGCCAAGGACGAGCGCATCGACACCGGCATGCTCGCCACGCGCGCCGACCTGGTCGCCCTGCTCGGGAACGATCCCAACGCCCGGTTGAGCAGCGGGTGGCGGGCCGAGCTGCTCGGCGACGGCATCCGCCGGCTGCTCGACGGCAGCGCCGGACTCACCTTCGCTCGCGAGGGGGGATTGCGCCTGATCACGGCGCCGGCGCCGGGGAACGCAATCAACGGATGACGCCGCCGTGGCACCCGCCCCGGTAGAATGCCATCAATGTCAATTCTCTAGTTTGGGAGCCCTGCGTGAAGAAGGGTCGTCATCGCCGCTTCGAGGAAGCGCGCAAGCTGAAGCAGTCCGGTCCCGGAGCGTTCGATCTGGGGTTCGGCGATCGTGGTCGCCAGAGCACGGCGACGAGCGAGCACACCGAGCACACCGAGGACGAAGAGTACGCAGCCCTCGCCGAGAAGTACGGCGTCGAGTTCGACGAGGACCCCGACGACGACGACTGAGGCGAAGCGGGCGCACCGCGCCGCTCAGCGCCTGGTCGGGGTCGGCAGGCCCGTCCAGTCGTCCCGCTCCAGCAGCTGCACCATGAGGTCGTAGACCTCCTCGCCGACCAGGCCGACGATCTCGTCGCGCGCCGAGCGGTACACCGGCTGATCGCCGACGTAGGCGTCCGGCGCCTCGGTGCACCACCAGTGGAAGTCGTCGCTGCCCACGCCCCAGTCGCGCTGCTTCCAATCGCGCAGGCGTGACGTGACGTGGCCGTTCTCGTCGGTCGAGTGCTCGAGCCGCAGTGGCACCTGCCAACAGACGTTGGGCTTCCAGTCCATCGGGCGCTCGCCGGCCTCCAGCGCGGCCACGTGCAGCGCGCACCCGGCACCCTGGGCGAACCCGGGTCGATTGAGGAAGATGCACGCGTCGTCGGCCAGCCGGGTGACCGTGGCGGGCGTGCCGTCGTCCTCGGCGCCGGAGTCGAGGAAGCCCTGCGCCACCGCTTCGTCGTAGAACTGCATGTGACGCGGTCCGAGACGCACGAAGTGGCGCACCACGTTGGCGACGTCGTCCTCGTCGGTGAAGTGGGCGCCGTAGCTGCAGCACCCCTGCTCCATCTCGGTGGCGTCGGCGTCGAGGACGCCCTTGCAGCCCTCGCCGTAGATGCACCGGTAGCTCGAGCGCAGGAACGTCGCGTCGAAGACCCACGTGCGCTGTTCGGTGGGGTCGGCGCAGCTCACCCACTCGCGCACATCTTGGGGCTCGGGTCGTCGCGCCTTGGCCACGGCGCAATCGTACGACGGGATTGAATCGGCCCCTCCCGTAGACTGACCTGCACGTATGGCCACCCCACCGCGCACCGCTGACGAGCTCCGCCAGTCGTTCATCGACTTCTTCGTGGCGCGCGACCACACGTTCGTCCCCTCGGCGAGCCTGATCCCGCACGACGCCACGCTGCTGTTCAACGTCGCCGGGATGGTCCCGTTCAAGCCGTACTTCGTCGGCGACGAGGTCCCGCCGTTCAAGCGGGCGGTCAGCTCGCAGAAGTGCGTACGGGCGGGCGGCAAGCACAACGACCTCGACGACGTCGGGCGCACCAAGCGCCACCTCGTGTTCTTCGAGATGCTCGGCAACTTCAGCTTCGGTGACTACTTCAAGGAGCTGATCATCCCGGCGAGCTGGGAGCTCGTCACCGAGGGATGGGGCATGGACGGCGATCGGCTGTGGATCACGGTCCACGAGTCCGACGACGAGGCGGAGGCGATCTGGCACGAGCAGGTCGGGGTGCCGATGTCGCGCATCCAGCGCCTCGGCGACGACGAGAACTTCTGGCAGGCCGGCGAGACCGGCCCGTGCGGTCCGTGCAGCGAGATCCACCTCGACCGTGGGCCGGCGTTCGGCCCCGACGGTGGCCCGGCGTCCGACAAGCAGGGCGACCGCTTCATGGAGTTCTGGAACCTCGTGTTCATGCAGTACGACCGCGACGACGCCGGCGTGATGACCCCGTTGCCGCGGCCGTCGATCGACACCGGCGCCGGGCTCGAGCGGGTGCTCACCGTGCTGCAGGGCGTCGACTCGCTGTGGGAGACCGACCTGATGAGCCCGATCATCGAGCGGGCCAGCGCGGTCACCGGGCGGCCCTACACCGTGGGCGACTACGACGACCGCGACAGCTTCGCCATCCGCGTGCTCGCCGAGCACGCCCGCTCGACGTCGATGCTCATCGCCGACGGGGTGTTCCCGTCCAACGAGGCGCGGGGCTACGTGCTGCGACGGATCATCCGGCGCGCCGTGCGCTACGCCTACCTGCTCGGCACCGAGCAGCTCGTGCTGCCGTCGCTCGCCGACGTCGCCATCGACGTGATGGCCAACGCCTACCCCGACGTCGCCCGCCAGCGTGACTTCATCACCGGCGTGCTGGCCAAGGAGGAAGAGCACTTCCGCCAGACCCTGCGCAACGGCCTCACCATCCTCGAGCGCGAGCTGGTCGACGAGCCCGCCGCGCTGTCGGGCGAGACGGCGTTCCTGCTCCACGACACCTACGGCTTCCCGCTCGAGCTCACCCAGGAGATCGCCTCCGAGCGCTCGGTCACGGTCGACATCGCCGGCTTCGAGGCGGCGATGAGCGAGCAGCGGACGCGGGCCAAGGCGGCGCGAGCGGCGGTGCGCGAGGCGGCCAACGTCGACGCCTACCGCCACATCGTCGAGGAGCACGGCACCACCGTGTTCCAGGGTTACGTCACCGACTCGGCGGCGGCGCGGGTGCTCGCCGTGCTCGACGTGGCCGGCGACGACGACCTGGTGGAGATCTTCCTCGACCAGACCCCGTTCTACGCCGAGAGCGGCGGCCAGGTGGGTGACACGGGGATCATCACCACCGAGTCCGGCACCGCCGACGTGATCGACACCACCTTCGCCCTGCCGGGGCTGCGCCGTCACGTGGCGCGCATCGCCGCCGGCAGCGTCACGGCGGGGCAGGCGGCGGTGGCGGCCGTCGACGCCGATCGGCGCAACGCCGTGCGCCGCAACCACACCGCCACCCACCTGCTGCACCACGCCCTGCGCACGGTCGTCGGCGCGCACGTGAAGCAGGCCGGCTCGCTGGTGGCGCCCGACCGGCTGCGCTTCGACTTCTCCCACTACAGCGCGCTCACCGACGACGAGATCACCCAGATCGAGACGATGGTCAACGCCGAGACCCTCGCCAACACGACGGTCCGCGTCACGGAGATGTCCAAGGGCGAGGCCGAGGCGAAGGGCGCCATCGCCTTCTTCGGCGACAAGTACGGCGACATGGTGCGCGTGCTCGAGGCCGGACCTTCGATCGAGCTCTGCGGCGGCACGCACGTGAGCGCGACCGGCGACATCGGCCTGGTGAAGATCGTCAGCGAGGGCTCGATCGGTTCCAACCTGCGTCGCATCGAGGCGGTCACCGGCACCGGTTCGGTGGCGTTGCTGCAACGGGACGAGCACGAGCTCGACGACATCGCCGCGCTGGTCGGCTCGCCCGGCGACGCCCGCGGCGGGGTGCAGCGCAAGCTCGACGAAGCGCGCGCGCTCGCCGACGAGGTGAAGGTGCTGCGGTCGCGGCTGGCGGCCGGGCGCGCCGGCGAGCTCGCCGCGGCGGCGGTCGACGGTGGGGTCGTGGCGCGCGTCGACGGGCTGGCGCCCGACGAGCTGCGCGAGCTGGCGCTCGCCGTGCGCGGCCGCGGCGTCACGGCGGTGGTGCTGATCGGCGTCACCCCCACCGGCGGTGTGTCGCTCGTCGGCGCGGTCCAGCCCGCTCTCGGCACGCCGGCATCGGCGCTGCTCACCGACGCCGCCAAGGCCGTCGGCGGCGGCGGGGGCGGCAAGGGCGACGTGGCCACGGCGGGCGGCAAGGACGCGTCCCACGTCGAGCAGGCGCTCACCCTCGCCCGCGACGCGGTGGCGCTCGCCACCGGCAGCTAGTGCGGGTGCTCGCGCTCGACCTCGGGTCGAAGCGCATCGGGGTGGCCGTCAGCGATCGCACCGGCACGGTGGCGTCGCCCCTCGTCGTGCTCGAACGCACCGGGTCGCGTGCCCACGACCACCGCCGGATCACCGAGCTGGTCCGCGACGAGGAGGCCGAGCTGGTGGTCGTCGGGATGCCGTGGAGCCTGTCCGGCCGGCGAGGACGGGCGGCCGAGGGCGCCCGGGCCGAGGCGCAGGCCCTCGCTACTGTGGTCGGCGTGCCCGTCGACACCTACGACGAGCGGTTCAGCACCGTCACCGCCGAGCGTGCGCTCGCCGAGATGGACGTGCGCGGGCCGGCGCGGCGCAAGGTCGTCGACAAGGTGGCGGCCGCGGTGATCCTGCAGGGCTATCTCGACGCCCGGGCCGCGGGGCGTCCGTGAGCGCGCCCGACCGTCCCGGCGCCCCGGCGGGCCGGCCGACGACGCCGGTCCCGCCGTCCACCTCCGACGACGCCGACGAGGGTGCCTGGCACGAGGACCCGTGGGACGCCGCCCCCGACGTCGACGAGGTCGAGGCGCTGCGCCCCGAGCGCCACGTGGCCAAGTGGGTCAGCTTCGGTGCGTTGGCGCTGGTCAACGTGCTGATCATCGCCGCCGGCTTCGCCGGGTGGTGGTACGTGCGCCAGGCGAACCCGGCCGGCGGCGTGGGGGCGCCCGTCGCCGTGCAGGTGGCCGAAGGTGAGACGCTCCACGACCTGAGCGTGCAGCTCGAGGGCCTCGGCATCGTGCAGAGCGCGTCGTTCTTCCGCCGCTACGTCGACGACCACGGCGGGCTGACGCCGGTGGCCGGTCTGTACAACATCCCCACCGGCGACCACGTCGGCAACGTGCTGCGCCGGCTGCGCACGCCGCCGAGCGAGACGATCACCCGGGTGACCTTCCCGGAGGGCTTCACGCTGCGCCAGATGGCGGCGCGCCTCGCCGACAAGATCCCGCAGTTCGACGCCGCCTCGTTCCTGCAGCTCGCCACCACCGACACGTCGATCGCCTCGGTGTTCCGCCCGGCGGGGGTCACCTCGCTCGAGGGCCTGCTGTTCCCCGCCACCTACGACGTGTCCAACGCCGACACCGAGCGACAGGTGATCGAGCGGATGGTCGCCCAGATGGAACGGGTGGGCCGCGACCAGGAGGAGATCGATCGCATCGCCCCCACGATCACCGGCGGCCGCGGCAAGGTGCTCAACCTCACGCCGTACCAGGTGCTGATCGTGGCGTCGATGATCGAGCGCGAGGCGAAGACCGAGCAGGACCGCCCGCTGATCGCCCGCGTGATCTACAACCGCCTGGCGACGGGCATGCGCCTCCAGGTCGACGCCACGGTGCTGTACGGCGCGCCGGCGTCGATGCTGCCGCCGGCCGTCGAGGACATCGACGTGAACGCGCTGCGGGCGATGGACAACGCGTGGAACACGTACACGCGCGACGGCCTCCCGGCGACGCCGATCGCCAACCCCGGGCGGGCGTCGATCGAGGCGGCGCTGCACCCGGCCCCCGACCCGAGCACGGGCAGCGCGTTGTGCACCGACGTGCCGGCCGATCAGTGCCTGTACCTCTACTACGTGCTCCACGACGCCGCCGGCAACCACAGCTTCTCGGTGACCGACGCCCAGTTCCAGGCCGACGTGCAGTACGCCGTCGATCACAACCTGCTGGAGAACTGACCGTGGCGGCCGCCGCCGGGCCCGGCGTGGCCGCGCTGGTGGGCTCGCCGGTCGCCCACTCGCTGTCGCCGGCGATCCACCGGGCCGCCTTCGCCGCGGCGGGCGTCGACTGGTCGTACGTCGCGTTCGACGTCGCGTCCGGGCGCGGTGCGGCCGCTGTCGCCGCCGCGCGGACGCTGGGTCTCCGAGGTCTGTCGGTGACGACACCGTTGAAGGAGGAGGCCGCCGCGGCGGTCGACGAGCTGAGCCCGGCGGCGGTGGCGATGGGCGCCGCCAACACCGTGGTGGTGGATCGCGACGGCCGCCTTCGCGGCGAGAGCACCGACGGCGACGGCTTCGTCGCCTCGTTGACCGCGGACGGCGTCGACCCGGTTGGTCGGCGCTTCGCGGTGCTCGGAGCCGGGGGAGCGGCGCGCAGCGTGGTCGAGGCGCTCGGTCGCGCCGGCGCGGTCGACATCGTGGTGGTCAACCGCTCGCCGGCCCGGGCCGAGGCGGCGGCGGCGTTGGCGGCAACGGCGCGCCCGGCCACCGGCGACGTCGGCGGCGAGCTGGCCGCGGCGGACGTGATCGTCAACGCCACCACCGTCGGGTTCGCCGGCGGTGACGAGCCCGACGGGGTGCCGTTCGACGTCGCCGTGCTGCATCCGGGCCACGTGGTGTGCGACCTCGTGTACCACCCGATGGAGACGCCGCTGCTGCGCGCCGCTCGTGCGGCGGGCGCACGGGCGGTCGACGGGCTGGGGATGCTCGTGCACCAAGCGGCGCTGCAGCAGCAGCTGTGGCTCGGCCACCTCCCCGACGTGGCCGTGATGCGCGCCGCCGCCGAGGCCGAGCTCACCCGTCGCCGCGCCACCCCCTGACCCCGTCGCAACCGGAGGGCACCAGCAGGACCGTACGGTCCATGCTGGTGCCCTCCGGTTCGCCGATCGCGGACGGTTAGCGTTCCCCGGCGATGTTGCGGTACCTCACGGCGGGCGAGTCCCACGGCCAGGCGCTCGTGGTGATCGTCGAGGGACTGCCGGCGGGGCTGGCCGTCACCGTCGACGACATCCAGGGCGAGCTGGCCCGGCGGCGACTCGGCTACGGGCGCGGGCCGCGCCAGCGCTTCGAGGAAGACGAGCTGACGCTGATCGGTGGGGTGCGCCACGGCCGCACGCTGGGATCGCCGGTCGCCATCCGCATCGGCAACAGCGAGTGGGTGCGCAGCGACAAGTGGCACGAGGAGATGTCGCCGGCGCCCGGAGCGACGAAGGCCCCGCTCACCCAGGTGCGTCCCGGTCACGCCGATCTCGCCGGGATGCAGAAGTACGGGTTCGACGACGCCCGCGACGTGCTCGAGCGAGCGAGCGCGCGCGAGACCGCGGCCCGCGTCGCCGCCGGCGCGGTGGCCAAGCTGCTGCTCGGCGAGCTCGGCATCGCCGTGATCTCGCACGTCGTGCAGATGGGCACCGTTCGCAGCGGTCCGCCCCGGCCGACCCCCGCCGATCTCGACGACGTCGACGCGTCGCCGGTGCGCTGCTTCGATCCGGTGGCCGCCGAGGCGATGATCGCCGAGGTGAAGACCGCGGCGAAGGAGGGCGATTCGCTGGGCGGCGTCGTCGAGGTGCTCGGCTACGGGCTGCCCGTCGGGCTGGGCAGCCACGTGCACTGGGACCGCAAGCTCGACGCCCTGCTGGCCCAGGCCGTGATGAGCATCCAGGCGGTGAAGGGGGTGGAGATCGGCGACGGCTTCGAGGTCGCCGGACGGCGCGGCAGCGCGGCCCACGACGCCATCCGCTGGGACGCCGACGCCGGCGACTACCGCCGCCTCACCACGTTCGCCGGCGGGGTCGAGGGCGGCATCTCGACCGGCGAGCTGCTGGTGGTCCGGGCGGCGATGAAGCCGCTGGCCACCCTCAACGTGCCGGTGCTCGAGACCGTCGACACCGCCACCAAGGAGTCGACCGTGTCGTTCAAGGAGCGCACCGACGTGACGGCCGTGCCGGCGATGGGCGTCGTCGCCGAGACGATGGTGGCGCTCGTCGTCGCCGCCGAGGCCCAGCGCAAGTTCGGCGGCGACTCGGTGACGGAGATGGCGCGCAACGCCGCGGCGTTCCGCGCCACCCTGCCGATGACGCATCTCGTGCTGGTGGGACTGATGGGGACGGGGAAGTCGACGGTGGGACGGCGCGTGGCGGCCACGCTCGGTCGGCCGTTCCTCGACTCCGACGAGCTGATCGAGCAGGCGACCGGACGCACGGTCCGCCAGATCTGGCGGACCGACGGGGAATCGGCCTTCCGCGTCCTCGAGACCGACGCCCTGCGGGGGGCGCTCGCCTCGGAGCCGCCGGCGGTGATCGCCGCCGCGGGAGGAGTGGTGCTGTCGGCGGCCAACCGCGACGCGCTGAACGACGCCGACGCGACGGTCGTGTGGCTGAGCGCCGATCCCGAGGTGCTGATCGACCGAGCCACGCGGGGAGTTCACCGTCCGCTGCTCGACGACGACCCGGAGGCCGCCCTCCGGGCGATGGCCGCCGAGCGGGCTGATCTCTACCGCGCCGTCGCCGACGTCACGATCGATGTGAGCGACCGCGAGGTCGACGACGTGGTGCAGACGGTGCTGGCGGCGGCGCCGTGAGCGTTCGCCACACGGTCACCGTGCCGCTCGGCGACCGCAGCTACGACGTCGTCGTCGGGCACGGGTCGGTCGACACGCTGGCGTCGCTCGTTCCCGCCGGCGCCCGGCGGGTCGCCGTGGTCACGCAGGCCGGCATCCCGCTCGGGACGGCGGAGGCCCTGACCCCGCTCGGCGACGGCGGTCGCACGGTGACCCGGATCGAGATCGGCGACGGCGAGGCGGCGAAGTCGCTCACCACCATCGAGCACATCACGCGAGCGCTGGCGACCGCCGGGGTGACCCGTCACGACGTGGTCGTGGCCGTCGGCGGCGGGATGGTCACCGACGTCGCCGGGTTCGCCGCCGCCGTGTGGCACCGCGGCGTGCCGGTCATCCACGTGGCCACCACCCTGCTCGGCATGGTCGACGCGGCGATCGGCGGCAAGACGGCGGTCAACCTCCCCGAGGGCAAGAACCTGGTCGGCGCGTTCTGGCAGCCGATCGCCGTGGTCTGCGACCTCGACGCCCTCGACACGCTGCCGGCCCGGGAGCGCCGGTCGGGCGACGGCGAGATGGCCAAGTACCACTTCCTCTCGGGCGACGACCTCGCCGCCCTGCCCCTCGCCGACCGGGTGGCCCGCTGCGTGGCGCTCAAGGCGGCGGTGGTGGCCGACGACGAGCGCGAAGGCGGGCGGCGGGCGTTGCTCAACTACGGCCACACGCTCGGCCACGCCGTCGAGGTGGCGAGCGGCCACGCCGTGACCCACGGCGAGGCGGTCGGCGTCGGGCTGGTGTACGCCGCCGAGCTGGCGCGGGCGCTGGGGCGCATCGACGTCGACCGCGTCGCCGAGCACCGACGCGTGGTCGGCGAGGTGTACGACCTGGACACGACGTTGCCCGCCGGCCTCGATCCCGACGACCTGATGGCGCTGATGGGTCGCGACAAGAAGGCGCTCGACGGCCTGACGTTCGTGCTCGACGGCCCCGCCGGCGTCGAGGTGGTCAGCGGCGTCGACCCCACCGTCGCCCGCGCCACCCTCACCACCGTGACCTGACCCCGCCCGCCGCCACCGGACCGCCCAAGAGGGCGAAGATTTCCACAAGCATTTTCGAGCGTTTCTGCACGATTTCGCGACCAAGAATCGCGAGCACCGCGCTTGCAGAAGTTCTGGGGCGCGAAATCGAGCGTCTACTGCACGATTTTGCTTGTGGAAATCGTCGGGGTCTGGGGGTGGGGGTGGGGCGGTACGGTGCGGGCGATGGGCACGGTCATGCTGCTGCACGGGGTCAACCTCGACCTGCTCGGCGAGCGCGAGCCCGCGGTGTACGGCACCGCCACGCTCGCCGACCACGTCGCCACGGCGCGGGCGGCCGCCGACGCGCTCGGCCTCGACGTGGAGGACCACCAGTCGAACCACGAGGGCGAGCTGGTCGAGTGGATCCACGCCGCACGCGGCCGCTGCGACGCCATCGTCATCAACCCCGGTGCGTTCACCCACTACGCCTGGAGCCTGCACGACGCACTCGCCGCGTTCGACGGCCCGATCGTCGAGCTGCACCTCTCCAACCCCGACGCCCGCGAGCCGTGGCGGCGCACGAGCGTGATCGCCCCCGTCGCCACCGGCACGATCGCCGGCTTCGGCGGCCACGGCTACGAGCTGGCGATCCGCGCCGTCGCCGCCGCCCTCGGCCACTCGTGACCGGATCGGGCCGGGCCCGTGGTTCGGCCGCGGCGTGACACACTGAGCGCGATGGCGACCCCCGCCGCGCTGGCCGACTGCGACTACCGGCGTCGCTCGGAGCGTCTGCGCGAGCGTCTGGACGGTCGCACGATGGTGGTGTCGAACCCGTCGAACATCCGCTGGCTGACCGGCTTCGGCGGCTCGCTCGGCTGGGTCGTGGTCGCACCCGAGCGCACCACCCTCGTGACCGACGGCCGCTACGAGGCGCGCGCCGCGACCGACATCGCCACACGCCGGCATCGACGCCGATGTCGCGGCCGGGCGCACGCGGGCCGACGTCACCGCGCTCCTCGTCGCCGCGGCCACCCGCTCCGAGCCGGTGCTCGCCGAGGCGGAGCACCTCACCCACGCCACCTGGCTCGCCCTCGCCGCCGACCTCGACCTCGAGCCGTCGGGCCCGGTGGTGCAGGAGTTGCGCCGCGTGAAGGACGCCGGCGAGGTGGCGCGCATGGCGCGGGCGGCATCGATCGCCGACCGGGCGCTCGTCGACACCGCGCCGCTGCTCGACCAGCGCCCGACCGAAGCCGACGTCCGCGACGCCCTCGAGTCGCGCATGCGCGCCCTCGGTGCCGACGGACCGAGCTACGCCACCATCGTGGCGAGCGGCCCGGCGTTCGCCGCCCGCCCGCACCACGAGACGGGGCGGCGCACCATCGTCGAGGGCGACACCGTCATCGTCGACGTCGGCGCCCTCGTCGACGGCTATCACTCCGACATGACCCGCTCGTTCGTGGTGGGGGAGCCGACGCCCGAGCAGCTCGACGTCTACGCCTGCGTCCGCGAGGCCCAGGCGGCCGGGTCTGGCGACCGTCCGCGCCGGCGTCGCCGCCGCCGACGTCGATGCGGCGTGTCGCGCGGTGTTCCGCGCCGCCGGCCGCGAGGACTGGTACCTCCACGGCACCGGGCACGGGGTCGGGCTCGACATCCACGAGGAGCCGTTCGCCTCACCCGTCTCGACGGCGACCCTGCTGGAGGGGGACGTGGTGACCGTCGAACCGGGCCTCTATCGTGACGGTTTCGGCGGGGTCCGCATCGAGGACCTCGTGTCCGTCACCGCGACGGGCTGCGCATCGCTGACCCACCTGCCCAAGGACGCCCCATGCCTGCCATCACCACCAACGACCTGAAGAACGGGATCACGCTGCAGCTCGACAACGGCCTGTTCCAGGTGATCGAGTTCCAGCACGTCAAGCCGGGCAAGGGCGGCGCGTTCGTGCGCACCAAGCTGCGCAACGTGCGCACGGGATCGGTGCTGGAGAAGACCTTCAACGCCGGCATCCGCGTCGAGCAGGCGATCGTCGATCGTCAGGACATGCAGTTCCTGTACCGCGACGGCGACGACTACGTGTTCATGAACACCTCGACCTACGACCAGCTCCACGTCGACCCGGCCAAGCTCGGCGACGCCGCCGGCTACCTGGTCGAGCAGGCGGTGGCGCAGATCGCCCAGCACGACGGCGAGATCATCGGCGTCGAGATCCCGGCCTCGGTCGAGCTCGCGGTGAGCGTCACCGAGCCGGGCGTGCAGGGCGACCGAGTGTCCGGGGCGCGCAAGGCGGCCGAGCTGGAGACGGGCAAGGTCGTCCAGGTGCCGTTGTTCATCAACGTCGGCGACCGGGTGCGGGTCGACACGAGGACCGGCGAGTACATCACTCGCGTCTGATGAGCGAGCGAGTCTTCGAGCGAGCGAACGAACAAGCACGTTCTTCGGTCACGGGTGCACCATCGGCGACCTGGACGAGTCGCATCACGTGACGGTGCACCAGTGACCGACAGCGAACCCGCGCCGCGGGCCCGGCGAGCGGATCGTCGCTCCGACGCCCGCGAGCGGGCCCTCTACCTGCTGTACGAGGCCGCCCAGAAGGACGTGCCCGTCGAGGACGTGCTCGCCGGTCAGGTGGTGCCCGCCGACGAGCTGACCACGCTGCTCGTCACCGGCGTCGCCGCCGAGCGTGAGCGCCTCGACAGCGCCATCGCCAGGCGCGCCGAGGGCTGGTCGCTCGCCCGCATGCCGATCCTCGACCTGGTCGTGCTCCGCCTCGGCGCCTTCGAGCTGGCCGAGCGTCCCGACGTGCCCGTCGCCGTCGTCATCGACGAGGCGGTCGAGCTGGCCAAGCGGTTCTCCACCGACAACAGCGGGCGCTTCGTCAACGGCGTGCTCGCCGCGCTGGCCGGCGACCTCCGCAACGGCGGGGCTCCGAGCGCGGGGACGCGGCAGGCGGGTGAGCGAGCGAGTCTTCGAGCGAGCGAACCATCAGGCTCGGTCTTCGGCTCACTGGTGCACCGACTCCGACTGGGAAGCGTCACGTGTGGTGACGGTGCACCAGTGAGCGCGGCCGACGGCGTCGCCGCCGATCGCGTGGCTGCGGTCGGCACGAAGCCGGTGCGCACCGTCGGCGGGCGCCGGGAGCGCCTCGCCGCCGAGTGGCGGTGGATCCGCGACCACGAGTCGACCATCTGCCTCACGTTGGTGCTCGTCGGCGTCGGCGTCTTCGCGGCCCTGTTCGGCGTGCTCGGGGTGCGCAACCAGCGCGGCTTCGGCACCTGGTCGTACGACATGGGGATCTACGACCAGGCGATCTGGCTGGTGTCGCGCGGCGGCCCGACGTTCATGAGCGTCCGCGGCCTCGACGTCTGGGGCCACCACTTCAACCCGGTCTTCTACCTGTTGGCGCCGTTCTACTGGCTCGGCGCCGGGCCGTCGTTCCTGTACGTCGTGCAGAACACGCTGCTCGGCCTCGGCGCGCTCCCGGTGTACCTCATCGCCACGGCCCGCTTCCGGCGCCCGGTCGTCGGGTTGCTCTTCGCGCTGATCTACCTCGTGTACACGCCGGTCCAGTTCATCGCCTGGGTGAACTTCCACCCCGAGGCGCTGGCGATCACGCCGTTCCTGTTCGCCTGGTACTTCGCCACGACCAAGCGCTGGCGCTGGTGCTTCGTGTTCGTCGTGCTGGCGTTGATCACCCGCGAGGACGTCGCCCTGGCGGTGGTGATGATGGCGCTCGTCCTCGCGATCACCAACCGTCGCAGCCCGACCGTGCGCCACGACCTGCGGATGTCCGGTGCGATCGCCGCCCTCGGCGCCGTCTGGTACCTGGTCGCCACGCAGCTGGTCATCCCGCACTTCAACCACGGCAACCAGGCCTTCTACCTGCAGAACTTCTTCGGGGACTACGGCGGGACGTTCCCGGGCATCGCCCGCACGATCCTCCGCCACCCGAACTGGGTGGTGCGAGACGCCGTGCAGCACGACCGCATCGTGTTCTACAAGAAGCTGTTGTGGCCGCTCGGGTGGATGCCCCTCGCCAGCCCGCTGCACCTGCTGATGGCGCTGCCGCAGATGCTGGCGAGCGTGATCGGCGGCCAGGTGTACGCCCGGCGCATCGAGTACCAGTACACGGCCATCATGATCGCCCCGTTCATGATCGCGGCGATCGAGGGGGCGCACAACGTGGTCCGCTGGACGCGCCGCTGGCCGCACCCCCGGCGGCGCTCGGTGCTGCTCGCCGGCTGGCTGGTGGCGTGCGCGTGGATCACCAACGTGGCCTGGTCGCCGTCGCCGGCCGGTGAGCTCTACGGCGTGTGGGCCCAGCACAACCCGCGGGCCGCGGCGATGCAGTCGGCGGTCGACCTGGTGCCGGAGGACGCGGTGGTCACGTCGTCCTACGACATCGGCCCGCACCTGTCCCAACGCGAGGGCTCCTACGACTGGCCGAACCCGTTCTGGCCGGCGTACTGGGGCGCGTGGACCCCGACGTCGACCGACTGCACCGCGTTCCCGAGCGCGTCGGTCGTCGACTACCTCGTGCTCGACATGAACCTCTACCCCGACGGCGACCCGCAGCGCCAGTTCATCGAGTCGCTGATCGTCCCCGGCGGTGAGTTCTCGGTGGTGCGCTGGCGCCAGGACATCGACGACAACGTCCTCGTGGCGCGCGCGCGTCGAGCCCGGCCCGGACGGCGTGGCGGCGGCGCCCAACTGTCCGGGCACCAACCCGGTCGCGGCGGCCGGATAGATCAGCCCGGTGCGGCGTGGCGCCTCGACGCCGTGTGCACCGCCGCTGCGAACGGGCTGCTGCCGAACCACCGCGGCAGGTGACGGATGATGTGCGGTGCGCCCTCGGCGCGCAGGGCACCGTCGGCGAGGGCGCGGCGCCACGTCGTCATGCCGCTGAACACCTCGCCGAGCGTCCGCGTCGTGCCGACCACCACCACGTCGGCGTCGAACCCGGGGTGCTGCACGCAGACCGACGGCTCGCCGCGGTCGAGCACGACCCAGATCGAGGTGCGCTCGGGCGCGGTGTGGTCGAACTGCACGACCACCCGGCCGGGCGGCAGCTCGGACGAGTCGATGTGGCGGTGCATCCACCACATCAGCGTCACGGCGTCGATCCCGTCCGGGTCGATGTCCTGGTAGAGCCACTGCACCGCCCAGAGCCCCAGCGCCATCACCACCTGCTCGAGGTCCTTGCCGGCCGGGGTCAGCCGGTACTCGCTGCCGCGCCCGCCGGGTGCCGGCCAGCGCTCGACCACCCCCTTGCGCTCGAGGTGTCGCAGCCGCTGCGACAGCAGCGACCGGGAGATGTTGGGGAGACCACGGGCGATGTCGTTGAAGCGGGTGCTGCCGATGATCAGCTCGCGCAGGATCAGCGGCGTCCAGCGGTCGGCGAGCACCTCGCTGCCGAGCGAGATGGGGCAGAAGCGGTCGTACTCGGCCATGGTGCAGTGTCGCGCCACCAGGCCGCCGGGTGAAGTCCTGAATCTGTACCAGTTGGGTCCAGATCGCGGACTGGAAGCGACTCGTATTCGTCACGATGCTCGATGCTCATGATGACCATGACGATGACACCACCGGCCACGGGCGCCGACCGGGCCGACGACCTGCGGGCGTGGGCCGCTGAAGCCGGAGTGGCGCTCGCCGCCTCGGCCTGCCGCCACGACCTCGAGGGTTCGTGGGTCGGCGACTCGTTCGACCACCTCCGCGAGCGCGGCTTCCTCGCGCTCGCCGTGCCCGACGGAGCTCGGTGGGCACGGAGCGACGATCGCCGAGGTCTCGGCCGTCATGCGCGAGCTCGCCCGCCACTGCGGGTCGACGGCGCTGGCGATGTCGATGCACCAGCACGTGACGGCGTTCACCGCGTGGCGCTATCGACGTGGTCTCCCCGGCGCCGAGGCGACGTTGCGCCGCGTCGTCGACGACGGGATCGTGCTCGTGTCCACCGGCGGCGGCGACTTCACCCGGCCCCGGGGCTCGGCGGTGAAGGTGGACGGCGGCTACCGCGTGAGCGGGGTCAAGGCCTTCGCCAGCCAGTCGCCGGCCGGTTCGGTGATGTCGACGATGTTCGTGTACGACGACCCCGAGCGCGGGCCGCGGGTGCTGAACATGGCCGTGCCGTTCGGTCCCGGCGTCACCGTCCACGACAACTGGGACGCCCTCGGCATGCGCGGCACCGGCAGCAACGACGTCACGATCGACGAGGTCTTCGTTCCCGACGAGCGGGTGCTCGCCGATCGCCCGTACGGCGTGCTCGACCCGCCGCTCCAGGTGATCGCCAGCATCGCCTTCTCGATCGTCGACGGCGTCTACCTCGGCATCACCGAAGCGGCCCTGCAGCACGCCATCTCCGCGTGTGCGGCGCGGTCCGACGACCCGGGCGTGCAGCGCCAGATCGGGCTGATGTCGCACAAGGCGCGCGTCGCCGGCGTGGGCCCACGAGGGGGCGCTCGCCGTGGTCGGTGACGACCCGCTCCCGTCGATGGAGACGGTGGCCGCGGTGATGGCCGCCAAGCGCGAGATCGCCCTCGCCGGGGCCGAGATCTGCGACCTGGCGATGGACGTCGTCGGCGGTGCGTCGTTCTTCAAGGGTTCGCCGCTCGAGCGGGCGTGCCGCGACATCCGCGCCGCTCGATTCCACCCCCTGAACCCGGAGGCGACGCTGCGCCACGCCGGCCGGCTGGCCCTCGGCGTGCCCTGCGACGAGGTGTAGCGACCGGCGCCGTCGACGCTGTGAAACCGGAGGGCACGGGCTGGACCGTACGGACCAGCTGGTGCCCTCCGGTTGCGCTCCCGACGGCGTGGTTGACTACCGGCCGTGGATCTCAGGGTGAACGACGCCGGGGCGGTCGTCCGCGATCTCCGAGCCGACGAGCACGGCGCCGCGCTCGCCATCAACGAGGCCAACACGCCGGCCGTCGGCAGCCTCGACGGTGAGCGCTTCGCAGCACCTCGTGGGGCAGTGCTCGATCGCGCTGGCCGCCGAGGTCGGCGGCGAGCTGGCCGGCTTCTGCCTGGTGCTCGCCCCGGGTGCCGACTACGGCAGCGTCAACTACCGCTGGTTCGCCGCCCGCTACGACGACTTCGCCTACCTCGACCGGGTCGCCGTCGACGAACGCCACCGTGATCGCGGGATCGGCACCGCGCTGTACGCCGAGGTGGAACGACGGACCACGGCGCGCTGGTTCCTCCTGGAGGTGAACCTGCGGCCGCGCAACGACGGCTCGCTGCGGTTCCACCAGCGCCTCGGCTTCGTCGAGGTCGGTCAGCAGGAGACTCCGTACGGCGCCCGCGTCTCGATGCTCGCCAAGGACCTCGCGCCGGCGGCGGGTGGCTGCTAGCTTGACCCACCGACCGTGAAGCGGGTCCCGTGAGGCCCGGACGGAGGAACCGATGACGCAGCAACCTCTGGTGCCCAGCGCGGCACCCAAGACGGTGCTCGGCGCCGACGACGTGCGCCGGGCGATCACCCGCATCGCCCACGAGATCGTCGAGCGCAACCGGGGCCTCGACGGCGTCGTGCTCGTCGGCCTGCAGCGCGGCGGCGTGTGGCTGGCCGAGCAGCTCGGCGGTGAGGTCGCCCGCATCGAGCGCGACGTACCCGTCGGAGCGATCGACGTCGCCCTCTATCGCGACGACATCGCCCTGCGCCCGGTCACCCCGGCCGGACGCAGCGACCTCCCGGTGCCCCTCGACGGTGCGACGGTCGTGCTCGTCGACGACGTGCTGTTCACCGGGCGCACCGTGCGGGCGGCGCTCGACGCCCTCGCCGACTACGGCCGGCCGCGCGCGGTGCAGCTCGCCGTGCTCGTCGACCGCGGGCACCGTGAGCTGCCGATCCGGCCCGACTACGTCGGCAAGAACCTGCCGACCAGCCTCGACGAGACGGTGGTCGCCACCGCCGCCGGCGTGGTGATCTCGTGACCGCGTGGATCTGCCATCGATCTGGCCCGGTCTCGAATCGAGAACCGGGTGACCAGTGATCGGGCGTCTCGTGAAGCACCTGCGCTCGATCAGCGAGCTCGGGGTCGACGGGGTGCACCGGCTGCTCGAGCTCACCGATCACATGGCCGCCGTCAACGCCCGCCCCAACCCGCGGGTGCCGGCGCTGCGTGGCCGCACCGTCTGCAACCTGTTCTTCGAGGACTCGACCCGCACCCGGCTGTCGTTCGAGACGGCGGCCAAGCGGCTGTCGGCCGACGTGATGACGTTCACCGTCGGCTCGTCGAGCGTGAACAAGGGCGAGAGCCTCCGCGACACCATCGAGACGGTCGCGGCGATGGGGGTCGACGCGTTCGTGATCCGCCACCGCTCCAGCGGGGTGCCGTGGCAGGTGTCGCGCTGGACCACCGCCAGCATCGTCAACGGCGGCGACGGGTGGCACGCCCACCCGACGCAGGCGTTGCTCGACGCCTACACCGTGCGCGGCGCGCTCGCCCGCACCGGCGGGCTCGACGGCCTGCGCGTGGCGATCGTCGGCGACATCAAGCACTCGCGCGTCGCCCGCAGCACGGCCGAGGTGTTCGCCCTGCTCGGCGCCGACGTCACGTTCGTCGCCCCCGTCACGCTGCTGCCGCCGGTGACCGACGTGCCGACCACCGCCGACCTCGACGCCGTCGTCGGCGAGGTCGACGTGCTCTACCTGCTGCGGATGCAGCGCGAGCGCACGCACGACGCCGTCGTCCCCTCGATGCGCGAGTACAGCGAGCGCTTCGGGCTGACGGCCGCTCGCGCCGAGCGCCTCGGCAAGCACGCCCTCGTGATGCACCCCGGCCCGATGAACCGCGGCGTCGAGATCCTCGTCGATCCGGCCGAGCTGCCCGGCGCCGTGATCACCCAGCAGGTGGCCAACGGGGTGGCGGTGCGCATGGCGGTGCTGTTCGACCTGCTCGCCGGCCCCGGGAGCGAGGCCGAGCTGTGACGCGCCTGGTGATCGCCGGCGGGCGGATCGTCGACCAGGCGGGCGAGCGCGCCGGCGACGTGGTGGTCGAGGCGGGACGCGTGGTCGCCGTGACCGAGGGCGTGGCGAGGGCCGACGGCGACACCGTGCTCGACGCCCGCGGCTGCGTGGTGTCCCCGGGGTTCGTCGACCTCCACGCCCACCTGCGCGAGCCGGGCCGCGAGGACGCCGAGACGGTCGAGACGGCGAGCCGGGCCGCCGCGCTCGGGGGGTACACGGCGGTCGTGGCGATGCCCAACACCGATCCGCCGGCGGACGCGCGGGGCGTCGTCGAAATGGTCCGCGCGCTCGGCGAGCGCGCCGGGCTGTGCGACGTCCACCCGAGCGGCTGCATCACCGTCGGGCGCGCCGGCGAGGTGCTCGCTCCCTACGCCGAACTGGTGGCGGCCGGCGTCCGCCTGTTCACCGACGACGGCACGGGCGTGCAGGACCCGCTCCTCATGCGCCGGGCGATGGAGTACTCGCTGGGACCTCGACATGGTGCTCGCCCAGCACTGCGAGGTGGCGGCGCTCACCCGCGGCGCCGTCATGCACGAAGGACGCTGTTGCAGCGACCTCGGCCTCCCCGGATGGCCGGCCGTGGCCGAGGAGCTGATGGTGCACCGCGACATCGAGCTGTGCCGGCTCACCGGTGCCCGGTTGCACCTGTTGCACCTGTCGACGGCGCGGAGCGTCGAGATGGTGCGGGCGGCGAAGGCCGAGGGACTGACGATCACCGCCGAGGCCGCTCCCCACCACCTGAGCCTCACCGACGACGCGCTGCGCGGCTTCGACCCCGTGTTCAAGGTCAACCCGCCGCTGCGCACCGCCGCGGACGTCGAGGCCCTGGCCGTCGGGCTGGCCGACGGCACGATCGACGCCGTGGCCACCGACCACGCCCCGCACCCGGCCAGCGACAAGGAGCGGCCGCTCGACGAGGCGCCGCCCGGGATGGTCGGGCTGGAGACGGCGCTCGGCGTGTGCCTGCCGGTGCTGCAGCGAGCGGGGATGTCGCTCGTCGAGATCGTCGGCGCGCTGTCCTGGCGCCCGGCGGCGATCGCCGGGTTGTCGGGTCACGGCCGACCGATCGCCGCCGGCGAGCCGGCCAACCTCACCGTGTTCGATCCGACGGCCAGCTGGGAGGTGGTGCCGGCGCGACTGGCGAGCCGCAGCCACAACACGCCGTTCGTCGGCCGGACGCTGCACGGCCGGGTGCGACACACGGTGCTGGCCGGCGCGCCGACCGTGATCGACGGGGTGGCAAGCAGATGAATGAACATACAATGGAACGGATGAATATGCATCGTCCCGAGGGTGTCCTCGTCCTCGCCGACGGCTCGACGTTCGAGGGCGAGCTGTTCGGAGCGACGGGCGTCGCCACCGGCGAGCTGATCTTCAACACCGCGTTGACCGGCTACCAGGAGATCGTCAGCGACCCGAGCTACGCCGGGCAGATCATCACGTTCACCAACCCGCACATCGGCAACTACGGCGTCAACCAGCGCGACTTCGAGTCGCGCCGGCTGTTCTGCCGCGGCGTCGTCGTTCGTGAGCTGGCCCGGCGCCCGAGCAACCGTCGCGCCGAGGGCGACTTCGACACCATGCTGCGCCGCTACGGCGTTCCCGGCATCACCGGCATCGACACCCGCCGGCTGACCCGGCTGATCCGCGACACCGGCGCTCTGCCCGGCGCGTTCGGCCCGGCCGGCGACATCGACGCCGTCGGCCGCGCCGCCGCCGCCGAGCCCGGCACCGACGGCCTCGACCTCGTCGCCACCGTCACCACGGCGCAGCCCTACACGGTCGGCGACGGCAGCGGGCGGCGCATCGTCGCCTACGACTACGGCATCAAGCGCACGATCCTGCGCCACCTGTCGACGCTCGGCACCGTCGAGGTGGTGCCGGCCACCACGCCGGCCGCCGACACGATGGCGCTCGAGCCCGACGGCATCTTCCTCTCCAACGGTCCGGGCGACCCGGCTGCGTCGCCGGCGCCGTCGACGTCATCCGTGACCTGCTCGGCACCGGCGTGCCGATCTTCGGCATCTGCCTCGGCCACCAGCTGCTCGGTGTCGGCGCTCGGGGCGTCCACGGTGAAGCTGCCGTTCGGCCACCACGGCGCCAACCACCCGGTGCGCGACCTCACGACGGGGGCGATCGAGATCACCAGCCAGAACCACAACTTCGCCGTGGCTCCCGACGGCCTGGAGCGGGTGGCGGCACGATGACCCACGTCAACCTCAACGACGGCGTCTGCGAGGGCCTGCAGGCCCACGACGCCAACGCCTTCTCGGTGCAGCACCATCCCGAGGCCGGCCCCGGACCGCACGAGAGCAGCTACCTCTTCGCCCGCTTCGCCGAGCGGATGATCTCCCACCGCGGTGGGGGATGGGCCCCGGCGCCGATTCCCATGCCGCTCGCCCGCCGACGAGCCCGCCGGGCTCCCGGACGCCCGATCGGGGGGTCGGCCTGACATGCCGCGCCGCGACGACCTCACGTCGATCCTCGTCATCGGCTCGGGACCGATCGTGATCGGCCAGGCGTGCGAGTTCGACTACTCCGGCACGCAGGCCTGTCGAGTGCTGCGCGAGGAGGGCTACCGCGTGATCCTCGCCAACTCCAACCCGGCGACGATCATGACCGACCCCGACTTCGCCGACCGCACCTACATCGAGCCGCTGACGCCGGCGGTGCTGGCGGCGATCATCGACCGCGAGCGTCCCGACGCCGTGCTGCCGACGCTCGGCGGCCAGACCGGCCTGAACATCGCCATGGCCCTGTACGGCGAGGGACGCATCGGCGTGCCCGGGCGACCGGAGATGATCGGGGCCGACGCCACGGCCATCGCCACCGCCGAGGACCGCGAGCGGTTCAAGGAGGCGATGGTCGAGATCGGCCTCGACGTTCCCCGCTCCGCCATCGCCCGCTCCCTCGACGAGGCCGACGCGGCGCTCGACGCCATCGGGCTGCCGGTGATCATCCGCCCGGCCTACATCCTCGGTGGCCGCGGCACCGGCATCGCCACGTCCCTCGCCGAGTTCGAACGCCTCGCCGCGACCGGGCTCAGCGCCAGCCCGATCGGCGAGATCCTCGTCGAGGAGTCGATCGCCGGCTGGAAGGAGTTCGAGCTCGAGGTGATGCGCGACCGCGCCGACAACTGCGTGGTGATCTGCTCGATCGAGAACGTCGACCCGATGGGCGTGCACACCGGCGACTCGATCACCGTGGCCCCGGCCCAGACGCTGACCGACGTCGAGTACCAGCGCATGCGCGACGAGGCGTTCGCCTGCATCCGCCGCGTCGGCGTCGAGACGGGCGGTTCGAACGTGCAGTTCGCCCTCGACCCGGTCACCGGGCGCCAGGTCGTGATCGAGATGAACCCGCGCGTCTCGCGATCGTCGGCCCTGGCCTCCAAGGCGACCGGATTCCCGATCGCCAAGATGGCGGCCAAGCTGGCGGTCGGATACACCCTCGACGAGATCACCAACGACATCACCCGGGCCACGCCGGCGTCGTTCGAGCCGGTGATCGACTACGTGGTCACCAAGGTGCCCCGGTGGGCGTTCGAGAAGCTGCCCGGCACCGCCGCCGTGCTCGGCACGCAGATGCAGTCGGTCGGCGAGGTGATGGCGATCGGACGCACCTTCCCCGAGTCGCTGCAGAAGGCGCTGCGCTCGCTCGAGCAGGGCGCCTCGGGCTCAACGCCGACCCCGCCGAGGGGTCGTTCGCCACCGCCACCGACGCCGAACTGCTGGCGGCGATCGAGGTGCCCACCCCCGAGCGCATCTTCCAGGTCGGTGAGCTGCTCCGACGCGGGGTCGGGGTCGACGAGGTCCACCAGCGCTGCCGCATCGACGAGTGGTTCCTCGACCAGATGCTGGCGATCGTCGAGGAGCGCCGGCACCTCGACGACCAGAGCCCGGAGACGATGACCCGCCGCGACTGGCGGCGCGCCAAGCGTCTCGGCTTCGCCGACGCCCAGCTCGCCCACCTCTGGGGCGTCGACGCGCATCGGGTCGCCGGCGGCACGATCGGCCGCCGGGGTGCACCCCACCTACAAGACCGTCGACACGTGCGCCGCCGAGTTCGCCGCGAGCACGCCGTACCACTACTCGACCTGGGAGGACGCCGACGAGGTGCAGCCGTCGGACCGGCCGCGTGTCGTGATCCTCGGCTCGGGGCCCAACCGCATCGGCCAGGGCATCGAGTTCGACTACTGCTGCGTCCACGCCAGCTTCGCCCTGCGCGACGCCGGCTACGAGACGGTGATGATCAACTGCAACCCGGAGACCGTGTCCACCGACTACGACACGTCCGACCGGCTGTACTTCGAGCCGCTCACGGCCGAGGACGTCGCCAACGTGATCGCCGCCGAGACCGCGGCGGCCGGCGGCGTCGCCCCCAAGGTGGTGGTGTCGCTCGGTGGACAGACGCCGCTCAAGCTGGCGTCGCTCATCCCGCCCGAGTTGGTGGCGGGCACGTCGGCCGACTCGATCGACGCGGCCGAGGACCGCGAGAAGTGGAACGCGCTGTGCGACGAGCTGCGCATCCCGCAGCCGCCGGGCGGCACCGCCGTCGACCTCGCCCAGGCGCTCGAGGTCGTCGCCGGCGTCGGCGTCGGCTTCCCGGTGCTGGTGCGCCCGAGCTACGTGCTCGGCGGCCGGGCGATGCGCATCGTGCACGACGAGCCCCAGCTGGCGTCGGCCCTGGCCGAGATCATCGGGCTCGAACGCTCCGGCGGGCCGAACACCGGCTCGCTCGGGCGCGAGGGCGGCCTCTCCGCCGAGCGCCCGGTGCTGATCGACCGCTTCCTGTCCGACGCCATCGAGGTCGACGTCGACGCGGTCCGCGACCACACCGGCGACGTGTACATCGGCGGCGTGATGGAGCACGTCGAGGAGGCCGGCGTGCACTCCGGCGACTCGGCGTGTGCGATCCCACCGCCGACCCTGGTGCCGTGGGTGGTGGAGGTCATCGAGGCGTACACGCGGGCGATCGCCGAGCGCCTCGACGTGCGCGGGCTGATCAACGTGCAGTTCGCCGTCGTCGGCTCGACCGTGTACGTCATCGAGGCGAACCCCCGGGCCAGCCGCACCGTGCCGTTCGTGGCCAAGGCGACCGGGGTGCCCCTCGCCAAGGTCGCCGCACGCGTGATGCTCGGGGCCACCCTGTCCGAGCTGCGCGACCGAGGGACTGCTGCGCGAGTCGGTGCTCGCGGCCGGTGGCCTGGTGGCGGTGAAGGAGGCGGTGCTGCCGTTCTCGCGGTTCCCCGACGTCGACCCGGCGCTGGGGCCGGAGATGCGCTCCACCGGCGAGGTGATGGGCATCGACGTCACGTTCGGGCGGGCCTTCCACAAGGCCGAGCTCGCCGCCGGCACCGAGCTCGACGCGGTGGGCACCGTGTTCCTGTCGCTCAACGACCAGAGCAAGCCGGCCGGACTGGCGATGGTGAAGCGGCTGCGGGCGCTCGGAATGGGCATCGTCGCCACCCGGGGCACGGCCGACTACCTCGCCGGGTTCAACCACCCGGTCGACGAGGTGCTGGCCAAGGTGTCCGAGGTCGAACCGGGTGGCGTTGCCGAGGGGGCCAAGACGGCCGTCGACCTGATCGCGTCGGGGAAGGTCACCCTGGTCGTGAACACGATGCAGGGTCGGGGCGGGCGCTCCGACGGCGAGCAGATCCGCAAGGCGTCGGTGCTCCACGGCGTCGCCTGCGTCACGACGGTCAGCGCCGCGCTCGCCGCGGTGCAGGGGCTCATCGAGCAGCGCGGCGAGCCGCTCACCGTCACCTCGCTGCAGGAGCACCATGCGCGGCGAGCGCGTGCGACGCCGATGGGGTCCGGGGCGCAGCCCCGAGCGATGACGAGCGGCGTGGGCGCGGCCGCCCGGGCCCTGGCCCAGCCGGTGCAGATCGGCTCGGTCCGCCTGCGCAACGGCGTGATGACGGCGTCCGGCACCGCCGGCTACGGCACCGAGCTCGCCGGGCTGCTCGACCTTGCCGCGCTCGGCGCCTTCGTCACCAAGTCGCTGGCGGCGTTCGAATGGGCCGGCAACCCGGCGCCACGGCTCCACCCCACGACCGCCGGGATGCTCAACGCCGTCGGACTGCAGGGACCGGGCCTCGCCGCCTGGCAGCGTGACGTGCTCCCGGGCCTGCTCGGAACCGGTGCCACCGTCGTGGTGAGCATCTGGGGGCGCACCCTCGACGAGTACCAACAGGCCGCCGCGATGGTGGGCGAGTGCCCCGCCGGTGTCGTGGCGGTGGAGGTCAACCTGTCCTGCCCCAACCTCGACGGCGGCGCTCACCTGTTCGCCCACGACGCCGAGCGCTCGGCGGCGGTGGTGGCCGCGGTGTCGGCGGCCGCCGGCCGACCCTGCTGGGCGAAGCTCAGCCCCAACACCGACCGGCTCGTCGCCGTGGCCGCGGCGGTCAGCGGACGCCGGCGCGGAGGCGGTGACCTGCGTGAACACCCTGCTCGGGCTGGCCTACGACCAGCACACCGCCGCCCCGGCGCTGGGCGCCGGGGGCGGCGGGCTGTCCGGACCGGCGATCCACCCGGTCGCCGTGCGTGCCGTCCACGACGTCGCCGTCGCCGTGCCGGGCCTGCCGATCATCGGCGTCGGGGGGGTGCGCACCGCCTGGGATGCCGCCGAGATGGTGCTCGCCGGTGCGTCGGCGGTCCAGGTGGGCACGGCGACCTTCGCCGACCCTCGGGCGGCGGCCATCCTGCTCGGTGCGCTGCACCAGGCGTGATCCCCGGCGCAGGCCGTGACCTGCGCTAGCGTTGCCATCATGGCTACACCTCCTCCTCTTACTCCTGAACAGCGAGCTGCCGCGCTGGAGAAGGCCAAGGAAGCGCGTGCGGCGCGGGCGGAGATCAAGGCCCGTCTCAAGATGGGCACCCTCCGGCTCGATCAGGCGTTGAAGTCCGACGACCCCAACATCGGCAAGCTCAAGGTGGTCTCCCTGCTCGAATCGCTCCCCGGCGTCGGCAAGGTCAAGGCGCGCAAGGTCATGGACGAGGTCGGCATCGCGCCGAACCGGCGCATCCAGGGTCTGGGCTCGGTGCAGCGCTCGGCGCTGTTGAACGCCCTCGGGTGACCCCGGGCCTCCAGGCCGCACACGACACGGCGGGCGCGCCACCCCTCACCATCGTCATCTCCGGGCCAGGAGGCGTCGGCAAGAGCACCATCGCCGATCGCCTGGTCAGCCGCGACCCACGCCTCTGGCTGTCACGATCGTGGACGACCCGCGCCCGCCGCCCGGGCGAGGCGGCCAGCGCATACGAGTTCGTCACGCCCGAGCAGTTCCGCGCCCACATCGACGAGGGCGGCTTCCTCGAGTGGACCGAGTTCCTCGGGCACTTCTACGGCACGCCGTTGCCCCGACCGCCCGTCGGGCGTGACGTGGTGCTCGAGATCGAGGTCGACGGCGCCCAGCAGGTGAAGCGGGTGCAGCCCGACGCGATGCTGATCTTCGTGCTCCCGCCGACCCGGGTGGAGCAGGAGCGCCGCCTGCGCGAGCGCGGCGACCGCGAGGAGAAGGTGCTCGCCCGCCTGCGCAAGGCCGAGACCGAGGAGCCGGTCGGTCTCGAGCTCGCCGACTTCGTGGTGGTGAACGACGACCTCGGCACGACGATCGACGAGATGCTGCGGATCATCGACGGAGCCCGCTCGCGGCCCCGGCGAACGTCGTGACGTTGCCGGTATCATTGCACGGCCGCGAAGGGCCCCGCGCGAGACCCCAGGAGTAGCCGCCAGCGATGGAACGAACCCACGACACGATGATGAACCCGCCGATCGAGGAGCTCCTCGGCCGTGTGGAGTCGAAGTTCGGGCTGGTCACGCTGGCCGCTCGACGGGCGCGCAACATCAACGCCTACTTCAACCACCTCGGTGACGGGCTCGGCCACATGGTGCCCCCGCAGGTGTCCTCCGTGTCGCGCAAGCCGCTCAGCATCGGCTTCGAGGAGATCGCCGCCGACAAGATCCAGTGGACCGAGGTGCAGCACCCGGAGCCCGCCGAGGATGCCGCGGTGGACGGGGACGAGACGCTCGACGAGCCCGTCGACGCCTGACCGAACGCCCCCAACCCAGACACCAGCACCCAACGACGAAGGATGACGATGTCCCGCTGGACCTTTACCTCCGAGAGCGTGACCGAAGGCCACCCCGACAAGATGGCCGACCAGATCAGCGACTCGGTGCTCGACGCGATCCTCACCGAGGATCCCAACGGTCGTGTCGCCTGCGAGACGCTGCTCACCACCGGGCTGTGCGTCATCGCCGGTGAGATCACCACCACGGCCTACGTCGACATCCCCAAGCTCGCCCGCGAGACGATCAAGTCGATCGGCTACGACGACGCGCTGTACGGGTTCGACGGCGGCACGTGCGGCGTGATCGTCTCGATCGACGAGCAGTCCCCGAACATCGCCCAGGGCGTGTCCAGCTCCGAGGAGATGCGCGGTGGGCAGGCCGGCGAGGACCCGCTCGACGCCCAGGGCGCCGGCGACCAGGGGATGATGTTCGGCTACGCGTGCGACGAGACCCCCGACCTGATGCCGCTGCCGATCTGGACCGCCCACCGCCTGGCCGAGCGCCTGGCGGCCGTGCGCAAGTCCGGCCAGGTGCCGTACCTGCGCCCCGACGGCAAGACGCAGGTGACGTACGAGTACGAAGACGGCGTGCCGGTGGCGCTGAAGACGGTGCTGATCAGCACCCAGCACCAGGAGGGCATCGACCGCGACTCGGTCATCCGGCCCGATCTGATCGAGCAGGTCATCCGCCCGACGATCCCCGACGCGTTCGCCGACGACGCCTACGACGTGTACGTCAACCCCACCGGCACCTTCGTGCTCGGCGGCCCGCACGCCGACTGCGGCCTCACCGGGCGCAAGATCATCGTCGACACCTACGGCGGCATGGGGCGTCACGGCGGCGGGGCGTTCAGCGGCAAGGACCCGAGCAAGGTCGACCGTTCGGCCGCCTACGCCGCCCGCTGGGTGGCCAAGCACGTGGTCGCCTCCGGCGCCGCCCAGCGGTGCGAGGTGCAGGTGGCGTACGCCATCGGCGTGGCCCACCCGATGAGCGTGCTCGTCGAGACGTTCGGCACCAACACCGTCGACCCCGACGTCATCGTCAAGGCGGTGACCAGCGTGTTCGACCTCCGTCCGGGTGCGATCATCCGCGACCTCGATCTCAAGCGGCCGATCTACCGCGACACGGCGGCCTACGGCCACTTCGGCCGGTCCAAGCCCGGGTTCACCTGGGAGCAGACCAGCCGCCTCGACGAGTTCAAGGCCGCCGTCGGCGTGTGACCGGGGCGTCGCCCGCGCTGCGGGTGGCGCGCGTCGTTCCCGACGTCACCGGCCTCGACAAGGAGTTCGACTACGCCGTCCCGGCGGGGATCACCCTGGCGGTCGGCACCATCGTGCGCGTGCCGCTGCACGCGAGGCGCGTGCGGGGCTGGGTGATCGCCCTCGACCCGGCCGACAGTGAGGTGGCGCCGGAGCGCCTGCAGCCGGTGACCGCGGTGGCGTCGCTCGGACCCGACCCGGCGCTCGTGTCGCTCGCGGCATGGGCGTCGCAGCGGTGGGCTGCCGGGCGACTGCGCCCGTTCCTGCACACCGCCAGCCCGCCGACGAACGTCGTCGGGCTGCCGACGCCGGCGCCGGCGGTGGCCGTGGAGGCGTCGCCGACGACCCTCGCCGGTCTCGTGTCGGGCGAGCGGCGGAGACGTGGTGGTGGTGGTGCCGCCGGCGGTGTCGCCGTTGGAGGCGATCGTCGCGGCGTGCGGCGACGGTCCGGCGCTGGTGGTGATGCCGTCGGTCGAGCGGGCAGCGGCGATGGGAGCGGCGCTGGCGCGACGGGGCCTGCGGGTGGCGGTGGTGCCACGGGAGTGGGCGCGGGCCGCCGCCGGCGTCGACGTGGTCGTCGGCGCCCGTGCCGCGGCGTGGGCGCCGTGCCCCGGGCTGGCCACTGCGATCGTGGTCGACGAGCACGACGAGTCGCTGCAGGAGGAGCGCGCACCCACCTGGCACGCCCGCGACGTGCTCGTCGAGCGGGCGCGTCGCGCCGGGGCCCGGGTGGTGGCGACGTCGCCGTGCCCGACCGTGACCGGCGTCGACGCGGTCGGTGGTGCGCTGTTGCGGTTCCCGGTGTCGTCGGCGCGCGCCGGGTGGCCGATCGTCGAGGTGGTCGACCGCGGCGCCGAGGAGCCGTGGAAGACCTCGCTGGTGACGCCCCGGCTCATCGCCGCGCTGCGGACACCGGGAGCGCGCGTCGTGTGCGTGCACAACACCCCCGGCCGGGGCCGCATCCTCGCCTGTCGCGCCTGTCGGGCGCTGCTGCGCTGCGAGACGCTGCGCCGCGGCGGTCGCCCTCGGCGACGACGCCACGCTGCGCTGCGCCCGCTGTGGGACCACTCGCCCGGCCGTCTGCCAGGTGTGCGGGCGCACCGCGTTCGCCAACCTGCGCCCCGGGGTCACCCGCCTGCGCGAGGAGTTGGAGGCGGCCGCCGGACGGCCGGTGGTGGCCGTGACCGGCCGCGACGACGCGCCGCCTGCCGACGCCGAGGTGTACGTCGGCACCGAAGCGGTGCTGCACCGCGTGTCCCACGCCGACGTGGTGGCGTTCCTCGACGTCGACCACGAGCTGCTCGCCCCGCGGTACCGGGCGGCCGAGCAGGCGATGACGTTGCTGGTGCGCGCCGCCCGGCTGCTCGGGCCCCGCGAGCGCGGTGGGCGGCTGCTGGTGCAGACGTTCCTGCCCGATCACGAGGTGATCCGCGCCGCCGTGCTCGCCGACCCGACCCGGCTGCTCGAACCGGAGGCGCAGCGGCGCCACGTGCTCGGACTGCCGCCGGAGTCGGCACTCGCCGAGGTCAGCGGGCCGGGCAGCGACGAGGTCGCCGATCAGCTGCGGGCCGTCGCCGGGGTCACGGTCGGTGGCGCCCCCGGACGACACCTGGTGCGGGCGGCCACGTGGGACGAGCTCGGCGCCGCCCTGATCGCCACCACCCGCCCGAAGGGCGCCCGGGTCCGCATCGCCGTCGACCCCCCGCGCGTCTGACCCGTGGACGCCAACCGAAGGGCGCCAGCAGGTCCGTACGGTCCATGCTGGCGCCCATCGGTTGGCGTCGGTGGCGTCAGGGGCGGGTGACGCGCGAGCACGCGGTAGCCCTTCGCCGACAGCAGGCGCTCGGTGGGCCAGCCGGCGTCGGTGAGCCAGCGCTGCAACGAGTCGGACCCGAGGTTCTTGTGCACCACCAGGTGGGCGGTGCCGTCGGCGGTCAGGCGGTCGAGCCACGTGAGCAGCAGCTCGTGGAGCGCCGCCTTGCCCACGCGGATCGGGGGGTTCGACCAGATCGCGTCGAACCGCAGGGCCGGGTCGACCGCTTCCGGGGCGAGCACCTCGACGTTGCCGATGCCGTTGTCGACGGCGTTGGCGGCGCACAGCGTCCGCGCCCGCTCGTTGACGTCGACGGCGACCACCCGGGAGTCGGGTGCCCGCCGGCCCAACGTGAGCGCGATCACGCCGGCGCCGCACCCGAGGTCGAGGTAGGTGCCGGTGGATGCCGGGCGCGGGCCCTGGCGCAGCAGCACCTCCGTGCCGGCGTCGACGCGGCCGTGGCTGAACACCCCGCGATCGGTGCGCAGCAGCAAGGGCGGCGTGACGAAGCGCACGCGCACCGTCTCGGTGGCCGACGTCACCGCCGGCGCGGCGGCGAAGTACTGGCTGGTCTCCTGAGGCTCGGTCATGGCACCGATAGCCTGGCAGTGTGGCGAAGCAGATCCGCACCTTCGGCGACCCGGTGCTCAAGTCGAAGGCACTCCCGGTGGCCGACGTCGACGGCAAGGCGGTGCGTCTCGTCGACGAGATGTTCTCCTCCCTGTACAGCACCGACAACGGCCTCGCCCTCGCCGCGCCGCAGATCGGGGTGCAGAAGCAGGTCGTGGTCTGGGACTTCGGCGACGACCCGCAGGTGGTGTTCAACCCCGAGATCTCCGAGTCCGACGGTGAGTGGGTCTACGAGGAGGGCTGCCTGTCGATCCCCGGCCTCTACGTCGAGCTGGTGCGACCCAAGACCGTGCTGCTGAAGGGCGTCGACATCAACGGCGACGTGGTCGAACGAGAGGCCGACGAGATCGAGGCGCGCATGTTCCAGCACGAGCTCGACCACCTCAACGGCGTGCTGATGTTCGACCGGATGACCCCCGACCAGCGCCGTGAGGCGATGGACGAGTACCGCCGCATCAGCGAGGGCCGCCCGGCCCGCAGCGCCGACGGCGACCGGCGCCGGCTGCGCCTGCGCTGAGTGCCGTCGCGCCGGCTCGTCTTCCTCGGCACGCCGGAGATGGCGGTGCCGCCGCTGCGCGGGCTGCACGGTGCCGGCCACGAGATCGCCCTCGTCGTCACCGGCGCCGACCGTCGGCGCGGGCGGGGGAGCGCCACCTCGCCGAGCCCGGTGTCGTCGGCCGCATCCGAGCTCGGCCTGCCGGTCAGCCACACGGTCGACGATGTGCTCACCACCGGCGCCGACCTCGGGGTGGTGGTCGCCTTCGGTCGTCTGATCCGGCCGCACGTGCTGGCGGCGCTGCCGATGGTCAACGTGCACTTCAGCCTGCTCCCGCGGTGGCGCGGCGCGGCACCGGTGGAGCGGGCGCTGCTCGCCGGCGACCCGGTGACCGGCGTGTGCATCATGGCGGTCGACGAGACCCTCGACACCGGTGACGTCTACCGACGCGCCGAGGTCCCGATCGGTGGTCGCGTCACGGCGGCGGAGCTGCGGGCGGACCTGGTCGACGTCGGCACCCGCCTGCTCGTCGACGTGCTCGCCGGTGACCTCCCGACCCCCGAGCCGCAGGTCGGCGAGCCGTCCTACGCGGCGAAGCTCACGCCCGACGAGTGGCGCCTCGACTGGTCGAGCGCCGCCGTGCAGGTGGACCGCTGGGTGCGCGCCGGCGACGCGTGGACGACGTTCCGCGGTGAGCGCCTGGGCGTGGTCGAGGCGGAGCCGGCCGACGGGCCGAGCGGGCTGGGTGTCGGCGAGCTCACCGGCGACGGCGTCGTCGGCACCGGCGCCGGAGCGCTGCGCCTACGGGTGGTGCGCCCGGCCGGCAAGCGGGCGATGCCGTGGCGGGACTTCGCCAACGGGGCGCGACCGCAACCCGGCGAGCGCCTCGGCGACTGACCGGGGCCGCCGGCGACCGCGGGTCGGCAACTCAGGCCCGGCGCAGGATGGCCGCCAGCGTGTCCAGGCCGTGAGCGAGCTCGGTCGGTGCGGCGAGCCCGAAGCCGACGATCAGGCCCGGCGGGTGGGGGCCCACCCAGTGCTCGTCGGTGGTGTCGATGGCCACCCCCGCGTCGTGCAGGCGTGAGGCGATCGCTCCGGCATCGGTGCCGGCGCCGAGCTCGAACGTCACGTGCAGTCCGGCCGGGCACGACGAGTGGCGCGTGACGAGTCCGGCGGCCAGCAGCTCGGCGGCCCGGTCGAGCACCAGCTCGCGCCGCGAGCGGTAGGCGCGCCGGCTGCGGCGCAGGTGGCGTTCGAACCCGCCGGTGGTGATGAAGTGGGCCAGGGCGGCCTGCGTGAGGTGCGGCGGGTGGGAGTCGGCGAGCGCCTGCGTGGCGAGCAGGTCGCCGGCCAGGGCCGGCGGGGCGACGACGAAACCGAGGCGCAGCGACGGGGTCAGCGTCTTGGAGAAGCTGCCGACATAGACGACGCGCCCGGAGGTGTCGAGACGATGCAACGGCTCGAGCGGGCGGTCGACGTAGCGGTACTCGGTGTCGTAGTCGTCCTCGATCACGGCGGCGCCGCTCGACGCGACGGCGGCGAGGAGGGCGTGGCGCCGCCCCGGCGACATCACCACTCCGGTGGGCGCCTGGTGAGAAGGCGTCACGTAGACCAACCGTGCCTCGTGGGGGAGTCGCTCGACGACGAGGCCCTCGTCGTCGACCGCGACCGGCACCACGCGGGTCCCGCTCCGGGCGAGGGCGTTGCGGGCGTTGGGGTACCCCGGGTTCTCGACGGCGACGGCGCCGCCCGTGCCGAGCAGGGCCCGGGCGCACAGGTCGAACGCACCTTGCGAACCGGAGGTGACGATCACGTCGTCCGGCGACGCCACCACGCCGCGCGACCGGCCGACCCAGCTCGCGATCGCCCGGCGCAGCGCGGGGAGCCCGGCCCGTTCGCCGTACCCCGGCGGGGCGGTCTGGAGGGCGGCGAGGACGCTGCGACGCCATTCGACCACCGGGAACAGCGCCGGGTCCGGCCGTCCGGTGCGCAGGTCGGCGGCCCATCCGCCGGGCGGGGGCGACATGGGGGCGACGGTCGCCGACGATCGCCGGGACGAACGTTGCGGCGCGGCCGTGTTCGCCGCCGCGCCGCCGCCGGCGTCGAGCGCGTCCGCGACGAACGTGCCGTCGCCGCGACGCGCCGCGGCGAAGCCCTCGGCGACCAGGCGGCCGTACACGGTGGTGACCGTCGAGCGCGAGAGGCACAGTTCGTCGGCGAGCTCGCGGCTGGTCGGGAGGCGGTCGCCCGCCACGAGACGCCCGCCGGTGATCGCGTCGCGCAGTTGTGCGTAGAGCGCCTCCGACCGCCGCCGCGCTGGCGTGTCGGCCAGGAACAGGTCGATCATTGGTCTGACAAAGTAGCGACTGATTGGACCTTCACTTCTACCAATCGCAGTGCCTACCGTGGTGGCCATGACCACCTCGCCCGCACCCACCTGCTTCATCTGCTCGACCTGCGGCACCCAGTACCCGCCCGCGGCGCAGCCTCCCGAGCGCTGCCGGATCTGCGACGACGACCGCCAGCACGTCGGCTGGGACGGACAACGATGGACGACCCACGACGTCCTCGCCGCCGAGTTGCACGTGCGCATCGAGCCCGACCACGACCTCCTCGGCGTCGGCGTCCACGAGCGCTTCGCCATCCCGCAACGGGCGCTGCTCGTGCCGAGCGCCGACGCCGGCAACGTCCTGTGGGACTGCACCAGCGTCGTGACCGCCGATGCCGTCGACCGGCTGAACGACGCCGGCGGCGTCGACATGATCGCCATCTCCCACCCGCACTTCTACGCATCGATGGTCGAGTGGAGCGATGCCTTCGGTGGCGTGCCGATCCTCGTCCACGCCGCCGACGAGGAGTGGATCAGCCGTCGGTCACCGGCGGTGCGGACGTGGGACGGTGACCGCCTCGTGCTGTCGCCGACCGTCACCCTGCTGCACCTGCCGGGCCACTTCCCGGGCAGCGCCGCCCTCCACTGGACCGCGGCGCCGGGCGGTCGGGCCGTCCTGCTGGCCGGCGACTCGTTGCACGTCGCCGGCGACCGGCGCCACGTCACGGTGATGCACAGCGTGCCGAACTACATCCCGGTCGGCGCGTCGACGATCGTCGACCTGCAGCACCGTCTCGCCGGGATCGCGTTCGACGACCTCTACGGCTTCACCTGGGGCCTGAACATCGTCGGCGGCGCCGACCAGGCCGTCGCCGACTCGCTCGACCGCTACCTGCAGGCGATCGCCGCCTGATCGGCACGATTCGCCAATCCGCCGCCCGCCCGGATCCGAACGACCCCGTGATGTGGTCGCGAAGCGCGGTGGCAACGGCGGTGGTTACCGCGCTCGCGACCACGACATCGGCGAAGCGGCGATCAGTGGCCGACCGGCTCGTCGTGCAGCAGCCGTAGGGCGTGGGGGAGCACGTCGAGGATCGCGCCGAGTTGCTCGACGCAGCCGGTCGGCGAGCCGGGCGTGTTGCAGATCAGCGCCTGCCCGCGCACGCCGGCGATCCCGCGTGACAGCCGTCCCAACGGGCTGACGAGGCGCATCGCCTCGGCCAGGCCGGGCGCCTCGCGCTCGATCGCGGCTCGCGTGCCTTCGGGCGTCTGGTCGCGCGGGGCGAAGCCGGTGCCGCCGGTCGTGACGATCAGGCCGGCGAAGTCGTGGGCCATCGCCACCAACGCGCCGGCGACGTTGGTCGTGCCGTCGGCGGTCACCACGTGATCGACCACCTCGTAGCCGGCGCCGGTGAGCTGCTCCACGAGGGCGGCGCCGCTGCGGTCCTCCCGCGTGCCGTGCACGACGCCGTCGCTCACCGTCAGCACCTTCGCCTTCATGGCCACGGTCTCCGGATCGTGCGCCATCGGCGTCAGATCCCGGCGGCGTCGTCGATGGCGGACTCGTCGGTGTCCGCATCACCCCGGGCGGCGCGCAAGGCGTCGAAGACCGGCGGCGGCTCGCGCCACGGGTCGGGCGGGGCGCCCGCCTCGGCGGCGCGGATCGTCTCCCACACCCGTTGCGGGCTGCACGGCAGATCGACGTGCCGCACGCCGAGGTGGGCCAGCGCGTCGACCACGGCGTTCTGCACCGCCGGGGTGGAGCCGATGGTGGCGGCCTCGCCGATGCCCTTGGCCCCGAGCGGGTTGAGCGGCGTCGGGGTGTGGGTCGACAGCACCTCGAACGACGGAAGCTCGGCGGCGGTGGGGATGCCGTAGTCGACGAGCGTCGCGGTCACGGGGTTGCCGGTGGCGTCGTAGCGGACCTCCTCGAACAGCGCCTGACCGATCCCGGCCGCCACGCCCCCGTGCTGCTGGCCCTCGACGAGCAGGGGATTGACCACGGTGCCGCAGTCGTCGACCGCGACGTGGCGCAGGAGGCGCACGGCTCCCGTGTCGAGGTCGACCTCGACGACGGCGATGTGGGCGCCGAACGGGAACGTCGACCCGTCCTGCCGGAACACCTCCTCGGCCGAGAGCGTCTCGGGCTCGGGGAGCGCTGCCGCCCGGGTGGCCAACTCGGCCCACGTCAGCGCCGAGGCCGGCACGCCGGCGACGCCGATCGTCCCGCGGGTCGTGTCGACCACGACGTCGGCCGGGTCGGCCTCGAGCATCGACGCGGCCAGGCGGCGTGCCCGCTCGACCAGTGCCACCGCCGCCCGATCGACCGCCGACCCGCCGATCTGCAGCGACCGCGAGCCTCCGGTGCCCCCGCCCCGTGGCACGAGGTCGGTGTCGCCGTCGACGAGGGTGATCCGCTCGACCGGGATGCCGGTGCGGTCCTGGACGAGCATCGCGTACGCCGTCTGGTGGCCCTGTCCGTGCGACAGGGTGCCGGCGCGCACGGTCGCCGAGCCGTCCTCGTGCACCTCGAGCGCACCGAACTCGCCGTCGTCGCCCCCGGCGGTGATCTCCACGTAGGTCGCGACGCCGATGCCGAGCTGCATCCGATCACCCGCGGCACGGCGCCGCGCCTGCTCCTCGCGCAAGGCGACGTAGCCGACGGTGTCGGCGGCGACGTCGAGCGGCAGCACGTAGTTGCCGCTGTCGTACACCGCCCCGCTGTGGGCCGTGAACGGGAACGCCGTCGGCGCGATCAGGTTGCGCCGACGCAGCTCGATCGGGTCGATGTCGAGCTCGAGGGCGGCCTGGCCGACCAGGCGCTCGAGCAGGGCGGTCGCCTCCGGGCGGCCGGCGCCGCGATAGGCGCCGGTCGGTGTGGTGTTCGTCACCGCCACGGCGACGTCGAACTGGATCGCATCGATCTCGTACACCCCGTTCGACATCCGCTTGGTGAGGCCGGGGAGGTAGGCGCCGATGCTCGGATAGGCGCCGGCGTCGCCGAGCAGCCGCACCCGCAGGGCGCGGAACCGCCCGTCGGCGTCGACGGCGAGCTCGGCGTGCTGCACCTGGGCGCGACTGTGCGGCAGGCTGACCAGATCCTCGCTGCGGGTCGGCACCCACGTCACCGGGCGACCGAGCGACCGCGCCGCGCCGGCCACGGCCGAGTACTCCGGGCAGATGCCGGCCTTGCCGCCGAACCCGCCGCCGACCTGCGGCGTGACGACGCGCACCGCGTCGCGTTCGATCGCCAGCGCCCCGGCGAGCTGGTCGGCCAGGCCGTGGGGCATCTGGGTCGAGGCGTAGAACGTCAGCCGGCCGTCCGGTTCGGGCACCGCCACGCAGCCGTTGGGCTCCATCGGCACCACGGCCATGCGCTGGTTGACGTAGCGCCCGCGCACGACGTGGCCGCCCGGGCCGGCCGCCGCCTCCAGGTCGACCGCGTCCCGGTCGATGCTGACGAGCGCCTGGTTCGAGCCGTGCTCGGCGAAGATCGCGGTGGCCTCGGCGTCGATGGCGTCCAGGGGATCGACCAGCGGGTCGGCGTCGGTGTCGTAGTCGGCCCACACCAGCGCCGCGGCATCGGCCGCCTGGCTCGCGGTCTCGGCGAGGACCAGCGCGATCGGCTCGCCGACGAAGCGCACCCGCCCGCTGGCGAGCGGGGCGTGGATGAAGTCGGCGTGCACCGTCACGAAGCCGTGGTGCGGCGCCACGCCGAGGTTGTCGGCCGTGAACACCGCGGCGACCCCCGGTGCCGCTTCGGCGTCGGCGACGTGGACCGCGCCCAGTGCGGCGTTCGCCACGTCGGAACGAACGAACACGGCGCACAGCGAGCCGGGCACCTGGAGGTCGTTCATGTACCGGTTCTGCCCGCGCAACAGCCCCGGATCCTCGGTGCGCAGCACGCGCGTTCCGAGGATCGAGCCGGCGGGACGGTCGCTCACCTGCGTCACGCCATCACCCTGCCACGGATCACCCCCGGAACCGCGTGTCGTTGCGGCACGGCCGTCCCTTAGCCTCGGCGTCGTGCTGCGGCTCGTACTGCCCAAGGGTTCACTCGAGAAGGCGACGCTCGAGCTGTTCGAGGCCGCCGACCTGCACGTCGTGCGGGCATCGAGCGTCGACTACTCGGCCACGATCGACGACCCGCGCATCGACCACGTGCGCATCCTGCGCCCCCAGGAGATCCCGGTGTACGTCGCCGAGGGGTTGTTCGACGTCGGCATCACCGGTCGCGACTGGGTCGAGGAGACCTCGAGCGACGTCGTCACCCTCGGCGAGCTGCGCTACTCCAAGGCGACGTCGGACCCGATCCGCATGGTCGTGGCGGTCGCCGGCGACTCGCCGGTCACCCACGTGTCCGAGCTCGGCGACGGCGTGCGCGTGTCGTCGGAGTACCCGCAGCTCACCCGGCGCTACTTCGCCGCCCAGGGCGTCGACGCCGACGTGCGCATCAGCTACGGCGCGAGCGAGGCCAAGATCCCCGACATCGCCGACTGCGTGGTGGAGATCACCGAGACCGGACGGGCCCTGCGTGCGGCCGGGCTCAAGGTGATCGACACCATCCTCACCAGCTACACGGAGGTCATCGCCAACAAGGCGGCGTGCCTCGACCCCGACAAGCGCCACGCGATGAGCCAGCTGATGACCCTGCTCAACGGCGCCCTCGACGCCAGGACCAAGGTGCTGCTCAAGCTCAACGTGGCCCCCGACGCCTACGACGCGGTGCTGGCCGTCCTCCCGTCGGCCAAGTCGCCCACGGTGTCGAAGCTCGCCAACGGCGGGTTCGCCGTCGAGAGCGTGGTCGACAAGCGCACGATCAACCTGATCATCCCCGCCCTGTCCGACGCCGGGGCGACCGACCTGCTCGAGCTGCCGATCTCCAAGATCGTCCCGTGAACGGCGTGGTCGTGGCGTTCGACGCCGCCGCCGGCCTGGGATCGGTCGCCGCCCCCGACGGCGCGAGATACCTGTTCCACTGCGTCGAGATCGCCGACGGGTCCCGCAGCATCGACGTCGGCACCGAGGTGAGCTTTCGGCCGCTCCCCAAGCTCGGTGCGGTCGAGGCGAGGTGCCTGCGGCCCCGATGACCCCGCTGTCGCGCGAGATCGTGGCGGTGATCGCCGGGCTCGGCGCCGGCGAGGTGGTGAGCTACGGCGACGTCGCCCACGACGCCGGTCGCCCCGGTGCGTCGCGCGCGGTCGGGGCACTGCTCGCGTCGACCGACGTCGAGCTGCCGTGGTGGCGTGTGGTGCGCAGCGACGGACGACTGGTCGCCGGTGACCCGCGCCGTCAGGCGGCGCTGCTGCGCGCCGAGGGCGTGGTGGTGCGCGACGGCCGCGTGGTGCGGGCCCCGCACGGTCGCTTCGCCCGCGATCGCTGATCGCGCGGTTCGACCGCGGCCCCGCCGCCATCTGGTCACTCTGCGTCTCAAGGGTCGATCTGGTCACCCACGTTCTCGATATCGAGAACGACAGTGACCAGATCGCCCCTGGGGGCACACTGGCGCGATGACCGGCGTCCCGGCGTGGGAGTGTCCGTCGTGCGGCCGACGGTTCGGTCGACGGGGGCAGGGGCACGAATGCGCGCCGGCGCTGACGCTCGACGAGTACTTCGCCACCGGACCGCCCCACGAGCGCCCGGTGTTCGACGCCGTGATCGCTCACCTCCGTGCCGTCGGACCGGTGCACGTCGAGCCGGTGTCGGTCGGGATCCTGCTCAAGTCGTCACGGACGTTCGCCGAACTGCGCCCGATGCGGCGTTGGGTGGCGCTCTCGTTCACGCTGCGGCGCGTCGTGCACCACCGGCTGATCGTGCGCGCCCCGGTCGCCAACCACGGTGGACGGTTCCATCACGTGGCCAACGTGGCCGACCCCGCCGACCTCGACGACGAGCTGTTCGGCTGGTTGGTCGAGGCGTACCTCGACGACTAGTCCGGCGCGTCGGTGTCCGGCTCGTCGCCGTCGGCCGCGTCGGATCCCGGGGCTCGGTCGCCGGTGGCGGTGGCGGCCGCCTTCACCTGGACGAACGCCATCCGGATGTTGCCGAGGGCGTCGCGAAGCGTGGCCGCGTCCGGGCCGAGTCGGTCACCGAGCCCGTCGACGAGACAGGCGACCGCGTCGATGGCCAGCGCGGCCGCGGGCAGGTTGGGCGGACTCGCCGACAGGTGGATCGCGGCCAGCTCGTAGAGTCCCATCGCGTGGTTGGTGACCACGAGCTCCGCCGGCACCTCGGCGAGGCGGCGGCGCGACTCGTCGATCGCCGCTTGGGCCTCGGCGAGGCGGCTCTCCTGGTCGTCCCCGCGTGTGGATTCGTCGGCCACGTCGGTTACCCTAACGGGGTCATCTCGACTGAAGCGGGGGCAACCCCCACCCGGCCACCGATGGTGCGTCCGGGTCCAACGGCACTGCTGGGTCCACACCCAGGTCTGCTCCGCGGGCTCTCGCGTCGAGCAACCCGAACAGCAGGAGAAGATCAGCCATTGCACAAGGGTGAACAGCCATAGCCGCCGCGCCGCCGCAACGTGAGCAGCACCGGATCAACGATCGCATCCGGGCCCGGGAGGTCCGCCTCATCGGTCCCGACGGTGATCAGCTCGGGATCAAAGCGGTTCCCGATGCACTGCGCATGGCCCGTGGACTCGATCTCGACCTGGTCGAGGTCGCGCCAATGGCCAACCCGCCGGTCTGCCGCATCATGGACTACGGGAAGTTCCGCTACGAGGAAGCCCAGAAGGCCAAGGAGTCGCGGAAGAAGTCGATGAACGTCTCGGTGAAGGAAGTCAAGTTCAAGCCGAAGATCGGCCGGGGCGATTTCGACACCAAGGTCCGCAAGATCGACCAGTTCATCCACGAGGGCCACAAGGTCAAGGTGACGATGCAGTTCCGAGGCCGAGAGATGGCCCACCCGGAGCTGGGGTCGAAGATCCTCGACGAGGTGCTCGTGAAGGTGGGCGGCTACGCCAAGGTCGAGACGCAGGCTCGCCTGGAGGGACGCAACATGTCGATGGTGCTCTCGCCGGACCGCAAGGCGCTCGACGTCAAGCCAACGGTGGCGACCCACCCCAACGGCGACACGCCCGTGGCCGATGCGCCGGACGCCGAGATGCCCGACCCCGGGCCGCTGGCGGCCGACACGCCGGTCGCCGACATCCCGGTCGCCGACACGCTGGCGGCCGACACGCGGTCGCCGACACGCCGGTCGCCGACACGGCGCCGGCCACCGCCGACGCCGACTGACACCCGCACGGCGATCAGATCCGCCACCTCCAGGAGCAACAGATGCCCAAGATGAAGACCTCCAAGACCGCGGCCAAGCGGTTCAAGAAGACCGGGACCGGTCGCATCCGCCACCAGGAGTCGATGCGGGTCACCCACCTGTACCAGAAGCGTCGCACCACACGGCTGCGCACCGACGCCGACGTGCACCCCACCGATCTCCCGAAGATCAAGCGGCTCCTCGGCGAGCGCTGACGTACCCACCACGACCGAACGCGAAGGACAACGACCATGGCACGTGTGAAACGAGGCGTCACCGCCAAGCGCCGCCACAAGAAGGTGCTCGACCAGGCGAAGGGGTACTACGGCAACAAGAGCCGTTCGTTCCGCGCCGCCAACGAGCAGTTGATGCACAGCGGGCAGTACGCATTCCGCGACCGGCGGGCGAAGAAGGGCGAGTTCCGACGCCTCTGGATCCAGCGGATCAACGCCGGCTGCCGTCTGCACGACCTCTCCTACAGCCGGTTCATCGCCGGCCTGAACGCGGCCGGCGTCGAGGTCGACCGCAAGATCCTCGCCGAGCTGGCGGTGAACGACCCCGCCGCCTTCGGCGCCCTCGTCGAGGCGGCCAAGGCGGCTCTCTGAGCCACGGCCTCGAACTGGGCTTCACGAACCCCCGGGTTCAGCGACTGCGGCGCCTGCTCGGGCGCCGCAGTTCGCGTTCGGACGAGGGCGCCTTCGTGGTGGAGGGCCGGACGCTGATCGACGAGGTCGTGGCCGCCGGCTGGTCGATCGAGGGTCTCTACGCGGCCCCCGACGTGCCGCCGATCGACGGTCTCGACCCGGTGTTCGGACTGGCGCCGGGTGTCGCCGAGCGGGTGTCCGACCTCGAGACCTCGCCGGGGCTGTTCGCCGTCGTCGCCCTTCCGACGATCGACGAGGCCCTGCTGGTCGCCACCGACTTCGTCGTGGTGGCCGACCGCATCGCCGACCCCGGCAACCTCGGCACGATCGTGCGCTCGGCCGAGGCCGCCGGCGCCGGGGCCGTGGTCGTCACGCCCGGCACGGTCGATGCGATGAGCCCGAAGGTGGTGCGGGCATCCGCCGGCGCGCTGTTCCACGTCGCTGTGGTGCCGGCCACGCTCGACGCCGTGCGGGCGGCCGGGCTGCGACTCGTCGGCACCTCCTCGCACCGCGGGGTGGCGCACACCGAGGCCGACTGGACCGGTCGGATCGCCATCGTCGCCGGCAACGAGTCGGCGGGCCTCGAGCCCGACGCGCCGATCGACGAGTGGGTGCGCATCGAACACCGCGGTCGGGCCGAGAGCCTGAACGTGGCGATGGCGACCACCGTGCTGTGCTTCGAGGCCGCCCGCCACCGGTGAGCGAGCGAGTCGTCGAGCGACCGCACCATCGGGCACCGTCGTCGGCTCAGGGACGCAACCGCGCCGGTCGGCGGCCGGTCGCCCCGGTCGAGTGGGTGGCGCTCGCCGTCGCGCTGACACCGTTCGCGGTCGCGGTGGTGCGCGCCGGGCTGCGGCACTGGATGCCAGTGGGCGACGCGGCGTACTTCACGGTGCGCTCGCGTGACGTCCTCACGGCGCACCATCCGTTGCTCGGGGCGTGGTCGTCGGGATCCTCGGTGGTCGGCGTCCCCGTCAACAACCTCGGACCGCTGCAACTCGACCTCCTCGCGCCGTTCACGAGGGTCGCCCCGTACCTCGGCACCGGCATCGGTGCGGCGCTCGCCAACGCCGCCGCGGTGACGGCCGTGTGGGTGGCCGCCCGCCGACTCCTCGGGCCGTGGCGGGTGGTGGCGGTGATGGCCGGAACCCTGGCGCTCGTGGCGACGCTCGGGCTGTCGTGGCTGATCGACGCCCGCCAGCAGAGCGCACTGCTGCTGCCGCTGTACGCCCTGTGCTGGCTCGTCGCGGCGATGGCGGCCGGCTGGGACGCGGCCGTGCCGATCGGTGTGGGAGTCGCCAGCGCGATCGTGCAGACGCACTTCACGTACGTGTACCCGGCGCTGGTGCTCAGCGCCTTCGGGGTGGTCGCCTACGTCGTCGTCACGCGTCGGCGATCGCCGCGCCGCTGGGCGCGCACGGCGGCCTGGGGCGTCGGCGTCGCCGTGCTGTGCTGGATCCAGCCGCTGATCGACCAGCTGTGGGGTCGCGGCAACCTCGGCGCCGTGCTCGGACCGGCCCGCCGCACCCAGGACGCCGCCGGGCTGCGCGCCGGCGTGGAGGTGCTCGCCGGCGGCGTGCTCACGCCGCCGTGGTGGCTCCCCGGCTCGTTGCGCACCTTCCTGCGGCCGTACGACGGGGTCTCGCTCGCCGTCGCCGTCGATCGCCTTCGTCGGGTGGCTCGGCGTCGCCGTGGCACTGGCCGCGTGGGCCCGCCACACCGGCGATCGGGACGTGGTGGCGCTGGCGGCCACCGCCGCGGCCGCCCTCGTCGCCGCGCTGGTGGGGGCCGCCCTCGTCCCGGTCTCGGCGTTCGGCCTGGTGCCGCAGAACTACTACTGGCTCTGGGCCGTCGGGGCCTTCGTCACGATCGCGCTGGTGGTCGGGGCGAGCGCGGTGGCGCCGGTGGCCGGCGCGCTGCACCGGGCGATCGGTCGGCGCGGCCTGCGAGCCGCCCTCGTGGTCGTGCTGGTGGCGGTCGCCGCCGCCGCGGTGTGGCCGCGCTACCCGGTGCGCTCGGTGGCCGAGGACGAGAACGAGGCCGCCCGGATCGGTCGCCCGTTGCGCGCCGAGATGGCGCGAGCGTTCTCGTCCGGCGCGGTCGGCCACACGGTCGAGGTCGACCTGTCGCGGGCCTTCTTCGGCAACAACTACCCCTTCGTCATGCTCGCCGAGCTGCAGAACGCGGGTGTCGAGTTCCGATTTGCGGCCGGGAGCGGCAACCTCGACCGCTTCGGTGCATCGCGGTGCGTCGACCCCGGGCTGCTCCCGCGGCTGTTCCTGATCGCCGGCAAGGATCCACCGCTCGAGCCGGGCAGCGTGGTGCTGGCCAGCGTCGTCGGCATCGGCGACGACGACCTCGACGAGTACGCCGACCTGCAGGCCGCGTTCGGCGACCACCTCCGGGCCGGCGAGGTGACCGTCGACGCCGATGCCGTGCGCGGCACGTTCGGCCCGGCGACGAGCCAACTCGACGACGTGGCCGGCGTGCTGGCGACGCCGGGCCGTCCGGCGGCCGGACTGGCGCGCTCGCTGGAGGCGTGGCAGCGGTGGGGCTACGTGCACATCCCCACCGCGCTGGACGCGTCGTTCCAGCGCTGGTTCGACCTCGAGCGCCGCTCGTCGTCCGACTACCAGACCGTGGTGCTGGCCCCGCCGGGCATCGACCCAACGCACCAGGACCCGGCCGCCCGCTGCTGATATCGTGCCGGGCGTGGTCAGCCAGCACGTTCGCCGATTTCGGTGCCCCGGGTCGCCCCGGGGGTCGGCGAACGACGCGCCCACCGCGCGCTGATGTCGTGACCGCCCGGTGAGCGGCTCGGGGCGAGCCCACCGACCGTGAAACACCGATCGAGGGCGCAGGCCGCGCCCTCTCGGAGGAAGGAAACCCCGCAGTGATCGACGAGATTCGCGCCGCCCGGGACGCGGCGCTGGCCGACATCGCCGCGGCGACGACGTTCGACCAGGTCGTCGCCATCGACCAGCAGGTGCTCGGCAAGCGCGGGCCGCTGGCCACGATCAAGACCGGTCTCGGCGCGCTGGCGACCGTCGAGGACCGCAAGGCCGCCGGGCGGGCGCTGAACGAAGCCCACGCCGAGCTGGTGGCGGCGGTCGCGAGCGCGCCGCGAGGAGCTCGCCGCAGCCGAGCGCGACGCCCGCATCGCCGCCGAACGACTCGACCTCACCGAGCTCGCCGCGCCCACCCGTCGCGGTCACACCCACATCGTCACGCAGGCGTGGGAGCGCCTCGAGGACGTCTTCGTCGGGCTCGGGTTCACCGTGGCCGAGGGTCCCGAGGTGGAGACCGACTGGCACAACTTCGAGGCGCTCAACATGCCGGCCAGCCACCCGGCGCGCAACGAGTTCGACACCCTGTTCGTCGACCACGCCGGCGCGCCGCCGGGCACGACCGTGCTGCGCACGCACACGTCGCCGGTGCAGATCCGGGCGATGCTCGACGGCGAGCCCCCGATCTACGTCGTCGCCCCCGGCCGGGTGTTCCGGCGCGACACGCCCGACGCCACGCACATGCCGGTGTTCCACCAGATCGAGGGACTGGTGATCGACCGCGACATCAACCTCGGCCACCTGGCCGGCACGATCGAGGCGTTCACCAAGGCCTTCTTCGGGGCCGGCTTCACGTCGCGGCTGCGACCGAGCTACTTCCCGTTCACCGAGCCGTCGGGCGAGTTCGACATCCGCACCCCGGGCGGCGAGTGGCTCGAGCTCGGCGGGTGCGGCATGGTCCACCCGAACGTGTTGCGCGCCGGCGGCATCGACCCCGACGAGTGGAGCGGGTTCGCCTTCGGCTTCGGCATCGACCGCATGGCGAAGGAGCGCCACCAGGTCGACGACCTCCGTGAGATGTTCACCGGCGACATCCGCTTCGCGGAGCAGTTCTCATGAAGGTCGTGCTGTCGTGGCTGCGCGAGTTCGCGCCGTTGCCCGACGACGTCGACGGGCTCGTCGACGCGTTGGCGAACCTCGGGCTCCCGGTCGAGGACCTGCAGCGAACCGGCGGCGTGGCCGGCGTGGTGACGGCACGAGTGCTGCGCACCGAAGCCCATCCCGACGCGGCCAAGGTGCACCGGGTGTGGGTCGACGCCGGTGACGGCGTCGAGCACCACGTGTGGTGCGGCGCGTTCAACTTCGAGGCCGGCGATCTGGTGCCGTTCGCCCCCGTCGGGACGGCGCTGCCGGACGGACGGGTGCTCACGTCGCGGGCGATCCTCGGCATCCCGTCCGAGGGCATGCTGTGCTCGGCCCACGAGTTGGGCGTCGGCAGCGACCACTCGGGGATCATGGTGCTTCCGGAGACGGCGACGGTCGGCGCGCCGTACGGCGACGCCATCGGCCTCGTCGCCGACGTGGTCTTCGACGTCGACGTGACGCGCAACCGCCCCGATTGTCACGGGCACCTCGGTGTGGCCCGCGACCTCGCGGCGTGGCTCGACCTGCCGCTCGCCGTGCCCGAGCCGACGATCGTGGCGGGCGGGCCCGAGCGCCGCGCGCTGGTCGACATCGTCGCCGGCGATTCGTGCGCGCGCTTCACCACCGTCGTGCTGTCGGGAGTACGTGTGGCTCCGAGCGCGCCGTGGATGGCGAATCGGCTGCTCGCGGCCGGTCAGCGCCCGATCAACAACGTGGTCGACGTGAGCAACTACGTCATGCTCGAGCTGAACCAGCCGAACCACGCCTACGACCTCGACACCCTGGGCGGCGGCGGCTTCCGGGTTCGCTACGCCTCGTCGGGGGAGCGTCTCACCACCCTCGACGGCGTCGACCGCGTGCTCACCGAAGCCGACCTGCGTCATCTGCGACGCCCACGACGTGCCGATCGGGCTGGCCGGGATCATGGGCGGTGCCGACAGCGAGATCACCGACGCCACGTCCACCGTGGCGCTCGAGTGCGCGTGGTTCGAGCCGTACGGGATCGCCGCCACCGTGACGCGGACGGGCCTGCGCAGCGACGCCTCGTCGCGGTTCGAGCGCGGCGTCGACCCCTACGGCATCGATCGCGGCGTCGCCCGCTTCGTCGAGTTGCTCGGCGAGACGTGCCCCGACCTGGTGGTGCACGCCGGAGCGGTCGACGCCCGCACGGATGCCCTCCCGGCGCGGGAGCGACGCTGCGCCGTGCGCGTCGCCAACGTCAACCGCATCCTCGGCACCGACCTCGCGGCCGGCGACCTGGCCCGGCTGCTCGATCCGATCGGCTACACCGTCGACGGTGCCGGCGCCGTCGTGGACGTGGCGTTGCCGACGTGGCGGCCGGACTCGACCGAGGAGATCGACGTCATCGAGGAGGTCGGGCGCCACTACGGGTACGCCAACATCGTCACGCGAGTGCCGCGGTCGCCGCTGCACGGCCACCTGAGTGAGCGCCAGCAGCGCCGCCGACGCCTGCGCCAGGTGCTCGTCGGCCTCGGTGCGTCGGAGGTGATGCCGAACCCGTTCCTGTCCGCCGAGCTCGTGGCGGACGCCGGGATCGGTGGTCCGCTGCTGCACGTCACCAACCCGCTCATCGTCGACGAGGACGTGCTGCGGCCGTCGCTGCGCCCGGGACTGCTGCGTGCGGTGGCGTTCAACGAGTCGCACCGCCGACCCGGGGCGTGGCTGTTCGAGATCGGCCACGTCTACCGCCCGGGCGCGGGCGAGCTGCCCGACGAGCGCGAGGTGCTCGGTCTGGTGCTCGCCGGCGAGGAGGCACCGGCGGCGATGGCGGCGTGGCGAGAGATCGCCGCGGCGATGTCGATCGGCGCGAGGGTCGACCAGACCGACGTGCCGGTCGGGCTGCATCCGACGCGCTCGGCCACGCTCGTCGCCGGGCGGGAGCGCACCGGCGCCGTCGGCGAGATCGCCCCCGCGGTGCTCGACGCGTTCGGCATCGACGAGCGGGTGGCCGTGCTCGAGATCGACCTCGACGTCGCGCTGGCGAACGAGCCCAAGCCGGCGCGGTGGAAGCCGACCGGCCGCCACCCGTCCAGTGATCTCGATCTGGCGTTCGTGCTCGCCGACGACGTCCCGGCCGAGCGACTCGACAAGGCGATCCGCCAGGGAGCCGGCAACCTGCTCGTCGGTCTCGTGCCGTTCGACCGCTACCGCGGGCCGGGCGTGCCCGAGGGCACGCGCAGCCTGGCGTTCCGCCTCCGGCTGCAAGCGCCGGACCGCACGCTCACCGACGCTGACGTGGCGTCGGTGGTGACCGCCGTGACCGCGGCCGCCGGCAAGCTCGGCGCCGCGTTGCGGACGTAGGGGAGTACTCCGAGGGCGGTCAGCGCGCCGGCGACAGGCGGCTGCGGAACCGCTCGGCGGCCACCAGCAGCGTCGCGTCACCGGTACGGCGGTGCTGGCGCAGCGCCGCCTCGGTCAGCTTGATCACGTGCTCGTCGCCATGCTCGACGGCCCGCCACGCGAGTTCGGCGGGATCGCCGGCGTCGGCGGGGTCGGCAGCGTCGGCCTCGCCCGCAGACCGTGGCGACGCGTAGGCGGCCACGATCGCTCCGATCACCTGCCAACTCGTTGCCACCGACGCAGCGTGCAGTTCGGCGGGCAGGTGGGGCAGGACCAGCTGCACCGCAGCCGGCGCCGTCACGGCGTGGCAGAAGGCGATCGGTGCGTCGTCGCGAGCCGCCAGTACCCGCGCCGCGGCGCCGATCAACTCGTCGAGGGCGGCCGCGGCGTCGTCGCCGGACCAGCCCCACCGATCGAGGGCGTCGGGAAGGTCGCGGAGTTGCGTCAGCGCAGCGAGACGACCGCCGATCCCTGGTCCCGCCGACACCACGTCGGGTCCGAGTCGGGGAAGGGCGGTGACCGCGCTGACCGCATCCGTCACGGTCCCGCCTCCCGGCGAACCAGGCAGGTACTGGAAGCGGGCCGCCCAGTAGGCGAGTCCACTACCGAGTTCGGCGGTGAGCAGGTCGTCCGGGTCGCCGGCCGACGCCAACGAGCGCACGGCGTGGGCCGTGCGGATGATCCCGTGCGTTGCGCTCGCCGCCGCTCCCGGGAGCAGTCGCGGCCACCACGTCGCCAGCACCTGGCGCCAGTCCTCCTCGGCCAGCCGACGTTCGAAGAAGTCGATCCAGTCGCCGAGCCGACGGAGGTCACCGACGTGCTCGGCCCAGGCGGACGAGTGGATGCGGTCGGTCGATGCGGGTCTCGGCGCGAGCCGGGTGCGGTAACGGGCGATCCAGCCGGGGACGTGCTCGGCGTGACCGAGACGGACCATCGCCTCGGCCGCCATCGGACCGTGGTTGGCGAGGAACCCGTCGTACTCGGGACCGGTGTCGCGCAGGCGGTCCAAGGCGTCCAGCAGTGCATCCATGACCGGCACGATAAGACTTCAAGTAAACTTGAAGTCAACCGCGGTACCGCCGCCATCTGGTCACTCTGCGTCTCGAACGGCGATCTGGTCACCCAGGTTCTCGATATCGAGAAGGACGAGTGACCAGATCGACGGTTTGCGAACGGCGGGCATTCGCGGTTCGACCGGACGAGCCGGGGGTGCAGTAACCTCGGGTCCGGTGTTCGACGGGAGCTTCCGGAAGCCGGTGGAGAAGGCGGTGCGGCCGGTCGGCGAGGCGCTGCGCAAGACCGGCCTGACGCCTGACCACCTCACGGTCGTCGGGTTGGTGGTCGGTGTCGGCGCCGCGTTCGCCATCGGGTCCGGGCGGCTGTGGCTCGGCCTGATCCTGGTGATCCTCGCCGCCCTGCCGGACCTCTTCGACGGGGCGTTGGCGAAGGCGTCCAACACGTCGAGCCAGCGCGGGGCGTTCTTCGACTCCACCGTCGACCGGGTGACCGATGCCGTGCTGCTCGGCGGCGTGGCGTGGTACATCGCCGGGAGCGAGTCGGCGCACATGGTGATGCTGCCGTTCGCCGTGCTGGCCGCGTCGTCGCTGGTGTCCTACCAGCGCGCCAAGGCCGAGTCGCTCGGCCTCGACGCCAAGGGCGGGCTGATGGAGCGGGCCGAGCGGGTGGTGCTGCTGTGCATCGGCCTGCTGTGGGAGCCGCTCCTCGTGCCGGTGCTGTGGGTGATGCTCGTGCTCACGATCATCACCGCCGTGCAGCGCTTCGTGAAGGTGTGGCGCCAGGCGGAGGTCGCCCCGCTCACCGCGGCGCGCATCGAGCAGCGCCGCTCGCGCCGCGCCAACCGCCGGGTCGCCCGCATCGAGCGCCGGCACACGCGTGTTCCTCGGCGGCGCGACGGGTTCTGACATCGACGCCGGCGACGGCGGCGGCGAACGCGGTGTGCTCGATCGCCTGTCGGCCACACTGACCGTCGGCGGGTACCGCACCGGCGCGCTGCTGGCCCGGACGATGCCCGGCCCGATGGCGGCCGGCCTGGTGGCTCCGATCGGCTTCGGCGCCAACGCGGCGAACTCGGGAACGGCGGGCGATGATCCAGCGCCACATCCGACGCGTCGAGCCGGACTGGCCGGAGTGGCGGGTGCGCCAGGCTGCCCAGCAGGCGTTCGACTCGTACGCCCGCTACTGGATCGAGAGCTTGCGGCTGCCGACGCTGTCGGCACGAGCCGTCGAGCGCGGCATCGACGTTCCCGACTACTCGCTCATCACCGACGGGCTGGCGAAGGGCAAGGGGGTGATCCTCGCCCTCCCGCACCTCGGTGGCTGGGAGTGGGCCGGGCGCTGGCTGGCGGCGCAGGGCAATCGCGTCACCGTGGTGGTGGAGCGCGTCGACCCGCCCGAGCTGTTCGAGTGGTTCGCCTCGCTCCGGGCCCGCCTCGGCATGACCGTGGTGCCGCTCGGACCGGACGCCGGCCGGGCGATCCTGCGGGCGCTCGGCCGCAACGACATCGTGTGCCTGCTCAGCGACCGCGACATCGGTGGCGGCGGCGTCGAGGTGGAGCTGTTCGGGGAGCGGACCCGGCTGCCCGCCGGACCGGCCACGCTCGCCATCCGCACCGGCGCGACGCTTCTGCCCGTCGCCGTGTACTTCACGCCGAAGGTCGACGGCCACCTCGGGGTGATCCACCCGCCGCTGGCCATCGAGCGCCGCGGCTCGCTGCGCGAGGACGTGGCGCGGATCACCCAGGACCTCGCCGGCGAGCTCGAGGTCCTCATCCGCCGGGCGCCCGAGCAGTGGCACCTCTTCCAGCCGAACTGGCCGAGCGATCCTGGCTACGGAGAAAAGCCCAGCTAGATGGCCTGATCGGTCGCTCGCCGGCGGCGTCTCTAACACACCAGTGACACAGCGCGACACGAGCGCGTCATCGAGGACGCCCACGAGACCGGCTTCGAGAGCCCGTCGCGTGACGTCCTCGGAGTCGGGAAACAGGTGGGCGTAGGTGTCGAGCGTGGTCTTGGCCGAGGCGTGCCCGAGGTGCCGCTGGACGGCCTTGACGTTGGTGCCCTGAGCGATCATCACCGAGGCGGCGTAGTGCCGGCAGTCATGCGGCGTGAAGCCGTCGACGCCCGCAGCGATCGCAGCCGGCGCCAGGCGTGGCCGAGGGCGTTGCGGCGGATCGGGTCGCCCTTGTCGTCGAGAAACAGCAACTCCGAGCGCTCCGGGGTGTAGAGCTCGACGTGGCGGGCAAGGACGTCGATCACGCCGTCGGGGACCGGGATCGTGCGCACACTCGATGGTGTTTTCGTCGGTCCGAGCACGGGCTTCTGCACCGGCCAACGTCACAAGCTGCTGATCGACACGGATCGTTCGGCGAAGCCAGTTGACCCGTGAGCGACATAGCCCGAGCCCCTCGGCCGGTCGAAGCCCGGTGCCGGCGAGCAGAACAACCAGGGCGCCATAGTGCGCCGGCATGGCGTTGGCGATCGAGCGGACCTGCTCGGGTGTCATCGGCACCACCTCGGCGCCGTGGGCGCGGGGGAGCCGAATCTTGCGCGGGTCGCACGGCGACACGGCGATCAGTCGGTCGTCGACCGCGGCCCGGAGGATCGCCGCCAGCTTGCCGTAGACGACCACGACGGTCGACGGGGCCACATCGAGACCGGCCACCCATGCCTGGACCTCGCTCGGGCGGATCGTGCTGACCTGGCGGCCGCCGAACGTTGGCAGGAGGTGGCAGTCGAGGATGCTGCGGATGCTCTGCGCCGTCGATCCGCGGTGCGGCTGGGAGGCTGCCCACTGTTCGGCGACATCACCGAACCGAACGCGCCCGGCGCTCGCATCGGTGAACACACCTGTCGCCTTCGAGTGCTCGGTGCTCGTGATGAACAGATCGGCGTCGACCTTGCGGTCGAAGGTCCTCGTTCGGCTGTCGCCATCCGGGGTGCGGTAGCGACCCGGTAGCGGGCGTCGCGTGGCGCCTTCGATCCGGCCGGGAGGCGCTTGCCGTCGGGTCCAACGATGTCGATGCTGCTCACTTGATGACCCCTTCCAAGAGACGAATCGCTTCTGCTGTCAGTCGGCCGCCGGCTCGACCCTCGTTGCCTGGTGGTCGGTCGGCGATGAAACCTCGCCGTTCCGCCTCGGCGATCCAACGTCGCCATTGGGCTTCCGTTGTGTCGGGATTGCGCTCGACGAGCAGGTTCACCGGACGCGCCGGGTCGTCGGGGTCGCCCACCGCTGGGCACGCGTGCCGTAGCCGGCGAGCTCGTGGTGGACCCTGCCGAGGCTGAGACTGTGCGGCGCATCGCCGAGCGACGGGCCGAGGGCGCCTCGTACCGTCAGATCGTCGCCACGTTGACCGCTGAGGGCCGTACGCCGAAGGGTGGCGGTGCCTGGCACTCGGCCACGGTGCGCAAGGTGTGGGAGCGCACGGCCGGCGCAGCGTCGACGTCTACTTAGTACGGATAGGGGGAGACCCCACCCCCTTCGTCCTGTTGTACAGCTGCGCACCACCCGCACCCGTGGCCGCCCGCCTCGCCGGCGCCGGGACGCGACGCACGTCGCCGCGTGCCACGTCGAAGGCATCGAGGGGTGAGGGGCGTCGGCTGGGCTGGGGCCACGACCGCGACCGGGCCTCATAAAGCAGCCCCAATGACAAACATTGGAAGGGGCCGTCCCGTTTTCGACAAGGAACTGGTCGCGGCGCCCTCGGTGCTGACGTGCTTGGTCTAGAAGACCATCATCCCGAACAGTACGGCGGCGACCATGAGTCCGACGCCGATGAGGACGAGTCGGAGTCGGTGGCGTTCCGGTGGATGGTGCATGCCGGGATGTTCGGGGTCCGGTTTCATTTGGCCCAGGAATGGTGCCGGGAGGTTGAACTCTTTGCCGACGATGCCCTGGAAGGCGAGAACCAGGCCCAGGCCGAACACGGCGAAGATCACGCAGCCCAACACGAAGTCCATGGCTCCCCGCCCCGGTTCGCCGGCTGGTCGAGGCTAGGCGATGCGTGGTGGAGTGGCAGGACAACGGGTCAAGCCGAGGGCCGCGAGATTGCCGCACGGAACCCAGCGTCTCGGACAAAATCATGCTCCTACCCACGACGGCGGCGACATCCTTCGTCGATGTGATATCTAGAGTCCACGAAATCCCAGAACCGGTAGAGGAGCACACGTGCAGCACTGCAAGTTCGTTGCGAGCACCGTCCTGGCCGCCACGACACTGGCAATCCCCACCGTCGGGCTGGCCTCGGGCCCAGCTACGGTGCCCGACACGACGCCTGCAGGCGGGGACTTCTGCATGTCGTACCTGGCGCTGCTCGACCAGTTCGAGAGCGACACCGGGCCGGACGTGGCCGCCGCGACCGGCCCTGCTCGCGGCAGATGAGCGCCACTCCTCCCGGCCGACGTGGCCGACAGCGTTGCGCTCCTGGTCGAAGGAGCTACCGCCGAGTTGGGCGGCGATGAGTCGGCCACCAGCACCCCGGAGTTCATGGACGCCTACGCGCAGGTGAGCACCTGGGCGTTCGACAACTGTGACTTCGACGCGACGATCGACGTGGCCGCAGTGGACTGGGCGTTCGGCGGCATCCCGCTCGAAGTGCCGGCGGGTCGGGTGGCGTTCCGCCTCACCAACCTAGGTACCGAGTATCACGAGATGAACATCATGCGACGGCTCGACAGCGCCACCCAGTCCTGGGAGGAGATCGCGTCCGCGGCGATGGCCGAGGAGGAGAGCGCGATGGAGCAGGTGGAATTTGTGGGTCATGCCTGGAGCCCCAACGGCGACACCGCAGGCTTTGCGTTCGTCGACCTGGAGCCAGGCGAGTACGCGGCGATCTGCTTCATACCGATCGATAGCAAGCAGGACATGACCGAGGACGAGGTGTTCTCACGGGCCGGCCCTGGCTACGACGCCCACTGGCAGCACGGAATGCTGCAAGAGTTCACGGTGGTCGAAGGAGGCCCGACAGCGTCGTCGATCCCATCCGGATCAGCGAGCGGCTGACCGACATCACCGCTGCCGACCCGGAGCGCCCAACTCGTCGATCGCTAGCTCTAGGACGAGTGCGGCCGCTTGCACGTGGTCCCCTGGTTATGACGTCACGACACAGGCGTAGCAGTAATTGGATCGGGTCATTGACCGCTCGCCGAGCACCTCGGCCAGCCGATGCTGTACCCGTTCGGCGATCGCCGGGTCGACGTCGGCCAGCGAGCGCAACCCCGGCTGTGCCGAGGTGCACGCCGACCTTGGTGATCGCGTCACGCTCGGATTCGCCGATGTCGTCGCCGACGAACCACGCCACGATCATCTCGACGAGCTCGTCGCCGGTGTAGCGCCGGCCACGCGTCAGCCCCGCCTTCAACGCGATGTTGCCGACCGACGCCGCCGAGATGTGGTGCTTGCGGGCGATGTCGTCGATGGGCATGCCGGCGCGAAGTCGGCGAGCACGCGTTGGCGTACCCGGTTGCCGAGCCGCGGCGCCGTCGGTCGGCGGCGCGGCACCTGGTGGTGATCCAGGATTCGGTAGAGCCGGGTGAGCCCGATGTTGTAGTGCTGGCGGATGGCGGCGAGCGTGGCGCCGCCCTCGTAGTCGGCGACCACGCCGGACTCGTCGATAGGTTCGAGGTGGCGTCGGCGACCCCTCACCGGGCAGACGGTAATTGCCTCCGCGTCGCCGGGGCTTCAGGCCGAGAATTTGAGCGACAGGTGCTGACGCCGCCATTACGGTCGTGCTGGGTTCTCGTCGCCGGGGACCAGACAATTAGGGGGACCATGTCTCTACGTAGTCGTCGCATTCCGATCGCGGTGGTGGTGTCCGCGTCGCTGCTGGCCGGACTGGCCGTCGCCGAGTCGAGCGGGGCCACCACTACCGCAGAAACGGTTACAGACACGACCGTCGGCGGAACGTCGGAGTCCGTCGCAGAGACCAGCGACACGGTGGCCGGAACCGGTTCGTCTCAGCGGCTGACGCCGCGTCCGGCGGGAGACACGGACGCCCCCCTGGGGTACATGGAATACCTTCCGCCGGACTATGACGACGACGGGTCGAGCCCGCTGCTCGTCGCTTCTGGAGGGGTTCGATCGGAGCGGCCCCGGCACAGAGCTCGCCTTGCCCAAGCTGCTCGACGAGGGCATCCCGCGGCTCATCCAGGACGACGTGTGGCCGGCCGAGCGACCCTTTGTGGTGCTGGCGCCCCAGCATGACTACCCGCAGAACTACGCGGACTACTCACCGTGCGACACCGCCGAATATTCCGGTTCCTGCTCGATGGCAATCCAGCACGAGCTGGGACACCCGGAGAACTCGATCTGCGTGACACCAACCGAGCTTCACGACTTTCTGTCGTACGCGATCGCCAACTACGACGTCGATCCTGAGCGTGTCTATCTGACGGGTGTGAGCTGCGGCGCGTTCGGCGCGTGGGAGTACGTCGCCGAGTACGGCGGCAGTCAGATCGCCGCCATGGTCCCGATCGCCGGCGAGGGCCGCCCGGCGTGGGACGCGGCGGGCTGCAGCCTCGGGGAAGTTGCCATCTGGGCGTTCCACGGCGACGCAGACCACGTAGTGGATCCCGCTGGCAGCACCGAGACGATCACCAACCTGAACGCCTGCCCGCAGCCAACCCAAGACGCCGAACTCACCATCCTTCCGGATGTCGCTCACGAACTGTCGTTGAACGACACCTACGAGCTCAGCTCCGGCCACGACATCTACAGTTGGCTGCTCGGCTTCACCGTCCCCGGCCCGGCGGCCACCGAGTCGAGTAGCGCGGCCGTCGTGACCAGCTCGTCGGACACCGTCGCCCACACCGCCGCAGCGGGAAGTTGATCGAGGCGCCGACGACCTCGGCGGCCGGCCGGCGGCCCAAGCGATGACGATCGGTGTCTGCCAGCAAATGACGCGACGCGTCACTACCCGACGATCGCCGCCAGCCGGTTCAGCGCCGCCCGGAGCTCGACGACGGCAGTAGGGAGCTCGGGGATCACGGCGGCGATCTGGCGGCATGCGAGGATCTCTGGATGTCGCAGGCAAACGGCAAGGAGCCACCGGCTGGCCGCTTGATTGTGATCACCGGCTTACCCGGCAGCGGCAAGACAACCCTCGCGACCGAACTGGCGAGTTCGATGCCGGCGGTCCGGATGTGTCCCGACGACTGGATGGCGGCGTCCGGCATCGATCTGTGGAACGGACCGGCGAGGGCGTCCATCGAGGCGTTTCAGCTGACCCTGTCGCTCCAGCTGCTTCGGGAGGGCTGCAACGTCATCGTCGAGTGGGGTGTCTGGGCGCGTGCGGAACGAGATGAGCTCCGAGATGCGGCCCGATCGATCGGCGCTCCGGTCGAGCTTCGGTTCGTCACCGCCTCGGCCGATGAGCTGTGGCGGCGGATCACTGAACGCGACTTCGAGGGCCGCTGGGGGTCGAGATCGATCACGCGGCCGGAGCTTGACGAGTGGGTGAAGATTTACGAGCCGCCCAGTGGTGAGGAGTTGGCGACCTACGACGCTTGCCGCACGAGCCCGGCAGAGACTTAGCCCTTACCCGCCGACGATCGCGGCGAGCCGGTTCAGTGCCGCTCGGAGCTCGCCGACGGCCGTGGGGAGTTCGGCGAGCACGGCGGCGATCTGGCGGCGTTCGGCCGTCAGCCGTTCGCACTCGGTGATCAGTTCCTCTTGCGACTTGACCGACAGCGGCGCCATCGCCAGTGAGCGGCGCAGGCTGACGAGGTCGCCGGGGGTGAACACCCGACGATCATCGCGCTCCGAACGTACGTTCGCAATGGCGGACACCAGTCGAGGCGGATGCTGTGTTACTTGCCCGCCGCGGGTTCGACAGTCGTTTCCTGGACGAGCTTCTCCACGATGCGCTGCTCGACGGGCTCCGCCTCGGCCCGCTTCGCCTCCTCGTCCTGCCTGACCTCGACGCGAGCAGCCTGCCACGCCGACCAATGGCCGGACACCAGCGCCCACAGGGACAGCGCCGCGATGTACGTCACCGAGGAAATCCAGCCGGTGACCAGGGAGACCGGGATCATCACGATCCAGAACACGGTGAGCCAGCCGTTCACTCGACGCATGAACGCCGGATCGCCCTGAATCGACGCCCATAGCGTCCGCATGACGTTCATCGAAAGATCACTCCTCCATCGGGGTGAGGTCGGTGCGCGCAGCCGCGCTCGATCGCGCTGCGAGCCTTCGGCACTCTCGTTCGATCCTCCGCCGAGGACCGGTACAGATGCCCACCAACATACCGCCTGATGTGCGTCCCCACCTGTGCATATGTAACGAACTGCCTACGATGTTGATGACCGCTGAGGCAGCGCAGCCGTGGCGCCGGGAAGTTCAACTCGTGGCCGACGATGCCCTGGAAGGCGAGGACGAAGCCAAGGGCGAACTCCCCGAATACGACGCAAGCCATGACGAAGTACATCGCTGTCCCTCCCGGATCGGAGGCCGGCGGAGGCTAGCGACGCTGGTGGTGGCGTCGGACAGCGGCTTCGATCCAGAGGGGCCGCCCGTTCTCCGCCAAGATTCGCCGTCGGGTGCGAGTCGTCGGCGGTGGCTAGAAGTCCGCCGGATGGGGTAGGTCATTGGTGCCAGATGCCAGACCGGCCTACGTTGAGGGTCCGTCTGTCGTTCACGGCGAGATCACAGTCCGGGGAGGTACCGATATGGATCAGAGGACGCATCGGCGATTGGGCGTATCCGTGGCGACGGGCGTAGCCGCCTTGGCGCTGGCCGCGTTCCCCGCTTTCACTTTCGCTGACGGCGGCGGAAACGGGAACGGCAATGGACACCAGAACGGCAACGGCCATGGGAACGGGAATGGCCATGGCAACGGGAACGGCCACGGCAATGGCAACGGCAACGGGAACGATCAAGGCGACGATGCCGACGCTGGAGTCGATCATGTGGTGATCTGCCACGTCCCTCCGGGCAACCCGGACAACGCTCATACGATCACAGTCGGCGCACCCGCCGTCGCTGCTCACATGACCAACCACGGCGACGCCATGGGGCCGTGCGAGCCACCACCACGCGACGTCGCGACGACCACGTCGCTCGACGACCACGACGTCGACGACCACGACGTCGACGACCACGACGTCCACCTCGACGTCGGTGGCGCTCCAGCCGACGGTCACGGTGTCATACACGCCCAGTGACGACGTCGACTTCTGCTGGGTCATGGTCAACCTCACCGGCTTCGCAGCCTCGCAGACCTACGACGTGACGTTGGTCCACAGTTCGACCGTCTTCACCAATACGGATTCACCCTGGACCTTCTCGAACGTCCCGGTCGATGCCGCGGGCGCTGCCCACTTCGCTCCCTTCACGTACTTCCAGGGCGTGCCCGAGGACGCATCGTTCACCGCGTCGGCCAACGGCATCACCTCCGACCCCGTCAACGTCAGCTGCTAAATCCCCGCAGCGTTCGTTGAGAGACCCGCGCCGCCAACGGGTGAGCGTGGGTCGTCGGCGTCAGGATCTGACGACGGTGCTGGCTCACTCGTCGCTCAACGCCTCGGCCAGCCGATGCGGTACCCGTTCGGCGATCGTCGGGTCGACGTCGGCGAGCGACCGCAACCCCGGCTGTGCCAGGTGCACGCCGACCTTGGTGATCGCATCACGCTCGAACTCGCCGATGTCGTCGCCGACGAACCAGGCGACGATCATCTCGACGAGCTCGTCACCGGTGTAGCGCCGGCCACGCGTCAGGCCGGCCTTCAACGCGATGTTGCCGACCGACGCCGGCGAGATGCCGTACTTGCGGGCGATGTCGTCGATCGGCATGCTGGCGCGGTAGTCGGTGAGCACACGTTGGCGGACCCGGTTGCCGAGCCTCGGCGCCGTCGGTCGGCGTCGCGGCACCTGGTGGTGGTCGAGGATGCGGTAGAGCCGGGTGAGCCCGACTGTTGTACCGCCTGCTGGATCGACGGCGAGCGTGGCGCCCGCCTCGTAGTCGGCGACCACGCCGCCTCGTCGATCGGTTCGAGGTGGCGTCGGCGACCCCTCACCGGCCAGACGGTAATTGCCGCAGCGTCACGGGAGCTCTACGCCTGGAGCATCTGGTGCGGCATCGGGTAACCGCGGGCGCCGGATCGCACCCGATAGGCGTTCGGCGTCGCGCGTCAATCCGTCTGCCGTTTCGGTGCAACGACGAGCGATCCGTTGGCCTGTGCGCTGGTTTCTCTGCAGCGCTCGCGCCATGTACAGCGTGGATGCTGGGCAGAATCGAGTATCGGGCCGGCGAGCGGCGGCCGGACGGGCGCTCGCAATTCAGGCACCGCTGTTCGACCACGGCGGGGCCTCCGGAACGGCGTTGAGGATGTAGCCGGTGACGTCCCCGAAGCCTGGACATCCGTCCCAGTCGACTGTCGCGGCGATCATGAGCCCCTCATATGCGCCCTCGCCGAGCATCGTCCAGTGCGAGAAGGTTCCGCCGGGATTGTTCATGAGCCTCGTGCCTGATCCCTGCCAGGCGCCCTCGTCGTTCTCGATGCGCAGAGTGAAAAGGAGAACCTCCGGGGTGGCGGGGCCCTGCGGGCCGCCATAAGTGTCCGTGTTGACAGCGATGTCCCAGGTGCCTTCGAGGCGTGGGTCGGCGATGTCGCCGACGGTCAGCGGCACGGCAAAGTCCCGTTGGCGGTCGAGCGTGATATCGCCGCTTGAGTCTGGGATCACGGCTTGTTCGCCGGTGCCTTCTTGACCGCCAGTGTCGCTGACACCGGCGCACACGGTGAACTCGACGGGCGGTTCCGGGGCTGGATCCGCCGCGGGTGGTGCGGTCGCGGCGACGCTGTCACCTGGGCTGCTCACGGCGCGGTTGGGTGAGCCGCCGAACCCCATCGTGACGGCGAGGAGCGCGGCAACACCGACGAAGCCGAACGTCGCCGTTGCTCCGCCGACGACGGCTCGTCGGCGACGGACGTGTGCGCGACGCTCCACGAGGCGTTCGATGGTGAATCCCGGATCCGGGAAGAGCTCTTCGAGCTGATCGAGTGGGTCGAAACGATGGTCGCTCATGTTGCAGCCTCCACGTGGGGTCTCATCTGGGCGCGGGCGCGGGTTGTCAGGGAACGGACCGATGAGGCGCCGATGCCGAGCATTCGGCCGGCCTCCTCGGCGGAGTAGTCGAGCAGGGCCGTGAGCACGACCGCCGCACGCTGCTTGGGGTCGAGTTCGTGCAACAGGCGGACCACGGCGTCGTGGGTCTCGACGGCAGCGAGATCATCGCCCACCTGCGGTGCGAGCGACAGCGTGCGGCGCACGGCGAGTGACGCCCGCCGCCAACGACCGCGGAACACGTTCATCGCTACGCGGAACACGTAGCCGGTCGGGTCGTCGAGTTCGCCGACGTGCTCCCACCGCTGCCAGACCCGAACGAACGCCTCCTGGGTGATCTCCTCGGCCTCGAACCGGTCGCCGGTAACGAGGCACAGGGCGGTGAACAAGCGTCGGGCGTTGGCCGCGTAGAAGCACTCGAACGTCGGCGCCAAGTCGCTCACGTCGCCCCTTCCCGACGCTGCGCTACGCAGGTCCCCCGTGACCGTTGCTGATATCACGCGCCATGAACGCGCTGGACGTCCGCAACGCTGCAAGAGAGTACTTACCGCTCGCCCAGCGATGACGGTTCACAGAGCGTCGATGGCTTCTGTCGGGCACGCCCCGCGACGTACGATGCGGCAAGCGGTACTGGCGACCGAAACGGTGGAGGTAACGGATGGCTCGGGGCGCTGGTGCTCAGCAAGGTCGCCGTACTGCCTACCTTCGGGGCCGCCGACACGGGCTTCGAACGTTGGCGATCGTTGGCGGTCGCGGCCATGGCGCTCATGTCGCAGCCGGCGGCCGCCTCCGGCCCGGTCTGCAACACCGATCTGGGGCTGCCGGTGAGCTACGTCGTCGAGCCGTCGGATGCGGGCACGACGATCGTCAACAACGCGGTGGTGACGCTCCGCACCACCGGGGTCGATGCGCAGGCGTTCCAGGCCGCCGATTCGGCACAGGTCGAGATCGCCGCGCCAGGACAACAGGTGGAACCGACGACGACGACGCCGACGACCACGCCGCTCGCTGCGACCGGTGCGAGTTCGGTTTCGCTACGGATCGTCCTCGCCGCCGGCATGGTCGCCAGCGGTTGTCTGGCCCTGTTCGCCACCCGCCGGCGTCGATCCAGTCACTGATGTGACGGCCTGGCCTCGACGCCGAGCAGAGGTCATAGCCGCCGGTGGCGACGGCGGCCATCGCGGCGTACCCGTTGACCGTGAACGGGCTGAATGCGCCCCGCGCAATCTCCTCGTCGTCGGTGTGTCGCCGTCGGCCGTTCAGCGAGCGAGAATGCTGCGATGACGAGCGCCTCGACGTCCGAGTCGCCAGCCTGAGTCCGAGGCTCGACATGCGTACCAGGCTCCCCCGCGAACGCGCCTGGATCGTCGTCGGCGTCATCGTCGTCGGCGCGATCGTCCTGCTGATCACCGCCGTCGCGATGGCGGATGAACGGGCCACCGACATCTGGGTGAACCTCGCCGACAGCGCCGCTCAGATCGTGGTCCTCGCCCTGGCCGGAGGCGTCGTCGGGGCCGTCCTGCGAGATCGTGACGCACGGCGCGAGGACAACCGTCGACGACAGGCATCGCTGCTCGCATTCGCCAACCAGGTGGAACTGGCGTTCAACGAGATCAAGGCGGCGCGCCGCATCCTCCGGACCTTCGGGTTCGACGCCCCGGCCGGCCGCATTCTGACCAGCGAGCAGGCAACCGGGTTTCGGGCCCAGATGGCGCAGCTCAACGACACCGAGCTCTCGGTCGAGATGTACAGCCGGGTCGTCGAGGCGCAACGGTCGCTGTTCGAGCCCAATGCCGAATCGTTGAAGCAGGAGCTGGCCGGCGTGTCGCGATTCCTGCGGCGGGTTCTGCTGGAGTGGGAGACCGACTCGACGGTCGTGGGCGCGGGTGCCGACGCGTCCGCACTCGTCGGCTGGAAGCACTTCGGCGAGTTCGTCGGCTACGACGACGAGTCGAGCGAGGTCTTCAGGGTCGGGATCGCAGAGCCGCTCACTCGCATCGAGCTGCTGCTGATGAGCACCGCGTCGCCCCCGCAGGCTGGCCAGTCGGTCTGATCCCCGTGCCGACGGCCCGTGGCGGCCGACGTGCCCGATTCAGGGGTCCTCAGTGTCGCCCCATCCGGCGGCCCCGCTCGAACGGTCGGTGCAGCGTCACGGAGTACTGCGGCGGATCGGCGGGCGACGACCCGAGCTCGACGACGACGATGCCGACACGGCGCGCGTCGACGGCGACGGTGACCGCCGGCGCTCGGCGGATCACATCCCATGCCCGCGCCATGCCCGGCGACCAGTGGATGTCATCGAACACGATGACGGCCGTGGGCGCGAGATGCGGACGCAGCATCTCGAAGTACTCGATCGTCGCGTGCTCGTCGTGGTGTCCGTCGATGTAGGCGAAGTCGATCGGGTGGAGCTCGGCGAGGACGCCGGGCAACGTGTCGGCGAATCGACCGGGCACCACGCGGTGGCAGGTGAGCCCGAGCGCGGTGAGATTGCGCTCGGCGAAGGCGGCGAACGCCGGAGCCCCTTCGCACATGACGAACGTCCCGCCGTCGCGCTGCTCGAAGGCGGCGGCCTGGTAGGCGCCGGACACGCCGAAGCAGCTGCCGAGCTCCAACCCGCGACGGGAATCGAACCCGTCGACGAGGGCGTACAGCAGCCGGCCGAACAGCGCCGGCAGCGAGGCCATCCGGCACACCTCACCGACGACTCGCGTGCTCTGCGCCGCGGTCTGCGAGTCGAACCAGGCGATCCCGTCGGTGGACGTCTCCAGGGCCCGGCGCATCGACTCGATGCGATCGAACCAGTCGACCGCAGCGGCGTCGAAGCGTCCCGACGTGGCGGTCTGAAGTGCACGGGCGAGGCGCCGCTCGGCCTCGCGCGGTGATCGACCCATCGCCCGCACCGTCCACCGGGATGCGACGACGCGGCGCGCTCGGCCGGGGAGGGCGCGGAGTGTCGTGACCGGTGGTGGCGCCATGGCACGACCATAGAGGTCGCGCCGCGACCGCGCCCCCGGCGTCTCGTGACGCGGTCGCCCGCTCGTCAGGCGATCGTGAGGTGCCAGGTCTCGGCGCAGCCCACGTCGAGCAGCACCGGACCGGACGGGAGGTCTCCGCCGCCCGAGAGCACGCCGAACTGCGTCAGGACGAAGCCGGCCGGAGCGTTGCCGTCGGGGGTGTAGGTGACGAGGGTGATCGTCGAGCTGGCGTCGCCGTCGATGGTGAACGACAGGGTGCCTCCTCCACCGGTGTACGACACGACGTCGTTGCCGGTGCCGTCGATCGGATCGGTGCCGTCCCACACCCGCGCCGCGTCGAGGGGCAGCGAGCTGGATCGTCCAGTCGCCGACCGCCTGGACGTCGAGCGACACGACCCCCTCCGTCGACGGGAGCAGGTAGCGCCCGCTGCCCGTGCCGTTGGCGAAGATGGCGAACGGCGTGGCGGCGTCCCCGGCGCCGACGCCGGTGACCGTGAACGGGTCGACGTCGCCACCCTCGAAGGTCACGTCCACCAAGACCGAATTGGTGAGGGGGCCGACCGGCACGCGTCTGAGGTCCGCTGCCGCTCTGCTCGAACAGCGGGGCGACAGCGCTCGGCGGCTGGGTCACGACGTCGCCGTCGCCCGGCGCCTCCGACGCGACGCGACGCGCGGTGCCGATGCGACCGGCGCGTCCGGGCCCCGGCGGCACGGACCGTGGCGCGGCGACGACCGAACCGGCGGCCAGGAGCGCCGTCGCCCCGACCATCACCACCACGCCGCCGAGCATTCGCGCCATCGCCGGTGCACGATACGGGTCGCCCGGCGCGGCCGCCCGGAAATACCGCCCGGCGACGGCCGTCAGCGCCGGTCGGCGAGGAAGCCGAAGCGCTCGCGCGTCGCCCGCACCCGGTCGGGATCGATGTCCCCGAACAGGATCGTCTCGTCGGCCGCGCCGGCCGCCAGGATCTCGCCGGTGGGGTCGATGATGCGGCTGTCGCCGGCGTACGCCAGCCCGCCGCCGGTGCCGACCCGGTTGCACCCGACCACGTAGGCGAGGTTCTCGATGGCCCGGGCGAGCAGCAACGCCTGCCAGTGCCCGCGGCGTGGTGCCGGCCAGTTGGCGGGGACGAGGTAGACGTCGGTGTCGAGCGCACGGCCCCAGAACTCGTCGGCGAAGCGCAGGTCGTAGCACACGAACGGGGTGATCCGAACGCCGTCGATCGTGAGCGACACCAACTCGTCACCGGCCCGGAAGTGCTTGGTCTCGCCGCCGTAGCCGAACGGGTGGATCTTGCGGTAGCGGTGCGTCGTGCCGTCCGGCCCGGCGATCACGAGCGAGTTGTAGGGGCGACGGTCGTCGCCGGCGTCGGGCGGCACCTCCGGACAGGAGCCGCAGATCCACAGGTCGTGCTGGCGCGCCTGGGCCGTCAGGAACTGCGCCGACGGCCCGCCTTCGGGCTCGCCGAGGTCGGGGTCGTCGACGGCGAACCCGGTGGAGAACGTCTCGGTCAGCACCACGAGCCGGGCGCCGCCGGCGGCCGCGGTGCGCACGGCGGGCTCCAGCCGTGCGAAGTTGGCGGCGCGGTCGTTCCAGACGATGTCGTGCTGCACCACGGCGATCCGCACGCCGCGAGCGTATCGATCGGCTCAGGCGTAGCCGGTGAGCGTCGAGCCGTGACGCACGACGAGCACCTCGTCGGCGACGCCCACCTCGTCGGGCGTCGCGCCGATGTCGAGCGTCCAGGCCACGCCGAGGTCGCGCACCCCGTAGGTGGTGACCGTCGCGCCGACGACGGTGGCGACACGCGTCTCCGAGACGCCGGCGACCACCGGCTTGTCGCCCGGCGCGCCGGGCGGCATGCGGCTGCCAACGTTCCCGGTCCGCGGGTCCATCACGAACAACGACCCGGTGTCGTCGCGTCGCAGGTGGGCCCGGGCGTACACCGGCCATCCCACCTCCGCTGTCGGCAACGTCCACAGCAGCGACCCGTCGTCGCGGTCGACGGCGGTGGTGCTGGTGCCGTCCGGCGACTGCACCAAGGCGACCGCTCCGTACAGCTCGATCGCCCCCGCGTCGTCGGTCGGCGCGTTCCAGTCGCGGTGGCCGCTGGCGGCGTCGTACTCGCTGATCGACGTGCCGTCGCTGATGTAGATCCACGGCCCGCCGCACGTCACGTCGACCCCGCTCCAGTCGGGGCGCTTGCCGCTCGTCCACCGCTCGTCGCCGGTGTGCTGATCGACGACGGCGAAGCCGACCTCGCCGGCGTCGGTCGCGCGGGGGAGCATCACGACGTAGTCGCCGCACGTGGCGAGGGCCGACCCGTCGTACGACCACCGCTCGTCCCCGCTCGTGACGTCGACGGCGTCGACCGCATCGAGCGGGGCGTCGGTGGCGGCGGCCACTCGCGCCCGCACCCCGACCGTGCCGTAGCGGTTGTCGAACGTGAGCACGCCGGCGCGCTTCCAGAGTGGCTGCCCGGTGCTCGCGTCGAAGGCCTCGACCCCTTCGTCGCCGGCGACCAGGACCACGCCGTTGCTCACCGTGACCGCACCGGACACGCCCAGGGTCTGCGCCCAGCGGACGCCGCCGTTGCGGGTCGCCAGCGCGATGAGGCCCACCGGTCCCGGCGCCTCGGTGGTGGCAGTCGTCTCCACGACGAGGAGGTAGATCGAGTCGCCGTCGTAGGTCAGCTGGCAGCGCGCCCCGACACCGTCGCTCTCGGCGAGGACGACCGCGGTGTTGCACGGCACGTCGGTGGTCCACACCGGCACGGGCTGGCGCTTGGGCACGTCGTCGTCACGGGGACGGATGGCGAGCGCATCGGCCGTCGGCGCCACGGCCCCCACGACCGCGGCCGCGACGGTGCCGAAGCGGGCTGCGCGCCCCAGCCGACCGCCTCGTCGCACGGGGCGCACTCTAGGAGCGGACGGTGCCGGCGGTCACTGCACGCGGATCGCCCGGTCGACGATCCACCCGCGCTGGCCGCCGTACTCGACGTAGCGCCACTGGTCCCCGGTGGCCGGCGCGCTCTCGACCGCGTCGAACACCGTGACGTCGCAGGACTGGATCGGGATCTGGCCGAACTTGGTCCAGTCCTGCCCCGGACCACCGCGGAAGTTGACGTTGTCGCCGCCGAGGATGCACCCGTTGCCCAGCGCCGCCGGCGCCGCGGCGCCGCCCGGGGTGAGCGCGGCGTGCGAGACCTGCCAGTTGGCGCCGGCCTGCACGAGCACGAGGGAGGGGGCGTCGGGCGTCGACAGCCACGTGCAACTCGCCGTCACCGGCGCCGGCGCCGTGCCGCTGGGGTCAGCGCACGTCGGTTGGCCCCACACGCTCGTACCCGCCGCCTGCGTGTAGGCGCCGTAGGCGTCGTGGGCCCAGGCGTACACGGTGGGCGAGCGGCCGGGAGCTTCGAGGGCGGCCGCCGTGGTTGCGTCGCCGCTGGCGACGGCGGCGAGGAAGCGCGCCGCCACCGACGTCGGATCGGCGTCGTTCGGCGGTTGCGCGGCGGCCGGCGCCGTGGTGGTGGTGGTCGCGATCGTGCCCTGCGTGACCGGCACCAGCGGTTGGGTGACCGGTGCCGCGGTGGGTCCGGGCATGGTGAGCGGGGGCAACGTCTGCGGGCTGGCGCCCTGGGTGAGCGAGCACGCCGACACGACGACGGCGAGGACGCCCGCCGTCGCGACCGCCGACGCCGCGGCACCGACCCGTCGGGCGTGCCACTCGCGCATGGCCCGACCGTACCCGTGCGTCCGACGGCGCAGGCGTCAATGCCGCTGTGCCACAGTGAGGACCATGCCGTACCAGTTCTCCCAGGAGGCCGAGCGCATTCTCGCCGACGTGCGCGGCTTCATGGACGAGTACGTCTACCCGATCGAGGACGAGTACGAGGCCCAGCTCGAGGCGGCCGGCAACGGCGATCCGGCGCTCCTCGACGAGCTCAAGGCGGTCGCTCGCGAGCGCGGCCTGTGGAACCTGTTCCTGCCCCACCTGTCGATCGACGCGCCCGGCACCAAGCTCTCGAACCTCGACTACGCCCCCGTGTCGGAGGAGCTCGGCAAGGTGTGGTTCGCGTCCGAGCTGCTCAACTGCGCCGCACCGGACACCGGCAACATGGAGATCCTCAACGCCTACGCCACCGAAGAGGTGCGCCGGCGCTGGCTGGCGCCGCTGCTCGAGGGCGAGATCCGCTCGGCGTTCTCGATGACCGAGCCCGACGTCGCCTCGTCCGACGCCACCAACATCGGGATGAGCATGGAGCGCCGCGGCGACTCGTACGTGCTCAACGGCCGGAAGTGGTTCTCGTCCGGCGCCGGCCGTGACCGCTGCCAGGTGCTGATCGTCATGGCCCGGAGCAACCCCGACGCCCCCCGACACCTCCAGCAGTCGATGATCGTGGTGCCCAAGGACGCGCCCGGCGTGTCGATCGCCCGCACCCCGCACGTGTTCGGGTACGACCACACCGGCGGGCACCCGGAGATCGTCTACGACGACGTGGTGGTGCCGGCCGGCAACCTCCTCGGTGAGGAGGGCGGCGGCTTCGCCATCGCCCAGGCGCGGCTCGGTCCGGGGCGCATCCACCACTGCATGCGCACGATCGGCGCGGCGGAGCGGGCGCTCGAGCTGATGATCGACCGCGCCCTCGCCCGCTCGACGTTCGGGTCGCTCGTGGCCGAGAAGGGCCTGATCCAGGACTGGATCGCCGAGTCGCGCATCGACATCGACATGGCGCGCCAGTACGTGCTGCACACCGCCCACCTGATGGACACCGTCGGCAACAAGGCCGCGGCCACCGACATCTCCGGCATCAAGGTCGCCGTGCCGAACATCGCCCTGCGGGTGATCGACCGGGCGATCCAGGTGCACGGTGCCGCCGGCGTCTCGCAGTTCACGCCGCTGGCGGCGATGTACGCCCACGTGCGAACGTTGCGCCTCGCCGACGGTCCCGACGAGGTGCACAAGATGACGATCGCCCGCCGGGAGATCCGCCGACGCGCCCCGGAGATCCGGCTGTAGCCGTGACGGCGATCTCCCACCGGTGACGATCGACCGGATGCGGATCGGCCTCGTCTCGCCCTACAGCCTGACCGTGCCCGGCGGCGTGCAGGCGCAGGTGCTCGGGCTCGCCCGCCAGCTGCGGCGCGCCGGGCACGAGGCGCGTGTGCTCGGCCCGTGCGACGGGCCGCCGCCCGAATCCTTCGTCACGCCACTCGGCAACAGCCTGCCGACGGCGGCCAACGGCTCGGTGGCGCCGCTCGCGCCCGACGCCTCGGCCACGATGCGCACGATCCGCGCCCTGCGCGACGAGCGTTTCGACGTGCTCCACGTCCACGAGCCGCTCGCTCCCGGTCCGACGATGACCACCTGCATCATGCGCGGCGCCCCGCTCGTCGCCACGTTCCACGCCGCCGGACGCTCGTCCAGCTACCGGATCTTCTGGCCGCTGCTCTCGCGCATGGTGCGGAACATCGACGTGAAGGTGGTGGTGTCGAAGGACGCCCTCGAGCTCGTGCGGTCGCACCTCGGCGGCGGCGACTACCGGGTGCTGTTCAACGGGGTCGACATCGCCACGATCCTCGACGCCCGCCCGGTGGTGGCGGCCGAACCGACGATCTTCTTCTGCGGCCGGCACGAGGAGCGCAAGGGCCTCGCCGTGCTGCTCGAGGCGTTCGCCAGGCTGGAGGGCGATGTCCGCCTGTGGATCGCCGGCGACGGTCCGGACACCGCCTCGCTCCGGGCGCGACACAGCGGCGACGCCCGCGTCAGCTGGCTCGGGCGCATCGACGACGCCGAGAAGTTCGGGCGGCTGCGCGGGGCGTCGGTGTTCTGCGCGCCGTCGCTGCACGGCGAGTCGTTCGGCGTGGTGCTGATCGAGGCGATGGCGGCCTCCACCCCCGTGGTCGCGAGTGGTCTCGCCGGGTACCGCAACGTGGCGACCGATGGCGTCGACGCGCTGCTGGTCGAGCCGGGCGACCCCGAAGCACTCGCGGCCGCGCTGCGACGCGTGCTCGGAGACGGCGCGCTCGCCGCCCGGCTGCGCGCCGCCGGCGAGGAGCGGGCCCAGCAGTTCTCGATGGCGCGCCTCGCCGACGAGTACGTGACGATCTACCGCGAGCTCGTCGCAGGGGTCCGCTCGCGCTGAGATCGCCGGGCGAGACGCAACCCGGCTCGTACACTCGAACGCATGTGGATCCTCCTCATCGTCCTCGCGGTCATCCTGATCCTCGTGATCTGGCTGATCAGCGCCTACAACGGGCTCATCCGCCGGCGCAACCAGATCGAGAACTCCTGGGCTCAGATCGACGTGCAGCTGAAGCGCCGGCTCGACCTCATCCCGAACCTCGTCGAGACGGTGAAGGGCTACGCGGCGCACGAGAAGTCGACGCTCGAAGCCGTCATCAACGCCCGCAACGTGGCGATGCAGGCGCCGCCCAACCCGCAGGCGCAGGCCCAGGCCGACAACCAGCTGACCGGGGCGTTGAAGTCGATCTTCGCCCTCGGCGAGGCCTACCCCGACCTCAAGGCGAACAGCAACTTCCTGCAGCTGCAAGAGGAGCTCACCGCCACCGAGGGGCGCGTCGCCTACGCCCGGCAGTTCTACAACGACAGCGTGCTCGACTACAACAACAAGCTGCAGCAGTTCCCGACCGTGTACTACGCCCGGGCGCTCAAGTTCGAACGGCGGGAGTACTTCGAGGCCGACGAGGCCGCCCGCACCGCGCCGACCGTGAAGTTCTGATCCGCGCCTGCACTCGATGTTCGAACTGATCCGATCGAACAAACGGCGGTCGGTCGCGCTCGTCGGCAGCTTCGTCGCTCGTCGCCGTCGTCATCGGCGCCGTCGCCGGGTACCTCGCCGGCTTCGGCTGGGGCGGGATCGTGGTCGCCTTCGTGCTCGCCGGCGCGATGGCGTTCTTCTCCTACTGGCGCGCCGACAAGATCGCCCTCGCCGTGTCACGGGCCAAACCCGCCGACCCGGCGCAGTACCGACGGCTGTACAACCTCGTCGAGGGCCTGTGCATCGCCAGCGGCCTGCCGCAGCCGGCGATCTACATCGTCGACGACCCGGCGCCCAACGCCTTCGCCACCGGGCGCAACCCCGAGCATGCGGCGATCGCCGTCACCACCGGCCTGCTGGCGATGATGAACCGCGTCGAGCTCGAGGGCGTGGTGGCCCACGAGCTGTCGCACATCAAGAACTACGACATCCTCGTGTCGACGCTGGCGGTGACGCTGGTCGGCGCCGTCGCCCTCGTCACCGACATGGCGATCCGCATGATGTGGTGGAACGGCGGCCGCAGCCGGCGCTCCGGCGACCAGGACAACGGCGGCAACCCGCTCGCCATCGTCGGCTTCGCCCTGTTGATCCTGGCGCCGTTCGTGGCCCGGGCGATGCAGGCGACGATCTCGCGCAAGCGCGAGACGCTCGCCGACATCAGTGCCTGCCAGCTCACCCGATACCCGCCGGGTTTGATCTCGGCGCTGGAGAAGCTGCAGGCCGACACCACGGTGACGCACGCCGCCACCAGTGCCACGGCGCACCTGTGGATCGAGCAACCGATGTCGGGTGTCGGCGATCGAGGGCGTCTAGGGTCGGTGCATCGACTGTTCGACACCCACCCCCCGCTCGACGAGCGGATCGCCCTGCTGAAAGAGCTCTGAGAGGACCCCCATGCGATTCACCCCCCTTCGTTCGCGCCTCCTCGTCGCCCTCGCCGCCACCGGCCTGCTGATCGGCACCGCCACGGCCGCCGGCGCGGCGCCTCCCGACGACTCGACGGCCCCGCCCACGACGACCGGCGCCCTCCCCACCATCGCCGCCACCACCGTCGCCGCGCCCACCACCGTCGCCGCGCCGACCACGGCGGCGCCGACCACGGTCGCGCCGACCACGACGGTGGCGCCGACCACGACGGTGGCGCCGGCCGTGACGTGGCCGCTCACCGGTGTCGTGGTGGCCGATGCGTCGAGCTACACGCCGCGCCCGGCGCTCGTGGTCAAGATCGACAACGGCGTCAACTCGCACCCGCAGTCCGGGCTCAACCAGGCCGACATCGTGTTCGAGGAGATCGTCGAGGGCCGCGTCACCCGCTTCGGCGCGGTGTTCAACTCGATGGACTCCGATCCGGTCGGCAACATCCGTTCCGGCCGCACCCAGGACGTCAACCTCTTCGGCGGGCTGAACGATCCGATCTTCGCCTACTCCGGGGGCAACGCCGGCGTCAACGCCGCGCTCGGGTCGTCGGGCTTCGTGCTGTTGACCCAGGGCGACGGGATGTTCCGTGTCGACGGCCGCGGCGGCGCGCCGTACAACCTCTACGGGAACACCAGCGACTTCTTCCAGCGCGGCATCGCCGGCGGCGCCGGCAACGCCACGCCGATCTTCGAGTACCTGCTGCCCGGCACCAACCGCCCGGCCGGCGCGCCGGTGTCGGCGGTCGACATCGGCATCGGATCGGTGTCGGTGCGCTGGGACTACGACGCCGCCCAGAACCTGTGGATGCGCACCCAGAACGGCGATCCGCACCAGGTCACCGACGGCCAGGTGGGCACGAACAACGTGCTCGTGCTGGCCGTGCCCTACCAGGCGAGCGCCGCCGACAGCAACAGCCCCGAGGCCCAGAGCATCGGCAGCGGACCGGCGTTCCTGTACGTGAACGGTCAGAAGGTCGAGGGCACGTGGAGTCGGGCGTCGCGCACCGACCCGTTCACGCTGACCGACGCCAACGGCGCGCCGATCCGGCTCAACGCCGGCCGCACGTTCGTCGAGCTGGTCGACGCCAACTCGTACACGCTCCAGGACTCCTAGCCACCAGCGGGTCGGCCGGCGAGCCTGGTGGCGAACCCACCCGTCGGCCGGCCCAGGTCGATCGGTAGGATTGGGCATGAGCGAGCGAGTCCTCGAGCGAGCGAATCATCAGGCACAGTCTTCGGCTCGCTGGTGCACCGTCGGTTCGACCGTCCGTCGTGAGGGTGCGCCAGTGACGTTACCGGGTCGTTCCCCGTCAAGCGCGGCCTCGCCGAGATGTTGAAGGGCGGCGTCATCATGGACGTCGTCACCGCCGACCAGGCCAAGGTCGCCGAGGACGCCGGCGCGTGCGCCGTGATGGCCCTCGAGCGAGTGCCGGCCGACATCCGGCGCGACGGCGGCGTGGCCCGCATGAGCGATCCCGAGATGATCGAGGGCATCCAGGCCGGGGTGTCGATCCCGGTGATGGCCAAGGTCCGCATCGGTCACTTCGTCGAGGCCCAGATCCTGCAGGCGCTCGGCGTCGACTTCGTCGACGAGTCGGAGGTGCTCACCCCGGCCGACGAGGCCCACCACATCGACAAGTGGGCCTTCGACGTGCCGTTCGTCTGTGGCGCCACCAACCTCGGCGAGGCGCTGCGGCGCATCTCCGAGGGGGCGGCGATGATCCGCTCCAAGGGCGAGGCCGGCACCGGCAACATCGTCGAGGCCGTCCGTCACCTGCGCTCGATCCTCGGCGACATCCGCAAGCTCACCCAGGCCGACAGCGCCGAGCTGTTCGACTGGGCCAAGCAGCTGCAGGCGCCGCTGCCGCTCGTGCAGGAGGTCGCCGCGGCGGGTGCGCTGCCCGTCCCGCTGTTCTGCGCCGGCGGCATCGCCACGCCGGCCGACGCCGCCCTCGCCATGCAGCTCGGCGCCGAGGCCGTGTTCGTCGGGTCGGGCATCTTCAAGAGCGACGACCCCTCGCCGCGGGCCAAGGCGATCGTCGAGGCCACCACCCACTTCCAGGACCCGTCGATCCTGGCCAAGGTGTCGCGAGGTCTCGGCGCGCCGATGACCGGCATCGCCATGGACGAGATCAACCAGCGCTACGCCGAGCGCGGCTGGTAGGTCGGCCGTGGCGAACGGGGAGCCCCCAGGTGTCGCGGCCGCGCATCGGCACGCTGGCGCTGCAGGGGGCGTTCCGCGCCCACGTTGAGCGCCTGCGGGCGTTCGGCGTCGACGCCGTCGAGGTGCGCACGCCCGCCGAGCTCGGCCGGTGCGACGCGCTGGTGATGCCCGGCGGCGAGTCCACCACGATGTCGAACCTGCTGGCGACGTCGGGGTTGTTCGAGCCGATCGCCGAGCGCATCGAATCCGGCATGCCCACGTTCGGCACGTGCGCCGGGATGATCCTGCTCGCCGTGAAGATCCTCGACGGCCGCAGTGACCAGCGCTGCTTCGGAGCCCTCGACATCGCCGTGCGCCGCAACGGCTACGGTCGCCAGATCGACAGCTTCGAGGCCGACCTCGACATCGACGGGTTCGCCGACCCGTTTCACGGCGTGTTCATCCGCGCGCCGCGCATCGAGACGGTCGGCGACGGCGTCGAGGTGCTGGCGTCCTACGACGACGAGCCGGTGCTCGTGCGCCACGGCCACCTCATGGCGGCCAGCTTCCATCCCGAGCTCACCACCGACGGACGGCTCCACGGCCTGTTCGTCGAAGCGGTCGAGCATCACTGATCCCATCCCGACCGATCCCGGAGACGACGACCATGTCAGGCCATTCCAAGTGGGCGACGATCAAGCACAAGAAGGGCGCCGCCGACAAGGCACGCGGCAAGCTCTTCGCCAAGCTCGCCCGCCAGCTCGAGGTGGCTGCCCGCGCCGGCGGCGGTGACCCGGAGTCGAACCCGACGCTGCGCACCGCGGTGCAGAAGGCCAAGGCGGCGCAGATGACGAACGACGCCATCGATCGGGCGATCAAGCGCGGCACCGGCGAGGGCGACGACAGGACCTACGAGGCGATCACCTACGAGGGCTACGCGCCCGGGGGCGTCGCCGTCCTGATCGAGGTGCTCACCGACAACCGCAACCGCACCGGCGCCGAGGTGCGCAGCGTGTTCTCCAAGCTCGGCGGCTCGATGGCCGAGCCGGGGTCGGTGAGCTGGCAGTTCGCGCGCCGTGGGGTGATCCAGGTGGACGGTGGCGCCGACGAGGACGAGCTGATGCTGGCGGCGATCGACGCCGGGGCCGACGACGTCGCTCGTGACGGCGACGGGTGGACGGTCACCACGACGCCGTCGTCGACGTTCGAGGTGCGCCAGGCCCTCGACGACGCCGGGTTCGCGATCGAGTCGGCCGACACGCCGATGGTGTCGGACAACGTCGTGCCGCTCGCCACGCTCGCCGAGGCGCGCGCCGTGTTGCGGATCGTCGAGGCGTTCGAGGACAATGACGACGTGCAGGACGTCTACGCCAACTACGACATCGCCGACTCGGTGATGGACCTGCTCGAGGAGGCCGACGCTTGAGCGAGGGAGTCTTCGACCGAGCGAATCAGCAGGCACGGTCTTCGGCTCACTGGCGCACCTCGGCCGAATCGGCGCGTGGCGCAGCGTCAGGGTGCGCCAGTGAGCGTCGCGGTCGGTGACCGGGCGCCGGCGTTCACGCTCGAGGGCACCGCGCCCGTCGGATCGGATCCGGCCCGGCGCAAGTACTCGCTGGCCGACTTCGCCGGCCGCCCGGTGGTGCTGGCGTTCTACCCGGGCGACGAGACGTCGGTGTGCACCAAGCAGCTCAACGACTACAACGACGGGCTGAGCGCGTTCAACGAGCTCGACGCCCAGGTGCTCGGCATCTCGGCGCAGGATCTCGACAGCCACCAGCGCTTCGCCACCAAGCACGGGTTCGCCTTCCCGCTGCTGTCCGATCCCGACAAGGCGGTCGCCCGCGAGTACGGCACGCTCGGGCCGATCGGGTTTCCCCGGCGCAGCGTGTTCATCATCGACGCCGACGGCATCGTGCGCTACGCCCACCGCGCCATCGCCGGGCTGACGTTCCGCCCCGCCTCCGAACTGGTCGCCGTCCTCCAGTCCCTCCCCGCCGCCCTGATTTCCACAAGCATTTCGTGCGGATCTGCACGAATCGTGCGAGCTCGCAGCGATCACGCATCGGTCGCGGAATCGCGTCGGACGCTCGTGGAAATCGGGTCCGCGGGCGGGGTGGGGGACTGGCTACCATTCGAACTCGTGTTCGTTCCTGACGTGACGCGGGTGCTCGGCATCGATCCCGGGCTCACGCGCTGCGGATACGCCGTCGTCGACGGGCGGGGCGCCAACGCCGAGTCGGCGGTGGCGATGGGGGTGATCCGCACGCCGCCCGACCAGCCGCTGCCCCAGCGCCTCGCCACCCTCGGCACCGAGCTGGCGGCGCTGATCGCCGAGTTCGAACCCGACGTCGTCGCCGTCGAGCACGTGTTCTTCCAGGTCAACGTGCGCACGGCGATGAGCGTCGGGCAGGCGAGTGGGCTCGCCCTGGCCGAGGCCGCCCGCGCCGGCTGCGAGGTCGCCCAGTACACGCCGAACCAGGTGAAAGACGCCGTGGCCGGCTGGGGCGCGGCGTCCAAGGCGCAGGTCCAGCAGATGGTGCAGACCCGCCTGCGACTCGCCCGGCCACCGCAGCCGGCCGACGCCGCCGACGCCGCGGCGCTGGCGCTGTGCCACCTGGCCATGGCGCCGATGCGAGCGCGCATCGCCGACGCCGCACGCACGCGGAGGCCGGCGTGATCGGCTCGGTGCGCGGCGAGGTGCTCGAACGGTGGGGCGACGACACGGTGCTCGTCGACGTCCACGGCGTCGGCTACCTCGTCACGGTCACGCCGCGCACGCTCGCCGAGCTCGAGCCGACGTCCACCGCCTTCCTCTACGTCCACCACAACGTCCGCGAGGACGACCAGACGCTCTACGGCTTCCTCACCCGCGACGAGCGAACGACGTTCCAGACCCTGGTCGCCACCCACGGCGTCGGTCCGGCGTTGGCGCTGGCGGTCCTCGCCGCCTACACCCCGGCGGCGCTCGTCGACGTCGTGGCCGCCGGCGACATCGGGGCCCTGCGGATGATCTCGGGCGTCGGCCCGAAGACGGCGCAGCGCCTGATGGTCGAGCTGAAGGATCGCCTGTCGCTGCCGGCGCTCGACGACGCCAACGCCCTCGACCGCAACGGTGCGCCATCGGTGGTCGGAGCGGTCCGCGAAGCCTTGAGCGGGCTCGGCTACGGACCCGACGAGATCCGCGACACGATCCGCGAGCTCCCGACCGACGGCGACGCCTCCTCGTTGCTGCGCGACGCCCTCAAGCTGCTCGGGGCCCGCCGTGCGTGAGGAGTCCCTCGAGCCGGCCGCCACCGGTGACATCGAAGCCGTGCTCGAGGCCGGGCTGCGACCGCGTCGTCTCGACGAGTTCGTCGGCCAGCGCGAGTTGAAGGACCACCTCGGCATCGTGCTCGAGGCGGCACGACGTCGCGAGCAGGCCGTCGATCACCTGCTCTTCGCCGGTCCGCCCGGGCTCGGCAAGACCACCCTGGCCACGATCGTCGCCAGCGAGATGGACGTGCAGCTGCACATCACCTCGGGCCCGGCGCTGGAGCGCGCCGGCGACCTCGCCGCGATCCTCACCAAGCTCGGCGAGCACGACGTGTTGTTCATCGACGAGATCCACCGCCTGTCGCGCGCCGTCGAGGAGATCCTCTACCCGGCGATGGAGGACTTCCAGCTCGACATCGTCGTCGGCAAGGGACCGGCGGCGAGCAGCATCCGACTCACGTTGCCGCCGTTCACCCTCGTCGGCGCCACCACCCGCACCGGGATGATCACCGGCCCGCTCCGCGACCGCTTCGGCCTGGTCGCCCGCCTCGACTACTACGACGCGGTCGAGCTCCAGGCCATCGTCGAGCGGGCCGCCGACATCCTCGCCGTGCACATCGACGCGGCGGGCGCCTGGGAGATCGCCCGCCGCTCCCGGGGCACCCCGCGGATCGCCAACCGCCTCCTGCGCCGCGTCCGCGACTTCGCCGAGGTGCGCGGCGACGGCACCATCGACGCCACGACGGCCGAGTCCGGGCTGTCGGTGTTCGGTGTCGACGTGCTCGGGCTCGACAAGGTCGACCGCGCCGTGCTGTCGGCGCTGTGCGTGCAGTTCGGCGGGGGACCGGTCGGGCTGTCCACGCTGGCGATCGCCGTCGGCGAGCAGACCGAGACGGTCGAGGACGTCTACGAGCCGTTCCTCATCCAGCAGGGCCTGATCGCCCGCACGCCGCGCGGTCGGGTGTCGATGCCGCTGGCCTACGCCCACCTCGGTCTCACCCCGCCGCGCCGATCCGAGGCGCCGCCAGGCCTGTTCGGCTGAGCCGCCGGCGCCGTCCCTAGCCTGGCTCGGGTGCGCCTGGAGGATCTCGACTACCCCCTCGACCCGACGCGCATCGCCCAGCAGCCCGTCGAGCCGCGCGACTCGGCCCGCCTGCTCGTCGACCGCGGCCCCTCGGCGCCCCCCGCCCATCGCCACGTCCGCGATCTGCCCCGCGTCCTGCGCCGTGGCGACCTCGTGGTGGTCAACGACACGCGGGTGATCCCGGCGCGGCTCGCCTTGACCCGCCCCGGCGGCGGGGCGGCCGAGGTGCTGCTGCTCGAGCCGCACGACGACACGCGGCGCACGTGGGAGGCGCTCGTCCGCCCGGCGCGGCGCATGCGGCCCGGCACCACCTTGCTCGGCCGCGACGGCAGCGACGTGGTGCGCGTGGGTGATCGCACCGACGCCGGTGACACGTTCGAGGTCACCCTGCTCGGCGACCGCGACGCTCTCGATGTGCTCGACGAACACGGCGTGATGCCGCTGCCGCCGTACATCCACGCCCCCCTCGCCGACGCCGACCGCTACCAGACGGTGTACGCCACACGGCCCGGATCGGCCGCCGCCCCCACCGCCGGCCTGCACCTCACCGACGCCGTGTTCGCCGGGCTGGCCGCCAACGGGATCGACGTCGCCCGTGTCGAGCTGGTGGTCGGCCTCGACACGTTCGCCCCGGTCACCGAGGACGATCCCGTGACGCACCCGATGCACAGCGAGCACTACGCCGTGCCGGCCGACACCTGGGCGGCGGTGGAGCGGGCGCGCGCCGAAGGTCGGCGCGTCGTCGCGGTCGGCACCACCACCGTGCGTGCCCTCGAGTCGGTGGCGGCGACCGGCGCCCGGTCCGGCCGGACGCGGCTGTTCCTGCACCGCGGCGCGCCTCCGCAGGTGGTCGACGTGCTGATGACCAACTTCCACATGCCGCGCACGACCCTGCTGATGATGCTCGAAGCGTTCGTCGGGCCGCGCTGGCGACACCTCTACGCCGTGGCGATGGACGAGGGCTACCGGTTCCTGTCCTTCGGCGATGCCATGCTCGTGGCACGCGAGGACGCCGACGGTGCATGAGGTCCGTGTCGTCGTCGAGGCGACCGACGGTGGCGCCCGCGCCGGCGTCGCCCACACCGCCCGCGGCACCTACACCACGCCGTGCTTCATGCCGGTCGGCACCCGCGGCGCGGTCAAGTACCTGAGCGCCGACGACTACGACCGGCTCGGCGTGCAGATCGTCCTCGCCAACACCTACCACCTGATGCTGCGGCCGGGCGCCGAGGCGGTGGCGCGTTTCGGCGGCATCGGGCGCTTCGCCGGCTGGGACGGCCTGACGCTCACCGACTCCGGCGGGTTCCAGGTGTTCTCGCTCGACCCGCGCGTCGACGACGACGGCGTGACCTTCCGCAGCACGTACGACGGCTCGATGCACCGCTTCACGCCGGAGGCCGCGGTGCGCACCCAGGAGCTGCTCGGCGCCGACATCCAGATGGTGCTCGACGTGTGCCCGCCGCTGCCGAGCCCACCCGACGTCGTCGAGCGCGCCGTCGCTCGCACCGCGGCGTGGGCGGTGCGCGCCCGTGCCGCCCACCGGCGCGACGACCAGGCGTTGTTCGGCATCGTCCAGGGTGGCGTCGACGTCGACCAGCGCCGCCGGAGCGCCGAGCACACGAGCGCGCTCGGGTTCGACGGCTACGGCATCGGCGGGCTGTCGGTGGGCGAGTCCCGCGCCGAGATGCTGCCCGCCCTCGCCGCCGCCACGGAGCTGCTCCCCGTCGATCGGCCGCGCTACCTCATGGGGGTGGGCGACCCGGCGTCGCTCGTCGAGTCGATCGCCCTCGGCGTCGACCAGTTCGACTGCGTGATGCAGACCCGCCTCGGGCGTCACGGGACGGCGCTGACCGGCACCGGCAAGGTGCACGTCAAGGCCGCCCGTCACGCCGCCGAGGACGAGCCCCTCGACCGTACGTGCCGCTGCCCGGTGTGCACCCGGCACAGCCGGGCCTACCTGCGCCACCTGTTCAACGTCGCCGAGCCGACCGCCTCCCGGCTGGTCAGCCTGCACAACATCGCCTGGACGCTGGCCCTGCTCGACCGCGCCCGACAGGCGATCGGCGGGCACCGCTTCGACGCGTTCCGGCGCGACGTGCTGTCGGTGTGGGGGTGACAGCCTCTAGGCTCTCCGACGCCCCGGAACCGGACCGGGACCGATCCGAAACGACAGTTCATGCAACTCCAACTCTCACTGCCGGACCACCTCGCTGCCGGGGCTGAGTTCATCACCGCATCCGACGGCTCAGTCGCCACCGCCACCACCGAGGCCAGCTCGACCGACGACAAGAAGGACCGAGCGCGTTCGCCCAGGCGCTGAGCTACGCCTTCCCGCTGCTGCTCGTCGCGGCCGCCTACTTCCTGTGGCTGCGCCCGCGCACCCGGCGCATGCGCGAGCAGCAGGCCGCCACGCGTGACCTGCGCAGCAACACGGCGGTCGGCGACGAGGTGCTGCTCACCTCGGGCGTCTACGGCTTCATCACCGGCATGGACGAGGCCGACGACGTCGTGTGGGTGGAGATCGACGACGACGTGCAGATCCGGGTGTCCCGCGACGCCATCCTGCGCCGGGTCGTGCCCACCGACGCGGCGCCTGCCGCGACGGGGTCAGCGGCCCCGGCGCCGGATGCGCCGGCTGCCGGCACGGCGACCCCGAGCAGCCGGCCGGCGCCGGCGCGGCCGACCCTGAAGGGCCGGTCCAAGTCCGCGCCGCCCGCCGCACCTGCCGCCGAGCCGGCGGCCGCGCCGGCCGCCGAACCGGCGGCCGCACCTGCCGCTGACGCCGATCCGACCGAATGAACCGTCGTCGCCTTCTGATCTCGCTCATCGGGATCGTCACCATCGCCGTCGTGCTGTTCGCCGGCAACCTGGCGGCGCGCAACAAGCCGGTGCTCGGTCTCGACCTGCAGGGCGGGATCTCGGTGATCCTGGCGCCGGACGGCGGGGCGTCGCACGACGACCTGCTGGTGATCCGCGACCTGATCCGCGACGAGTTGGAGAACCGCGGCATCGCCGAGCCCGACGTCCGGGTGGAGGGATCGAACATCATCGTCGACCTTCCCGGCGTGAAGGACCAGCGTGACGCCCTCGACGCCGTCGACGTCGCCGGCATCGTGTCGTTGCGGCCGGTGATGCAGCCATGCACGACCCCGGCCGACGAGTCCAGTTCGACGAGTGTGCCGTCGAGCGAGGCGGCCACGAGCGTGCCGTCGAGCGACGCCGGTGCCACCACGACACCGGCCGCGAGCGCGGCGGCGACGGCGACCACCACCGGCGAGCCGGCCACCACCGACGGCACCGCGGCGACCTCGGGATCGGCGGCCGCCGCCAGCGACGGACCGACCGGCCTGCGTCGCCCGGCCTCGGCAGGCGCCTCCAGCGACACGGCGTCCAGTGCGCCCGGATCGAGCGCGCCCGCGTCGAGCGAGCCGGCGAGCACCGCCCCGGAATCCACCGAAGCGACCACCACCACGAGCACGCTGCCGCCGCTCGGTCCGCTCGGCACCAACCCGCTCACCACGACGCCCGTCAACGCCAACCTCGCCCCGCCACCACCATCGTCGGACGACTCCACGATCAGCCTGCCCCTGGTCGGCGGCGGCGAGTGCCTCGTCGGCCCGGTGCAGCGCGGGCCGAACGGCGAGTCCGGCGGCTTCGTGTTCTCGCGCAACTCGGCCGAGGCCGTGATCAACAACGGTGCCTGGCAGGTCGACGTCGACCTGTCGGACGACGGCGGCACGACGTTCAACAGCCTCGCGTCGGCGTGCTACAACCGCGAGGCGACGTGCCCGACCGGCCAGCTGGCGATCGTGCTCGACGACATCATCCAGTCGGCGCCGACCGTGCAACAGTCGTTCTTCCCCGACCGGGTGACGATCAGCGGCAACTTCAAGGAGTCCGAGGCCCGCTCGCTCGCCCGGGTGCTCAACCGCGGCGCCTTCCCGGTGAACGTCGAGGCGCAGAACGTGCAGACGGTGTCGGCCACCCTCGGCAGCGACTCGATGCGGGCGGCGATCTTCGCCGGCCTGGTCGGCATCGTGCTCGTGCATGCTGATGCTGGCGTACTTCTACCGGCGCTTGATCACGGTGGTGCTGGCCGGGATCACCGTGTGGGGGCTGCTGATCTACTCGGCGTCGGCGTTCATCTCGGAGACCACGAACTACGCCCTGACGCTGGCCGGGGTCACCGGCATCATCGTGTCGATCGGTGTCACGGTCGACAGCTACGTCGTGTTCTTCGAACGACTGAAGGACGAGGTCCGGCACGGGCGCACGATCCGCAACTCGGCGACCCGCGGGTTCAAGGCCACGTGGCGCACGATCCTCGCCGCCGACTTCGTGTCGTTCCTCGCGGCGGTCGTGCTGTTCATCCTCAGCGTCGGCTCGGTGCGCGGCTTCGCCCTGTATCTCGGCCTCACCACCGTGTGCGACGTGATCGTCTGCTACTTCTTCACCCGCCCGGCGGTGGTGCTGCTCGGCGGCACCGGCTGGCTCGACGAGGGCGACACGTTCGGCCTCAAGAACTACGAATGAGGGTGACATGAGCAGTGACACCACCATCGAGGAGCCCGACCTCGAGCCCACCGTGAACGGCGAGCTGCCGCCCGGTCAACGCATCGCCAAGAAGCCGTTCAAGCGCTTCGTGCTCGGCCAGACCGCCGTCGACTTCTGGGGCCGGCGGCGCATCTGGCTGGCCATCTCCGGCGTGCTGATCGTCATCAGCATCATCTCGCTGTCGACGCGTGCCCTCAACCTCGGCATCGACTTCGAGGGCGGCGTGGCCTACGACGTGCCGGCCGGCCAGGTGTCGCCCGACGACATGCGCGCCGTGCTCGACGAGCAGGGCTTGCAGGGCAGCGAGGCGAAGGTCGAGCAGCGCTCGTCGAGCAGCGGCGACATCATCAAGGTGACGATCTCCGACCAGCCCGAGGACGTACGGGTGGCGGTGCAGGAAGCGCTCGCCGAACGCGCCGGCGTCGATCCGGCCGATGTCAGCGTGGCGTCGGTGTCGTCGAGCTGGGGCGAGCAGATCACCCAGAAGGCGATCATCGCCCTCGCCGTGTTCCTGGTGCTGATCGCCATCACCATCTCGATCCGGTTCGAGTGGCGAATGGCGGTGGCGGCGATCCTGGCGATGCTGCACGACGTGGTCATCTCGGCCGGCATCTACTCCGTCTTCGGCTTCGAGGTCACCCCGCCGACCGTCATCGCCTTCCTCACGATCCTCGGCTACTCGCTGTACGACACCATCGTCGTGTTCGACCGCGTGCGGGAGAACGAGCGGCGCGTCGTGGCCGCCGGGTTGTCGGCCGCCGATCTGGTGAACGTGTCGTCGAACCAGGTGCTGCTGCGGTCGTTGAACACGTCGATCTCGGCCGTCCTGCCCGGTGATGTCGCTGCTCGTCATCGGTGTCGTGGATGCTCGGCCAGGTGACCCTGCAGGAGTTCGCCATCGCCCTGCTGATCGGCATGATGACCGGCGCCTACTCGTCGATCTTCGTGGCCACGCCGATCCTCGGCATGCTCAAGGCACGCGGGCACAACCGCATCCCGCACAGCAACGCCGACCACCTCGTCGGCGAGGACCTGCGCCGCATCGTCGTGCAGGGTGTCGGCGTGCTCACCCCGCGCACCGGACGACGCCGGCGCAGTGCGTCGAGCCGACGCGAGGCCGTCACCGTCGGCGCCGCGCCGGCGGCGAGCGACGAGTCGGCCGCGTCCGGGCCGCCCGAGCCGCGCCCGCTCGACCCGGCGGCCGCCAACGCGTCCACCGAGCAGCTGCTGAGCCACCCGGCGCGGCCCCGAAAGAAGAAGCGGCACTAGCGGCACCGGAGGAGTGGCTCGCGCCGCTCCGGGATCGGCCGGCGGACGGCCTGTATCCTGGGGTCATGAGTGCGCTCGACGCCCACACCGACGGGTCGTGGATGACCGCGCTCGTGCGCGACATCGCCGACTACCCGCAGCCGGGCGTCACGTTCCGTGACATCACGCCCGCTGCTCGGCAACGGCGAAGGGTTCCGCCGGGCCATCGACGAGCTCGGTGGCCGCTTCGACGCTGTCAGCGTCGACCGCGTCGTCGGCGTCGAGGCCCGCGGCTTCATCCCCGGCGCGGCGATCGCCTATCGCATCGGCGCCGCCTTCGTCCCGGTGCGCAAGGCCGGCAAGCTCCCGTGGGCCGTGGCCCGCGAGGAGTACCAGCTCGAGTACGGCACCGACAAGCTCGAGATCCACCGCGACGCCATCCACCCCGCCGAGCGGGTGCTCATCATCGACGACGTGCTCGCCACCGGCGGCACCGCCGAGGCGACCGCCCGCCTGGTCGCAGACGCTCGGGGGCGACATCGTCGGCATCGGCGTCCTGATCGAACTGGCCGACCTCGGTGGGCGGGCGCGCCTCGCCGCGCACCACGTCGAGTCACTGGTCCGGTACTAGGTGGGCACCGTCGACCGTGTGCTCCCGTGGCGGCGGCACCACGAGTCGGTCACGCCGGTCGAGCTGACGCCGCTGCTGGCGAGCTACCGCTCGCGTCACCCGAAGGCGCCGGTGAACGTCATCACCAACGCCTACCAGGTGGCCGCCGAGGCCCACCGCAACCAGCTCCGCTCGAGCGGTGAGAGCTACATCAACCACCCGCTGGCGGTGGCGCGCATCGTGGCCGACATCGGCCTCGACGAGATCGTCGGTCGCGGCGGCGCTGTTGCACGACGCCGTCGAGGACACCGAGATCACCATCTCCGACGTCGAGCGCAACTTCGGCGCCGAGATGTCGGCGATCGTCGACGGCGTCACCAAGCTCGACCGCATCCAGTTCGACTCGCGCGAGGCGCAGCAGGCCGCCACCATGCGCAAGATGCTGGTGGCGATGGCGGCCGACCTGCGGGTGCTCGTCATCAAGCTCGCCGACCGGCTGCACAACATGCGCACGCTCGCCGGCGATGCCCGCCGACAAGCAGCAGCGCATCGCCCAGGAGACGATCGACATCTACGCCCCGCTGGCCCACCGCCTCGGCATGCAGGAGATGAAGCAGCAGCTCGAGGACCTCGCCTTCGCCGCGCTGCACCCGAAGCGCTACGCCGAGCTCGACCACCTCGTCGCCGCGCGTTCACCCGAGCGCGAGGCGTACCTCGCCGCCGCGCTGGCCGAGGTGCGCGCCCGCCTGGGCGAGCTCGGCATCGAGGCCGAGGTCACCGGTCGCGGCAAGCACCTGTGGAGCCTCTACGAGAAGATGGTCGTCAAGGGACGCGAGTTCAACGACATCTTCGACCTCGTGGCGATCCGCATCGTCGTCGACTCGACCAAGGACTGCTACGCCGCGCTCGGCTGCATCCACGGTCGCTGGCGCCCGGTGGTGGGTCGCTTCAAGGACTACATCGCGATGCCGAAGTTCAACCTCTACCAGAGCTTGCACACCACGGTCATCGGCCCGCTCGGCAAGCCGATCGAGGTGCAGATCCGCACCAAGGAGATGCACCAGCGGGCGGAGTGGGGCATCGCCGCCCACTGGGCCTACAAGGGCGAGGCCACGACGCCGACATCGACTGGCTCAACCGCATCATCGACTGGCAGGCCGACGTCACCGACCCGGCCCAGTTCATGCAGAGCCTGAAGACCGACCTCGAGCAGGAGGAGGTGTTCGTCTTCACGCCGAAGGGGCGGGTGATCACCCTGCCGCTCGGGTCGACGCACGGTCGACTTCGCCTACGCCGTGCACACCGAGGTCGGCCACGCGTGCGTCGGCGGCCAAGGTCAACGGGCGCCTGGTGCCGCTCGACCACACGCTGACCAGCGGTGACACGTGCGAGATCTTCACGTCGAAGGTGGAGACCGCCGGGCCGTCGCAGGACTGGCTGTCGTTCGTCGGCGTCGCCGCGCGCCCGCAACAAGATCCGCCAGTGGTTCAGCCGTGAGCGGCGCACCGACATGATCGAGGCGGGCCGTGAGGCGCTCACCGACTCGTTCCGCCGCGAGGGACTCCCGGTGCAGCGGATGTGGACGGCGGAGCAGCTCAAGTCGGTGATCGCCGATCTCAGCTACACCGATCTCGACTCGTTGCTGGCGGCGATCGGTGAGCACCACGTGTCGGCGCGCAGCGTCGCCCAGCGCGTGGCCAAGGGGTTCCGCGGCGGCGACGAGGACGAGCAGCTGCCGGCGACCGTGCTACGGCCCCGGAGGCATCGCACGCGGGCCGACAACGTCGGCCTGCACGTCGAGGGCCTCGACGACGTGCTGGTGCGCCTGGCGGCGTGCTGCACGCCGGTGCCGGGCGACGACGTGATCGGCTTCATCACCCGTGGCCGCGGCGTCAGCGTGCACCGCTCGGACTGCGCCAACGCGGTGTCGCTCGGCAACGAGCAGTCGATGCGCATGATCGAGGTCGACTGGGAGGGCGAGCGCAACTCGGCGGTGTACCGCGCCGGCGTCGAGGTGGTGGCGCTCGACCGGTCGCGGCTGCTCCGTGACGTGGCCAACGCGCTGTCCGACCACCACGTCAACATCGTGGCGTGCGAGACCGCCACCGGGAACGACCGCGTGGCCAAGATGCGCTTCGAGTTCGAGCTCGCCGACCCCGGCCACCTCGCCGCCGTGCTGCGCACGATCAAGTCGATCGACAACGTCTACGACGCCTATCGCCTGGTGCCCGGCAAGGGCCAGGCCGCCTCCACCCCCGCCTGACCCCGCCCGTTCAAGATTTCCACAAGCAAAATCGAGCGTCGACGCACGATTTCGCGCCCCAGAATCGTGACCGCCGGGTCGCGACGGTGGCCGTAGCCTGATCGGCCGTGCCGCAGTTCCAGACCAGCCCCGGGATGCGTGACGTCATGGCGCCGGCGTCGGAGCGGGCCCGCCGGCTGGTCGAGGTGTTCGCCGACATCGTCGAGGCGGCCGGCTACCGCCAGCTCGTCACGCCGTTGCTCGAGGACGCCGGGGTGTTCAGCCGGGTCGGCGAGGCGACCGACATCGTGCAGAAGGAGATGTACGGTTCACCGACAACGGCGGCCGCGACGTCGCCCTGCGGCCGGAGTTCACCGCCTCGGTGTGCCGGGCGTTCGCCGAGCACCGGCCGCCGACGCCGTGGAAGGTGTGGCTGGCCGGTTCGAACTTCCGCTACGAGACGTCCCCAGCGCGGCCGCTTCCGCCAGTTCGACCAGGTCGACCTCGAGGTGCTCGGCAGTGACGACCCGCACGTCGACGTCGAGATGATCGCCCTCGGCTGGCGCTTCCTCGCCGCCCTCGGACTGCGCCAGGTCGAGCTGCTGCTCAACTCGCTCGGTGAGCCGGGCGAGCGGGCCCGCTACGTCGACGCGCTGCGCGGCTACTTCGAGCAGCGCCTCGATGCCTTGTCGCCGCAGAGCCGTGAGACCCTCGCCCGCAACCCGCTGCGCGTGCTCGACTCGAAGCGCGAGCAGGACGCGCCGGTGATCGCCGCAGCGCCGACGATCGCCGACTTCCACGGCGAGGCGTCGGCCGCCCACTTCGGCACCGTCACGGCCGCCCTCGACCGCCTCGGCATCCCGTACCGCATCGCCCCGCGACTCGTGCGCGGCCTCGACTACTACGTGGCGCACCACCTACGAGTTCGCCGGCGGCACGCTCGACAGCGCCCAGAACGCGCTCGGCGGCGGCGGCCGCTACGACGGCCTGGTGGAGGCGCTCGGCGGACCGCCGACGCCCGGGATCGGCTTCGCCCTCGGTGTCGAGCGGATCCTGATCGCCTGCGACGACGAGGGCGTGTTCGCGCCGCCGGACCGCTCGGTCGACGTGTTCGTGGTCGACACGACGGGCGGCCTGCAGGCGACGCTCGTCAGCGACGAGCTGCGCGCCGCCGGACTGGCCGTCGAGCGGGCGTTCGACGGGCGCAGCATGAAGTCGCAGATGAAGGCCGCCGACCGCAGCGGTGCCGCCGTCGCCGTCATCATCGGCGACGACGAGCTGGCGGCCGGCGCGGTCGATGGTTCGACCGCTCCGGGGCGGCGAGCAACAACTGGTCGCTCGCGCCGATCTGCTGCGCCACGTCGTCGACCTCGTCGGCGACTGATCGGAGTGTGGGGAGACCCCCCGTCGCGGCGCCCGGCACTCGGGCGCGCTTCAACACTCGGATGAACGAACGGGGGGCGGCCGTAGTCTGGTCGACCGTGCCAGCTACGTCTCTGCGGACCCACATGTGCGGCGAACTCCGCGCCGGCGACATCGGCGCCACGGTGTCGATCTGCGGATGGGTCGCCCGTCGGCGCGAGCACGGCGAGCATCTCGCCTTCGTCGACGTGCGTGACCACACCGGGGTCGTGCAGTGCGTGGTCGACAACACCGTCGACGTGCGCAGCGAGTACGTGGTGCGCGTCACCGGCGTGGTGCGCCACCGCCCCGAGGGCACGGTGAACCCGAACCTGCCGACCGGCGAGGTCGAGCTCGGCGAGTGCGAGGTCGAGGTGCTCCGCATCGCCGACGCCGCCGCCGTTCCCGATCGACGCCCGCGCCGACGAGGTCGACGAGAACGTGCGCCTGCAGTACCGCTACCTCGACCTGCGCCGCGAACGGATGCAGCGCAACCTGCGCGTCCGCGCCGCCGTCAACGCGGCGTCCGCCGGGCGATGGAGGACCAGGGCTTCGTCGAGGTCGAGACGCCGATGCTCGTGCCGTCGACCCCCGAAGGGGCCCGCGAGTTCCTCGTGCCGTCGCGCAAGGAGCCGGGATCGTTCTACGCCCTGCCGCAGTCGCCGCAGCTGTTCAAGCAGCTGCTGATGGTCGCCGGCGTCGACCGCTACTACCAGATCGCCCGCTGCCTGCGCGACGAGGACCTGCGCGCCGACCGGCAGTACGAGTTCATGCAGCTCGACGCCGAGATGAGCTTCGTCACCCAGGACGACGTCCTCGACGCCATCAGCGCGGCGGTGCTCGCCGCCGCCGAAGCGGTGACCGGCGAGCGGCCGCCGGCGATCGAGCGGATCACGTGGCACGAGGCGATGAACCGATTCGGCGTCGACAAGCCGGACATGCGCTTCGGCATGGAGCTGGTCGAGCTGACCGACGTGTTCGCCACGACCGAGTTCAAGGCGTTCGCCGGTGCGGCCGCGATCAAGGGCATCTGCGTGCCCGGCGCCGCCGCCGACTACGGGCGCAACCAGCTCGACAAGCTCACCGATCGGGCCAAGTCGCTCGGCGCCAAGGGTCTGGTGTGGCTCAAGGTCACGGCCGGCGGTGGGTTCGACTCTCCGGTCGCCAAGTTCCTGTCCGCCGACGAGGCCGCCGCCGTCGCCGAGCGCCTCGCGGTGAACGACGGCGACCTCGTGCTGATCGTGGCCGACGAGTGGGACACGACGTGCGAGGTGCTCGGCCAACTGCGCAACGACCTCGGGCGCCCGCCGGTGCACCAGGGCCCGTACCGCTACGTGTGGGTCGTCGACTTCCCGATGTTCGTCGGCCGCGACCCCGACAGCGGGCGCCCCAAGCCCGGCCACCACCCGTTCACGCAGCCCCATCCCGACGACGTCGCACCTGCTCGACTCCGACCCGATGGCGGTGCGCTCGCCAGGCGTACGACCTCGTGCTCAACGGCTGGGAGCTCGGCTCGGGCTCGATCCGGATCCACCAGTCCGATCTGCAGCGCAAGATCTTCGCAGCGATCGGGATCGACGACGAGGAGGCCGACCGCAAGTTCGGGTTCTTCCTGAACCCGTTCGAGTACGGCGCGCCGCCGCACGGCGGCTTCGCCTTCGGCCTCGATCGCCTCGTCGCGATCCTCGCCGGCGAGGAGAACATCCGTGAGGTCATCGCCTTCCCGAAGACCCAATCGGGCGCCGATCCGATGACGAACTCACCGCTCCCGGTGGCGCCGACGCAGCTCGCGGCCCTCGGCATTCGGGTGGTTCCACCGGCGGTCAAAGGCGCGAGCAGCGCAAATACTTGATTTCCGCGTCGCCGCAGGCCACGATTCGGCCCGCCAACCGTTCCCTTCACCCCTTGGAGTGTCAATAGTGTCAATTCGCGCTACGACTACCCGATCGCCGGCTTCTTCCTGTCCGTCTTCTGGCTGTTCATCTGGATCCTGTGGTTCTTCCTCCTCTTCAGGGTCATCATCGACATCTTCCGCTCGGACGACCTCGGCGGCTGGGGCAAGGCGGTGTGGCTGATCTTCGTGATCATCCTTCCGTTCCTCGGCGTGTTCGTGTACCTGATCGCCCGGGGCGGCAAGATGGGACAGCGCGACATGGCGCAGGCCGCGGCCCAGCAGGCACAGTTCAACGACTACGTGCGCAACGTCGCCGCCACGAGCACCAGCACCGCCGACGAGTTGACCAAGCTCAGCCAGCTCAAGGACCAGGGCGTCATCACCGACGCCGAGTTCGCCGCCCAGAAGGCGAAGATCCTCGCCGGCGTCGCCGACCGGCGCCTGATCCGACCGTCGTCCGGCGCACGGCGGGGCGATCGCTCGTCGTCGGGTGCTCACCAGGAGCACCCGACGACCGACCGCCCCGCCTGCGCCTCGACATCGCCGGGATGACCGGCGGCCCGATCCGCCCAGCGGCCGTCGGGGCGCCAGCAAGTAGCATCGGCGCCATGAGCACGCTGCGACGGGACTTCGCGCCCGGGGTGATCGTCGGCAACGAGGTGAAGGAGGTCTTCGCGCTGGCGAAGGCCGAAGGCTTCGCCCTGCCGGCCGCCAACGTCACCGGATCGAACACGATGAACGCGGCGATGGAGACCGCGGCGAAGGTCAACTCGCCGATGATCATCCAGTTCTCCTACTCCGGCGCCGCGTTCATCGCCGGCAAGGGCATCGCCATCAACGGGGTGAAGGGCGACCAGGCGTCGATCGCCGGCGCGCTCGCCGGGGCCGCCCACGTCAACGCGCTCGCCGAGGCGTACGGCGCCCGGATCATCCTGCACACCGATCACTGCGCCAAGGACAAGCTCGGGTGGGTCGACGGCCTGCTCGACGCCGGCGAGGCGCACTATGCCGCCCACGGCCGTCCGCTGTTCTCCTCGCACATGCTCGACCTGTCCGAGGAGCCGATGGAGGAGAACGTCGCCACCTGCAAGCGCTACCTCGAGCGGATGGCCGCCATCGAGATGACGCTCGAGCTCGAGCTCGGCATCACCGGTGGCGAGGAGGACGGCGTCGACAACACCGGGGCCGACCAGGCCGACCTGTACTCCAAGCCGGAGGAGGTCGACTTCGCCTTCACCGAGCTGTCGCAGGTGAGCGACCGGTTCACGATCGCCGCGGCGTTCGGCAACGTCCACGGCGTCTACAAGCCGGGCAACGTGAAGCTGCGCCCGACGATCCTGCGTGACAGCCAGGAGTACATCGCCGCCCAGCACGGCCTCGGGCCCAAGCCGGTCGACTTCGTGTTCCACGGCGGGTCGGGGTCGTCGCCCGACGAGATCGCCGAGGCGATCTCGTACGGCGTCGTGAAGATGAACATCGACACCGACCTGCAGTGGGCGCTCTGGGACGGCATCCGCCAGTACGAGGCCGACAAGCACGACTACCTGCAGAGCCAGATCGGCAACCCGGACGGGTCGGACCGGCCGAACAAGAAGCTGTACGACCCGCGGGTGTGGCTGCGTGCCGCCGAGGAGTCGTTCGGCCACCGTCTCGAGGTGGCGTTCGGCGAGCTCGGCAACGTCGGCACGCTGGGCTGACGCCGCTCGGGGTGTCGTTCTCCGCCGCCCTCCGCGATACTGGACGCATGCCGCAATTGCCTCGGGTCCGTGCGCGCCGTCGCCTCGCCATCGGGCTCCTCGCCGCCACCAGCGTGTTCGGCGTGCTCGCCGTCGCCGCCCCGGCAGCGCCGCGCGCCGACGCCGCCTGCACGATCGCCAGCAACCTCGGGCTCGGCTCGTCGGGCTCCCAGGTGTCGTGCCTACAGGGCACGCTGAACGGCCTCGGCTACAACTCCGGACCGGTCGACGGCAAGTTCGGCGGCGTCACCTTCCGCGCCGTCATCGCCTTCCAGCGGGCCAAGGGACTCGCCGTCGACGGCCTCGTCGGACGCCAGACCGGCACCGCCCTCGGCATCTGGGGGGCGGCGGCGTCGGGCGGTGGCACGACCACGCCGACCACCCCGTCGACGCCGAGCACCCCAGCGTCACCGTCGGGGTGCCGGATCAGCACGTCGCTGCGCCTCGGTTCGAGCGGGTCGCAGGTGAAGTGCCTGCAGGCGGCGCTCAACGCCGCCGGCTACCCGGTCGGGCCGGTCGACGGCGCGTTCGGCAACCAGACACGCCGCGGTGTCGTGGCCTTCCAGACGGCCAAGCGGCTGGTCGCCGACGGCGTCGCCGGCCGCCAGACCGGCACGGCGCTGGGCATCTGGGGCGCGGCGTCGTCCGGCGGTGGCACGACCGGCGGCTCGTCGTCGTGCACCCCACCGAGCGGCACGCCGGCGGCAGCGCGCCAGGTGCTGGTGGTCACGTCGTCGGGGTCGCGCGCCGACGTCGATCTGCTCATGTACACGGGTCGAAGTGGATCTGTGCCCGCACCGACATGGTCGGCCGCGTGGGTCGCAACGGCGTGCGCGCCCTGTCCGCACGGCGCTCGGGCGACGGCACCACGCCCGGCGGGATCTTCCCGCTGGGCTCGATGACGGCGCCCGACGGCCAGACGTTCCAGTTCTTCGGCAACGGGGCGAACCCCGGCGTGCGCGGCACGTGGCGTCAGGTGAAGGTCGGGGACTGTTGGGGGGCGACGCCGAACACGGCGGCCTACAACACGCTGGTCACCCGCACGGCGGCCACCTGCAAGAACCCCGACGAGTACCTGGTCAACTTCCAGAACTCGTACTCGCGGGCGGCGATCATCGGCGCCAACATGGGGCCCAACCGCTCCGGCGACGCCGCCGGTGAGCCGGCCCTCGCCGCGGCGATCTTCCTGCACCACACGTCGTACGACGCCAACGGCGCCAGCAAGCCGACCTCCGGGTGCGTCTCGCTCGGCAACAGCGACCTCATCTACGTGCTGCAGCGCCTGCTCCCCGGCCAGGCCTACTTCGTGATCCGGTAGCGATTTGGGCGATCTGGTCAGCTCTCCTTCTCGATATCGAGAAGGAGAGTGACCAGATTGCGGTTCGAGACGTCTACATCGGGCGGATCACGAAGCCGGTGCGCAGCTTGGGGGTGAAGAACGTCGACTTCGGCGGCATCAGCAGGCCCTCGCGGGCGGTGCGCTCGATCTCGGCCACGCTCACCGGGCGGATGAGGACCGCACCCGCAGCGGCACCCGTGCGCACCGCGTCGACCACCTCGTCCAGGCCGTGCTGGTAGCTCACCTCGGCGGCCGAACCGGCAAGGGCGTGTTCGAGCCACGCTCCGTCGAGGGCCCGCACGCCCTCGAACGCCGCCGCCTTTGGCGTCATCCGCTCGGCGCCGTCGGGTCCGACGAGCACCAGGAACCCGTCGCTGGCCATCGCCGCCAGGGTGGCCGGCGTCGGCTCGTCGATCGGCGCCAGGTCGAACGAGGCCGCCAACTCCTCCCGCAGCCGCTCGAACGTGATGCCCGTGTACAGGCGGTGGATCGCCTCGACGCTCAGCTGGTCGGCCACCAGCTCGCCGACGAACGTGAGCGTGAGCTCGGCCGGCGTGTCGCGTGAACCCGTCGCGTCGCGGATCTCGTCGCGGTACACCCGGGCGATGCCGTAGCGGTGGTGTCCGTCGGCGATCAGCACGTCGCTCGAGCCGACCAGCGCCGTGATCGCCGCGATGCGGTCCGCGTCGGTCACCCGCTCGACGGTGTGGGTGACGCCGTCGACGGTGACCGCGCCGACCGGCTCGGCCGGATCGGCGAGCAGGTCGGTCAGTCCGCCGGCGAGCGACAGGCCCCACACCGGCGAGAGGTTGGAACGGGTCGCCCGGGTGAGGTCGAGGCGGTCGGTCGAGGCCTTGGGCGTGGTGCGCTCGTGGGGCAGCACGCCGCCCGCCCCCTCGTCGACCACCTCCAGACCGCCGATCACCCCCACCAGCTGCCGTTCGGCGCCGGTGGCGTCGACGAAGCGCATGCGGTACAGCGTGAACGTCGGCGCGGCGTCGGCGACGAGGGTGTCGTCGGCGATCCAGTCGGCGAGCGTCGCCGCCGCCCGCTCGTAGCGGTCGGCGCCGCCGACGGGCACGTCGACGTGCACGATGTTGTGCTCGTCGCGCGCGGCCAACGCCTCCCGGTCCGTCGCCGACAGCACGTCGTACGGCGGGGCGATGACGTCGTCGAGGACGGGCGTGCGGTAGCGCAGGGCGGTGAACGGTTCGAACCTCGGCACCCGCACAGGCTGGCAGCTCCGGCGACGCTTCGCCCACCCCGCGGGTACCGTCGCCCGTCGTGGAACGGCCGGACGTGGTGCTCTGTGACCTCGACGGCGTCGTGTGGCTGGCCGGCGTGGCGATCCCCGGGTCGGTCGATGCCGTCGCCCGGCTGCGGGCGTCGGGGCGCCGGGTCGTGTTCGTCACCAACAGCTCGGCGGTCACCATCGCCGAGCACACCGCCGCGCTGTCGCGGATCGGCATCGATGCGACCGGCGACGTGGTGTCGTCGGCGACCGCCGCCGCGGCGCTGCTGCGCGCCGGTGAACGGGTGCTCGTCTGCGGCGGGGCGGGCGTCACCGAGGCCGTGGTGGCGGCCGGGGCGGTGGCTGTCGCCGGCGACGACGACGCCGGCGTCGACGCCGGCATCGACGCGGTCGTCGTCGGGCTCCATCGCGACTTCGACTACCACCGTCTCGAGCTGGCCATGCGGGCCGTGCTCGGCGGCGCCCGGCTGGTGGCGACCAACCGCGACCCGAAGTACCCGACGCCACGCGGGCCGATCCCGGGCGGCGGCAGCATCGTCGCCGCGGTCGCCACCGCCTCGGGGGTCGAGCCCGAGGTCGCCGGCAAGCCGTACCGGGCGATGGCCGTCGCCGTGGCCGACCTCGTCGGTGGCGACCTCGCTGACCCGGGGTTCGCCGACCGCGTCGTGATGGTCGGCGACCAGTTGAGCACCGACGGCGAGTTCGCTCACGTGATCGGGTGCCGCTTCGCGCTGGTGCGCACCGGGAACACGCCGCCCGGCGCGCCGCTGGGCTTCCCGGTCGACTTCGATCGAGCCGACCTCGCCGCGGTGACCGCCGACATCATCGCCGCGTCCGCAGCCTGATCGCCGCGACCAGGACTACCCTGGACCGCCATGGCCACGAACCCGATCCAGCAGCTCGTCGACTCGGGGATGCAGTTCACCGAGATGCAACGCCAGCAGGCGGAGAAGCTCGTCGGCCAGTGGGTGAGCGCGGGCGAGGTCCGTCGCGCCGACGCCGAGCGCACGGTCCAGACGCTCATCGACTGGGGCAAGCAGACCACGTCGCAGATCACCTCGATCGTGCAGCGCGAGATCAGCAAGCAGCTGGCGTGGCTCGCCGACCGCGTCGACGACGTCGAGGACCAGATGGAGGGGCTCGTGAGCCGGGTGAGCGGCTCGCCGGCGAAGGCTCCGGCCCCGAGCGCCCCGGCGGCGAAGAAGGCGCCGGCCGCCAAGAAGGCTCCGGCGGCCAAGAAGGCTCCGGCGGCGAAGAAGGCGCCGGCGGCGAAGAAGGCTCCGGCCGCGAAGAAGGCTCCGGCGGCGAAGAAGGCGCCGGCGGCGAAGAAGGCGCCGGCGGCGAAGAAGGCGCCGGCGGCGAAGAAGGCGCCGGCGGCCAAGAAGGCGCCCGCCAAGAAGCGCGCCGGCACCGGCAGCTGAGCCCGTCGCGACGGTGAGCGCGCGGCGCCGCCTCGACGCCGAGCTCGTGCGCCGTGGTTTGGCCGCCAGCCGCGCCCAGGCCGGCGCGCTCGTCGACGATCGTCGCGTGCTCGTCAACGGTGCGGTCGCCGACAAGACGGCGCGCCTCGTGGCGGCGGGCGACAACCTCAGCGTCGCCGGTCCGCCGCCGCGCTTCGTCGGACGCGGGGGCGAGAAGCTCGACGCCGCCCTCGCTCACTTCTCCGTCGACGTCACCGGCCGCCGCGTGCTCGACTGCGGCGCCTCCACCGGCGGCTTCACCGACTGCCTGCTGTCGCGCGGCGCGGCGCACGTCGTGGCGCTCGACGTCGGCCACGGCCAACTGCACCCGCGCCTGCGTGACGACCCGCGGGTGACCGTCCTCGAGCGCACCAACATCCGCCACACCACGCGGGACACGATCGGCGGCGCCGTCGACGCCGTGGTGGTCGACGTCTCGTTCATCTCGCTCGCCGCGGTCATCCCGGCGCTGGTGCCGTTGTGCCACCCTGGTGCCGACATGGTGATGCTGGTCAAGCCGCAGTTCGAGGCCGGTCGGGTCGAGGTGAGCCGTGGGCGTGGCGTCATCACCGATCCCGCCGTGCACGACCGCGTTCGGGCCGAGGTCGCCGACGCGATCGTCGCCAACGGCTGCTCCGTCGTGGCCTGGATGGACTCCCCGCTCCGCGGCGGTGACGGCAACCGCGAGTTCCTCGTCCACGCCCGTGCGCCGGGACAAGCGACCGTGGCATGAGCGGCGTCGCCATCGTCGCCCACCACGGCCGCGCCGAAGCCGCCGCATTGGCGCGCCAGGCGATCGACTGGCTGACGGCGCACGGCCACGAGGGCTGGCTGGCCGAGGAGGACGGCGAGGCCCTCGGCCTCGGCGCGCTGGCGTCGTCGCGACCGCTCGCCGAGGCCGACCTGCTCGTCTGCCTCGGCGGCGACGGCACGATGCTGCGCGCCGTCGGGTTGCTCGACGGCGCCCCGGTGCCGTTGCTCGGCGTCAACCTGGGCCAGCTCGGCTACCTCACCGAGATCGAGCCCGAGGACATCGTCGATCGCATCGAGCGCTTCATCGACGGCCCGGTGGCCGGCGCGTGGACGCTGGACGAACGCCTGCTGCTCAGCGTCGACATCCGCCGTGGCGACGAAGCGCTCGGTCGGTGGCGGGCGCTCAACGAGGCGGTGATCGAGAAACCGGCCGCCGGCCACACGGTTCGCCTGCTCGTGCGCATCGACGGCGAGGCGTTCACCAGCTACGCCGTGGACGGGCTGATCGTCGCCACCCCGACCGGCTCGACGGCGTACTCGCTGTCGGCGCGTGGGCCGATCGTGTCGCCGCGCCATCGTGCTCTGCTGCTCACCCCGGTGTCACCGCACATGCTCTTCGACCGCTCGCTCGTGCTCGATCCCGGCGAGACCGTCGAGATCGAGGTGCTCGGCCACCGCGAGGCCGCAGGTCGCCATCGACGGGCGAATGACGTCGTCGGTCTGCCCGGGCGACGTCGTCCGTTGCCGGCCGGCCGCCGAGACGGCCCGGTTCGTTCGGTTCGGGCGCTACCGCTACCACCAGATCCTCAAGTCGAAGTTCGGGCTGGCGGACCGCTGAGCGATGCTGGCCATCCTCGACGCGCCCGTGTTTCAGGGAACCAGGCGGCGCCGGCCACGTCTCACTGGACATGAACAAGCTCATCCTCGTTCCCGTTGCGGCGGCTGCCGCGTTCATCCTCGGTGGCGTGCAGCACGCGTCCGCCAGCGAGTCGTGGTACTCGGACGAGGACGGCGACCTGCGCCTACGACACGCTCAACCTCGACACGTCGGGTGACGGATACTCCGACGTCGTCGGTCACGACTGGAACGCACAACGGGATCTTCGAGCAGATCTACCTCGACACCAACTTCGACGGCGTGTTCGATGCCGTGGCGTACCGACAACCCAGAGGACTCGTTCACCGACCTGATCGATGTCGACGTCGACCAGGACGGCGTGTTCGAGCAGAACGTGTATGCAAGCGCGGCGGCGATGTACACGGGGACACCTGGCGTCGCCAACGATCAGCTCGCCGACCAACCCGGACGGCTTCTACACCCTCATGATGACGGCATGGCCGCGGTCACCGGCCAGCCGACGTACGGGACGCCGGACAGCGACCACGACGGATACCTCGACAGCAACGACGACTACCCCAACGACCCGTACCGGTTCTGACGGTGCCCATGCGCATCGCCGGCGTCCTCGAGATCCGGGGTGCGATCGACGAGGCGTGGCAGGCTGTTGTGAACCAGCCGCGGACCGAGCAGCCCGGCCTGACGCTCTGACCAGGGACGATGCCCCATATCAGCAACCTCATGTCCGAGTTCGGGCTGGCGGACCGGTAGCTCCGTGCTCACCGAGTTGCACATCGAGGATCTCGGCATCATCGAGCGCGTCGAGCTCGTGCTCGGCCCCGGGCTGACCGCGATCACCGGCGAGACCGGCGCCGGCAAGACGATGCTCGTCGAGGCGCTCGAGCTCGTGGTCGGTGGTCGCGCCGAGCCCACCATCGTGCGCCACGGGGCCGACGAGGCGCGCGTCGACGCCCGCTTCGTCGACGGCACTCGCGAGGTCGTGCTCACCCGGGTCGTGCCGGCGGCAGGCCGCTCGCGCGCCTACATCGACGGGCGCCCGGCCACGGTCGCGGCCCTCGCCGATGCCGCCGCGAGCTGGTCGACCTGCACGGCCAGCACGCCCACCAGCAACTCCTGTCGCCGGCGACGCAACGGCGGGCGCTCGATGCCTTCGCCGGCGTCGACCTCGCCCCGCTGCGCGCCGCGCGCGCCCGGCTGACCGAGCTCGACGCCGAGTTGGCCGCGCTCGGTGGCGACGAGCGGGCCCGCGCCCGCGAGCTCGACCTCGCCCGGTTCCAGGTCGCCGAGCTCGACGCCGCCGCCATCGACGACCCGGACGAGGACGCCGTGCTTGGAGGTGGAGGAGGACACGCTCGCCGACGCCGAGGAGCACCGTCTCGCCGGCGGTGCCGCCCACGAGATGCTCGCCGGTGACGGCGGCGGGCGAGACGCGATCGCCGCCGCCGCCGCTCGACTGCGCGACCGAGCGCCCTACCGGGCAGCCGCCGAGCGCCTCGACACGGTGCTCGCCGAGCTCGACGACATCGCCCGCACCGTCGGTGACGTCGCGGACGGCATCGTCGCCGACCCCGAGCGCCTGGCCGCGGTCCGGGCCCGGCGTCAGCAGCTGCGCGACCTGTGCCGCAAGTACGGAGATGACCTCGGTGACGTGCAACGCTTCCACGCCGAGGTCGCCCAACGCGTGGCCGAGCTCGAGGGCTACGAGGAGCGGGCGGCGGCGCTCGACTCGGGCCGGCGGGAGGCGTTCGAGGCCGAGCGGCGGGCCGCCGCCGTGGTCGGCGCAGCTCGCCGTTCGGCGGCGCCGCAGTTCGGCGCCGCCGTCACGTCGCGGCTGCGGACGCTGGCGATGCCGCACGCCGAGCTGTCGGTCGGCGTTGGCGACGAGGATCCCGGCGACGCGGTCGAGCTGCTCCTCGCGGCGAACCCCGGCTCGCCGCCGCTGCCGCTGACGCGTGTCGCGTCCGGCGGCGAGCTCGCCCGCACGATGCTGGCGCTTCGTCTCGTCGCCGTCGACGACACAGCGACCGACCGCGCCGACGCCTCGACCGTCGTGTTCGACGAGGTCGACGCCGGCATCGGTGGGGCCGCGGCGGCGGCTGTTGCCGAGGCACTGGTCGCGGTGGCGAGCGGCCATCAGGTGCTCGTGGTCACCCATCTCGCCCAGGTCGCCGCGCGCGCCGACCACCAGGTCACCGTGTCGAAGCGCGTCGCCGGCGGCCGCACCCACACGGCGGCTCGCCCGATCGACGGCGACGCCCGCGTCGACGAGTTGGCCCGCATGCTGTCGGGCGCCGAAGGCGGCGAGGCGGCCCGCCAGCACGCCGCCCAGCTGCTCGACGCCGCGATCCCGGCCCGACGCCCGCGGCCGAGGTAGGCTGGGCTCCCGTCCGGCTGGCAACCCCGGCAACCGCACCAGCGAGACGGAGGCCCCGATGGCTCAGCACATCTTCGTGACCGGTGGAGTCGCGAGCTCACTCGGCAAAGGCCTCACCGCCTCGTCGCTCGGACGCCTGCTCAAGCTGCGCGGCCTGCGGGTGACGCTGCAGAAGCTCGATCCCTACATCAACGTCGACCCGGGGACGATGAACCCGTTCGAGCACGGCGAGGTGTTCGTCACCGACGACGGGGGCGAGACCGACCTCGACCTCGGGCACTACGAGCGCTTCATCGACGAGAACCTGTCGCGCAGCTCCAACGCCACGACCGGCTCGATCTACCAGTCGGTGCTGGCCGCCGAGCGACGCGGCGAGTACCTCGGCAAGACGGTGCAGGTGATCCCGCACATCACCGACGAGATCCGCCGGCGCATCAAGCGCGTCGTGACCGACGACATCGACGTGGTGATCACCGAGGTCGGCGGCACGGTGGGCGACATCGAGATCCTTCCCTTCCTCGAGGCGATCCGGCAGTTCCGCAAGGAGGCCGGACGCGACAACGTCTGCTACATCCACGTCACGCTCGTGCCGTTCATCGGCCCGTCCGGCGAGCAGAAGACCAAGCCGACGCAGCACTCGGTGACCGAGCTGCGCAGCCGCGGCATCCAGCCCGACGTCATCGTGTGCCGCAGCGAGGCGCCGCTGTCGAACGACCTCAAGGTGAAGATCTCCAACCTGTGCGACGTCGACGTCAAGGCGGTCGTCAACGCCGCCGACGTCCGCAACATCTACGAGCTGCCGCTCATCCTCCACGACGAGGGCCTCGACGATCAGGTGTGCGAGGTGCTCCGCATCGACACCGTCGCCCACCCCCTCGACCTGTCGCCGTGGGAGAGCGTGGTCGAGCTCGTCGAGGCGGCCGTCACGCCGGTGCGCATCGGGCTCATCGGCAAGTACGTGCAGCTGCCCGACGCCTACCTGTCGGTCGTCGAGTCGATCAAGCACGCCGGGTTCCACCACGGTGCCGCCGTCGAGATCGACTGGATCCAGGCCGAGGAGGTGGAGGGTCTGCTCGCCGAAGGCCGCCTCTCCGGGCTCGACGGCATGGTGATCCCCGGTGGGTTCGGTGCCCGCGGCATCGAGGGCAAGATCGCCGCTGCGCAGTACGCCCGCGAGCAGCTGCTGCCGTGCCTCGGGCTGTGCCTCGGGCCTGCAGACGATGACGATCGAGTTCGCCCGCAACGTGCTCGGCCTCACCGACGCCAACAGCACCGAGTTCGACCCGACCACGCAGCACCCCGTGATCGACCTGATGCACGACCAGCGCGACGTCACCGACAAGGGCGGCACGATGCGCCTCGGTGCCTACTACGCCGTGCTCGAGCCGGGCACCAAGGTCGCCGCCGCCTACGGCGAGCCGGTGGTGAGCGAGCGTCACCGCCACCGCTACGAGTTCAACTCCAACTACCGGGCCCGCCTCGCCGAGCACGGCTTCGTCTGCTCGGGCGCGTCCCCCGATCGGCGGCTGGTGGAGTTCATCGAGCTCGCCGACCATCCGTACTGGGTGGGCACGCAGGGGCATCCGGAGTTCAAGAGCCGCCCCGACCATCCGCACCCGCTGTTCCGCGATCTCGTCGGCGCCGCACTCGCGTTCCGCGCCGCGCGCCAAGCCGCTCCGGCGCTGGCGCGCTGATGGCGGAGGCGGCCGGCTTCCGCCACCTCGAGGACCGGCTCGTCCACGCCGGCTTCGTGTGGGACCTCGTCCGCGGCCGCTTCGAGGGTCCCGACGGCGAGTCGTTCGAGCGCGACGTCGTGCGCTCCCCGGGCGCGGTGGGGGTGGTGCCGCTGCTCGACGGCCACGACGGCGGCGAGCCGACCGTGGTGCTGGTGGCGCAGTACCGGGCGGCGTTCGACCGGGTGCTCGTCGAGGTGCCGGCCGGGATGTGCGACGTCGAGGGTGAACCGCCCGAGGAGACGGCACGGCGCGAGTTGGCCGAAGAGGTCGGACTCGCCGCCGGGTCGATCACGCCGCTGTTCGACATCATCGCCAGTCCCGGAATGACCGACCAGGTGCTGTGGTTGTTCGTCGCCACCGACTGCCGGCCGAGCGTGCGCGAGGCCCACGGCGTCGAGGAGGAGCACTCCGAGGTGATCGAGCTGCCGCTGTCCGAGGCGCTGGCGTGGGTGGCCGACGGACGGATCCAGGACGCCAAGTCGGTGATCGGCCTGCTGCTGGTCGATCAGCGCCGCCGGGCGGCGCGCGGGTGAACGCCGTCGCCGGCGACGTGGTCGCCGGACTGCTGCCGATCGAGGTCGAGGACTTCCTGTCGTGGATGGTGTCCGAGCGCGGGCGGGCGGTGAACACCGTCACGGCCTACCGGCGCGACCTGGTGGCGTACACCGGGTGGTTGCACGAGTGCGGGCTCGACCTCGATGCGGTCGGCACCGACGACATCGTCGACTACGTCGCCGCTCGGCGTGCCTCCGGATTGGCGGCGGCCTCGGTGGCCCGCCAGATCGCGGCGATGCGCATGCTGCACCGTCACCTCGTGACCGAGGGCGTGCGGGCCGACGACCCGACGGCCGAGCTCGAGGGGGTGAGGGTGCCGGCGGGGATCCCCAAGCCGCTGCGCGAGGCCGACGTCGACGCCCTGCTCGACGCCGTCGTCGGCCACGACCCGGTGGCGCGGCGCGACCGGGCACTGCTCGAGCTGCTGTACGGCACCGGGGCGCGCATCTCCGAGGCGTGCGGGCTGTCGATGGGCGAGATCGACTTCGACGGCCACCTCGTGCGCCTCTTCGGCAAGGGGTCGAAGGAGCGCATCGTGCCGTTCGGCGGCGCGCCGCGGAGGCGCTCGACGAGTGGTTCGCGCCCGGCGGTCGGGTGATGCTGATGCCCCGGGAGTGGCGCCGGCGTGACGATGCCCAAGCCGTGTTCCTGAACAGCCGCGGCGGTCGGCTCACGCGGCAGGCGGCCTGGGCGGTGATCAAGAAGTACGGCCGTCGGGCCGGCCTGCCCGACAGCGAGCACTTCTCGCCGCACGTGCTGCGCCACAGCTGCGCCACCCACATGCTCGACCACGGCGCCGACCTGCGGGTGGTGCAGGAGATGCTCGGCCACGCCTCGATCTCGACCACCCAGGTGTACACCAAGGTGAGCCAGGAACGCCTGTGGCAGGTCTACCGCGCCGCCCACCCCCGCGCCACCTCCCGATTTCCACAAGCAGAATCGAGCGCGGACGCTCGAATTCGCGCCCCAGAATCGGACGACGGCGTCGACGCCCCATGACCGGCGGTCACCTGGTGCGCCGGTTCGCCACCTCGCTGTCGTCGCGCCCGCCGTCGGACGCGGACGACGCGTGGGCGCGGCACTGGCTCGAGCCCTCGGAGGCGGTGCTGTGGGGCCGCCTGTCGAACGCCGACCGGCGCCACGCCATCGAGGTGACCCGGCGGTTCCTCGCCCGCCGCGCCTCGGCGAGCCGGGCCGAGATCGCCGGGGCCCTGCTGCACGACGTCGGCAAGCTCGACGCCGGGCTCGGCACGTGGGGCCGGGTGGTGGCAACGGCGGTCGGTCCCCGGTGCGAGCGCTTTCGCCGCTACCACGAGCACGAGGCGATCGGCGCGCGGTGGCTCGCCGACGGCGGATCCGACCCGGCGACGGTGGAGCTGGTGACCGGGGCCGGTCCCGCGGCGGCCGACCTGCGCGCCGCCGACGACAGCATCTGACGCCACCG
>CAWFLK010000011.1:0-165610 GCA_963816635.1 Ilumatobacteraceae bacterium | reverse complement strand
AGCACGAGGGTCAAGCGGGGGCACCCTGTGCGCGAGCCAGCACGGCGAGGCGAGAAAAACGCGGCCCTCCGCGGCCACGCGACCGGCTTCGAGACACTGCGGCCCAAGCTACATGTTGCGCCACGACTCGGGGCCGAAGCGCGGCGTCACGGGCACGTCCGCGCGGGCCGTCTGACGCGCGCTCGCATCTCCCTTGACAAGGGGAAGCGCCCCCCAAGCGCGAGCTTGCCCGGCCAGGCTGGTAATGAGAATCATTTCTGAAAGACGAAGGGTCCAGGGCGCCGGCGAGGCGCGCGTGGTAGGCGCTCAGGCTGCCTTGCGGGACCGAGGCCTCCGCCTCACCGGTCCCCGTCACGCGGTGCTCGAGGTGGTCCGGGGCGCCGAATCCCGATCCGACCGCCGAAGAGGTCCATCGACTCGTTCGCCGCCGCCTGCCCGGCGCGAGCCTGGGCACGATCTACCGCAATCTCCGGATAGACCGTCGGCGCGGGGCTGCTCAACGAGCTGCCCGGGACCCTACGCGCGCTTCGACGCCAACACCCGCGCGCATCATCACTTCATGTGCGAGCGCTGCGGAAGGATCATCGACGTCGACGCGGCGCTGGCCGAGCCGCACGCGAGCGTCCTGTCGGCACGCGTGGCGTCCCGCACCGGGTTCTCGATCACGAATCACCGCATCGAGCTCTTCGGCCGCTGCCGAGACTGCCAGAAACGATCGCGGGGTACCCGTGGGCGGCGCCGCCGGCCGCTGCGCGCGCGAACGGCGGGACAGGCTCGGGGCGAGTCGCTTCGGAGCGGGGGCCGTGACGGATGAGCTGTCCCCAGAAGAATCCGGGCGGTTCTTCGAGGCGGCTCGAGCGGGGAGCTGTCGCTCGCTCGTCGCGACTGGGCCGCGCGGATGCACGTGCATCGCGCGGGAGACAGCCTCCAGTACGCGCTGGCGCTGACGAGGGGGCGGCCGCTACGAAAAGGTCACCACCGCCGGGTGTGCCGGCCTTTCCGAGTTCCAGGTGACACTCCGCGACTGCGGGAGGCGGTGTGGTCGTCGCTCTTCCCGGAGGAGGCAAGCTGGTCACAGCGCCATGACATTGTCGAGAGGAACCCGCCAGCACAAGAAAACACCCAGAGAGGAGAAGGATCGACGTGCCTGACAAGGTGAAGACTACGAGCGTCAGCGAAAGCGAGAGCCCTGCGATCCCCTCCCCGACTCCCAAGCAGACTCGGCCGAGGACAAACAAAGACTGGTGGCCGAACCAGCTGGACCTCTCGGTGCTCCACCATCACTCGCACCTGTCCAATCCGATGGAAGACGACTTCAGCTACGGAGAACGGTTCAAGTCCCTCGATCTCGACGCCCTGAGGCGGGACCTCATCGAGCTGATGACGACGTCGCAGGACTGGTGGCCGGCCGACTACGGCCACTACGGCCCGCTCTTTATCCGGATGACGTGGCATGCCGCCGGTACGTACCGCATCGCTGACGGCCGCGGGGGTGGCGGCGAAGGCCAGCAGCGCTTTGCGCCCCTGAACAGCTGGCCCGACAACGCGAACCTCGACAAGGCGCGTCGGCTCCTCTGGCCGCTCAAGAAGAAGTACGGCCAGAAGATCTCCTGGGCCGATCTGCTGGTCCTGGCCGGCAACGTGGCCATGGAATCGATGGGATTCAAGACGTTCGGCTTCGGCTTCGGCCGGCCCGACGTCTGGGAGCCCGAGGACCTCTTCTGGGGCCCCGAGGGTACCTGGCTGGGAGACGAGCGCTACAGCGGCGACCGCGAGCTCGCCAAGCCCTTCGGCGCCGTGCAGATGGGCCTGATCTACGTGAATCCCGAGGGGCCCGGCGGCAATCCCGATCCGAAGGCGGCGGCCCGGGACATCCGCGAGACGTTCAGCCGCATGGCCATGAACGACGAGGAGACGGTGGCGCTCATCGTCGGCGGCCACTCGTTCGGCAAGACGCACGGTGCGGCGCCGGCCGTCGGAAACGTCGGTCCGGAACCGGAGGGCGCAGGCCTCGAGGACCAGGGTCTCGGCTGGAAGAACAAGCACGGCAACGGCAAGGGCGCCCACACGATCACGAGCGGTCTCGAGGGCGCGTGGACCACCAACCCGACCCGGTGGGACAACGGGTTCCTCGAGAACCTTTTCAAGTACGAGTGGGAGCTGACGGAGAGCCCCGCCGGCGCGAAGCAGTGGAAGCCGAAGAACCCCGAGGCGCAGGGCACCGTGCCGGATGCGCACGACAAGTCGAAGCGGCACGCGCCGATGATGCTGACGACGGACCTCTCGCTGAAGGTCGATCCGATCTACGCCCCGATCGCGAAGCGCTTCTACGAGCATCCGGACCAGCTCGCCGACGCGTTCGCCCGCGCCTGGTTCAAGCTGCTCCACCGCGACATGGGTCCCCGCGCGCGTTACCTCGGGCCGTGGGTCCCGGAGCCCCAGCTGTGGCAGGATCCCGTCCCGTCCGTCGATCACGAACTGATTGGTGAGCAGGACATCGCGGCCCTCAAGCGCAAGATCCTCGATTCCGGGGTGTCCATCCCTGATCTCGTCTCCACGGCCTGGAACGCGGCTGCGAGCTTCCGTGGCACGGACAAGCGCGGCGGCGCCAACGGGGCACGGATCCGCCTCGCGCCCCAGAGGGACTGGGAGGCCAACGAGCCGCCCCGGCTGGCGAAGGTGCTGAAGACGCTCGAGCAGATCCAGCAGGACTTCAACAAGCCGCAGTCCGGCGGCAAGAAGGTCTCGCTGGCCGACCTGATCGTTCTCGGCGGATGCGCCGCCGTCGAAGAAGCGGCCCGGAAGGCGGGGCACAACGTCACCATCCCGTTCGCGCCCGGTCGCACGGATGCCTCGCAGCAGCAGACCGACGTGAACACCTTCGACGTGCTCGAGCCGGTCGGCGACGGGTTCCGTAACTACATCCGGAAGGGAGACCCGCTGTCACCGGAGACGCGGCTGCTTGACCGGGCCAACCTGCTGAAGCTGACCGCGCCCCAGATGACGGTCCTCGTCGGCGGCATGCGGGCGCTGAGCGCGAACCACGGGCAATCGAAGCACGGCGTGTTCACCGACCGGCCGGGCACGCTGACCAACGACTTCTTCGTCAACCTCCTCGACGTCGGCACGGCGTGGAGGCCGTCGGCGTCGGCCGCGAACGTGTACGAGGGAACAGATCGTGCCACGGGCAAGGCCAAGTGGACCGCGACGGCCGCCGATCTCGTGTTCGGCGCACATTCTCAGCTGCGGGCGCTGGCGGAGGTCTATGCCAGCGACGACGCGAAGGAGAAGTTCGTGCGCGATTTCGTGGCGGCCTGGAACAAGGTCATGAACCTCGATCGCTACGACCTTCTCGCTCAGGCCCGGAGCGGACGCCGGCGACGCGGCCGCGGCCAGCGCCTAAGTTCGTTACGAGTACCGCTGCGGTGGGCACGGGCGACCCTCAAAGGGGTCGCCCGTGCTTCGTTGCGTTCCGGTGCCGTCGTTCGCAGCGGCGGCGCGATGCGCCGGTGACCGAGGCCGGCTAGCGCCGACGCCCCACCGCATGAAGATCGTCCCGATGGCGTCGACGGTTCGCGTCGCTCCGGTGAGGTTGCTTGCGGTTCGGCACCGATCTCGACCGACCAGCCCGCACGCTTGAGCTAGCTGCCTGCTCGGTCCCGCCTCCGCGAAGCATCGCGTGTCTCCCCTCCAGTCATCACCTATCCGAGATACCGGGACGCCTTGGGAACCACAAGAACATCGGCGATTCGTGCGCCTGAATGTCGCACGGCCGGACCGTGCGAGCGGCCGAGCCCGCTCAGCGCGCGGGCGTCGCCCGGACCATCTGGGACGCCGGAATGATCGGCGCCGCGTTCGTCGCTGCCGGCGCCGCGTCGCCCGGTCTGAACGCTGGAACCTTCGCGCCGGCCATTCGCGGCGCCTGATTCACTAGAGGCGCACTTCCAAGTTGGCGATCTGCGCGAGGGAGCGGCCGAGGTGCCAGTCGAGCAAGAGGGTGAGCCCTGTCACGACCCTCGCGTCGTCGTGCAGGACGGCAACGTACCGGTCGCCCCCGTCCTCCATGGTCAAGGTCAAAGACTGAGTCGCACGATCCCTCCGCGCCGCGACGAGGACGCCGCACTCACCCCGGGCGCCGTGGCTGGCTCCGGTGGTCGCTGCTCTCCAGTTCGGCGGCCAGCACGGCAACTCTCGGACTGTCATGCCGACACCTCCTGATGGCGACACTCAGTGTCCTGCAAACCGACAGGACCCGGACGGCTGCCTTCCCCTACCTCGTCCGGATACTGCGGGGACGCGGCCGCTGCCGGACGAGCGATGCTGTCGCAGCTCGGCGGTCACCGCCGTGTTGAGCCAGAACAGCCCCGAGCATCTGGATGGCTCGCTGGTTGAGCGCCCGGTCGTCGATGATCACGGGCACGGTGGGATCCACGAGTCTCTTGACCTGCTTGCCGGTCGAGCTCGAACATACGATCACGTTCACACGTCGCGCGAGCCGCGTCAGCGCACCACCCTCGGCCGGGCACGTCTCGATCCGCGCGATGTTCGGCAGGGCGGCCGCGGCGATCGAGTGCGCCACCGTATGAGTCGTCTCCACTGCCGCGGCGATCACGCCAACCCGCGCCCCTCGCGGCAGCTGAGCGAGGCGCTGGAGAGTCTCGAGATGCGCCTCCGCCAGGAGCGCGAGCACGGGGACCCCCAGGCCCTCCAGGCGGCGCTCCACCTCCGGAAGATGACCGAAGCTGGTCACCGCCGCGGCCCAGCGACCCGGTCGGGCCTGCCGCCGTACGGTGGTCGCCAGATCCTTGAGGAACACCTTGGCCACCCGGACCGGCAGCTGCGCCTGGAGCTCCCGCGCGAAGAACTCGAGCTCCGGCTCGCTGCACTCGATGAGAAGCACCTCGGCGGCCTCCCGGAGGGCGGCGACTCCGAGGCTGGCCAGGCTCAGGACGCCGACCGCCACGTCATCGGGCGTCATGCCCAGGGCAGCCGCGCGGATCACCGTGTCCGTCAGGAAGCCTTCACGATGGGTCAGGGAAGGGCGCGGCGGTGATTCCGCGGCCACGAACACGCCCTTGCCGCGACGCGCCTCCACGTAGCCGCTCCGCTTGAGATCCTCGATCGCTCGCGCCACGGTGTTCGGATTGATGCCGAGAAAGCCGGCAAGCTCCCGGATGCTGGGCAGCGCCTGATCCCGCGAAATGCCGCCAGCCTCGATCACATGCTTGAGCTGCTCCGACAGCTGCCAGCGGATCGGGATCGGGCTCTGCGCGTCGACGCGCAGGCGAATGGGGATGGCCATATCGTGTGGCGATGATAGTACCGCCGGAAGAACCCGCGTCAATGCGCCTCGACCCGGGCGCCGCGATCCGGCGAGGGTGAGGGTTCGCGCGGAGTCCACTGCGGCGTGGCCGGGATCAATTGGGATCCGCCGATGCCACCCGCGATGCTCGTGGGGTCGTGCTCGCCGAGGCCGCGGCTGGCCGCCGATCCCACGGCGTACCCGGGCGCCCTTCGTCCGCACTCCGGCGCCGAACCACGGACTCCGGCGGCGCCGTGGGTTAGTGCGGCGTAATCGCAACGGCGCAGGGGCGTCGGCCCCCGCGCCTGTTTCGCGACGTTGCTCGGTCGAGTCTTACCAGCGGCTTGTCCTGCGCGGGCCCCCGAAGCCACCGGACCGCGCCCCACCGCCCGACCCGGGCGACTTCGCCACGTTCACCATCAGCTTCCGACCCTCGAACGGCTGGTCGTTCAGCTTGGATATGGCCGCCTGCGCCTCGGCCTCCGTGGACATCTCGACGAATCCGAACCCGCGGGAATCACCCGTCATGCGATCGGTGATCACCGTGGCCGACTCGACCGTGCCACACTGGGCAAAGTACTCGCGCAGGCTCTCGGAGGTTGTGGAATAGGACAGCCCGCCGACATACAGCTTGGACGCCATGGGACGCCTCCTTCTGGCCTCGACGAAACCGAGACTCATCGACTCATCCGCATCCCGCACACGCCCCGTAGACGCGGATGACCCGACGGAGGCGAGGCCAGTCTCTCAGGTCTCGTGTGGCAGGCACACGGTCGCTCAGCTGGAGCGCCCGGACTCTGGGTGAATGGCCTGGTTGGAGGAAGTGCCGCCGACGCGCCGGACATCCGGCCCGCTTCCGAGCGCGGACACACCATCACCCCGCGCTCGTGCCACGAGTGGTCACCTCCGCGTCACCTCGCTACCGGCATGCCCTGCAGAGGCGCTGCATCTTCGATTCACTCGGGAAGATCCGACTGCAGTTCAGGCAGAGGAGCTGCCGGGTGCCCTCGGGCCACCGATTGCCCAGGGCCGGAGACGTCGGGCACTCGAGGTGCACCGTCTCTCCATGATTCGAAATGCCCTGGGCGCCCAGTACCGGGTGGGAGCAGAGTGGGCACGTGGGACTCATCGTAGGCATGGCGTCTCCCTCTCGCGCGGTCACGGCGCCCGCTGGTATCGACCCCGGACCGACCGCGGCCGCACGAGATCGCATCCTGACTCAGTCACCCGTTGCTCGAGCATGTCGGGCGGCGGCCTTCCGTCGCTTCCTTTGCGCTTCGGCCCGCTTGCGCTTGCGCTTCACGGAAGGCTTCTCGTAGTAGGCCCGCCGCTTCATTTCCTTGAGCACTCCGCCCTTCAGCATCTCCCGCTTGAGGGACTTCAGCGCAGGCTCGATCTGGTTATCGATGACCTCGATCCTCAATGGCGGACCTTCCTCCCTCCGCACGGCGCCTCGTGGCCACCGCTAACACCTCGCCCGGGTCCCCGCCATGGGCGGCCCAGGACGCTCGAGGCCTTCGGACTCGAGCGGGTCAGTCCCTTCCGTGCCTCACGCCGCTCGCCGTGACCCCAGCGTGGGGCCGGATCCTGCGCCGCGCGACGATACGAATGGCGGCGCCAAGGAGCGCGACCCTTCCCGCCCCGTCCCCCGAGGGCCCGGCCAATTGCGGTGCAGGGTGCCCGCGACGAGCCCACGGGACCTAGACGGATCCGGGCAGGACACATGGCGAGACTCGCGAGGGTGGTCCTCCCAACAGGGATCGTTGCCCTGTATGACCACAGTAGTACACTAGAACAATGTGGTCAACGGCCCTACCCCTCACCCGCACGCGCTCGAATCGTCCGATTGAGCTGCCCGGTCGGACACGCCCCAATCCGCCGCGAGATGGGACTGGCGAAGGAGCACCGATCGTACACGAAAGCGGACAAAGCTCGCGGCTCCGCCAGCTCCGGTGCCGGTTGATGCGCCCACACCGGATCGCGACGCGCTGATTGCTGCATGTCAGGCCGGTCTCATCACTGCGTGGAAGCATGACGGCGAGCGCGGATACCGGCTGGTCATGTCCGGCCCCCAGGATCAATGCGTCGAGGCCGCAAAGCTTGCCAAGCATCTCCGGCGGCTGGCTGGCGCATCCTGACCCCCTGCGTACTTGCAGCGCCGGTGCTCGAATGGAGACGGGACTCCTGCACGCAAGGCTGAGCGCATCCGCGGTGTTGGTCGAACCGGCGACCATCGCGCTCGTCCCTCCGAACGTGAGAGCCTGAGAATTGAGCTCAGGCCGTTCGCGTGCCCGCGAATTCTGGTGTCCCGTCGTGTCCGAGCACGTGCTCATCCGGCTGACGCGGCTGAACCGCCTGATGAGGCCGGGAGACTACTTCGTCCAGTGCAACCAGGCGGACTGCCAGTACGTCGAGACGAACGCGTCGCCATGTCCACTCCACGTGGGCATGTTCGCCGAGGAGATCCGGGCCGCCGCACTGGCCCGCGAAGCCCGCCGTGAGAGCTACTGAGGGAACCATTGCCGACAACCGGAACGACCTGGCTCTAAGCGAATCGGGAGGGAACCAGCCATCGCTACCCGTATCTTCGTCGGGAACCTCACCTTCAGCACCACCGCCGACGCGTTGACCGCGCTCCTGTCCGAGGCAGGCAACGTCGTCGAGGTCCACCTGCCTTCGGATCGCGAGACGGGGCGGCCCCGGGGGTTCGCGTTCGTTCAGTTCGCCTCCGAGTCCGAGGCCGCCGCGGCGATCCAGCTCTTTCACGACCGCGAGGTCGATGGACGACGGCTAACGGTCAACGCCGCCGAGGACCGGCCCCCTCGTCCCGCCGGACCGCGCCCGTTCGATCCGCGCCGCGCGAGCGGCGGGAGCGATCGGCCCGCACCCGGGCGTTCGTTCAAGCGCAAGGGAAGCCGCCGCGGCTTGAGAGGTCGGAAGCGGAGCCTCTGACCCGCGCGCGGTCGCGGTTACGGGCGGGCGGGGACGCCAGCTCCGCCGGCCCCGGGCGACGGTTGGCGCCCGTGATCTTCACCGGGACGAGATGCCGGAAGTGTGCGCGTCCGGGCGTGCCGGCAACGACCGCCCACCTCGGCTGGCGAGGTTTGCCTTCGAGGGTTAGCGCTCGCACTGGTGGCACTCGTCCATCTCCGTGGGTCCTACTCGGTCACACTCGGTAACAGGACGGGAATGTTCCCGGCGGCCCGCCAGATGCGTGGATCATTCTGCTGGAGGGTGACCGAGCGAGACTGATTGCGAGCGACAGACCACCGCGTGCCGGATTGAAAACCTGGAGTCCTAGGCCTGCCTAGACTACGGGGACGCCGAGCGTTGTCGCGAGGTCACATGACAAGGACTGCGCGTCAACGGAAGGTGCGGTGGCTGTTTGCGTTCAGAGAACCGAGGCTCCCGCGCTGCCACGCGTCCAGGGCGCCAACACCACCACCGCACGATCCTCGCCAACGACGAGCAGCGGCGCGAGCTCGAGCGTTGTTGAAGTCACCCGTCGCGTGGAGGGAAGGAAATCGGAGCGTCCCGGCGCGCGCCGGGGCGCTCCTATCCCCTAGTAGCGGTAATGCTCGGGCTTGTAGGGCCCTTGCTTCGGCAGGCCCACGTACTTCGCCTGCTCGTCGGACAGCTCGGTCAGCATCGCGCCCAGCTTGCTCAGCTGCAGCCGCGCGACCTTCTCGTCGAGCTGCTTCGGCAGGATGTAGACGCCGACCGGATAGTTCTTGGCGTTGGTGAAGAGCTCGATCTGGGCCAGCACCTGGTTGGCGAACGACGAGCTCATGACGTAGCTCGGGTGCCCGGTTCCGCAGCCCAGGTTGACCAGCCGCCCCTTGGCCAGCAGGATGATCCGCTTGCCGTCGGGGAAGATGATGTGATCGACCTGCGGCTTGATCTTATCCCACTTGTACTGGCGCAGCGACGACACGTCGATCTCGTTGTCGAAGTGGCCGATGTTGCACACGATGGCGTTGTTCTTCATGCGCCGCATGTGGTCGTGGGTGATGACGCGGAAATTTCCGGTCGCGGTCACGAAGATGTCGGCCGTGTCCGCCGCATAGTCCATGGTGACCACGCGGTAGCCTTCCATCGCCGCCTGCAGCGCGCAGATGGGGTCGATCTCGGTCACCCACACCTGGGCCTGCAGCCCGCGGAGCGCCTGGGCCGAGCCCTTGCCCACGTCGCCGTAGCCGGCCACCACCGCGATCTTGCCGGCCACCATCACGTCGGTGGCGCGCTTGATGCCGTCCACCAGCGACTCGCGGCAGCCGTACACGTTGTCGAACTTCGACTTGGTCACCGAGTCGTTGACGTTGATGCCGGGGAACAGCAGGCGCTCGTCCTTGGCCATCTGGTACAGACGGTGGACGCCGGTGGTGGTCTCCTCGGTGACACCCCGGATCTCCTTGCCGATCGTCGAGTACCAGCCCGGCTTCGCCGCCAGCTGCTTGCCGATGGCGGCGCAGAGGACCGTCTCCTCCTCGCTGGTCGGGTTCGCCAGCACGGAGGGGTCCTTCTCGGCGCGCGTGCCGAGATGCACGAGCAGGGTGGCGTCGCCGCCATCGTCGAGGATCATGTTCGGAGCCGCGACCGCCCGAACTCGAAGATCCGGTGCGTGAAGTCCCAGTACTCCGTGAGCGATTCGCCCTTGTAAGCGAAGACCGGCGTGCCACCGGCCGCGATGGCCGCGGCCGCGTGATCCTGCGTGGAGAAGATGTTGCACGAGGCCCAGCGGACCTCCGCGCCCAGCGCCTTCAGCGTCTCGATGAGGACGGCGGTCTGGATCGTCATGTGGAGCGACCCGGCGATTCGGGCGCCCTTCAGCGGCTGCCGCGCGGCGTACTCCTCGCGGATGGCCATCAGCGCGGGCATCTCGCCCTCGGCGATGGCGATCTCCTTGCGGCCCCACTCGGCCAGCATCAGGTCGGCGACGTGGTAGTCCGGGGTCGACTGGCGGGCTGGTGCGGCGCTCATCGCGCCCTCCTTTCTGTACTAGAAAAGGGTTCGCGAGCGCCGTTTTTACACGATCCCGAGCCTGGCGGGTGCCACGTGGCGCCCGTTGCAACGCTCCTCGGGACGGAGGTCATTGTAGCAGGAGCCGCGTCACGCGCGCCAGCACCGTCTCACCAGTGGGGCCGCGTTGTGAACCAACTCGGCCCGGCGCCGCTCCTGCTCGTCGGGCTGTCCATGGACGGACGCAACCGCATGGCGGAAAACAGCACAGCTGATCGTGCGGAGCGACGGCAGGCGATCCTGGCCCGCGCAGTCGAAAGTCGAGGCAGATCGACGGCCCGGGAGGCCACGCTCGTGACTCCGCTCTACCGGGAGTCGGGCGAGTCCGTGAGCCGTCCCGGGCCGCGCGTCTCTACGCGAAGTTGCTGGCCGCCGAGCGGGTTGAAGGCAGAAGCGTCGTAACTCCGATCGCCACCGCTCGGTCGCCAGCCTGCACGCTTCGCTTTACTGCGGGCCGATGTTGCCGCAGAAGACGTACGTGGAGGCTTCCGCAGCGGACTTGTGACCGTTGATGGCGAACTGCTCCTTCTGCAGCGTGGAGAGCGGCACGTCGATCACTGTCTCCGACTTGCCGTCGGCCAGGGTCGTGAGTCCGTACGACGGCGCAGGGTCGAGCTGGGCGCACGTTCCCTTGTGGACGTGCACGGGCTGGGCAACGTTGGCGGGCTGGCCGCTCACGGCGAGCAGCGACCTTGGTTTTTCCTCCCCCTACGTCCGAGAGTGTTGCAGTGCCGGACTCACCCGAGTTGTTCTGGGTATTCAGGGTCACGCTGACATCCTCAGCCCGCGCGAAGGTCCCGGAAACAAAGATCACCATGGCGACCAGTCCCAGCACTCGACCGAGAGAGCGAAGCATCGCGGCGTCCTCCTCTGCAAGGGGTGAAGTACGCGGACGGAGTCGGACTACGGGTTACCTGCCGGGCCCCACTGAGCCACCGCCTATCGTCGTCATGGACCGGCGTCGCTTCCTATCCGCCACTTCCGTCACCGGTTCCAACCACAACCTCTCCTTCTCGCTGGAAGCTTTCCCGAACGAGCTCCACGCCACGTCTCGCGAGCCGAGGCGGAAGGCCAACGCGAACCGCGTAGACTGCGCCGACGGCCACCCCGAACGCCAGCACCCCGACCTCCCGAGCGAGCCCCGTAGCAGCCGGCGGTCCTGGACCCGCGCTCCACCCGGCGCGTCAGCCGACGACCACGCTCCTGCAGGTTCCGACCGGTGTGGCGCGATACGGGAAATTCTCCTCAGCCGATCCTGAAGCCAGCGTCGGGCTGGGTCTATGGGACTTACGTCCTATGGGGTATTTCCCGACACGGGCTGGCCTACCACCGATGCCATCTCTCACCCGTCGCTGGACGAGATAGGCCTAGCGCCGCGCATGGCCGCCGGCTGGCACAAGATCGCTGGCCCCATGGCGGGTCGAGCACGAGCACGTCTCTGCGCCCGTCGAAGTCGAAAAGGGCAACGCGGTGCTCGTGTCACACCGATCAGCCGGCGCGCCCAGCCGCCGCTATCCGATGCGGCGCGATACGACTCCCGCGCCACGTCAACGACCACGCCGGAGTCACGCTACGCATCTCGCCGCAGTACCCGCGGCTAGCGAGCGGCGTCGCTGTCGGACGCCGTCCAGCCGCCGCCGAGCGCCTTGACCAGGAGCACGGCGGCCACCATCCGTCGACCGCGGAGGTCGACTGCGGCGCGCTCGTTGTCCAGGGCCGTGGCCTGCGCCACGACCACGTCGAGGTAGCTGACCGTGCCCGCCCGGTACTGGTTGGTGGTCACCGTGACGACCTGCCGCGCGTCGCTCACCGCCTCGTCCTGGACGCCGGCCTCGTCCTGCAGGATCCGGAGCGCCGCCAGGTTGTCCTCGACTTCCTTGAACGCGGTCAGGACGGTCTGACGATAGCCCGCGACGGTGGCGTCGTAGGCGGCACGGGCCTGGTCGGTCTGGGCTGCTCAGCGCCGCCGGACTGTTCTTCATCGGACGTGGGCTCATACGGCTGCTCGCCTGACGATGCGAGCTGTGCGCCCCCGTCACCCCGCTCGAGGAAGGCGCGATCAAGAGAAAGCAGGGCCAGGCGACTGCGGTCGGACGGTGTGCTGGCGTGCCCTATGCAGGGTTTCCGGCGGCGTCGCACGGCGGTGTCACGTCGGCTCCGGCGACGGTGAGTTCTTGGTCGATGATCTTCAGTGCGCGTTCCATCGCCACCGGTCGCAACCCGCCGATGCCGCTGTGGAACGGATTGTCCAGAGCGGTCAGCAGCAGCAAGGTCGCCGTGATCACGGCCACGACGCTGCCCATCAGCATCGCCTGGACGAAGGCCGGTTCGCCGCTGTCGGCGAAGAACAACATGAACGTGATGATCAACGCCGCGCTGAGGAACAGCACGATCCACAGCGGTGTCGGGATCACCCCGACCGCACCATGGATTCGGTCGTTGCGCGCCTCCTCACGAGCCGATGTCTGATCGTGCCAGCGGTCGTAGGCCGACTGCTCCGACGCCGCCTCCGGTTCGACCGTGCGGATCGTGCGGAACATGTCGGCGGCGAACGGATTGAGCTGCTCACCGAGCGTTCCGTTCTCCATGCGCGTCCATTGCACCCCGGCGACCGAGCGGGCGTAGCAGACGAGCTCGCCGGTCAGCTCGCTCGCCGCTCGGTTCGGGAAGGAACTGTGCCGTCTCGACCTGTTGGGCCGTGATCAGCGCCTCACGTTCAGCACCGCTGCGCGCCGCGTCATAGCTCTCGAAAGCGAGGAACACCACGAAGCCCAGCAACACCGCGAAACCAGTTGCCAGCACGCCGAACACACCGGCGGCGCGATCGCCGTCGTTGAAGTAGCTGCCGTCCGGGGCTCGCCGCCGGACGAACAACATCGCCCCGATCGCTAGAGCGGTCGCAACGACCACGACGACGAAGGCGAGCCCTAACCTCACTCCACCCCGTCCGCCGGTGTCATCCGCACGATTCTCCCACAGCCCGCCACTCGCCCCGATGGGCGTGTGCGGGTCCGCCCCCGAATGCGTCGGACACACCTGGGTTCATTCACGTCCAGGCCAGCACCCACCTGCGTTACTGAGGCAGGGCTCGCCGCAGCGACTCCTCGATCCGCTCCAGGCGCGCTTCGAGTTCGTCAAAGCGTGAGTGGAGACTCCTCTCCTCGGTGCCCTCATCGGGCGAGCGGAGCTGGCTGGCACGCTGGACGAACGTCGAGGTGATGGCGGCGGTGATGATGGCCAGGAACGCGACGCCTTCCAGCATGAGCAATGCCGCGACGATCCGTCCGGACGGATTCTCCGGAGTGACATCGCCGTAACCCACGGTCGTGACCGTCTGAATGGCCCACCACATCCCGACCCAGATCGAGCCGTACTCCTTGTGGTCGATGAACCGCATGAGAGCGCCGCCAGCTACGACGACCGTGGCGGTGGCGACGACGATCACGCCCATCGCACCTCGCACCGACGGCGGATCGCGCAAGAACCGGTTCATCTTGCGCTCGACGAGATTCAGCTTGGGCATGTCGTTGCCTCCTCTACTCCTGATCCTGACCGACGCGTCGGCCCGGCGAGTGTCCCCGGTCCCCCCGGCTCCCGGCGGCTACGCCTTCGAGTTCCAGGCCACCGTCTCGACGACAGTCTCCAGGGAGACACATAGTGCGTTCTCGCTCGGGGCACGCCGAGTCCGGTGAGTCAGCATTCTCCGACGCCTACGTGTGTCGCCCGAACTTGGGGGCGGATCGGCGACGGTGTCACCGGCGCATGCGATCTCTCGACCCGGCGGCCGTCTCCCCGGCGACCGACGCGTCGATGCCCAACCCCCAGTTCGGCAACGTCACGACATGCACAACCGAGATGTCGACAGAGTTCGGGTGCTCTGGAATCGCCGGTGCTGACCGGATCGCGTTCACCCGGTGGGACGCCGACCCGAATCGGCCCATCCTGTGGACCGGCATGCCGACGGCACCGACCTGCGGGCGGTGGGGACCAGGTCGCCTGGTTCCCCGACTGGAGTCCGGATCGCACGACCATCTTGTTCGACTTCACCGACGACAACGGCGACGAACAGATCGCCACCATCCGTCCGGACGGCACACAGTTCGAGCAGCTCACCGACGGACCGGGGTACTCCGAGGCCGCCGACTACTCGCCCGACGGAACGACGATCGTGTTCGACCGGTCGCCGGTTCACGACGAGGACGACCTCGCCTTCACCACGTCGCTGTGGACCATGGGCGTCGACGGGGGCGACGCCCATCAGGTGGTACTCGGCGACGGCGGTCGGTCGCGACCGCGACCGAGCTGCCCAGCTCATCGACGAGTTCGTCCGCGAGAACCCCTCCCGCGACATCGACTACTGAATCGCTGGAGGTTCGAGGTGACGCGGCGCGTCGAGCCCGGCCGTTGAAGCACGCCGCGGCCGGGGGTGCCGAGCGGAGCCCGCGGCCACCTCGGGCTCGACACCAGCAACCGTCGGCCGAGCCCGGTGAGCAGCACCCAGCTGGACGGGAGCGTCCGCAACGCCATCGCACAGCGCCGGGCTCTGGGAGTCGCGGGACTCGACTACATTTCAGCTCGCTGGGGCGACGCCTTTGCAAGGTGGGGGTTGTGGGTTCGAGTCCCATCGTCTCCACCAGACCGGTCGGGCGGGCCGCCGCTCAGTCGTCCTTGGTGGCGACGGCGTTCGGGGTGACGTTCATCTTCGGTTCGTACTCGGCGACGTCGACCGCTCGGCCCTCGGTCCGGAACGAGGCGCGCAGCTGCTCACGGCACGCGCCGCAGGGCCCGTAGAAGCGCTCCTCGACCAGCGCGCCGCAGCGCGGACATTCCTGCATCGACGGCGACGGTTCCACCGGGGCGAAGCTAACCGGCCGCCCGGTCACCGGTCGCGCACCAGCAGCACCTCGGAGGCCACCGGCACGAAGCCGGCGGCGAGGAACGCCCGCAGCGAACGGGCATTCCCGGCGGCCACCTGGGCCCACACCGGCTCGTCGGCCGGCAGCGCCCTCAACGCCCCGGCGAGCAGGCGACGCCCGGCACCCGGTGGCGCCGACTCGGGGTCGAACAGCTCGACCGACACCTCGCAGCGGCCGACCAGCCCGCGTCCGATCGACGCCAGCCCGACGTCGTCGGCGAGCACGACCACGTCGCGCCGGTAGGCGAGGGCGCGGGCGACGCGTGGATGGTCGGCGAGGTCGTCACGGCGCACGAGCGTGGCCGGCGCCACCGTGTCGTCGCCACCGCCGCGGCGCACGAGGACGACGTCCACCGTGCCCGTGCGCCACCGGCCGCCGGCATCGGCCAGCAGCGACAGCACGGTCGGGTGGTGCACGCCCCCGAACCCGCCACCGGCGCCGTCGGCCGCGGCGAGTCGCGCCGACAGCTCGGCGGGATCGACGTCGGCGAGCACGTAGGCGTGTCCGCTGAACGCCACCGCCGCCCGGGTTCCGGCAGCGTCCGGCGCGGTCAGGTCGGTCGCGCCGTCGGCGGGCGGGAACCGGCCCGCCGCCGCCGCGGCCAGCACCGTGGCCAGCGGATGTGGCGTCGTCACGTGCTCGGAGTCTTGCGGAACCCGAGCCCACCTCGGGAGACCGAGGCGGCGTAGCGTGATGACGATGCACATCGTGAACGGCACGTGCCACCACGACTGCCCGGACTCGTGCGGGTGGCAGGTCACCGTCGAAGACGGCGTCGCCGTCAAGATCCGCGGCAACCCCGACCACCCGTTCAGCCAGGGCGAGCTGTGCCCCAAGGTCAACCGTCTCCTCGACCGCGTCTACAGCCCCGACCGGGTGCTGACGCCGCTGCGCCGCACCGGACACAAGGGCGAGGGCCACTTCGAACCGATCAGCTGGGACGACGCCCTCGCCGAGATCGGCACCCGCCTCGGCGACGTGATCGACACCCACGGCGCCGAGTCGGTGCTGCCGTTCAGCGACGCCGGCAACCAGAGCCTGCTGTCGGTGATGGGTCTCGACGGCCGCTTCTTCCACCACATGGGCGCCAGCCGGCTGGTGCGCGCGCTGTGCGGTCCGACGGTCGGCGCCGGGATCACGATGACCAACGGCACGGGACGGACGCTCGACGCCCTCGAGCTGCGCCACTCCCGCCTGATCATCCTGTGGGCGACGAACACGCGGCTCACCAACCGCCACCTCTGGCCCACCATCGAGGCGGCGCGCGCCGACGGGGCGCGGGTCGTGGTCATCGACCCGGTTCGCACGATCACCGCGGACGCCGCCGATCAGTTCATCCAGCCGCTCCCGGGCACCGACATCGCGCTGATGCTGGCGCTGATGCACGTGCTGATCCGTGACGGCCTCGTCGACCACGAGTGGGTCGCCGATCACACCGTCGGGTTCGACGAGTTGGCGGCCCACGTCGCCGAGTGGACGCCGGCGCGGGCGGCCGCCGTCTGCGGCCTCGACGCCGCCACCATCGAGGCGCTCGCCCACGACTACGGCACGATCCGCCCGGTGGCGATCCGCTCGCTCATCGGCGGCGAGCACCACGCCAACGGGGCGATGTTCTACCGCACCCTCGCCGTGCTGCCCGCGCTGGTGGGAGCGTGGCGCGACGTCGGCGGCGGGCTGTCGCGCAGCGTCGGCACGTACCACGACGCCGTCGTCGACGACATCGCCCTCACCCGGCCCGACCTGCTCGCCGGCCGCGAGCCGCGATGGATCAACATGAGCCGTCTCGGCGAGGCGCTCACCGACCCGGCCCTCGACCCGCCGGTGCGGGCGATGATCGTGTGGAACGCCAACCCGCTGGTGACCGTGCCCAACACCGAGCTCACGCGCCGCGGGCTCGAGCGCGACGACCTGTTCGTCGTCGTCCACGAGCAGTTCCTCACCGACACGGCGCGCTACGCCGACATCGTGCTGCCGGCGACCACGCAGGTGGAGGCCGACGACGTCGTCATGGCCTGGGGGCACCTCTGGGTCGGCTGGAACGAGGCCGCGATCGCACCCCTCGGCGAGGCGTGCAACAACACCGAGCTGTTCCGCCGCCTCGCCGGCGCGATGGGCTACACCGAATCGGCGCTGTTCGACGACGACAAGGCGCTGGTCGAGCAGGCGATCGGCGCGTCGATCGACCTCGGCGAGCTGCGCGCCACCGGCTGGTTGCGGGTCCCCTACCCCGAGGACGGCCGTCCGTTCGGCGACGGGCACTTCCCCACCCCGTCGGGCAAGGTCGAGCTGCGCAGCGAGCGCCTGGTGGCGATGGGCCAGCCGGCGCTGCCGACGTTCGTGCCGCCGGCCGAAGGACCGCACGGCAACCCCGAGCTCGTCGCCCGCTACCCGCTGCAGCTGATGACACCCAAGCACCACAGCCGCTTCCTCAACTCGAGCTACTCGGCGCTGCCCAAGCACGGCCCGGCCGAGGGGGCGCCGTTCGTCGAGCTCTCCGCCGCCGACGCCGCGGCCCGGGGTCTCTCCGACGGCGACCAGGCCGTGGTGTTCAACGACCGGGCCAGCATCACCGTGCCGGTGCGCATCGGCCAGCGGGGTCGGCGCGGGGTCGCCGTGATCCCGTTCGGTTGGTGGGCGAGCCAACACGCCGACGGTCGCCCGGCGAACTCCCTCACCAACGACACGTTGACCGAATGGGGTGGCGGCGTCGCCTACTCGGACACGTTGGTGGAGGTCCGCCCGGGCTGATCAGATCAGCTCGAGAAACCCCGGAGATCGAGCGCATAGGCGCCCGGAGCGCTAGCGGAGGGCGCCGGCGCGCCGGCCTGCGTGGCCGGGGAACGCAAGTATCACGTCGTAGTGTGCCAGGCCATGGCTGGCGAACTCATCTACGCGTTCCGGGTGATGCGCCTGCCCCTGCTCGACGCGGGCGGCGCGCAGATCGGCCGGGTGCACGACCTCGTCGCTGTCCCTGGTCGACCGGGCGAACCGCCGCGCATCGTCGGCTTCGTCGCCGGGAGCCAGCGACGACGGATCTTCGTCAACGCCAACCGCATCGCCGAGCTCGGCAGCGACGGCGCCCGCCTGCGCAGCTGGGACCTCGACCTCAACCCGTTCAAGCCGATGGCCGGCCAGTTCCTCATCGGCAAGGACGTGATCGACCGCAAGGTCGGCGACCAGACCGTGTCCGACGTCGGCCTGCGCGAGGTCGACGCCGGGGGCATCACGTCCTGGGAGGTCGCCAAGGTGCGCCTGGTCACGCGCAACATGTTGCGGCGCCGGCCGAGCTATCGGCTCGTCGACTTCGACGCCGTGCCCGGCCTGTTCCCTGCGAGCAGCGAGGTGGCGGCCGAAGCGGCGCGACTCCGCGACCTCCACCCGGCCGAGGTCGCCAACATCGTGCGCGCCCTGCCGCTCGCCCGTCGTCGCCAGATCGCCGAGGCGATGGACGACGAGCGCCTCGCCGACGTGCTCGAGGAACTGCCCGAGGCCGAGCAGCTCCACCTGATCGAGGGCCTCGACCTCGATCGGCTGGTCGACGTCCTCGACGAGATGGAGTTCGACGACATCGCCGACCTGCTCGGCGAGATGAGCGGGGAGCAGCGCACGCGAATCCTCGAGGCGATGGACACCGACGACGCCGACGTCGTGCGCCAGTTGCTCACCTACGAGGCGGGCACGGCCGGCGGCATGATGACCCCGGAGCTGATCTTGTTCGGGCCCACGGCGACGGTGGCCGACGCCCTCGCCCAGATCCGCGATCCGGATTGGGTGGTCTCGATCGCCGCCCAGGTGTTCGTGTGCCAGCCGCCGTTCAAGGCCCCGACCGGCCGCCTGCTCGGGACGGCCCACGTGCAGCGCCTGCTGCGCGAGGCCCCCAGCCTCGAGCTCCGCAATTGCGTCAGCAAGGATCCGACGGTGGGGCCCGACGCCACCGATCGCGCCGTCGCCGAGCTGTTGGCGCGCTACGACATGCTCGCCGTCGCGGTGTGCGACGAGCAGGGGCATCTGCTCGGGGCGGTCACGGTCGACGACGTGCTCGACCGTCAGCTCGGCACGACCTGGCGCCAACGCAACCGCAACGCCGACCCGGCGCGACCAAGCGGCCGAGCCAAGACGGGGGCGGCGACATGGTGAAGCGCCGCGAAGACCTCAGCGCGCCGCGTGCGTCGCGGCGGCTCGGTCTCGGCTACGACGCCGATGCGTTCGGACGCTTCGCCGAGTCGATCGCCCGCTTCCTCGGCACCGCCCGGTTCCTCGTGTTCCAGACCGTGATCATCGTGGTCTGGCTGCTGTGGAACGTCACGATGCCCGACCCGCTCGTGTTCGACTCGTGGGCCCGCGGCTTCGTGCTGCTCACCTTGGTGCTGTCGCTCCAGGCGTCCTACGCGGCCCCGCTCATCCTGCTCGCCCAGAACCGTCAGGAGGGGCGCGACCGCCAGCAGTACGAGACCGACCGCGAGCTCGCCGACCGCACGCAGGCCGACACCGAGTTCCTCGCCCGGGAGCTGGCGAGCGTACGGCTGATGCTCGCCGACGTGGTGACCGGCGAGGAGCTGCGGGACCAGCTCGCCGAGCTGATGGCGTCGGTGCGCGCCCTCGCCGCCGGCGGCCTCGCCGACGAGCCGGTCGGCGGTCTCACCGCCGACGGGTGACGTCCGTCAGGACGGGATCCCGGTGAACGACTGCAGGCGCACGCCGTGGCGTGTGACGTGGTCGAGCGCATCGCGCGTCGGCACGTCGGCGTCGCTGGTGGTGATCACCCCGCCGGCGTGGTCGCCGGCCGCGAGCACGCTCACCATCGCCGAGGCGACCGCCGCGGTGGCGGTGCCCACCAGCTCGGCGATGCCGAGGATCAGCGCCTCCCGTGCGCCGTCGCTGCGGTAGCCGCGGGCCTCCACCCGCAGGGCCCCGATCCCGCCCTCGGCGTGGGGCGGGCTGAGCATCGGCAGCCGCGCCGTGAGCCGGTCACGGCGGGTGGCCGACTGGCGGGCGCTGATGCGCTCGACGCCGTGGAAGTTGCGCCGCAGCAGCACCGGGTCGGCGAGCTCACCGCGGTAGCAGTCGCGGGCGCCGACCGGTTCGGGGAACCAGCACAGCTCGCGCCCGCTGCCGGCGGCCCGTTCGATCCATTCGCCGTCGTGCCAGCCGACCGCCCATCCGGCGAGGGCGCGGTGGTGCTCGCGGGCGCACGATGGCCCGGCCGTGCCGTGGACTGCGATGTGCAGCTCGTCGCAACGTTCCAAGCGCTCGGCGAGGATGCGGGCGAGCAGTCCCGACAAACCCGGCGACACCGCCGCACCGACGACGAGCGAGGCGCCGGCCGCACGCGCCGTGGCGTCGAGCTCGAGCATCTCGCGCACGTCGTCGAGGGCGCCGGCGGTGCAGACGACGTTGGTCCCGGCGGCCACCAGGTCGGCGGCCCGCGGCGCCTGTGGTCCGGGGGTGGCGAGCACGACGATGTCGGCGGCGAGATCGCGCGGCACCAAGCGATGGGTCACGTCGACGGCGCGCCGCACCCGTCGGCCGACGACGCCGTCGCCGACGACCGCGACGGTCGGCGCCGCCCATCAAGTGACGTCGTCGAGGTCGACCGGCTGCCAGCCACCGTGCTGGGGCGGTGTGCCGCCGCGTCCACGCACGCGCAACGCCGAGGCGATCACCGCCGCCAGGCCGGCGGCGGACAGGGCCCGCCGGATCCACTTCATCGCGCGGCGGCGACGGGTCGGCCGTGGAGCATCCCGGAACTGTACGTCATCGCGGCGCGGCCGGCCCCGCCGCGCTGTCAGTCGTCGGACTCATGGGCGGCCTCGGCCAGTGCGTCGCGCAGCTCGTCGAGCTGGGCGGGATCGAGCCGTCGCCGGAGCAGTGGCAGGACCGTGCGCTCCTCGGCGTCGCAGTGCGCCTCGGCGATGGCGATCAGGTCGTGCACGTCGTCGGGTGCCGGCGACCCGTCGCCGGCGATGCGATCCGCCTGCTCGATCGCCTCGCGCAGGTCGGCCCGTGGCCCGGCCGACGACTCGTCACCGGCGCCGCCGAGGTGGCGATCGAGCAACGGGTACAGCACCCGTTCGCCGAGATCGTCGTGCTGTCGGAGCTCGTCGCCGAGGGCGGCGATGGCGTCGACGGCCGCGACCGGATCGTCCGCCGCCGAGACCGCGCGTTGCGCCGCGTCACGGATCCGGCGATGGCCGGCGAGCACCTCCCGGAACGGATCGCTGAGCTCGTCGGGCACCGAGGCGGCGGCGGGCTCGGTCGGCGCCTCGCGGATCGCCGGTCGCTCGACGTGCACCGGCTGGTCGGCAAGGAGATCGACGGGTGATGCGCCCGACCAGGTCGGCTCGTACGTCCAGTCCGGCTGCTTGTCGGCGTGACTGGTGTCGAGGATCGCCTGACCCTCGACGAGGTCGACGATCGGGAGCATCAGATCGCACGTGGCGGCGGGGAGGTCGCCGGCGAGGTGGCGGTCGACGCAGTCCGGGAACAACGCCAGCGCGCTGGTGACGACGCGCCGTTGCTGCTGGGCGAGCGCGCAGCGGGCACCGCGATCGACCGTCTCGACCTTGTCGCGCACGGCGTCGAGGTCGTCGTCGGTCGCCTTCGAGTTGCGAATGGCGTCGAGGTGGTCGGCGATGGCCAGTCCGTCGAGCTTGCACGGTTCGCACTGACCGCACGACTCGACGGCGAGGAATCGGGCGACGGCGTGCGCCGCGGCGACGGGATCCACCTCGTCGTCGAGGACGATGAAACCGGCCGCGCCGAGCCCCGAGCCGATCCCGGCCATCTCCTCGTAGGCCGCCGGCGTGTCGAACTGCGCCGCCGGCACGAACGCATTGGCGACACCCGAGATGGCGGCGACGAGCGTGCGCCCCTCGCGGGCGCCGCCACCGATCTCCTCGATGATCGCCGTCAGCGGGGTGCCCATCGGCACCTCGGCCACCCCATGACGGCGGGTGTGCCCCGTGACCGTGCAGACGATGGTCCCTGGCGACTGCGGAGTCCCCAGCCCTCGGAACCACGCCGATCCGTGGGCGAGGATCCCGGCGACGTTGGCGATCGTCTCGACGTTGTCGACCAATGCCGGTGGCTCGTCGGTGCCGCCGGGGCCGGCGAGCTCGACGGTCGCCGCCGACGCGCCGGCCGTCGGGTCGGCGGGGTCGAGGCCGCGGCGGTAGGGCGGGGCGATGCGCGGGAACGGTTGACGACCTTCGACGACCTCGAGCAACGCGGTCTCCTCGCCGAACAGGTAGGCGCTGGGTCCCCGCACCACGGTGACCGTGACCCCGTCGCACCAACCCGCCTGCTCCATCTCGCCGATCGCCGACTCGACCCGGGACAACTCGTGCTCGAACGAGGCCTTCATCGCCACGACGGCCTCGCGGGCACCGACGGCGACCGCCGCGATGAGCGCGCCCTCGATGACGCGGTACGGGTTGCGCCGCAGCAGCTCACGATCCTTGAACGATCCCGGTTCGCCCTCGGCGGCGTTGACGACGACCGGTGTGGGCCGAGCCGACGTCGCGGCGCGGGCGACGGTGCGCCACTTGACACCCGTCGGGAAGCCGGCACCGCCACGGCCGCGCAAACCGCTGCGCTCGACGACGTCGATCGTGCGGACCGCACCGATCGCCCGCGCCTGCTGCAACCCCTTCCCGCCGCCACGAGCAACATGCTCGGCGAGGTCCGCGCACGGCTCCTGGTCGAGCACGCGGTTGACGATGTGCGTCGCTCGCTCGAAGACTCGCTCACTCATGCACAGGGGGTTCCCCGTCGCCGCGCCGGTGAGTCGCGGACGCGACCACCGGCGCGACGACGGGCCGGTCAGGCGACGGCGAGCAGGGCGTCCATCTGGCCCATCGCCGACGACAAGCCCTCCTCCATGCCCATCTCCAGCATCTGCTCCATGGCGTCGGTCGACGGGAACGTGGAACGGATGGTCATCGTGGTGCCACCGTCGGCGCGCTCGTCGAACGTGACCTCCATCACGGTGCTCGGCAGCGCCGAGTTGGCGGCGCCGTCGGCGTCGGCGAAGCGGTCATCGAGCAGGATCCGCTTGGGCGGGTCGACCTCGCGCACCGACCACAGGCCATGGTGGCGCTGACCCTCGGGGCTGGTCATGTAATAGAACGTGCGTCCGCCGGCGACGAGGTCGTGGTCGACCATCGTCGCCGGGTACGTCGGCGGTCCCCACCACTGCTCGAGCAGCCGCGGGTCGGCCCACAACTGCCACACGGCCTCGGTGGCGGCGTCGAACTCGGCGGTGACCGCCATCGTGGCGGTAGCGGGATCCTTGCTGACGTTGGTGACGGTCATGGTGTGGCTCCTCCTGGGTGGTCGGCGGTGGGAATGGCGTCGGTCGCATGCGTGAGGGCGGTGGCCTCGGCGAGCACGGCGCTCGAAGCGGTCGATCCGCGAACGCCACATGTCCTCGAGCACATCGAGGGCCCGCCCGGCGCGGCGGATGGCGGCGATGTCGGTGCGCACGTGGGTCTCGCGACCCTGACGCTCCTTGGTGACCAGACCGGCGCGTTCGAGCACGGCGACGTGCTTCTGCACGGCGGCGAAGCTCATCGGGTAGCGGCGGGCCAGGCTCGACACCGAATGCCCGCCGTGCATCGCCGTGGCGACGATGTCGCGGCGGGTGGCGTCGCCGAGGGCGTGGAACACCCGGTCGGTGGCGTCGCCCGGCGGGTCGGCGATCGGTCGGCGCATATCTACAACCATTCGGTTGTAGGTTAGCACGCCGGCCGGGCCGTGACCAGCGCGGCGCGCGAGACTGCCCGGCGAGTTGCCCATGACCGCCCTGACGCCACCGCCACCCGACCTCGTCGCGACGCGCGAGGCGCTGCGATCGCTGGCGTGTTACGTGATCGCGCCGGCGCGCAAGGCGCGGACCGGGCGCATCGGCCTGCGACCCACCGGCGACGGCATCGCCACGCCGCCGTTCGACGATGGGACGCGCATCGGGGTGCGCGGCGACCGCCTGGTGGTCGCCGCGGACGACGAGGTGCCGATCACCACGTTGCGCGCCGGCGCGGCGCGCGTCGGCATCGACCTGTCCGACGATCCCGGCGTCGGTCACGACCTGCCGCCGTTCGCGCCCGATCGACCCTTGACCGTCGACGCGGACGCGTCACGGTGGCTCGCCGCCTGGTACGCCTACGGCGCCGGGCACCTCGAGCGGCTCCACGGACGGTTCCCCGACGGAGCGGTGTCCGAGGCCCAGCTGTGGCCGGAGCACTTCGACCTCGCCGTGATCGTCGACGTCGGCGGCGACGCCGTGAACGTCGGGTTCTCCCCCGGCGACGGCTGGCTCGCCGAGCCCTACGTCTACGTCGGGCCGCACGACACGAGCGACCTCACCGACGTCTTCTGGAACGCCCCGTTCGGCTCGGTGCTCACCCACGCCGCACTGCGCGCCGCCGCCGACCCCGACGGCGCCTGCGCCGGGTTCATCGACGACGGGCTACGCCTCGTCGCCTCCCGCCCCCGTTGACCGATCGTCCACGGTGACACCGGAGGGCACCAGCTGGTCCGTACGGTCCGGTTGGTGCGCCTCCGGTCGGGAGTTCGGTGACGCACCACGTGCTCGCATCGGCTGCGGTGACGGTGCGGCGGTGGCTTTCGTCCGCAGGTTCATCCGTTTCGGTTGATGCAGCATCACCCGGATTGATGCGAACATGACAAGACACCTGACCAGAGATGAGCGAGACATCGCCAGATGACTCGCAACCTGAAGAATTCCGTCGCTCGGGCGCCAGCGTTCGACGGTCGGATGCGGACCTCGAGGAGTTGACCAATGCCAGACGGAACTGCACGCCGGCCCAACATCATCCTGTTCATGTCCGACGACGTCGGCTGGGGTGATCTCGGGTGTTACGGGGGTGGCGAGAATCGCGGGCGCGCCGACGCCGCACCTCGACCGCTTGGCGGCGGAGGGACTTGCAGTTCCTGTCGTTCTACGGCCAGCCGAGTTGCACGCCCGGGTCGGGCCGCAGCGATGACGGGTCGGCTGCCGATCCGCAGCGGGATGACGACGGTGGCGTTCCCCGGTCAGGGCGGCGGTCTTCCGGCCGGTGAGTGGACGGTCGCGAGCGTCCTCAAGCAGGCCGGCTACGACACCTGCCAGATCGGCAAGTGGCACCTCGGCGAGGAGGACTACTCGATGCCGACGGCGCACGGCTTCGACGAGATGCACAACACGACGCTGTACCACCTGAACGCCTACACGTACACCGATCCCGACGTTCAACCCGGACTTCCCGTTCGACGACCCCGAGATCATGAAGATGTGGGGGAACGTCATCGGCGCGGTCGAGGGCAAGGCCGGTGAGCAGTGGCAGGAGGCCGAGAAGCTCGACTCGGCGAAGATCCCCTTCATCGATGAGAAGTCGATCACGCACGCGACCGACTACCTCGACGCCCACGCCAACGGCGACAATCCGTTCTTCCTGTACCTGAACACGGCCAAGATGCACCAGCCGAACCTGCCGCACCCGGACTTCGTCGGCAAGTCGATGGCCAAGAGCAAGTACCTCGACTCGCTCGTCGAGCTCGACCACCACGTCGGGGTGGTCATCGACAAGGTCCGCGAGCTCGGCATCGAGCAGGACACGCTCGTCATCTGGACGACCGACAACGGCGCATGGCAGGACGTCTATCCCGACTGCGGCTACACGCCGTTCCGGGGCACGAAGGGCACCGACTACGAGGGTGGCAGCCGGGTCCCGGCGATCGCCTGGTGGCCGGGCACGATCGAACCCGGGCGGCGCAACTCCGAGATCGTGGGCTCGCTCGACTTCATGGCGACGTTCGCCAGCCTGGCCGGGCTCGATCTGCCGACCGAGGATCGCGAGGGCCAGCCGACGATCTTCGACAGCTTCGACCAGACCGCCGTGCTCGAGGGCACGGGCCGTCGACGCGCGACCACTGGTTCTACATGACCGAGACCGAGCTGATCCCGGGAGCGGTCCGGCTCGGCAAGTGGAAGGCGATCTGGAACATCCGCGACGGGCTGGAGGGGCGCCGCCGAGTACACCAACGTCGTGCCCGAGCTGTTCGACCTGTGGCAGGACCCCGGCGAGCGTTACGACAGCTTCATGAACGACTGGGCCGAGAAGACGTGGCAGGCCCCGCAGATGGGAGCCTTGGCGCTCAGCCTGCTGCCGACCTACCGGCAGTATCCCGAATCGCGAACTGCAGACCGCCGGCATCAGCGGTGCCATGTTCGACGCCGAGGACGCCCAGGTGCAACAACAGGTGCAGAAGATGATGCACGCGATCGCCGCCAACAAGTAGACCGGCCGCAGCCGGGCGGGCACTGCTCGCCGCACCAGGGACGATGTGGTGGGGCTAACAAGAATCGAACTTGTGACCTCATCCTTATCAGGGATGCGCTCTAACCGACTGAGCTATAGCCCCTAGCGGCGTAGCACCCTACCTGCGGTGACGCTGCGTCCCTACCGGTTCGGACCTGTCCGGCGGGCGGAATCGGCCGGTCAAGGGTGGGAGGCGGGGTTGTTCGGGTCGGTGGCGTTGGTGATCTCGGTGCCGTCGGGGAACCCGTCGCCGTCGCTGTCGGGGTTGTTCGGATCGGTGTTGAACATGTTGACCTCGCCGCCGTCGTACAGCCGGTCGTCGTCGGAGTCCGGTGACACCGTGATCGGCACGGTCGTGGGTCGCACCGTCGTCGGTGGCGGCGTGGTCACCGCCGCTGGTCACGGAACGTGGCGGTCTCGGCCACCACGGGGTGCTCGGTCGTCTCGACGCCGATCTCGCCCATCGTCCAGGCGTACGCACCCTCACCGAAGCTGACGACACCCTGGGCGATCACCTGGGCGTGACCGGTGGCCGGCGACGGCGGTTGCGCCGCGCTGGACGGCGCCGCACCGGCACCAGCGACGTCGCTCATCGCCAGCGGCAACATCGTCACCGCGAGGCCGGTGCACTACAGAGCGCGAAGCGGATTCCCGGAATTCAGCGGCGCGAGGCGTAGCGGCGCATCGACGACGGCTGCCGCTCGATCACCTCTTCTTCGAGCACGGTGAAGCGCAACCCGCCGACCAGGTCGGTGATCAGGTTGAACAGCGTGGCGACGAGCACCAGTCCTCCGGTGAGGCCGACGGCGACGAACAGCCCGCCGATCCACAGGTTGTGGAAGATCTCGCCACCGTTGAGCTCGAACGAGTCCCAGCCGGTGGACTCCATGCCTCGCTCGATGTTGTCGATCGTGCCGGTGGCGTAGGCCACGTTCCACAGCAGGACGCCGGCGACGAGCGTGATGCCGTAGGCGATCGCGCTGAACACCGCGCCGACCTTGAACACGCTCCACGGATCGACGCTGCGCACGACACGCGTCACCCGGCGTACCCGCGGTCGACGCCCGGCGAACTGCGGCGCCGGGGCGACGGCGGTCGGTCGGGCCGTCGCGGCGGCGACCGCAACCGGCGGCGCCGGTTGCTGCTGGCGGGTCGGAGCCGGCCGCGCCGTCGCGCCCGTCGTGTCGCGCTCTCCGCGGCGCGCCGTGCGCGCCTCGGCGGGCGCCGTCGTGGCGGACGCCGACGGAGCGGAGGCGGTGGAAGCACCCACAACCGCGGCCGCAGCCGCGGCGCCGGCCACGATGGGCGCGACGCCAGCCGGAGACGGCCGCGGCTCGGCCAAGGGCGGCGGATTCGGCGTCGCGGCCCCCGGCGCGACTGGGCCGCTGGCGACGTCGGCCGCGGGCAGGGGCATCGGCGTCGTCGGCTCACCGGCGGGCAGGGCGATCGGCTCCGACTCGTCGGCCGTGCTGGCCGTGCGCCCACGCCACCACCGCCGCTTCGGCAGCGAACCGCTCTCGTCGGACGTGCGATCGAATGGTCGCAACCCTTCCGCCGTCTGCGGTGCGACCTCGGGCTCGGGCTCGGCGCGGCGCACGACGGGCGTCGACCCGGTGAGCAAGGGATCGCCGGCGATCAGGGGGTGCACGGTGGGTGCCGGTGCGGGACGCACGGGCGCGGCGGGCCGGACGGCCACGGCGGGTGGCGACGAGGCCGTCGACTCCGGTGCGACGGCCACCGGGCGGGTGTCGTTGCCGGGCGGAGGAGGCGGAGGCGGGACGGCGGCCGGGCTCGCGACGGTCGTCGACGTCGCCGGACGGTGGCGCGGCTTCGGCGCCGCGTTCCAGAGCCGGTTGCTCGTCGCCCGGCACGGCCGGCAGGGCGCTGGTCGTCCGTTCCGACGCGGCAGTGTCCGCTGGTACCGGCAGCGGATCGTGACCGTTGCCCGCGTGGTGCTCACGCTCGTCGGCCGGGTCGAGCGCGGCCGTCACCCCGGACGTGTCGTCGCGATGGTCACCGGCAGCCACGACCATCGAGTGTACGCAGCACCCTTGGCCCGATCCGGGCAGCTCCCGCCCTCGTCACGGACCGCGGTTGGTCGCCGCCGCCGTCGCCGTGGCCCGCCCGACGCGCACCCGGACGGTCACGAGCCGGTCGTCGGCCGGACCGGACGCTCGATACACCACCAGCGTGGCACCGTGCTCGGTGGCGAGGCGGACCGCCGCGGCCCGCCCACCCTCGACACCGGCCAGCGCCGCCGCGTCGGCCGCCGTCCGGGCACGGCTGGCATCGACGGCGAGCCCTCCGACCGACCCGATCGCCACCATCAACACCATCGCCAGCACGACGACGACGAGCGCGAGCGGTACCGCCTGGCCGCGGTGGTCGCGCCACCCGCGCTCGACCCGACCGCCGCATTGGACCGATCCGACGACGATCACGACCCCTCCTTCGTGTCGAAGGCTGTCGGTGCGGTCGCCCGCACGATCGTCGGGCCCGGAACCCGTCCGGGCGGCGTTCAGTCGTCGGTGTCGCTCGACAGGATCGGCGCCACCGACGCCACGGTCTGGCCGTCGTCGAGGTTCATCACCCGCACCCCGGTGGCGGCGCGGCCCTGCGAGGAGATCTCGCGGACCGGCATGCGGATCGTCACGCCGCCCGACGACACGGCGACGATGTCGTCGTCGATGCCGACCATGAACGCGGCGACCACCTCGCCCTTGCGCCCGGTGAGCTTGATGCCGATGACGCCCTGGCCGCCGCGCGCCTGGCGGTTGTAGTGCTCGAGCTGCGTGCGCTTGCCGTAGCCGGCCTCGGTGACCATCAGGATCGCGGTGTCGTCGCGGGCCACGTCGACCGACACGACCTCGTCGTCGGCGCGGAGCTTCATGCCCCGCACGCCGGCCGCGCTGCGGCCCATCGGGCGCACGTCGTCCTCGGAGAAGCGGATCGTCATGCCCCGCCGCGAGACCATGAAGATGTCGTCGCCACCGCCGGTCTCGATGACCCGCACCAGCTCGTCGTCGTCGCGCAGGTTGAGGGCGATCAGCCCGTCACGGCGGCTGGAGTCGTAGGCGTCGAACGCCGTCTTCTTCACCGTGCCCTTGCGGGTGGCGAAGAACAGGAAGCGCTCGCCGGCGAAGTCGCGGGTGTCGATGATCGCCTGGATCGTCTCGCCCGCCTGCAACGGCAGCAGGTTGACGATCGGCATGCCCTTGGCCGTGCGCTCCCGTTCGGGGATCTCCAGCGCACGCAGGCGGTACACCTTGCCGCGGTTGGAGAAGAACAGCAGGTGGGCGTGCGACGTGGTGAAGATGACGTGGCGGATCAGATCGTCGGCCTTGAGCTTGGCCCCGGACACGCCGCGGCCGCCGCGGGCCTGGGTCTTGAACTGCGCCGCCGGCACCGACTTCACGTACTGCGCCTCGGTCATCACGACGACGAGCTCCTTGTCGTCGACGAGGTCCTCGATCGACATCTCGCCCGAGTCGAGAGCGATCTGGCAGACCCGCGGCGTGGCGAACTTCTCGCGCAGGGCGGCCAGCTCGTCCTTGATGACGCTGCGCAGCAGCACCGGGTCGGCGAGGATCGCGTCGAGCTCGCGATCGTGGCCTGCGCCTCGGCGAGCTCGGTCTCGAGGTCGATCCGCGACAGCCGGGTGAGGCGCCGCAGCTGCATGTCGAGGATGTCGACCGCCTGGATCTCGGAGAACTCGAAGGGCGGCGCCATCAGGCCGTCCTTGGCGGCGTTGGCGTCCTCGCTGCCGCGGATGAGGGCGATGATCTCGTCGATCACGTTGAGCGCCTTGATCCGCCCCTCGAGGATGTGGGCCCGTTCCTTGGCCCGCTTGAGGCGGAACTCGGTGCGTCGGGTGACCACCTCGACCTGGTGGTCGACGTAGCCGTGCAGCGCCTGGGCGAGGTTGAGGGTGCGCGGCACTCCCCCGACGAGGGCGACCATGTTGATCGAGAACGACGACTGCAGCTGGGTGAGCTTGTACAGCTTGTTGAGCACCACGTTGGGGTTGCCGTCGCGCTTGAGCGTGACGACGAGGCTGGTCTTGCCGCCGGCCGAGTCGTCGTTGACGTCGGCGATGCCCTCGAGGTCGCCGGCGTCGACCAGCTCCTGGATGCGCCCGGCGATGGCGGCGCAGCTCATCTGGTAGGGCAGCTCGGTGACGACGATCTGCATCGCCCCCTTCTTCGACTCCTCGATCATGGCCGTCGCCCGCAGCTTGAGGCTGCCCCGCCCGGTGCGATAGGCGTCGATGATGCCGGCCCGGCCGAGGATGCTGGCACCCGTCGGGAAGTCGGGTCCCTTGACGAAGGTCATCAGGTCGTCGGGTGTCGCCTCGGGATGGTCGATCAGGTGGATCGTGGCGTCGATCACCTCGCCGAGGTTGTGCGGCGGGATGTTCGTGGCCATGCCGACGGCGATGCCCTGCGAGCCGTTGACGAGCAGGTTCGGGAACCGCGCCGGCAGCACCGTCGGCTGCTCGGTGGAGCCGTCGTAGTTGGGCACCATGTCGACGGTGTCCTCGTCGATGCCCGCCAGCAGCTCCATCGCGATCGGGGCCAGCCGGCACTCCGTGTAGCGCTCGGCGGCGGCACCGAGCTCGGGGCTGCCGTAGTTGCCGTGGAAGTCGATCAGCGGGTGTCGCAGCGAGAACGGCTGGGCCATGCGCACGAGGGCGTCGTAGATGGCCGAGTTCCCGTGCGGGTGGTAGCGCGCCATCGTGTCACCGGTGACGCGGGCGCACTTGACGAAGTTGCGGTCGGGCCGGAACCCCTGCTCGAACATGTCCCAGATGATCCGCCGGTGCACCGGCTTGAGGCCGTCACGCACGTCGGGCAGGGCCCGCGACATGATGACCGACATCGCGTAGTCGAGGAACGAGTTCTCCATCTCGTCCTGCAGCGCGACGGGCTGCACCGGCTCGAACGGCAGGGCGGGGGGGATGGGGCTGTCGGACATGGGTCAGGGCTCGGATCGTGACTCGGGGGTGGCGGGGTTCGTACTAGAAGTCGAGGTTGCGGACGTCGCGGGCGTTGGTGGTGATGAAGTTCGCGACGGCTCTCGACGTCGTCGCCCATCAGCACGCTCATCACCTCGTCGGCGAGTGCCGCCTGTTCCACGGTGACCTGCAGCAGCGTGCGGCTGGCGGCGTCCATCGTGGTGCCCTTGAGCTCGTCCCAGTCCATCTCGCCGAGGCCCTTCAGGCGCTGGAACGTCTTGGCGTGGTTGGGTCGATCGGCGAGGAACTCCGCCTTGGCGGCGTCGTCCTTCAGGTACACCTTCTCCTTGCCGACCTCGGTGGAGTAGAGCGGCGGCTGGGCGATGTACACGAACCCGGCCTCGACCAACGGTCGCATCTGGCGGTAGAAGAACGTCAGCAGGAGGGTGCGGATGTGGCTGCCGTCGACGTCGGCGTCGGCGAGCGCGATCACCTTGTGGTAGCGGGCCTTGGTGACGTCGAACTCCTCGCCCACTCCCCCGCCGATGGCCGTGATCAGCGCCTGGATCTCGTTGTTCTTCAGCATCTTGTCGAGGCGGGCCCGCTCGACGTTGAGGATCTTGCCGCGGATCGGCAGCAGCGCCTGGGTGCGCGGGTCGCGGGCGTTGAGGGCGGTGCCGCCGGCGGAGTCGCCCTCGACGATGAACAGCTCGCTCTCGGCGGCGACCCGCGACGAGCAGTCCTTGAGCTTGTCGGGCATGCCGGCGCCCGACAGCGAGGTCTTGCGGCGGATGGCGTTGCGGGCGTTCTTCGCCGCGACGCGCGCCTGGGCGGCGGCGAGCGCCTTCTTCACGACCCGGTTGGCCTCGGCCGGGTTCTCCTCGAGCCACTCGGCGAGGCGCTCGTTCGTCGCCCGCTGCACGAACGAGCGGATCGAGACGTTGCCCAGCTTGGCCTTGGTCTGGCCCTCGAACTGCGGCTCGCGCAGCTTGACGGCGACGATCGCGGTGATGCCCTCGCGGATGTCCTCGCCGAGGAGGTTGTCGTCCTTCTCCTTGAGCAGGTTCTTGGAGCGGGCGTACTTGTTGACCACCGACGTGAGCGCCGTCTTGAAGCCCTCGACGTGCATGCCGCCCTCGGTGGTGGAGATGCCGTTGGCGTAGCCGTGGATGCCCTCGTAGTAGCCGGTGTTCCACTGCATCGCGATGTCGAGCATCTGGCCGTCGGCGTCGGCGTCCTCGAACGAGCAGACCTTGGCGAACAGCGCCTCCTTCGAGGTGTTCAGGTGCTTGACGAAGTCGATGAGGCCGCCGCGGTACTGGTAGGTGGTCGTGCCCTCCTTGCCGGCGCGCTCGTCGACGAACACGATCTCGAGGCCACGGTTGAGGAACGCCATCGTCTGCAGGCGCTCGCGCACGGTGCGGGCGACGAACTCGGTGCCCTCGGCCATGAAGATCGTCGGATCGGGCCAGAACGTGACCGTGGTACCCGAGGTGCGGCCGCGGGCCGGTGTCGGTGCCGACCACCTCGAGCTTGCCCTGGGGCTTGCCGCCCTTGGCGTACTCCTGGCGATAGCGATGACCGTCGCGTCGACCTCGAGGATGAGGCGCTCGGACAGCGCGTTGACGACGCTGACGCCGACGCCGTGCAGGCCACCGGAGACCTTGTAGCCCTCGCCGCCGAACTTGCCGCCGGCGTGGAGCACCGTGAGCACCACCTCGGCCGCGCTCTTGCCCTTGTGCGGCCCGCTCGGGTAGGTGTCGACCGGGATGCCGCGACCGTTGTCGTCGACGCGGCAGCCGCCGTCGTCCTGCAGGGTGACCCCGATGCGGTTGGCGAAGCCGGCCATCGCCTCGTCGACGGCGTTGTCGACGACCTCCCGATGAGGTGGTGCAGACCGTCGAGCCCGGTGGACCCGATGTACATGCCCGGGCCGCTTGCGCACCGGATCGAGGCCCTCGAGCACCTGGATGTCCTTGGCGCCGTAGCTCGACGAACCCTGATTGGACGCCTGGTTGGACGCCCGGCCCGAGCCGCTCGGCCCCGCTGACGAGGGCGTCGGGTCGGTCGGGATGGTGTCGTCGCTCGGCACGGTGTGGTTCTCGGTTCTCATGTTCGGTTCTGGTCGCGGCGAGCCGGATGAGGTGCTCGCCGATCCTCGGGCGATCGTGCCGTCGGTCGTCGGCCGCACCCTGCCGATGCAGCGCTCTGACCTGCAGTTTTCGTCATCCGGGCCGTCTCATCGCGGCCCGGCGGACGGCGTGATCGCGATGACTTCAGTCTACCAACGGGGTGTGCCCGTGACGTGGACGCCGGCGCTCAGCGCCGGCGCGATCCGGGGGCGTTCACGCGGACGTCGACGGTGTGCACGTCGACGCCGACCACCTCGCTCAGCCGGCCGCGCAGGCGATCGGACAGCAGACGGACCTGCGTCGCCCATGCCGGGTCGGTGACCTCGACGACGAGCACCCCCTCGTCGAGGCGCAGCGGCCGCACGTGCGCCGCGATGTTGGCACCGACGATGTCGTCCCAGCGGGCGAACACGCCGCCGACGGCGCGGCTCGACGGCCCGCTCCCCCCGCGCAGCGAGCGCACGATCCCGTCCATCACGTCGCTGATCGGACGTGGCTCGTCGTCGTCAGCCATCGCCGTCGAGTGTCGCGCGATCGAACGGTCGATCTGGTCACCCGACGTTCTCGATATCGAGAACGTGGGTGACCAGATCGGCCGTTGAGACGCAGAGTGACCAGATCGCGGCGGGCGCGGTCAGACGACGGCGCCGGCCTCGATGCGGATGACCCGATCGGGGTGGGCGGCGTCGGGGATCGCCCCGGCGGTGGTGATCACCACCTGGCCGGCGGGGAGCGACCGCAGCAGCGCGGCGGCGCGATGGGCGTCCAGCTCGGACAGCACGTCGTCGAGCACGAGCACCGGCGTCGACCCGGTGCGCTCGGCCACCAGGCGGTGTGCCCCCAGGCGCAGGGCCAGCGCCAGCGTGCGCTGCTCGCCCTGGGAGGCGTGGGTACGCGCCGGCATGGTGCCGATGCGCAGCTCGAGCTCGTCGCGGTGCGGTCCCACCGTCGACACGCCGCGGCGAACGTCGTCGCCCCGCGCCGCCGCCAGCGCCACGGCCAGGCCGTCGCGCCGCCACGCCGGGTCGTAGCCGAGCGTCACCGCCGATTCCGCGCCGGCCAGGTCGGCGTAGGCCGACGCGACGTACGGGCTCACCCGTTCCACCAGCACCGCCCGGGCGTGGCCGAACCGCTCGCCGGCGTCGGCCAGCTTGGCGTCCCACACGTCGAGGGTGAACGCCGCGGCATCGTCGAGCCGCCCGCCGACCTGGCGCAGCAGCGTGTTGCGCTGGCGCACGATGCGGTCGAGCTCGAGGCGCGCCGCGTCGTACTTCACCGCCAGCGCCACCAAGGTGTCGTCGAGGAAACCCCGCCGGTCGGACGGGCCGCCCTTGACGAGGGTGAGATCGTCCGGGGCGAACACGCTCACGCGCACCACGCCGAGCAGGTCGCGTGAACGGGCGAGGCGCTGGCGGTTCACCTGCACCCGGCCGCGCCCCGTCGCCAGCACCTCGGCCTCGATCAGCGATGACTGCTCCCCGTCGCGCAGCGACGCCCGCACGATCGCCGAGGATGCGCCGACGCGCACGAGCGCGTCGTTCGGCGCCCCACGGAAGCTCGACAGGGTCGCCAGGTAGGCGATCGCCTCGGCGAGGTTGGTCTTGCCCTGGCCGTTGTCACCGACCACCACCGTGGTCCCCGCCGTCAGATCGAACGCCGCCACGGCGTAGTTGCGGAAGTCGCTGAGCTCGAGGCGCTCGACGATCACGGCATCGCCCGCCCCCCGCCGCCAGCGCTCACTCGGTGGAGGACACGCGCAGCGGCATCAGCAGGTACAGGTAGTCGTCCTTGCCGACGCCGCGCAGCACGACCGCCTTGATCGGGTCACGCAGGAAGAACGTCACCTCGTCGGCGTCGATCGCGTCCACGCCGCTCATCAGGTAGTCGGGGTTGAAGCCGACGAGCATCTCGTCGCCCTCGTAGCGCACGTCGAGCTCCTCCACGGCGCGTCCGTAGTCCTGGTCGCGCACCGCCAGCGTCAACGTGTCACCGCCGAGGGTGAGCCGCACGGCCGACGCCGAGTCGCGGGCCATGATCTTCACCCGTCGGAGCGCCTCGAGCAGCGCCTCCTTGCTCACCGTCAGCTGGTTCGGGCTGCTCGCCGGCACCAGGTTGCGGTAGTTGGGGTAGTCGCCCTCGATCAGCCGGGTGGTCAACCGGGTCGAGCCGCACTCGAACGTGGCGTGGCGGGCGCCGAGGCGCACCGTGAGCTGCTCGCTCGAGCCCAGGATCCGCTGCAGCTCGGTGAGCGCCCGGTGCGGCACCAGCACCTTCTGCCCACCGCTCAACATCCCCGTCTCGGGCAGGTCACGCACCGCGAGGCGGTACGAGTCGGTGGCGACCATGCGCACCCCGTCGTCCTCGGCCGCGATGAGCACGCCGGTGATCACGCCGCGCGCCTCGTCGGTGCTCGCCGCCCGCACCACCTGGCGCAGGGCGTCGGCGAAGTCCGCCGATGCGACGGTGACCGCCTCGGCCGCCGGATCGACCTGCGCGGGATAGTCGTCGAGGTTGTAGCTGCGCAACGAGAACTGCGAGCGGCCGGCGCTGATGCTCACGTCGTCGTCGCCGACGCTGAACTCCACCGCCCCGGCGGGAAGCGACTTCACCGCGTCGGCGCTCAGGCGGGCCGGTACCACCACCGCGCCGTCGGACACCCCGCCCACGGTGACCGTCAGTCGGATCGACATCTCCAGATCGGTGCCGGTGACCGACAGCTCGTCGCCGCGCACCTGCAGGTGCACCCCTTCGAGCACGGGCAGCGCGCCGGTGCGACTGGTGGCGGCTCGACCCGCCGTCGCCAGCGCGTCGGCGAGGACGTCACGTTCACAGCGGAACTTCACAGTCGGACCCTTCCCATGATTGGCGTATATACGGAACTAGTAGTCGTAGTAGGTGCTGTGGATTGGGGACAACACTCGTCGTCGCAGCGTACGGGCACTGGCGAGGCGCGCCGCTCCGTCCCCAGTGCGCACAGGCGCCAGATGACACCGCTGTCGTTCGGTGGACGACGCCCAGTTGTCCACGGCATGAACGACACGTGTCCCCAGGGAATCCGCAGGGCTGTCCACTCCCAGGGGGCTGCGCCCCCTGACCCCCGAAGACCTGGCCGAACCGGTCGCCGTACTGCTACCGCCTGATCGCTGAAGACGTCACAGGGTCACGACGACTTCAGCTGCTGCAACAACTCGGTGACCTGGTCGTAGATCTGCTTGCGCTCGCTCATCAGCTTCTGCACCTTGTCGACCGCGTGGATGACGGTGGTGTGGTCGCGGCCGCCGAACAGGCGGGCGATGCTCGGGTAGCTCAGCTCGGTGAGGTTGCGGAACGCGTACATCGCGATCTGGCGGGACGTGACGAGGGGACGCTGGCGGCTCTTGCCCTTCAGCGCGACGACGTCGAAGCCGAGGATCGCCGCCATCTCGGCGAGCAGCTCCTCGTCGGTGCGCGGCTTCACGTTGGAGTCGCCGAGCAGGTCGGTGAGCAGGTTCTGGGCGAGCTCGGTGGTGATCGGCACCCCGGACAGGCTGGCGAACGCCGTCACCCGGATCAGCGCCCCTTCGAGCTCACGGATGTTCGACGCGATGCGGGTGGCGATGAACTCCAGGGTCTCCTGGGGCACCTGCACCCCCTCGCGCTCGGCCTTGTTGCGCAGGATGGCCAGGCGGGTCTCGACGTCGGGTGGCTGGATGTCGGTGATCAGCCCCCAGCGGAAGCGCCCGATCAGCCGTTCCTCCAGCGTCGGAATGGCGTCGGGGATGCGGTCGCTCGAGATCACGATCTGCTTGTTGGCGCCGTGGAGGGCGTTGAACGTGTGGAAGAACTCCTCCTGGAGGCCTTCTCGCTTCTCGAGGAACTGGATGTCGTCGATCAGCAGGACGTCGACGTCGCGGTAGCGGCGCTGGAAGGCGGTGTTGGTCTTGTAGCGGATGGCGTCGACGAACTCGTTGAGGAAGTTCTCGGTCGACACGTAGCGCACGTCGTGGTGTTGGTAGTTGTGGTGGACGTAGTGCCCGATGGCGTGCAACAGGTGGGTCTTGCCGAGTCCGGCCGACCCGTAGATGAACAGCGGGTTGTACACCCGGCCCGGGGTCTCGGCGACGCGCAGGGCGGCGGCGAGGGCGAACTGGTTGGAGCCGCCCTTGACGAAGGTCTCGAACGTGTAGCGCGGGTTGAGCCCGGCCTCGTCGAGCACCGACGAGGCGCCGAAACCACCGCGCACCGGAACGGTGTCGTGGCCGTCGACGTCGTCGGCCGCGGCACCGTCGTGCCAGTCGGACCATCCGATGGCCTGGTCCTGCTCGGTGGGTTCCTGGTTGGGATCGACCAGCACGACGAGCTGGCAGCCGTTGCCGGCGGCGTCGGCGAGGGCCTCGTTGACGATCAGCAACCAGCGGTTCATGATCCGTTCGCGCGCCTGGTTGCTCGGCACGCTGACGGTGAGCTGGCGATCGTCGACCTTGATCGGGCGCACGTCGCTGAACGTCGACATCCAGACCGCTTCGGTGACCTGGGTGCGGAGGTGGTCGGCCACCCGGATCCACACCTGATTGCCGTCGCTGACCTGCATCTGTCCTCTTGCCCCGGCCGGCCCCGGCCTGACTCGGCTTGTGGCCGGGTTCTGTCCCGACTGTCGTGGCGGCCCGCGCCGATCCCGCTGGGGTCCACAAGTTACACACAGGTTGTGGAAACGGGTCCGGCAACGCCCGGATGGTCGAACATAGCACGCTTGCCCGCAACGCCGTCCCGGACGCGCCAGGAGTACGATTTGGGGGCGGTCGCCCCTAGCCTTGGTGCGTTCGGATGCCAGGCGCGGCACCAGTGCGGCCCAGCCACGGCCGACACCGCCCGCAGTCGAAGAAATCGAGTACCCCGTCGTGAAGCGCACATTCCAACCCAACCAACGTCACCGGGCGAAGAAGCACGGCTTCCGCGCTCGCATGCGCACCCGGTCCGGCCGCGCCGTGATCAAGGCCCGCCGTCGCAAGGGCCGGACCCGGCTGGCGGCTTGATCTGGCGGATCCGCGACCGTCGGGCGTTCCAGCAACTGGCACGTTCCGGACGCCGGGCCAGGACGAGAACCCTGTGGTGCAGCTACCTCAACGATCCCAGCGCCGTGCCGTTGCGCGTGGGCTTCGCCGTCGGTCGGGCGGTGGGCACGGCCGCGACGCGCAACCGCGTCCGCCGGCGCCTGCGTGCGATCGTCGCCACGGCCGGGCCCGCCCACGGCGTCGAACACGGCTGGTTGCTGATCGGCGCCACCCCGGCCGCTACCAAACATACGTTCGCTCAGCTCACCGAAGCGGTCGACCGTCTGTTCGCCCAGTTGACGGCGGCCGAGATCGGCAGCGAGGCGTCGTGAGCGCCCCGACGCGTCCATCGCGCCTGATCAGGATGGTCGAGTGGTACCAGCGAGCGGCATTCGGGCGCCCGTCACCGTGCCGCTTCACGCCGTCGTGCTCGGCCTACGCCAAGGAGGCGCTCGAGGTCCACGGCACGCCGCGCGGGCTGTGGCTGACCGTTCGCCGCCTCACTCGGTGCCGGCCGTTCGGCCCGTCGGGCTACGACCCGGTGCCCGAGATGTGCCCGCCGGACGGGCACCGAACGACGGCCCACCAGCCGTCGGGGAGTGACGCCCGATGATCGCCGGCGTGTTCGAGATCCCGGGCTGGCTGATCGAGAAGTTCTACGAGTTCACCAGCAACTACGCGATCTCGATCGCCCTGATCGCCGTCGTCGTGATGGTCGTCATCACGCCGCTCACCCTCAAGAGCACCAAGGGCATGCTCGAGATGCAGCGCCTGGCGCCCGAGACCAAGCGGCTGCAGCAGCTCTACCGCAACGACCGGGCCAAGCTCAACGAAGAGATGATGGCGCTCTACAAGGAGCACAAGGTCAACCCGATGGCCTCGTGCCTGCCGTTGCTCGCCCAGATGCCGGTGTTCATCATCATGTTCCGCGTGCTCCATGGGCTCACCTACCGTCCGACCGCCCCCGCCACCGCGCCGGTCGCGCGAGGGGTGTACGCCGCGATCGGCATGCCCAACCACACCCTTGGCTTCCTCCCCCGCTACATCTCGCACGATTCGAGCCTGTTCAAGTCGCTGAACGGTCAGACGGAGATGATCTCGTTCGGTCTCGACCTCGCCAAGCGCCCGGCGGAGGCGCTCGCCGAGAACTTCGCCACCGGGCTCATCTACGTCCTGCTCGTCGCCCTGCTCGGCATCCTCTACTTCGTCCAGCAGCGCATGGTCGCCGCCCGCGCTGCCGTCAGCCCGCAGATGTCGCCCAGCCAGCAAAAGCTGATGCAGTACCTGCCGGTGGCGTTCGCCATCTTCCAGGTGTTCTTCCTGCTCGGTCTGGTGATCTACTACATGGCCCAGGCGATCCTGCGCATCGGCCAACAGCTCTACATCACGCGCCGGTTCTACGGGCACGACGAGGCGCTCGGACGTCAGGCCCAGCGCGCCAGCGAGCAGGCCCGGGAACTGTCGAAGGCCGACGGCGACAGTGGCGGTGGTGGTGGCGGAGGCGGCTTCTTCGCCCAGGCCCGCCGTGAGCTGGCCGGCCCGAAGAACGCCTCCCCGGCGCCGACCAAGGCCGAGAAGGCCGCCACCGCTGCTGCCGCCACCGCTGCTGCGGCCACCGTGGCGGCCAGCGCGACGTCGTCGAAGCGCACCACCCAACCGAAGAATCGCCCCACCCCCTCGGGCAAGGGACCGGCCGGACGGCCGACCCGCACCCCCAGCACCAATCGGCCGGGTGGGCCGCGTGGCAGCGACAAGAAGCGACGCTGACCGCAGCGTCGCCTCGCGCCACCCCTACAGCTGAACGGAGCAATCGCACATGGAATGGGTCGAGACGACCGGCAAATCGCTGGACGAGGCCAAGGACGAGGCGCTCGATCGCCTCGGCATCGTCGCCGAGGACGCCGAGTTCGAGGTCCTCGAAGAGCCGCGTACCGGGTTGTTCGGGCGCACGAGAGGTGTCGCCCGGGTACGGGCACGGGTACGCCCCGCCGCCGTGCGTCCCAAGCAGGACCGACGTGGACGCCGGCGGACCGACGGACGCAGCGAGGCGGCAAGCTCGACCCCGTCCGAGCGTCCCGAGGAGCTTGCTACCGTGGACAGCGCCGCCGACGCCGCGCCACCGCGTGGTGAGGCGAGCCGGCGAGGCACGAGCCAACGCCGGCGAGGGTCCTCGCGCCCGCCAGCGGGGAATGGGGACACGCAGGCCGGGCCGACTGATGCAGGAGCGCACATGAACGATGATCCGATCGACGCCGTCACCGACGCCGACAGCCGGCCACCGGCCGATGCCGAACAGGTCGAGCAGGTCAAGGAGGCCGCGGTCAGCTTCTCCGACGGGCTGTTGACGGCCTTCCGGCTCGAGGGCTCGAGCTCGGCGAGCGTCGACGGCAATGAGATCGAGGTGCGGATCGACGCCACCAACGGGTCGGGTCACGACGGTCCCAACGGACTCGGGCTGCTGATCGGTCCCGGGGGCCGCACCCTGTTGGCGATCCAGGACCTGGCCCGCGTCGCCGCCCAGCGTCGGCTCGGCGATCACGAGACCCGGCTGCGCATCGACGTGGCCGGCTACCGGGAGAAGCGCCGCGTCGCCCTCGAGCGGTTCGCCCGCGGTGTGGCGGACATGGTCAAGGAATCGGGGGTCGCCCGTTCGCTCGACCCGATGCCGTCGGCCGACCGCAAGGTGATCCACGACGCGCTGACGGCGATCGACGGTGTGACCAGCCGGTCCGAGGGCGAGGACCCGAACCGGCGGATCATCGTCAGCCCGGCCTGACGGCGAGGGCGTGCCCGACGACGGCCCGCTGCTCGCCGCACTGGCCGACTCGCAGCGCCTGGGGATGCTCGGGCGGCTGCCGGTGGCCGACGTCGTGGCGCACAGCGAGGCGTTCGTCGGCGCGCTCGGTGGGGTCACCGCCACGGTGGTCGACCTCGGGACCGGCGGTGGCGTCCCCGGACTGGTCATCGCCTGGCGCCGGCCGGACCTGTCGCTGGTGCTCGCCGACCGCCGCACCACGCGCACCGACCACGTCAGCCGTCTCGTGCACCGACTGTCGCTGGCCGACCGGGTGCGGGTGATCGCCGCCGACGCGGCGACGCTCCCCCGCCGTCTGGCCGGACACGGCGATCGGCGCGGTCGTCGCCCGCGGGTACGGGCCGCCCGAGCGCGTCATCCACGACGCCGTCCCACTGCTCCGCTCGGGCGGGCTGCTGGTGGTCAGCGAACCGCCGACCGGGACGGCGCGCTGGGGCGACGACCTGCTGGCCGCCAGCGGCCTCAGCCGCATCGACCACGGCGACGCCCGGGTCGTGGTGCTGCAGCGGGGTTCCTCGCAGTAACGGCGACCGAAGGTTTCACGTGGAACCTTCGGCGGTCGCTGCGTCGGCATGTTCCACGTGGAACATCGGCCCGCGGCGGCGACCGCATCCCGCCGGTACCCGTCGTGCGGCCGTTAGTCTCACGTCGATGAGCGTGTCCGACGACGACGCCGTCACCCCACCGCCGTCCGAGACGGCTGGTCCGGAGGGCGACGCCGTGGTGCCACCGGTGTCCGAGTGGCACCCGACCCCCGATCCGTCGCCGGACGCCACCGTCGCGGCGGAGACGGCGCTCGACTCGGTGCCGCCCGTCCCGGCGGCCGATGATGCGCCGGCGGATCACGTCGAGACGGTCGAGCGGCCGCGACGCCCGCTCCCCCGCGTGATCGCCGTGGCCAACCAGAAGGGCGGTGTCGGCAAGACGACCACCGCGATCAACCTCGGTGCCTGCCTGGCCGAGCTCGGCCAGCGGGTGCTGATCGTCGACCTCGACCCCCAGGGAAACGCCTCGAGCGGGCTGGGCATCGAGAACCACGGCCTCGAGACGTCGATGTACCACGTGCTCATGCACGACGTGCCGATCGAGAACTGCATCGAGCCGACCGACGTGAAGGGCCTGTTCGTGGCGCCGTCGAGCCTCGACCTCGCCGGCGCGGAGATCGAGCTGGTGCCGGCCTTCAGCCGTGAGATCCGACTGCGCCGGGCGCTGGAGGCCGTCCTCGACGACTACGACTACGTGTTCATCGACTGTCCGCCGTCGCTCGGCCTGCTCGCCATCAACGGCCTCAGCGCGGCGCGTGAGGTGTTGGTGCCGGTGCAGTGCGAGTACTACGCCCTCGAGGGCTTGGCCCAGCTGCTGCACAACGTCGATCTGGTGCGCCGCAACCTCAATGCCGAGCTGGAGGTGAGCACGATCGTCTGCGTGATGTACGACGCTCGGACCAAGCTCGCCGACCAGGTGGTGACCGAGGTGCGCCAGCACTTCGGTGACAAGGTCCTGCGGGCCGTGGTGCCACGATCGGTGCGCCTGTCCGAGGCACCGTCACAGGGCCTACCGATCACGATCTACGATCCGCTGTCGCGGGGGGCGATCGCCTATCGCGATGTCGCCCAGGAGGTGCACGATGGCTCGTCGCAGCGGGTTGGGTAGGGGCCTCAGCTCGCTCATCCCGGACGCCGACGGGACCGCGGCGGACGCCGGTGTGGGCGACCTGACGATGATCCCCGTCGACCAGGTCGTCCCCAACCCCAACCAGCCCCGGCTGCACTTCGACGAGGCGGCGCTCGCCGACCTCGCCGACTCGATCGCCCAGATCGGCGTGCTCCAGCCGGTGCTGGTCCGCCGCGTCGACGACGTCTTCCAGCTGATCGCGGGGGAGCGACGGTGGCGGGCGGCGCGCCGCGCCGGCCTCACCGAGATCCCGGCGATCGTGCGCGACTCCGACGACGTGACCGCCGTGGAGGAGGCGCTCGTCGAGAACCTCCATCGCGCCGATCTCACCGCGCTCGAGGAGGCCGCCGCATACCTCCAGCTGATCGAGGACTTCCACCTCACCCACGACGACGTGGCCAAGCGAGTGGGCAAGAGTCGTTCGGCGGTCACCAACACGCTGCGCCTGATGGGGCTGCCGCCGGAAGTGCAGCGGCTGTTGGCCGACGGCAAGCTCTCCGCCGGACATGCGCGGGCCCTGCTCGGGACGGCTGATCGCACCCTCCAGGAGCAGCTCGCCGGCAAGGTGGTCGGCGAGGGGTGGTCGGTTCGCGCCGTGGAGGACGCCGTGCGGCGCGGCACGTTGAGCGAGCGAACGCCGGCCGCCGACGGGCGGGCGAGCACCCCAGCCCACCGACGGCGCCGGCCTGGCCGCTGGGACGCGCCTGCGCCCGCCGGGCCTGCTCGAACTGGAGGAACTGCTCGCCGACCACCTCGACACGCGGGTCAACGTGCAGATGGGCGCCAAGCGTGGCCGGGTGATGGTCGACTTCGCCGACCTCGAGGACCTGGAGCGCATCTACCGGCGCATCGTCGGCGGATAGCAACCTCACAGGATCACACACATCCTGTGGATAAACCCTTCCCTAGATGTTCATCTGGGTGAACGTGAGGTGTACGCACAGGCAGTGGACAAGTCTGTGGACAACTCCGCAATGCTCGGCGAAACACCTGCTCAGCGGCATCATGGAGCGGTGCAGGACGCCCGATCGAGCATGCCGCACGGGGCGACGTTCAGGTCATCAAGATGGGGGAGAGGGCCCAGGCGCCGAGCGCGGTCACGATGGCGTCGGCGACCACGCCGGCGCTGTCGGTGACGCGTTGGATCGGCCCGAGCGAGCACACCACCGCGGTCATCCGTGTCTCGCGCAACACCGGCAGGCGCATGCCGGCGACCGTGACGGCGCCGAGCACGCCGGTGGCGCCCAGCGAGTCGACCAGCTGCAGCGCCAACGACTGGCCTCCCGCAGAGTGGAACCCCTGCGTCGAATAGTAGGACACCGTCGCCCGGCGGTGCGCTTCCGCTTCGAAGCCCAGGTAGGCGACCGCGGCGTGACGATTGGCGGCGGAGGCCTGCAACGAGGGGTCGAGCTCGTCGACCGACACGACGTTGGCACCGAGGGCACGTAGGCGGCGGGCGACGGACCGCACGAGCGAGCTCATCCCGCCGAACTGGCCGATGACGACGCGCAGATCCTGCAGCGAGGCGCTGACGTGGCCGAGGCGTTCCAGCTCGCGCAACGCCGCCACGCCGGGCCCGGTCCCGGTCTGGGCGCTGTTGATGTCGAGGGCGCGTCCCGTCACCGGTCCGAACACCCCGTCGGCGTCGAGGCCGCAGTTGCGTTGAAAGTCCTCGAGCGCCCGCGAGGTGAGCGTGCCGAAGATCCCGTCGACCCGCCCGCAGTCGAACCCGAGGCGACCGAGCTGGCCCTGCAACGTGGCGACATCGTCGCCGCGGAGGTTCGGGGCGACCAGCTTCAGCGGTCGGTCACCGAGCCGCCAGGACGCCTCGACGAGCGCCAGCCACGTTCCCTCGTCGCAACAGGCCTGCTCACGCAGGCCGTGGGTGCGTTGGAAGGCACGCACGGCGGCCTCGGTGGCGGCGCAATAGCTGCCGGTCTCGGCGCCGGCCGGGGGGAAGCCGGCACCACCCAGGCGACGCTGGAGGTCGCGGATGGCCTCGCCGTGCTGCCCGGGGGTCAGTGGGCGGAAACGAGGAATTCGTCGAGCTCCTGCAGCAGCTGGGTCTTGCCCATCGCGCCGACCAGCTTCTTGCTGATCTCGCCGCCGGAGAACACCAGCATCGTGGGGATGCTCATCACGTGGTAACGCTGCGCCAGCTCGGGGTTGTCGTCGACGTTGACCTTGGCGATGGTGAGCTGCTCGGCCTGCTCACCCGCGATCTCCTCGAGCACGGGAGCGACACGAAGGCACGGCCCGCACCACTCGGCCCAGAAGTCGACGAGGACCGGCTTGTCCGCGCCGAGCACCTGCTCGTCGAACGTGCTGGTCGACAGGTTGACGATGCCGTTGGCCATGGTGGGGTTCCTTCTGTGCTGGAAATCGCTCGGTGTCCAGATGGCGCACCGATCCTACCGAGCTACAACCGGCGGCGGGGTCGGCGCATTCCCTGGGGTTTCGACCTCACTCGCTCGCTGCGCTCGCTCCGTTCGGTCGAGTTCGTGGAGCGGCTGCGCCGCACCCAATCTCTGGCGGCGGCGAGCAAGCTCGCCCTGCCGCCGCACCAGGGGGCTACCGCCCCCCGGACCCCCCGACGGTGTGTACCGGGGCACGGGCGCCGACCGCATCGACACGCCTCGTGGCATCCGGTCGCGTCTTCCGGGCGTCAGGAGTGGGCTTCGAGCCAGCGTTCGGCGTCGATCGCCGCCATGCAGCCGGAACCGGCGGCGGTGACCGCCTGCCGGTAGATGTGGTCCTGCACGTCGCCGCACGCGAACACGCCGTCGACGTTGGTGGCCGTCGAACCGGGCTGCGTCACCAGGTAGCCGTTCTCGTCGCGGTCGAGCAGGTCGGCGAACAGGTCGGTGTTGGGCCGGTGGCCGATGGCGACGAACAGGCCGGTGACGTCCAGCCGACGTGACTCGCCCGTCACGACGTCGGTCACGTCGATGCCCTCCAGTGACGTGTCGCCGATCAGGTCGTCGACGACCGTGTTCCACACGAACTCGATCTTCGGATTGGCGAACGCACGGTCCTGCATGATCTTGGATGCCCGCAGCGAGTCGCGGCGGTGCACGAGGAACACCTTGTCGGCGAAGCGGGTGAGGAACAGGGCCTCCTCCAGCGCCGAATCACCACCGCCGACGACGGCGATCTGCTGGCTGCGGAAGAAGAAGCCGTCGCACGTGGCGCACGTCGACAGGCCGTGACCGATCAGCCGTGCCTCGGCGTCGAGGCCGAGCATCAACGCCCGCGCACCCGTGGCGACGATCACCGTACGGGCCCGGTGCACCGTGCCGTGGACGTGCACCTCGAACGGACGGACGTCGAAGTCGACCGAGGTCGCCTTCTCGAGGACCAGCTCGGCACCGAAGCGCTCGGCCTGCTTGCGGAAGTCCTCCATCAGCTCCGGCCCCTGCACACCGCCGGGGAACCCGGGGAAGTTCTCCACCTCGGTGGTGAGCATGAGCTGGCCGCCCGGTTGGTCGCTCGTGCTCGACGGCTCACCCTCGAGCACGAGCGGCGAGAGGTTGGCGCGGGCGGTGTAGATCGCCGCGGTCAGTCCGGCCGGGCCGGACCCGATGATGATGACGTCGCGCACGTCGGACTGGGGGGAGCCGTCGCTCATGACTGGTGATGCTTCTTTCGAGTCGGGGCGACAGTCGTCAGGTCGGCGACCGTCGCCTCATCAACAACGCTCCGGCGAGGCAGAGGATTCCGCCGATGACGAAGTAGCTGATGTACACCGCTCGCGCGTGGGTCAGCCAGAGGTCGAGCAGCGCTTCGACGGCGCGCATCGCGCCGATCACGGCCAGCGTGACCACGACCACCCCGACCATCGCCGCGATGAGCCCGAACACGATCGCCCGTGACGCCTTGACGATGGGCCGGGTCGTCTTGTCCCGAACCGATCCGACGACGCGCTCGACGGTGTCGGCGAGCTCGGCGGCCCAGTTCGGGTCGGTGAACGGATTGCCCGGCATGGGGCGAGACACTACTGCGCGGCCGTCCGCCGACCGGCGGTGTGTCCGGTCTCACCCCTCGACGGAAGCCGGTGCGCCGTACCGAGCGACGAGCGTGGCACCGATGTCGGCGAGGTGGGTGCGCACCTCGGCCGGCTCGATCACCTCGACCATGTCGCCCCAGCCGGCCAGGTGGCGGGCGATGCGCCAGCTCGTCGGCGCGCCGACCAGCACCTCCACGTCGTCGCTGTCGGCCGGCGCGTCCGCTGGCACCTCGACGACGCGCGTGGACGGTCCGAACTGGGCGCGCAGCGCCTGGGCGACGTAGCGACTCGTGCGGAGCCGCGCCTGCACGACCGCCCGTTTGCCCTCCACCTCGTCGACGACGGCGCGCCACGTCTCGGCCAGGTCGAAGCCCGCCGGGCGCTCGGCGGGGTCGTCGGTGACCTCGACGGCGCGGATGCGGTTCACGCGGAACGTGCGCAGCCCCTTCTCGGTGCCGGCGACGAGGTACCACGTGGCGCCCTTCTCGACGAGCCCGAGCGGATGGACCAGGCGCGTGGTCTCGGCCATCGTGCGATCGGCGTATCCCAGGCGAACCTGGCGGGCCGCGACGACGGCGTGGCGCAGCTGGTCGAGGAACTGCGGTGGACGCACCGCCTCGGCACCCCACGACGCCGGGTCGAGCACCATCGACGAGGCGGCGCGCTCGGCACCGGCGCGAAAGGTCTCGGGAAGCGCCTGCACCAGCTTGCGCAGCGCCGCCTTGGCCGCCGGCGTCGCCGTCGAGGCGGGGCCGGCGACCATGAACAGGGTGCGCGCCTCGTTCTCGGTGAGGCCGCTGAGGTCGGTGCGGGCGCCACCGATCAGTTGCCACCCGCCGTTGCGCCCGGCCTGGGAGTAGACGGGGATGCCGGCGATCGCCAGCGCCTCGAGGTCGCGCCGGGCGGTCTTCACCGAGATCTCCAGCTCGTCGGCGAGCTCGCGGGCGGTGACCCGGCCGTGTGCCTGCAACACGAGCAGCGTGGCGACGAGGCGATCGGCGCGCATGGGCGCGAGTGTGGCACCCGAACTGGACACCGCATGGCCACCTTTGCGTTCCCCGGCCGAGCCATGAACTGCCTGCGCAGCCCCGGACCGGGCGAGTCGAGCGGCCAGGATGTCGAACGTGACGACCGCCGACGAACCTGCACCCGCACCGGTCTCGGACTTCGACCGCCTCGGCGAGGACGAGCTGCGGGCGCGCCGCACCCACAAGTGGCACGCCTTCGCCGCCGACGTGCTGCCGATGGAGCTGGCCGAGCTCGACGTGCCGACCGCCCCGTGCGTGGTCGAGGCGATCCGCGGCGCGGTCGACGTCGAGTGCTTCGGCTATCCGATGTTCGCCGACACGACGCTCGCCGAGGCGACCGCGTCGTTCGTCGCCCGGCGCTACGGCTGGGCCGCCGATCCGGCGTGGGTGCACGACGTCCCCGACGTGCTGCGCGGCGTCGAGATCGCCCTCGCCGAGCTCGGCGGTGACGGCGACGTGGTGCTGCCGACACCGTCGTACCCGCCGTTCTTCGACGTGATCGCGCTGACCGGCCGGCGCGCCGTCGAGGTGCCGATGCTCGACGTCGACGGGCGCGCCGCCCTCGACCTCGAGCGCATCGACGACGCGCTGGCCGCCGGGGCGGGCGCGGTGCTGCTCTGCAACCCACAGAACCCGACCGGTCGGGCCTTCGAACGTGACGAGCTCGCCGCGCTGAGCGAGGTGGTGGACCGTCGTGGGGCGCGGGTGGTGGCCGACGAGGTGCACGCCCCGCTGGTGTACGGGCGCCGGCACGTGCCCTACGCCAGCGTCGACGACGCGGCGCCCGCGCACTCGGTGACGGTGGTGGCGGCGTCGAAGGCGTGGAACCTGGCCGGGCTGAAGTGCGCCCAGGTGGTGTTGACCAACGCCGCCGACGAGCAACGCTGGCGACAGATCGGTCGATTCCGCACGCTCGGCGCGTCGACCCTCGGGATCGCCGCGTCGATCGCCGCGTACGACGCCGGCGAAGCGTGGCTCGACGGACTGCTCGGGCACCTCCGGGCGAACCGCGATCTCCTGGTGCGGCGCATCACCGCTGAGGTACCGGCGGCACGGATCGTGGCGCCGGAAGCGACGTACCTCGCCTGGATCGACTTCCGCGACGTCGGCCTCCCGGAGGAGCCGTTCGAGCACTTCCTCGCCCACGCCCGCGTGGCGCTGCGCGCCGGCCGCGACTTCGGGCAGGGCTTCGGCCCGTGGGCCCGGCTCAACTTCGGCACCACCACGGCGCTGCTCGAGCGGGGCATCACCGCGATCGCCGCGGCCGTGCCGGGCGGCACCACGACGGTGGGGTGAGCGGTGTGCGCCCGCCGGCGCACACCGCTCACCAGCGTGAGGACTCAGGTCACCGTGATGGTGGCCTTCATGTTCGGGTGGAAGTTGCAGTGGTAGGCGAACGTGCCCGCCGTGTCGAGGGTGAGCGTGGTGCTCGCCCCCGGGTCGATCGAGCCGGTGTCGAACGACCCGTCGTCGGCGGTGACCGTGTGGGCGGTGCTGTCGTTGTTGGTGATCGTGATCGTCGTGCCGGCGGCGACCGACAGGTCGGCGGGGGTGAACGTGAAGTCCTGGATCGTGATCGCCGCGGCGCCGGCCGCCTCGCTGCCGGGTGCGGCCGATGGTGCCGGTGCGGCCGAGGGCGCGGGAGCCTCCGACGGAACCGGTGCGGCCGTGGTCGTCGGAGCGGCGGCCGTGGTCGCCGGAGCCTCGGACGCTACCGGTGCGGCCGATGGTGCCGGTGCGGCCTCCGATCCGGTCGGTGCCTCGCTGCTCGGCGGCGTGACGCTGGCCGGGCCGGTGGTGCCGTAGACGGGGAAGCACTCCGCGGGAGCCGCGGTGGTCGCCGTCGCCGCGTCGGTTGCCATGGCGGCGGTGTCCGCCGTCATCGCCGTGGCGGCGGGGGCGGCCGTGGTCGCGACGGCGGCCTCGGTGCCCACCGACGTGTCCGCCGGGGCCGGCGCGGCCGGACCGGGGAAGGAGATGATGCTGCCGCTGCCGTCGTTGGCGCCGGCGGCCGGCGTCGACACGTAGAACGCGCCGTCGGCGAGCTCCATCGCGATCGGCAGGTTCAGGCCGCTGGCCACCACCTCGGAGCTGTCCGGGCCGGTCTGGTGCACGAGCGCGCCGGTCATCGGCTGGAGGAACGGAGGCGCGGTGAGGTTGCCGGTTGCCAGCTCGAGGGCGTAGAGCGAGCCGTCGGGTCCGACGGCGACGTCGACGACCGCGGTGAGCCCGGTCCACACCACCTCGGCGGTGCCGTCGGTGTCGATGTGCCACACCTGCGCCGTGCCGTCGGTGAACGGCGCGGGGGTCAGCGTGCCGACGTAGACGCCGCCATCGGGGTCGAGGGCCAGTCGGGTGGGCACCATGTGCGGATCCGACAGGTCGGCGACTCGGGTGACCGTGCCGTCGGTCGTGATGTTGAGGATCTGGCCGCTGTTCGGGTCGCCGACGTACAGCGTGCCCGACGAGGGCTCGGCGACGATCGAGTAGCCGCCGGCGTCCGGATCGGAGTCGACCGGGCACGGCGGCGACCGGGTTGGCCCGGGTCCACGCCGAGAGGTCGACGACGAGCTCCGCCGTGCCGTTGCCGAGGCTGTGGTAGATGCCGCTCGGGTTGTCGGGGTTGCCGTGACCGGCTCCGCCGCCGTCGACGCCGATGTACAGCTCGCTGTCGATGTAGGCGACGTCGTCCGCCCCGAGCACCTCACCGGTGGCGGTGATCGCCGACGGCAGTCCCTGCACGCAGCGCGGCCGGACACCTGTCGGCGCTGATGCTGGCGACCGCGGCGGTCAGGCCGCCGGTGAACGGGCCGAGCGGCGGGGCGTTGGTGGGCGTGTTCTCGGTGGGCGGGTTCGTGCCGCCGCTACCGGCGAGGGCGACGACGAGGGCGCCGCTGTCGGGGTTCCACGTGAACCCGCGTGGGTTGGTCAGGGCGCTGGCGACGGTGGTGGTCGTGGGGGAGGGGTGGGGGGAGCGGTCGTCGCGCTCGCCGTCGCCGACGCGGCGAACGCCAGCGCCAGGGTTGCCGACGCGATGAGCGCGCGCCGCCGATGGGCAGTTCTCATGTAGGTCACCTCGATTGTGGAGTGGACGGGCAAGAGCCTTCCAAAGGTCGACCATGCAGGTCCAGGGATTTCGCGAATCGTCGCCAACGCCGATCTGGTCACTGTCGTTCTCGATATCGAGAATGTGGGTGACCAGATCGCCGTTCGAGACGCAGAGTGACCAGATGGCGACGGACGTCAGCGGGGTGCGCTGACGAGGATCACGCAGCGCTCGACGTCGACGGCGCCGATGCGCCCGGCGGCGGGCAGGGTCACGACGGCGACGGGGTGGTCGACGCCGTCGATCACGTACACCGCGTCGGCGGCCAGCGATCCGTCGGCACATTGGGTGAGGGCGTCGTCGACGTCGGGCGGCGCCGGCGTCATCGCCGCCGCCGCGGCCCGCAGGTCGCTCGTGCTCGCCAGCCGGGGGAGCGCGCCTCCGGCCGCGGGAACCGCCTGGCTCGCCGCGGCGTCGTCGGCGACCGCCGTGGCGGCGGCGACCTCCATCGTCTGGGCGCCGGTGGCCGCCACCGCCGGCGCCGCCGCTGGAGCCGCCAGCGTCGCCACCGTGGTGGCGGGAGCGAACGTGGGCGGCGCCGCTGGCGTGGCCTCGGTCGTGGCGGCGACGCGCGCGCTCGGCGCCTTGTCGGCGGTGTCGTCACCGGAGCGGTTGATGACCACCACGCCACCGATCGCCAGCACGGCGACCGCGGCGGCGGTGCCGAGCGCGCTCACCAGGCGCAGGCGGCGACGCGTGGCGAGCGACACCACGTTCGTCGGTGCCGACACCGCGGCGGCGACCCGCTCATCGGGCCCGCCGTCGAGCGCCGCCGTGGCCGCGGCCAGCGCGGCCGTCCGAGTGCGCTCGGCGGGTGGGGGCACGTCGCGCACCGCTGCCGACAGGGCGCCCACCTGTGCCGCGAGCGCCTGGAGGTCGGCGTCGGCCTCGACTCGCTGGCGTTCCTCATCGGTGGCCAACCCGTCGGCGACGGCACCGGCCAGTTCGAGATCGTCGTCGTTCATGGGCGGTCGGTTCCGGGGTCGGAGTGATCAGCCGTTGGACGTTGCGGGGTGCCGCTGCGGTTCCCGAGCCGGCCGATGAGGATCGCCCGCCCGCGTGCGATGCGCGACTTCACCGTGCCGACCGGCACGCCGAGCACGGTGGCGATCTCGGCGTAGTCGAGGTCGCCGACATCGCGCAGCACGACCGCCACCCGGAACTCGTCGGGCAGCTCGGCGAGCGCGGCGCGCAGGACCATCCGGTCGCCGACGGCGTCGATGGCGTGGTGGGCCGACCCGTCGGGGGGTTCGGACGGCGCGTCGTCGTCGGTCGCGGCGTGCAGCGCCGGTCGTCGCCCCCGACGGCGCAGCTCGTCGAGGGCGGCGTTGGTGGCGATGCGATAGCTCCACGTGGAGAACGTCGATCGGCCGTCGAAGCGGCCGAGGCCCTTGACGATCGAGATCATCGCTTCCTGGGCGGCGTCGTCGCCGTCACGGGTCGAGCCGGCGATCTGGCTGCACACCGCGTGGATCCGGTCGTAGTGACGCCGCAACAGTGTGTCGAGGGCCCCGCGGTCACCTGCCTGGGCGGCGGTCACCAGCTCGCCGTCGCTCGGCTGCGCCGTCACCGTTCACCCCGACCCGGTGAACGCCACCTCGCCGACGACCGCGCGATGGGGATGGTCGGTGCTGCACGTCGACGAGATGCCGCCCTCGACGAACCAGATCAGGACGTGTCGAGCCGGGGTGCCGACGGTGACCACCACGTGGCCCGCCTGTTCGCCGACGAACTTGGACTCGATCGACGGCCCCCAGCCCTCGATGTCGGCGGGGATCGTGGCGTCGTCGCTGGCGTAGGCGAACAGTTGGAACGGTGCGGTGGTGACGTCGAACGACAGCGTGCCGGCGGCCGGTGCGGCGAGGTTGACCACCAGGCCGACGCCCTCCTTGCCGAAGTAGCGGTCGGCGTAGCACTCGGTCTCCCAGTTGGTCTGCTGGGTTGCCGTCGGCGAGCGCGGCCGGGGCGAGGTCGTTGTTCTCCTTGTGGTCACCGCCGGGGTCGTACGCCTGCAGCGAGGCGATCGCCCCGGCTGTGGCCGACGGCGCGGCGAGCGTGGTGGTGGGTGTCGTGGTGGGGATGACGGTCGTCTGGCCGGCGCTGTCGGGACCGTCGGGGCGGATCGTCGCCCACAGCACGAGCCCGACGACGAGGCCGATGGCGAGGAGCAGACAGATCACCACGAGGGAGGGGACGAAGCGGGTCTGCATGTCGCGGGCGGGACGGCCGCGCAGCTTCGGTCCGGCGCTCGGCGTCGGGTCGGAACCCTCGCGGCCGCGGCGGATCGGCGGCTGCGGTGCGGTGGGGGAGCCGGCGATCGGCCGAGTGCGCGTGGTCGGGGTCCGTCCCGTCGGCGGCGCGGCGGCGACGCTCGTCCCGTTGCCGGCGTGCGGCCGGTGGTGCCGGTGCGCCGTGGAGCGCCGGTCCGCGGCGTCGCTGCCGGCTGACGCCCCGTGGTGCCGCGGCGCCACGCCGGGCGGACGGCGTTGTCGACGCGCCCCGGTGCCGGCACCGCCTCGATGGTGTCGAGCGTGCTCACCGGCTCGCCGGCGATGCGCTGCAGTGCGGTGCGCAGCTCGGCACCGCTCTCCGGGCGGCGGTTGGGATTGCGGGCGAGGAGCTGGTGGATGATGTCGTACAGCCCGCGCGGCAGGTTGGGCCGCAGCTGGGCGAGGTCGGTGGGGTCACGCTGCAGGCGGGCCAGCGCCGTGTCGGTGTCGCTCTGGCCGATGAACGGCACCCGTCCGGCCAGGCACTCGTACAGCACCAGGCCGAGCGAGTACAGATCGGCCCGTCCGTCGAGCTTGCGGCCGCGAACCTGTTCGGGCGACAGGTACTTCGCCGTGCCCATCATCACGTTCTCGCTGGTGAGGTCGTCGGCGTTGCCATCGAGGCCCTTGGCGATGCCGAAGTCCGTGAGCAGCACCCGTCCGTCCGGGGTGACCAGGATGTTGCCCGGCTTGACGTCGCGGTGCACGAATCCGGCCTGGTGGGCGGCGTCGAGCGCGGCCGCGACGCACGTGCCGATGTGGATCGTGAGCTCGGGGCTCAATCGCTTCTGCACGTCGAGCAGCTGACGCAGGCTCTTGCCATCGACGAGCTGCATCACCACCGCCTGGCGGTCGCCGTCCTCGAACACGTCGTGCACGGCGACGATGTTCGGGTGGGTCAGCCCGGCCACGGCCACCGCCTCGCGGCGGAAGCGCTCCGCCACCACCGGGTCCGACGCCAGCGACGGCTTCAGCCACTTGAGGGCGACGCGGCGATCGAGGGCGAGGTCGACGGCCAACCAGACCTCCGCCATGCCGCCGGTGGCGAGGCGGCGCTCGAGTTGATAGCGACCGGCGAGGACCACCGGGCGGTCGGCGGTCGACGAGACCCGCCCCGACGAGGGCGGCGACGGTGGCGTGGTCGGGGCCGGCATGGAAGGCCCTCACGCTAGTTGCGGGGCCGCCCCGACTGGGGGAGGGCGGGTGAGCGAGCGAGTCGTCGAGTGAGCGGATCAACGTCACGGCGCCGAAGGCTCATTGGTGCACCACGCTCAGTCCCCGGATCGCGCCGCCCGCCCTGCGAGTGGTGCACCGATGAGCCGCTCAGCTGTCGGGGCTGGCTTCGTGGAACGCCACGCCGATCGTGCCGCGGCCGGCGTGGGTGCCGATGACCGGGCCGATCTGACCGACGACGATGTCGCCCGGGTAGTGCGGAGCGAGCATCGCCACGAACTCGTCGACGTCGCTGCAGTCGGCGTGGGCCACGGCCAGGTGATCGATGTGGCCGGCGACGCTCGGCCACCGTGTCGACGAGATAGCGCAGCGCCTTGGACCGGGTGCGCTGACGTCCGTGCTGCTCGACCACGCCGTCGACCACGGCGATGATGGGCTTGATCGACAATGCGGTCGCGAGCAGCGCCCTGGCGTTGCCCACGCGGCCGCCCTTCTTGAGGTTGTCCATCGTGTCGAGAACGCCGAACACACGGGTGCGCTCGACCAGTTGCCCGGCGAGCGTGGCGACGTCGGCCAGCGCGTCGTCGTCGTCCGGCCGGGTGGCTGCGAGCTCGGCGCAGGCGAGGGCGATCGTGCCGAGGCCGAGCGTCACGGTGCGGCTGTCGATCACGCGCACGGTGATGCCCTCGGGCGCGACCGAGCGCGCCGCCAACTCGGCGCTCTGCAGCGTCGCCGACAGCGCGCCGGACAACATCACGGCGACGATGTGTGTCGACCCACGCGCCGCGAGCGCGCGATAGGACTGCTCGAACCGCCCCGGCGAGGGAGCGGCCGTGCTCGGCAGTTCCGGAGAGCGCGCACACCGGGCCCAGAACTCGTCGGTGCTGAGCTCCTCGCGGTCGATGAGCTCCTCGTCGCCGAAACGGATGCTCAACGGCACGATCTCGATGCCGGCGGCGCGGGCGACCTCGTCCGGCAGGTCGCACGAGCTGTCGGTGACGATGCCGACGTGGCCGCCGGCGGCCGGGGTCGGGATGGCGGGCGGCTCGGTCTCGGGCACGTCGTGACGCTACCCCGGAGGTCCGGCCGGGCCGAGCGCCGCCGCCCGCGCCGCCTGCCGCGTTCGACGCAGGTGTGACAACCACCACGACGCCAGCACGAGGATGGCGCCCACGGTGATGACACGGCTGAGCCCGGCGAGTCCGGTGACGCTCGCCTTGAGCACGATCGGACCGTCGACGATGCGCCCGTCGGGGCTGTGCAGCAGGATCTCGATCGTCGACGTGCCGTTGGAACGGCTCGCGCACCGGCACCCGCTCGAGGATCGACGAGGCGGCCGGGACGGTGACGGTCTGCAGTCCGTTCGGGAATCGCAGCTTCGGCGAGCGCACCTCCAGCGCGACGGTGAGCGGCACGTCGGCGCTGTTCTCGAGCTGGATCGGCATCGTGCTCGACGCGCCGGTGATCGTGAGGGTCGACGGGTCGGGCGCGGTGACGGCGCCGAGGATGGCGTCGACGTCGCGTGCGACGGCGGCGAGGCCGGCGTCGAAGTCCGCCTGGTCGAGGCCGTCGTCGAGCAACGCGTCGAGCGTGTCGTTCCACTGCGCCGGCAGGGGGCTGTCGGTGAGCATGGAGGCGGCACTGGCGGCGCGGGCGCGCGTCTCGTCGACGGCGGTGAGGCGCTCAGCCGCGGCGGTGTCGTCAGGTGGCGTGGTCGTGGTCACCGCGGTCGTCGGGGAGACCGCCGCGGCGGCCGGCGGCGCCCACCCGGCGGCGAACGCGATCACGAGGCCGACCGCGGCAAGGACGGCCCGCCGGATGGTTGCGGCCATCAGCCCGCAGCGCCGGCCGCGTCGAGTTCGAGCACCTCGAGGCACTCGGGCAGGCGCGCGAATCCGATGGCGTCGTACAGGGCGAGCGCGGCCGCGTTGTCGACCGACGTGTTGACGACGCAGTCGCGGGCGTGGCGCTGGTGCATCCACTGCAGCGACGCCTCGGTGAGGGCCCGGCCGTGGCCGTGGCGCTGCTCGCTCGGGGCGACCGAGAGACGTTGGAGGTAGCCGTGGTCGGCGCTGGCCCCGGCGATGGCGAAGGCGACCAGCTCGCGCCGCAGCGGGCCGGTCCGCCGGAACCGACCGAGGGCGTGGTGGGCGGGCGTGGCGCGCCGGATCTCCTCGATCTCGGCGGCGTCGTGGCCCCAGTGCTCACCGAACGCGGCGCGGTCGACCGAGGAGGCGGCCCGTTGGTGGCGACGACGGAGCGCGGCGGTGCTGACGTCGCCCACCTGACGCCGCCGTGGTGGCGCCCACGCGCGCACGTCGATGCGAAGCAGGGCGAGCGTGTCAGCGGTGGTGAAACCGGCGTCGCGGAAGCGCCGGGCCGCGGCGGGGAAGAGAGCGGCGGTGCGAACACGCGCGACTCGGGGGTCGCGGCGCACCCGGGCGACCCAGTCGGTGAGCTCGTCGAGGTTCGGGAGCACGGCGTCGTCGGCGAGGCGGACGCGCAGCAGCGACGCGTCGCACGAGGCCGGCTGCGCCCGGGCCCATCGCGTGGAGTGCTCGGACCGCGGCACCGCCGGTGACGAGCCACGGGTGTTCACGGTGGCCATACGGTACGCCGGGGGAGCGCGCCACGAGCGACCCTGCGGCGCCACCGTGCTCGTAGGCTGGTGGTGATGACGGTGCTGCTGGCCACGCACCCGGTCTTCCTCGAGCACATCACCGGGCCACACCACCCGGAGCGCCCGTCGCGCCTGGCCGCCGTGGCACGCGGATGCGCCGACGCGTCGCGCGCCGGGCGGCTCACCCCGATCGAGCCCCGCACGGCCACGCGCCCCGAGCTCGAGCTGGTGCACCCGGCGTGGTACCTCGACCGGCTCGACGCCATCGCCACCGCCGGGGGAGGCTGGATCGACGCCGACACCAGCGCCAGCGCGGCGTCGGCACAGGCGGCAGCGATGGCCGCCGGCGCCGGCTTGAGCGCGGTGGATGCGCTTCGGCGGGGCGAGGGGACGGCCGCGTTCTGTGCCGTGCGGCCGCCCGGGCATCACGCCACGCGCACCGAGGCGATGGGGTTCTGCCTCGTGTCCAACATCTCCGTCGTCGCCGCCGCCCTCGCCGACGCCGGTGAGCGGGTGTGGATCCTCGACATCGACGCCCACCACGGCAACGGCACGCAGGACGTCTTCTACGAGCGCTCGGACGTGCTCTTCGTCAGCACCCACCAATGGCCGCTCTACCCGGGCACGGGCCGGCGCACCGAGACCGGTGCCGGGCCCGGTGCCGGCGCCACGATCAACATCCCGCTGCCGCCCGGCGCGACCGGCGACGTGTACCTCCGCGTGTTCGACGAGCTGGTCGCGCCGCGCGTCGCGGCGTTCGCGCCGACGTGGCTGCTGGTGTCGGCCGGATTCGACGCCCACCGCGACGATCCCCTCACCGAGCTCGGCCTGGCCGCCGCCGATTTCGCTGCCCTCACCGCTCGGGCGATGGCGCTGGTGCCGGCCGGACGAACCGTCGCCATGCTCGAGGGCGGCTACGACCTCGAGGCCTTGGCGGCATGCACCGACGCCTTCCTCGGCGCGCTGGCGGGGGAGCGGCCGCACACCGCCGATCGGCGAGGGGGCCACCAACGGTGGCCCGGGCCACGAGGCCGTCGACGCCGTGTGCGCCCAGTGGGCCCGCTCGACCCCCGGTTGAGCGCCGAGCCTCCACGGCGGCGGCGACGGAGATAGCGTTTCAGTATTCGCCCAGGTCATCGAGGGGGCAGATGAAACTGTCGCGCGAAGCGCTGCTCACCAAGTTGCTCGCCGAGCCGACATCGGGCGTCCGTCTCCTCGAGGCCCCGATCGGCTTCGGCAAGTCGTGGCTGCTGCGCCGGGCCTCGCCGCGTGGCACGCGACGTCTCCGCGGCGGCACCGCCGACCTCGATCTCGACCACGGCCTCGGCTCGGCGAGCGGCGACGGCACACCCGTGTCGATCGACGACGCCCACCTGCTGGCGCCGAGCGACGTGGAACGCCTCGCCCACTGGATCGAAGACGTCGCCGAGGATCGATGGGTGATCGTCGCCGGGCGCTTCCTCCCTCGGGAGCTGCGGGAGGTCGGTGACCTCGTCGACGCCGCCCGCTTCGACGCCACGGCCCTGTCGATCACCGGCGGCGAGGTGGTCGAGGCCCTCCCGAACTGCGCGCCCCGGGACGCCGAGCGCATCGTCGATGCCGCCGACGGCTCGGTGAAGGTGGTGGTCGCCGCCCTCGAGCAGCACGAGCGCAACGGTGGCCATGGCGACGCCCTCACCGACATCGTCAGCGTGCAGCGTGCTGCTGCGGCCGCCTCGTTGCACAGCCTGAACAGCAGCGATGGAGGCCTGGTCGGCATGCTCGCCCGTGCGCCGGGGCTCGACGAGCGCTTCCTCGACAAGCTCGGCGGCCCCGGGTTCGTCGCACGCATCGTCACCGCCGGGGTACCGCTGCGGCGCCGCATCGACGGCACGATCGACCTGCTCAACGAGGCGTCGTTCCGCTCGATCGAGATCGAACCGGCCACGGCACTGCGCCTCGCCCGCGAGCTGGTCGAGCGCGAGCGGCACATCGAGGCGGTCGGGCTGCTGCTCGACGCCGGGGCCCACGAACGGGCGGCCGCGGTGATGACCACCCTGCCCCAGTCGGTCACCGACACGGTCGAGTCGCGCACGCTGCTCAGCGTGCTCGCCCGCCTCGGCTCGATGACCGAGCAGGAGCCGTCGCTGCTGCTCCTGCGCTCGACGGCGCTGTCGCTGCTGGGGCGTTTCGACGTGGCCGGCAGCGACCTCGACCGGGCGATGGAGCTGGTGGCGCACGCCGACCCGCCGTTGCAGCGGCGGGTGCTCGTCCAGCACGCCCATCGCCTGGTCGCCGACGGTCGCTTCGACGAGGCGCGCCAGGCCGCGCAGGAGGCGCTGCGCGATCTCGGTGCCGGCGAGGAGCGCACCTACGCCCGCGCCCAGTCGGTGCTCGCCGAGGCGGCGGGGATGAGCGACCGGCGCGACGACCTGCAGCGCGCCGCCGAGTACTACAGCGTGGCGATCCGGGCGTGGGAGGTGTGCGGGGAGTACGCCAAGGCCCGGGTGTGCCGGTGCGACCTGGCCACCAGTGCGCTGGTGCCGCTCGGGCGCTACGACGAGGCGCTGGCGGAGATGAACGTGGTGCTCGGCGCGAGCGACGTCACCGAGGCCGAGCACGCCTGGATGCTGCTCACGCACGGCTTCGTGCTGGTCAACGCCAACCGCATCCCGCTCGCCGAGTCCCGCTTCGAGCGTGTGGCCGAGCTCGGTCACGTGCAGGCCAACCCTCGCCTCGCCGCCGCCGCGGCGTGGGGGAGGGCCCTGGTGGCGATGCGGCGCGACGACCTCGAGGCGACGCTGCGGTGGGTCGCGACCGCCGAGAACACCGCCCTCGGCGAGGCCGACGACCTGCTCGGCCTGCCCTTCCTGTGCGACGTCGCCACCGGCCTCGGCGCACTCGGTGAGCTCGACCTGGCCGACGTGTACCTCGCCCGGGCGCGCGAGCGCACCACGGTGTACCCCGATCAACTGCGCCTCGCCGCGTTCGTGCTCGAGGCCCGGCGCGGCGTCGTCGGCGACCTGGCCGCCCAGCTCGCCGTGACACCCCCGGCGGAGTGCTGGCGGGTGAACCTCGTGTGCGCGCTGGCCGCCGCCAACGCCGGCGACCTCGCCACGGCGCGGCGACTGCGCGACGAGGCCGAGCGCGACATCCGCACGTTCGGATTCGCCGATCTGCGCTCGCTCGGCGAGCTCCGCACCGTCGACCGCCTGGCCGAGCGGCTGAGCGGCGGCGCCAAGCACCCCGCACCGGCACCGGCGCGGGGCCTGGCGCGTCGGCCGGCGGTCGAGGGCACGCGGCGAGCGGCGGCGGCGGGCGCGCCGACGAGGACGTTGCGCGTCATCGGCACCGCCATGGCCGTCACCGGCGCCGACGAGATGAGCGAAGTGCCCGGTGGCAACCCGCAACGCCTCCTCGGCGTCGTGGCGGCGAACGGCGGCTCGGCCACGCTCGACCAGCTCACCGACTCGATCTGGCCCGACGAGGACAGCGAGGCGAGCCGGGCCCGGCTGCGCAACGTGCTGCTGCGGCTCCGGCGGGGGGTCGGCGACGTGGTGACGCGCACGGCGTCGGGTGTCCGCCTCGCCGCCGACGTCAGCTGCGACCTGCTCGAGTTCCAGCGCCTCGCCGCGGACGCGCTCGCCGCGGTTCGCACCGACCCCGATCTCGCCGGCCAGGTGGCCACCGACGCCGTGCAGCTCGCCGACGGGCCGGTGTTCGTCGACTTCGAGTACGAGGAGTGGGCCGCCGCCACGCGGCGAAACGTCGACCAGCAACTGCTCGGTCTGCTCGACCTGCTGTCGGTGCAGGCCGAGGACAACGGCGACCTCGCCCTGGCGCAGAGCTACGCCGAGCGGGCGCTCCGCCTCGACCGCTACTCGGACTCGCGCTACGTGCGCCTCGCCGAGTTGCACTCGATGCAGGGCCGGCGGGCGGCGGCCGTGGCGTTGCTCAACGACGCCGACCAGGTGGCCCAGGAAGTGGGCGCGTCGGTGCCCGCCGGTGTCCATCGCCGTCGCGATGATCTCTTACGCCGCCAGAGCGCTTCGCGCTGAGTCCGCCGCCCCGCCGGGTCGAGTGTTGCTGTGGGTCCGCCCGTCTGTGTGTCAACCGCCGCCGCGGATGCGCATCCCTACCTGCAGGCAGAGCACGCCACCGGCGACCACGCCGGGGAGAACCCGCATGGCGCGGGTGTACAGACGAACGGAAAGGCCCCTCGGAGTCATGTTGGTGAGGATCGTGGGATTGCGTCCCATTCGCGTCCCACGACGTCGGTGGACGCCGCGGGACGGTTGCACACGGCGGTGTGACTCTCGCTGGCGATGCTGGGACGCACCATGACTGCGACGCTGACCAGTCCCCCTCGCCGCGGTGCGGCCAGGAACCCCGGCGGAACGTCACCGTGGGAGCGCGCCCGGCTGCGCCCACCGCTCCCGCCTCGTCCGTCGGCGCTGCCCACCATCGTCGGGCGCAACGGCCCGGTCGTGGCGCTGCACCAGCGTGACGTGATCGCACCGGGCGGCATCGCCGACCAGGCCGTCGTCGACGGCGACCGGATGGTCGCCGCTCGCGACCTCGCCGGGGATCAGTGGTGGCTGCCGGCGGCCGCCGTGTGGGTGGATGCCGAGGCCGAAACCCGCCCCGACCACCCACGTCCGGCGGGCCTGGCCACCGGCCGTGACCGTGTTGCGGCGATCACCGCCGGTCTGAGCGACCGTCTGGGCTGGGAGGCGGTGCTCGAGTTCGATCGTGGCCGAGAGCTGGGCCTGGCGCCCGGCGTGAACGCCCCCGAGCGCCTCGTCGTGCTCGACGGGCGCGTCGGCCACGAGGTCCCGACCGTCGTCACGCTGGGCGACGACATCGTGAGGTGGGGCGCCGGCGCCACCTGGTCGCAGGCGCTCGACCGGGCGGTGTTCGGCCACGACGCTGTCAACGCGAGCGTCGACGAGCTCTCGCAGGTGAGCGAGCGGCTCGGGCGCGACGGGCTGGCGATCGCCACCGTCGACCTGGCGACGCCCCTGCTGGCCCGCGCCGGGGTCTTCCGTACCTCCGTCCAACTGATGGTTGCGACGCCGTGGGACGGCGGTGGGACGCGCGTCCGGTGAACTGTGGCTCGTGGCGGCGGCGGTGACCGGAGCCCGAGGTTCTAAGACCCCGGACGAGGCATCCCGACGCAGCGAAGTGACCGCCGCACTTCGACAGCGCAGGACCTGACTGGGACCCTCCGCCGCCACCGCGTCCGTTCGACCTCCGTTCCCCCCGGATGGCCAAGACGCTGGGCTGGTCCCCGGACGATCTCCGGGGACCAGCTCGCGTCCAACGCCATCTGGTCACTCTGCGTCTCGAACGGGCGATCTGGTCACCCACAGTTCTCGATATCGAGAATGTGGGTGACCAGATCGGCCGATCGAGACCGGTGACCAGACCGTCGTTGGGGACGTCCCAGCGCGAGCCGTCCTAGCCTCCCGGGGGTGGTCCCCGAACGTTTCGCCGCCGTGCTGGCCGAATTGGCCCCGCTCGCCGAGCGCTTCGACGCCGCCGGACACCGGCTGTACCTGGTCGGCGGCGCCGTTCGCGACCTGCTCGTCGGTGCCGACACCGCCGGATCGGACCTCGACCTCACCACCGACGCCCGGCCGCCCGAGATCCGCCGGGCGATCGCCGGATGGGCCGACGCCGTGTGGGCCCAGGGCGAGGCGTTCGGCACCATCGGTGCCTCCCGGACCGGTGCCGACGGCACCGTCCGCCGCTACGAGATCACCACGTTCCGCGCCGAGGTGTACCACGAGGACTCGCGCAAACCGGCCGTCACCTTCTCGTCGGCCATCGAGGACGACCTGGCACGGCGCGACTTCACGATCAACGCGATGGCGCTCGAGGTGACCGGGCCCTCCGCCGGCCCGGCGCTGGTCGATCCGCACGGCGGCGCCGCCGACCTGGCCGGGCGCGTGCTGCGCACCCCGCTGACCGCCGAGATCAGCTTCGGCGACGACCCGTTGCGGATGCTGCGCGCCGCCCGGTTCGTGGCCCGCTTCGGCCTCGAGCCGGTGCCGGAGCTCGTCGAGGCCGTCGTGGCCGGCGGGCATCGCCTCGAAATCGTGTCGGCGGAGCGCATACGCGACGAGCTCGACAAGCTGATCACGCTCGATCACCCGGCGGCCGGTCTGTGGTTCTACGTCGACACCCACCTCGCCGATCACTTCCTGCCCGAGCTGCCGGCGTTGCGCCTCGAGCACGACCCGATCCACCGCCACAAGGACGTGCTCAGCCACACGATCGCGGTGGTCGAGAACGTGCGCCCGCCCGAGGACGCGTCGTTCGACTTCCGGATCACGCGTCTCGCCGCCCTCTTCCACGACGTGGGCAAGCCGCGCACCCGCGGCTACCAGCCGGGCAAGGGCACCACGTTCCACCACCACGATGCGGTCGGGGCCCGCATCACGCGCAAGCGCATGGAGGCGCTGCGCTACTCGGCGGCCGACATCGCCGCGGTCACCGAACTGGTGGCCCTGCACCTGCGCTTCCACACCTACAAGATGGGATGGAGCGATTCGGCGGTGCGCCGCTATGTGCGCGACGCCGGCGACGTGCTGGCCGAGCTCAACGTGCTCACGCGCTGCGACTGCACGACCCGCAACGCACGCAAGGCCACCGAGCTGTCACGGCGCATCGACGAGCTGGAGGTGCGCATCGACGAGCTGGCGGCGGCCGAGGAGCTGGCCGCGCTGCGACCCGAGCTCGACGGCACCGACGTGATGGCGATCCTCGGCGTGACGCCCGGCCCGGTCGTCGGCCAAGCGCTCGCTCACCTGCTCGAGATCCGCCTCGACGACGGCCTGATCGGCCGCGACGCGGCGACCCAGCGCCTGCTCGACTGGTACGCCGCACGCTGAGACGCTCGTCGCGTAGGTCCCCGAACGGGGCCGGGCGTGACCGGTACCGTCGCGGACGTGCGTGACGACCTCACCGACCGTACGGTCGAGCGTCGACGCGCCTCCACCTGGCGCTGGGTCGTGTCGGTCGGGTTCGCCGCCGGCCTGCTCATCGTGCTGGCGGTGCTCGTCGCGACGGTGCTCGGCACGGGCGACGACCGGTCGGCGGACCGCCCGGCGCTGATCGTGCTCGGTGCCGCCGCGGCGCTCGCGCTCTGCGCCGTGGCGGTCAGCTGGTTCGAGGGGCGCCGCCTGACCGGCCAGCTCCGCCACACGATCGACCGCCTCGTCGATGCCGAGGGCGAGCTGCGCATGCTCCTCGACGACCTGCCCGAGGCGGTGCTCTCCATCGACGACGACCGGGTCGTGCGCGGCATCAACACCAAGGTGTCCGAGCTCACCGGTCGCTCCCACGACGGCGCTCGTCGGCCGACCGCTCGGCGAGCTCGTCGATGCCGCCGACCGCGTCGAGCTCGACGTGTGGCTGTCGCAGGGCGAGGTGGACGAGGAGTCACCGGGCCCGATGACGCTGCACCTCGCCCGCGCCGACGGCACGACCGTGGCGGTGGAGGCGAGCCACGACCGCCCGCGCCGCGAGCCCGACGACGAGGTCCCGGGGGCGAGCGCGATCGTGCGCCTGCGCGACGTGTCCGAGCGCGAGGAGCGCACACGGGCGCTCGAGCAGGCGCGGCGTCGCTTCCAACAGGCCTTTCACTCGGCGCCCACCGGCATGGCCCTCGTTCGCCTCGACGACTCTCGGATCATCGACGCCAACCGCTCGCTCGCCGAGACGCTGCAACGCCCGGTCGACGATCTCGTCGGGCGCAGCATCCGCGAGCTCACCCATCCCGACGACCTGCGCACCGCCGCCGCCTACCGCAACCGACTCGAGCTCGGCATCGTCGACACCTACCTCCTCGACCAGCGCTACCGGCGCGCCGACGGCGAGTACATCTGGGCCCGCACGCGGGTGGCCGTGACCGAGGACGAGGGCGTGGCGCTGGCCATCACCCACATCGAGGACGTCACCGAGCAGCTGCGCACCGCCGACCAGCTGCGCTGGGCGGCCACCCACGACGAGCTGACCGGCCTGCCCAACCGCACCGAGCTGCTCGCCCAGGTCGACGCCATGCTCGAGGGCGCCCCGCTGGGCACCGTCGCCCTGCTGTTCATCGACCTCGACAACTTCAAGACCGTCAACGACAGCCTCGGGCACGGCATCGGCGACCATCTGCTCGGTGCGATGTCGCGGCGCCTCGCCGATGTGGTCGGCCCGGAGGCGCTGCTCGCACGCTTCGGCGGTGACGAGTTCATCGTCGTGCTGCGGGCGCACGACACCCAGCCGCTCGATCCCGAGGTCGTCGCCGAGGCGCTCTGCGCCGCGGTGCGCGAGCCGGTCGACGTCGAGGGCACCGAGCTGTACGTGACGGCGAGCATCGGGTACTCCGTCAGCTCGCGACCGGGAACGTCGGCGGCCGAACTGCTCCGCGACGCCGACGGCGCGATGTATCGGGCCAAGGCACGCGGGCGCGACTGCGTCGAGGCGTACGCGCCGGGGGCCCACGAGACGACGGTGCTCGCCCTGCGGACCGCCACCGAGCTACGCCGCGGCATCGGCCGCGGCGAGATCGTGCCGTACTACCAACCGATCGTCGACCTGACGACGGGCCACGTCGTCGGGTTCGAGGCCCTCGCCCGCTGGCTGCACCCCGAGCGCGGGCTGCTCGGGCCGGACGCGTTCCTGCCCCTCGCCGAGGAGACCGGCCTCGTCGGCCAGATCGGCGAGTCGATCCTGCGCGACTCGCTCGCCCAGCTCGCCCGCTGGCGGGCCCAGGAGCTGCCGTTCGCCCAGTGTCATCTCGCGGTGAACGTCGGCACGCGTCAGGTGGTCGACCCGGCGTTCGCACCACTGGTCGCCGAGATCCTCGCCGAGACGGGCATTCCCGCCGACTCGCTGTGGCTGGAGATCACCGAGACCGCCCTGCTCGCCGACGTCAAGGCGTCGACGGTGGCCCTGCGCAACCTGCGCAGCCTCGGACTGCACCTCGCCGTGGACGACTTCGGCACCGGCTACTCGTCGCTCACCTACCTCAAGCGCTTCCCGGTCGAGGCGATCAAGATCGACCGCAGCTTCGTCGCCGGCCTCGGACTCGACAGCGACGACACCACGATCGTCGAGGCGGTGGTCAACCTCGGCCACTCGTTCGGCATCGGCGTGATCGCCGAGGGCCTGGAGACCCCGCTGCAGCTGGCCCGGCTGCGCACGATCGGATGCGACCGCGGGCAGGGGTACCTGTTCGGCCGGCCACGCCCGGCGTCGATCGTCGAGTCGGAGCGCGTCGACGCCGACTCGTGAGCGGGCGGCGCCACGATCGCGGGGGAACCGCGGCCGGCCGGTCGACGTCAGAGGTCAGGCGTGCGACGATGCGTCAACGGCGCCGGTCGTCACGCACAAGTGCCGGGGACGAGTGACGTAGTGGGGAGGCCAGATGAACAGGATCGCACGCAGGGCAACGGCAGCGGGTCTGCTTGCCGGGTTGGCGTTGGTCGCCGCGACGACGGCGGCGTCGGCGACGTCGGGGACCGGCGCGTCGGCCCACCGGAGCCCGACGCACCGCGAGGTGGCTCCCGAGCGGCTGCAGAGCCCACCCACGACGCTCACGCCGACGACGCTGCCGATGGCGGTGACGCCGACGACGCTTGCCGCGGTCGTCGCACCGACGACGGTGGCCGCCGGCTACGTGCCGTCTCGTCGACGACACCGGGCTGCTCTCCGTGGAGGTGCCGACCACGTGGGTCGACACCGACCTGCGCCCGGCGCCCGACGAGACCGGCCTGCTGCATCCGACGATCTCGGCGTCGACCGATTGGGACCAGTACCTCAGCGACTGGCGGACGCCGGGCCTGTGGTACTCGGCGTACCCGTACAGCGCCGACCCGGCCCCGCTGCTCGAGCAGTACTCGTACCCGGTGACCTGCACGGACGGCGGGCAGGTGCCCTACTCCGACGGAGCGTTCACCGGCGTGCAGCAGACGTGGTCGAACTGCCAGGACACCACCGGCATGATCCGGGTGCTCGTCGTCAACCCGCCGACGCTGGCGTACACGCTGGTGGTGAGCGTGCAGACCGGGTCGCCCGCCGACGAGGCGGCCTATCAACACATCCTCGACTCCTTCAACGTCGACCCGTCGGTGCCGCTGACGACCGAGACCGTGCCACCCTCGAGCGTCGCTCCCACGACGACGCTCGCCGTCCCGGTGCCGCCGTCGACCGTGGCCCCGACGGTCGCCCCGACCGTGGCGCCGACCGTCGCGCCGACGGTCGCCCCGACCGTGGCCCCGACGGTCGCCCCCAGCGTGGTACCGACCACCGCCGCGCCCGGGTTCCGCGTCGTCACCGACGACAGCCGCACGCTGAGCGTGCCGGTGCCGGACCATTGGACCGACACCGACGGCGCACCGACCACCGATCCCGCCGGGAACACCCAGCCGGCCCTGTCGGCCTCCCCCGACATCGGCGCCTTCGTCAACTCCTACGACGTCCCGGGGCTGTACATGTTCGAGACCAGCCAGGACGTCGCCGGCGCGCTGGCGACGCTCGACCGCACCGGCCGGTGCACCGACGCCGGGCGTCAGCCGAACCCGAACCCGGCGTTCACCGGGGAGTACCAGCAGTGGCTCGACTGCGGCGGCACGGCCACCGATCAGTACGTGCTGGCGGCCAACCCGGTGGACGGCCGGCCGATCACCGTGGTCGTGCTGGTGCAGGTGGTGCAGGACTCCGACTTCGCCGCCGTGCAGGCGGCGTTCACGCAGTACGCCGTCAGCTGAACGCCGCGGAGGGTGCACCCCCCGGCGCTTCAGGAGCCCTGCTTGCGCACCTTGATGACGAGCGTGGTGGGCACGGCCGACTCGCCGCTGACGCCCAGCTCGTGGAACACCTCGACGCGGAAGTTGGATCGGTCGAGGGCGGCGAGCAGCTCGCCGATCGTGCGCTGGCCGTCGCCGTAACGGCGCTGCGTGCCGTCGGCGCCGGTGCCGACGGCGGCGAACGGGTGGTCGAGCACCAGCACGAACGGGGCCCCGGGCTTGAGCACGCGGTGCACCTGGCGCAGGATCCGCCCGAGGTCGTCGACCACGTCGAGCGTGTGCACCGACAGCACGACGTCGATGGTGCCGCTGGGCGCGAACCCGAGGTCGCCGAGATCGCCCTCGTGGCACTCCACCCACACCTCGGCGTCGGTGGCGTCGAGGCGCAGGGCGCCGATGCGGTCCGGGTCGGGATCGACCGAGATCGCCTTGGCGCCGAGTCGGGCGAGGGCGATGGCGTTGCCGTTTCCGCTGATGCCGAGCTCGATGACCCGGCGCCCCGCCGAGACGTCGCCGATGAGCCCGAGCTCTCCGTCGTCGGGGATGTTGTCTCCGTATGTCACGTAGTCGGTCACGGCGTGGCTCACAATTGACAGTGTGGTCGGTGCGGGGTCGCCCGATAGGTATACCGGCCCGTACGCCGCGAGGCGCTGCCGCCGTTCGATCGCGATGACGTGACTAGCCTGGCAGCGATGTCGATGTCGGTCGGTGATCTGCGTGGAGTGCGCAGCGGGCGCGCCCAGATCGACCACCGTCTCGAGCGTCGGGCGTTGATCGTCGAGTACCGCAAGGGGCGGCTGCGCCAGGACCAGGTGTGCGACGCCCACCCGGAGCTGATCCGGGCGGCGAAGAACGTGGGGACGCCCACCGACACGCCGTGCCCGATCTGCGACGAGCGCGAGCTCAAGCTGGTGACCTACGTGTTCGGCCGGCGACTGCCGGCGCACGGGCGGTGCGTGTCGAGCGCCGAGGAGATGCGCGCCCTCAACCGCCGGCGCGACGAGCTGACGGCGTACGTCGTCGAGGCGTGCGTGTCGTGCCATTGGCACCACCTGCGCAAGGTGCTCCCCGTCGGCCGCTGACCGGTCGGCCCGCGCCGAGCCCGGCCGCTCACCCGCGAGGGTCCTCGGGCTGGCGTCGCGGCCACCAGTGCCACTCGGTGCCGGAGAAGCCCTCGACCATCGAGATCTCCACCCGACGCCGATCGATCAGCCACTGGCCGTCGATCCGGCGGAACTCGTCGATGTAGCGCAAGGCCAGCAGCTCCTTGGTCCCGTCGGTGCGCTCGTGCCACGTCAGCGCCGCGGCGACTCCCGAGGCGCGGTCCCCGGCGACCTCGATCGTGTGGTGACCGACCTGGTGATGGGTTCGGCGAAAGGCCGCCTGCCCGCGGGCGATCCGATCGCGGATGGCGTCCCGACCGCTCACCGGCCCGCCCCGGCCGGGCCCGTAGTCGGTGCGCGCATCCTCGCAGAACAACAGGGCGACCGCGTCGATGTCGTAGGCGTCGAGGCGATCGCAGTAGCGGGCGAGGACGTCGCTGATCGCGGCCCGGTCGATCAGCAGCTGAAGCTCGTCCGGTGCGGTCACCAGAAGTCGCCATCGTCGAGGCGTACGGCCTGCCGACTGATCCAACCGTCCACGACGACGTAGGTGTCGGTCCCCGAGGTCGTCGACTCGACGCCGGCGACGTTCCAGCGCACGCTGACCGACCCGTCGTCGCCGACGCCCAGCGGCTCGAACTCGACGCGGCGTTCGCCGAGACCACCGACGACGGCGTCGAAGTACGCCGCGATCGCCCGGAAGCCGCGGTACTCCGTGCCCGGCCGCTGGAGCACGGCGTCGAGCGCGTAGTCGGCCGACATCGCCACCGCGATCGCGCCGCCCGACCGCGCCGAGATGTCGTTCGACGACCGCGGAGGCCGAGCGATCGCGCATCGCCTGGTACGCCGGCGCGATGCGCTGCCTCCAGGCGGTGAGGTCGCAGTAGTCCCTGACCCACGACACGAGCCCGGCCGGGCTCACGCCGAACACGCCGTGGCAGGCAACCGAGTGCTCGGCGCCGCCGATCGTGAACCGGTCGACGCGCTCGACCCTCGCCACACCCGGCTCGAAGCTGGCCGAGACGACCTCCCAGCGGATGCGATCCGACCAGCGCACGATCGGCGCGAGCAACGCCACGACCTCGTCCCGACCGAGCGCGGCTGGGTGGGGCACGTTCTGCCACGTCGCATCCGGGTCGAGGGCGTCCTCGATGGCGACCAGACGGCGCGACTCGATGGCATCGAACAGCCTCGTCACGCCCCGGCGCGTCGCTTCGGCGTCGGTCGGGGCCTCGCACGTCACCTCACCCACGGCCCTCCAACGCGTCGAGCAGCGCCTGCATCTGCGTGCGCACGAGGTGGGTCAGCTCGGCGTCGAGCGGACCGTCGAGGGCGATGCGGTCACTGCCGTTGACCACCGCGATCGTCGGCTCGACGACCATCGTGTTGCCGAGGGACGCGAGGATCGGCACCAGCCACGCCTGCATGTGCCGTCCCCCGCCGCTCTCGCCCGACGACATGACCGCGATCGCCTTGTCCCGCAACTGGTGGCGACCGTAGGGTCGACTCACCCAATCGATGGCGTCCTTGGCGTGGCCGGAGGGTCCGTGGTTGTATTCGGGAATCGCCAGCACGAGCGCATCGGCGGCCACCACCGCCTGCTGCCAACGGTCGACGACGGGAGGGAGCCGCTCGAGCAGGTCGGCGTTGTAGGACGGCAGCGCCGATGCCCACTCGGCGATCTCGACCTCGAGCCCCGTCGGCGCCAACGCGGCCGCGGCGCGCAGCAGACGCCGGTTGCTCGACGCCCGCCGCAGGCTCCCGCAGAAGCCGAGGACGCGGAACGCAGGCCGGGCGGGCCCGTTCATCGTGACCCGACCCGGCTCGCCCGATGGCGCCGACGGCCCAAAGGTCGTGTCACGGCTAACGACTATAGTGAGCACCGTTCGGGGCACCTGGAGGTTCTGGGGACATGAGCGAGCAGTGAGCGACCTGACGTTGGCCGGCGGCCTGCTGATCGACGGGACCGGCGCACCGCCACGGCGGGCCGACGTGCAGATCTCGGGTGACCGAATCGTCGCCGTGGGCGACGACCTCGTCTCGTCGACCGCGCGGCGAGGATCCGGACCCCGCCGCCGTCGTCGACGTGTCCGGGCTCGTCGTGATGCCGGGCCTGATCGACGCTCACGTGCACATCTCCCTCGGCGAGCCGGCGAGCAACGACGAACTGTTCGGTCGACGCGAAGCGTCCAGCTCGGCGATCCTCGCCGCGTTCAACGTCCGCAAGCTGCTGCAGGCGGGCGTCACCTCGTTCCTCGACGTCGACGGGCTGTACAACATCGGCCCGGCCCTGCGCGACGCGATCGACGCCGGGATCGCCGAAGGGCCGACGATGAAGGCGGGCACCTACGCGCTGATGACGGCGGTGGGCGGCACGGCGGGGCGGTTCATCCCCGACCACGGCACCGCCGGGTACGCCGAGGTGGTCCGCGATCGCGACGAGATGGTGCGGGTGGTGCGACGCCAGGTCAAAGACGGCGCCGACATCATCAAGATCCACGTCACCGGAACGGTCCCGACCAAGTCGGGCGAGCTGCAGGTCTGGACCCGCGACGAGCTGAAGACCGTCTGCGACACGGCCCACGATCTCGGAGTGCGCGTCACCGCGCACTGTCGCGGCGACGGCGCCACGCGCGACGCGGTGCTCGCCGGATGCGACATCATCTGGCACGCGTCGAACATGGGCGAGGAGGCGCTCGAGGCGATCCTCGAGCACCGCCCGGCGGTGGCGCCGGTGCTGACGTTCCTCGCCAACGTCGCCGACTACGGCAAGCGGGCCGGCGCCGGTCCCGAGGCGCTGGCGATGTTCCAGAACGAGATCGAGCGCACCGGTCCGATGCTGCGCCGGGTCTACGACGCCGGCGTGCCACTCATGTGCGGATCGGAGAGCGGCTTCTCGATCACGCCCTACGGGCACTGGCACGCACGTGAGATGGAGGTCTTCGTCGAGCACCTGGGTCTCACCCCGCTCGAGGCGATCACGTGCGCGACGGCCACCAGCTCGATCGCCCTCGATCAGCAGGGTGAGGTGGGCACGATCGAGGTCGGCCGTCGCGCCGACGTCCTGGTCGTCGACGGTGACCCGAGCGTCGACGTGTCGATCCTCGGCGACCGCTCCCGACTGCGTGCCGTGTACTGCCGGGGGCGGTCGGTACCGCTGACGCCACTCCCGCAGCGCCGCCCGCTGAAGGGGGAACGCACGATGCAATGGTCCACGGTGCCCCTGACCTGGGAGCTCGCCCATGCTTGAACCGGCGGTCGCCGGTCGAATCGTGGTGTCGACGAACGAGGATGCGCTGGCGGTGCTCCGCCGCAAGTCGATGCGCCAGGCGCTGTACGACGCCGGCGCTCCCGTCATGGCCGACTGCCTGCTCGACCTGCACGCCGAGGCCCATCGCGACCGCCGACGCCTCGAGAACCGGCTGTTCCGGCGGGCGACGTTCGAGCACTTCGAACGGACCGTCCTGCCGGCCGCGATCGCCAGCACCCTCGCCCCGGCGATCGCGGCGGGATCGGGGGATCTGATCGCGATCGGCTATCGCACGGTGATGCACCTCACGGCGACGATCGCCGGCATCGACGTACCCCCCGACGCCGTCGCCGAGCTCGAGTTCCTGACGAAGCTGTTCTCGCGCGGCGCCACCGCGGTGCACGCGCTCGGCGACCACGACGAGCTCGTGGGCGAGGTCGAAGCCGGCATGGAGCTGTTCCAGCGCGTGCTGTTCGGTCCGAGCGTCGAGCGACGTCGAGATCTCATCGCCGGTGTCGAGGCCGGCCGGATCGCCGAGGACGAGCTGCCCCGCGACGTCCTGACGACCCTGTTGCGCAACGTCGACAACCTCGACCTCCCCGACGACGTGATCCGTCGTGAGGTGGCGTTCTACCTCCAGGCGGGCGGTCATTCGACCGCGAACGCGTTGACCCACACCTTGGACGAGGTGTGGAGGAGCGACATCGCCGGCCTCGTCGACCGGGCGACGCGTGATCGTCGGTTCCTCCAGCGGTGCGTGCACGAGGCACTGCGGTTGCATCCCGCCTCCCCGATCGCCCAGCGCCGGGCGCTCGAAGCGTGCGTGCTGCCGTCCGGCACCGAGGTGGCGGTCGGGTCGATCGTCGTCGCCGACCTCGAGGCGGCCAACCGGGAGCCGGCGCTGTGGGGCGACCACGCCGACCGGTTCGATCCCGACCGCACGGTGCCGGACGCGTCCACGCCGTGGGGGTTGAGCTTCGGGTCGGGGATGCACGCCTGCATCGGGATGGAGCTCGACGGCGGCGCGCTCGCCGACGCCGGCACCGAGCTGTACGGAACCGTCGCCGTGCTCGCCTCGGCCCTGCTCCGGGCGGGCGCCCGTCCCGACCCCGAGCACCCAGCGACCCTCGATGCCACGAGTGCCCGGCTGCACTTCTCCGCCTACCCGGTCACCTTCGCAGCCTGACCACCGAGCGGCGCGGCGACCGAGCCGCTCAGAGGTCGACGACGACTCCTGAAGCGTCCGTGACGATCACCGCCTGGCCCGGGCAGGCGCGGGCGATCCGCATGACGGTGGTGTCGTCGAGGTCGTGGTCGGGCTCGATCACGGTGGCGATCTCGTCGTCGTCGAACGCGAACACGTGCGGGGGCGTCAGCCACGCACTTGCCCGAGCTCAGGCACAGCGACTGGTCGATCGCGATCCGCAGGCCCATCGGCGCTCACCCGACGGCGTCGGCGAGGGCGCCGGCGACGCGTCGCAGTTCGTCGATCGGGTAGGGCGCCGCCTGGTAGATGATCACGTGGTCGCAGCCGGCGGCCTGGAGGTCGCGCGCCCGGGCGACCGCCTCGTCCGGATCGTGCGGCGGGAACAGATGCGCGGAGACCTCGATCGTCGAAGGATCCCGTCCGACCTCGGCGCAGTGACGGTGCAGCACCTCCAGCTTGGGACGGAGCTCATCGCCGGTCTTGCCGGGGAAGTTCCAATGGTCGGCGTACTTGGCGACGATGCGCAGCGTGCGCTTCTCGCCGGCACCGCCGATCATGATCGGGGGGCGGGGCGACTGGCGGCCCTTGGGCTCGCAGTAGGCGTTGGTGAGCTGGTAGTGGACCCCCTGGAAGTTCGTCACCGGCTGGGTGAGCAGGCTGTCGATCACCTGACAGGCCTCCTCGAGGGCGTCCATGCGCTGGCCGACCGACGGGAACGGCAGCCCGTAGGCATCGACCTCCTCCTGGTTCCACCCGGCGCCGAGACCGATCTCGAGGCGGCCGCCGGACATCTCGTCGAGCGTCCCGCAGATCTTGGCGAGCAGCGCCGGGTGCCGGTAGGGATTGGCCGACACGATCAGCCCGAAGCGAAGGCGCGACGTCGCCGCGGCGAGGTACGACAGCGCCGTCCATCCCTCGTAGCACGGACCGTCGGGCCGTTCGCTGAAGATCGGGTAGAAGTGGTCGAACAGCCAGCCGGCACCGATCTCGGGCATCTCGTCGGCCGCCCTCCAGATCGCCTCCAGCTGCGACCACTCGCCGAGCTGGGGCTGGGTCTTGAACGAGATCTTCACGGATGGCCCCCTCGGCGACCGGCGCGCTCGAGCGGAGACGACGCGCGCTTGCGACGTCGTGATCCTAACGACTGTCCCGCAACCGGGACAATGGTCCGGCGCCGGTCGATCGACGGTCGGTCCAGCCGGCCGGCTGCCGTCGAGGATCGCCGGCCGACGTGTGCTATATAACGACTGCTCGAATCGAGCTGCGCACCGCGGGAGTGAGCAGCCACCTGGTCAGGGGGAACGCACATGAGTCGAGACGACCGAGCGCCCATCGGTCAACGGGCGTCGACCAATCCCGTGCGGTCGAGCAGCAATCGCCTCAAGCTCGGCGTGTTCGCCGTGAACGTCAGCGGCGGGGCGTCGATGACGGACATGCCCAACACGATCAAGGTCGAATGGGACGAATCCGTGGCCATCGCCCGCGCCGCCGAGCAGGCCGGCATCGAGGCGATCATCCCGGTCGCCCGGTGGAAGGGCATGGGTGGGAGCACCAACTTCAACCACCGGAACTTCGAGACGCTCACGTGGGCGGCCGGGCTGGCGGCGGCGACCGAGCGGATCGGCGTGTTCGCGACGGTCCACCTGCCGACGATCCATCCGGTTCGTGCGGCGAAGGAGGTGGCGACGATCGACCACATCTCCGGTGGTCGGTTCTCGCTCAACATGGTCGCCGGGTGGAACGAGAACGAGATCGCGATGTTCGGCGTCGAGCAGCGGCCGCACGACGATCGCTACGAGATGGCCGACGACTGGATCTCGCTGTGCAAGGCCCTGTGGAGCCATGACGAGCCCTTCGACTGGGATGGCCCGTTCTTCACCAGTCCGGGCGCCTACTCGTCGCCCCAGCCGATCCAGCGTCCGGCGCCGGTGCTGATGAGCGCCGGCAACAGTGAGCGTGGCCAGCACTTCGCCGCCAAGCACACCGACTTGAACTTCGTCGTCGCTCCCGACATCGACACCGCAGGGGGGATCGCCGCCTCGGTGAAGCGCCTCGCTCGTGACGAGTACGGACGTGACATCCAGGTCTTCGGCCAGGCGTACATCGTGTGCCGGGACACCGAGCAGGAAGCGCAGCGGTTCCGCGACATGTACGTCGACGAGCGCGGCGACTGGGCCGGTGTGCGCAACCTCCTCGACGTGCTGATCCCCAACTCCCAGAGCGCCCTCGGCGATGGCTGGAACCAGCTGGCCGCCAATCTGATCGCCGGCTACGGAGCGATCCCGCTGGTCGGCACCCCCGAACAGGTCGTCGACGGGATGCGTCGATTCGCTGACGCCGGTCTCGACGGCATCACGATCACGTGGGTCGACTACCTCGACGGGCTGGCGCAGTTCGACCAGGTGCTGCGCCCGATGCTCGTCGACGCCGGCGTGCGCGAGAGCTGACGGCGCCCGTCGCCGCGACCTCAGCCCATCCGACGGTCGAGCCGCAGCAGCCGCCGAGCGTTGTCGTCGTAGACCGGGTCGAAGACGACCTCGTCCGGCTCGTGCGGGGCGTCCCAGCCGGCGAGGTTGGTCCCGAGCACGAGGCGGTCGCGGCCGACCTGGTCGCCGAGCAGCGCCAGCGCCCGGGCGTCGTGCACGTGGTTGTCGAACCACAGGCGCCGCAGCGACCCGGCGAAGTCGACGGGATGGGCCCGGGCCCACGGTCGGCTGCGCCCTTGGTGGTCGAGACGACCGAGCATGTAGGCCGACGCACCGCCGCCGTGTGACATGCAGATGTCGAGCGTCGGGTGGCGGTCGAGCACGCCGCCGAAGATCAAGCAGGCGATCGCCAGCGTCTCCTCGTACAGGAAGCCGAGGGAGAGGTCGAGGTCGTACTTGCGTATCCGCGGGTCGCGCAGGGGCCCGTCGATCCCCGCCGGTGCGGGGTGGATGAACACCGGGACGTCGAGCGCCGACGCCGTCGACCAGAACGGGTCGAGCGCGCTCGTCGTCGAGGTCGGTCTGGAAGTCGGTGCCGATGTAGGCGCCGAGCAGGCCGAGGTCCTCGACCGCCCGGCGCAGCTCGGCCGTCGCCGCGTCGATGTCCTGCATCGGGAGCTGGGCGAAGCCTCGGAACCGGTCGGGGTGGCCGGCCACGACGGCGGCGAGCTCGTCGTTGTGCCAGTGACAGAACTCGATCGCGATCTCGGCTTCGACGTGGTGGAAGTACGTGATCGGATTGGGCGAGACGACCTGCAGCTCGATGCCGAGGTGGTCGTTGACCCGCAACCGAACGTCGGGGTCCATGAACGGCGTGCCCGTGTAGTCGACCCCGTCGAGCACGTAGTCGCCGACCCGGAAGCGAGGGCGCCCTTCGGGTCCGACGCCGAGCTCCGGTCCGTAGTGGCCGGCACATCCCATCACGCCGGGGAGCACGGCGTGGGCATGGACATCGATCATGGACGGCTCGCTGTGGTGGTGAGGTCGGGGGAGGACACGTCGATCACGTCGCCCGCGCCAGAGCGGCCTCCGCGGCGCTGGCGTCACGCTGACGTTGCGCCGCGGCGCGGCGGGCCGCCCGCCGCTCGAAGATCTTGGACATGCCGACGGCGGCGATGAGCGCGCTGCCGAAGAACAACTCGTTGAGCCAGCGGTAGCTCTGCAGCGCCAGCTCGACCCCCTTGACCAGCGACAGCAACGTCCACACGGCGAGCACGGTGCCCCACACGTTGAACCGCCCGCGGAACTGCGTCGAGCCCAAGAACGCGGCGGCGAACGCGGTCAACAGGAACGGGTCACCGACGTTGGCGTTGCCGGCGCTGATCGACGCGGTCTGCACGATCCCGGCCACGCCGGCGATGAAGGCACCGGCGATCAAGGCCCCGAAGGCGTACCGCGACGTCTGCACGCCGGCGAGGCGAGCCGCGTCGGCGTTGTCGCCGGTGGCCTGCAGGTAGCGCCCGATCGGCGTGTGCTCGATGACGTACCAGATGACCAGCGCGGCCACGACCAGGTACATCACCTTCGCCTGGACACCCCAGAGGATCTCGCCGCGGGCCAGGTCCTTGAAGCTGTCGGGCAGCCCGGTGATCTGGACCCCGCCCGAGCGCCACTCGGCGTAGGCGCCCAACACCGCGCCCGTGCCGAGCGTCGCGATGAACGAGTTCATCCCGACCTTGACCACGAGCGCGCCGTTGGCGATCCCGGCGATGAGCGCAACCCCGAGCGCGGCGGCGAGGGCGAGGGGGAGCGACCAGCCCTTGTCGACCACCAGCCACGAGGACGTGATCGCCGCGGCACCCATCACACCCGCGATCGAGAGGTCGAATGCGCCGGCGAGCAACGACGGCACCAGCCCGACAGCGACCAACGCCGGGATCGGGAACGAGATGTTCAAGATCGAGCGCTGGGTCTCGAACGACAACCACAGGTTCGGGATCCACAACGAGAAGATGACGAACCCGACGACGTAGATGTAGAGCACCGACGCGTTCTCGGGCGACAGGAAGTGGCGGAGGTCGGCCGCCCGGCTGTCTCGGTCGTGCACCGCGGCCGGCTCCTCGCTCGGCGGCGGGGCGATCGGTCCGCCGGTGTCCGAACTCGTGGTCATGCGGGCCTTCCTGGGTGGGGCGCGACGGTGACGTTCATCGCAGCACGTTGTGGACGATCGACTCCGAGCTGAGCGCACCGCCGCGCGAGTTCGGCGACCGTGCGGCCGTTCGACAGGACGACGACGCGGTCGCACACGGCGGCGAGCTCCTCGGCCTCCGACGAGCACACGACGACGGCGATCCCGTCATCGGCCGCGTCGCGAAGGAGCGCATAGATCGTGCCCTTGGCGCCGACGTCGACGCCTTGGGTCGGTTCGTCGAGCACCAGCACCTTGGGTTGCGTGCGCAGGGCGCGGGCGACGACCGCCTTCTGCTGGTTCCCGCCGCTGAGCGTTCCGAACGCGCGTCGCGGGTCGCGTGGGCGCAGGTCGACGCGTTCGGCCCAGCGCAGCACGTCGGTCCGCTCGTCACGCCGCGAGAGCCGGCCGCCGTGGAAGAGCGGCCGCAGACGGGCGAGCGTGACGTTCTGCGACACGGACTGCTTCGCGATCGAGCCGAACCGCTTGCGTTCGGCCGGCACGATGCCGATCCCCAGCGTCATCGCCTGGTGCGGGTCGGCCGGCACGTCGACGCCGTCGACGCGGACGGAACCATGAGCGCGCTCGACGGCGCCGACGAGCAGCATGGCGAGCTCTTCACGGCCCGAACCGAGCAACCCGGCGACGCCCACGATCTCGCCCGGACGGACGTCGAGGTCGAACCGCTCGAGCCGGGCGCCCCAGAGCGAGCGCACCTGCAGCGCCGGCGCTCCGTGCCACCTCGTGGCCGGCGTGGTCGATCGACGTGAGCGCGCGACCGATGATCATCGCGATCAGGCTGTCGTGATCGAGGTCGGCCACCTCCCCGGTCGCGACCACCTTGCCGTCGCGCAGCACCGTGTAGTCGTCGGCGATCTCGAACACCTCGTCGAGCCGATGGGAGACGAACAGGACCGCGGCGCGGCGGGCGGTCAGCGTGCGTACCGCGTCGAACAGCACGGCCACCTCGGGCTGCGTCATCGGCGCGGTCGGTTCGTCGAGGATGAGCACGCCCCCCTCGTCGTCCCAGCCCTCCAACGAGCGGGCGAGCGCCACGAGCGCCCGCTCGGCGGGCGTGAGCTCGCCGACCGGTCGGCGGGGGTCGAAGTGGGCGCCGAGGGCGGCGAGGTCGCGCCGGGCCGACCGCAGCTCGTGAGCCCAACGAACCCGTCCGAAGCGTGTGGTGTGGAAGCCACGGCCGAGGGCCAGGTTCTCGACCGAGTTGAGCGAATCGATCAACCCGAGGTCTTGGTGCATCACGTGGATCCGACCGCTGCGGATCAGCTCATCGGGGTGGCACTCCTCGCCGAACAGGCGGGCCTGGCCTCCCGGGTCGGCCTGGTGGTAGCCGGCGAGGATCTTGATCAGCGTCGACTTGCCGGACCCGTTCTGGCCGAGCAGGGCGTGGACCCGGCCCGGTTCGAGGCTCAGGGACGCATCGGCGAGCGCGACCTGTCCGGGAAAGGTCTTCGACAGCCCTTCGACCTCGAGGACCGGTTCGAGGCGGCGCCGGTTCGAGGCGGCGCCGCCTGTCACGAAAGCGGTGGTCACCGCCCCCACAGCGCCGAGAAGGCGTCTTGGTAGCCCTCGACGCCCACCCAGGGCACCGTCGGGTCGTCGATGTCGTCGGCCTCGATGACCCGCTGCGGCACGCCGGAGATGGAGATGTCCGGGTGTCCGTCGAAGTCGGCGTACGGCGGCTGGGTGAAGGTTCCGGGATCCTGACCGGCGATCGCCCGCAAGCCGGCGTCGACCGCACGCCATCCGAGGAACGACGTCGGGAGCGCCACGTCGGCCACCTGCATCGTGCCGTCGGCGATCAGCTGGCGGTTGAGCGGTGTGCCCGCCTGCGAGATGGCCGGCACGTCGAAGCCGGCTCCCGACAGGGCGTCGGGCATGCCGAGGAGCATGTCGCCGAACCCGGTGACGACGAAGTTGATGCCGTCGTCCTTCTGCAGCTCGCTGACCGCCGCGGAGATGTGCTCACCGGCGAGCAACTGATCGACCGTGAACTCGAGCTCGGTGAGCTTGCAGTCGGGGCACACCTCGGCGAACTGCTCCTCGAAGCCCTGCTGCTCGAGGCCGAGCACCGGGAACTGCGGGACGTTGAGGAACAGCACGTTGGCATCGCCCTCGGTGTGGACCGCCACGTAGTCGGCCATCAGGACGCCGTTGAACCAGTAGTCGTCGCCGGTGACGAGGTTGGCGGCGAACCCGTCGGCCCGGTAGGGCTCGGGGACGGACCAGACCACGACGGGAACGTCGGCGTCGTTGAGCTGCGCCAGCTCGTCCTCGAACCACTCGCGTGGGTTGCCCGACGCGAGCACCATGTCGGGATCGGACTGGATCGCCGACTGGAAGGCCGCCTGCACGGTGTCGGCGGTGTCCTGGGTGGTGAACACCTCGAGCGAGGCACCGATGGCGGTGGCGGCTTCTTCGATGCCCGGCGTGGATCGCTTCGCACACCGGCACGGCGCACTGCACGTAGGCGATCTTGAGACCGTCCGGTGCGGCCACCGGGTCGGTGATGCCGATCGAGTCGACCGTCGAGCTGAACGCGTCGAGCCGGGCGGCGGCCACGTCGAGTGGCGAACCACCCGCGCCCGCTCCGGGAGTCGACGAGTCGGTCGACGCCGATCCACCGCCCGCGTAGGTGCCGACGGCCAACGTCGACCCGAGCGCCACCGCGACGCCGACGATCTTCACAAAGCGATCACGCCTCGACATGCAGGTTCCCCCTCCCAAGCGGCGCCGGCCGTTCCCGGCGCTGCGTTCGGTCGGCGATCTTAACCGAGTCGCCGACTAGACGCTAGCTACCTCACGACGGCGGGCCCGACCCGCCGACGATCAGGCCGCGCTCGGTCGGACGGTGCGCTACTGGTCGTGGACGGTGGCGGCCATGGCCGCCGCCGAGGCGTCGCGGAACGCCTCGAGGTGCGGGATCGGTGGCCCAGAAGTCCTCGAGCCCCGCCGCCGTCAGTCGTTCGCACGTCAACTGCAGGGCGATGTCGTGCCGGACGTGTTCGGCGGCGAGCAGCGCGACCGCCCGGTCGTCGCTCCAGATGCCCCACGCCGCCGACTCCGTGACCCCGCCGATCGCCGCCTGGTCGTGATCGGCGACGCACATCGAGAGCCGACAGCCGAGCCGCGCGAACACCGCCTCGGGGGAGCTGTAGGAGTGGACGTAGACCCGTCCGGGCAGGGGCAGCCCGTCGCCGTAGACGATCGTGAAGACGTCGACCCGCCGGGCGACGGCGTCGCGCACGGCGCCGACGAGCGACTGCGAGTCCTGCGGCCAGATCGACAGGCACAAGGTACGACGAGCGCTCTCGATGACGTCGATCATCCGCGTGGTGACGGCCCCCTGGCCCGAGAGGTGCTGCACCACGCGAGCCGAGCGCAAGGCGTTGATGGCGGGGAGCACGTTCTCGAGGCCGCTGATCGTGTCGTGCGATTGCCGCCGCAGCCGGCTGACGAGCGCCGACGAGGGCAGGGCGACGTACGACACGTTGTCGCCCTTGCGCGACACCTCGAACGCCGCCCCTCTGGTGACCAGCTTGCCGAGGGTCTCGTAGACGGTGCTCCGCGGCACGCCCGACGCCTTGGCGACCTCGTACCCGGTCATCGGTTCGCCGCCGGCGAGCAAGGCGATGTAGGCCTTGGCCTCGTACCCCGACAGGCCTGCCTCCCGCAGCAGCTCGAGGGCCCGGTCGGTCGACATCGACGTCACGATAGCTGGCGGCATCGTCGGGCCAGCCGAGCGCGCACCGGTGGCGGCACGAGTGCCGACGGGCGCTCGGAAGGGGTGGTTAGATGAACGACGACTAATCTCTGACCGGGAGGGGGTACGCATGCAGGGCGATGGAACGAGCGGCGGGCCGGCCGGAAGCCAACGTTCGATGCTGGTCACCGGTGGGGCCAACGGCCTCGGCGCCGACATCGCCCGCCTCGCCGCCGAGCGCGGCTACCGCGTGTCGATCGTCGACGTCGCAGCCGGCCGACTGGATCGAACCTCGGTCCGACATCCGGGCGCGCGTCGCCTCGGTCAACGACGAGATGGCGATCGAGGAGGTCTTCGAGGAGTTCGGTGCGCCCGACGTGGTCGTCAACAACGCCGGCATCGTTCGCTTCGCCCCGCTCGCCACGGCGAGGATCGAGGACTTCCGCGCCGTCGTCGACGTCAATCTGGTCGGCACGTTCATCGTCGCTCGGGCCGCGGCGCGACGGTGGATCGACACCGGACGACCGGGGTGCATCGTCAACGTCACGTCGATGAACGGTGCGGCCGCCGGCCCGAACTCCGGCGCCTACGGAGCGTCCAAGGCGGCGATCGCCCTGCTCACGTCGCAGATGGCGCTCGAGTGGGGCCACCACGGGATTCGCGTGAACGCCGTCGCCCCCGGCCTGATCGACGCCGGCATGTCGGAGCCGATCTACGCCGATCCCGACACGCGCTACGCCCGGGAGTCGAAGATCCCGCTCGGCCGACTCGGCACCGCGGCCGACGTCGCCGAGGTCGTGCTGTTCCTGGCGTCCGACGCGCGCCGGCTACGTCCACGGGCAGAACATCCTGGTCGACGGGGGCGTCACCGGCTCGGTGATCGCCCACCTGCCGCGACCTCGATCGGTCGACTCGGTGGGTCACCAGCGGTGAGCACCGTCGTCGTCCTCGCCGGCGGGCTCCCGCACGCCCACGACTTCGACGCGATCGCACGCACGCTCGCCGGGTTGTTCGACGCCGAGCACGAGGTGCGCACCGTCGCCCACCCGGATCAACTCACGACGGCGCTCGACGGCGCCGACGCCCTCGTCGTCGACGCGCTCTGGTGGACGATGCAGGGCGACGCGCTACGAGCAGTGGCGCGCCGAGTGGGCGTACGCGACCGCCCCACGCTGCGCGCCGCGGTCGAGCGCTTCGTGGCCGGCGGGGGAGGACTGCTCGCGGTGCACACGGCCTCGATCTGCTTCGACGACTGGCCGGAGTGGGGCCGGATCGTCGGCGGCGCCTGGGACTGGTCGCGGTCCTCGCATCCGCCGTGCGACGTCGTGTCGCCGCGCGTCATCGCCGACCACCCGGTGGTCGCCGGCGTGGCGGACGTGCTCGAGTCACGCCCGGCCCGCGCGACGAGGTGTACGGAGACCTCACCTGGCAGCCCGGCATCGACGTGCTGGCGGTCGCCAAGCGGCAACCGGCGGACGACGATCAACCGGTCGTGTGGACCCACCGCTACGGCGCCGGCCGGGTGGTCGGACTGGTCTTCGGCCACGACGCGGAGTCGCTGGCCCATCCGCTCAACAGTCGGATCGTCACCCAGGGGCTGAGCTGGGTACTGGAGGGCGCGTGATGCGGCCGATCGAGGGCATGTCCGTCCTGGTGACCGGCGGCGGGTCCGGCTTGGGCGAAGGCATCGCCCGCCACTTCGCCGGGCTCGGCGCGCGAGTCACGATCTCGGGACGACGGGCGGACAAGGTGAACGCGGTCGCCGAGGAGATCGGTGAGGCGTGCCGGGCGGTCGTCGGCGATGTGACGTCGGCCGGCGATCGGTCGGCGATGGTCGCCGGCGCCGTCGAGCACGGCGGTGGGCGGCTCGACGCGCTCGTCAACAACGCCGGCAACATGTACCGCGGACCGATCACCGAGCTCGACGAGCAGCAGATCCTCGATCTGTTCCACACCAACGTCGTCGCCGGGATCATGCTCACCCAGGCTGCGTTCGACCACCTCGCGGCCAGCCGCGGGTGCCGTGGTGTTCATCGGGTCGACGCACTCGCAGCGTGCCTTTCCCGGTGTGTCGCCGTACGCGGCCACCAAGGGAGCGGTCGAGACCCTCACCGGTGTGCTCGCCGCCGAGCTCGGCGTGCATCAGATCCGCGTGTCGTGCCTCCGACCGGGCGGTGTGTTCACCGAGATCAACCAGCGCGCCGGGCTGGTCGACGACGCCGGCGCGCTCGCCCGACTCGAGTCGCTGGCGCCGGCGCACGCGCTCGGTCGGCTGGGAACCGCGGCGGAGATCGCCGAGGGGATCGAGTACCTGGTGCGTGCCGAGTGGGTGACCGGGCGGCGTGCTCACGGTCGACGGTGGCCTGTGTCTGGGGATCACGAACGCGTAGGTGCGCCTGCGCTCGAGGAGTGGGGATGTCACGAGCAACCGACGGTGATCACGATCACCGACTACGACGAAGCCGAGAGGTGTACCGCCAACGCGACCTGCGCCAGGCGCTGTACGACGACGGCGAGGTGATCATGGCCGACGTGCTCGTCAACCTGCACGGTGCGGAGCACCGCGATCGCCGACGGCTGGAGAACCGGTTGTTCCGTCGCGAGGCGTACGAGCGCTACGAGGTCGGCCTGTTCCCGCCGATCATCGCCGAGACCCTCGATCCCGAGGTCCGCGCCGGGCGCTCCGAACTGGTGGACCTCGGGCATCGGCTGATGATGAACCTGGCGGCGCTCACCGCCGGTGTCGACCGCCCGCTGCGCACGGCCGACGAGACCCGACACCTCTACTCCTACCTCCTGCGTGTTCATCGAGGGGGCGACGCTCGGTCACTACACGGGCGATCGCGAGGCGAAGGCCGCCGAGGTGGCCGCCGCGCTGGCGGAGTTCGATCGCGAGTTCCTGGCGCCGTCGCTCGCCCGGCGGGCGGCGATGCTCGAGGCCGGCGAGGACCTGCCGCACGACGTGCTGTCGATCCTGGCTGCGAACGAGGACTCGCTGCACCTGCCCCACGACGTGGTCGTGCGCGAGGTCGCCTTCTACCTGCTCGCCGGGGCCCACACGTCGGCCACCGCGTTCACGCGCGTGTTGCACAACGTCTTCACCTGGCTCGGCGAGCACCCGGAGGACGCCGATCGCGTGCGGACCGACCGGGTCTTCCTGCAGCGCTGCACCCACGAGACCATCCGCCTCCAGCCGTCGTCGCCGGCCGGGATGCGTTGGGCCCTCGCCGACGTCGAGCTCGAGTCCGGCCGGGCGATCCCCGAGGGGTCGAAGGTGGTGATCGATCTGATGCAGGTGAACCGCGACACGACGGTGTTCGGCGCCGACGCCGCACGGTTCAACCCGCACCGCGTGCTCGCCGATCGCGTCGCGCCCTACGGACTGTCGTTCGGCATGGGCATGCACGCATGCATCGGCGAGAGCCTCGCCGCTGGGCTGATCTACGACGGCACGCAGCCCGTCGAGGAGCACCTGTTCGGCCTCGTCCCGATGGCCGTGCAAGCGATGTTCGATCGAGACGTGCGACCGGATCCCGACGATCCGCCGGAGATGGACACGACGACCGCTCGCCCGTACTTCGGTCGCTACCCGGTGCTGCTCGGAGCCTGATCGTGCCCGCCCGCCGGAGCGCCCGCGGCCAGGACGGACCGGGCGGCATCGTGGAGCAGCCGGAAGCGGTCGCCGACGGCGACCTCGGCCATGAGCTCGTCGCTCTGCACCTCGACGCTGACGACGTGCTCGAGCGCCGACCGACCGGCGTTCGGACCGAAGGCCGCGAGCAGATCGGCGAGCGGCAGCGACCCGTGGCCGGGGAGCAGGCGGTGGTGGCGAGCCTCGGAAACCAACTCGCCCTCGGGCGGCGCCGTTCGCACCGCGTCGCAGAGCTGCAGCCACCCGAAGCTCCCCGATGCGAGGACCATCTCGAGCTCTCGTCGGCCGGCCCCCACACGCACGTGGTGCAACACGTCGACCACGACGACGCAGCCGGTGGCGCGGCTGACCGCCACGGCTTCGGCCGGCGTCGTCGGATCGGTCCACGCCATGTACTCGAGCCCGACGACGAGGCCGAGGGGCTCGGCGATCGCCACGATGTCGGCGACGCCGTCGATCGTCGTCCGCCGGTCGCCCGTGTCGGACACCACCAGCACCGCCGCCGCGCCGGCAGCTGCCGCCTGCTCGAGCAGCGGCGCCGGATCGACGGCCGATCCGACGCGGATGACCTCGGCGTCGTGCAGGGTGAGCCCGAGGCCGGCGGCGTACCGACGGAAATCGACGGGATCGGACAGCTGGTGGTGATCGGACAGTCGCAGGCCGAAGCCGTCGAACCCCGCCGCCGCGGCGGCCTCGGCGAGCTCGTACGGGTCGGCATCGAGCGCCGACCCGGCGGCGACGATCAGCGGCACGGCGGCAGCGTAACGGTGGGGCGGACGCGGCCTCGGTCCGGCATCGCCACCATCGGCGACGGGCCCTGCGGAGGGAGCGAGTGATGGGGATCGCCGTCGTGACCGGTGCGGCGCGGGGCATCGGTGCTGCGATCGCCGGCCGACTGGAAGGCGATGGCTTCGAGGTCGTGCGGCTCGACATCGTCGGTGGGGACGGGGTGATCGCCTGCGACGTCGCCGACCACGCCCAGGTCGGCGAGGTGGCGGCGACCGTCGCCGCCGACGTGGGCCCGGTCGATGTGCTGGTCAACAACGCGGGGATCTGGCGCTTCGGCCCGCTCGAGTCGGTCGATCCGGCCGCCTTCCGGCACGTGCTCGACGTCAACCTGGGCGGGACGTTCCACTGCACACAGGCGTTCGGCCGCGCCATGTTGGACCGCGGCGGCAGCATCGTCAACGTCGTGTCGATCGCCGCGCACGCGCCCAACCCCGCCGCCGGTGCCTACTCGCCGTCGAAGGCCGCCGTGCTCGCGTTGACGCGCCAGACGGCGATCGAATGGGGACCGCGGGGAGTGCGAGCCAACGCGGTGGGTCCGGGGTTCGTCCCCACGCCCGGAACCGGCGAGGTGTACGACGACCCCGAGGTTCGCGAGGTGCGGTCGGGGGTCGTCCCGCTGCGGCGGCTCGGCACGCCCGCCGACATCGCCGGTGCGGTGGCCTTCCTCGCCGGGCCCGACTCGGCCTACATCACGGGACAGGTGATCTACGTCGACGGCGGCGTGACGCAGTCGCTCATGACGATGATCCCACGACCCTCACGACTCCCCGGCCCGCACGTCGAGCACTGACGGCACCCGGCCGCCATCTGGTCACTCTCCGTTCTCGATATCGAGAAGCGATCTGGTGCACCAGATCCGGTTCTCGAGTATCCGATGGCTAACTGACACTGGAGTGACCAGATTCGCCACCCGACCCTCGCTAGACGGCGTTGGCCGCCCAGCCGCCGTCGGCGTAGAGCACCTCACCCGTGACGTACGACGCCGCGTCCGAGAGCAGGAACGCGGCGATGGCGCCGATCTCGCCCGGTTCGCCGATGCGACCGAGCGGCACGCGCGACGTGAGCCACGCGAGTTGGTCCGGGTCCTCCAGACGCTCGGCAGCCATCGGCGTGCGGATCGGTCCGGGCGCGATCGCGTTCACCCGCACGCCGTGCGGCGCGCCCTCGAGGGCGGCGGCGCGGGTCAGGGCGGCGACCCCACCCTTCGAGGCCACGTAGTGGGCCTGACCGGGAACGGCGATCGAGGCGTTGACCGACGCGATCGTCACGATCGCCCGGGGCGTGGCGGTGTCGGCCGGCACGCCGCGCAGGAAGGCGCGGATGCACAGCCAGGTGCCGGTGAGGTTGACGCGGAGGTGGCGTTCCCACTCCTCGATCGGGGTGTCGACGATCATGCCGCGGGTCCTGATCCCGGCGCTGCAGACCAGGCCGTCGAACGGTCCGTGCTCGGCGAACACGGCATCGACGGACGCCTCGTCGGCCACGTCGATCGTGACGAGGCCCGGGCCGGCGCGCACGTCGGCGCGCACGACGCACCAGTCGGCGGCGAGCGCGTCAGCACAGGCTGATCCGATGCCCGACCCGCCACCGGTGACGAGCACTCGCCGCATGCCGCATCGTGTCACATCACGTTGCGCTGCGGTCGCTAGGTGTCTGACGACGATCCCGGCGGCGGGGTCACATCCGCGCGCCGCGCAGCGCGCGATGCGCCCGTTCGAGGAGGTCGAGGTGCTCGTCGACCGAACGAGCCGCCAGGTCCGGATCGGCTGCCGGGTCGGTCGTGCGGATCGTGAGGTGGGTTCCCCCGACATCGCGCCAGCGGCCAGCGGCCTCGAGCACGGCGTCGGGATCGCTGGTGACGTCGACGATCGCCTCCATGCCGAACTCCGCCGGCGAGCGACCGGCGGCGGCGACCAGCTCGTGCAACGTGCGGGCGGCGTCGAGCTCGCTCGGGCGGAGGTGGCCGAAGAGGTGTCCGTCGCCGTGGGCGGCCGATCGTCGCAGCGCCGCGCCGGTGTAGCCGCCGAACCACACCGGGATCGGACGCTCGGGGAGCGGGCGGATCCCGACCCGATCGAGCCGGTGGAAGCGCCCGTCGAACGACACCAACGGTCGCCCCCACAGCTCGCGGAGGACGTGGACCTGCTCGTCGAGCATCGCCCCCCGCCGCTCGAAGTCGGCTCCGAGCGACTCGTACTCGGCGAAGTTCCAGCCGGTTCCCAGACCGAGACGTAGACGGCCGCCCGAGAGCGCCTGCACCTCGGCTGCCTGCTTGGCGACCAGCGCGGTCTGGCGCTGCGGCGCCACGAGGACGCCGACCACCAGCTCGATCGACTCGGTGACGCCGCCGAGGAAGCCGAACAGCACGAACGGCTCGTGGAACTCGTGCCGTGGGCCGTAGCGGCCGGGGAGGTGGCGTCGACGGCCACCGGGCTCGGCGCCCAGCACGTGGTCGTAGGCGACCAGGTGGTCGAACCCGAGCGCCTCGATCCCGATGGCGAGATCCTTGATCGCCGCGCGATCGTTCCCGAACCCGTGGTGGGGCAGGACTGCGCCGAGCCGCATCACGCCGCGCTCGTGGTGGACCGAATGCCGGATCAGGCGTGCTCGGCAGCCCACCGCACGGCGTCGACGATCTTCTGGTAGCCGGTGCATCGGCAGATGTTGCCTTCGAGGCCGTCGCGCACCTCTTGCTCGGTGGGGTGCGGGTGCTCGTCGAGGAGCCCGGCCGCCGCCATGATCATGCCCGGCGTGCAGTACCCGCACTGGGCGCCGTGGCATTGACGGAACCCCTCCTGCACGGGGTGCAGCTGGTCGCCGTTCGCCAGCCCCTCGATCGTGAGCACGTCGGCGCCGTCGGCCTGCACCGCCAGCACCGTGCACGACTTCACCGCCGACCCGTCGAGGTGCACGGTGCAGGCGCCGCAACTCGACGTGTCGCACCCGACGTGGGTGCCGGTCAGCTGGCGGAGCTCGCGGAGATAGTGCACGAGCAGCAGGCGCGCCTCCACGTCGTCCGTCCGTCCGACGCCGTTCACCGTGACGTTGATCCGCGTCATGCCTCAGCCCTCCTCGTCCGTCGTGGCGGGCCGGTTCATCAGACGCCACACCTTCTCGGGCGTCGCCGGCATGTCGATGTGGCGGACGCCGAAACCACTGAGCGCGTCGACCACCGCGTTGATCACAGCGGGCGGCGTGCCGATCGCGCCGGACTCACCGATCCCCTTGGCCCCGAGGGTGTTGTGCGGCGTCGTCGTGCACGTGCGGCCGATGCTGGTGAAGCTCGGCAGGTCCGGTGCGGACGGCGCGAGGTAGTCGACCAGCGTCGACGTGAGCGGCTGGCCTTCGGGCGAGTACTCCATGTTCTCGAACAGCGCCTGGGCGATGCCCTGCGCCACGCCGCCCTCGACCTGACCCTCGGCCAACAGCGGGTTGATGACGGTGCCGCAGTCGTCGACCATGTGGAACTGCTCGATCGTGACCGCGCCGGTCTCGCGGTCGATCCCGACGACGCAGATGTACGCGCCGTTCGGGAACGTGAACCCGGTGGCCTCGGCGAACACCTGCGCCTCCAGGCAGCCGGCCTTGAGGTCGTCGGGCAGCTGCGTCGGCGAGAGCCCGGCCCACCCCACGTCCGCCCAGGTGACCGACCGTGACGGGGTGCCGGCGACGGCGAACACGCCGTCGGTCAGCTCGACGTCGTCGGGCGAGGCCTCCAGCTTGTGGGCGGCGATGCGCTTGGCGACGGCGACGACGTCTCGGGACGCCTGCTGTGTCGCCTGCCCGGCGATCGCCGTGACGCGCGATCCCATCGTCCCGACACCCTGGGGCACCGTGTCGGTGTCGCCGTAGCGCACGGTGATGCGATCGATGTCGATCTGCAGCTCGTCCGCCGCGATCTGGGCCAACGTCGTGACCGTGCCCTGACCGTGGGGCGCGGCCCCGGTGTTGATGATCACCGTGCCGTCGGGCTGGATCTTGACCTGGGCGGTCTCGTAGCTGCCGATGTGTCCGAAACCCTCGAGCGCCCCACGCGGTCCGAACGCCGCGATCTCGGTCCACGTCGAGATCCCGATGCCCATCAGTGGCCGCTCCGGGTCGGCGTTGCGCCGGTCCCGTTCGGCCTTGAGGGCCTCGTAGTCACACAGCTCCAACGCCACCCGGAAGGTGGCGGCGTAGTCGCCCGAGTCGTAGTACACCTCGGCGTGGGGCACCTTGTGCGGGAACGCATCGGCGGGGACGAAGTTGCGCATCCGTACGTCGGCCGGGTCGACCCCGGTCTCGTCGGCGACGAGGTCGATCACACGCTCGATCGCGTAGGCCGCTTCGGGGCGGCCGGCACCGCGGTACGACGACAGCATCGACTTGTTCGTCACCACGACCTTGTGTCCGGCGGCCACCGCCGGGATCGCGTAGCAGCCGGCCGCCATCCAGTTCGTGAGCGTCGGCAGGCCGAGGGCGGTCGGGACGTCGGGATAGCCGCCCGTGTCGGAGACGACCATCGTGCGCAAGCCGAGGATCCGGCCGTCGCTCTCGAAGGCGACCTCGAGCTCGTGGTGCTGATCACGACCGGCGCACATCATCACGAACGACTCGCTGCGCGTCTGCACGTACTTGACCGGGCGCCGCAACCGCTTGGAGAGGATCGGCGCGAGCAGCAGCTCGGGGTACCACTGGACCTTGGCGCCGAAGCCGCCGCCGACGTCGGGTTGCACGACCCGACACTGGCTCTGGGCGACGCCCAGGAACGACGACAGCGTGTTGCGCAGCGCGTGCGGCACCTGCGTCGACGCCCACACCGTGAGGCGATCCTTGCTCCAATCAGCGAGCACCACGCTGGTCTCCATCGGCACCGGGTGGACCCGGTTGTTGTGGAGTCGCAGCGTCGCCCGGTGGGGCGCCGCGTCGAACACGTCCGCGAGGTCGTCGGCCCACGGCGTGTCCAGCAGCACGTTGGCGCCGATCGCCGGGTGCAGGATCGGCGCGCCGTCGGCCATGGCCTCCGCCGGCGACAGCACGACGGGCAGCAGCGAGTACTCGACCACGACGCGATCGACGGCGTCAGCGGCGATGTAGGCGGTCTCGGCCGCCACCACCGCCACCGGCTCGCCGACGAAGCGGACGCGATCACGAGCGAGCAGCGGACGGTCCATCCCGGGGATCCCCGGGATCGAACCGAACTCTGCGAAGTCGTCGATGGTGTAGACGCCGAGCACGCCGTCGAGGGCGACGGCCGCCGACGTGTCGACCGACGTGATCTCGGCGTGCGCTTGCGAGCTCAGGACGAACGCGAGGTGGACGGTGCCAGGCAGCTGGACGTCATCGACGTACGTTCCCCGGCCGGTGATGAGATTGGGGTCCTCCTTGCGGACGACCCGTGCTCCGACCATCGTTGGCATGCAGTCCCCTTCTCCTGCCGTCCGTCACGCGACGAGCGGATCGGCAGTTCGCTCGATCGTGTGGATGTGGGCAGCCGGTTCCGGTGCCGGCGCGTGGACCGCGGGCACCGCCCTCGTGTCGATCGCGGCGCGCACGCTCAGCGCGACATCTGGCCGCAGTCGACCGGGATGATCGCCCCCGTGATCATCTCGGCGTTGTCCGACGCGAGGAACAGCACCGCGTCGGTGATGTGACGGGCCTCGGCTCGCCACTTGTCGCCGGGCATGTTCCCCATCGCCGAGAACTGCTCGTACGCCGGCATCGGCTCGATGCCCATCACCTTCGACAGCCCCAACACCATCCCCGAACCCTGTCCTTCTCCGGGCATGATCGTCGCCGGGCAGATGGCGTTCACGTTGATGTTGAACTCGGACAGCTCCATCGCCCACGACGTGGTGAGTCCGTTGATCGCGTGCTTCGAGGCGACGTAGTGGCTGAGCATGGCGTGCCCGCTCCCGGTGACCGCCGATGAGATGTTGATGATCTTTCCCGAGCGTCGCCCGATCATGTTGTCGACGGCGTACTTCGTCACGAACATCGTTCCCTTGAGGTTCGTGTCGAGCACGGCGTGGAGCACGTTGGAACGCATCCCGTGCACCGTGTCGAGGGCGGCGACTCCGGCGTTGTTGACCAGCACGTCGATCACCCCGCCGAACTCGGCCAGCGCCTTGCCGACGGCCGCCGCCACCTCGTTCTCCTCGCGGATGTCGCACGACAGGGGCACCGCCATCCGGCCTCGCTCCTCGATCGCGGCCGCCGCGGCGGCGAGCATGTCGGGCGTTGCGACGTCGTAGATGTCGGGATCGACCGGATGGGTGATGTCGAGCAGGGCGACGTCGCAGCCGGCCTCGGCGAAGGCCTTGGCGTGGCTGAACCCCTGTCCCTTGGCGGCGCCGGTGATCAGCACCTTCTTGCCGGCCAGGCCCCTCAACTCGACGCCCATCAGTCGCTCCGATCCCCCGTGACGAACCACACGGATAGTAGTCGTGCACCCTACGACGACGCACAGTCCGCGCCGGCCCGGGCAACCCGGTGACACCCTGGTGTCATGCTCGGGCCGATGAGCAGGCCGGCGCCGGTACACTCCCCGGGTCACATTCGCCCTGCCCCACGTGTGGGGCCCCGACTGCCCGGCTGGGCAGCGGGTCCGGAGGGAGGCTTCCACGCATGATGCGTGCCTATGAACTGATGGTCATCCTCGACAGCGACGTCGAGGACGCCAAGGCCCAGGCCTACGTCAAGGTCGTCACCGACGGCATCGTCGCCGCCGGCGGCACGATCCACGGTCGGCCGGACTGGTGGGGCAAGCGTGCCTTCGCCTATCCGATCAACCGCAAGGACACCGGCTACTACCTGGTGATCGAGGCCGTCGCACCGGCCGGCTCCCTCGCCGAGCTCGAGCGCACGCTCCGCATCGCGGACGAGGTCGTCCGCTTCAAGCTGCTCAAGCTGCCCGTCGCCGAGGCCGCGCGCCGCGGCATGGCGGTCGACGCCGCCTGACGCGGCACCCGGACACCCCGGACATCGCAAGGGAGTACAGAACCCATGGCAGACAACACCGTCACCCTCGTCGGCAACGTCACCCGCGACCCCGAGCTGCGCTTCACGAGCGGCGGCCGCGGGGTGGCGAGCTTCGGCATCGCCGTCAACCGCCGCTACCAGTCGAACGGCGAATGGCAGGAGCAGACGTCGTTCTTCGACGTCGTGGCGTGGGGCACGCTCGGCGAGAACGTCGCCGCCTCGCTCCACAAGGGCACGCGTGCCCTCGTCTACGGCCGCCTCGAGCAGCGTTCCTGGGACACCCAGGACGGCGAGAAGCGGTCCAAGATCGAGGTCGTGGCCGAGGAGATCGGGCCCAGCCTGCGCTGGGCGCAGGCCCAGGTCGAGCGGACCGCCCGCACCACCGGTGAAGGCGCCCCGGCCGGCGGACAGCCCGCCGCGTCCGGCTCCGGCTCCGGCGGGGGCGGCTCCCGTCCCGCCGACCCGCCCTACGGCGACGAAGAGCCGTTCTAGCCCGACCCCCCAGCCCACTCGCACTCGTCAAGGAACCCACTGATGGCCAGCAAGAAGAACCGGGCGCGCGCCTCCAAGGACGCCGCCCCCCGCAAGTACAAGAAGAAGACCAGCCAGCTGGTCATCGACAAGGTCGAGTACGTCGACTACAAGGACGTCGACCTGCTGTCGCGCTTCATGAGCGACCGCGCCAAGATCCGCAACCGCCGCGTCTCGGGCAACGACGTCCAGCAGCAGCGCGACGTGGCGAACGCGATCAAGGTGGCGCGCGAGATGGCGCTGCTGCCCTACGCCAAGCGGGTGGCCAACCAGCGCACCACCCGCCCGCCGCGTGACGGTCGCCCGCCGCGCTCCGACGACGCCGCCCCGACGCTCGCCACCTCCCCCGGACCGGCCGCCGCCGACGACGCTGCGCCCGACACCGGCACCTTCGATGCCGCCACCGACACCGACACCGACGGTGAGGGCTGATCGACGATGAAGCTGATCCTGCGCTCCGACCTCGCCGGCCTCGGCAAGCGAGGCGACATCGTCGAGGTGTCCGACGGCTACGGCCGCAACTACCTGCTCCCGCGCAAGCTCGCCCTCGTCGCCACCGATGGCGCGGTCGATCAGGCCGCCCGCATGCGGCGCGCTCGCGACCTGCGTGACGCCCACGACCGCGATTCGGCCACCACCATCGCCTCGGCCCTGGTGCCCAAGGTGATCGAGATCGTCGCCAAGGCGGGTTCCGAAGGTCGCCTGTTCGGATCGGTCACCGCGGCCGACGTCGCCGCCGCCGTCGCCGCCCAGACCGGCATCGAGCTCGACCGCAAGCAACTCGAGGTCGACCCGATCAAGACGCTCGGCCAGCACACCGCGACCGCCCGATTGCACGCCGACGTGTCGTTCCCGATCACGCTCGACGTCGTCGCTGCCGGCTGAACGGACCGTCCACAGGGCTGTGGGTTCGGGGGACAACGGCGATGTCCCCAGCGTGGGCCCCACTCGGTTGCGGGTCTAGCGCTCCACAAGGCACCGATGCGATGGTGCCCTGATGGATCGACGCAGCGACCGCCCGTCCGACGGCGCCTCCCGCGGTGGCGTGCGCGCCCTGCGCCCGGCCTCGTCGGGCGGCCGCGTCCCGCCGCACAACCTGCAGGCCGAGGAGTCCGTGCTCGGCGCGATCCTGCTGTCGCGCGAGTCGCTCGGCGCGGTGATCGAGAAGGGACTGCGCTACGACGACTTCTACAAGCCGTCGCACCAGCAGATCTATGACACGGCCGTCGCCGTGTTCACGACCGGCGGCCCGGTCGACACGATCACCGTGGCCGACGAGCTGTCGCGTGCCGGGCTGCTCGAGTCGGTCGGTGGCGTCGAGGCGTTGCACGCGCTGCAGAACCTGACGCCGTCGATCGCCAACGCCCCGCACTACGCCGAGATCGTCCAGGACGCGGCGATGCTGCGCCGCCTGATCATGGTCGCCGGCGACATCGCCGAGATCGGCTACAGCGCGCCGGACGACGTCGCCGATGCCATCGACGAGGCCGAGTCGAGGGTGTTCATGGTCGCCGAGCGGCGGATCAGCAACACCTACGTCGAGATCGGCGAGCTGATGAAGCAGGCGATCGAGCGGATCGAGGAGAACTTCGCCCGCGGCGACACCATCACCGGCACCGCCACCGGCCTGCACGACCTCGACGAGCTCCTGTCGGGGCTGCAGCCCTCGACGCTGAACATCATCGGCGCCCGCCCGGCGATGGGCAAGTGCGTCGCGTGGGACACGCCGATGGTCGACGGCGCCACCGGCGCCGTCGTCACGGCGGCCGCGCTGTTCGAGAGTGCGGCCGAGCGCGACCGCGTCGAGGTCCTGGCTCTGGGTCACGACGCCCGCCTCGAGCGGCGCGAGGTCTCGGTGTGCGTCGACGACGGGGTGAAGCCGGTCTTCACCATCACGACTCGGAGCGGACGGCGGGTCACCATCACGGCGAGCCATCCGCTGCTGACGGCCCGAGGGTGGCAACCGCTCGCCGCGATCACCGTCGGCGAGTCGATCGCCGTCCCCACCGCGGTGCCGATCTTCGGCCACGACGAGCTCCCGGACGCCGAGATCGACCTTCTCGCCCTGCTCATCGGCGATGGCGAGCCCACCGACAAGTTCGTGCCCGAGGCGGTGTTCCGCCTGCCTCGGCCCGGTTTGGCTCGGTTCCTCAATCGGCTGTTCGCCACCGACGGCACGGCCTGGGTGGCGAGGGCGGGCTACGCCCGCATCGGTTACGCGTCCGTGAGCGAGCGCCTGGCACGCGACGTCGCCCACGCGCTCACCCGTTTCGGGATCCGGAGCAAGCTCCGCCGACGGTCGATCGCCTACGCGGGGGATCGCCGAGCGGCCTTCGAGGTCGAGATCATGGATGCGCCGTCACTGCTGCGCTTCTGCGACGAGATCGGCATCCTCGGCAAGGAGCCGGCGCTCGCCCGGGTGCATGCGGTGGCGGCCGCTGCCGCCCACGGGTACTCGCTCGACACCGTGCCGAGCGCCGTGTGGGACGACATCCACAAGGCCAAGGGCGATCTCACCTGGGCGGAGGTCAGCCGGAGGTGCGGGCGTTCGCCCAACCACAACTGGCACCCGTCGCGGCGTGGGCCGCTGCGCCGCGAGACGGTCGCCCTCTTGGCGGAGGCGCTCGACGACGACCAGCTGCGGTGGTGGGCGTCCCCCGATGTGACGTGGGACCGGATCGTGTCGATCGAGCCGGCCGGCGACACCCGCGTCATCGACTTCACCGTGCCCGGCGTGCACAACTTCGTCGCTGCCGACGTGTACCTGCACAACACCGCGCTCGGGTTGGGCATGGCGACGCACATCGCCAAGACGTCGGGGCGGCCGGTGCTCGTCTTCTCGCTCGAGATGGGCCACGTCGAGCTGACCCAGCGGATCCTCGCCAGCGAGGCCAAGGTCGACTCCACGAAGATCCGCAACGGACGCCTGTCCGAGTCGGACTGGGCGCAGATCGGCCGGGCGATCGGGCGTCTCGAGGTGCCGCTGTACCTCGACGACAACCCGCGGGTGACGGTGATGGAGATCCGCGCCAAGGCCCGCCGGCTGAAGGCGCAGCGCGGCGACCTCGGCCTGATCATGATCGACTACCTCCAGCTGATGAGCGGCAGCGCGAGCGCCGAGAACCGTCAGCTGGAGGTGTCCGAGATCAGCCGCAACCTGAAGATCCTGGCCCGCGAGCTGGAGGTGCCGATCGTGGCGCTCAGCCAGCTCAGCCGCAACCTCGAGTCGCGCGCCGACAAGCGCCCGATGCTGAGTGACCTGCGCGAGTCGGGATCGCTGGAGCAGGATGCCGACGTGGTGATGTTCCTCTACCGCGACGAGGTCTACAACAAGGAGTCGTCCGACCGGGGTGCCGCCGACCTGATCATCGCCAAGCACCGCTCCGGCCCGATCGGTAGCGTGCGGCTCACGTTCTTCGGCCACTACGCGCGATTCGACAACGCCGCTCGCGGCAGCGTGAGCTGACCCGGCGGCGCGGCACCGTGTTCCTCGGCGACGACCTGCTGGCGTGGTTGGTCCTGGCACTCGGTGGCGCGTTGGTGGTCGGCAACGTCGTCGCCATCATGCGGCCGCCGGCGCGTCCCGCCGACGAGCAATCGCTCGACCGGGCGCCGCTCGCCCGGTCGCTGCTGATGGCCGGGGATCGGCCTGATCGGGGCCGTCTGGGCGCTGGCGACCCTGCTGACGTCCTGATCGCGCCCGGTACTCTGAGCGTGTGGTTGGCGCGAGCGCGACCGTTCATCGAGCGACGTCGCACCAACTCGGTGAACGCGGATCCGTGACGTGACCCTCGCGCGCCGTTTGCGTCGGACGTTCACGCGCCAGCGGCTCACCGCCGTCGCCGTGGTGATCGCCGTGGTCGCCTCCGGGTTGGCGATACTGGTGGCGGCGATCGAGCCCCCCGCTCGCGTCGCCGCCGACGAGGTCGACGGCCGGACGTGGCTCGGAGTCGGCGGGGCCGCAGCCGGCCGGTCGCGCGTCGTGCTCGTGAACGGGATCTCCGGATTCGTGGAAGCCCAAGCCGCGAGCGGTGCCGACACCGCGCCGCCGCTCCCCGGCGGGTTGTCGTTCGCCGGTTCCGACCGGCAGCGGACGCTGCTCGCCGGGCCGGACGGAGCCGTGCTCCTCGCCGACGGCAGTCACGACGCCCAGGTCGTGCGCACCAGCGCGGCCTCCAGCGTCCTCGCCGCGGCTGGCGTGGTCACCGTCGGCCGAGTGGTTGCCGTGCGGCCGGTCGGTCGCGCCGGTCACCTGGGTGCCCCCCAGCTCGTCGTGACCGACGGCGTACCGAGTGGCGCCGCGCCGGTGGTCGACGGCAGCGGGCGGGCGTGGGTGCTCCTCGAGGGTGACACCGCCGTTCGCGTCGACCGGGACGGACGGGTGGGCAAGCGCGTCGGCGTGGCACCGCTCGTGAGCTCGCTGACGGTGGTGGACGGCGTCGTGTACGCCGTCTCCCCGATCGCCGTGCGCGCCGTCGACCGCTCGGCGACGCTCGAGGGCGCGGGCGACGGCGGCGTCGTGCCGTCGGTCGGCATCGCCACCGGCGGCACCTGGGCGGTGGCTCGGGGCACCAACGTCGCCCTGGTCCATGGCGGGTCCACGACCAACGTCGACGTCGGTGCGACGGTGCGGGCGTTGGCGATCTGGCACGGCGACGTCTGGGCGGCCACGGGCGACCACCTCACGCGCATCCACGACGGCGTCGTCACCCCCGTGCCCGGCCTCGACACCACCACGATCGGTGGGGAACTCGAGCTCTTCGGCGACGGCGGTCGGCTGTGGGTGGTCTCGCCGCACGCTGCGGTCTCGATCGACCGTGACCAGGAGCCCACCGTGTTCACCTTGGCCGCCGTCGACGTCGACCTGTGCGTCGGTGATTGCTCCACCCAGGCGCTGCTCGACTACCTCGGCGCGGCGGCGACGTCGACGACCACGCCGACCGCCTCGACCGTCGCGCCGGCGCGCTCCGAGATCACCTTGCCGCCGAACCTGCCGACGACGACCACGATCGGCCCAGGGACGCCGGTGGCACGACCGACGTCGACGACGTCGACGGTGTCGTCGGAGGCGCCGTCGCCGGCGTCCACGCCGGCGCGCCGACCACCACCGACGCGGCGACCCCGGCCACCGCCGACCCTGCGGCGCCGCCGGCCGCCACGTCCACCACGCTCGCCGGGCCCGACCACGACCCACGTCGAGGCCACCACACCACCGTCGCGGCCGCCACGACCGCACCCGCCGCCCCGCCGGCGACGCGGCCACCGGCGCCACCGGTCACCCGACCGCCGGCGACCAACGCGCCGAGCACCGCCGCGCCGACGTCGCCGGCGACGAGCCCCCCGACGAGCGCCACCTTGCCACCGACCACCGCGCCCGTCGCCACGGCGCCGCCATCGCAACCCCCGGCCGACGACATCACCCTGGTCCTCGGGTGGACCGATGGCGGTGGACCGACCGTCGGCGGCGAGGTGGGCGTGACGTTCGGGTGGCGCGGCGATCCGGCGGCCTGTCCGGGAGCGACCGGCGCGGTGGCGGCGGGCACGCTGTCGTCGGCCGGAGCCAGCAGCGACACCTACACGCTGGCCATGGCGGCCGGTGATACCGCCGAGCAGCGGTTCGCCGTCGCCGCCGGCGAGCTCACCGTGACCCTTCAGGTGTGTGGTCGGTCGGCGTCGATCACCCGTGCCGTCATCGCCCCGGCCCCGGTCGTCGGTGCCATCGTCGCCCCGGCGGCCGTCGCCGCCGGCGAACCGTTCACCGCGAGCGCGCCCTTCGTGCTCGGCGCGGGATGGTCGCCGACCGGCGCGACCTGGGCCGCCGGGACGTGCGGCGGTGAGGCGGCGATGGGCGGTTCGCTGGGCGCCAACGCGACCGTCTCCGACCCGATCACGTTCGCCGAGCCGGGTGCGTACTGCGTGACGGTGGTGGTGTCGTTCCGCCACGAGCTCGGCAACGAGGCGTCGTCGGGGCAGTCGACCGGCGTGGTGGCCACCCCGACGTCGAGCACCACCACGTCGACGAGCCCGGTCACGAGCACGTCGACCACGACCACGTCGACCACCGTGGCGCCCACGACGACGACGACCACCACCATCCCGCCGACCACCGCGCCGCCGACCACCGCGCCGACGACCACCGTCGTGTCGACCACGGCACCGACCACCGCCGCGCCCGCCACCACGACCACCGCGGCGCCGACGCCGATCACCGCCGTACCCACGACCGCCGCGCCACCGCCGGGACGACCCCATGAGCGCCGAGCCCACACCGCCGCCCCGATCGGTGCCGGGACCGACGGCGGCCGCCTCCGCCCCGACCGAGCTGTCGACCGCCGACGTCACCTGGTTCGGAGAGATGTTCCGTCGCCTGCTCGCCAACGTCGCCCGCCGGCTGCACGGCAAGGACGACCAGATCGGGTACGCCCTCGTGGCCCTCGTCTCGGAGGGGCACATCCTGCTCGAGGACGTGCCCGGCGTCGGCAAGACCAGCCTGGCCCGGGCGATCGCCGAGTCGGTGTCGGGCACGTGGAACCGGGTCCAGTTCACACCCGACCTGCTGCCGTCCGACATCACCGGGGTGTCGATCTTCAACCAGGCGACCCGCGAGTTCGAGTTCCGTCCCGGGCCGATCTTCGCCAACGTCGTGATCGGTGACGAGATCAACCGCACCTCGCCCAAGACGCAGTCGGCGCTGCTCGAGGTGATGGAGGAGCGCCGCGTCACCGTCGACGGCGTGGCCCATCCGGTGCCTCGGCCGTTCGTCGTCGTCGCCACCCAGAACCCCGTCGACATGGACGCCGGCACCTACGCCCTGCCCGAGGCCCAGCTCGACCGGTTCCTGCTCAAGATGTCGATGGGCTATCCGGATGCCGTCGCCGAAGCGGGCATCGTGCTCGCCCGCCACGGCGGCGCACCCGGGCCCCTCGATCCGGTGCTGAGCCTGGCCGACATCGAGCGCATGGTCACGATCGGCTCGTGCGTGCGCACCGACCCCCAGGTGGTGCGCTACGCCGTGTCGCTGGTGCAGGCCACCCGTCAGACCGCGGACGTGCGCCTCGGCGCCAGTCCGCGAGGCTCGATCGGGCTGCTGCGCGCGGCCCAGACGATGGCCGCCGCGGCCGGCCGCACCTACGTGACCGCCGACGACGTCAAGCGCCTCGCCGTGCCGGTGCTGGCCCACCGCCTGGTCGTGGCGCCGACCGCCCAGCTCCGCGGCGTCACCGCCGAGCGTGTGATCATCGAACTGCTCGGCCGCCTGGCGGTGCCGGGCGGCGCGGTCGACTGACCGGGGGCCACCATGCGCCTGACACGACTCGGGTGGGGCGTCGGGGCCACCGGCGTGGTGTTCCTCGCCCTGGGCATCGTGCTCGGCGTGCCGGTGGTCGCGGCGATCGGGGCGTTCATGCTGGTGCTGACGGCGAGCTCGATGCTCATCGTGGCGGAGGTCCCACAGGTGAAGCTGGCGCGCGTCGCCGTGCCGGCGGAGGTCGAGCGCGGTGCTCCGGCCGAGGTCCGCCTGCACTTCCAGTCGACGTCGACGAAGCGGCCGCGCCCGCTCACCGTGATCGAGACCGTCGACGGCACCCAGCGCATCGCCAGCATCGGGCCGATGACGCCGCAGGGCACCGATCACGTGACCTACGCCATCCCGACCGCTCGCCGCGGCGTCGTGACCGCCGGCCCGCTCGTCGTGCGGAGCTTCGATCCGTTCGGGCTGGTGAGCGCCGACCGACGCTTCACCAGCACCTGCGCGGTCAGCGTCCGGCCCCGCCGCTATCCGCTGCGGATGCTGCCGTCGGGGCGTCAACGCGACCTCGAAGGCCCCACCCGCGAGCGCTCCGAGGGTTCGGCGTCGTTCCACCAGCTGCGCGAGTACGTGCCCGGCGACGACCTGCGCCGCATCCACTGGCGCAGCACGGCGCGGACCGGTGACCTGCTGGTGAAGCAGATGGTCGACACCACCCGCCCGGAGTTGGTGGTGGTGCTGGACAACCGCGCCGCGGCCGTCGGCGCCGACGACTTCGAGGAGGCCGTCGACATCGTCGCGTCCGTGGTCGCGGCCGCCGAGGCCGACGACTACCCGGTCGCGCTGGTGCTCACCGACGGCTCGTCCGACGTCGACGGCGACGGGCAGCGCATCCCGCCGATCGATCGGCTCACCGCGGTGGCGCTCGGCGACGCCGACTCGCTCGAGCGGCTCACCGAGGTGCTGATGGCGCGCGGTCGCAGCCTGCTCGTCGTCACCGGCGAGCCCTCGGCCGCCGACCTGCTGGCGATCGGCAAGCTGGCTCGCGGCTTCGTGCCCGCCCACCTCGTGTCGGTGGCACGCGAACGCGATGCGCCGCTGGTCGCCGCGCCCGGGACGAGGGCGATCGCGTGCGCCGACGCCGCCGAGTTCGTCGGCCTGTGGACGGCGATGCGATGAGCGAGCGCGCGATGCCGGCATGCAGCGAGTCGGCCGCGATGAGCGACGCCGTCGATCGCGCCGTGCTCGCCGTGCTGCTGGCGGCGGCGAGTGGGTTCGCCCTGTGGAACGCCTTCGACCACGGCCTGGTGCTCGGCGGCACGGCGGCCGGGGCGGTGATCGGGTTCGCCGCCGGGTGGGAGGTCGCCCGGCAATGGTGGCGGGGAGCGGCCGGCGCGATCCTCGGTCTGCTCACCGCCACCGGCATCCTCATCGTCGGGCTCGCCGCCCTGACCGGGGACATGTCGGCGTTCACGATGATCCCCTCGACGTACGTGACCTTCCTCAGCATCGGCCTGCCGGCGGCGGGCATCGACGGGCTGGTGATCGTGCCGGCCTCGCTCGTCGCCGCCACGGCCTTCGTCACGGTCTGGGCGGCGTACCGCGGCCGCGAGCTGGTGGCCGTCGCGACGGCGGCCGTCGGTGTGCTCGGCGCTTCCCTGCTCGCCGGCCCGGCCGGGGTGCCGTGGTGGGTCGCCGCGGGGTTCGTCGTGACGCTCGCCGCGTTTCTCGTGGTCGCGTCGCGTCTGCACTACTCCGATCTGCAGCCGCTGGTCGGCACGTCGACCGTGGTGCGACGCAACGTGAAGTGGTGGCGGCCGGCGTTCATCGCCCTGCCGGCGACGCTGCTCGCCGCCGTGGCGTGGTTCGCTCCGCCCGGGGCGCCGTTCGACGTGCGCCAGTTCGTCCAGCCCGACGTCGTGCGTGTCGCCGACGACAACCCGTTGGCCGTCGCCGCCCGGCTGACCGACGCGCGCGTCCGCGACCAGCCACCGGACGACGCCGCGAACGGCACCGACGTGACCGTCCGCGTCGACGGACCGAGTCCGGGCCGACAGCGTCTCGCTGTGCTCGGCGGGTACACGCCGGAGGGGTGGCAGCAGCTGGACGAGTTCTCGGTGACCGGGACGCACCTCGCCGCCAGCCCGCTGTTCGTCACGGCGACGAACGGCCAACCGACCACCGAGGTGGAGGTGATCGACGGCGATGCCACCACCGGCATGCGGGCGCTGCCGAGCGCCGGGACGCCGATCGCCCTCGCCGACGCCACCTCGACCCGCTTCTCGGCCGACGCCGGCATCTTCCTGCCCAGCCGGCCGATCTCCGGCATCACCTACCGCACCGTCCCCGACCGGGCGTTCGGCGCCGACACCCCGGCGGTGGCGCCGGCCGGGCTGGATCCGGCCCTGTTCGCCTGCCCCGACTCGTCGCTGTTGACGTACGTGGATTCGGCGTTGGTGCAGGAGGGGATGACGACCCAGCAGCGCCTCGACGCCATCGGCTCATGGCTCAAGCTCACCCGCGTCTACGTGCCCGAAGGCCCCGGCGGCCAGACGATCGGCAGCGTCGAGGCGTTCGTCGGCCAGGACTACGCACGCGGCAACCTCGAGGTGTTCGTGACGGCCTTCGCGCTGCTCGCTCGCTGCGCCGACGTGCCGGTGCGGGTCGCCGTCGGCTATCCGGCACCGCCCGCCGACGCCACGTCGTCGTGGTCGCCGGACGACCTGACGGCCTGGGTCGAGACGCCGGTCGCCGGCGTCGGGTGGGTGGCGTACGACCCGCTCCCCACTCCGCAGGAACAGCTGCGCCAGGCCGAGCTGGCCGCCGCCGACCAGCCCGCGTCGGCCGGCCCGACGCCGTCGGAGCGGGTGGCCACCGGCGAGCTGCTCCGGGTGACGCCGGCGCCGCCGGGAACGCCGACCGACTGGCGCCCGGTGCTGCTCGCCGTGGTGGGCGCCGTGGTGGCCCTGGCCCTGGTCGCGCTGGTGGCGGCGTTCGTGGTCCGCCGGCGCACGATCCGCCGGCGCGGCCGCATCGCCGACGCGTCGGCCGCGTCGCTCCTCGCCTGGACGACGGTCGCCGAACGCCTCCGCGACCTCGGCACCCTGCCGGGGAGCCATCTGACCGCCGGGGAGACGGCACGGGCCTGCGCCGGTCGCGTCCCGGCGCCCGTCACACGCATGATGTCCGAGCTGGCGGTGATCGCCGACCGCGCCCGCTACGACGGTGAGGGCGCCAGCACGGCCGACGCCGGATTGGCGTGGGCACTCGCCGACGAATGCCTCGATCGCCTGCCCACCGGCTGGGCGGTGCGCACCGCGCCGCTGCGCCACCCGGGCCGGGCGCTCGCCCGTGTGCGGTCGACCCGCGGCCTCGCCCGGCGCCGCCGCCGCTGGACCGGGTCATCCCCGAGAGCGCGGTGGTGCTCGACCACTCGCTGACCCCCACCATCGCCGGGTTCGAGATCGAGTCGCGCATCGGCGTCGGGTCGACGGCCGCGGTGTTCCGCGCCCACCGCCTCGACACCGGGCGCGTCGTGGCGCTGAAGGTGTTCGCCGTCGACCCCGGGGGGCGCGACTTCGACCACCAGCGCTTCGTGTGGGAAGCACACGTGGCCGAGCTGGTGTCGGGTCGCCCGAACCTGCCCGAGGTGCTCGGGTCGGGGTTCACCGAGGACGGCCGCCCGTACCTCGCGACCCAGCTGTACCGCCACGGCACGCTGCGCCGGCGGGTCGAGGTCGGCGGCCCGCTCGACGAGGGCGAGGTCGCCGCGGCCGGACGCCAGCTCGCCGTCGCGCTGGCGGCGTTGCACGAGAACGGCATCCTCCACGGCGACGTCAAGCCGGAGAACGTGTTCGTCGACGACGACGACAACCTGGTGCTCGGCGACCTCGGCGCGGCGTGGGTGCGCACCGATGGTCGTGGGCCGTCGACGATCACGCCGGCGTACGCCGCACCCGAGGTGTGGCTCGGGCACGCGCCGACCACCGCGTCCGACATCTACTCGCTCGGACTGACGTTGCTCTTCGCCGCCACCGGCCGGGCGCCGACGCCGGGCTCGCCACCGAGCGAGGACGACGTCGTGGCGGCGTTCGGGTCGACGGCGGCCGCGGCGCTGCTCGAGGTCGACCCCCGCCGGCGCACCCGCACGGCCCTCGCCGCGGCCCGTCGCTTCGGGGCCGAGATCGATGCCCACGCCGTGCTCGGCGTGCCGGCGGCCGTCAACGCCGACCTGCCCGACTGATCTCGCCCCGACCGGCGCGACGTCGTCAACCGACCGGGTAGGGCGTGTCGTCGACCGAGCGGCAGGCGTCGGGATACTCGGCGAACCACTGCTGCAGCTCGGGGAGCGGCGACAGGTTCTCGCCGGCCTTCCACGAGTCGAGGTAGCGGTCGGGCCAGATCACGCCGCGGCGGATCCACCAGTCGCCGTGCTCGGGGCACGGCAACGACAACGCGAAGTGCACGTGGCAGGCGCCGGCGCGGCCGGTCTCGCCCATCTGGCCGAGCAGGTCGCCGGCGGTGACGCGGGCGCCGGGCACGATGTTCGGCTCGACCGCTTGGAAGTGGGCCATGTAGTAGCGCACGCCGTCGTCGCCGAGGATGGCGACGGCGTTGCCGCCGCGGGCCGCCGGGTCGTCGGTGGCGCGGTCGTAGGTGTTCTGCTGCACCTCGTCGACGGTGCCCGTCACCGGCGCGAGCAGTGGGGTTCCGCAGCCGTCGGACGAGAAGACGTCGGTGGCTCGGTAGCTGGCGTGCGCCTCGGGCGTGAACGACGAGTTGATCGACAGGTCGATGGGGTAGTGGTGGGCGACGCTCGCCGGGTCGATCGTCGTGGTCGTGGTGCTCGACGACGTGGTCGAGGTGGACGACGTGGACGACGTGGTCGAGCTGGAGGACACGGCCGGCTCCGAGCTCGCCGGTGCGCTCGATGCCGTGTCGTCGGTCGACGGTGTGGTGCCGAACGCCTCGTCGCCGAAGCGCCCGCCGTCGCCGTTGGAGCAGGCGAGCAGGCCCAACGACACCAACGCCACCGCCACGGCGCCGAGGCCGCGGACACGCATCGAGCGGCGGGGGATCACGGCGAGCGAGTGTACGGACCGCCCGGCGCCCGCAGCGGTCGCCCCGACGAGGCGGTCGACGACGGGCATGCCGGGACCGGGCGGTGGCGGTGGTCGATACTGGATCGCATGGAGCGCCGGGCCCACGCACGGTGGCTGGTGGTCGTCGCGGCCGTGTTGGTGCTGTCGGCGTGCGGCACGTCCCGCGACGCGGGTCGCGCCGGCACCATCCCCGACATCACGTCACCGTCGACCACATCGACCTCCGCGCCACCGACGACCGCCGCCCCCGTCACCGCCGCGCCGACGGTGGCGCCCACGGCGGCGCCGGTGCTCGCCACCTCGTTGACGACGACGATTCCGCCTCCGACCGCCGCGCCGACGCCGGCGCCCACGCCGGCACCGACCGCTGCGCCGACGCCCGCGCCCACGCCGGCGCCGACGCCCGCCCCGACCGCTGCGCCGACCGCGCCGCCGGTGCTGGCGACGTCGCTGACCACGGTGCCGGCCCCCGCCCCGCCGACCGCGGTGCCGCCGACGCCGGCACCCACGGCGCCGCCGGTGCTGGTGACGTCGCTCACCACCGCGCCCGGCCCGACGACCACGACGACGCTCGTCGTCGCCCCCGGCGAGGCGCCGCCGTGCAACGCCGACGCCATCCGCGTCGACACCGGCGTGACGATCGCCGCCGACCCGGTGTGCCGCGCCGGCTGGGCGGTGTTCCCGGGTCCGTCGTGCGAGCCGGGGAGCACCGCCTGCCCGGGAGCCAAGGTGTTCCGGATCACCGACACCGGCTGGCAGCTCGCCGGCACCTACGACCTCTCGTCGACGCTGCCGCATGACGACGCTCGGCATGAGCCGCACCGTGGCCGACGAGTTCGGTCCCTGCACCGCGGCACCGCCGCAAGCGACCATCATCCGGCCGGGCCGATCGGGCAGCGAGGTGGCGGCGCTACAGGTCGCGCTCGTCGGCCTGGGCTATCCGATCGGCGTCGACGGCACCTACGGGCCGCGCACCGAGGCGGCGGTGCGTGACTTCCAGGAGCGCAACGGCCTCGAGGTCGACGGCCTCGCCGGGCCGCGCACCCAGTTCGCGCTCGGCATCGGCCCCGATCCGGACGCTCCCACGCCCACGGCCGCCCCGTCGACCGCCGCCCCGTCGACCGCCGCCCCGACGACCGCCGCCCCGACGACCACGGCAGCGCCCGCTGGCGGGTCGGCCACGACGACGACGGTCGTCGCCGGTGCCCCGCGAGCGTGCACGGCCGAGACGGTGACCGCCGACGTCGGCAACACCGTCACCGGCACCTTGTCGTGTGGCGCCGGGTGGGCGGTCGAGCACCGCGACTGCGGCGGACAGGCGTGCGAGGGGGCGAACGTCTTCCACGTCACCGGGTCGGGCTGGCGCTACGACGGCACGTTCTCGTCGAAGTGTGCCGAGGGACTCACCGCCGCCGGCATGACGCTGGCGACGGCGTCGGGGTTCGCCCCGGTGTGCGACCCGTCGGACTCGGTGGTCCCGACCAACATCCTCCCCGGCTCCAGCGACCTGCGCGTGCGAGCGCTGCAGATCGCGCTGATCGGCCTCGGCTATCCGCTCGCCGTCGACGCCGTCTACGGCCCCCCGACGGTCGCCGCCGTCCGCGACTTCCAGGCCGCCCACGGCCTCGAGGTCGACGGGATCGCCGGCCCCGCCACGCAGTCCGCGCTCGGCATCTGAAGTGTGAGTCACGCGTACGGACATCCGTACGCGTGACTCACACTTCCGACCTCAGGAGCCGACGGTGCTCGGCGTCGACGTGTCCGGGCTCGTCGGCACCGGGTACAGCGGCGTCACCGACGTCAGCGCGAAGGACTTCTCGCCGGTGATCTGCATCGTGAAGTCGTAGGTCAAGCCGTCGTCGCCGCTGGCCGTGCACGCGAACGACGTCCCGACGGTGGTCGACGTCGGCACGGTGCACACCGGGTCGCGGAAGTCGATGCCGTAGGCGGCGAACACCTCGTCGCCACTGAGGAAGTGCTCGGCGTCGCTCTGGAACTGCTCGGCGTCGGCGGCACACCCGCCGAGACCGATGGCGCCGACGATCACGGCCACCACCGCCAGCGCACCGGTCGAGGCTCGAGCCCGCATCAGAACGTCAGCCTCAGGTGGTCGGTCGTGCCGTCGGAGTAGCGGATGGTGAGGATCTCCTCGGTGCCGACGGCCGGCGTTCCGGCGAACGCCATCACGAAGTACTGACCCTGCGGCACGAAGTGCGCCGAGCCGCTCGTGTCGTTGATCGCCGTCACCACGAGGGCCGGGTCGTCGAGCTCGATGCGGAACAGCGCGCTCGCCGCCGGCTGGCGCAGCACGACGTCCATCACCTTGGTCGCCGTGAAGCGACCCGACTCCGAGGTCACGAGCGTGCAGGCGGTACCGCCGTCCGGGCACACGTCGAAGTTGAGACCATCGGCGCTGTCGAGCGGCCGGCAGCGGTCGGTGCACTCGGTGAACGTGGTGACGAGCTTGTTGACGTCGAGCCGGAAGTCCTGCACCTCGACGGCCTTGTCCGCCGTGACGGCGTAGCCGTCGTCGGTGGCGATCACGGGGTCGCTGGGCGTCGCCGGTCCCATGATCCGGGCCCACTCGGCGTAGTAGGCGGCCGGCGACCCCGGCGATGCCGTCGGTGGGTCGAACGAACGCGCCTGGAGGGCCAGCGCGAAGTTGCTCGCCGGGCTCCCGCCGCCCGGCGGCACGACCGGCTTGCCCACCACGTCGCCGAACGCGTTCCGGGGCGGCGGGGCCGTCGTCGTGGTCGTCGTCGTCGTGGTGGTGGTCGTGGTGGTCGTGCTGGTCGTCGTGGTGGTGGTCGTGGTCGTGGTGGTGGGGATCGTCACGTTGCGCCCGATCGAGCCGACGGTCTCGGGGTGGCGGGTCCCGTCGGTGAGCACCCATCCCACCGCGGCGGCCACCAGCACCAACACCACGCCGACGACGAGCCAGGGCCAACGGCGCCGCGGCTCGGTGGCGGGGCCCTCCAGCGACGCGACCGCGCCCGCCGTGCCGAGCGGGACCGGGCGGCGGTACTCGAGGGCCGCCTCGGGGAGCTCGGCGCGCAGCGCGTCGACGAACTCGGTGCACGTCGCGTAGCGCTCGTCGCGCACCTTGGCCGTCGCCTTGGCGAACACCGCGTCGACGCTCGCCGACAACTCGGGGCGCAGCTTGGAGATGCTCGGCAGCGCCGTGCGCCGCTGGGCGGTGAGGCGGGCCTCGTCGTCGGGCGCGTCGGCGAACGGCGGGCGCCCGGTCAGCACGTCGAAGGCCGTGCACGCGAACGAGTACACGTCGGCGCGTTCGTCGAGCGCCTCGCCGGCCACCTGCTCGGGCGCGGCGTAGTCGGGGGTGCCGACGAACTCACCGACCGGTGTCGACGGGTCGCCGTCACCCATCTTGGTGATGCCGAAGTCGACCAGGAACGCCGTGCGCGGCGTCTCGGTCATCTTGACCATGATGTTCGCCGGCTTGACGTCGCGGTGGATGGCGCCGCTGCGGTGGGCGAAGTCGATCGCGCCGGCGGTCTGACGCAGCAGGCTCATCGCCTCGGCGACGGGGAGCCCGGAGCCGCCGGGCTGGCGCTCGATCAGCTCGGCGAGGCTGATCCCGGCGATGAACGCGGTGACGAAGTACATCGATCCACCGACCTGGCCCCAGGAGTAGACGGTGACGATGTTCGGGTGGGCGTCGAGCGAGGCCGCCGTCTGGGCCTCGGACACGAAGCGCTGGCGCACGGCGGGATCACGGGCGTAGTCCTCCACCAGCACCTTGAACGCCACCTTGCGACGCAGCGACAGGTCGGTGGCGGCATAGACCGTGGTCGCCCGTCCACGGTGGATGATCTGGTCGAGGCGGTAGTTGTCGACGACCTGGCCGGGCTCAAGCGCCATGCGGTTCGGCCGCTTCCTCGTGCCCTTCCCGGTGGTCCATGTCGCAAGAAGTATGTCAGCGACCACCGGGCCGAGGTCACGGCGACCGCCGGCTGGGTAGGTTGAGCCGGTGTTGGACGGGCACAGCCGGGCCCCGGTGATCATCTCGGCCGTGATCGCCGTCGCCGGACTGCTGTTCTCGCCGCTGCCGATGCCTCAGCGGGCGCTGCTGGCCGGTGCCGTGTTCTTCTTCGTCTGGCTCGTGCTGCAGGCGATCTTCGACCGCCGCCGTCCGCGCCGGCGCTGACGACCCAGGGCGGCGTCAACGACGAGCGCGCAGGGCGGCGTCGAGCACGGCGGCCACCCGTTCGGGCGCGTTCGGTGTGGCGAAGGCGGCCACGAGCGCGCCGTCGTCGGCCAGCTCGGCCGGGGCGCGGTCGACCACGGTGCCGCCGACGACCAGCCACACGCGGTCGGCGTGGGCGAGGGCCAGCTCGAGGTCGTGGGTGGCCACGATCACCGCCATCGCCGCGTCGTCGCCGTCGGCGGGGCCGGTCACGAGGTGCGCCGTGTGGGCGAGCTCGGCGAGGGTGAGGGTGAGCTCGATCCGACCGCCGAGGTCGAGGAACGCCGTCGGCTCGTCGAGCACGAGCACCCGCGGCCGCTGGGCGAGGGCGCGGGCGACGAGCACCCGCTGGCGCTGACCGTCGGAGAGCACGGCGAAGGGACGATCCCACATCGCCAGCACGCCGAGGTGGGCGGCCGCGGCGTGGGCGATCTCGACGTCCTCGGCGGTCAGGTAGCCGCTCCAGCCGGTGTGCGGGTGGCGGCCGAGCTCGACGACGTCGCCCACGGTGAGCAGCCCCGGGTCCACCCGGTCGGTCAGCACCACGGCGATGCGGCGCGCCCGTTCGCGTCGGTCGAGGTCGGCGAGCGATGTGCCGTCGAGGCGCACCACGCCGCGCAGCGGCGGCTGGGCACCGATCAGCGTGCGCAGCAACGTCGACTTGCCACCCCCGTTGGGCCCGATCACGGCGACGAGCTGGCCGGCCGGTGCGGTGAGCGATGCCACGTCGAGCACCGGCGTGCGGGTCCGTCCCCGGTGGTACCCGGCGACCAGGTCGTGCGCCTCGAGGGCGGCCATCACGTGATCACCTCCGTGCGGGCGCGGCGCGTGAGCACCCACACGACCACCGGCACGCCGATCAGCGCCGTGACGGCGTTGAGCGGGAGCACGCCCCGCTGACCCGGGAGCTGGGCCACCACCGAGGCGACCAGCGCCATGATCGAGCCGATCAGCGCGCTCGCCGGGAGCAGGACGCGGTGGTCGGAGGTGCCGATCAGCGGGCGGGCGAGGTGCGGTGCGGCCACGCCGATGAACGCGATCGGGCCGCAGAACGCGGTGACGACGGCGGTCAAGGCGCTCACCAGGAACAGGATGAGCAGTCGCTGGCGACGCACGTTGACGCCCATCGACTCGGCGTAGAGCTCGCCGAGGAGCAGGGCGTTGAGCGTCTTGGATGCCGTCAGCGACAGCGCCGCGCCGACGAGCACGACGGGCGCCATGATCCGCAGCTCGTCGTTGGTGACGCCGCTGAAGCTGCCGAAGCCCCACGCCACGTACTCGCGCAGGCGGGTCGGATCGGCGCCGGCGACCAGCAGCGACACCAACGCCGACAGCAGGTAGCCGATCATCAGGCCGACGATGAGGATCGACGCCGTGCCGCGGACGCGGTGGGCCACGGCCAGCGCCACGAGCGTCACCGCCATCGCCCCGACGAACGCCGCCCCGGAGATCCCGAGCTGGCCGAGCGAGCCGAGCCCGCCGAGCCAGCCCGCCGAGCCGCCGCCGGCGACGAGCACGACGATGGCCACGCCGAACGAGGCGCCGCTGGTGGTGCCGAGCACGAACGGGTCGGCCAGCGGGTTGCGGAACACCGTCTGCATGTGCACGCCGCAGAGGCCGAGCGCGCCGCCGGCGAGCAGGGCGGCGATCATCCGCGGCAGGCGCGCCGTGCGCACCACGGCGAGGGCGCCGCGTTCGGCGTGGTCGGGGTCGACGAGCGCCCGCCACACGGCGGCGGGCGACAGGCTGACCGACCCGAGGAACAGCGCGCCGAGTGCGGCGATCCCCGAGGGCGACCACGAGCACCCCGATCGCCACGGCCGCCCGCCGACTCACCCCCACGCCGTCGCCGACCTCCGGGAGTGTGGATTTCCACAAGCAAAATCGAGCGCGGACGCTCGATTTCGCGCCCCAGAATCGCCGAGCCGCTCGGGTGAGTCGACGGCCACCGCAGTGGGTCAGCTCGCCGGGAGCTGGGTGTAGAACACGAGGTCGCGGTCGGGCTCGAGCTCCGGGTGGAAGATCTGGATGTAGTCGCGCAGGTAGTCGGCGATGCGCACCGGGCCCTGCTCGATGAAGCTGATCGACGGGTCGGGCGGCGTGGCGTTGGACCACACGCCGCCGTCGGCCCACGCCCCGAACTCGCCGTAGCGCGAGTCCATCCCCACTGCCGACGCCTCGTCGGTGAAGCCGGCGGTGGGGTTGACCCACACCTGGGCGTCGGCGCCGTCGACGAGCACCTGCTCGATGTCGAGGGTGATCGACCCGGTGCTGGTGTCGTCGGCGTACACGTAGTCGCCGCCGGCGTCGGCGATGAACCGGGCGGCGATGCCGGCCCCGCCGCTGGCGTACCACGTGCCCTCGTACATCGAGCCGGTGAGCACGGTCGGACGGTCGGCGACGCCGGCGGCCAGCGCGGCGGCCTCGTCGTAGTCGGCCACCCAGCCGTCGTAGAGCTCGGTGGCGCGGGCCTCGGTGTTGGTGAGCGCGGCGAACACGCCGACCCACTCCGCCCATCCCTGCGGGCTCGTCTCCAGCCACTCGGCGTTGGCGACGACGGGGATGCCGGCGTCGACGATCACCTGTTGGGCCGGGTCGTCGTAGCCGCCGGTGAGGTAGACGTCGGGGTCGTCGGCGATCACCAGCTCGGTGTCGATCTGGCCGGTGGTGTTGAACGAGTCGACCTCGCCGGCGTCGATGCGCGACTTGATGCTCGGCGTGACCACCCACGAGCCGTCGGCGACGCCGGTGACGAGGCCGCTCAGCCCCAGCACGTCGATGAACCCGTCGTGGCTCGTCGACTCCGAGAACATCGTCGTCACCGGGATCGACACGACCTCGGCGCCGTCGAGGTCGCCGGTGAGCTCGGGGGCGTCGGTGCCGCACTGCACCAGCACGTAGGTGTGGCTCCCCGCGCCCGGGCTGGTCTCACCGACGGTGAGCACCTTGTAGGTGTCGGCGTAGGTGAGCGTGTAGTTCTCGGCGTGCTGCACCGTGAACTGGTCCGGGAACAGGTTGGTGCCGGCGGCGGCGTCGTCGACGCAGCCGGACGGGTTGGCGCCGGTGTCGGGCGCGGCGGCACTGGCGCCGGCGGTCGCCGCCGACGCGGTGGCACCGGGCGGTGTGCTCGGTGGCGCCGTGGACGCCGAGACCGTGCCGGCGACGGCGAGCGTCGTGGCGGCGAGCGTCAGGACCGCGAGCGCGGCGCGCCGGCGGATCCGTGGGACGGGGGTGGTGGGGCAGGTTTGGTACATGGGATCTGACGTCTCCTCGCGTCGATGGGCCTTGCGGCAGGAATGGTCCTGTCGGGCACCGACCGGTGTCCTGGCTCCCGGATCGACGATCGCTCCCTGCCTTCCCGCCGCCCGTGCGGCAGTGGCACACCCGGTGCGGGGCACCGGTGGGAGATCACTTCCCGGTCACAGTTGCGGGACAGCCCCGGATTCGCACCGGTGTTCCCGTTCGGTGCGCCGCGAGACTAGTGCGACGCCGGGCGAGCGGTCAGGCTCGGGCGATGACCTCGTCGCCGTAGCGGGCGAGCTCGGTGGCGGGATCGCCCCAGAACGCGAACGCCGGCACGATCACGCGGTCGACGCCGAGGTCGGCGAGGGCGCCGACCTCGTCGAGGGCGCGGTCGCCGAGCGCCCCGCGCCCGCCGGTGGACAGCTCGATCGCCGACGGGTCGCGGCCGTGGTCGCGCGCCGTCTGGCGCACCACCTCGAACAACCGGGCCAGCTCGTCGTGGTCGCCGCGCGGCGGGGAAGAACCCGTCACCGAGGCGCCCGGCCCGCCGCGCCGCGGCGTCGGTGTGGCCGCCGACGTGGATCGGGATGCTCGGCTGCACCGGGTGCGGCCGCAGCACGCAGTCGGTGAAGTCGCTGAACCGGCCGTGGTGCGTCGCGGCGTCCTGGGTCCACAGCGCGCGCAGCGCGGTCACGGCCTCGTCGGTGCGTGCGCCGCGCTCGGCGAAGGGCACGCCGATGGCATCGAACTCCTCCTTCAGCCAGCCGACCCCGATCCCGAGCAGCAGGCGCCCGCCGGAGAGCTGGTCGAGCGTCGCCGTCTCCTTGGCCAGCACGACGGGGTTGCGCTGGGGGAGGACGAGGATGCCGGTGGCCAGCCGGATGGCGCTGGTGGCGGCGGCCACGTAGGTCAGCCAGATCAGCGGGTCGGGGATCGGGGAGTCGACCGTGCCGGGCATCTTGCCGGTCGGGCTGTAGGGGTACGGCGAGGCGTACTCGGTGGGCACGACGACGTGCTCGACCGTCCAGATCGACTCGAACCCGGCCGCCTCGGCTGCTCGGGCGAAGGCGACGGCGACGGCCGGCTCGACCATCGGTCCGGTGTTGGCGAACGCGATCCCGAAGCGCATGGCGGCCGACCGTACCCGCCACCGCGTCGATGCCTTGACGAGGCGGCGGCCCGGTCGTATATTCCGTCACTGAAGAAAGTAAGTCAGAGCCGGCGGACGGCGAGCCGCCGGCGATCGAGGGGGAACGTCGAGGATGGTCGGAGCCGGGGGGTGGCGCAAAGCGGCGACCGTCGCCGCGTTCCTCGCCCCGAGCCTGGTCTGCCTGCTCGCTTTCTCCCTCGGCCCGATGGTCGGCACGCTGTGGACGAGCCTCCAGGAGTGGAACCTGCTCCGCCCGGCCCGCTTCATCGGCCTCGACAACTACCGCGAGCTGTGGGGCGACGAGGACTTCCGCCGGGCGCTGCGGAACACGCTCTACTACCTCGTCGGCTACCTGCCGCTGGTGACGATCGGCGGACTGGGACTGGCCCTGCTCGTGAACCGCGCCCTGCGCGGCGTCGCGTTCTTCCGCACGATGTACTTCCTCCCGGTCGTCACCAGCTGGGTCGTGGTGGCGCTGCTGTGGAAGTGGCTGCTCAACCCCAACAACGGCGTCGTCAACTGGGCCCTCGCCAAGGTCGGCATCACGGGGATCGGCTGGTGGACGTCGAAGACCTGGGCGATGCCGTCGGTCATCCTCGCGTCGGCGTGGAAGGACCTCGGCTTCGTCATGGTCATCCTGCTCGCCGGGTTGCAGTCGATCCCCGAGAGCCTCTACGAGGCGGCCACCATCGACGGCGCCAACCCGTGGCAGCGGCTGCGCCGCATCACCATCCCGCTGCTCACGCCGTCGCTGTTCTTCGTCGTGGTGATCAGCCTGATCAACGGCTTCCAGGTGTTCGACCAGGTGTGGGTGATGACCGAGGGCGGCCCGGCCGGGGCGTCGACGGTCGTGGTCGAACAGATCGTGCGCAACACCTTCTCCTACGGCCGCGCCGGCTACGCCTCGGCCCAGAGCGTCGTGCTCTTCGTCATCATCCTCGCCGTCACCGCCGTGCAGCTCCGCCTGCAGAAGCGCTGGGTCTTCTACTCGTGATGATCAGAACTTCGCGCACCCGAACGCGTGCTGCGCTACGCCGTGATGACGCTGTGCGCCGCCGCGCTGATCGGGCCGTTCGTGTGGATGGTGCTGGCGTCGCTGAAGACCGACGCCGACATCAAGACGCTGCCGCCGAGCGTCATCCCGAACCCGATCACCGGCGACAACTACTCCCGGGTTCTCGACGCCTTCCCGTTCTGGCGCTTCGCCCGCAACAGCGTGCTGGTGGCGGTCGCGTCGACGCTGCTCCAGGTGGCCACCGGGTCGAGCGCCGGCTACGCCTTCGCCCGCATCCAGTTCCGCGGCCGCAGCTTCCTGTTCGCGCTGTACCTCGCCACGATGATGATCCCGCTGCAGGTGATCATCGTGCCGCTGTTCATCGAGATGCGGAACGTGCACCTCGTCGACACCTTCGCCGGCCTGCTGCTGCCGACCATCGTCTCGTCGTTCGGCGTGTTCCTCATGCGCCAGGCGTTCGCCGCGCTGCCCACCGAGCTCGAGGAGGCTGCGTTCATCGACGGCGCCGGCCACTTCCGGGTGTTCGCCCGGATCATGCTGCCCCTCGTCGGCCCGGCCCTCGCCACGTTCGCCGTGTTCGCCTTCATGGCCACGTGGAACTCGTTCCTCTGGCCGCTCGTCATCACCCAGGCATCCGATCGCCACGTCACCCTGCCCGTCGGGCTGTCGCGGCTCAACGGCCGCTTCTCGACCGACTGGAACGTGGTGATGGCCGGGGCGGTGATGTCGATCGTCCCGATCGTCGCCTTCTACCTCCTCACCCAGCGCTGGGTGATCCGCAGCGTGGCCAGCACCGGGCTCAAGGGCTGAGCCGCCGACCCGACCAACCGCCATCCACCGATCCACCAACCACATCCACCAGCAACCACACAGAAGGAAGCATCCACCCATGAAGACCCGTACCACGCTCGCCGCCGTCGCCGCGGCGCTGCTCGCCGGAGGCACGGCGCTCGCCGCGGCCGCACCGGCGGCGGCGTCCAGCGGCGACCCCGTGACGCTCAGCTACTTCACGTTCTCGGCCGCACCCGACCACCTCGAGGACCTCGACGCCATCATCACCGCCTTCGAGGCGGCGAACCCGAACATCACGATCGAGGTGCAGACCGCGGCCTACGACGACTACTTCACCAGCCTGCAGACCCAGATCGCCGGTGGCAGTGCGCCGGACACGTTCGAGCTGAACTACGAGAACTTCGTCACGTACGCCCGCAGCGGCACGCTGCTCGACCTCAGCGACCTGGTCACCGATCCCGACCGCTACTACCCGTTGGCGCTGCAGGGCTTCCAGGACGGTGGCGTGCAGTACGGCTTGCCGGCCACCTTCTCCGACGTCGTGCTGATCTTCAACAAGGACCTGTTCGACGCCGCCGGCCTCGACTACCCGACCGCCGACTGGACGTGGGCCGACGAGCAGGCCGCGGCCGAGAAGCTCACCGACAGCGCCGCCGGCGTGTACGGCGACTTCCAGCCGATCAGCTTCTTCGAGTTCTACAAGGCGCTGGAGCAGTCGGGCGGTGCGTTCTTCGACGACGCCGGCCAGGCGGCGTTCAACTCCCCGGAGGGCGTCGAGGCGGCGCAGTGGCTGACGAGCAAGCCGGGCACGACGATGCCGACGGTCGCCGACATCGGCGGCACGCCCAACTTCGACACGGACCTGTTCACCAGCGGCAAGCTGGCGATGTGGCACAACGGGATCTGGCAGTTCACCCCGCTCAACGAGTCCGGTGTCAACTACGACGTCGTCGTCGAGCCGGGCAACACCCAGGACGCCAGCGCGGTGTTCATGAACGGCGCCGTGGCCTCCGCCGGCACCGACCACCCCGACGAGGCGGCGAAGTGGATCGAGTTCCTCACCGGCTCGCCGAGCACGGTCGACACGCGCCTCGCCTCGAGCTGGGAGCTGCCGGCGGTCAACGATGACGCGGCGTTCGCCAGCTACCTCGAGATCACGCCGCCCGAGAACCGCCAGGCCGTGTTCGACTCGCTCGACCACATCGCCCTGCCGCCGGTGATCGAGCGCCAGTCGGAGATGCAGGACATCGTCACGAAGGCGCTGGAGAGCATCGCCGACGGCACCGATGCCCAGGAGGCGCTCGACGGCGCCGTCGACGAGGTCAACGGCCTGCTCGGATGAGTTGGGCGGTCGCCGGCATCCGGCACACGTCGGCCGGCCGCGGCCACCCGTATCGGATCGACCCCGACCAGCGGCACCCGGTGCAGCTGGTCGGGGGCGACCCCTTCGAGCTGCGCGTCCTCACCGATCCGACGGTCGCCGCGGTGACCGTCGAGCTCGACGACGGCGCGGCCGTCCCGATGCAGCGGGTGACGCTCGACGATCTGTACGGCGACGCCGGGGACGCCTCCGGTGACGGCCACCTGGCCGCCGCCAGCGGGAGCCGCCCCGACGTCGGGTGCGCCCAGCCGTGGCGGGTTCGGCTCACGGCGCCGCCGAGCGGTGTCGTCGGCTACCGGTTCGCCGCCGCCGGATGCTCGACGGAACGCTTCGTCGCGCCCGTCGGCGTGTGGAGCGCGGCCGGCGGGGAACTGTCGCTCGTCGGCGACGAGGGCCACGGCGATGGCCGGGTGGTCGCCACCGACTGGCTCGTCACCGACGACGGCGTGGTGCGGGTGCGCATCGCCCTCGCCCTGGCCGCCGGCGAGCGGGTCGTCGGTTTCGGCGAGCGCTTCGACGCCCTCGACCAGCGCGGTCGGGTGCTCGACACGACGGTGTTCGAGCAGTACAAGCAGCAGGGCAACCGCACCTACCTGCCCTCGCCGTTCGCCATCGTCGCCGGCGGCGAGCGCGGGTGGGGGTTCCACGTGCGCACGTCGCGCCGGGTCCACTTCGACGTCGGTCACGCCGCCGACGACCGGCTGCTGATCGAGCTGGCGGTCGACCCGGCGCGTCCCGTCGTCGAGCTGCGCCTGTACGACGGCGACCCGCGCCCGGTCCTCGCCGCCCACCTCGCCGAGGTCGGCGGCCTGCGCCGTCCGCCGGACTGGGTGTTCCGGCCGTGGATGAGCGCCAACGACTGGAACACCCAGGCGCGCGTGGAAGCCGAGGTGGCGCGCAGCGTCGAGGCTGGGGGTGCCGGTGGGCGCCGTCGTGATCGAGGCCTGGAGCGACGAGTCGACGTTCACGGTGTTCCGCGACGCCCGCTACGACGTGCGCCCCGACGGCGCGCCGCTCGCCGCCGCCGACGTGACGTACCCGCCCGACGGTGCCTGGCCCGATCCGGCCGGCATGATCCGACGGCTCGGCCGAGCGCGACGTCCGCGTGCTGCTGTGGCAGATCCCGGTCCTGCCGAGCGGCGACGACGAGGGCCACCGCCGCGACGGCGGACAGCTCGCCGCCGACGCCGCCACGATGACGGCGCGTGGGTACTGCGTCGGCGAGGCCGACGGCACCCCGTACCGCAACCGCGGGTGGTGGTTCCCGGGCGCGCTGCTCCCGGACTGGACCAACCCGGCGGCGACGCAGTGGTGGCTCGCCAAGCGCCGCTACCTCGTCGACGAACTGGGCGTCGCCGGCTTCAAGACCGACGGCGGCGAGCACGCGTGGGGCGACGAGCTGAGGTACGCCGACGGCACTCGCGGTGCCGAGTCGAACAACCGCTTCGCCCTCGCCTACGCCGAGGCCTACTCGTCGCTGTTCGACGACGGTGAGGGCACCGTGTTCAGCCGGGCCGGGTTCACCGGGGCCGGGCGGGCGCCGTGCCACTGGGCCGGCGACGAGGACTCCACCTGGCCGGCGTTCCGGGCCTCGATCACCGCCGGGCTGAGCGCCGCGGTCAGCGGCGTGGCGTTCTGGGGGTGGGACCTCGCCGGGTTCTCCGGGGAGCTGCCGACGGTCGAGCTGTACGTGCGCGCCGCGGCGATGGCGGCGCTGTGCCCGATCATGCAGTACCACAGCGAGTTCACCGGCAACCTGACCGATGCCGACGGCCGGCGCCCGCCGCGCGACCGCACCCCGTGGAACGTCGCCGAACAGCGTGGCGACGAACGGGCGCTCACGCTGTACCGGCGCTTCGCCGTGCTGCGCGAGCGGCTCCAGCCGTACCTGCGGGCCCAGGCCGACGTGTGTGTCGGCGAGCGGGTGCCGATGATGCGGCCGCTGGCCCTCGGTTGGCCGACCGACCGCGCCGTGTGGGATCACCCGCTGCAGTACCAGTTCGGCGACTCGATGCTCGTGGCGCCGGTGTGCGACGAAGGGGCGACGGGCGTCGACGTGTACCTGCCGGAGGGCGCGTGGGTCGACGCCTGGAGCGGCGAGGAGCTGCGCGGTCCGCGCCACGTCCACCGCCAGGTGCCCTGGGACGAGATCGCGGTGTACCTCACCGCCGACGCCGCGGCGTCCCTCCTCCCGCTCTTCGGCGACCTCCCCGACCCCCTCCCCCCAGCCCCCGAAGATTTCCACAAGCAAAATCGAGCACGGACGCACGATTTCGCGCCCCAGAATCGCGACGGGGGGCGCTGACCGCGATGCAGTCGATCCGCACCGGCAGCAAGCAGCTCATCCGGGAGATCAACCAGGCGCTCGTGCTCAACGCCGTGCGCACCCACCGTGCGCTGTCGCGGACCGACATCGCCCGCACGACCGGGCTCGGGCTGCCGACCGTCTCGGGGATCACGTCCGAGCTGATCGAGGCCGGGCTGGTGGTCGAGGGCGAGACGCGGGCATCGGCGGGCGGCCGACGCCCGGTGCTGCTGTCGCTCAACGCCGCCGCCGGCTACGCGGTCGGCGCCAAGCTGACCGAGCACGAGGTGATCGCCGTGCTCACCGACCTCGACGCCAACGTCGTCGACCGTCACGTCGTGACGCTCGCCCGGGCGGAGGTCGACACGGTCGTCGACGCGATCGCGGCCTGCGCCGACGCGCTCGTGCCCGCCGCCGGTGGCCGCCCGGTGTACGGCGTCGGGGTCGGCCTCGCCGGCGTGATCGACCGCGATCGCGGTGTGGTGCGCCGGGCGACGTACACCACGTGGCAGTCGGTGCCGCTCGGCGCGCTCCTCGAGGACCGCCTCGCCCTGCCGGTGGTGGTCGACAACGACGTCAACGCCTTGGTGGCCGCCGAGCAGTGGTTCGGCGCCGGCCGCGGCACCGCCGACTTCGTGGCCGTCAGCCTCGGGCGCGGGGTCGGCATGGGCATGGTGCTCGACGGCCGGCTGTACCGCGGAGGCGGTGGCGGCGCCGGCGAGTTCGGGCACATGAAGGTGGACTTCGGTGTCGACGCCCCGGCGTGCCCGTGCGGCGGGCGCGGGTGCCTCGAGACCCACGCCAGCGAGCCGGCGATCGCCGCGGCCGTGTCGGCGGTCGTCGGCGAACCGGTGACGATCGAGATGGTGTACGCGCGCGCGGCCGCCGGCGACCGGCCGGCGCTCGATGCGCTCACCGACGCCGGGCGCCTGCTCGGCGTCGGCGTCGGCAACCTGCTCAACCTGCTCAACCCGCGGCTGGTGGTGATCGCCGGTGAGGGCACACGCGGCTACCCGTACCTCGCCGCGGCGATGCTCGAGGCGATGCGGGCGTCGGCGTTCGACGGGTTGGCCGACGACGTCGAGGTGATCGTCGAGCCGTGGGACGACGAGGCGTGGGCTCGCGGCGCGGCCAGCCTGCTGCTCGGCGAGCTCTTCCAGCCGGCGCTGCGCCCCGGCGAGGACCGCCGCCCGAGCCTCAACGTGCGCTGAGCCGGGCGCCGGCGCTACACGTCGAGCACGCCGTCGGCGAGCAGGGCGATGCCGACGACGATGCCGACGACCGCGCCGAGCTGGCGCAGTGGCCGGCGGGCGAGGAACCGACGAGCGGTGACCAGCAGCACCAACCCCAGGGCCACCGGTGCGATCGTCACCAGGACGCCGCGTCGGGCGGCGACGGCGAGGGCGACGACGCCGAGCACCGGCGTGAGCAGGATGGGGAAGACGCCGGGCACGACGGCGTCGCTCGGCTGCACCACGCCCGGCCGGCGTGTCGGCACCGGCTCGGTGTCCCACCGCACGAGCATCCACGCCGACCACAACACGAGCACCATCCCGGCCCCCGCCTGCATCGTCGGCGCGCTCACGTCGAGCGCGTCGAGCAGCGGCGTGGCGACCAGGCTGATGCCGGCGACCGCCGCCGCCGTGATGGCGGCCGCGACGGCGACCGAGCGCTGCGGCCACCGGGCGAGCAGCTGCGCCCGCTGGGCCAGGTCGAGCGCCACCACGAGGGCCACGACGGCCAGGCCGAGGTTCATCGATCCTCCAGGGCCAGGGTGCCGAGCAGCGCCGAGAGCGAGTGCTGCTGGTCGTCGACCTGCGTGACACCGAACTGGAACCACGCCCCGAGCGTGGGCCGACGCGCCGCCGCGGTGTCGTCGTCGCCGAGGTCGTCGACATCGACCTGGCGGGCGGCGATGACCCCGGCGGCGCAGTGCGCCCGCTCGTCGAGCGGTCGGCGCAGGTCGGCCAGCTCGGGGGCGGCCTCGGCCAGCCCGGCCCACTGCGCCAGCGCCTCACCCATCACGCCCATCCCGGCTCCGAGCGTCGGGCGCCCCCGCGTGACGTGGGAGTACCACCCGTCGACGCGCTGCGACTCGTACCGGATCTGCAGGCTCTGGATCCCCGCCTGGCGCCGGATGTAGCGCACCTCGGCCGGCGTGAATCGGTGCCCGCCGGGCCAGCGGGCGAGCTCGGCGAACCCGTAGGCCGCCCAGTGGTCGGGCAGCGCCGGCCAGTAGTCCTCGACCTCGTCGCGGGCGGTGGCGAGGTAGTGGGCGATGCGCAGCGCCACCGCGTCGTAGCCGTCGCCGGGCAGCTGTCGGTGCAGCAGCGCCAGCGCCCAGAACACCTCGCCGGTGAAGTAGGGGCTGAAGCTGCCGGCGATCGGTGCCTGCGTGGCCGGGTCCCAGTCGGCGGGCACCTGGCCGCGCTCGTTGACCATGACGACGAGGAACGCGGCCAGCGAGCGCATCAGGTCGTCGTTCGACGTGTCGCCGGTGCGCTCGCGCCGCTCGGCGAGCGCGGCGACGAGCAGCGCGGTCGCACCCACCCGCACCGTCGGGTCGCTGGGATCGCCGAGCGCTTCCCAGCCCGGTCCGTCGATGAGGTGCTCACGTGCCCACGCCAGCCCGCGGTCGGCGGCGTCGGCGGCGCCGTCGAGCCCGGCGGCGGCCGCCTGCTCGAGGCTCATCGTGACCCCGGCGTGGCGCACGATGTTGTAGCCGCCGAGGTCGACGTCGTCGTCGCGGTCGTAGCGGTAGAGGTAGGTGCCGTCCGGCCGCTGGTTGTCGGCGAGCCAGTCGACCGCCAGCTGGGCGCTCGCCCGCAGCGTGGCGGGCGACGAGTCGCCGCAGTGCTCGGGCTGCACCACCACGGCCCGGAGGCCCCCGAGGGTGGCGCCCCACGCCACCAGCCCGCCGATCACGGTGCGTCGCAACGTCCGTGCCGGCATCGGGTCGACAGTACCGGCCGTCGCCGCGACGCGGCCGCGCGACACAATGCGGGGATGGGTCGATCGCCGGGCTCGGGTGAGCGGTGGCGCGCCGGGCTGGTGGCGCTGGCCGCCGTCGCTCTCGTGCTGTGGCCGATCGCCCGGCCGCGGGCCGACGACAGCTTCCCGCTGTCGAACTACCCGATGTTCACCGCCGACAAGCCGCGCCAGATGACGTTCTTCCAGGCGGTCGGGGTGGCCGCCGACGGCAGCGAGGCGACGCTGCCGGCGGAGCTGGTGGGCGGCACCGTGGAGGTGGTGCAGGCGGCGCGAGCGATGTCGACGGCCGACCGCACCGGCACGCTCGACGCGCTGTGCCGCGACATCGCCGGCCGCACCGCCGCCGCCCGTCCCGAGGTCGTCGAGGTGCGCATCGCCCGCCAGCGCTACGACGTGGTCGACGCGCTGCGGGCCGACCATCCTCGACCGTTGGCGTCCACGGTGGTGGCGACGTGTCGGACGTGAGCAGAGGGCGCGAGGTGGGCGCCCGGCGGTGGTGGCGCGCCGCGCTCCGCGATCCCGTCGGCGCGCTCGTGGCACCGGCACCGGCGCAGCGCCTCGACACGGTGCGCATGCTCACCGTCGGGTACTGCGTCGTGTGGGTCGTGGCGCGCTTCGGCTACTGGCGCGACTCGGCACGCATCGCGGCGTGGCGCTGGAAGCCGGTCGGCGTGGTCGGCTGGCTCGGTCTGCGGCCCTCGGCCACGGTGGTGACGGTGCTCGCCGCGGCCACGTTCGTCGTCGGGCTCGTCGCCCTGACCGGCCGGGCGTGGGCGCTCACCGGGGCGCTGACGGCGCTCGGTTTCCTGTACCTCACGACGTTCGGGGCGTCGTGGGGACAGATCCTGCACACCGAGAACCTGCCGGCGCTGCACCTGCTCGTGTTGGCGGCGGCTCCGGTCGGCCGCGGGCGGTCGCGGACCACCGGCTGGCCGCTGCGCGTGATGAGCCTCGTCACCGTCGCCACCTACGTCGTCGCGGGGGTGGCCAAGCTCCGCCTCGGCGGGGGCACGGACTGGCTCACCGGCGACCGCCTGCTGCGCCTCGTCGCCCACGACAACGTGCGCAAGCGGCTGCTCGCCGACGTCTACTCGCCGCTCGCCGGTCCGCTCGTCGGTCACCCGCTGCTGTTCCGGATCGGCGCCGCGGTCGCGCTGGTCGGTCGAGCTCGGCGCGCCGCTCGCCCTGCTCGGCGGCCGGGTGCGCTACGTGTGGATCGCGTCGGCGTGGATGTTCCACGTGGTCGTCCTCGCCGTCATGGCGGTGCTCTTCCCCTATCCGCTGTGCGGCATCGCCTACGCCTCGATGCTCCCCGTCGAGCGCCTGCGGGCGCGGGCGGCAACGTTCGTCACTCGGCGAGGTCGAGCAGCCGGCGCGCTCCCGCGGCCGGCGTGATCGTGCCGGCGCCCACCGCCGCCTCGATCGTGACGACCTCGGCCCGCACCGCCGGGTCGCCGCGGAAGCGGGCGAGCAGCCGGTCGTCGATCGTCGCCCACATCCACTCGACGTCCTGGCGCTTCCGACGGGAGTCGAGGCCGCCACCGTCGAGGTGACGCCGGTGCGCCTCGACCGCTCCCCACACCGCGTCGAGGCCGGTGCCGGTGAGGCCGCTGCACGTGAGCACCGGCACCGACCACCCGTCGGGCGCCCCGGCGACGAGGTGCAGGGCGGCGGCCAGCTCGGCGGCGGCGCCGGCGGCCTCGGCGGCGCGGTCGCCGTCGGCCTTGTTCACAGCGATCACGTCGGCCAGCTCGAGCACGCCCTTCTTGAGGCCCTGCAGGCTGTCGCCGCTGCGCGCCAGCATCAACAGCACGAACGTGTCGACCATCGCCGCCACGGCCGTCTCGGACTGCCCGACGCCGACCGTCTCGACGAACACGACGTCGTAGCCGGCCGCCTCCAGCACGACGATGGTCTCGCGCGTGGCGCCGGTGACGCCGCCGAGGCGCCCGCCGCTCGGCGACGGGCGGATGAACGCGTGCTCCGACGCGGCCAGCCGCGTCATCCGGGTCTTGTCCCCGAGGATGCTGCCGCCGGTGCGGCTCGACGTCGGGTCGACGGCGAGCACGGCGACGCGCCGGCCCTCGTCGACGAGTCGCATGCCGACCGCTTCGATGAACGTCGACTTGCCCGCCCCGGGCACCCCGGTGATGCCGATGCGGTGGGCGCCACCGGCCGCCGGCAGGAGTCGCCCCACCATCTCGGCGGCGAGGCGCTGGTGGTCGTCGCGGCGCGACTCGACGAGCGTGATCGCCCGGCCGATCGCCACCCGGTCGCCGGCCCGCACCCCCTCGACGTAGCGGTCGACGTTCACCGGGCGGGCGGGTCGTCGTCGGCGGTGCCACCGAGCACGCCGTCGAGCAGCTCGGCGGCGGCGTCGGCGATGACGGTTCCCGGCGGGAAGATCGCCACCGCGCCGGCGGCGCGCAGGGCGTCGAAGTCCTGCGGCGGGATGACGCCACCGACGACCACGGCGATGTCGTCGCGACCGAGCGCGTCGAGGGCGCGGCGCAGCTCGGGCACGAGCGTCAGGTGGCCGGCGGCGAGCGTCGACACGCCGACGACGTGCACGTCGGCCTCGACCGCCTGGCGCGCCACCTCCTCGGGGGTCTGGAACAGCGGGCCGACGTCGACGTCGAAGCCGAGGTCGGCGAAGGCGCTGGCGATCACCTTCTGGCCGCGGTCGTGGCCGTCCTGGCCGACCTTGGCCACGAGGATCCGGGGCTGGCGTCCCTCGCGACGGGTGAACCGCTCGACGAGGTCGCGCACCCGGGCGACGCCGGGCCCGTCGCCGACCTCGGTGCGGTACACACCGCTGATCGTACGGATCGGCGCCGTGTGCCGGCCGAACACGTCCTCCAGGGCGGCGCTGATCTCGCCCACCGTCGCCCGCGCCCGTGCCGCGTCGATCGACAGCTTGAGCAGGTTGGCGTCGGGATCGTCGCCGCGCGTGCCGCCGGCGAGGGCGCGCGCCGCGTCGCGCAACGCCGTCAGCGCGTCGTCGCACACGGCCTGGTCGCGCTCGGCGCGCAGGGTGCGCAGCTTGGCGATCTGCTCGGCGCGCACGGCCGAGTTGTCGACCTTGAGCACCTCGATGTCGTCGGCCGTGTCCGGGCGGAACACGTTCACGCCGACCACCGGCTGGCGCCCGGAGTCGATGCGGGCCTGGGTCCGCGCCGCGGCCTCCTCGATCCGCAGCTTGGGGAGCCCGGCCTCGATCGCCTTGGTCATCCCGCCGGCGCGCTCGACCTCTTCGATGTGCGCCCACGCTCGCAGCGCCAGGTCGTGGGTGAGCCGCTCGACGTAGTAGCTGCCGCCCCACGGATCGATGACCTGGCACGTGCCCGACTCGTGCTGCAGCAGGAGCTGGGTGTTGCGGGCGATGCGCGCCGAGAAGTCGGTGGGCAGAGCCAGCGCCTCGTCGAGGGCGTTGGTGTGCAGCGACTGGGTGTGACCCTGGGTCGCCGCCATCGCCTCGACGCAGGTGCGCACCACGTTGGTGAACACGTCCTGGGCGGTGAGCGACCAGCCGGACGTCTGGCAGTGGGTGCGCAACGACATCGACCGCGGGTCGCTCGGCCCGAACGGGCGCACCAGCTTGGCCCACAGCAGGCGGGCGGCGCGCAGCTTGGCCACCTCCATGAAGAAGTTCATGCCGATGGCGAAGAAGAACGACAGCCGCGGGGCGAAGGTGTCGATCGACAGCCCGGCGGCGAGCCCGGACCGCAGGTACTCGACACCGTCGGCGAGGGTGTAGCCGAGCTCGAGGTCGGCGGTCGCCCCGGCCTCCTGCATGTGGTAGCCGGAGATCGAGATCGAGTTGAAGCGCGGCATCTCGCGTGACGTGAAGGCGAAGATGTCGGAGACGATCGCCATCGACGGCGTCGGTGGGTAGATGTACGTGTTGCGGACCATGAACTCCTTGAGCACGTCGTTCTGGATCGTGCCGCTGAGCCGGCCGTGGGCCACGCCCTGCTCCTCGGCGGCCACGACGTACAGGGCCAGCACCGGGAGCACCGCCCCGTTCATCGTCATCGACACGCTCATCCGGTCGAGCGGGATGCCGTCGAAGAGCTGGCGCATGTCGAGGATCGAGTCGATCGCCACGCCGGCCATGCCGACGTCGCCGGCGACACGCGGGTGATCGCTGTCGTACCCGCGGTGCGTGGCCAGGTCGAAGGCGACCGACAGGCCCTTCTGGCCGGCGGCGAGGTTGCGTCGGTAGAAGGCGTTGGACTCGGCCGCGGTGGAGAAGCCGGCGTACTGGCGGATCGTCCACGGCTGGCTGGCGTACATCGTCGGGTACGGGCCGCGCAGGTACGGGGCGAACCCCGGGTAGGTGTGCAGGAAGTCGAGACCGGCGAGGTCGTCGGCGGTGTACAGCCCGGCCACCTCGATGCCCTCGGGCGTCGTCCACGGCTCGCCGCCGAGGGGCGCCGCGGGGCCATCGGCGCGGCCCGATCCGAGGGTCACCCCGGCGAAGTCGGGCACCGTCGACCTCACGGCACGCCCAGGTGGTCGAGCAGTTCGGCGAGCACGGCGTGGGCGTCGCCGCCGGCGCGGACGGCCACCACGCCGTCGGCGGCGAGGGCGTCGGCCACGTCGCGCGGCCGACCGGCGATGAAGACGCGCTTGGCGCCGTCGAGGCGCAGCGCACCGGCGGCCTCGAGCGCCGACGTCGTGTACGCCTCGTCCGAGCCGCACAGGCACGCGATGGTGGCACCCGAAGCGGCGAACGTCTCGGGCGGTCCGCTCGGCGTGTCGAGGCCGGCGATGGCGAAGAGGTTGCGGGCGAACGCCAGGCGGGCCGTGTGCTCGGCCGCCGTGCCGAGCGTCGTGAGGTGGATCCGCGGGCGGTCACCGCGCGTCGCGGCCGCGTCGACGCGAGCGCGCAACGCCTCGAAGCGCTCACCCCATCGCAGTCGCGGCAGGCCGGTGTCGCTGGGGCGGATGCTCGCTTCGGTCGGCGGGGGCGGGGCTTCGCCGGCGTCGGGGAACTCGGTGAGACCGGTCAGCGGGGCGCGGCGGTGATCGACGTCGGCGTCGCGCGCGGCGCGGGTGGCCGCGATCGCCGAGTCGATGACGGCCACTCCGGCGGCGACGCGGACCCCGCCGGCGCGCTCGACCTGTTGGAAGCAGTCCCACGCCGCGTCGGCCAACTGGTCGGTGCGCCGCTCGACGTACCACGACCCACCCGCCGGATCGACGACCCGGGTGAGGTGGGCCTCCATCGCCAGCACCGACTGGGTGTTGCGCGCCAGGCGCCGACCGAGCGGCGCCGTCGCGCCGCCCACGAGCTCGTCGTACGGCGCCACGGTGATCGCGTCCGCGCCGCCGACACCGGCGGCGAAGCACGCCACCGTGGCGCGCAGCATGTTGACGGCGGGGTCGTAGCGGGTGGTCATCGCCCGGGACGTGACCGCGTGCAGCGACACGTCGCCGGCCGCTTCGGGGACGCCGGCGACCTCGGCGAGGCGGGCGAGCAGCCGGCGCACGGCCCGGAACTTGGCGATCGTGGCGAACTGATCGACGGTGGCGGCGAGGCGCAACTCACAGCGGCCGAGGGCGGCCGCCGCGCCGAGCCCGCCGTCGTCGGCGAGCACGCGCCACGTGGGCACCAGCGTCGAGAGCGCGTATCCGAGCTCTTGGGCGTCGGAGGCGCCGGCGTCGTGGAAGCGGGTGGCGTCGATCGAGGCCAGGCGTACCGCCGGCGCGACGGCGAGCCGTGGGGCCCATGCGGCGAGCGTGGCGAGGCCGGCGTCGACGTCGACGCTGGATCGGTCGGACAGCCAGGCGCCGACGGGGTCGGCGCCGATGCCACCGGTGCATGTGACCGGGTCGACACCGCGCCGCTCCCACAGCGCCATCAGCGCCGTCGCCGCGGCGTCCCACCGCGAGCCGGCGTCGAGGACCACGGCGGCGGCGTCGAGCAGCACTCCGTCGAGCACCCGGTCGAGCACGTCGACGTCGATCGTCGGCGCGGCGCGCAGATCGACCAGCAGCGACGTCGAGCCCCGCTCCAGTTCGCCGACGGCGTCGCCGCTGCTGTCGGTCACCCGTTGGCGCACGTCCCAGCCCTCACCGGCGCCGCTGCCGCCACGCACGAACGGCGGCGCGCCGGGCCACCCGATGCGATCGGGCGCGACGGCGTCACCGGCGTCGTAGAGCGCAGCGATGGCGATGCCGTCGTAGCTGTGGTGCGTCAGCGCGTCGACGTCGCCGGCGAGCGCCGTCCACTCGGCCCGGTCGACCGGAGGGAAGTCGGCGGCCAGCACTGTCTCGCCGTCCCGGCCCGCGCCCTCAACCACGACCGACCACTGTAGGAGGGCGTCACTCCACGGCGTCGATCGTGGCGCGCTCGTCGCGCCATCGTCACCTGGTCCGATCTGGTCACTCACGTTCTCGATATCGAGAAGGAGAGTGACCAGATCGGCCGATTGCGTCAGGGCAGGCCGCGCCGTTGGGCGAGGCGGGCGCCGCCGGCGTCGATGCCGGGCAGCGGGAGGGCCACCTGACCGAAGCGGTCGGCGACCAGCTCGGCGACCAGCGACTCGACCTCGACCCAGTCGTGGGCGCGCGGACCGTCGACCAAGTCGCGGTTGTACGGCTGGTCGTACACGATCACGGTGTTGCCGAGGGCGCGCAGCGCCGTGATGTTGTGCGGCGCGTCGTCGATGTAGGCGTCGGCCTGCACCTCGGGCTTGGCGCCGAGGAAGCACAGGTCGCGGTACGGGATGGTGTGCTCGTCGAGCCACGCCGCGGTGTCGCCGACCGCCCGCTCGTGGGCCCAGTTGACGTACAGCCGGTGCGTGATGATGCGGATCCAGATGCCGGCGTCGGACAACCGCCACAGGGCATCGGCGGCACCGGCGATGACCGGCATCGTGCGGATCATGTCGTGCTCGGTGACGGCGGACTTGTGCAACTGCTCGTACTCGCCGGGGGCGAAGCCCCACTCGTGGAAGTCCCACGACCGATCGAGCGGCAACGAATCGACCGGGACGCCGCGCAGCTCGCTGACGATCTCACGAAACCGTCCGGTGTGGTCGGCGACCACCCCGTCGAGGTCGACACCGAGCACGAACTGCTGATCCACGTGCACAGCCTGCCATCACGGCTGCTCAGCGCCACACGCGCGACAAGCCCCCGGGCGGCCCGCGACGACGGGGGGTAGCATCGGCGTCGGCGGGCGACCCCTCCCCCGAACGATGAACGAGCTCTGTGACCTGGCGTCGACCGGTTGGTCCATCGGGCCGACCCTCGTGCTCGGCGCGCTGATCGCGCTGTGCGGCGCCGTCGTGCTCATCGCCGCCCGTCGCCATCGGCCCGGGCGCGTCGCGTGCGCGGCGCTGCTGACGCTGGCGGCCGGCGCGCTGGCGGCGGCCGGACTGGCGACGGACGATGTCGATGCCGCCCCGTCGACGAGCACCACGACGATCGCGGTCCCGGCGTGCCCGACGAGCGCCACCAGCTCGTCGACGTCGACCAGCACCACCGCGCCAACGGCCACCAGCACCGCGGCGGTGGGGCCGGTCACCGAATCGACGGCGGGCGCGACCACCGAGCCGCCGGCCACCGACCCGGCGACGACACGTCCGCCGACGACCGTCCGCCGACGACCGTCCGCCGACGACCGTCCCGCCGACCACCGTGGCGCCCACCACGACGCGACCGGCTCCCACCACGCCGCCGTCCACGACGCGTCCGCCGCAGTCCACCGCGCCGGCGAGCACGTCGCCGCGGACCGTGCCGACGACCACCCGACCGGCGACCACGACCACGCAGCCCCCGACCACCACGACGCGCCCGCCGACCACCACGACGCAGCCCCCGACCACCACCGACGCGCCGACGACCACCGACGCCGAGACGACCACCACGATGCCGGCGACCTCGACCACGTGCTACGACCCCGACGGCAACACATGCGACGAGGCGCCGTCCGTCGACGCCACGACGCTCGGCTCCACCACGAACTCGTCGACGGTCGGGTCCGTGCCGCTGCGGACCGCGGCGTCGACTCCGGACACCGGCACCGTTGCGACCACCACGACCACCACCACGGTGGCCGACACGGTGCCGGCCACCGCCACGTCCGCCGCCTGATCACCGGCTGCGAGCCGCACCGCCACGACGGGCGGTCTTACAGTGGTCGGCCGTGACCCGGACCGATCCCCTCACCGAGAAGCTGGCGCCGTTCGGCACGACGATCTTCGCCGAGATGTCGGCCCTGGCGACCGCCACCGGATCGATCAACCTCGGCCAGGGGTTCCCCGACACGGACGGCCCGGCCGAGGTGCTGGACGCCGCGGTCGCCGCCATCCACGGCGGTTACAACCAGTACCCGCCGGGGCCCGGCCTGCCGGTGCTGCGCCAGGCGATCGCCGAGCACCAGCGTCGGTTCTACGGCATCGAGCTCGACCCGGACACCGAGGTGCTCGTGACGGCGGGGGCGACCGAGGCGATCGCCGGTGCGCTGCTCGGGATGCTGTCGTCCGGCGACGAGGTGATCGTCTTCGAGCCGATGTACGACAGCTACCTACCGCTGATCGCGATCGCCGGCGCCACCGCGGTGCCGGTGCTGCTCGCGGCGGACGCGACGGGACGCTTCGGGTTCGACGCCGATGCGCTGCGTGCCGCGGTGACGCCGCGGACGAAGCTGATCATGCTCAACACGCCGCACAACCCCACCGGCAAGGTGTTCGACGCCGACGAGCTGACCGTGGTGGCCGACCTCGCCATCGAGCACGACCTCATCGTCGTCACCGACGAGGTGTACGAGCACCTGGTGTTCCCGGGCGCGGTGCACATCCCGATGGCCACGTTGCCGGGGATGGCGGAGCGAACGCTCACGATCTCGTCGGGCGGCAAGACGTTCAACACGACCGGTTGGAAGGTGGGGTGGGCGTGCGGCCCGGCACCCCTGGTGGCGGCCACGCGGGCCGCCAAGCAGTTCCTGACGTACGTCAACGCCGGCCCGTTCCAGCCGGCGATCGCCGCCGGCCTCGGCCTCGGCGACGAGTTCTACGCCGAGCTCGCCAGCGACCTCACCGCCAAGCGCGACCGCCTCGTCGACGGCCTGACCGCCGCCGGGTTCCTGGTGCACCGCCCGGAGGCCACGTACTTCACGACGGTCGACATCCGCCCGCTGCGCCCCGACGGCGACGGTCGGGCCTTCTGCCTCGAGTTGCCGGCACGCTGCGGGGTCGTGGCGATCCCCTGCGAGGTGTTCTACGCCAACCCCGAGCACGGCCGGCACCTCGTTCGCTTCGCCTGCTGCAAGCGTCTCGAGGTCCTCGCCGAGGCCGCCGATCGGCTGACCACGCTCTGAGACGGCGGCCGGTCTACGCGGGTTGTGCGCGGTTTGTGCGCGCATCGTGCGGAACGGATGACGCGCGTGTGACGAGAATTGGGCTAAGGTGGCCTCGACCCACCCCACGTGAACCCCTCTCAAGGAGGCTTTCCATGAAGTACCGCGCACTCGTCGCTTCGGCCGCGGTCCTCGCCCTCGCTGCCGGCGTCGCCGCCTGTGGTGACGACGATGACGACGACACCAACAACACCACCGCCCCGACGACCACCACCGCCGCCGGCGCGTCGCCAGCGACGTCGAGGCAGCGATCGCTACGGCGGCCGGCGCTTCCTGATCACTTCGCGGTCGGATTCCCGCCCTCCGACCGAACCGAACCGGCGACCAGCGAGCACCGACGTGCCCGCTGGTCGCCGGTTTCGCGTCCGCACCCCGATCCACAAGGAGCGATCATGAACATGGCGCGTACACGCACGCTGAGTGCCATCGCCGCCTGCGCCGCGGTGGCGATCGTCGCCGCCGGCTGCGGTGGCGACGACGACGACACACAGGCGTCCACCCCACCGGTGGTGGCCACGGTCGCCGGCGGCGCGGCCACCACGACGTCGGCCGGCGCGGCGCACCACGACGGCCGCCGGGTCACCCGGCGCCTCGACCGGTGACCCCCAGCTCGCCGCAGACTGCGCCGCGATCGAGTCCGCGCTCCGCCAGGTCGACACCTTGGACTCCGTACCGACGCCGTCGCTCGGCGGTGAGATCGACGACCGCACCGCCGATGCGGCCGGCCAGGTCGCCGACCAACTCGACGGGGTCGATCTCCAGAACGACGAGCTCGCCGGCGCCATCGACGACATCAAGGGCGCCTTCCAGACGGTCGCCGGCGGTGGCACCTACACCGAGGACATGCAGAACGCCGGCCGTGACGCCTATGTCACGATCGGCCAGTTGTGCGCTCCGTACTTCACGGGCGGCTGACCCAGCCGGTCCGCGACTCCGTCAGGGCGTCGCGTGGGGCTAGGCGACGCTGCAGGCCACGCCGGTGGCGTGGATCGGGCAGTAGCCGCCGGGGTTCTTGTCGAGGTACTGCTGGTGGTAGGGCTCGGCGTAGTAGAACGCGCCGAGCGGGGCGACCTCGGTGGTGATCGGGCCGAAACCGGCGTCGGCGAACGCCGGATCCATCGACTTCACGCTCACCGTCGCCTCGGCGAGCTGATCGGCGTCGGTGGTGAGGATGACGCTGCGGTACTGGCTGCCGACGTCGTTGCCCTGGCGGTACCCCTGCGTGGGGTCGTGCGCCTCCCAGAACACCTTGAGCAGCTGCTGGTAGCTCACCTGCGCCGGGTCGTACGCCACGAGCACCACTTCGGCGTGGCCGGTGCGGCCGGAGCACACCTCTTCGTAGGTCGGGTTCGGGGTGTACCCACCGGCGTAGCCGGCAGCGGTGGAGTAGACGCCCGGCACGCGCCAGAAGAGCTGCTCGGCGCCCCAGAAGCAGCCGAGACCGAACACCGCGGTGGCGATGCCGTCGGGCCACGGCCCGGTGAGCGGATGCCCGAGGACGGTGTGGGTGGCGGGGATGGAGATGGACCGGTCGGTGCGCCCGGCGAGGGCGTCGGCCTCCGAGACCATCTCGGTCTTGGTGCGGAAGAACATGCCATCAACGATACGGCCACGGCCAACCCGTCGCCGGCCGCGGGCCGTGGGCGGCGCCGATGCCGCCCGGCATCACAGGCGCATCCACTCCACGAGCTCGGGCCGCGACAGCGACGCGGCGAACGCAGTGACGCAGCGCTCGGCCGTCACGAGGTCGATCACCGCCGCGCCGGGAAGCGTCATCACCGAACCGGTGGGATCCGGGAACTCGACCACCGCGGGAACGGCGTGCAGGTTGCCGCGCGATTGCCAGCCCGGGTCGTCGACCGACCCGAAGTAGTGCAGCACGGCGAAGCTGTCCTGCACGATCAGGGTCATCAGCGGGTGTGACGACGGGTGCGGCGCGATCTCGAGGTGGCTGCCTCCGTCGGTCCGCCGGCGCACGATGGTGGCCAGCGCCTCCGCGGTCGTGACGAGCTCCTGACCAGTGAGGTGGAACACGTCGACGCGGTGGATCATCGGGTCGGAGGCTCGGGCGACGGCGGCGTCGGCTGGCGGTCGTTGCCGACGAAGGTGATCGGCTCGGCCGTCCACCAGGGGCTCGGCGCCGTGGCGCCGGGTGGGGGGATGACCGTCAACGTCGCACCTTCGGGCAGCAGCGTCGGCACCTGGTGGAGGCAGTACGGGCAGGTGCCGTTGGGATTGTTGTGGTGCATGGTGCCACCGGTCGAGCCGGCGAGGCGGATCTGGATCGCCGCCTTGCCCTCCACGTGCCCCGCCGCCACGTAGTGCCGGTACCGATCGGTGTCGTCGTCGGTCACAGCCCGATCCACTCGACCGACGTCGGGCGGTCGAGCGTCTCGGCGAACTGCTCGACACATTCGACCGCCGTCGCGACGTCGACGAGCACCGAGCCCGGCATCGTGATCGTTTCGCCCGACCCGCTCTGCGGGAAGTCGACCTCGTCAGGAGCGTCGGCGACCTCGACGGTCGGCTTGGTCGCCGGCCTCGCCCTCGTCGGACGAAGTAGTGGACCACGGCGTACGGGTCCCGTACCAGCACGTCGAGCATCGGATACGCGCGATGTCGCCGAGGCGATCTCGAAATGGTTGCCGCCGTCGACGCGGGAGGCGATCACCTCCGCCAGCTCGCCACGGGTCGTCACGGTGCGCGGCTCGTCGAGAACGATCACCTCGAGCGCGTGCACGACGCCTACCTCGGTTTCGGTGGCTTCGGGTCGTTGGCGTTCCCGGTGTAGGTGGTCGGTTGGTCGTGCCAGTTCGGGCCCTGGGGACCGCGCCTTCGCGGCGGCACGACCTGCAGCGTCGCACCCTCGGGCAGCAACGTCGACGTCATGTTGTGACAGTAGTTGCACGTGCCGTTCGGGTTGTTGTGGTACACGGTCCCGCCGGTCGAGTCGGTCTCCCTGATCGTGATGGCCGCCTGGCCCTCGACGTGTCGGGCGTTCGGGTAGTTGGGGAAGGGCGTCGGTCCGCCCGACTCGAGCGGATAGGTGGCCCCCTCGTGCGTGACGAGAACGCCGTGCGTCGTGCCGTCGAACTCGGGCAGCACCGGCGGGGTGGGCGAGTGATCGAGCGCGGCGGTCGCGTTGGGAGTGACCGCACCCGAGCCGGTCCGCAGCCGGGCGAGGCCCTGGCTCGCGCCGTAGCCCAGCCCGCCGCCAGCGGTCCCGGCCGCGGTGCCGAGGAGCAACTGCTGTGGACTGGGAAAGCCCTGTCCGTTGATGAGGCTGCCGGCGACCGTCTCGCCCGCGCCGGTGGCGGCGCCGAGCATCATGGCGCCGCGCAGGGTGTTGCCGCCGGGGATCGCGCCGATCGCACCGCTGAGCGCCACGAGGCGCGGATTGAAGGTGCCGGTGGCGATCCCCGACGCGCTGGCCGCGGCGACGCCGATGAGAATGCCGGCTCCCACGACCGGGCAGACGAAGCACAGTCCCACGCCGGCAGCGACGACGCCGACCATGGCGAGCGTGCCCCACGGATCGTTCTTGATCGCTTCCCACGCCGCGCCGAGCTTGCTCTGCTCGGCCTTGTCCATCACCTGGCCGAACTCCTCGACCGACAGCGGGCGCATCCCCGTGGGGTCGGCCCAGTTGATCGGATCGTTCCAGCTGTAGGTGTAGGACGACGCTGACCCGTTGCTGCCCGGGACCGGGAGCAGGGGATCGGGCGACAGGAACTGATGCGTCGCCGGGTCGAGGGCGCGCACCCCGAGCACCCACAGGTCGCCGACGGGTACGCCGCCGAGCGGGTTCTCGGTCGACGTGTCGGCGGGGACGTCGGTCGTCAGGTGGCGGTCGCCGAGTCGTGCCGGCAGTCCGCTCACCGGGTCGTAGCCGACGACGTCGTCGTCGACGAGATGGGGCCGCCCGAGCGCGTCGTAGCTGACGTCGACGCTGCCGAGGATGTGGTCGAGGCCGTCGTAGCGGTCGATGCCGACCAGGCGGTCGAAGACGTCCCAGCGATAGACGACGCTGCTGGCGTCGGGCCGCGTCTCCCGGCGGCGGCGGCCGTGGTCGTCGTAGTCGATGGTGGTGGTACCGGAACCGTCGTCGACCTCGACGACACGCCCGGCGCGGTCGTAGCGGTACGACCGCCCGCCGTGGGGGCCGGTCTCGGTGACCAGCAGCCCGTTCTGGCTGTACGTGTACCGGGTCGAGGCGCTGTCGGGCGGCGCGATCTCGGCCAGTCGACCGACGTCGTCGTAGCGGTACACGGTGCCGTCGCGCCCGATCGTGAGACGGCCGGCACGATCGCGTCGTCCGTCCGTCGCGCGCCTCGGCGTCGGCGAGCTCGGCGATCCGGCCGCTCGGCACGGCGTCGGGCTCGGCGCCCACGACACGGCCGGTCGCATCGCGCTGGAAGACCGTGCGGACACCGTCGGGATCGACCGTGGCGGTCACCCAGCCGTCGGCGTCGCGTTCGATGCGCCGGGTGCCGTCCGGACCGCTCGTCGTCTCGAGCCGATCGGCGTCGTCCCACAGGAACTCGACCGTGACACCGGTGGCCGGCTCGACCGCGGAGGTCAGTCGTCCGGCGGTGTCGTAGCCGAACCGGCCGGCGACCGTCCCGTCGGTGCCGACCCGCTCGATCTCTCGACCCATCGCGTCCAACCGCCGGTCCCAGCCCGAGCCGTCGGCGTGACGGGCGCCGACGACGAAACCGTTGGCCTCGCGGAGCAGGGTCGTGCGCACGCCGGCGGGATCGGTCACCGAATCCTGGCGACCGTCGAGCCCGTAGCCGACCGTGGTGCGGGCGCCGCCCGGCGTGAGCATCCCGGACAGGCGGCCGCGCCGGTCGTAGTCGTACGACGTGACACCGCCGGCCGGGTCGGTGGCCGACGCCATCAGTCCGCGGCTGTCCCACTCGAAGCGCGTCGTCACGCCCGTGGGGTCGATCGACTCGAGCACCCGTCCGCCGGCGTCGCGGCGGATGGTCGTCACCCGCTCACCCAACTCGGCGTCGGACGCCGTCACCCCGACCAGGCGGTAATCGTCGTCCCAGCGGTACTCGACCGTCCGGGTCGCCCGCTCCGCGTCGGTGGCGGGATCGGTGGTGGCCACCGTGGCGATCCAGCCCCGTGCGTCGCGGCCGATCGTCCGGCGGACGTCGTCGAACCCGGTCACGGCGGCGAGGCGGCCGCACGCGTCGTACTCGAAGCGCTCGCTGCGACCGGCCGGGCTCGTCCGCGACGCCACCCGGCCACCGGGCGTGTACTCGATCACGGAGCGTGCCCCGCGCGGATCGATCCGCGCGATCGGACGTCCGGCGCCGTCGAGCTCGGTGCGCCAGGCCCGGCCGTCGGGGCCGATGACCGCGGCGATCTCGCCGTTGGGGTGATACGTCCACGTCGTCTCCGCGCCGTCGGGAGCGGTGGACGAGACGGTGCGGCCGAGCACGTCGAGCCGCCGCTTCCACACGTTGCCGTTGGCATCGGTCAGCTCGATCAGACGGCCACGCCGGTCGTAGCGCTTGGCCCACGTCGCGCCGGTCGGGTCGACCGCGGCGATCTGGCGGCCGACCTCGTCGAACAGGTTCCGGTACACCGCGCCGTCGGGCGCGGTGGTGGCGGTGACGTTGCCGATCGCGTCGTAGGCGAACTCGACGGTCGATCCTTCGGCGTCGCTGAACGTCGCCAGCGCGCCGTGCTGGCCGAACGTGGCCGACCACCCGATGCCGCCCGGTTCGACGCCGCCGCGACACCCGCCCGGCGGGCGTGTAGCGGTACTCCCACACCGCCCCGCCGCGCTCGGTGCGCACGATCCGCCCGCCCTCGACGTCCATCACCGTCGGGGCACCCGACGCCGGGACGATGCGATGCAGCATGCCGTGCGTCGTCGTAGTCGAAGGTGGTCGCCGCGCCGAGCGCGTCGGTCGTCGCGACCAGTTGACCGTCGCGGTCCCACTGCAGGCGCGTCACCACCCCGTCGGGGTCGACGATCTCGATCGGCAGGCCGCGGTCGTCGAGCGTCTGCGACGTCACGGCCCCGTCGGGCCCGACGACGCGCGACGGCGCCATGTGATCGGTGAAGTACTCGAAGCGCGTCACCGCGCCGGTTCGGTCGATGTCCTCGATCAGGCGGTGGCGGTCGTCCCAGCGCCAGCGCTCCGACAGCCCGTCGGGATCGGTGCGCTCGACCAGGTCGTCGCCGTCGTAGCGGTAGCGCACCGTGGCCCCGTCGCGCTCGGTGACGCGCACCACCCGCCGCTCGTCGTCGTAGGCGAGGTGCATCGCCGAGCCGTCGACGTCGAAGATCGCCGTCAGGTTGCCGAGGCGGTCGTGACGCATCCCCTGCGCCACCCCAGCGGCGTCGGAGAACACCGTCAGCCCCGACTCCTCGTACTCGTACGTCGACACCCGCCCGAACGGGCTGGTCTGGCGGACCACCTTGTGGTCGTCGCCGTCGTACTCGTTGACGAAGGCGGCGACGCCGTCGGCGTCGACCACCGAGATCAGCAGGTCGTCGTCCCAGACGTACTCGACCGCGCCGGCCACGCCGACGACGCGCTGGAGCAGCCCGTCGTCGTCGCGCTGGTACTCGACGGTTCGGCCGTCGTCGCTGACCAGCCGCTCGACCAGGCCGTCGCCGCGCCACACGATCTCGAGCGATCGCCCGGTGACCCGCTCGTGCAGGGCGACGATGCGATCGGCGGCGTCGCGGGCGGCGGTGACCTCGGCGACGCCGACGCGCCAGCCGGTGAGCGCACCGTCGGCGTCGAACCGGAACCGGCGCACGACGTCGGTCTGCAGCACCCAACCGTCGGTGTCGCGCGACAGGCGCAGCTGCGGCACCCCGGCCGCGGTCCAGTGGTCGCCGTCCTGCTCGTAGGCGACCGTGCTCCCGTCGGCCAGCCGGGCGACGACGCGACCCGCCGACACGTCGAGGTGCATGTCGAGCACCGACGTCCACCCGGCGCCGAACGCCCCGGGCCGATCGGCGCCGCGCGAGTTCCACGTGCGGGCGATGTTCAACGCCGCGGCGATCGCCGGGAAGTCGATGTCGTCCTCGCGATGGATCATGTTGCCGTTCGAGGCGTTGATCGGGTCGTCGATGTAGCCCGACGTGAGCGGTGGCGGCATGTCCATCGTCGTCTGGTCGATCTCGATGGGCGCCGGCGGGGCGTTGAGGCCGACCTTCTTCAGGGCGGCGTCGACGGCCGGACCGTCGTAGGTGACCGGCCCGCCGTCGCCCTGTGTCGGCGGCGACCACCGCGTCGTGGACGATCTCGACGAAGTCCTCGGTGTCCTTCATGCCGGCGAACACCGCCACGAGGTCGGCGAGCACGGGCACGCTCACCGAACGGCCGGGGCAGGCCTTCTCGACCGCCGCCTGATCCGCCGCCACGCTGGTGCGCGTGGTCTGCAGCGTGCCGCGGGCCTCGGCCACGTCGGCGAACGACGCCAGACGGGCCGGCCGGGCTGAACAAACGGTCATGTCATGTCTCCGATGCGAGCGAGCGAGCGCCAGCGAGTGAGCGGCCAGCGGCGGCCTGCGTGGCCGGGGAACGCAATGACGTCATGTCATCTCCTGCCGCATCACGGGTTGGCGGCGGTGTAGAACGAGCGGGTCGGGCTGAAGTCCGGGGCGCTCGGCAGCGCCGCAGGAACGGGATCAGGGGGACGTTTCGGCCCCGAACCGAGGATGCCGAACGAGTGGTTGTGCAGCCAGTCACCGTGCCTCGAGTCCCATTCGCGAGCCATCAGGATCTGGTTCTGCTGGTCCATCGCCTGCTGCCACTGCACCGCCCACGCCTGAGCGGCACTGCGGAGTTGCGGAGCCGCTCCGTCGACGTTGATCCGCTCGACACGCATCCGCCCCACGAAGTCGTCGTGGTGGGGGCCGAGCCAGTCCGTCGCGGCGTGAGCGCCTGCGGTCTCGCGGGCGCCCATCTTGGTGGTCAGCTGGTCGGCGAGGGCCCACAGTTCGCGGGCGACCCGCAACGAACCAACGAAGTCGAACTCGATGTCACCGGCGACCTCACCCATCGCTTCCTCCCCGTGTCTCGTGGGCCGTGCCCCGGCGCGACCGACCGGCTGCGGGCGCGCCGCGACGGTCGATCACGCGGTGAGGGCTCGTTGCCGTGCGGTCAGCGCCTCGCGGCGGCGACGGCGGCGCGGTCATTGCCCGTCGAGCGAGCTCATCTGAGATTGGATGTACTTGGTCAGGCTGTCCTGCGTGGTGGTGCAGCTGCCCTTCGACATCCCGACGAACTCGTTGATGTGTCCCTCGGCGAGGTTGCGGCGGTCGCCCATCCACCCGGCGGGACTGTTCGGCGGCATGTCGGCGACCTTGGCGATGCCGGCGGCGATCGCGGTGAACGCCGTCTCGACCTGCGACGCCAGCGTCTTCAGGCCCGACATCGACGCCACGCCGCGGTCGCTGTTCTCGCCCGGGCTGGCGGGCGTGAACTTGTTGTCCTTGAGGTTGATCACGATCCCCGAGCCGCCGAGCGATCCCGACAGGTCGGAGGTGGCCTGGGCGACCTGGCGCGCCAGCTGGGTGAGCGCCTCGTGGATCTTGGTCGAGAGGCTGTTCGCCACTCGGCTCGAGTCGGACTTGAACGCGTAGGCGTTGCGTCCGCCGTAGTTGACGTTGGTGATGTGCGCGCAGAGGTCGTTGAGACCCTGGACGATGGCGTCGACGCCGCTGTTGATCTGCCCGGCGTAGGTCTCGATCGCCGCGGGATTGATCGCCTTCATATCGGTCATGTGGCTGTGTCCTCCTCGGATTCGTGGTCGGTCCATCCACGCCGTCACCGGCGCCTGACGCACCCGAAGGTTCCCCAAAGTACCACCGGTTATGCGGGTGACGCCGACGGCTGCGGTAGGAAAGGGAGTCGATGGAGCTGTTGGTACGTGTCCGCTGGCGTCATCTGCCGCCTGCTGACCTTCGTTTCGACGTCGAGTCGTACCACTCGGTTCCCGATCTGTTGCGGGCGGCCGCGGATTTCTGTGACGTCGAGTGGGACCGCAGCCAAGCGGTGTTCCTCGAGCGGACCGCCGCCGAGCTCCCGCTCGACGCGTTGATCCTCGAGAGCGGCGTCGTGTCGGGGGACACCCTGCGCTTCGAGCTCTACGGGCTCGATCCGGTGGTCGCCGCACCCTTGGCGGAGGCGGTGAGCTGCGACGTGACGGCCGGCCCCGAGGCCGGCCGCTCCTACGTGCTGGCCCCCGGACGGCACCGGGTCGGGCGAGATCCGGACAACGACGTGCGCATCGACGATCCGACGGTGTCGGCCCACCACCTGGTGATCGACGTGCAGGACGACCTCTCGACGCAGCTGGTCCCAGCCGCCGACGTGGTCAATCCGCTCACCGTCAACGGCGTCACGGTCACCGACCCGGTTCCGGTCGGGCCCAACGACGTCGTCCAGTTCGGGGCCACCGCCGTCGCCCTGCGCGTGTTCAGTCGCTCGTCGGACTCCGAGCGCGACCAGCTCGGGCAGGTCCCGTTCCGCCGCACGCCGTACAAGCCGGTGCTGGTGACGGAGCGGACGTTCAAACCGCTGGGTGCCATCCCGACCAAGCCGGAGAAGAAGCGGTTCACGATGCTCCCGCTGGCGATGCCGGTGGCGATGGGCCTCGGCATGTACGCCATCACCAAGACGCCGACGATGTTGATGATGATGCTGATGACGCCGGTGATGATGGTCGGCAACCAGGTCGACACCCGCAAGTCCGGCAAGGTCAAGTTCGACGATCAGGTCGCCGACCTGCGCACGCGGCTCGACAAGCGCCAGCGCGAGGTCGCCGAGGCGCTGCTCGCCGAACGGGCCGAGCGCATCGACCAGTCACCCGATCTCGCCGACCTCGCTCGGCGGGCGATGCTGCGGACGCTCGACCTGTGGTCGCGCCAGCGGGGCGACGCCGAGTTCCTGCGCACCCGGCTCGGGATCGGCACCGTGGCGTCCAAGGTCACCGTCGAGCCGGACACCTCCGGGGAGGAGTACCTCCGCGACGCGGTCAACGCCGCCCTCGCCGGTCACGATCGCCTGCCGGCGTCGCCGATCTGCGTCAACCTCGCCGAGCTCGGCGTGTTCGGACTCCACGGCGAGCCGGTCAGTGTGCAGCCGATGTGCTCGTCGGTGCTGTTGCAGGCGGCGACGCTGCACAGCCCCGAAGACCTCGTGATCGTGGTGCTCGAGGGCTACGACCAGGGTCTCGGCACGTGGGTGAAGTGGCTGCCGCACACGCGCTCGGCGACGTCGCCCATCGCCGGCGACCACATCACCGACACCGCCGATGCGGCGGCCGCCCTGCTCCGCCAGCTGTTGTCGGTCGCCCGGATGCGAACCGCCGACGACCAGGGCGACCACCGCTGGCCGTGGATCCTCGTCGTCCTCGACGAATCGGCCGACGTCGATCCGGCGCTGGCGTCGCAGCTGCTCGAGCTGTGCCCGGCGGCCGGCATCTCGGTGGTGGCGGCCGTCGACTCGGACGCCCGCGTGCCGCGACAGGCCAAGGCGACCTTCCGGTGCGTTCCCGCATCCGGCGGCGCCGTGTCGTCGGTGTGGTTCACCGAGCCCGACGCTCCCGGCGAGGAGTTCGAACCCGAGCCGGCGAACGCCCGGCTGATCGACAAGGTGGCGATGTCGCTCGCCCCGCTGCGCGACGCCACCTCCGCCAGCGCCACGACGGCGATCCCCCGGGTCGTGCCGCTGCTGTCGTTGTTCGGCTCGGAACCGCCGACGCCGCTGTCGATCAACGCCACCTGGTCGAGGCCGATGCCCTACGGGTTGCGGGCCCCGATCGGCGTCGGCCCCGACGGCCCGCTCGAGCTCGACCTGGTGGAGCACGGACCCCACGCGCTCATCGGCGGCACGAGCGGCGCCGGCAAGAGCGAGCTGCTCCAGTCGATCGTGTCGGCGTTGATCCACGAGTACCCGCCGACGCGACTGACCTTCCTGTTCGTCGACTACAAGGGCGGCGCGGCCACCGTCGTGTTCGGGTCGGCGCCGCACACCGTCGGGTACGTCACCAACCTCGACGCCAGCCTGTCGCTGCGCGCGCTCACCTCGTTGCGGGCCGAGCTGAACCACCGCATGCGGCTGATGGAGGGCAAGGCCAAGGATCTGGCGGAGATGCTCGAGCGCTACCCCGACGAGGCCCCGCCGTCGCTGGTGATCGTCGTCGACGAGTTCGCCACCCTGGTCAAGGAGGTCCCGGACTTCGTGGCCGGGGTCGTCGACATCGCCCAGCGCGGCCGCAGTCTCGGTGTGCACCTGATCCTCGCCACGCAACGGCCCTCGGGCTCGGTCAACGAGAACATCCTCGCCAACACCAACCTGCGCATCTCGCTGCGGATGCTCGACGCCAGCGAGTCGAAGACGGTGATCGGCGTCGGCGCGGCCGCCGACATCCCCCTGCCGTTGAAGGGACGCGGCTTCGCCCGCCTGGGGCCCACCGACCTGACCGAGTTCCAGTCGGCGTTCACCGGCGCCGCGCTCACACAGGACGCCGACGTCAGCCCCGTCGTGGTGCGCCCGTTCGGCAACGTGGCCCGTCCGGGCGGCATCACGACCACCCAGTCGGGGCGTCGCACCACCCGGGCGGGCCGCACGGCGACCGTCGGCTACTCCCGTCGGACCGTTGCCATCCCGGCCGCGGGCGGCGCCGGGCTGCTCGCACCACCGAACGATCCCCGGTTGCCGTCGGGGTGGGGCGCCCCCCACCTGCCCCCGCCGACCGTCGCGCCGGCACCGCCGCGCCACCTGACGGTGCCCCCGCCGCCGGCCCCGATCGCGTCCCGCTGCCCCCGCCGGTCCCGGCGCCAGCGCCGCCACCGCCGGCGGCTCCCGCCGCGTCCCGTCGTGACGAGGGCGTGGTCACCCATCTCGACGCGTTGCTCGCCGCGGTCGCCAAGGCGGCGCCGAGCTGGCCGACGCCGCGCAAGCCGTGGCGCGAGATGCTGCCCGAGGAGCTCGACTGGCTGGCGATCGAGCGACCCTCGTTCACGGCCGCGCCGGGCCGCAAGGGTCGCTTCATCACCCTGGGGATGCTCGACGACCCGGCGGCCCAGGCGCAGTACCCGGCGGTGTTCGACCTCGAGGAGACCGGCGGGCTGCTCATCGGCGGCAGTGGCGGTGCCGGCAAGACGACCGCCCTGCGGACCGCCGCCATGGCCGCCGTCGCCGACGCCACCCCCGACGAGGTGACCCTGTTCGTCATCGACGCCGTGTCGCGATCGCTCGTCACCCTGGGCGCCCTGCCGCACGTCGCCGCGGTCGCCACGGGCGACGACCTCGAGTCGATGACCCGGGTGGTGAAGCTGCTCGGGGCGGAGCTCGATCGACGCCGGCCGCTGCTGGCCGCCCTCGACGTGCAGGCCGAGAACCTCTCGGCCTACCTCGACAAGGGGCGCCCGCTCCCGCGGATCGTGGTGCTCATCGACGGCTTCCAGAACCTGTCGGCGCTGCTCGGCAACGTCCGGCCGATGGAGTTCGGGCCGCTCGACTGGTTCGGCGAGCTGCAGCGGATCATCACCGACGGCCGCCAGCTCGGCATCCACGCGATCCTCACCACCGACCGACGCGCCGCCGTGCCCGCGCTGGTGATGTCGGCGCTCGGCGCCCGGCTCGTGTTGCGCCAGACCGACGAGGCCGGCTACGGCGAGTACTCGATCCCGTCGGGGCTCAGCCGGGGGATCGAGCTCCCCAACGGACGGGGGATCTGGGACGGCCAGCTCGTGCAGATCGGGGTGGTCGGCACCGAGGCCAAGGCGGCCGCCCAGGGCGCCGCCATCGCCGAGTTCGCAGCCTCGCTGGAGGACGTTCCTCGCAGCGCGCTGTCATCGACCGCCCCGCCCGATCGCGTGCGGGTCCCGCTCGTCGCCGGCTCCCCAGAGCGGTTCACGCTGGGGCGCACCGACGTCTTCGGCGCGGTGGTCGAGGTCAGCGTCGAGCACACCGGGCTCTGCGTCGTCGGTCCGGCACGATCGGGACGCTCGACCGCGCTCGCCCACGTCGCCCGCTCCCTCGTGGCCGCCGGCCACGAGGTCTGGACCGTCGGGCTCGGTGACGACATCGGCGGCCCGGGACGGCACGCCCCGGCGCGATCGGATCCGATGCTCGAGCTCGTCGAGGACTTCGCCGCGCTGTGCGAGGCGATGCCCAAGGCCCAGCCGTACATCCTCGTGGTCGACGATCTCGACCGCTACGACCAGTCGGCCCTGCCGGCGACGTACGACCGCATCGTCAAGACCGAGCGCAGCCGGCTGATCGGATCGATCGAGTGGCGCAACCTGTCCGGGTACACGCAGAACTCGATGCTCCTCGAACTGCGGCGCGAGCCGACGATGCTCATCCTGCAGCCCGACTCGGCCGGCGACGTGCTGCAGATGACGGGCGTGCGCGCCCAGCTGCGGCCCGGGCTGCCGATGGCCGCCGGACGCGGCATCCTCATCGCCCACCGCCAACCGACCCTCCTCCAGGTCGCCAGCGCCACCGACGCCGACTGAGTGCGGCGCACGCTGGGATGGCGCCGGGGCAACCGGGCGGACCGTCATCTAGTATCCGACCCGATGAACGCTCCTGCCGCCCGTCGCACGCGTCACCGGACCCGCGCCCTCGCCCTCGCCGGTGTGCTCGGCCTGCTCGCGACCGGCCTCGCCACCGCCGCGGCCGCGGCCTCGCCGGCCGCCGCACCGACGGACTCGTCGACGCCCGGCTCGTCGGTTCCGGAGTCGTCGGCGCCGGACTCGTCCGCTCCGACACGTCGTCGCCCGATGCGTCCGTCCCCGAGTCGTCCGAGCCGGTGATCACCGCCCCGACACCCGATCCGTCGGCGTCGTTCCAGCCGGCGGCGATCGAGTGGTCGATGGACGCCCTCGGCGAGGGTGTCGACGAGGGCCACCTCGTCGTGCCGATCGACTACGCCAACCCCGACGCCGGCACCTTCACGCTGTACCTCACCCGTCACCGCGCCACCGGCGACCGCGTCGGCTCGCTGCTGGTGAACCCGGGCGGGCCCGGCGTCCCGCGGCAGCGACTTCGGCCACCTACGCCGAGTACAACTTCGACCAGCCGCTGCTCGACGCCTTCGACATCATCGGCTGGGACCCTCGCGGCACCGGGCTCAGCACGCCGGCGATCGACTGCATCGACGACTACGACCACTTCTTCACCGGTACGACATCACGCCGGACGACGAGGCCGAGCGCCAGCGAGATCGTCGACCTCGCCAAGGAGTTCACCGACGACTGCGTCGACCGAAGAACCAGGACATCCTCCAGTTCGTCGGCACCAACAACTCGGCCCGTGACATGGACTCGATCCGCAAGGCGCTCGGCGAGGACACGATCAGCTACTTCGGGTTCAGCTACGGCTCCGAGCTCGGCGCCACGTGGGCGACGCTGTTCCCGGACACGGTTCGGGCCGCGGTGCTCGACGGCGCCATCGATCCCGAACGCCGACGACCTCGCAGGAGACGCTCGTCCCAGACCATCGGGTTCGAGAACTCGCTGACGACGTTCCTCGCCGGCTGCTCCGCCGACCCTGCGTGCTCCTTCCACCACGACGGCGACGCCGAGGGCGCCTTCGACCGCCTGATGCTCAAGCTCGACGCCAAGCCGCTGCCGACCACCCCGGGCCGCCCCTCGCTGACGCGTGGCATGGCGCTCATGGCCGCCACCAGGCGCTCTACTACACGACCGATTCGCCCGAACTGGCCGACGCGCTCGTCGCCGCCGAGCAGGGCGACGGCAACCCGCTGCTCGCCCTCTTCGACGACTACTACGGGCGCAACGCCGACGGCACGTGGAGCAACGACCATGAGGCGTTCACGGTGATCGTCTGCATGGACTCGACCGAACGCACGACGGTCGCCGAGGAGGACGCCTTGGCCGCCGAGTTCGTGGAGGCGGCGCCACGGATCAGCCCGGGGACGACCGGGGGCTACCAGTGCTCCTTCTTCCCGCCGTGCCCGACGACCCGCGGGTCACCATCACCGGTGCCGGCGCCGGCCCGATCGTCGTGTGTGGGGCCACCGGTGACCCGGCCACCCCGCTCAACAGCACCCGCGGCATGGCGTCGACGCTCGAGGACGGCCGTTTGGTGGTGATCGTCTCCGACGGGCACATCTGCTACGGGGCCAGCGAGTGCGGCGACGCCATCATCGACGACTACCTCGTCAACCTCGACGTCCCGCCGCACGAGACCGACTGCGCCCCGTCTCCCGAGACCGACGACACGTCGGCCGACGGCACGAGCTGACCCGCGCCGCCGATCCGGTGACCGCAGGCGTCAGCGCGATCGTCATCGAGCAGTCCCGCAATGACGCCGCGGCCCACCGGTAGGTCGCGTCGCCGGACGCGTGTGTCCGCCATCGCCGCGACAGCCGGCTTTCTCGTGACCGCCGCCATCAGCGATCACGCGGCGTCGCTGGTGCCGGCGTCGTCGGCGGCGGACATGTCCGAGCCGGTGATCACCGCCCCGCGACCTGATCCCTCGGCGTCGTTCGATCCGGACCCGATCGAGTGGGATACCGACGCCCTCGGCCCTGGTGTCGACGCGGGTCACCTCGTCGTGCCGATCGACTACGCCAACCCCGATGCCGGCACCTTCACGCTGTACCTCGCCCGTCACCGCGCCACGGGCGACCGCGTCGGCTCGCTGCTCGTCAACCCCGGCGGACCCGGTGCCGGCGGCACCGATCTCGCCGTGTACGCCGACCAGATCTACGACCAGGCGCTGCTCGACGCCTTCGACATCGTCGGATGGGACCCGCGGGGGGCGGGCCGCAGCACGCCGGCGATCGACTGCATCGACGACTACGACCGGTTCTACGCCGGCACCGACATGACCCCGGACGACCAGGCCGAGCGTGACGAGGTCGTCGGTCTGCTCCACGAGTTCATCGACGACTGCGTCGCCGCGAACGGCAACATCCTGCAGTTCGTCGGCACGAACAACTCGGCGCGTGACATCGACTCCATCCGCAAGGCGCTGGGCGAGGAGCAGATCAGCTACTTCGGGTTCAGCTACGGCTCCGAGCTCGGCGCGACGTGGGCGACGTTGTTCCCCGACACCGTGCGGGCCGCCGTGCTCGACGGCGCCAAGGATCCCACCGCCGACAGTGTCCGCTGGGACGTCGAGCAGAGCATCGGCTTCGAGAACGCCCTGTCGGCGTTCCTCGCCGAGCTGCTCGGCCGACGCGAACTGCGCGTTCCACAACGATGGTGACGCCGAAGGCGCCTTCGACCGGTTGATGTTGAAGATCGACGCCAAGCCGCTGCCCACCACCTCTGACCGTCCGCCCCTCACGCGGTTCATGGCCAACATCGCCGTCAGCGCGGCGCTGTACACCGACGCCGACTGGCCAGCGCTGTCCGAGGCGCTGGCCTCCGCGAAGCAGGGCGACGGCGCCCTGCTGCTGGCCTTGTACGACTCCTACTACGGCTACCGCCTCGACGGCACCTGGGGGAACGGTGAGGAGGCCTACCGGGTGATCCAGTGCATCGATTACGCCGATCATCCGACGGTGGAGGAGGCCGACGCCGCGGCGCCGTCACTCCGCGACGTCGCACCGCGAATGAAGCCGTGGACGATCGGCGACTACGAGGACATGTGCGCGGCGTTCCCGTCGTCCGACGATCCCAGCGTGACGATCACCGGCGTCGGGGCGGGGCCGATCGTGGTCTGCGGTACCACCGGCGACCCGGCGACCCCATTCGAGGGCACCCGGAGGATGGCCTCGGCGCTGGAGGACGGCCGCCTCGTGGTCGTGGCGGCCGATCAGCACACTTGCTACGGCATCACCGACTGTGCCGACGACATCATCGACCACTATCTCGTCGACCTCGACCCCCCGGCCGACGAGACGAACTGCGCGTCGGTCGCCTGATCGTCACGACGGTCGACCGCCTGCAGGCGAACGCTGCCGGGCTCCCTACCATGCGGTGCCGATGACCCCGCCCGTCCCTCGTGTCCCGCTCCGGCGCTGGGCGTGCGCCGGCGCGGTCGCGCTCGCTCTGGTCGGGACCGGCGTCGTCACCACCGCCCGGGCCGCCTCGCCGGATCCGTCGACGCCCGAGACGTCCCGGCCGGTGATCACCGCGCCGCAGCCGGATCCCTCGGCGTCGTTCCGACCGGCGGCGATCGAGTGGGACGCCGACGCCCTCGGCGACGGCGTCGACGAGGGCCACCTCGCGGTGCCGATCGACTACGCCGACCCCCTCGCCGGCAGCTTCACCCTGTCCCTCGCCCGCCACCGCGCCACGGGTGATCGCGTCGGCGCACTGCTCGTCAACCGCGGCGGACCGGGCTTCCCGAGTCGCGATTTCGCCGTGCTCGCCGACGCAGGTCTACGACGAGCCGTTGCTCGAAGCCTTCGACATCGTCGGCTGGGACCCGCGCGGGACGGGGCTCAGCACGCCGGCGATCGACTGCATCGACGACTACGACCACTCCCTGACCGGCACCGACATCACGCCGGACGACCAGGCCGAGGTCGACGCGATCGTCGACCAGGCGCGCGACTTCACCGAGCAGTGCATCGAGAAGAACGGCGACATCGTCCAGTTCGTCGGGACGAACAACTCGGCGCGTGACATCGACTCGATCCGCAAGGCGTTGGGTGAGGACCAGATCAGCTACTTCGGGTTCAGCTACGGGTCCGAACTCGGTGGGACGTGGGCGACGCTGTTCCCCGACACCGTGCGTGCCGCCGTGTTCGACGGAGCGGTCGACCCCAACGCCGGCCGGCTCCAGCGCTACGTCGGTCAGAGCAGCGGCTTCGAGTCCACCTTGCGGTCGTACCTCGCCGAGTGCTCGACCGATTCCGACTGCGCGTTCCACCACGATGGTGACGCCGAGGGCGCCTTCGACCAGCTGATGGGCGAGCTCGACGCCGTGCCGTTGCCGACGGTGTCCGGCCGACCGGCGCTCACCCGCGGCATGGCGCTGCTGGCGGTGGCCAACGCGCTGTACCACCAGACGACGTGGCCGGCGCTGTCGGCGGCACTGGCGCAGGCCGATCAGGGCGACGGCAGCGGGCTGCTGGCGCTCTTCGACGACTACTACCAGCGCCGTTCGGACGGGACGTGGGGCAACGAGCTGGAGGCGTTCGCCGTGATCGGCTGCATGGACTCGACCGAGCGCCCGACCGTCGGCCAGGCCGATGCCGACAGTTCCCTGTTCCGCCAGGCTGCGCCGCGCCTCGATCCCGGCACCACCGGCGACTACGGGTGCACGTTCTTCCCGCCTCCGCAGGACCCACGCGTGACGATCACCGGGGCCGGCGCCGGTCCGATCGTCGTCTGCGGTGCCACCGGCGATGCGGCGACGCCGCTCGCCGGGTCCCGCGCGATGGCGTCGACGCTGGAGGACGGCCGCCTGATCGTGGTCGTCGCCGACAACCACACGTGCTACGGCGTCAGCGACTGCGCCGCCACCATCATCGACGACTACCTCGTCGACCTCGACGTTCCGCCGGTCGAGACCGACTGCGGCTAGTGCGACCGACCACCGGCGACACGACCGGCACATCTGACCGCCGACCCGGGACCTCAGGCGGTCCCGACGTGGAACGTGCGCGCGGCGAGGATGAACACGTCCGGGCGCTGATGGACGCCGTCGGGCCGGGTCGGGTCGACCAGGGCGGCCACGGCGGCACGATCGTCGTCGCTCAGCCACTCGCCGGCGCGGCCCGCCGCATCGGCCAGCGCGTCCGCGACCAGGGAACGCTCGTCGGTGCCGAGCGGCGGCGGCACGTCGACCAGGAATGATCGGGAGCGCACGTCGGCCAGGCCGGCGGCGCCGAGCGCGACACCCCAGCCGTGGGGCATCGCCACGGTCGCCTCGCCGGGGCGGACGTGGCTCCAGAACCACCGAGCCGTCGCCGCGTCGAGGCGGGCCTCGAGATCCGGTTCGCCCAGCCCGTACTCACGAGGGAGGAAGCGCGGGGTGAGCCCGCCCTCGGCGAGCACGAGCCGACCACCGGGCCGGAGCAATCGGGCGAGGTCGTCGACCGTGTGTTGCTGGTCGTCGGTGTGGTGGATCACGTTGCCGGCGTGGACGATGTCGAAGCGCTCGGTGACCAGCGCGCCGAGCGGCGCCCCCTCGAGGTCGGCGTGCACGCTCCGCACGTCGATACCGGGCGGCAGGTTGGCGCGGGCGACGTCGAGCAGCCGCTCGTCCCCGTCGATCAGCGTCACCTGGCCGTCGGCGCCCACCCGTTCGGCGAGCGCGGCGGCGAAGCCGCCGGCCCCCGAACCGACGTCGGCGACGTGCGCGCCGGCACCGATGCCGAGCCACTCGGCCACGTCGCGGTAGGCGCCTGCCCACACGCGGTCCCACGCGGCGAGGTGGGCCGCCGACGCCGCCCAGTCGAACTCGTCGTGTCCGTGGGAGTGGTCGTGCGGCATGCCCCGTCAGTGTCGCGCCTCGGGCGGCACGCGTCAGCGAGCGATAACCCACCACCGTTCGTCCGCGGGTACCCTGCCCATCGGATGCAGGGGGAGTGCTGAGCCGTGGCGCGGCCGACCCGGTGGAACGATGATCGTCGAGGTTCGTCGCCACTGCTCGAGGACATCGCCGGCGGATCGAGACGTCGCCGTCGGCGGCCACCCGTATCTGGGCGCGACATCGTCTCACGCGAGGCGTCTGGGCGCGGATCGTCGCGGAATGCGCACGATGCGCGCCGAGATCGCGGAACGGAAGACCTGACGCGATCGGCCGATCTGGTCACCCACATTCTCGATATCGAGAACCTGGGTGACCAGATCGCGAAATCAGGACGTCACCCGGCGGCCGTGGTGGCCGGCGCCGCTTCGCCGGTGCCGACGTTGTCGGCGTTGTACACCGTGAACGGGCCCATGAGGACGCGCAAGCCGGCGTCACGGGTGGGGTCGGTCTCGATGGTGTAGGTGCCCATCCGGCCGGCATTGAACGTCGCTCCGGGGGCGGCTTCGATCTGCCCGGTGGCGATCCCGTACGTGACGTAGTACGTGAGGTAGCCGAGGTCGACGAAGCTCCACAGGGCGAATTCGGGCGCGCAGCCGCTCGCGGTGTACTCGCGCATCTCATCGGGCAGGCCGAGACCGGAAACCTTGACCTGGTCGCAGAGCCCCTCGTCCTGCATCGCCTTGGCAGCGGCGGCGATACCCACGGTCGTCGGGGCCATGATCAGCTCGAGGTCGGGGTGCTGGTCGACGAGCGCCAAGGCTTGGTTGTACGACTCCTCCGACTCGTCGTTGCCGTACACCGTGTCGACGAGCTCGAGGTTCTCGTACGCCGGATCGGCGAGGACGTTGTTGAGCGCGGCGATCCACGCGTTCTGGTTGGCCGCATCCGGCGACGCCGAGAGGATGGCGAACTGACCGCCGTCGTCCCCGAGGATCGAACGGGCCATGTCGGCCATCACCGTTCCGGTCTCGTCGAAGTCGACCTGGGCGACGAACACGCTCTCGCCTTCGGCGGTCGGAATCGGCGAGTCCCACGTCACGACCACGGCACCGGTGTCGACGAGCGACTGGACGGCGGGGACGATCTGGTCGCCGGCATTGTTCGACATCATCAGGGCATCGACGCCTTGGGTGGCGGCGTTGGTGACGATGTCGATCTGTCCGGCGACACTGTTGTCGGCGGTCGGTCCGAGGAACTCGGCGGGCTGCGTACCGAGCTCCGCCGCCGCCTCCTGGGCGCCTTGGTTGGCCTGATCGAACACGGCGATACCGGTGAACTTCGGCAGCAGGATCGAATTGAAGTCGAGTCCGCTCTCGAACGTCACCGCGTCACCGGCCGGTGCTGCCGAACCGCCGGTCGTGCCCGCGGGCTCGGTGCCCGGGACGGTGGCTCCTGACGAGGCCCCGGCCATCCCGCCACCGGCGGCCAAGGCCGCGGCGGCGAGGATCGCCCCAAGTGTGTGTTGTTTGCGCATGTGTCCTCCCTAGGACGGTGGAGTTGGCGGTTGTCCCGCCGTTTGGTTGGAGAGCGAGGAGGCGGCACAGGCCGCACAGCGTCGTCGAGGCTCGGTCACCACGACGCCGAGCCGATCGTGGGGGGCGCCTGGTCGAGGTCGCGGCCGGGGGGAGCCGAACGGTCCCACCGGGTGCGCAGCCCGTCGATGGCGTTGCGGGCGAGGACGGACGTGATCAGGATCACGCCGATCACTCCGGTCTGCACGTTGGCCTCGACGTTCGCCAGGCCGAGACCGTTGCGAACGTTGAGCACGATCAGGATGGCGAGTGCCACCCCGGTCATCGTTCCGGCGCCACCGAAGATGCTGATGCCACCGAGCAGCACCATCGTGATGATGTCCAGCTCGAAGCCGCTGGCCATGTCGCCGCGCACCGATCCGAGCCGGGCGCTGTACAACACGCCGGCAAGCGCGGCGACGGTTCCCGAGGCGACGAACAACCCGAGCTGCAGGCGGGCGACGTTCAGCGCCGCGTAGCGCGCGACGTCGGCGTTGTCGCCCACGACGTACACGCGCCGTCCGAGCGCCGTGCGGGCGAGCACGACACCGCCCACGACGATGCCCACGAGGAACAGCAGCACGGCGAACGGGAGCGGCCCGAGCAGCGAGTCCTGTCCGAGCCGCTCGAACCACGAGGGGAACCCGCCGTAGGACCGGTCCTCGACGAGCACACGGGCGAGGCCGCGCAAGCCGATCAGCCCGGCGAGCGTCACGACCAGCGACGGCAGTCGGAGCCGGGAGACGCACCACCCTTGCACCAGGCCCGCCGCGCTGCCGGCCCCGATGGCAATGACGATGGCGATGACGAACGGCACGCTCTGGCCCTCGTTGAGCCGCGCCAGGATCGCCGCGCTCAGCGCCATCACCGAGGCGACCGAGAGATCGATCTGCCCGGCGATGATCACGAAGGTCATCATCACGGCGATGATGACCTTCTCGATCGACAGCTCGAAGAGGTTCACGAAGTTGTCGATGCCGACGTAGTTCGTCGACTGCGTGACGTTGAACACGATCGTGCCGGCGAGAATGACGAGCAGCAGCGTTTCCCACGGATTGCGCCGCGCCAGGTCGGTCACGGACCCGCGATTCACTGAGCACCTCCGGTCGCTACCGATTGCCGTTCGCCGGCCGGCGCCGGTGGCGTCGGCGTGGCCTGCGACCCGGTGCCGGCAGTGGGCATGATCGTTCGCCGTTTGACGAAGCGTCGTGACAGCAGCCCGTCGAACACGACGGCGAGGAGGATCAGCAGGCCGAGCACGGCGTCGCGCACGAACTCGCTGATCTGCGGCACGCGCACGATGCTCTGGTCGAGCAGGCCGATCAGCACGGCCCCGAGGAAGCTGCCGACGATCGTTCCCGAGCCGCCGAGCGTGCTGACGCCGCCGACGACGGCCGCGGCGATCGACTCCAACTCGATGCCCTGCCCCGCGGTCACCGTGATCGTCCCGAACCGGGCCGAGGACGAGAAACCCGCCGAGCCCGGCGAGCGCGCCGCACGCGGTGAACGCGGCAACCGTCGTTCGCCGCACCGGCAAGCCGGACTGGACGGCGGCCTCCGGGTTGGATCCGATCGCATAGACGATGCGCCCGGCGCGAAAGCGGCCGAGCACCACTTGCAGGACGATGATGACGGCGCAGGCGAGCACGAACATCGTGCGGAACTCGAACTGGCCGATGGCGAACACCGTGGAGCGCGGCAGGTCGACGAGCCATTGCGGGAGCGAGTCGGCGGTGATCGTGCGCGCGTCGGCGTAGCTGATCAACCACGTGCGGTAGATCGCCAGCGTGCCGAGGGTGACGATGATCGACGGGATCCGCCCGTAGGCGACGAGCGCACCGTTGATGAGGCCGAGCACCGCGCCGATCCCGATTGCGGCCAGCACGGCCAGGACCGGCGGAGTGCCGAGGTGGTTGCCGAGCAGGTCGCCGGTGAGGTAGGCGCTGACGCCCGCGATCGAGCCGACGGACAGGTCGATGTTGCGCGTGATGATGACCAGCGACTGCCCGGCGGCGACCACGGCGGTGACCGCCACACCCTGGGTCACCCGGTTGAAGAAGCGGCCGGACACGTAGTCGTCGACCAGGAAGCTGAACGCCACCAGGGTCACCCCGATGACCAGCAGCAAGGTGAGCTCCTTCAACCGCTCGGGCCGCAACCTCCGGCTGCGGGCGCGACGCTGCGGCTCGAGGACTCGCTCGCTCATTGGTGCACCGTCGATTCATGCGACACGAACAAGCCCGTGCCGGTGCACCAATGAGCCAAAGACCGTGCCTGCTCGTTCGCTCGCTCGAAGACTCGCTCGCTCACGCTGCGACCGCCGCCGCCATCACTCGTTCCGGGTCGGCTTCGTCGTGGCCGAACACGGCGCGGACACGGCCCTCACGCATGACGACGATGCGGTCACTCATCGCCAGCACCTCGGGGAGATCCGAGGAGATGAGCATCACGGCGACGCCGTCACGTGCGAGGTCGTCGATGAGCTGGTGGACATCGGCCTTGGCGCCCACGTCGATGCCTCGCGTCGGTTCGTCGAGGACGAGGATCCGCGGCGCAACGTTGAGCCACCTGGCGAGCATCGTCTTCTGCTGGTTGCCGCCCGAGAGGTTGCCCACTGGTGTCCGCAACGACGCCGTGCGGATGTGCAGGCGGTCACGAAATCCGCCGGCCGCCGCTTCCTCGGCCTTGCGATCGAGCAGGCCGAACGGCGTGCGGTAGCTGCGGATCGCCGGCAGCGTGATGTTCGATGCCACCGACTGCGGCATCGACAAGCCGAGCCGCCGCCGGTCCTCGGAGAGATAGGCGATGCCGAGGCGCATCGCTTCGGCCGGGCTGCGGATCTGGACGACGCGGCCGTCGACGATGATCCTGCCGCTCTCGGCGGGGGCGATCCCGAACAGGGCGAGACCGACCTCGGTGCGTCCGGCGCCGACGAGGCCCGCGAAGCCGACGACCTCGCCGGCGTGAACCTCGAAGTTCACGTCCTCGAACGTGCCGGCGCGGCCCAGCTCCTCGACGCGCAGGGCGGTCTCGCCGGGCTCGTGCCGCGTGCGCACGAAGAAGTCGCCGAAGTCCCGCCCGACCATCTCTCGAACGAGCCGATCGCGGGAGGTGTCCGCCACCGGACGGGTCGAGATGTGCCGGCCGTCGCGGAACACGGTGATGCGGTCGGCGATCCGGAACACCTCGTCGAGTCGATGACTGATGAACAGCACGGCGACCCCGCGACGTCGCAGCTCCCCGACCTGATCGAACAGCCGGTCGACCTCGTGCGCCGACAGTGACGCCGTCGGTTCGTCCATGATCAGCACACGGGCGTCGAGGGAGATCGCCTTGGCGATCTCGACCGCCTGCTGCGCCGCCACGGCCAGCGTGTTGGCCGGCGCCCGGGCATCGACGTCGATGGCGAGCGATCGCAAGATGGCGTCGGCCTCGTCGTACATCCGCCGCCAATGAACCAGCCGGCCGCGGTTGCGGTGTCCGATGAAGATGTTCTCGGCGACGCTCAGATCGGGATAGATCATCGGCTCCTGGTAGATCGCCACGATCCCCCGTGCCTGGGCCTCGGCCGACGAGGTCAGCTCGGCCGCGACACCGTCGATCGTGATCGATCCCTCGTCGGGCTGGTAGATCCCCGTCATCACCTTGATCAACGTCGACTTGCCGGCGCCGTTCTCGCCGACCAGCGCGTGCACCTCGCCGGACACCAACGTGATCCCGGCATCGTCGAGCGCACGGGTCGCGCCGAAGCGCTTGTGCACACCCTCCAACATCATCACCGGTGCCAAGACGTCCCCCCCGTCGATCGCATCGCCGTTCTGCTCAGTGCGCTTTGGTCCAAAGCCGCGTGGCGGGCGATCAGGTCGGCACACGATAACGCTCCCCGTGGGCCATGGCCGACGGGCGGACTCTGGTTCAGGAACACGACGTGCGGTGTCGATCGTCCTGACCCAGAACCGCGTGCCTAACGTCGGGCCGTGACCTTGCGGGTGCGCGCCGACGACTTCGTGGCCCGCGCCGCGCTCGACGACGAGGACCTCACGAGGTCGGGTCCGCCGCTGGTCGTGGTCGACCTCAGCGGGTCGGTCCCCGACGCGGTCGAGGTCGGCGCGCTCCCCGCCGTGCTCGTCGGCCTCGGCGACGCCAGCGGATCGCTCGCTCGCAGCCTCGATCTCGTCACCGACGACGAGCGGGTGGTGGCGGCCATCGAGCGCTCGGTCACCACCACGCCCCTCGCCGCCGTGGCCCTCGCCCTGCTGCTGCGGGGACGCGACGGACGCTCGGCGGCGGAAGCACTGGTGGCCGAGTCGATGGCCTACTCGCTGCTCCAGGCCGGGCCGGAGTTCGTCGGCTGGCGCGCGGCGCGACGCAGCGCGCCGGCGCCGGCCGATCCCGAGCCGCCGGTGCTGGTGTCGGTCGACGGCGCGACGTTGCACGTCACGCTCAACCGCCCGCACCGTCACAACGCCTACTCGGTGACGATGCGTGACGGCCTGGTCGACGCCCTGCGCCTGGCCGCCGCCGACCCGGACCTGCACGTGGTGCTCGACGGCGCCGGACCGTCGTTCTCGAGCGGGGGCGACCTCGGCGAGTTCGGCGAGTTCGGCGACCCGGCGACGGCCCACGCCGTGCGCCTCACCCGCAGCGCGGCGCGTCTGCTGATCGAGCTGAGCGCCCGCGTCGAGGTGCACGTGCACGGCGCCTGCATCGGTGCCGGTGTCGAGCTGCCGGCCTTCGCCGTCCGGGTGGTGGCCCACCCGGACACGACGTTCACCCTCCCCGAGCTGGCGTTCGGTCTGGTGCCCGGCGCCGGCGGCACCGCCAGCCTGCCGCCACGCATCGGCCGTCAGCGCACCGCCCAACTGGCGCTCACCGCCGAGCCCATCGACGCGACGACCGCGCTGGCGTGGGGTCTGGTCGACCGCCTCAGCGGCTGAGCACCGTCCCCCGGCGCAGCACCCAGCGGACGTGCTCGCACGACGGCTCGGCGAGGGCCGCGGCGAGCGGGGCGTCGAGCAGGCACAGGTCGGCCGGCGCGCCGGCGGCGACCCGTCGGGCTGCGCCGCCGGGATCGTCGAGCGGCGCGAGGAAGCGCTCGAGGGCGGCCCGGGCGGGGAGCCGTTCGGCGGCGCCGAGGATCGCGCCCGTGGGGGTGCGCCGCTCGACGGCGGCCGCCATGGCGCGCCACGGGTCGGCGTCGCCGAACGGCGCGTCGGTGCCGAACCCGACGGGGATGCCGGCGGCGATCAACGAGGCACAGGGCCACAGGTACGGGCGGTCGTCCTCGTCGACGTCGGCGAGGTAGTCGTCACCGCGCTCGGCCACGAACCCGGGCTGGGTCACGACCGTGAGCCCCAGCGCGGCGACGTGGGCGGCCATCTCGTCGGGCACCACGGCGCCGTGCTCGATGCGGTCGCCCGGCCGGACGCCGGCGTCGTCCCAGGCGGCGAGGGCGAGGGCCAGTGCCGCCCGCGTCACGCAGTGCACGGCGACACTCCGGCCCCGATCGTGGGCGGTGCGCATCGCGCCGACCACGTCGTCGAGGGGCGGGAGCTGGTGGTCGGCCAGCACCACCTTCGCCGGACCGAGCGTGATCCCGTCGACGAGGTCGAGGGCGTCGGTGGACATCGTCGCCCCGCCGGTGACGGCGACGTGTTGGGGGAGCGCCCCGCTGCGGACGGCGTCGACGATCGGCTGGAGCGCCGCGGGGTCGGTCACCGGCGTGGCGTCGGTGACGGCGGTGATGCCGAAGGCGCCGAGCCGCCGGCCGACCGCGGCGAGGTCGGGTACCGACCTCGGCACGCGGTCGCCGAGCCACCCGTCGAGCCCGTAGATCCGGCCGGTGGGGGCGCCAGCGGCGTCGACCTCCACCCCCTCCGGGAGCTCGCCGCCGTCGGCGATCCCGATCGCCGCGAGCGCCGCCGTGTTGAGGATCCAGCCGTGCCCGGAGCGGTGCTGGACGCGGCACGGCCGAGTGGGCACGAGGGCGTCGAGGGTGTGGCGGTCGAGGTCACCGGCGACCGACTCGTGGTACCCGACGCCGCGTAGCCACGCACTCGACGCCAGCGTTCGGTCGGCCGCGGCCGAGCTCGTCGGCGAGCGCCCGGTACCCGGTGACCGCAGGCGGCCCGCACACGACCGACGTCGCCGCCGCGGCGAGGGCGAGCAGGTGGATGTGGTGGTCGTGCAGCCCGGGGATCAAGGCGCCGCCGCCGGCGTCGACGGTGTGCTCCGAGCGGGCCGTGCCGGCCGGAACGACCGCGGTGATGCGTTCGCCGTCCACCGCCACATCGACGCGGACGCCGTCGACCTCGGCGTCGCGGACGACCAGATGGCCGGTCATTGGTGCACCTGCGGTTGCGAGCGAGCGAGCGCCAGCGAGTGAGCGGCCACCAGCGGCCTGCGTGGCCGGGGAACGCCGTGACGGCCCGTACTCATGACGGGCATCGGATCGCGTCGAGCACGGCGTTGGTGTCCCGGCCGAGCGGCGCCGCCCGGCCGGCAGGCGGACGGCACCGCGGCGCGGCCACCTCGCCGTCCCACGCCATCGTCGGCCCCTGTGCCATCAGCGCGCCGACGTGGGCCAGGGCGACGTCGAGCAACCATCGACCGCCGGCGAGGAGGCGGTCGACGACGGCGACGGCGCCAACCAACCCCGTGGCCGGGTCGGTGACCGCATCGGCGCAGAACACGGGGCCGCGGCGGTCCCGCGCCACGACGCCACCGGCGACCGCGGCGTCGTCGCCGAAGCCGGTGCGCACGTCGTGGGGTGGGCGCCGGCCGTGGGCGGTGATCGACAGCCACACCCGTGGTCCCCCGCCGGCGATCCGCGCCACGGCGTCGATGCCGAGTTGGGCGAGGGCGCGCGGCCGCGTCGACTCGATCACCACGTCGGCGGTGGCGACGAGCGCGCCGAGGGCCTCGATGCCCGACCGTTGGCCCAGATCGACCAGCACCGACGACTTGCCGGCGTTGACGAGGTCGAAGAACGCCGCCGGCCCGCGGCGGGCGCCGTCGATGCGGCCGGTCGCCTCGACCTTGACGACGTCCATGCCGGCCTCGGCGAGCAGCTGCCCGCACAGCGGCCCGGCCCACAGCGACGACAGGTCGACCACCCGCAGCCCGCACAGGTTCGACACCGGTGCCGGCCCGCGCCCCAACTCGGTGGGGATCACGGCGACGTCGTCGCCGCGGCGTTCGCCGAGCGCGCCGACGGCCAGGCCGAGCTCGCCGGCGCTCTCGACGAGCGTCGCCAGCCGACGCTGCCGGATCACGGTCGCCACGTCGGACCACGGCGCCCGGCGCGTCGTCGACGCCGATCCACGCCGGGAGCAGATCGAGGTCGTCGCGTCGCGGCAGCGCCACGGCCAACCATCCATCGGCGGCGCGCAGCAGGCGGGTCGACCCACCGCAGCTGACCGCACCGCGTGGGGCGAGGCCGGCGATCGCCGCCCGCTCACCGAGCAGGGCCGGTCCGTCCACGTGGACGGACCGGCCGGTGCCCGACGTCATCGTGCGCAGTCGCTCCGCCGCGGCCTGCGTCACGTCGACGACTCCTGAGGGCGCGCCGAGGGGTGGTCCCTCGCGGCGCCCCGTCAACCACATCGCCCCGCTCGCCGCCCAGACCGCCGCCGCATCGGTGCGGTCCGGCTCGACCACCGGCGTCACGCGTCGCCTCAGTGTTCGGCGGCGAGGAAGCCGTTGACGACGCCGAGCAGCGCCTGCTTCTGGGCGTCGGTGAGGCGAGGGTCGGCCTGGATCGCCTGCTCGGTGGACGGCGCATGCTCGTCGTCGGGCAGACCGGCCGCTCGGCGGATCAGCTCGTCGGGGTCGAGGCCGAGGCCGCGGGCGAGCGCTCGGAGCACCCGGATCGACGGCTCGTGCTTGCCCCGCTCGAGCTGGCTCATGTACGTGTCGGAGAGGTCGGTCAGGTTGGCCAGCTGACGCTGGGACAGCTGGCTGAACTCACGCTGGGCGCGGATGTACCCGCCGAGGTTGCGCAGGTGCTGCTGCCACATCTCCTCGACGGGATCCACCCGCTCGACGTTACTTGGCGGTCTTGGAACGAGCCGACGCCGGCTTCGGCGTCCACACGTCGAGCAGTTCGAGGGCGAACTGCTTGCCGGCCTCGAGGCGCTCGGCCTGGAAGGCGAAGGCCTGCTCGACGAAGCTGTCGACGCTGGGCAGCGGCTCGATCGACGGCAGCCACGACGGCGTCTCGCCGACCTTGGCGACGGCGGCGGCGGCGTCACGGTGCATGGCGACGACCTGCGACTGCATGGCGGTGACCGCCTTGTTGACCGCCTCGGTGGCGGTGCTGAACGATTCGGTGAGGGTGTCCATGGTGCGGAACCTTTCGTGTAAAGAGGGCGTGATGCGTACTATAGTGCGGACGACGAGACATGTCAACAATGATCATGAGGAATTTTCCGAACCGGGGTCTTGAGCCCGATTCCTCATGATGATATAGTCGCGGCACCAGTGGGGTGGGGGCACTTCGCCACGCCCGCCGATCACCAGGGAGGACACGATGGCCACGGCAACCGACGTCAGGGGCATCCCGATCATCGACACCGACACCCACGTGGTCGAGCCGCCCGACCTGTGGACCTCACGCGTGTCGTCGAAGTGGGGTGACCTCGTGCCGCACGTCGCCTGGGACCCGGTGGCGGAGGAGGAGGCGTGGTACAGCGGCGCGGCGCGCCTCGGCGCGGTCGGGGCGCCGGCGATGGCGGGATGGTCCGAGCATCCGCCGTACCACCCGCGGCGCTTCGCCGACACCGACCCGGCGTCGTGGGACCCCACGCGGCGGGCGGCGGTGATGGACAGCTACGGGATCAAGTCGCAGATCCTCTACCCGAACGTCGCCGTGTTCGACGCCAGGAGCATCGTCAACATGGGCGACCCGGCGCTGCAGCTGGCGTGCATCCAGGCGTACAACGACTTCCTCGTCGACTTCGGCGCCGAGCAACCGGGACGGTTCATCCCCGTCGCCGCGCTGCCGTTCTGGGACCGCGAGGCGACCCTCGCCGAGATCGAGCGCTGCGCCGGCACCGGCCACAAGGGGATCGTGTTCACCCAGGACCCCGGGTACTTCGGCCTGCCCGAGCTCACCGACCGGTTCTGGGACCCGATGTGGCGCTCGGCCGAGGAGAAGGGCCTGCCGGTCAACTTCCACATCGCCTCGGGTGACCTCGACCCGTTCAGCGTCGGACACCCCGACAACGGCCCGCACGCCAACTACGCGGCGATGGGCGTGTCGTTCTTCATGGCCAACGCCAAGACGATCGCCCAGTTGATCACCGGCGGCATCTGCCACCGCTTCCCCGACCTCGACTTCGTGTCGGTGGAGAGCGGCATCGGCTGGATCCCCTTCGCCCTCGCCGCGCTCGACTGGCAGTGGCAGAACTGCGGCGTGCCGGTCGAGCACCCCGAGTACGACCTGCTGCCGAGCGAGTACTTCCGTCGCCAGATCTACGGGTGCTTCTGGTTCGAGCGTGACACCGCGCTCACGGCGATCGAGCAGCTCGGCGCCGACAACGTGCTGTACGAGACGGACTTCCCCCACCCGACGAGCATGTCGCCCGGCCCGGCGAGCATCGCCGAGCGCCCGGACGACTTCGTCCGGGCGGTGTTCGCCGACCTGCCGCTGGAGACGACGCGCAAGATCCTCCACGACAACGCCGCCCGCATCTACCACCTCGACTGACGCGCACCGAGTCCACCGTGAGCACCGAGGCCGCGACCGACCCCGACGCACGTCGGTTCCTCGATCCCTCGCTGTTCGTCCGCGTCGACGATCCCGCGGCACCGTGGCGCCTCGTCGGATCGCGGTGTGGCACGTGTGGCGCGGTGACGTTCCCCGCCCAGGCGTCGTGCCCGCGTTGCACCGGAGAGGACGTGTCCGCCCACCCGCTCGCCGACCGCGGCACGGTGTGGGCGTCGACGGTGCAGCGCTTCAGCCCCAAGACGCCCTACCTCGGAGCCGACGGATCGCTCCCGCCGTTCGGTGTCGGCTACGTCGACCTGGCCGGGGAGGTGATCGTCGAGACCCGCTTGGTCGGTGACCCCGCCGACCTGGCGATCGGCGCGCCGGTGTCGCTGACGCTCGAGGCGTTGCCGGGGGCGCGACGGCGAGCCGGTGTGGACGTTCGCGTTCGCGCGAGCGAGCCCGATCGGATCGTGCACCAGTGAACGAGGTCGCCATCGTCGGCGTGGGGATCCACCCGTTCGGGCGCACCGACGGCGTCAGCGGCCGCGAGCAGGGTGCGGTCGCCGCCCGGGCGGCGCTGGGCGACGCCGGCATCGGCTGGGCCGACGTCCAGGTGGCCTTCGGGGGGAGCTACGCCGCCGGCAACGCCGACGCGCTCGTCGCCGACCTCGGCCTGACCGGGATCGAGTTCGTCAACGTGCTCAACGGCTGTGCCACCGGGGGGAGCTCGCTGGCGATGGCCGACCGGGCGATCCGCTCCGGTGCGTACGACGTGGCGATGGCCATCGGGTTCGACAAGCACCCGCCGGGAGCGTTCAACTCCGACCCCGCCGAGTACGGCCTCGGCGCCTGGTACGGCGAGTCGGGGATGATGGTGACGACGCAGTTCTTCGCCATGAAGATCCAGCGCTACCTGCACGAGCACGACATCGACCCGGCGGTGCTGGCGATGATCGCCGCGAAGGCGTACCGCAACGGCGGGCGCAACCCCAACGCCTGGCGGCGCACGCCACTCACGGTGGACGAGATCGCCGGCTCGGCGATGGTCAACGACCCGCTGACCAAGTACATGTTCTGCTCGCCGGCGGAGGGGGCGGTGGCGCTGGTGCTGGCGCGCGGTGACCTCGTCGACCGCTTCCCGGCACCGCCGGTGTGGCTGCGCGCCTGCGAGATGCGCTCACGCGTCTACGGGACGTTCGAGGTGTTCAGCCCGTCCCTCGCCCCCGAGCGCACCGAGGGACCGACCACCGTCGCCGCCCGGGCGGCGTTGGCGCGTGCCGGCATCGGCCCGGACGAGGTCGACGTGGCCCAGATCCAGGACACCGAGGCCGGCGCCGAGCTGATGCACATGGCCGAGACCGGCCTGTGCGAGCACGGGGAGCAGCCGGCGCTGATCGAGACCGGCGCCACCGAGATCGACGGGCGCCTGCCGATCAACACCGACGGTGGCTGCATCGCCAACGGCGAGCCGATCGGCGCGTTGGGGTTGCGCCAGGTGCACGAGAACGTCGCTGCAGCTGCGCGGTGCCGCCGGCGACCGCCAGGTGCCCGGGGCGCCGCGGGTGGGCTTCACCCACGTCTACGGCGCGCCCGGGATCAGCGCGTGCACGGTGGTGACCCGATGACGGCGGAGCAGTGAGCGAGACGTTCGCCGGCGGGATCCCGCCCGAGGTCGCCGCGGTGCGAGCGGGCGAGGAGCTCGACTGGGGGGCGCCTCGCCGCCTACCTCGGCGAGGCCATCGGCGTCACGGTGCGAGCCCGGCGTGATGCAGTTCCCCAACGGCTCGGCCAACCTGACGTACCTGTTGACGTTCACGGCTGCCGACGGCGGCGAGCAGCAGTTCGTGTTGCGCCGTCCGCCGTTCGGGGTCTGGCACCCGGGGCCCACGACATGGCCCGTGAGTTCCGGCGCGCTCTCACGGCTGTGGCGGGCCTACGACAACCTGCCCCTGCGGCCTACGTGTTCTGCGCCGACCACGACGTGGTCGGCGCCGACTTCGTGGTGTCCGAGTACCGGCGCGGGCCAGGTGGCGCTGGCGCAGCTGCCGTCGTCGATGGCGAAGCTCCCCACGCCGGGCGGCGCATCGGGCTGGCGACGATCGACGCCCTCGCCGACCTGCATCTGGTCGACCCGGCGGCGTGCGACCTGACCGAGCT
>CAWFLK010000010.1:0-100042 GCA_963816635.1 Ilumatobacteraceae bacterium | reverse complement strand
ATCCCATGCGTGCCGGGGCGGCGGCGAACGCGAGGTGGTCGGCGCCGACACCAAGCGCGATCCCGCCGACTTCGCCCTGTGGAAGCTGGCCAAGCCGGGTGAGCCGGCGTGGCCGTCGCCGTGGGGCGAGGGCCGCCCGGGGTGGCACGCCGAGTGCGTGGTGATGAGCCTCGACCTGCTCGGCGAGGACTTCGACATCCACGCCGGCGGGATCGACCTGCGCTTCCCGCACCACGAGAACGACCGCGCCCAGGCGGTCGCCCTGGGCCAGCAGTTCGCCAACCTGTGGATGCACAACGGCTTCGTCGTCGACCCCGATGGCGAGAAGATGTCGAAGAGCCTGGGCAACTTCGACAACCTGCTCGACCTGCTGAGTCGTACGACGGCCGCGCCTACCGACTCGTCGTGCTGCAGAGCCACTACCGGTCGCCGGTGCCGGCGTCAGCGGCGACAGCCTCGCAGCAGCGCAGTTCGCCGTCGCCGGCCTCGACACGTTCGCCGCCCCGACGCGCTCGTGCCGACGAGCGGACACGACGACGCGGACGTGGCGGTGCTCGAGCGGTTCGTCGACCTGATGGATGACGACCTCGACACGCGGTGCCGCCGCGTTGTTGTTCGACACGGTCCGGCGCGCCAACACCCTCGTCGACGCCGGGGACCTCGACCACGGCGGCACCGCTGGTCGCCTGGGTGCGGATCGCGGCGACGTTCGGGTTGACGTTCGGGTCGACCGACGCCGTGCCCGCCGAGGTGAGCGAACAGGGCAGCGCTCGGACCGCGGCGAGGGCCACGCGGGACTACGCCCACGCCGACGCAATCCGCGCCGAGTTCCGCGGGCGCGCCGGCTGGATCGTCGAGACGACGGCCACCGGCACGACCGTCCGTCGCTGAGCGGTCCGTTCCAGGCTTTGTGTCAGCGTGTGCGCGCTCTCGACGCGCACACGCTGACACGGGGTCTGCCGCCGGCGGTCAGCCGAACGATCGATACCGCGCGCCGAGCGAGCCGAGGCAGCGCTCGACGGCGAGGACGTTGTCGGAGTCGGCGCCGATCAGCGTGGGGTCGAGCTGAATCTCCTCGACGGTGACACCGTCGACCTCGGTGTGGACCGTGACGTCGTCGGGGAAGGCTCGCCGCCACCGCTGGGCTGATCGCTTCGATACACGCCCGCAGGCTCGCCCGTTGACGGGTGAGCAGGTCGGCCGGCACCTGCGCGTTCGCCGCGTCGTACAGCCGGCGGGCGTCGCCGAGACGGGTCGCGTGCGCACTCCGCCTGCGCCGAACGTAGGCGGGCGCCGGTGGGGTCGTCGCCGGTGATCGACAAGCCGTCGAGCACCGGCCCGACGTCGAGCGACACGTCCCATGCGTACACGCCGTGCACTCCCACCTTCGTCAGGCAGTCGATGTACGACCGGTACGCCGCCCTCGAGGCGTCGGCGGTGACGACGCCGTCGGCGGTGATCGTCCCGAGGAACGTGTCACCGGTCGCGGTCGTGTCGAGCGGTGGGGCGACGTCGCGGCCGATCGTGCCGTCGGGGATCGACGGCGGTGCGATGCTGCCGCCGGGGGCGGTCGCCGGCGGCTGGTCGGCGGTGTCGTCGCCGGAGCAGGCGCTCAGCGCGAGGGTGACCGCCAGCGTGGCGGCGGCGATGGCCCCGGAGGGACTGGTCACTCGTGCACCATCTGGTGTGTGCGAGCGACGAGGCGCCAGCCGAGGAGCGGCCAACACGGCCTGCGTGGCCGGGGAACGCCATGACGGTCATGGTGCGCCATCCTGGCAGCCGACGCGCGGCGGCCGGCGGTCACACCGAAGCTGTCGAGTTTGCCGAGACTTTGCCAGCGTGACGAGACACCACCGGGGGCCGGCAGTAGACCGGCCGCCATGACTGCGTTGCCTTCCCCGTCACATCCCCTCCCCGGCGGGCACCCCCTGAGCGACCCGCCGGAGTCGCCGGGCGCCCGGCCGCCGCATCGCTCGCGACGGACGGCCGGGCGCCGCCACCTCGCCACCGGCGCGGCCGTGCTCGCCCTCGCCGTCGGCGGTGGCGGCGTGGTGGTCGCCAAGACCATCGGCAGCACGACGGACCCGACCGCTGCCAGCACGACGGTGGCGGGCACGGCGGCGCCGGCGTCCGCGGCGGCAGGAGCAACCACCGCCGCGGACGCCGCCAGCGCCATCGCCGGCGCCGACATCCACGGCGCCCTCGACGTCTACGACGTCGCCCAGGCGATCCGTCCGAGCGTCGTGACGATCAGCTCGTCGATCACCGAGCAGACGACCGACGGCGAGCTCGACGGTGAGGCCGTCGGAACGGGCGTCATCGTGTCGAGCGACGGCCAGATCCTCACCAACGCCCATGTCGTCGAGAACGCCAAGGACATCCACGTGCGCTTCGCCGGCGACACCGAGCCGACGCCGGCGACGCTGGTGGCCTCCGACCCCAGCAACGACCTGGCGCTGTTGAAGGTCGACGTCGACCATGACCTCGTGCCGGTCGCGTTCGCCGACCAGTCGGCGATCCGCATCGGCGATCAGGTGATGGCGATCGGCTTCGCCCTCGACCTCGACGGCGACCCGACGGTCACCACCGGCATCGTGTCGGCGATCGGGCGCACGCTGCCGACCGGCGACCAGGACGGCGACGTCCTCGACGGTCTGATCCAGACCGACGCGGCGATCTCGTCGGGCAACTCGGGCGGGCCGCTGGTCGACGCCGCCGGCCACGTGGTGGGCATCGACACCGCGGTCGCGCGGAGCGACGGCCAGAACTCGGCCAGCAACATCGGCTTCGCCATCGGTAGTGCCGAGGTGCAGCGCGTGCTCGCCCAGCTGCAGAGCGGCCAGACACACGCCGAGGGCTACCTCGGCATCTCGGCGGCGCCGCGGACCGACGGTGGCCAAGGAGCGGTGGTCAGCTCGGTCGAGTCGGGGAGCCCCGCCGACCAGGCCGGCATCCACGAGGGCGACGTGATCGTGGCCATCGACGACACGGCGATCAACGGCAACGAAGGGGTGGTCGCCGCTGTCCGCGATCACGAGCCCGGGGACACCGCCTCGATCGTGGTCGTGCGCGACGGTGCTCGCCAGACGATCTCCGTCACCCTCGGCCAGCGCCCGGCGTCATGACGAGAAGATCAGCGGATCGGGTGGACCCCGAGGTTACCGACTGGTAACTTAGCCGACATGGCACAGTTCTCCGCTGCTCTCGACGAGGACCAACTGCAGATCCAGAAGTGGGTCCACGACTTCGCCGAGGGCGTCGTGCGCCCGGCGGCATCGGAGTGGGACGAGCGCGAGGAGTTCCCGTATCCCATCGTCGAGCAGGCCGCCGAGATCGGTCTCTACGGGGTCGACTTCATGCTCAACGCGATGCAGGACGACTCCGGGCTGACCCTCCCCGTCGCCGTCGAGGAGCTGTTCTGGGGCGACGCCGGCATCGGCATGGCGATCATGGGTACCGCCCTGGCCGTCGCCGGCATCGCCGGCAACGGCACGCCCGAGCAGGCGCTCGAGTGGGTGCCGCAGTGCTACGGCACGCCGGGCAAGATCGCCCTCGGGGCGTTCTGCGTGAGCGAGCCCGACGCCGGCTCCGACGTCTCCAGCCTGCGCACCCGCGCCGTGTACGACGAGGCCCGCGACGAGTGGGTGCTCAACGGCACCAAGGCGTGGATCACCAACGGGGGCATCGCCGACGTCCACGTGGTGGTCGCCGCCGTCGATCCCGACCTGAAGGGCCGCGGGCAGGCGAGCTTCGTGATCGCCCCCGGCACCAAGGGCCTGTCGCAGGGTCAGAAGTACCGCAAGCACGGCATCCGGGCGTCGCACACCGCCGAGGTGGTGCTCGACGACGTGCGGATCCCGGGACGCCAGCTCCTCGGCGGCAAGGAGAAGCTCGACGCCAAGCTCGCCCGCGCCCGAGAGGGTGGCCACTCCGGCGAGAAGCAGCCGGCGATGGCGACGTTCGAGGCGACCCGGCCGACGGTGGGCGCGCAGGCGCTCGGCATCGCCCGCGCCGCCTACGAGTACGCCCTCGACTACGCCAAGGAGCGCAAGGCGTTCGGCCGGCCGATCATCATGAACCAGGCGATCGCCTTCAAGCTCGCCAACATGGCCACCGAGATCGACGCCTCGCGGCTGCTCATCTGGCGGGCCGCCTGGCTCGCCCGCAACGGCGGGTACACCCACGCCGAGGGCTCGATGAGCAAGTACAAGGCGAGCGAGGTGTCGGTCCGCGTCACCGAGGACGCGATCCAGATCCTCGGCGGCTACGGCTACACCCGCGACTACCCGGTGGAGCGCTGGCACCGCGACGCCAAGATCCACACGATCTTCGAGGGCACGTCGGAGATCCAGCAGTTGGTCATCGCCAGGGCGATCTCGGGCCTGCGCATCGAGTAGGTCTCGGTGTCGTTCGCCCTGATCCACGCCGGGTCTGGCCACCGCTGCTCGTTGTCGAGATACCCGGTCAAGCCGACGGCGCCGATGGTCACCGGGCGCGACCGTGATCGGGGATGGACGGAGTCCGGGCTCCGATCAACGGCGGCGGGAGCTGCCGCCAGACTCGCAGCCCTCGATGGCTGCCCGTTTCCCTACCGATCCGAATGCGTCATCCGGTCGGCGAGCGACCTTGACGAGAGCATCTGGACTGGAGTCGCGGGCATGGCGACCCGGCGGAGCGACCGCGGGTCTGGGGAGGTGCGAGTGTTCACCGGCACCGACGCCAGGGCCGGCCCACCCCGGCGTCGCGGACCGTCCACAGCGGCAAGGTGCGTGCTCGCGCGTGCCGCCGTCACGGTTGGTCCCGGGCAAGCCTCGTCGATTGGCCGTACCGTCAGCGACGTGCCGACCCGTGGGTCGACCAGAACGTGACGAGGTCGCACCGTCACAGGCGTGCACTGCGCCGCGAGCTGAACTCCTGCGACGCCAACCTGGACGAGGCCCGATCCCGTCTCATCGACGTGACCGCACGCACCGGTCGACCCAGGTCGCAGTCCGTGGCAGCAATTGCGATCCGGTCACCATCGCCGGATGATCGCCTGTCGGCGAGGTGCTGCCCGCCGAGTTCGGTGTCCGCTCAGGACGTCCCACCGGCAAGGCCTCGAGATCTCCACCGCAGCGGATGCCGTGGACGTCGCTGAACGACGTCGCTCATCGATTGCGAGAGCGGGTGTGCTACCACTCGTGCGGTGCCGGGCCGCCCGCTTCTCTCGCCGGACGCTGAACGGCCCCGACCCGCCGGCTCGCCGCGTCGGCACCGCGGGAGCTGTGTTCTGGGCGGCCGGCGGTGCTGATCTCGGTCGTCGTCCTCGGTGTGCTCGCATCGCTCAACCCGCTGCGTCCTGCGGTGTTCGTGCTGGTGCTGCGCACCCAGTTCGTCAACGCGATCGCCCTCCTCGCCGGCTGGGCGGTGGCGCTCTCGGTGCTGTTCATCATCGTGTACGTCGCCCTCGCCGGCGACGTCTCGGCGGGACCCGGCGCGGGGCAGCGGACCGCGGCGTCCGTGGCCGAACTCGCCATCGGGGGCGCGCTCCTCGTCGTCGCGGGGCGCCGATGGCGTCGCCGCCAGGACGAACGCGTCAATCGCGGGTATCCGCACGCGGTGCTCGATCGGCTCGAGCACCTCGATGTCCGGACGGCGGCCGTCCTGGGCGTGCTGATCCAGCCGCGCTCGCTGACCATCGCGGCCGCTGTCGTCGTCGCCCGCGACCGCTCCGGTGTGCTCGGCCTGCTGATCGGCTTCGCCGTCTTCGCGGTCGTGTCGACGGCCGCCCTCCTCGCCATCCTCGTGTACGACATCTGTCGTCCGGAGAGCGCCCGAATCCGGTTGACCGATGTGGTGTCCGAGCTCGAGCGGCGCGGCCCGACCATCTTCACCGTGCTGTGCGCGGCCGGCGGCGGCTACCTCGTCCTCGACGCTCTGAGGGCCCTCCTGCTCTGAGGGTCTCGGCGATCGGGCTGATGCGGTGTGGCGAGATCAGGCCACGGCGAGCTGGACGCGATCGGCCTTGGGCTCCGACGCCGAGGCGATGATGACCGCGCCGAGCAGCGCCACGGCGAGGGCGGCGATCGCCGCGACGGCGTGCCACTCCGGGTTCTTGTCGAGTCGTTCCTGCAGGACGAGCGCGCCGAGGAGAACGCTGACGACGGGGTTGACGACCGAGACGGTCGCCACCGACGTCACCAACTTGCCGGATGCGAGCGACACCTGCTGGAAGTAGAACCCGGCGAGGCCGGCGCCGGCCATGACCCACAACTGCCAGCCAGCGAGCAGGTCGCCGACCCCGTCGGCGTGCCACGTCTCCACCACCGGCTTCATCAACACCGCCGAGAGCCCGTACAGCGTGCCCGCCGTCGCCCCGAACACCGCGGCCTTGGTCTCCAACCCGCCGCGGCTGCCCACGAGCAAGAGCGCGATGCACACCACGGCGATCACCACCAGCGCGGCGATCCAGTCCGACGTCGGCGCGTTGTCGACGCCGCCCGCCGGGTCACCGACCACAGCGAACACGGCGAGCCCGGCGACGATGATCGACGCGCCGGCGATGTGACGGGGAGTGATGACCTGGTGGGTCAGGAAGTATCCGAGTGGCAGCGCCCACACCACGGAGCTCACGAGCAACGGCTGGATGATCGCCACCCGGCCGCGGTCGAGCGCCGCCGCCTGCAGCGCGACGCCGACGCCCTGCGCGGCGAGACCGAGCAGCCACACGCCGTTGGTCAACAGCCCGACGAGTCCGCTGGTGTCTCCGGGCTCGACGCCCGCATTCATCGAGGCGCGCTGCCACAGCGTCGCCGCCAGCGCGAAGGCCACCGCAGCGACGAGGGCGAGGACGGCGGCAACCCCACTCATGCGCACGAAACACTAGGTGACGACCGACGTCGCAGCCGGCGATGCCCACCCCGCCGCACCGAGCGAGCGCAGACCGCGCCGACCCTTGACGGGGCGCCATCCGCTGGCCATGCTGCGGGGGACCGACACACCAAGACAAGGGACAACCAAGATGAGCAAGCAAGTCGTTGTGGGAATTTTTTCGGACGAAGCGGCGGCGGACACCGCCGCCCAGGCGCTCAAGGATTGGGACAAGCTCGACGACGACGTGAAGCTGAACGCGATCGGTGTCCTGGCGCTGGGTGAGGACGGCAAGGTCAAGACCCAGAAGCTCGGCCAGCGCAGCTGGGGCAAGGGCGCCGGCATCGGTGTGGTGCTCGCCGCGTTCACCGGGCCGGCGCTGATCGTCGGGGCTCTCGCCGGTGGCGTGCTCGGGGCTCTGCACCACAAGAACCTCGGGATCGACAGCGCCGAGCGCGACGAGATCACCGGTGCGCTGCAGGACGGCAAGGCGGCCGTCGCCGCGTTGGTGCTCGACAGCCAGGCGGCCGCGGTGTCGGACAAGCTCACCGAGCTCGGGGGCGAGCTCCACGTGCTGACGCCCAGCGACGAGGCCGTCGCCGAGGTCGATGCCGTCGCTGCCGACGTCGAGAAGGCGGAGAACGCCGAGTCGTCGGCTGCGCCGGCGTCCGGTGACGCGGCGCCCACCGACGCCGCTGGCACCAGCTGACCAGCGCGACGAGGCAACGCGTCGGCCTCGGCCGAACGCATCGACGGGCCGCGGCGACAGCTCGCGTGAGCTGACTCGCCGCGGCCGGAAACCTCGGCCGCGGCCCCGTCGTACACTCCGCCCCGGCAGTCACGGAGGTGCGGAATGGCGACGTTCCAGGCGAGCGGAGTGGTGCTGGTCAACGGCCGTCCGGCGGCCAACGTCGGAGTCTCGTTCGACCTGGCCGGCAAGTTGTCGCCGTTGTCGCGGCGGGTGCCGGCGGGGGTGCGTACCGACAAGATCGGACGTTTCGTCCAGACCGGGTTCGTGGAGGGCGTGTCCTATGTCGCCGCGGCGTCGTCGGCCGGCGTCACCTTCTCGCCGGCGCGGGCGACGCTGACCGCGACCCACGCGTCCCTGCGCTTCGACGGGACGGCCGCCACCTTTGCCGCCAGCGGGGTGGTGCGGGTCGCCGAGGTGATCCGCGGGGCGGGCAAGCCGCCCGGCATCCCCGGCGTGCAGATCTCGTTCCGGCGCGTGGCTGGGCGGCTCGACGTTTCCGTCCCGCCGGCCGTGGTCACCGACGCCAACGGCGGTTGGCGACAACTCGGGTTCCAGGTCGGCGGGTCGTACAGCGCATCGGCCTCGAAGGCCGGGATGGGGTTCACGCCGTCGGCGGTGGAGGTGCGCGCCGACGTGAGCAGCGAGTTCACGGGCGGCTCCTCGACGTTCGGCGCGTCCGGGCGAATCACCACCCTCGGGGGCGCACCGGATCCCGCCGTTGCGATCCACGTCGAGCGCACCTCGGGCAGCGGGCCTGTCCCGGCGGCGACCGCCACCGACGGAGCGGGCGCCTACTCCGTGAACGGGCTCGATCGCGCCAGTCGGTATCGCATCACGCCACTGAAGCCGGGGGCGTCGTTCGATCCGTCGAGTCGCGACGTGGCGTTCGCCGCCGAACTCGTTCCCCGTCGTGCTGGCATCGTTCACTCGGACGACCAACCTCGTGGTCACCGGCCAGGTGCTCACGACGGGCGGTGCCGGCCTGGTCGGCGCGGTGATCGTGTTCACCCGCACGGTCGGCACGGGTGCCGTGCCGCTTCCGGTGACGACGACGTCGAACGGCGAGTACCACGCCGCCGGCCTCGACGCCGGCACGACCTATGTCGTCACCGTCAGCCGCGACCAGTTCTCCTCGGCGCCCACCCGGCTGCGCGCGGCCAGCCCGGGCACGACGACGCTGAACCTCACCGCCTTCCCGGCGTACGAGGTGTCCGGCAAGGTCGTCGACCTCGAGCTGGGCGACGTCGACTTCCAATCGCTGGCCGACCTGCCGGGCGTTCCCGGCGCGGTCGTCTCGTTCCACGCCAGCGACCCCACCGGCTCGGCACCGCCGACCGTCGTGAGCGGACCGGACGGCACGTTCCACCAACGCGGGTTCGAGGTCGGGGCCACGTTCGTCGCCCAGGCCTTCGCCGCCGGCTTCGTGCCCTCGCAGTTCAGCGACATCTTCGGCGACATCGGCGGGTTGATCGGCGCGTCGTTCGGCGTCGCGCCGTCCTCGAGCGGCCCGCCGACGGACCTGTCCACGGCGACCTTCAGCAACGATCGGCCAACCCTGCTCGAGAACGTCTTGCTCTACCTCCAGCGGCAGTCCTGACCCCTCCACGGAACCGTGCGCCGTCGTGGCGCGCCCAGATCCGCTTCGCGTCGGTGTCTGCATCGTCGGCAACGGACAACGCCAACGACAAGGAGAACCGAAGATGGGAAAGATCGTCATCAGCACGAACACGTCGCTCGACGGAGTGGTGCAGGACCCCGACGGGGCGGAGGGCTTCACGCTCGGCGGCTGGTTCGGCCGGTACGGCGGCGCCGACCTCGAGGCGTGGGGCAAGGTCATGTACGACGAGGCGCTGGGTACGGACGCCTTGCTGCTGGGGCGGCGCAGCGACGAGTACTTCGGCTCGCGGTGGACGTCCCGAGCGGGGAGTGGGCCGATCGTTTGAACGGCCTGCCCAAGTACGTCGTGTCATCGACCCTCGACGACCCCGTCTGGACCAACGGGACGGTTCTGAGCGGCGACGTGGTCGACGCGGTGACGAGGCTGAAGCGGGAGATCGACGGCGACATCGTCGTGTACGCCAGCTACCAGCTCGACCGCACGCTGCTCGACCACGACCTCGTCGACGAGATCCGGCTGTACGTCTTTCCTGTGGTGCTCGGCGCCGGCGAACGCCTCTTCGGCGAGAGCGACCACCCGACGCCGATCCGGCTCGTCGACAGCCGCACCGTCGGTGACGGCCTCGTCTACGTCACCTACGAGGTCGTCCGGGACGGCCGCTGATCGGGCGACCCTCGGCGAGCCGCCGCGCAGGGGAGCCATTTGCGACTCGTCGACGTCACCCGAAAGCGCCCGAACGGGCTCCCTCGAGTGACCAGATCGGCGCGCCGGCCGGACCGTCCGAGCGCGTTACCAGTCGCGGCCGAACCAGCGGGCGACCCGCGTGGTGCCGAAGCGAGCCTTCTCGGCGGTGAGCTCCTCCGACGGTCCGGCGATGAAGCCGAACGGTGCCTGACCGGCGACGAACGTGACGTCGACGGTGGCGACACCCTGGCTGCCGAACTCGAGGTAGCACACCCCGTGCCCGTCGTAGCCCGCCGCCGCGCCGCCGCGGACCGACGCGATGATCTCGGCGGCGACGACCGCCGCCTGACCCTCGGCGAACACGCCGGCCTTGGGCGTGCCGACGCTGGTGACGTCGCCGACGGCGTACACGCCCGGCCAGCGGGTGGCCAGCGTGACGGGATCGACCGCAATCCATCCGTCGACGCACATCCCCGACTCGGCCACCACCTCGGGCGCCCGGTGCTTGGGCACCCCGAGGAAGAGGTCGAACGCCATCTCGCCGCCGTCCTCGAAGCGGGCGACCTTGCTCGCCGGATCGAGCTCGCGCACCAGATGGTTCGGGTGCCACTCGATGCCGCGGTCGGCGAACGCGGCGAGGATGACCTTCGACGCGTCCGGCGACGGCGGGATCGGGACCGGCAGCGGCATGACCAGGGCGATCTCCGACCGCTCGCGAAGACCCCGTTCGGTCAGGTAGTCGTGCATCAACAACGCCGTCTCGCTCGGTGCCGGCGGGCACTTGAACGGTGTCGACGTGACGCCGACGACCACGCGCCCGCCGTCGAAGGCCTCGAGCACGCCGCCGGCGGCGAACGCCCCGGCGACGGTGTAGAACTCGTGGCCGCACTCGACGAGGCCGGGCGTCGCCGCCGGGTCGAGGTCGGCGCCGAGGGCGACCACCATCACGTCGCCGGCAAAGGACCCGTCGTCGGTCTCGACCGAGCGCGCCTCGGGGTCGATCGAACGGATGGTCGTGCGCACGAAGCGCACCCCCGGCGTGACGATGTCGCGGTACGCGTGCACCACGGTGTCGGCGCCCCGGCGCCCGAACATCACGTCGAGCTTCGAGAACCCGAAGACGAAGCCCTCGCCCTGGTCGATCAGCGTCACCTCGACGTCGTCGCCGAGCTCCTCTGACAACGTCGTCGACAGCTCGAGCCCGCCGAACCCGGCACCCAACACCAGCACGTGCATGGCGACCGATGATAGGAGGGGGCGGTCGTCGGCCGGCCTCGCCGAGCGGACGCAGCGGCGCCGGGCAATCGGCCGCCGGCGTCGTGGCGTTCGTGTCGTATCGTTCGTGGCGTGGCGACCGTTCGCACCGTCGAGGAGTTGGACGAGCTGTACGACGCACCCGTCGCGTCGTCTCTCGTCAAGGAGATCGACCACATCACGCCGCTCCACCGCGCCTACATCGAGGCGTCGCCCTTCGTCGTCGTGGCGTCGTGCGGGCCCGGTGGACTCGATTGCTCGCCGCGTGGCGATCCCGCCGGCTTCGTCCGCGTCGTCGACGAGCGCACGCTGCACCTGCCCGACCGGCGCGGCAACAACCGCCTCGACACCCTGCGCAACCTCGTCGTCGATCCCCGCATCGGCCTGCTGTTCCTCATCCCCGGCGTCGGCGTGACGCTGCGCGTCAACGGAACCGCCGTTCTGTCCACCGACGCCGATCTGCTCGCCGCCCACGAATGGCAGGGCAAGCGGCCGACGTGCGTCGTCGTCGTCACGACCACCTCCGTCTACACGCAGTGCCCGAAGGCGCTGGTGCGCTCCAACCTCTGGGATCCGGATCGGTACCGCACGCCCGACGAGCTGCCGAGCGTGGGCCAGATCAACGAGCTGATCACGTCGGGCGCGTTCGACGGTGCGGCGTTCGACGCGGGGTACCCGGAGCGGCTCCGCCAGACGATCTACTGACCGATCGCCCGGTCGGAATTCCGACGACGGGTCGGTCGCAGGACCGTACGGTCCCACCGTGCCTGGCGCACGAGACCTCGCCGAGAGCGGCGCGCGGTCATGAGCGGGACGGCCACGATGGCCCCCGGCGACGCGTCGTCGCCGCACGCGCGAGCGTCAGTCGTCCGTGTCGGGGAGCAGGCCGTGCTGCATGGCGTACAGCGCCGCCGCGGCGCGGTTGGTGACGGCGATCTGGTGTAGATGTGCTCGACGTGGTTGCCGGCGGTCTTCGGCGAGATGGCGAGACGGGCACCGATCTGGCGGTTCGACAGACCCCTGGCGACGAGTCGCAGCACCTCGATCTCGCGCCCGGTCAGGTCGGCCGGCCCGTCGCGCCGGCGGTGGGGCCGGTGCCCGGCGGCCCGGAGCACGGCGTCGACGACGGCGCCGTCCATCCGCCCGGCGCGCGCCTCGCGTCGCAGCTCGGCCGCCGCGGCAGCGGCCGTGAGCGCTGCTCGGTACGGGCGCGGTTCGCGCATCGACTGATAGGCGTCGGCGGCCCCGAGGATCTGCCCGGCGCGGGAGATCGCCGGCGCGGTGAGACCGGCGGGGTAGCCGGAGCCGTCGAGGCGCTCGCGCAGCTGCACGGCGACGCGCCCGATCGGCCCGAGTGCTGCGGACTGGTGGAGCATGCGCTCGGTGAGGTGGGGGTGCATCCGGACCCGCTCCCACTCGCCGGCGGTGAGCGGAGCCGGCTTGTCCCAGATGCTGTTGGACACCCCGAGTCGGCCGAAGCCGGCGACCAAGCCGGCGCGACGCAGCATCTGCACGTCGCCGGCGGGCAGCCCGAGCTCGACCCCCGCCCGGGCGGCGAGGTCACCGAGCGCCGCCGAGTGCCCGAGCGTGTACGGCGACTTGAGGTCGACGAAGCGAGCGATCGCCGCGAGCGCCTCGTCGCACCGCTCCGGCGACAACCGCACCGCCAGTGCCGGCTCCCCGTCGACCACCGCGTCCCACGAATCGAGCTCGTCGATGCCGTGGAAGACCTTGTCGACGTCGCGAGTGAAACGCCGCACGAGGTCGGGATCGAACTGCTTGGCCGATCGGCGTTCGGCCACCTCGACGGCGGCGTCGGCCCCGCCGTTGCGATGCGCCACCTCGACGAACTCGGACAGCTGCGACGATGCGGGCCGCGACCGGGATCGCCGCACCGGCGAGGTTCCCCGGCCAGCCGTGGCCGTCCCAACGCTCGTAGGACGCCGCCGAGGGCGTCGAGGGTCGATGGCGGGCAGTCCGAGCTCGCGGCCGAGGGCGCGGGCGATCGACGCGTGGTTGGCGATCATGCCGTCGAGCTCCTTGTAGCCCGGAGACGGCGAAGTCGACCGCCACCCGCAGTCGGTGCAGCGGCGTGCTGCCGGCTCCCAGCATGCGCAGGGTGAGGGCCAGGTCGGCGAGCGTGGACGATTGGTGCTCGTACTTCACCGACTTCGCGGCGATGTCGTCGCCGAACCAGTGGGCCTGCTCGTAGGCATCGCTGTGGCAGCCCACGTTGACCAACAGCGCGGCGTAGTAGACGGCCGAGCGCTCGGCCTCCTCCAGTCCGACGAGCTCGCCGATCCGCAGCCCGATGCGGCACTGGCGCAGCACGTGCTCCATCGGTTGGGCGAACCCGAGATCGATCCCGAGCGACAGGGCGGCCAGCAGCTCGGCCAACCGCACCGGCGCGCCTTCGAGATCCGCGATGGGCACATCCTCGCGCGGGCGAGGCCGGGATCGGTCCCGGCGGTCAGGCGGTCGGGCGGAGAGCCTCGAGAACGAGGTCGGCGACGAGCGCCGGCTCCTCGTTCGGCGTGAACCAGCTCGGCCCTGGGATCGTGACGACCGTGATGTCCGGACACGCATCGAGCGTCCGCCGCTCCTCGGCGGTGACACCCCCGTCGCCGGACTCGCCGTGCACCACCCAGGCGCGGACGCCCGCCGCGCACAGCCGCGGAGCGACCGTTCGGTAGTGGTCGAGGTAGTCGAGGTAGGAGCGGATCGCCCGCCGAATCCACCGCGGATCGTTGCGGCGCAGATCGGCGACCAGCTCGGCCCGCCGCTCCTCGGGCAGCGGGCTGTCCTTCAGCGCGGCGTCGACCATCCTCAGCATCGCCGAGTACGGCCAGTGCCCCATCACCCGGCCGAGCCCGTCGAGGACGCGTAGGGCGCGTGCTTCGTCGGCACGAGAGAAGCTCGGCGCGAGCAGGATCAGCGGACAGGCGTACGCACCCGACGCCGCCATCTCCAAGGCGACGTTCGCACCCAGGCTGTGACCGACGATGGCGTCGCACCCGAGCTCGGCTGCCGCGTTCCGCCACCGCCTGAGCGGCCCGCTGCATGCTGACGTCGTCGGCCGGGGCAGTGCCTCCGTGGCCCGGGAGCGTCACCGCGACGAGGCGGTTCGTGGCCAGCGCCGGCTCCGCCATCAGCTCGCGATACTGCCGGGCGGTGCACATGCCGCCGGGCAGGAGCAGCACCGTCCGGTCGGCATCGGCCGGTCCGGACTCGACCCGTTCCCAGCTCGTCCATGCACCCGTCGCCGTCGTCGCAGCACCCATACGAGGAAGGTACGTAGCCGATGGTCGCACGTCATGAGGCGTTCGCCTCATCTTCGGTCAGCGCTGCGGCGGCGTCAGTCGCTGCGAGAGCTCGGCCATGCGGGCGCTCGTGGGAGTCAGTCCTTGGTGCCCTGCACCTCGTCGATGGCGTCGTCGGCCTTGTCGGCGAGTCGAACCGAGCGTGCCGCCCTTGGCGGCCTGCGCCTCGACCTGCTCCTCGACCTTCTTGCCGGCCGCGCTGTTGGCGACGTCCTTCGCCTTGTCGGCGGCGTCGCCCGCCATGTCCTTGGCCTTGTCCATGAAATCACTCACGTCCATCTCCTCTCGGACCTCGTCGACGGTACCCCATCGCGCCGGAGGTCAGTCACGCCGCGACGGCTCCTCGGTCAGCGCGCGCGGCAGTCGGCGCAGCGGCCGTTGAGCGCGGTGTGGTGCAGGTCGACGGTGAAGCCGTAGTCGCGTGCGACCGCTGTCGACACCGTCGTCAGGACGCGGTCGGGAACGTCGATGATCGCCCCGCAGTCGGTGCACACGAGGTGGGCGTGACCGAGGTCGCGCAGGTGGTAGAAGGTCGCGTGGTGTCCCGAGTGGACGTGCTCGACGACGCCGAGCTCGTCCAGCCGCTGCAGCACCCGGTAGATCGTCGACTCGGCGATGCCCGGTGTGCGCCGCTCGGTCTCGGCGATGATGTCCTCGGCGGTGAGGTGGCGATCGCCGTCGAGCAGCGCCTCGACGACCGCCCGCGTGCTGACCGTCACCCGACCCCCCGCGTCGCGGATCGCGTCGTAGATCAGCTCCGGCTGCGCAGGCACGGTCACACGGTAGACCGCCGTCCTCGGGCCGTTGATCGGAAGCAAACGGTTTCCTATCGTGGCTCGGTGTGAAGCCGTCGTGACCGCGATCGACAAGACGTTCACCGCCCCGCTCGTGCACAGCGGCGCGCCGGGAGGCTGGACGTACGTCGTGACGGACTGGAGCGCCGAGTACTTCGGCACGCGCGGCCTGGTCAAGGTGGCCGGCACGGTGGATGACGTGCCCTTCGAGGGATCGTTCATGGCCCTCGGCGACGGCACGCACAAGCTGGCGATCAAGGCCTCGTTGCGAAAGCGCTTGGGCAAGGGCGCCGGCGACACGGTGCGGATCCACCTGACCGAGCGGCGCGCGTCGTGACTCGGCCCGTTCCCCGACGCGTAGCCTGCGGCGCGTGGAGCTGGAGTTCAGCGGCGAGATCTGGTTCTGGCGGGGGCCGGCGCCGTGGTACTTCGTCACGGTGCCCGAGGACGAGAGCGTCGAGCTCGAAGCGATCTCGGTCCACGTGACCTACGGCTGGGGGATGATCCCGGTCACCGCCCGGATCGGGCGGACCGAGTGGTACACCGCCCTGTGGCCCAAGGACGAGCGCTACATCGTGCCGCTGAAGGCCGCCGTGCGCCGCGCCGAGCGGCTCGAGCTCGGCGACGTGGTCGCCGTACGGCTCGACATCGGCTGAGCCGTCGCCGGACGCGCGCCGCGCTCAGCGGTCGGACGTCGACTCGTCGAATGCCGGGGGATAGCGGACCTCGCCGCGGAGTGACGGGTCGTAGGCCTCGAGCCGGAGGAGCTGCGCCGCCTCCCTGGGCGCCCAGCCGGGCAGCGTCATCTCGACTCCGAGCGGTACCGAGTGCTCGAAGCCGAAGCGTCGGTAGTAGGTCGGGGCGCCTTCCAGCACGATCATCCCGACACCGGCGGACGCGCAGCGGGCGATCACGTCGCGCACCAACGCCGACCCGATCCCCTGGCGCTGCCACGCCGGCGCGACTGCGAGCGGCGACAGGCTGTGGACGAGCTGCTGTCCGGTCTCCCGCGACCAGGTCGACGAGGCTCACCATCACGTGTCCCACGATCTCGCCGCCGACGTCGGCGACCAGGCTCAGCGCCGGCAGGAAGCGGTCCGACGCCCGGATGGCGGCGACCAGCCGCGACTCGACCGGCGATCCGAACGCGCTCTCGACGACCGCGGCGATCTGATCGACGTCGTCGGGTGCTTCGGCGCGGATCGTTGGAGAGACGGACACCGGGCCATCGTGTCGCGGCGACGGTCCGCGACGTGCACCAGTTCGGGGTGTGACCGGCCATCTGGCAGCGACCGGCAAGTTGTTATAACCTCCTAACGACCTACCGGATCGACCTCAGGGGGAAACATGTCCGTACGCCGTCGCACGGTGCTCGTCGCAGCCGCTGCCTTCCTCGCCGCCGGCACCTCGGTGCTGGCACCGGGTCTGACGTCCGCGTCCACCCCGGTCGCCGGTGGCGAGGACGTGAGCATCTCCTTCCTCACCCACTGGCCACCCGAGACCGTCGCCCTGCTCGAGGCGGCGGCCGCGACGTACAGCACGGCGAACCCGAACGTCACGATCGACATCCAGGCCGTGCCCTTCGGCGACCTGCTGACGACGATCCGCTCGCAGTCCGGCGACGACGCGCCGACGATCGCCGGGATCTACGACCTCTGGCTGCCGGAGTTGGTGCGGGACGGCATCGTGGCGCCGGCGCCCGATGCGGTGTCGACCGACGTCACCACCAACTGGCCGGCCGGCGTGGTGAAGGCGGCGACCTCCGACGGTGCGCTCTACGGCGTGCCCAACGAGATCGACCTCTACGCCCTGAACTACAACAAGCGGCTGTTCGAGGCGGCCGGCATCGACGGTCCGCCGACCACGTGGGACGAGCTGATCGCCGATGCCCAGGCGCTGACCGTGCGTGACGGCGATCGCATCACGCAACAGGGATTCGGGCTGATCAACTCGTGGGCGGCCGGCGTGGTGCACCCGTTCGCCTCGCTGCTCGCCTCGAACGGCGGCGCGCTCATCAACGACGACGGCACGCCCGCCCTCGACTCACCTCAGGCGCTCGAGACGTTCCAGCTCTACGAGAACCTGGTGTCCGGGGTGAAGGTGACCGACCCCACGATGGGCACCGCCGACGCCACCACCACCGGGCCGTTCCTCGACAACTTCGTCGCCGGGAACACGGCAATGATCATCATGGCGAACTGGTGGGAGTCGGCGCTGAAGACCGGCATGGGTGATGCGTTCGCCGACATCGCCACCGCACCGATCCCGGTCGGCCCGAGCGGCGAGTCGTCGTCGAGCATCTCCTACTCGTGGATGACCGTCGTCAATGCCGCCGCCGACGATGCCGAGCAGGCCGCCGCGTGGGACTTCCTGCAGTGGCTCAACGGCCCCGACTCGGGAGAGAACGGGTCGTCGGCGATGGGCGACATCCTGATGTCGATGGGCATCCTGCCCAGCCGCTCGTCCGACGTCGACGCCCACGGCGACCAGCTCGCCGATCCGTTCCTCGAGGGCTACGTCAGCCAGCTCGAGTCGGCGACGCCGTTCCCGATCGTGCTCGGTGGCCAGGAGTTCACCGAAGCGCTGCAGGCCCAGATCGAGGCGCTGGACTTCGGCCAGACCGACGCCGCCGGTGCGTCGCAGACCGCCCAGTCCGACGCCGCGTCGATCCTGTCGGCGGCCCAGGGCTGACCACCCCCGCCGTCGACCCACCCACTCCGCGATGACGACCATCGCCGTCGCGCCGCCCCGGCGAACCCGCCTGGGCCCGCGACGGCGATGGTCGTTCGCCTTCCTCGCCCCGAGCGTCGGCCTGCTCGGCCTGTTCGTGCTGCTGCCGGTCGGCCTGACGATCTGGCTGTCGTTCCGCGACTGGTCGTCGCAGACACCGTTCAGCGCCTCGACCGGCGCCGGGCTGGCCAACTACCGCTCGCTGTTCGACGACGGTCCGGTCGGCCGCGACTTCCGCCAGGCGATGCGCAACACGGTGGTCTACGCCGTGGGATCGATCCTGCTCATCGTGCCGCTGTCGCTCGGGTTCGGGCTGCTGATCCACCGCGTCGCGGTCAGAGGCACCGGCGTGCTGCGCGGCATCCTCTTCTCGACCTACATGGTGCCGATGATCGCGGTCGCCCTGGTGTGGTCGAAGCTCTACTCGCCGACCGAAGGGCCGCTCAACCAGGCCCTCGGGTGGTTCGGCATCCCGCCCCAGCCGTGGCTGTCGTCGCCGGACACCGCCCTGCGCTCGCTCGTGCTGCTCAACGTGTGGCAGCAGGTCGGCTACTTCACCGTCCTCGTGGTGGCGGGGCTGACGCAGATCCCCGACACCGTGTACGAGGCCGCGGCCATCGACGGGGCCAGCGGGCCGCGGCTGTTGTGGCGGATCACGCTCCCGCTGATGCGCCGCACGATGCTGTTCATCGTCGTCATCGCCCTGATCAACGCCGTGCAGGTGTTCGAGCCGGTGGCGGCGATCACCCAGGGCGGCCCGGTGGGTTCGACCAACACGCTCACCTTCCACATCCGCCGGGTGGGCATCGAGCGCACGCAGGGCGGGCTCGGATCGGCGATGGCCGTGATGCTGCTGCTGGCGCTGGTGGCGGCGGTGGGGCTGGTGTTCGCCCTCCTGCGACGGGACGTCGAGTCGTGAACGTGGCACTGGCGCCGCGGGACGGCGCGGTCGCGGCGAACGGCCGGCGCGCCATGCGCTGGAGCCTGCCGAACTGGCGCCGTGTGCTCGCCGGTGCGGTCGTGCTGGTGTGCTGCGTCGTGGCGGCCTTCCCGCTGGCGTGGATGGTGCTCACCAGCCTGAAGACCGCCCACGAGACGGTGCAGTCGCCACCGGTGTGGTTCCCGCGCCACCCGTCGCTCGACGCCTACCGCCAGGTGACCACGGTCATCGACGTGCCCCGGTCGTTGCGCAACTCGGCGGTGATCGCGACCATCACCACCGCCGGCATCCTCTGCACGAGCCTGATGGCCGGCTACGTGTTCGCCAAGTACCGCTTCCGCGGGCGCAACCTGTTGTTCGCCCTCCTCATGGTGACGATGTTCCTGCCGCCGATCGTCACGCTGATCCCGCTGTTCCGCATCGTCACCCAGCTCGGGTTCGACGGACGCCTCGTGGGTGTGATCGCGCCGGGACTGGCCAACGCCTTCGGCATCTTCCTCATGCGCCAGTTCATCCAGGGCGTGCCCGACGAGCTCATCGACGCCGCCCGCCTCGACGGGGCCAGCGAACTGCGCATCCTGGTGGTGATCGTCGCCCCGCTCGTGGCCCCGGCCCTGGCGGCGCTCGCCCTGTTCGCCTTCGTGTACCACTGGAACAGCTACCTGTGGCCGCTGACCGTGCTGCGCGGCCAGGAGGAGCAGTACCCGATCGTGCTCAGCCTCGGGCGCTTGCTCAGCTACACGGGCGCGGCGAAGAACACCAACCTGGTGATGGCCGGCGCCTCGCTGGCGGTCATCCCGCCGCTCGTGGTGTTCGCCTTCCTGCAGCGCTACTTCGTGCGCAGCATCAGTCGCAGCGGGTTCGGCGGATGAACGGACGGCGGCGATGACCGCCGCGACGATGGTCGTCGGCATCGACCTCGGCGGGACGCGCCTGCGCGCCGGCGCCGCTCCGGCCGGGCGGGGATCGGCGATCGCCGACACGGTGGTGCGCCTCGCCGACGCTCCGGCACCGTCGACGCTGGGCGAGCTGGCGGCGGCGCTGGGCGACGTGACGCAGCGGGCTGCCGATCTCGGTGCCCTCGCCGCGATCGCCTTCACGGTGCCGGGGCTGGTGGTCGGCACCACCTGCACCTGGGTGCCCAACCTCGCCTACCTCGACGGCGTCGACATGCGGTCGTTCGTGGCCGACACCGTGATGGCGCTGCCCACGGTCGTCGCCAACGACGCCCACCTGGCGCTGCTCGGCGAGGCGTGCGAAGGAGCGGCGGCCGGTCGTCGCGATGCGCTGCTGCTCGCCATCGGTACCGGCATCGGTTCGGCCCTGCTCGCCGACGGGCGCATCCAGCGGGGGAGTCGTGGCGCGGCGTGCTCGTTCGGGTGGGCGTGCGCCGACATCACCGACGATGGCGACGACCAGCTCGGCTGGCTCGAACGACGCAGCGCCGGGCCGGTGCTCGACGCCGCCGGCGCGGCGATGACCCCACCGCGCGACGGCGCCGGTGTGGTGCGGTCGGCGATGGCCGGCGATCCGGTCGCCGGCGCGGCCGTCGATGCCGCTGGCACCGCCCTCGGCACCGCCCTCGCCGGTGCCGTGGCCCTGGTCGACCCGGGCCTGGTGATCGTCAGTGGGGGCCTCGCCGACGCCGTCGCCGCCCTCGAGCCCTCGCTGCGACGGGCGCTCGACCGTCACCTGCCGCCCCACCTGCGCGGTGTCGAGGTGACCGCCGGCCGTCTCGGCCCGGCGGCCGGGCTGGTCGGCGCCCTCCACGCGGCGCGTCGGGGAGAGCGCTGGTGGGAGGTCGGCGACCGATGAAGGCGTCGCACGGCCCGATGACCGCCACCCTGGCCCGGCCCGACCGCCGCCGGCCCGAACCGTTGTGGCACCAGGTCGAGCAGTCGATCCGGGCCACGATCGACGGCGGTGGGTGGGACCCGGGCACGCGCATCCCCGGCGAGGACCGGCTGACGTCGATGCTCGGGGTCAGCCGGATCACCGTGCGTCACGCCCTGGCCAACCTCGAGGCCGCGGGGGTGCTGCGGCGCGAGCACGGCCGCGGCACGTTCGTGCGCACGCCGCGACTGGTCGCCGGCACCCGCGCCCTCACCAGCTTCAGCGAGGAGATGGCCGCGCTCGGGCTGGAGATCAGCACCCGGGTGCTCGACGTGCGCCGTGTGGCGGCGGGCGAACCGGTGGCGGCGGCGCTCGAGGTGCCGGTCGGCACTCGCGTCGTGCGCGTTCGGCGCCTGCGCTTCGGCGGCAGCCACCCGATCGGTGTGCAGACGGCGCACCTGCGCCTCGATCGTGTCGACGGCCTCGGCGCGGGCGACCTCGGCGAGGGTTCGCTGTACCAGCTGCTCCGCGACCGCTACGGCATCCGTCCGGCCGGCGCCGAGGAGGTGTACCGGGTCGCCGGCGCGACGAGCCGCGACGCCGCTCTGCTCGGCCTCGACCCGGGCGACGCCGTCTTCGTCGTCGAGCGCGTCACCAGCGACGAGCGGGGACCGTTCGAGTTCACGATGTCGACGATGCGCGGCGACCGCTACGAGATCCGATCGTCGCTGCGCGCCACCTGACCGCGGACACTCGTCCGTCGAAACCACCCACCCACCACCACCCACCCACCACAGGAGTCCACATGCCCGACCAGTACCTCCACCGTCTCGCCGCCCTGATCGAGCGGGCCGGGGCCACCAACGACGCCGCCCTCGACGAGGTCGCCGGACGCTTCGCCGACACCCTCGCCGGCGGTGGCCTGGTGCACCTCTACGGCTCGGGTCACTCCGTGCTGCCGTGCCAGGAGGCATTCCCCCGCTACGGCAGCTACGTCGGGTTCAACCCGCTGACCGACCCGCGGGTGATGTGGCACAACGTGCTCGGCGCCGGCGGGGTGCGCGAGCTGCTGTGGCTCGAGCGCACCGAGGGCTACGTCGACAAGTTCCTCTCCCACCAGCCGCTCAACGAGGGGGACTGCCTCGTCGTCTACAGCCACTCGGGCCGCAACGCCGCCGGGATCGAGGTGGCCCAGTACGGCAAGGAGCGGGGGCTGTTCGTGGTCGCCGTGTCGAGCGGTGCCAACCGGGACCAGCCGTCGTCGCACTCGTCCGGAAAGCTGCTCGCCGACGTCGCCGACGTGCTGGTCGACACGGGCGCCCCGGTCGAGGACGCCATCGTCCCGGTCGAGGGGTGGAGCCGCCCGGTGGCCGGGTCGTCGACGGTGCTGGCGATGGTGCTCACGCACGAGCTGATCGCCCGCACGGCGGTCGCCCTCGCCGGTCGCGGGGTGGAGCTGCCGACCTTCGCCTCGCCGACCGTCCCCGGCGTCACCCTCGGCGACACCGACCGCGTCTACGCCGTCTACCGCGAGCGGATGCTCGACGCCCAGCGCCGCCAGCTCCCGGCGTTCCGGGCGGCGATGGGCGCCGACGCGTAATCGGTGTGCACCACCCGGCCGGGCCGGGCCGGGTGGTGCACACCGGTCACGCGCGATCAGTCGGTCACGCGGTCGCGATCAGTCGGTCGTGCGGTGGCGGAAGCGGCGCAGCGCCGCGGGCACGAAGGCGGCGACCAGCACGGCGCAGTAGATCCACGACGCCGCGACGGGGTGCTCGAGCGGCCAGGCGTCCTTGACGAGTGGCGACGTCGGGTTGCCGAACAGCTCGCGTACGGCGGCCACCAGCGCGCTGATCGGGTTCCACGACGCGATCCATTGCAGGGCGTTCGGCATCGACTCGATCGGCACGAACGCGATCGACAGGAACGTCAGCGGGAACACGGTCACGAACACCACGCCCTGGGCGGCGTCGGGCGAGCGCACGAGCATGCCGAGGAACGTGCCCAGCCAGATCATCGCCGAGGAGAACACCATCAGCAGCAGCACCGCCGACGCCACGTCGAGCGCACCGTTGTGCGTGCGCCAGCCGACCGCCAGGCCGGTGCCGATGAGGATGGCGAGCGAGAGCATCGAGCCGGCGAGCTCGGCCAGGTAGTGGCCGAACAGGTACGACCCGCGGCTCGACGGCAACGACCGGAAGCGGTCGATCACGCCCTCGTCGAGGTCGGTGGCGATCGACATCGCCGGACCCATCAGCCCGAAGGCGAGGCTCTGCACGAGGATGCCGCCGATGAGGAACTCGCGATAGTTGCCGCCGTCGACGTGGATGGCGCCGCCGAACACGAAGGCGAACAGCAGCACGAACATGATCGGCTGCAGGGTGACGTCGAGCAGCTTCTCGGGGATCTGGCGGATGTGCTCGACGTTGCGGCGGGCGAACACCATCGAGTCGCGGAAGAAGTCGCCCACCCGGCGGCGCCCGTCGGCGCGAGGCGGGAGTGTGGTCGTGAGGGCGATACTCATGCCGCCACCTCCTGGTCGCTGGTGTCGTCGATCGATGCATCGGTGCTCGACCGGCCGGTCAGGGTGAGGAAGACGTCGTCGAGGGTCGCGTGGCGACGCTCGATGTCGGCGACGCCGACTCGCTCGGCGTCGAGGGCGCGGAGCACTTCGACCACGCCGACCTCGTTGCTGGTCGACGCCGTGACGCGCAGCTGCTCGCCCTCGATGTCGGGGTCGCTGGCGGTGAACCGGGCCAGCACGGCCGCGGCCGGAGCGAGCTGGTCGGCGGCGGTCACCGTGACCTCGATGCGGTCGGCACCGATGCGTCCCTTGAGCGCGGCGGGCGTGCCGTGGGCGACGGTGACGCCGTGGTCGAGGACCACGATGTCGTCGGCCAGGCGATCGGCCTCCTCGAGGTACTGCGTGGTGAGGATCACGGTGGTGCCGTCGGCGACGAGCTCGCGCAGCATCTGCCACAGGCCGTCGCGGCTGCGTGGATCGAGCCCGGTCGTCGGCTCGTCGAGGAACAGGACGCGCGGCGTGGCGACGAGGCAGGCGGCGAGGTCGAGGCGCCGGCGCATCCCGCCGGAGAAGTTCTTGACCAGGCGGTCGCCGGCGTCGGCCAGTTCGAAGCGCTCGAGCAGGTCGGTCGCCCGTCGGCGGGCCTCGGCGCGCCGCACGCCGTGCAGCCGGCCGATCAGCTCGAGGTTGAGGTGGGCGTCGAGCAGACCGTCGACGGTGGCCTGTTGGGCCGCCACCCCGATGCTGCTGCGGACCAGCGCCGGGTAGCGCACGACGTCGTGACCGCCGACGGTGGCCGTGCCCTCGGTCGGCGTGGACAGCGTGGTGAGCATGCGGATGGCGGTGGTCTTGCCGGCGCCGTTGTGGCCGAGCAGGCCGAGGACGGTGCCCGGCGCGACGTCGAGGTCGAGGTGGCGCACCGCCCACAGCTCGCCGTAGCGCTTGCCGAGGCCGGTGGCGACGACGCCGTCGTGTGCTGCGCCGGCGATGAGGGGGCGGGTCGTTCCGCCGCCCTCGACCGGGCCGCCGACCGCCGCCGGCTTGCTCGTAGGTTGTACCAATGTGTCGTACATAGTACGAACAACGCTAGTGGTACACTGTACGGAATGTCAAGGGGTGACCATCCGGCCCACCGCAGCCGGCACCGCGACCACGGCGACGCCATCGCCGACAAGGTCGAGCGCAAGGCCGCGGTGCTCGACCGCGCCGCCGCCCGGGCCGAGCAGGCGGCGGCCAAGCTGGCGGCGAAGGCGGCCCAGATCGACTCGATGTCGGAGCGCCTGGCCGCCCTCGACCTGTGGACGCGGCCCGAGCCGGCCGCCCGTCGACCCCGGTTCACCCGTGACGAGATCGCCCAGGCCGCCCTGCGGATCGCCGACGCCGAGGGTTTCGACGCCCTGTCGATGCGCCGTCTCGCCGCCGAGCTCGACGCCGGCACGATGACGCTGTACCACTACGTGCGCACCAAGGACGAGCTGCTCGTGCTGCTGCAGGATGCGGTGTTCGCCGAGATCATCGTGCCGCCGGGCGAGCTGCCGGCCGACTGGCGCGGCGCCCTGACGGCGATCGCCCGGCGCTCCCGCGACGCCTTGAAGCGGCATCCGTGGACGCTCGACATCCGCGAGGATCCGGCCCCCGGCCCCAACGGCGTGCGCCACTTCGACCAGTCGATGCAAGCGGTCAGCGCGCTCGACGTGCCGCTGGCCGACCGCATCGAGCTGATCACCGCGGTCGACGAGTACGTGTTCGGGCACTGCCTGTTCGAGCGCCAGAACCAGGCCGCCACCTCGGCGAGCCGCGACCGGAGCATGATCGACTACGTGGAAGGGCTGCTCGACTCGGGCGGCTATCCGACGCTGGCGGCGATGCGTGACGCCCACGGCCTCGAGCCGGTGTGGCGCGATATCGAGCGGGCGATGCACCGTGCCGACCGCTTCGACCGCAACCTCGCCCGCCTGCTCGACGGCTTCGAGGCCGGCTTCGACGCGGCTCCCCCCGATCGCCGCAACCGGAGGGCACCAGCTAGACCGTACGGTCCAGCTGGTGCCCTCCGGTTGCCGTCAGGACGAGAAGTCGGGCATCGCCGCCCGGGCGGACTCGGAGCGGCCCTTGGGCTCCTCCCACTCCTCCTGGCGTCCGAGCGCCGTCAGGTCGAGGTAGTAGTACGACCCGCCGGTGGCCTCGAGCCCGCGGGCGTACTGCGAGTACGTGTGGTACACCCGGCCGTCGACGGCGAGGAAGCAGCTCTGGCCGGGCATCTCGAACGGCTGCTCCGAACCGAAGAAGCCGGGGTCGATGGCGTCGAACTCGTCCTTGCTGCGGTAGTTGTACGAGTCGCCGCCGTGCTCGGCGTCGATGGTGACGCCGAAGTCGATGTTGAAGTCGGTGCCGTACGACGAGTACCAGGGGATCGTCCAGCCGTGGTCGGCCTCCCACTTGGCGAGCTTGGCGTAGGGCGCCCGCGACACCATCGCGAACGTGGTGTCGCGGATGTGCAGGTGGTCGAGGAATCCCTGGGAGATCTCGTCCGTTCCAGCGGTGCAGCTCGGGCACCCGGCCTCCCAGTCGGGGCCGTACATGAAGTGGTACACGATCAGCTGACGGCGACCCTCGAACAGGTCGAGGAGGTGCACGGTGCCGTCGGGGCCCTCGAACGTGTAGTCCTTGTCGATCTCCACCATCGGCAGGTTGCGCCGCTCGGTGTTGAGGGCGTCGCGCTGGCGCGTCTGTTCCTTCTCCTTCGTCAGCAGCTCCTTGCGAGCTCGGAGCCACTCTTCGCGGGTCACGATCGCAGGCAGGCTCATGTGGTTCCTCCTCAGTCGACGCCGGTCGTCAGTGGTGCAGACCGCCGGTGTCGCTCCAACTCATCGGCGAACGCCGCCGGGTACCGTGGCCGAGGTGGCGACCCTCGACGACGTGGCGGCGATCGCGCTCGATCTGCCGGGTGTGACCGAGGGCGATCGACACGGCGGTCGCGTGTGGGACGTGGGCGGCAAGACGTTCGCGTGGGAACGTGGGTTCAGCAAGGCCGACCTGCGCCGGTTCGGCGAGACGACCCCGCCGACGTCTCCGATCGTGGCCGTCCGCGTCGACGACCTGGGGGAGAAGGAGGCGGTGCTGGGCGCCGGGCACAAGGGCTTCTTCACGATCCCGCACTTCGACGGCTACGCCGCCGTGCTGATCGAGCTGCGCCTCGCCGGCAAGCGGGCCCTGCGCGAGGCGATCGTCGACGGCTGGCTGGCGTGTGCGCCGGCCCCGCTGGCGGAGGCCTACGTGGCGTCGCACCGCCGACGCTGAGCGCGCAACCGAGCGATCGGAAAGCTGGACACGGGCTGACCACTTCAGAGGGGTACCGTCCGCGACATGGAAGACACGCGGACCTATCCCAGCGGCGTTCCCTGCTGGATCGACATCGAGCCGGCCGACGCCGACGCTGCGCAGCGGTTCTACGGCGGCCTGTTCGGCTGGACGTTCACCGATGCCATGCCGCCCGGTGCGCCCGGCTACTACCTGATCGCCGAGCTCGACGGGCGGCCGGTCGCCGCGATCGCCGCGCCCGAGCCGGTGTCGACCGGCTCGTGGAACACGTACGTGGCGGTCGACGACGCCGACCGCGCCACCGAGGCGGCCCGCGCCGGTGGGGCGAGCGTCACGAGTGCGCCCCAGGACGCCGGGCCCGCCGGCCGGTGGGCCGAGATCGACGACCCGACCGGTGGTCGGCTGCGGCTGTGGCAGGCGGGATATCGCGCCGGAGCGCAGGCGGTGAACTCGCCCGGGGCGTGGAACTTCAGCGATCTGCACACCGCCGATCCGACCCGGGCGCGGGCGTTCTACGGATCGTTGTTCGGCTGGGAGGCCGACGACGTCGGCGGGGGCGCGGCGATGTGGCGCCGCCCGGGCTACGGCGATCACCTGGCGGCCACGATCGATCCGGGGATCGGCGAGCGTCAGGCGGCGGTTGGCGCGCCGCCGGGGTTCGCCGACGTGGTCGCCTGGCTGAAGCCGCTGGCCGATGGCGAGTCGCCGCACTGGCACGTGACGTTCGCCGTGGCCGATCGCGACGCCGCGGTCGGAGTCGCCGAGCGGCTCGGCGGCTCGATCGTGTCCGGTCCGCACGACGATGCCTGGACGAGGTCGGCCGTGGTGCGCGATCCGCAGGGCGCGGAGTTCACCCTCAGCCAGTTCGCGCCGCACGGGTGACCGCCGTCGCCGGCACGCGACCGGCCGCCGTCAGCCCGGCGCGGCGGCGAGGTTCAACTGCCAGGTGACGCCGTAGCGATCGGCGATCCAACCGAAGCGCCGGCTGAAGCCGTAGTCGCCGAGCGGCATCAGCGCTGCGCCGCCGTCGACGAGAGCGGCGGCGAGCCGCTCGATCTCGTCGAGCGATTCGCACTCCACCCACATCGAGATCGCCGGCGTGAACGTGAACTCGTGGGGCGCGGCGCTGTCGATCGCCATCACGCGGGTGGCCGCCGAGCTCGAACGTCGCGACGCGGACGGTGCCCGCCGGCTCGGTATCGCCCGGGCCGTACCGGTCGATCGAGATCACCCGCGAGTCCTCGAACACCGAGCAGTAGAACTCGATCGCCTCCTCGGCCTGGCCGTGGTGCTCGCGGCAGAACATCAGGAACGGGGTCAGCGCACGCATCGGTTCATCCTTGCTCAGGTTGGTGTCGTGGGCGGCAGGTCGAGCACGACGCGCACACCGAGCAGCCGCACCGGCCGGCCGAGCTCGAAGCGGTGCAGCACGACGAGCGCGGCGGCGGCGACGACCGCCGGGTCGGTCGTCGGCGCCGGCAGCTTGGTGATCTTGGTGCGGGTGAAGAACGTGGCGTAGCGGAGCTTCACCGCGACGTGCGTGACGCGACGACCCTCGGCGGTGACCGAGCGGGTGACTTCGGTGGCGAGGCGGGTGGCGTGGGCGTCGAGCTCGTCGATCGACGTGACGTCGCGCACGAACGTCTCTTCGCGGCTGCGGCCGCGGGCGACGTGCGGTTCGGCGCTCACGGCGCCGTGGTCGCCGCCGAGGCCGAGGATGCGCAACCACGGGCCGATGCGCGGCCCGAACCGGCCGGCGAGGTCGCGGTGGTCGGCGCGGGCGAGCTCCTCGACGGTGTGCACCCCGGCGTCGGCGAGCCGCCGGGCCGTGCGGTCGCCGATGCCCCAGATCGCCGTCACGGGCTGGGCGCCCATGGTGGCGATCCAGTCGGCGCGGGTGAGCCGGGCGATGCCGCCGGGCTTGGCGAAGCCGGTGGCGGTCTTCGCCGTGAGCTTGGTGTCGCCGATGCCGACCGCGCACGACAGGCCGGTGGCCGAGCGCACCGACGCCTGCAGCGACGCGGCGAGCGCCTCCGGTTCGGCGGTGCGCACGGCGACGAACGCCTCGTCCCACCCGATCTCCTCGACCACCACGTCGGGCATCGCACGCAGGGCGGCCATCACTCGCGCCGACGCCTCCTCGTAGGCCGGTCGATCGGACGGCAGGAACACGGCGTCGGGGCACCGGCGGGCGGCCGCGCCGAGGGGCATGCCCGAGCGCACCCCGCACGCACGCGCCTCGTACGACGCCGTGGCGACCACCTGCCGCGGGCGCTTCGGGTTCCCGTCGCCACCGACCACGACGGGACGCCCGGCCAGCTCGGGGCGGCGCAGCACCTCGACCGCGGCGAGGAACTGGTCGAGGTCGACGTGGAGGATCCACGCCGGCGACTCCTCGCCATGCGACGGGGTCGCCGGAGGCGACCCGTCCTGCGGAGCGACTTCAGCCGCTATCGGGCGCCCCCTCGACCTCGTCCTGACTGCGGAGGATGCAGAACTCGTTGCCCTCCGGGTCGGCCAGGACGAACCACCCGGTGCCGGGACCGCGCACGCCGCGGTGATCGGCGACCACGGTTGCGCCCAGCGTGAGCAGGCGCGCCACCTCGGTGTCGCGCGTCCCGGCGCGTGGTCGAAGGTCGAAGTGCACGCGGTTCTTGGTCGACTTGGCTTCGGGCACCTCGATGAACAGCACGCGGTGGCCGGTCGCCGGATCCTCGATCATGCACTCCTCGTGGCCCGGCTCGTTCGGATCGTCGGGAAGGTCCCGGTAGCCGAGCACGCCCTTCCAGAACTCGGACAGGGCGTAGGCGTCGGAGCAATCGATGCTGGTGTGCGAGACGACGGACGTCACGTCGACCATCCTGACGCGCGCCGAGCACGGCGTGAAGCCGGTTGTGCACGGCGGCCGCTCCGGGCCGGTTCGTGGCAGCATGGCCGGATGAACACCGCGTGCACGCACCTCGACGACCTGAGCCCGGTGGAGCCGTCGAGCGACGGGTGTGAGGACTGCCTGCGGATCGGTGGTCGCTGGGTGCACCTGCGGATGTGCATGGAGTGCGGCCACGTCGGCTGCTGCGACAACTCACCCAACCGCCACGCGACGGCGCACTTCCACGAGCATCCCGAGCACCCCCTCATCCGCTCGTACGAGCCCGGTGAGGACTGGTGGTGGTGCTACGTCGACGAGGAGCTGTTCATGGTCGACGGCGCCCCGCCGGCCCCCTCGCACCCCTGAGGGCGAAGTGTGAGTGCCCCGTACCGTTTTCCGCGCGCGGGGCTCACACTTCTTGGCGCGCCCCTGAGCGGGCGGATCATCCCAAGCGCCCGTCGACGTAGCACCAGCGCCACAGCTCGCCGGGCTCGGCACTGCGCATCACCGGGTGACCCGACTGCTCGAAGTGGGCGGTCGCGTGGCGCCCGAACGACGAGTCGCAGCAGGCGACGTTGCCGCACGCCAGGCACACCCGGAGGTGGACCCAGCGCAGTCCGCTCCTCGATGCAGCGCCGGCAGACCGGGTCCGCGGCGAGCACCGGCTCCGGCCACTCCAGCTCGAGGTGGGAGCACGACTCGGTCGCAGCGCCGAGCAGCGGTTCGCCCTCGCTCGTGTCGATCTCGTCGAGGCCCGGGTCGAGCAAGGATTCCTCGATGTCGAGCAGGCGCCGGAGCTCGCGCATCAGGTCCTCTTCGAGCAGGCCCGCCGCCCGGCGGCGTACGAGCGCCGCCCGCTCGGCGGTGAGCATCTCCAACCGCAGGCGCCGGTACGTCTCGCTCGGGGTCTCGTCGCCGCCGAGCCGGCCGAGCCGCTCCCACGACGAGTTGGCGCGGTCGAGCGACCGCTCGCGCAGGCGCGCCACCAGCTCGGGCGGCACGCCGTCCGACAGCTCGTCGAGTCGGGCGAGCCCGGCGCGCGTCGCCTCCTGGAGGGCGGCGGCCTCGGCGAGCGCGTCGGCCGCGGGGTCCGGGCCGCGCACGTGCAGGCGGCGGGCGAGCGCCGGCAACGTCGATCCCTGGATCAGCAGCGTGCCGGCGACCACCACGGCGGCGGCGAGCACGAGGAGCGGACGCTGCGGCGTCGACTGCGGGAGCGCCGCTGCCGCGGCGAGCGTCACGACGCCGCGCATGCCCGCCCACGCGATCGTGGTGGGGTACTGCCACGGCGGCGGTGGGTCGCGCCGCCCGATCGCCGGGATCATTCGCGGCAGGTAGGTGCCCGGGTACATCCACACGAAGCGGGCCACGATGACCGCGACCAGCACGGCCGCGCACACGAGCACGATGCGGCCGGCGCCGAGGTCGGTGTCGATCACGTCGTCGATGACACCGCGGAACTGCAGCCCGACGAGCAGGAACACGGCGTTCTCGAGGAGAAACTGGATCGTCTCCCAGTTGATGCCCTCGGCGAGGCGCGCCGTGCCGGACTGGATCACGTCGCTGCGGGAGGCGAGGACGACACCGGTGACGACGACGGCGAGGACGCCCGAGGGATGGGCCCCGTCGATCGTCACCTTCTCGGCGACGACGAACGCCACGAACGGCGCGAGCACCGACACCGAGGTGTCGACGACGACGTCGTCGATGCGGCGTCGGGCGGCGACGAGCACGGCGGCGACGAGCACGCCGATCACGAGACCACCGAGCGTGGCGACCGTCGCCTCGAAGCCGATCCGCCAGGCCGTGACCGATCCGGCGAGGGCGGCGATCGCGACGCGCAGGGCGACGAGGGCGATCGCGTCGTTGACGAGGCTCTCGCCCTCGAGGATGTTCACGAGTCGCCGCGGCAGGCCGATCCGGCGGGCGACGGCCGTGGCGGCGACGGCATCCGGCGGGGCGACGATGGCACCGAGGGCGAAGCCGGCGGCGAGGGGCAGCCCGGGCACCAGCCACCACGCGACGACGCCCACGACCAGGGTCGAGAACACGACCAACCCGACCGACAGCAAGGCGATGGCGCGCTTGTCCCGACGGGCGTCGATCAGCGACGTCCGCAGCGCCGCTGCGTAGAGCAGTGGCGGCAGGATCCCGACGAGCACCACGTCGGGATCGAGCTTGTACTCCGGGAACGCCGGCACGTACGACGCCAGCACGCCGGCGACGACGAGGAGCAGCGGGGCGGCGACGCCGATGCGCCGGGCCAGAGGAGCGAGTACGACGACGGCGCCGGCGAGCAGCACCAGGTCGGTGGCGTTGTCCACGGCGGCTCGTCAGCTCGCGTCAGCGATAGTCGGCGGCGTCGCCGGCGCGACCGCGCTCGGTGTCGGCCATGTAACGCCAGGCGTCGGGCTGGCTGCCGTCGATGTCGGTGAACCCGTAGTCGGCGGCGATGCGCACCGGCGGTGACCGACTGTTGGTTCCATCGGGCGCGCCGCGGATCGGCGGCGATCGCGGCGACGGCCCGCCCGACGAAGCGCGGGGACTCCGACGCGGCGAAGCCGGGCGGGGCGGCCGCGGAGGGCCAATCCGCTTCCGTGGTGTCGAACGCCTCGAGCATCAGCTCCGAGCGCATCCAGCCCGGGGTGAGGGCGACCGCGGTCGCTCCGTACGACGCCAGCTCGTGGCCCAACGAGAAGGCGAGTCGGTTGACGGCGACCTTGGCGAGGTCGTAGAAGACCGAGATCCGGTAGTGCTCGGCGTTGTAGTCGTTGGTCCCGTCGGTGAGCTCGACGAGCAGGCCGCCGCGCCGTCGGACGAGCAGTGGCGCCAGCGCGTGCGCCGTGATCAGGTGGGTGTCGACGGCGAGGCGCAGCAGCCGGAGCCCATCGGCCAGGTCGCACTCCCAGATCGGCCGGTCCCAGTCGGCCGGGCCACCCTTCAGCCGCTCGCCGCCCCAGATGTCGTTGACGAGGACGTCGAGGCCGCCGTGGTCGCTGTCGATCCGGTCGCGCAGCCGGCCCACCTGATCGGGGTCGAGGTGGTCGACGGCGATCGGGATGCCGGTGCCACCCGCCGCGTCGACGAGCTCGGCGGTCTCCTCGATCGTCTCGGGCCGCCCGACGTAGTCGGACGACAGCGTGCGTCGACGGCTCGACCGACCGGTGCAGATGACCGTCGCACCCGCCTCACCGAGCGCGACCGCGATGCCGCGGCCGGCCCCGCGGGTGGCGCCGGCCACGATCGCCACCCTCCCGGCGAGGGGTCGTTCGCTCCGGCTCGATGCTGTCGTCTCGGTCGCCATCACCTTCATACTTCCCGATCAGGCCGTCGGCGCGCCTCGTCACAACCGGCAATCTGGTCACTCTGCGTCTCGATATCGAGAATCTGGTGACCAGATCGGCCGATTCGAGACGCAGGGTGACCAGATCGCCGTCGGATACGTTCGCGGGCGTGGGATGGCTGGGGTTCCTCCGGTTGCCGGAGGAACCACTCGCATCCGACGACATCCGCGTCGACGAGTCCACGACGCCGCGTCAGCTGATCCTGCGCTCGATGTTCGCCGTGAACCGGCTGACGGTGCCGGCGACCGCGCTGATGGTCGTGCAGCAGGCCTCGCAGGCGGCGGTACCGATCGTGATCGGGCTGGCGATCGACCGGGCGGTGGCGCCGTACGACGGCGGCTCGTTGGTGTGGTGGCTCGCGGCACTGGTCGGCGTGTACGTGGTGTTGGCGATCTCCTACCGGTTGGCGTTCCGCCTGGAGATCCTGGCGATGCAGGTGGTCTGCTACCAGTTGCGCCTGAAGGTCGCGAGGGCCGTCCTCGATCCACGCCGCGAGACTCGCGAGCTGCCCGGCGTCGGCTTGAGCATCTTCACGACGGACGTCAATCGCGTGGGTCAGGCACCGGGGCTGCTGGTGTACCCGTTCGGCGACGTCGTCGCCATCGCCATCGTGGCGATCGCCCTGTTCGTGATCAGCTGGCCGCTCGGGGTGTTCGTCCTGCTCGGAACGCCGACGATGATGTGGCTGCTCGATCGGGTGGCCGGGCCGGTGCGTCAGCGGACGTTCACCCAGCTCCAGCACGTCGCCGACGCCACCGCCTCGGCCGCCGACCTGGTGGCCGGGCTGCGCGTCATCAAGGGCCTCGGTGCCGAGTCGGCGGCCGCCGACCGGTACCGCACGGTGAGCCAGGAGGCGTTCCGCGCCACGCTGCACGTGAAGTCGGCGCAGGCGCGCTACGAGGTGGTGACCGACCTGATCGCCGGGCTGTTCATCGCCGCCGTGGCGACGATCATCGGCTGGCTCGCGCTGCGCGGCGACATCGAAGTCGGCGAGCTGGTCACCGCGGTCGGGCTGACGCAGTTCGTCGCCGCCCCGGTGCAGTCGCTGACGAAGGACTTCGGAGCGCGGCTCGCCGAGATCCGAGCCTCGGCGCAACGCGTGCTCGGCGTGCTGCAGGCGCGGCGCGTCGACGACCTGCCGGCCGCGGCATTCGCCGACGATGAGTCGCCGCGGCTCGAGCTCCATGACGTCCGACTCGGTGTCGTCGCCGGGTTCGAGTTGACGGTCGCGCCCGGCGAGTTGGTGGGGGTCGTCACCGACTCCGGGACGGCGCAGCTGCTCGAGGACACGCTCGGGCTGTTCCAGAGCCCGGAGGACGGGGCGATCCTCGTGGGCGGCGTGGATGCTCGCGCCGTCGATGCCGACGACGTGCGCCGAGTGCTGCTGACGGCACCACACAGCGCCGACCTGTTCGACGCCAGCGTGCTGGAGAACATCGACCCGACGGGACGGCCCGGGCTGCTGCCGAGCGAGTCGGCACGGGCGGCGATCCATGCGGCGGCGTTGGCTGACGTCGTCGAGACGTTGCCCCACGGCCTGTCGACCCGCGTCGGCGAGGGCGGGGCGATGCTGTCGGGCGGTCAGCGACAGCGGGTGGCGCTGGCTCGCGCCCTGGCCGCACGCCCACCGATCCTGGTGCTCCACGAGCCGACCACGGCCGTCGATTCGGTCACCGAAGCGCTGATCGCAGCCCGGCTCCGGGACGTTCGTCGTGGCGCGAGCACGCTCGTGGTCACCACGTCGCCGACGTTGCTCGCGGTCGCCGACCGCGTCGTGTGGATCCGGCCCGACGAGGTGACGGTCGGCGAGCACGCCCGGCTGATGAACGATCCCGACTACGCGGACCAGTTCGCATGATCCCGACCGAGGACCGGCTACCGACCGCCACCGGTGCGCAGGTGCTCAGCGAGCTCCGACGGATCATGCGCGGGCAGTGGTTCGCGGCGGCGCTGATCGCGTTGGTGATGATCGGCGCCGCGGCGGCCGGTCTCGTCATGCCGATCGCCCTCGGGCGAGTCGTCGATGCCGTGCAGGAGGGACGCTCGACGTCGTACCTCGTGGTGATCGCCGCCGCGATCGTGGCGGCAACCGTGGTGCAGGCGGTCCTCAACGGGGTGGGCATCGTCCTGTCGGCGCGGGTCTTCGACCGCCTGGTCGCCCGCCTCCGCGAGCGGTTGATCGAGCGCGCCCTGCGGCTGCCGCCGTCGGTCATCGAACGGGCCGGCACCGGCGATCTGCTCACCCGGGCCGGCGACGACGTCTACAACGTGTCGGACGCGATGTCGTCGGTCCTGCCCACGTTCGCGACGTCCGTCTTCACGATCGGGATCACCGCCGTCGGCCTGGCCGTGATCGACCCGCGCTTCCTGCTCGGCTTCGCCATCGCCATCCCGATCCAGGTGTTCGCGGTGTGGTCGTACCTGCGCGTCGCCCCGCCGTTGTTCGACGAGGCGATGGCCGTCGGGGGACATCGTTCCAACCAGGTGATCGGGTCGTTCCGCGGCGCCCGGACCGTGATCGCCTTCCGCCAGACCGAGGCTCACCTCGACCGCATCGCCGCCGCCACGTGGCCCGTCGTGCGGTACGGCCTGCTCGTACGCATCGTCTTCAACCGGCTGTTCACCCGACTCACCGCGTCGGAGCTCGCCGGGCTCGTCGGCCTGCTGGCGGTCGGCTACCGGCTGGTCGGCGCCGGCCAGATCACCGTCGGCGAGGCCACCACCGGCATCCTCCTCGTCTTCCGCCTGTTCCAGCCGATCCGCCAGATCCTGCTCGTGACCGACCAGATGCAGCGTGGGCTCACCTCGCTCGCCCGTGTGGTCGGCGTGCTCACCGTTCCGATCGGCGGTGGGGACGAACCGCGCCGGGAGCGCCCGCCGACGGACACCCCACCGGCGGTGCACGTCCGCGACGTCCGGTTCGCCTACCACCGCGGGCATCCGGTCCTCGACGGAGATCGACCTGCACATCTCCTCCGGCGAGCACGTGGCTCTCGTCGGCGCGTCCGGTGCCGGCAAGACGACGCTGGCCACGTTGATCGCCGGCGTTCACCGCCCCGACAGCGGCGCCATCCTGATCGACGGGACCGACATCGCGACCCACGACCGGGCCGCACTCGCCGAGGACGTCACCCTGATCTCCCAGGAGACGCACACGTTCGCCGGACCGTTGCGCGACGACCTGACCCTCGCCACGCCCGATGCCACCGACGACGAGATCGACGCCGCGCTCCGGCTCGTCGGGGCCGCCGACTGGGTCGGAGCCCTTCCCGGCGGACTGGAGTGCATCGTCGGCGGACACGCCCGCCACCTCACGGCCGCCCAAGAGCAGCAGCTCGCCCTCGCCCGGCTCGTGCTCAAGAACCCGTCGCTCGTCATCCTCGACGAAGCCACCGCGGCGGCCGGCAGCAGCAGCGCCCGGCTGCTCGAGCGAGCCGCCGACGCCGCCGTCTCCGGGCGGACCGCGCTGTTCGTCGCCCACCGCCTCAGTCAGGCGGCGCGCTCGGGCCGGGTGATCGTCATGGACCACGGGCACATCGTCGAGGACGGCACGCACGAGCAACTCCTCGCCGCCGGCGGGCGCTACGCCGACTTGTGGGAGGCGTGGTCTGCCCACCGCTGAAGCGTCGGCTGGTGACGCTCGTTCCACCGACGAACGCCGACGCACGGGCAATAGCGTCGCCGCGGTGACCTTTGCTCGTGCCACCCCATCGGCGCGCGGCGTCGACGCCGCCGGACTGCTCGCCTTCGTCGACGCGGCCGAGCGTCGCGGCTTCGGACTCCACAGCCTGATGATCGCCCGCCACGGGGACGTGATCGCCGAAGGCTGGTGGGCGCCGTACAGCGCCGACCGGGTGCATCTCGCCTACTCGCTGTCGAAGACGCTCACGGCGACCGCGGTCGGCGCGCTGGCGTCGCAGGGTGCGATCGACATCGACGCGCCGGTGCTCTCGCACTTCCCGGAGATCGATCCGGCGACCGTGTCCGATCGATGGCGCGCCGTGACGATCGCCCACTGCCTGTCGATGTCGGTCGGACACGCAGTCGATGCCGCCGCGGTCATCTGGGATCCCGCCGACGCCGCACCGGGGGCGACACCGCTCGGCCAACTGCAGCGGATCTTCGCGACCGAACTGGCCGCCGAGCCCGGCGCGTTGTTCACCTACAACCAGGTGGCGACGTATCTGCTGTCGCTCGTGGTCGGCCGGGTGACCGGCGAGCCGCTGCACGTTGTCGTGCGATCGCGCCTGCTCGATCGCCTCGGCGCGCGCGAACTGCCGTGGCACACCGAGACGTTCGGCTTCGACCTCGGGTTCAGCGGAGCCCACATCACGACCGAGACCATCCTCGGCGTCGCCCAGCTCGCCCTCGACCGCGGCCGGTGGCGCGACGAGTCGATCGTCGCCGACTGGTGGTACGACCGAGCGACGCGGCCCGGCGCCCCGGTGCCGCCGCCCGATCCCGCGGCCCCCCTCGACTGGCAGCGCGGATACGGCTTCTCGTACTGGCTACAGCGTGAGGGCTTCCGCGGTGACGGGGCGTTCGGGCAGTACGCGATCACGCTCCCGGCGCGGTCGATGGTGATCGCCATCACGTCCGAGGTGGCCGACATGCAGGCCACCCTCGACGCCGTGTGGGAGTTCGTCGTGCCGGCGGTCGATCGGGCCGCCCCGACCGACGGTGACGCCGACGCCGAACTCGCGGCCCGCCTCGCCGGGCTCGGCTACCCGGCTGCCGGCGGTGCGGCCGGCGCCGGGGGACCGACCGATCGCCTCGACTTCGCCCGCTCGGCGTCGTCGGACCTGGCGTCCGAGTACACCGCGGTGACGATCGAGCCGTCGACCGGCGGGCACGCCCTGGCGCTGCGACGCGACGACGAGTGGATCGGCGGCATCGCCGTCGGTGACGGCGAGTGGCGCGAGTCGTCGATGATCGCCGGCGGGTGGCGGCTGCCGGTCGTGGCGAGCGGCGGCTGGGTCGAACCCGCGCGCTTCGTGGCCGAGGTCCGGCTGATCGAGACCCCGCACCGCTTCACGGTGAACGCCACCGTGGGGGGCGACGGCGGAGCTGCGGTGGAACCTGTTGCCGCTGATGGGCCCCGACCCGATGTGGTGCTCGGTGCGCCGGGCCGCCGACTGACGATCGACGACCCGACGCCCGGCCCGCCGCGATGGCGTGGGTCAGGGCGTGCGGCCGATGAATGCCAGCAGCTTCGTCTGCGCGTCGGCGTCGTCGGGAACGACGACCCGCGGCCCGTACTGCCCGCTCGAGCGCAGCAGGTCGTCGAGCGGCTCCATGCCGGCGAACATCTCGGCGCAGATCGCCGGGTCGAGCCGCTCGTCCAGACCGGTCGCCCGGGCGAGGTCCCAGCGGTGCATGAAGACGTCGCTCGTATAGATCATGTCGACGGCCTGGCCGAGCGGCATCGACCCGAGGTGGGGGAGGTCGTGGACGCGGTCGGCGGTCTCGGGGTCGTCGAGCAGCGCTTGCACGGCCGCGGTCTGGGCCCGCCACGCGCCGCTCGGGTCGTCGTCGACCGACGGGCCCGGCGCGAGCTCGATACCGGTGGCGCCGGCGAGGAACGCGGGCAACCAATCGGTGAGGTGACGCACGACATCACGCGCGGTCCACCCGTCGGGCGGCGCCGGCTGCTCCCACGCCGCCGGATCGACCGCGTCGACCGTCGCCCCGAACTCGCCGGCGACGCGGCGGTGGGCCTCCGATGGGGTCAGGCCGTTCACGCCATCTCCGCGAGGATCGTGTCGAGCTTGGCGTAGCCGTCGTCGAGCCCGACCTCCATCCCGCTGGCCAGCCACTGGTCGCGAGATTCGAAGCTGTCGACGAGCGACTGGGCGTGCAGGCGCGTCCGGCCGTCGCCGAGGTCCTCGAACCACAACGTCTCGAGCGAGACGCTCTCGGGCATGCCGTCGAACGTGAACGTCTGCACGATGCGGTCGTCGCCGACCTCGTGGAAGCTGCCGTGGAACCCGTACTCCTGCCCGTCGTGGCGGCTGACGTAGCGCCAGCAGCCTCCGGTGCGGGCGTCCCACTCGACGATCGTGTTCTCGATCCCGTTCGGCCCGACCCAGCGGGCGAACAGATCGGCGTCGGTGTGGGCGCGCATCAGCTGCGCCGGCGTGGCGTCGAAGTCCCGCGTCATCGTGATGACCGGCACGGTGGGGTCGGCCGTGATGTCGACCTGGTAGCGGGGGCTGGTGGTGCTCATGATGCTGCTGCTCCTCGGTGGGTGTGCTGCTGGTGGGAGATGCCGTCCTGCAGCTCGGCGAGGACGGCGTCCAGGCGCTCGTAGCGCTCCTGGGCTTGGCGGCGGTACCGCTCGATCCATTTCGTCATCAGCTCGAAGACGCCGGCCTCGAGATGGCACGGGCGTCGTTGAGCGTCCCTGCTGCGGCTGACGAGACCGGCGTCCTCGAGCACCTTGATGTGCTTGGAGACGGCCTGCAGGGAGACGTCGTAGGGGTCGGCGAGCTGTCCGACGGTGGCGTCGGTGACCGCCAGCCGGGCGACCATGTCGCGGCGCGTCGGATCGGCGAGGGCGGCGAAGACTCGGGACAACTGGTCATCGACCACGACGGGCTCCTTCTCAACCGAATGGTTGAGGAAACCATAGCGACGCCCCTCCTTCGTTGTCAACCCCTTGGTTGAATTCCGGTGGGTTGACATCGAACGGTCACCGCGCGCTAAATGCCTAGGTGACTAGTGATTTGATGAGATCCCGATGGACGTGACGTTGCGGGTGGACGGTGGAAGCGGCGTCCCGCCCTACATGCAGATCGCCGAACAGGTGCGCCAGGCGATCGGTGCGGGCGTGCTGCGACCCGGCGACCAGTTGCCGACGGTGAAGGACATCGTGGCGATGGTCGCCGTGAACCCGAACACGGTGTTCAAGGCGCTGCGCGAGCTCGAGCACGAGGGACTCGTGCAGGGTCGTCCCGGCGCGGGGACGTTCGTGCTGCGTCGTCCGCCCGGTCCGAACCCGGGGCGTCACGCCGCGATGCGCCGGGCGATGGAGCGATGGGTCGCCCAGGCCCGTGCCGCCGGCATGGACGATCGGGCGATGGAGGGACTGCTGCGTCAGGTGCTGCTCGACATGGACGAGCGGGCGGCAACGGCATGAGCGAGCGAGTGTGCGAGCGAGCGGTGGTGCACCGGTGAGCGCGGCGATCGTCACCGAAGCGCTGGGCAAGCGCTACGGATCGACCTGGGCCCTGCAGGACGTCGACGTCAGCATTCCGGCCGGAGCCGTCTGCGCGCTGGTCGGGTCGAACGGCGCCGGCAAGACGACGTTCCTACGCCTCCTGGCCGGCGTGTCGACCGCCACGCGCGGCTCGGCCTCCGTCGCCGGCCGGCCACCGGCCGACGACGTCGAGTTCCTGCGCCGGATCGCCTACGTCGCCCAGGACGTGCCGCTGTACCGGCGCTGGACCGTTGCCGACCATCTGCGCCTCGGCCGGGAGCTGAACGAGCAGTGGAACGACGACATCGCTCGCGACCGCCTCGACGCGCTGGGCATCCCGCAGGAACGCAAGATCGGTGCGCTGTCGGGTGGGATGCGGGCCCAGGTCGCGCTGGCGCTGGCGCTGGGCAAGGAGCCCGAGGTGCTGATCCTCGACGAGCCGCTCGCCGCCCTCGATCCGCTGGCCCGGCGGGAGTTCATGGCGACTGTGGTCGCCGCCGTCGCCGCACGACCGCTCACGGTGCTGCTGTCGAGTCACCTGCTGCCCGACCTGGAGCGGATCTGCGACCACCTGGTGGTGTTCGCGACCGGACGCCTCGTCCTCGCCGGTGCCATCGACGACGTCGTGCGTGAGCACAAGCGGTTGACCGCGGCGGCACGCGAGACGACGGTGCTGGAGCGCGATCACGTCGTGGTCGACGTGGAACGCACGTCGCGACAGGTCAGCGCGGTCGTCCGGCTGTCGGGTCCGCTGCTCGAGCCGGGCTGGAGCGTCGCCGACATGTCGTTGGAGGACATCGTGCTGGCGTACCTCGGTCAGCGTGACGTCACCGCGCCGCCCCCGACGCCGCCACCCACCGCGGCGACGTTGTCACTCGTGGAGGAACCCCGATGACGTGGCTCTTGTGGCGACAGCACCGCGCCGGCGGTCTCGTGGTCGCCGTCATCCTCGTCGTGTTCGCCATCGCCGCGGCCATCACCGGCGTGCGCATGGCGAACCTCTACGACTCGGCGTCGGCGAGTTGCGCGGCGGGAGCGCTCGGCTGCAACGACGTCTTCGATCGGCTGTTCAGCGGCTACGGGGCGATCATCGACAGCGTCCACCTGACGATCGCGCTGCCGGTGGTGCTCGGGGCGTTCCTCGGTGCCACGCTCATCGCCCGGGAGACCGAGCACTCGACCAACGTCGTGGTGTGGACGCAAGGCGTCACCCGCCGCCGCTGGACGCTGACGAAGGTTGGGTTCGCCCTGCTGGCCACGATCGTGGTCGCCGGTGTGACCTCGGCACTCGTGACGTGGTGGTCGGGAACTCCGAATGCCATCAACGGCAACCGCTTCCAGGGCGCCGAGTTCGACACCCAGAACATCGTCCCGGTCGCCCACGCCCTGTTCGCCGTCGGGCTCGGCCTGGCCGCCGGGGCCCTGCTGCGACGGTCGCTCGCCGCGGTCGCGACGACGGTCGGCGTCTACGTCGCGGTGCGCATCGTCGTCACCGTGTTCCTCCGGCCGCACTACGCGGCGCCCACGGTGCTGACGACGGCGATCGATCCGCAACAGTCGGCGATCCCGCCCGGCTCGTGGACGTTGTCGCAGTCGATCGTCGGATCGACCGGCAACGTGGTGACCGGGCCGATCGAGGTACCGAGGAGCTGCGCCGGGGCGGGGCGTGACGCCGCCGATCAATGCCTCGCCAACAGCGGCTACCACGGCCTCGTGCGCTTCCACCCGCCGACGATGTACTGGCGGTTCCAGTGGACCGAGAGCCTGCTCTACGTGGCGGTCGCCGCCGTCCTGACGGGGATCGCCGTCGTGGTGACGCTGCGCCGGGACGCGTAGCACACCCCGTACCCGCAACCGGAGGGCACCAGCTGGACCGTACGGTCCAGCTGGTGCCCTCCGGTTGCACGTCAGCAGTTGGAAATGTGAGCCGTGCGGGCCGAAGACTGTGCGCGTTGCTCAGGTTCCGAGCCGGGAGGTGCGTCGTGTCCGATCGTCGAGCGCTCGACGCATGCCGATGACGTTCGCGCCCACGCTCAGTTGGGAGCTCGTCGTCGCCCTGGCTGTGCTGTTGGTCCTCGCCGTCGTCGCCTCGCGCATCGGTCGGGTCGGGATCGAGCGCGATGTCGTGGTCGCCACGGTGCGTGCGGTCGCCCAGTTGGCGATCGTCGCACTGATCATTGGTGTGGTCCTGCGGCGGGACTGGGCGTCGTTGCTGTTCGCGGGCGTGATGTTCTCGGTTGCCGTCGCCACGGCCAGCGGGCGGGTGACGGCACGCGCCGCGTGGCCATGGGTCGCCGTCGCCCTGGCCAGCGGCGTCGTGCCCGTGTTGACGATCATCTTCGTCCTGCAGGCCGCGGCGTTCACCGGGCCGGCGATCATCGCCATCGCCGGCATCATCATCGGCGGGGCGATGACTGCTCACACGCTCACGGCCCGTCGAGCCTTCGATGTGATGCGCGCCGAGCGTGGCCAGGTGGAAGCGGGCCTCGCCCTCGGGTTGGAGCGCCGCGCGGCCATCGGCCTGGTGATCGGACGCCACGCCCGGGAGGCGATGCTGCCGGCGATCGACCAGACCCGCACCGTCGGACTCGTCACGCTGCCGGGGGCGTTCGTCGGGGTGCTCCTCGGCGGCGGCAGCTCGGCCGATGCCGCCGCCTCGCAGATCCTGGTGCTCGTCGGTCTGCTGGCCGCCCAGACGTCGGTCGTCGTCATCACGCACCGTCTCATCGGCGAGGGTCGGATCATGCCCGACGACGTCCGCGCGTCCCTGCCGGCGCAGTGATCGCCGTTTGATGGCTGCGGGCTGCGCGGACGCCGCTGTGAGTCAGCGCCGGCGCTCGATCGGCGCCACCGCGATCACCACTGCTGCGTCCACGCGCTGATGGCCTGGCGCAGCTGCGGCGAGAACGGCAGGTCGTCCCCGTAATGGGCGGCGGTACCCGAAGGATCGACCTTCAGGGTGTGCGCCATGTCGGTCAGGTGGCTGAGCGTCACGTCGGCACCCGCCGAGGTCGCGGCGGCGGCGAGTTGCTCGACGTCGGCGCACGCCACCTGGATGTCGGCGTCGGAACACGACAGCAACACCGGCATCCCGGCCGGCAGCTGGGCGGCGACGCTCGGGGGATCGATCGCATCGTCGGTGCGCAGGTAGGTCAGCACGGTCGACGGGAACAGGCCGGCGAGCGCCGCCGGCAGGTCGCTCGGCAACGGCGACCCGGCGCGCACGGCGGCGACCGCCGCGGCGAGCCCGTCGCGCAGGGCCGCCCCCTCCGCGGACGACACGTTGCCGGAGGCCTCACCTTGCTGCACCCGTGCGGTCACCTGGGCCGTGAGCACGTCGAGGATCCGTGCGGCCTGCGGCTCGAGTCCGGCGATCGCCTGCACGGTCGGAACCCCGTGGGCGGCACCGTGCTGGTTCGCGCCCAGCAGCACGGCGAACAATCCGCCTTCACTGTGGCCGACCACGCCGAGCCGTTGGGCGTCGACCCCGGGCTCTGACGCGACGAACGTCAGCAACTGGGCGTTCATCGTCAGGTAGTCATCGACCGTGACGGTCGCAGCCGTCTCCGCCGTGAGATCGCCGAGCCCGGTCTCCCCCGAGCCGGGCTTGTCGGTGCGCAGCGTTGCGACGCCGTCGGCGGCCAGCCAACTGGCCACGGCGGCGAGGTTGTCGACCGTCAGCGGGACGTTGGCCGTGTTGCCGTCGCGATCGGTGGCCCCCGATCCGCCGATGATCAGGGCCGCCGGGACGGGATCGGCGAGATCTCGTGGGTGGGTCCAGGTGCCCCAGATGGTGCCCAGGTCGGTGGGCACGGCGACCTCGTCGGTGATCCATCCGTCGGGCAGCGGCGGCACGTTGCCGAGGGCAGAGGGTGGCGACGTCGTCGACCCGGCCGATCCAGCGAGGGCGGCGATCACCACCAGCCCGATGCCGACGCTGGCCGACCGGCGGACGATCGTGAGCATCACATGACCTGCTGTCCCGGTGGCGCCGAGCGAGGCGTCACGCCGACCGGTGGGCCCGGTCCCAGGCGGTGCGGATCATCGCGGTCAGGACGTCCTGGTCGACCTCGCTCAGCCGCTTGATGTACAGGCAGCCCTTGCCGGTGGTGTGCGGTCCGAGCCGATCGAGCAGGGGGTCCGGAGGTCCGTAGCCGTCGTGCACGCCGTAGATCGTCGTGGCGGCCCGGCGCGGCGAGAACCCGACCACGAACCAGTCGTTCGTGCCCATCGAGTTCGTGTACGGCTGCGTGCCGAATCCCACCATCGACGTTCCCCACATCGTTGCCGTCGCGCCGGTCGTCCGCTCCATCATCGCTCGGAGCGCTCGTGCGTCGGCGCGACGTCGCGGGTCGGGCACCGACTCGAGGAAGGCGTCGACGTTGCCGTCGTTGGGCCGCGTCTTGATCGTCGCCATCCGGCTCATCATCGCGCCGTGCGCGGCGCAGGTCGCCCGGGCATCGAGTCGCTTGACTATCGAAAGTCGATATATCATACTTCGAGCATGAATCGGGCCGCCAAGCCGCTCCCTGCCGCCTCGCTGCACATCGTGCTGGCCCTCCTCGACGGCGAGCTCCACGGCTACGCATTGATGCGCCGGGTCGGCGAGCTGAGCGACGGTGCGGTGCGGATGGGACCGGGCACGCTGTACGGAACGCTGAACCGGTTGGTCGCCGACGGCCTGATCGTCGAGACCACCGACCGCGTCGATCGGGACGAGAGCGAGCGGCGCCGTTACTACGAGCTGACCAGCGAGGGCCGGTCGGTGGCGCTGGCCGAGCTCGCCCGGTTGACGACCCTGGTGCACCGAACGACGAGTCATCTGGCCGGCGGGGCAACGGGATGAACGGTGATCGGCTGGCCGTGCGCGTCTATCGCGTGCTGCTTCACCTCTACCCGCACGAGTTCCGTGACGAGTACGGCGCCGACATGGTGCGGTTGGTGCGGGACCAGAGCGCGGACGAACCGGCGTGGCGGGTCGCGGCCCGAGCCACCGTCGACCTGGCGATCACGATCCCCGCTCAGCACCTGGAGGCCCACATGAACCGACCCTCGAACCACCTCGTCCCATTGCTGTACACCGCACTCGCCTGCGCCGGCCTGCTGTTCGCCGCGGTCGGCGGCAGCAACGCCGCCGTGGTCGCCTTCGGGTTGACGATCGCGGCCGTCGCCGGAGCGACTGCTGGAATCGCGTGGCGACGGGCCGCGCCGATCGGAGGCACGGTCTCGACGCGCGGGTGGTGGAAGCTCGTGCTTGCCGGACCGGTCATCATCGCCGCCGTCCTCGTCGCCGCCGGCCTCGGGGTCGACGCATGGACCGTCGGCATGCTCGCCGTCCTGGTCGCCTTCGTGGTCACCGGGCTCGGTCTGCTGTTGGGCATCGTCCGGCTCCTCGGACGCAGTTCACGAGCGATGCCGACATGACGCAGCAGCGGTACTCCGTCGCCCTGTCGGTCGCGTTGTGGGGCGCGTTCGTCGCCTGCGGCGACACCGAGACCCCGCCCTCCGGCACGGCTGACGAGGCCCGCCCGGTGAGCGGGACCACCACGAACCCGACCGACGGCGATTTCTGCGACGCGATGGGCCACCTGATCGTGCTGCTCGCACCGACCGAGAACTCGAGCCCCGACGCGACCAGGGCGACGTTCGCCGAGGCTGCCGGCTGGTTCGAGCGGGCGAACGACGCGGCGCCAGCGGCGATCGCCGGTGAGTTCGCGACCTACAAGGCCGCCTACGACGAATACGTGCACTACCTCAGCACCGTCGACTTCAACCTCGACGTGGTCTTCTCCACCCCGGAGGGCAAGCAGCTCGCCATCGACACGTCGCACACCCTCACGCCCGCCATCGTCGAACACGTCGTCGGCGAGTGCGGACTCTCGTTCGGCGACGAGCAGCACGACCCGCCGGCCACGACGCCCGGGTGATGGGTTTCGTCACCGCGGCTTCGGTAGCCAGCGGTGGTCAGCGGCGCTGATCGTGGTTTCGGCGCCGACCCGCCCGAGTCCACGCGGCGGATTGGTCGTCTACGTTCCGGCGTCGTGAACCCCCGCACCCCCGCCCGAGCCGCGGCGGCGCTCGCCGTCGTGCTGTTCATCCACCAGCCGGTCGGTTCGACGGCCGAGCCGGCATCGCCGGCCACCGGGCACGCCGAGGTGATCGCCCAAGGCGTCGTCACCTTCGACAGCGGACCGGTGCACTGGCAGCTGACCCCGAACCCGGTGAGCGAGACCGACGTAGCGATCGACACCAGCGCGCCGACGTTCATCGTGTCCGACGGTCCCGACGCTGTCGTGGTGAGCGGGCCGGCCGGGCCGATCGCTCGCCTCGCCGAGGGCGAGGCGCTCTTCCGGGGCGGCAACGAGACCACATCGCTGCGAGCCGTGTCGGCGCTCGGCAGCGACGGCGCCGGCTACTCGATCGTCGCCGGTTCCGGCGATCCCGCGCTCACCTTCACGCCCGGTGAGGGCGCCCGCGACGTCGACCTCGTGCGCGACGTGCTCGACGTCAACGACGCCCTTCTGCTCCACACCGACGTCTCCGCGTTCATCGTGGTGACCGAAGGATCGGTCGACGTCGCCGGCGCGACACTCGAAGGCGGCGCGACCACGATGGGCACCGGGGATCTCACGGTGATCAACACCTCGCCGGAGCGGGCCGTCGTCGCCGTGGTCGTGATCGGACCGCTGCTGGGCGGCGCCGGGCCCGTCGCACCGACGTCGCAGGCGCCAGCGCCCGTGACGACCACCGGAGCCCCGACACCACAAGCGCCGGCGGCGACCAGCCCGGCGACCAACCCGGCCGCCACGACGACCACGAGCACGACCACCACCGCGCCCACCGATCCCGACACCGACGGCGACGGGCTGACCGACGCCGACGAGGCGCTGTTCGGCAGCGATCCCAACAACGTCGACACCGACAGCGACGGGTTGAACGATGCCGAGGAGCAACAGCACGGCACCGATCCCCTCGACAACGACACCGACGACGACCAGTTGGGCGACGGGTACGAGGTCAACTCGGCCGGCTCGGATCCCACCCGGCCCGACACCGACGGTGACGGCCTGCAGGACAACGTGGAGAACGGCGTCACCCACACCGACCCGCGGATCCCCGACACCGACAATGACGGCGACGGTCTGTGGTCGACGTTCGAGGGCGCCATCGGCACCAACCCGAACAGTGCCGACACGGACGGCGATCAGATGTCCGACGGGTACGAGTTGCAGCACTCGTTCACCGACCCGCTGAAGCCCGACACCGACGGCGACGGGTTGCCCGACAACGTCGACAACGAGAGCTGCGACCCGCTGAAGGCCGATACCGACGGTGACGGTCTCACCGACGGCCAGGAGCTCAACGAGACCCACACCGATTGCCGGCTCGCCGACACCGACGGCAACGGTCAGAACGACGCGCCGTGACAGGCGTCGATCTGGTCAGGTCGGCAGTCGGCGACAGGGGTCATCTGGTCACTCTCGTTCTCGATATCGAGAAGGAGAGTGACCAGATCGCCGTTGAGACGCAGAGTGACCAGATGGCGGCGGCCACGGCCAGATCGGCCGCTAGGGCTCGCCGATCACCGATTGGCGAAGCGACAGCACGTCGGGGCGGGCGTAGTGACCGGTGGGGTCGAACATGCGACGGCCCGCAGCGATTCGTGACAGATCGAGTTCGGCGGATACGACGCCGGCTTCGCCGATCAGCGGTCCGGCGATCAGCTCTCCGCCAGGAGCGACGATCGTGGTGTTGCCACGCGACATGAAGTCGTCCTCGCCGCCGTACAGCTCATCAGCATCCGAGAGATCCCGCGGCACATCGCTACCGCGCAGGAAGGCGGTGACACCCACGACGAAGATCTGGCCCTCTTTGGCGATGTGGCGCAGCGTGGGCACCCACTCGTCACTGTTGTCCCACGTCGGCGCCAACAGCACGTCGACCCCGCGCTCGTACATCGCCATCCGGGCGAGCGGCATGTAGTTCTCCCAGCAGATCAGCGAACCGACCTTGACGCCGCCGACATCGACGACGGTCAGGAGATGGTCGTTGCCGTTGGCCCAGATCAAGCGCTCGGCGCCGGTGGGCACCAGCTTGCGGTGCCGACCGGCGATCTCGCCCGTGGCCCCGAGGTAGACCACCGTGTTGTAGAGCGTGTCCGAGCGGGATCGCTCGGTGACGCCGAGCGCAACCCACGCCCCGGCATCGCGCGCTGCATCACGCAGCGGATCGAGATCAGTGCCATCGACGCGCACCGCGTTGGCGACCAATCGTGCGTACCAATCGCCGTCGCTCATCGGCGACCGCCGCCACACCCAGTCCGGGTAGCCCGGCACGAACGACTCCGGAAACACGACCAGCTCGGCGTCCGCCTCAGCGACGTGACGGGCGGCCACCTCCACGGTGGCGGTGCGATCGAGGAACACCGGTGTCGCCTGTACCGCCGCCACCGTCAACGTTCCGCTGACACCGTCGAAGCTCACTGCCGAACGGTAGTCCTCGGGCGACCGTGCTCGGATCGAGCACGCAAGTGCTCCTGGCGGATGGTCACCGGTCACGCCGAGCCCGCCCAGAACTGCCGTCGTGACGATCGATCGCTGCAGCCGGCGCGTTCGCCGGCCGGGTCCGGCGCGGTCGTCGCGTCGGCGCTAGCGAGCGTCTCGCTTCGCCTGCCGGCGAGCCCCGGTCGAGCGGGTCGCCGCCGCAGTCTTGCGCTCGATCGGCTGGCGAGGTGTGCGCCGCGGCTTCGCAGCGGCCGCACCGTCACCACCGACCGCCCTCGCAGGATCGGGTCCGGGGGCGGCCGATGCACGGGCGGCCGCCAGCCGCTCGGTGCGAAGGGCCGCCGCGCTGTGACGGGCCGCCTTGGCCAAGCTCGTGCTCACCCGGGCGAGCGCATCCTCGAAGATCTCGGCTTTCGACGCGCTCCGCCGCGGGCCGGCACTCACGAGACCCCGCGCACCGGCTTCGATCACCTGCGCGCCGGACTCCCGACGATGCAACGTCACGAACTTGGTACGCGCCCGGCGCACCCTGGTGTGGAGATCGACCAGCTCGTCCTCATCGAGCTGGCGCAATCGTGCCGGCTGCGTCTCGGTCCAGCCTTCCTTGTCGGTGGCCTGGTTGCCGGCGTGGCGGCGAGAGGGGAGCATGCATGGGTGAGTGACGCGCGCCGGCCCGTGAGGATCGTCCTCTTGGGCGGGTTCACCGTGAGCATCGAGGGCGTCGTCGCGCCGCCCCGGTGGCGCTTGCGAAAGGCCAGGACCATCGTCAAGCTCCTGGCGCTCGCGCCCGGCCATCGGGTCCACCGTGATGTGCTGATCGAGCAGCTGTGGCCCGAGGCCGACCCCGCGGTCGGTGCCAACAACTTCCATCAAGCGCTGCATGCGGCCCGCAGGGTGCTCGGCTCCGAGAACCTCGTTCTCCACGACGAGATCGTCGTGCTCGGTGGCGCGCGGGGCGTGACCGTCGACGTCGACGACTTCGATGCCGCGGCCGTGAGGGCGGCCTCGACCGGTGCGCCCGAGGACCAACGCCGCGCTCTCGCCCTGTGGTCCGGTGAGCCCTTGCCCGAGGACCTCTATGAGGACTGGGCCGCGCCCCACCGCGACCGGCTGAACGCCGTCCGAACCCGCTTGGTCGACGACTTGGCCCGTGCGCTGATGGCCGACGGGCTGCCCGACCAAGCCCTCGCGCTGCTGGAGCCGCTGGCGGCGGAGCGGCCACTCGACGAGGACGTGCACCGGTCCCTCCTCATCGCGCTGGCTGCGACCGGGCGGCGCTGGGCCGCGGCGGCTGCCTTCGAGCGCCTGCGGGACGGGCTCGCCGAGTCGTACGGCGTTGCGCCGGCCGCCGAGACCGCCGCCGTGTACCGCCGGCTGTTCGTCGGTGGCGCCCCCGATCCGGGGTCGGGTCGGCACAATCTCCCCACGTCGTCGACGAGCTTCGTCGGCCGCCACCGGGAACTGGCCGAGCTCGGCCGGATGCTCGAACGGACGCGCCTGCTGACGCTCACCGGCCCCGGCGGCGCGGGCAAGACGCGCTTGGCCATCGAGCTGGCGCATGTTCAGTTGGCGAACTCACGCTGGGCGGACGGGGTGTGGCTGGTCGAGCTGGCCGGCGTGACGCAGGTCGACGGCGTGCCGTCGGCGGTCGGCGGTGCCCTCGAGCTCGCCCTCGAGGGCAATCGGCCGTGGATCCCCGCGCTCGTCGATCAGCTCGCGGGTCGGGCGCTCCTACTCATCTTGGACAACTGCGAGCACGTCCTCGACGCCGTGGTGCCGTTGGCCACGGCGCTCCTCGCGCGATGCCCCGATCTCGTCATCCTGGCCACGACCCGCGAGCCGCTCGGGCATCCCGGCGAGATCGCCTGGCGGGTGCCCTCGCTCGAGCTTCCGGGTGATCGACGACGCGCCGGACCGTCTCGCTCGGCTCGAATCGGTCCAGCTCTTCGTCGAGCGAGCGCGGCAGGCGTCGCCGACCTTCGTGCTCGATGCTGCCACCGCCTCCCCGGTCGCCGAGATCTGTCGTCGTCTCGACGGCATCCCCCTCGCCCTCGAGCTGGCTGCCGTGCGGGTCGTCCACCTCTCCGTCGCCCAGCTCGCCGCCCGCCTGGGCGATGCGCTCACCGTCCTGTCTCGTCGTGGGCGCGGCCATCCGGACCGCCAGCAGACCCTCGCCGCCACCCTCGACTGGAGCCACGACCTCTTGCTCGAGGACGAGCGCGTTGCGTTCCGTCGTCTGGCCGTGTTCGCCGGCGGCTTCGACCTCGATGCCGCGGCCAGCGTCACGGCGATCGCCGACGTCGTCGACGTGCTCAGTCGTCTCGTCGACAAGTCCCTGGTGACGGCGGAGACCACGGGTGAGGCCGCCCGCTTCCGCTTGCTCGAGGTGGTGCGGCAATACGCCGAGGCTCAGCTCCGTGTAGCCGGTGAGCTCGAGGCATGTGTCGAGCGTCATCAGGCCTGGTACGCGCAGGAGGCTGCGCGTCACGACCCCGACCGCGGTGTGCCGGTGGTCCTCGAACCACCCACGTGGTTCGACATCGAGATGGACAACCTGCGAGCGGCGTTCGCCAGCGCCTCGAACCCGCAGCCGTGCCTGGCCCTGCAGCTCGCCGCCAGCACGTGGCGAGCTCAGCTCTCGCGGGGGCAGCTGGCCGAAGCCCTGGGTTGGCTCACCAGTGCCCTCCACCGGTGCCCGGAGGTCTCGTCGCTGCGGACACGCGCCCTGTTCGCCAAGGCGGTGCTGCACCTGCGTCGTGGCGAGCTCGACCCGATGGTTGGTCTGGCCCGCGCCATCACCGAGGCTTCGGAGGGCCTCGGTTCCGACGCGACGGCCATCGCCCTCGATCAGGAGTCGATCCTCCTGTTGATGACACACGACTGGCGGAGCGCGAGGCATCGGTCGATGACGGTCGGTGTGCAGGCCGGCTCGCAGCCGGTGGTCGTCGTCGGCAGCCGCCACTTCGCAGCCGTCCTGTCGCTGGCGCTCGGGGAGGTCGACGATGCCCGGGCTCTGGTCCACGAGGCGGGCGCCGCCCTCGATGATGTGCCCGAGGCGTCGTCGCCGTTCTTCACCACGCTGACCGTCAGCGCGGTCGTCGACGATCGCGGAGCCGTGCCGCGCCCCGTCGCCGAGGAGACCATGCTCCTGGGCCGGGTCGTGGGCGCCGCCCAGGCGCGCGGGCACTTGGCCGTGGCCGCCGCACTCACCGAGCGGCTCGGCGGTCGGACCGATCTCGCGCTCGCACTGCTCGACGATGCCATCGCCCGGTTCACCGCCCTGGGCGACACCTTCGGCCTCGGATACGCACTCGGCCAGCGCGGGCACACCCTGCGGTGGGCCGGCGACCTCACGGAGGCCCTGGCCTGTTTCGATGCCGCCGAGCAGGTCCACCGATCCTTGCGCGATCTGCGCTCCATCGCGATGGCAGTCGCCGGGCGTTCCTACGTCGCCGCACTCCTGGGGGAGGCGACCATCGCTCGCCGCGACGTCCACGAAGCGGTGTCGATGATGGAACGGACCGGCGACATCGCCGGCGTCGGCCACACCCTCAACATCCACGGGCTCATCGAGATGGAGCTGGGCGCCGTCGACGCCGCCGTTCCGCCGCTCGAGCGGGCCCTGCTCCTGGCCGACCGCGGGGTCACACCGATCTACGCCATCGGCTGGGAGTACCTGCTCGTGGCCCACCTCCGCCACACCCTCGGCGACGCCGACGCATCGGCTCGGGCCGCATCGGAGGCGGCGGTACGGTTCGAGGCGCTCGGCGATCGGCGGGGTCAGCGAGCACTGCAAAGCGCGCGCAAAGCGGGTGTCGTCACGATGCGGTCTTGAATCCGATTCGAAAGAGGACGACATGACGCAGGTGTTGGGCGACGCAACCATCAATGAGCTCGAGGGACAACTCGCCGGCTCGCTCGTGCGGCCCGGCGACGGTGAGTACGAAGAGGCACGGCACATCTGGAACGGCGCCATCGACAAGTGCCCGGCGATGATCGTGCGTCCCGCGAACAGAGACGACGTGGTCCGGACGGTTCGCTTCGCGGCGAGCGAGGGCCTCCCCATCGCGGTCAGGGGCGGAGCGCACAGCGTCGCCGGGTTCTCCACCTGCGACGATGGCATCGTCGTCGACCTGTCGGCGATGACGACCGTCGAGGTGGACGCCACGGCGCGCCGTGCGGTGGCCGGTGGCGGGGCGAAGTGGGCCGGGTTCGACGCCGCCACGCAGGCCCACGGCCTGGCCACCACCGGTGGGCTGGTGTCGTCCACGGGACTGGGCGGGTTCACGCTGGGCGGGGGCATCGGCCACCTCGTTCGGGCCTTCGGTCTCGCGTGCGACAACCTGCTCGCCGCCGAGGTGGTGACCGCAGACGGCTCGGTGGTGCGGGCCAGCGCCGACGACGACACCGAGCTCTACTGGGGGCTGCGCGGTGGCGGCGGCAACTTCGGCGTCGTGACGTCGTTGGAGATGGCCCTGCACCCCGTCGGCCCGACCGTGCTCGGCGGGGTCGTGTTCTACGCCGGCGACGACGCCGCCCAGGTCGTCGCCGGCTGGCGCGACCTCGTGGGCGATGCGCCCGACGAGCTGAGCTCGCTGGTCAACCTCACCACCGCGCCGCCGGCGCCGTTCCTGCCGGACGAGTGGCACTTCAAGAAGGTCGCCGCCATCGCCGTCTGCTGGGCCGGCGATCCGGCGGACGGTGCCGACGTGGTCAAGCCGCTGCGCACGCTCGGCAGGGTGGTCGCCGACGTGATCGGGCCGCTGCCCTACGTCGAGCTGCAACAGCTGCTCGACGGCCTGTGGACCCCGGGCTCGGCGAACTACTTCACGTCTGCGTTCATCGACAGCCTTCCCGACGACGCGGTCGCCACGTTCGCCGACTTCCATCGCCGGTCCGCCGACCTCCCGGTACAGGCCGAGCTCCACATGCACCACCTCGGCGGGGCCATGGCTCGTGTCCCCGCGGACGCCACCGCGTTCACCGATCGCACCTCGCCGTACATCGTCAACTGCATCGCCCGCACCCCCGACGTCGACGACCTGCCGCCCCATCGCGAGTGGGCCCAGGCGGCGCGCGAAGCGATGGCCCTGCACGGCGCCGGGCGCACCTACGTGAACTTCACCGGGGAAGCCGGCGACGACCAGGTCAAGGCGGCGTACCCGCCGGACACCTACCGACGCCTCCAACAGCTCAAGGACCGGTACGACCCGTCGAACCTGTTCCGCTTCAACCAGAACGTCACGCCGTCGGCGACGAGCTGACGAACCCCCGACAACGACAGGATCCTCCATGCAACAGCTTCAGGTCAGCGCGACCTTCCCGAGCATCTCGCCCGATGCTGCCGACCAGTTCACCGAGCTCGCCGCCGAGGCGTTGGCGACGATACGCGGCGAGTCGGGAACGCTCCAGCACGACTGGTTCCTCAGCGACGACGGTGCTCGATGCGTCGTGCGCGAGACCTATGCCAGCTCTGACGCGTTCCTTGCCCACCTCGCCGGTGCAGGGCCCCTGCTCGGGCGGCTCGTCGAGCTCGGCGGTGGCCTCGAGCTGGAGGTCTTCGGCGAGCCGTCGACGGCGGTGCGCGACGCCGTAGCTCCCTTCCAGCCGCGCATCTATCGCCACAGCCAAGGCAAGTAGCCCCGACGAGGGGCAACCGATGGGTGCCAGCACGACCGTACGGTCACGTTGGCACCCATCGGTCCGTCCCGCTCGTCGAGGGGTTCAGACGGTCAGGACGACCTTGCCGATGGTGGTGCGGTCGGCGACGGCGCGGTGGGCACGGGCCACCTCGTTCAATGGGAACGGGCTGATCAATGGTCGCCACGAATGGGCGGCGAGCCCGGCCAGGGCCTCTTCGGCGAGTGGTCGGAGCCCGCCGGGACGAGCGAACAGGCGCGGGCCGACCGCCGCGACGACGTCGACGCCGCTGGCGAAGAGGTCGTCGGCGCCGAGTTGGATCGTGTCGCCCGAGCTGTAACCGAACATCACCAGTCGACCGCGCGGTGCGACGAGCTCGAACGCCGCCCGCCCGATCGCTCCGCCCACCCCGTCGAGCGCGGCTGTCACGCGTCGCTGTCCGAGGATGGCGGTGACGTGGCTCGGCCAGTCGGCGTCGAGGTAGTCGACGGCGACGTCGGCGCCGAGCGACTCGACCACGGCGACCTTCGACGCGCCGCCGGCGACGCCGACGGTCAACGCTCCGGCACGTCGTGCGGCTTGCACGAGCAGGCTGCCGATGCCGCCGGCCGCGGCGGTGACCACCACGACGTCGTCGTGATCCAGGTTCGCCTCCTCCAGCACGGCCAGGGCCGTTCGACCGGTGCCCACCATCGCCACGGCCTCGGCGCTGTCGACATCGGGGGCGAGTCGGATGAGCGTCTCGACCGGCGCCACCGCCTGGGCGGCGTACCCGCCGCCGGCCGCTCCGAGATGGGCGACGACGGACTGACCGATCCACGAACGGTCGACCTCCGCACCCACCGCATCGACGACGCCGGCGACCTCGCGACCCGGTGTCATCGGCAGGTGTGGCACGGGAAACGGGCCGCCGGCCTCGCCGGCGCGCATCGAGAGGTCGAGCAGGTGCACACCCGCGGCCGAGACGGCGATCCGAACCTGCCCGACGGGCGGCTCGAGGTCGGCGACCTCCTCGACCGCGAGCACCTCGGGGCCGCCGAACCGATACTGACGCACCGCCTGCACGCTCGCCACGGTACGACCTCAAGTTTGGTCGAGGTCAAGGCTCGAAGCCCAGTGGCTCTCGCCAACGCGCCGCCGTGGCGTCACATCGGTCGGTCGGAGCGACGCCAGTAGCGTTTCGGCCGTGTCGATCGTGCTGCCGTTGCTCGCCGACTCGGTGCGACTGCGCGACGAGACCGACGGTGGAGGGGTCGACATCCTCGATCGTCGGGTGTATCCGCACGAGGTCCGATGGCTGCGCTGTTCGACGGTGGGCGACGTCGCCACGGCGATCCGCGAGATGGTCACGCAGAGCTCGGGACCGGTGTTTGCCGCCTGCGCCGGCCTCGTCGTCGCCGCTCGCGCCGCAGGCGACCTTCCGCCCGGTACGGCGGCCGCGGAGTTGCGGGCGGCCGGAGCATTGCTGGCGGCCACTCGCCCGACCAACAACCACGTGCGCGACGTCGTGGCGACGGTGCTCGCCGTGCTCGACGATCCGCAGGCGTCGGCGGACAGCGAGTCGCTCGTCGCCGCGATCACCAGCTGCAGCGGCGAAGGTAGATGCCGACTACCGCGACTCGTCGGCCGCCTTGGGCCGATTCACGGCCGAGTTGATCCCCGACGGGGCGACCATCCTCACCCACTGCTGGGCCGATCTCTTCCTCATCGGGGCTGTCACTGCGCTCCAACTCGCCGGCAAGTCGGTCGAGTTCGTCTGCACCGAGACCCGGCCCTACCTGCAGGGTGCCCGGCTCACGGCGGCGACGCTGGTCGAGATGGGCTACACCCCGACGTTGATCACCGACGGCATGGTGGCGACAGTGATCGGGTCGGGCGATGTCGGAGTGCTGCTGACCGCGGCCGACCGGGTGACGCTCGACGGGCACGTCGTCAACAAGGTCGGCACGCTGGCCGCGGCGCTCGCTGCCGCCCACTTCGGCGTGCCGTACTACGCGATGGTCGACCATCCCGATCCGAGTGCTCCAACGATCGCCGACGTGCCCATCGAACAGCGCGACGGTGCCGATGTGCTCGTCTTCGCCGGCCAGCGCACGACCGTCGACGGCGTCGTCGGTCGTTACCCGGCCTTCGACGCCACCCCGCCGGAGCTGGTGACGAAGATCGTGACCGACCGCGGCGCGTTCGACCCCCCGAGCATCGGCGGGTACTTCGCATGACGACTCGCGCCGTCGTCGTCGACATCGAGGGCACCACCAGCTCGACCGATTCGGTGCACGTCGGTCTGTACGACTACGCCCGGCCCCGGTTGCGGCCGTGGATCGACTCGCACGCTGGTTCGCCAGAGGTGGCCGCGGCCGTTGCCGCCACCGTCGCCGACGCCGGCCTCGGTCCGGCGGCGACGACGGCCGACGTCGTCGCCGCGCTGCACACGTGGATGGACGACGACGTGAAGGCGACCCCGCTGAAGACGTTGCAGGGACAGATCTGGGCGGAGGGCTTCGCCGCCGGTGAGCTGACCGCTCACGTGTTCGCCGACGTCGCCCCGCGGTTGCGTGCCTGGCATGCGTCGGGTCGGCTTCTGGCGGTCTATTCATCGGGGTCGGTCGCCAGTCAGCGAGCCTGGTTCGCCCACACCGACGTCGGCGACCTGAGCGGGTTGATCGTCGCCTACTTCGACACGGTGAACGCCGGGCCCAAGCGAAATCGTGCGTCGTACGCCGCGATCGCGGCGTCACTCGGCATCACGCCGACCGAGGCACTGTTCCTGTCGGATGTGCCGGCCGAGCTCGACGCCGCAGTCGATGCGGGCTGGCGGGCCATCGGTCTGCGTCGCCCGGGCGAACCGGCCGAGGCGTGGGACTTCGGCCGCCACCCCGTGGTGACGTCGTTCGCCGAGGTCGAGCCGTGACGTCGCTCGATCGTGACGAGCTGCTCGAGGTCGGGGCGCGGCTGGCCGCTGAGGCCGCCCGTTTCAGTGCGCTCGGATGGATGCGCGCGACGTCGGGCAACCTGTCGGAGGTCGTCAGCCGCGACCCGCTGCTCCTCGCGGTCACGGCGAGCGGGCGCGACAAGGGCGAGCTGCGGCCCGGCGACATCGCCATCGTCGACGCGGACGGTGCCGCCGTGCCGATGGAGGGACTCGACGCGGTCCGGCCGTCCGCCGAAGCCGGCCTGCACGGCCGGGTGGCGGCGACGACCGGTGCTCGCTCAGTGGTCCACGTGCACACGATGAACGCCGTCGAGGCCGCCCACCGCTGGCCGGAGGGTGTCGTGATGCGGGACGTCGAGATGCTCAAGGCGCTCGATCGCAGTGCGCACGACGACGCGGTGCGCGTGCCCGTGATCGCCAACAGCCAGGACATGGTCGAGTTGGGTGACCGCTTCGTCCGCGCCCACGACGTCGCGGTTCCCGCGGTGTTGGTCGCTGGCCACGGGTGCTACGTGTGGGGCTCCGACGCGCTGCAAGCCCGGTGGCGCACCGAGGCGCTCGACTGGCTGCTCGGCTGGACGCTCCGTTCGGCGTGAGGGCCGACCGGATCTCGGGTCACCCCAGCAGGTCGCCGACCCGGTCGAACACGGTGGCGACCGGTGCGGTCCGCGCTCCACCGTCGAGCAACAGGTAGCGGGCGGCGGCGAGCACCGATCGGACGGCGACCAGGTGCCGCTCGGCGTCGAGGGTCGCGAGGTCCGATACCGGGTACGGCCCGATCACCCGGCGCGCCGCCTCGGCTGCGGTCGCGTCGAGAGCGTCGGCCCGCAACGCGTTCGAGGTAGGCGTCCAGGAAGCGGTCGGTGAACACTGCGGGATCGACGCGTGCGGGCCAGTGCCCGCGCAGCGTCTCCTCGAACGTGTCCCACGCCGCCACCGGTTGGGCGAGACGCCACGCGACATCCTCGGACCTGTCGAGCGTCGCCGACCGCGCCGCGGCGAGCAGGAGGTTCGCCCACAGCAGGCCGAGGTCGAAGCCGACCGGTCCGTAGAAGGCGAACTCGCTGTCGAACGCCTTGGTCGACGCCCCACCCGGGGTGCTGTCGTCGCGCACCATCACGGAACCGGTGTGCAGGTCGCCGTGGATCAGCGCCTCGGCGTGGGTCATGAAGTTCCACTTGGCCGCGCCGATCGCGGCGATCACGTCGGGATCGTCGGCGTACGCGGCGACGTCGGCGCGACTGGCCGCCGCCACGGTGGCGCGCCCCGGCGCGTTGTACGGCTCGCTGAAGACCAGCAGCTCGGTGATCCGGCACAGTGGCGGGTTGATCGCCTCGGCGGTCAGCGACTTGAGCCGTTCGGCATCGACGCCGAACGCCGAGGTCCCGAAGGCGACGTCGGCCACGTACCGCCCGAGCGCAGCTGCGGCCGCGTCGTGGCGCGCCCCGTCATTGAGCGCGGTGCGCCAGACGCGATGGTCCGAGAGGTCCTCGACCGCGAACGTGTATCGGTCCGGGTCGGTGTCGTAGAGCACCGGCACGGCATCGGGACTGAGGTGCGCGTGTACCCGGAGCGCCCTCGCCTCGGCGAGGTTGCGCGCCGGCGACATCGGCCAGGACGGATCGGCCCGAACGTACGGCAACGCCTGCTTCACCACGAGACTCGCCCTGGCACCATCGGGTGCCGTGCCCTCGACGATGAACACCAGGTTGAGATTGCCGTCGCCGACCTCGCGAACGGCGTCGACCGTCGAGAGGCGCTCACTCAGCGCCGACCGGCGGGCGACGTAGTCGGCGACGCTGTCGACGTTCAGCAGTTCGTAGTCAGGGTCGGCCACTGTCACTCCGTTCGCGCGGTACGCCACCACGTCCACCCAACCGATAATAGCTGACTGCTTTGGTCGGGATTAGGCTGTCGGTCGATGGCGTACCTCACGATCTACACCGATCTCGCCGAGCCGACCCAGACCCTTGCCACGGACGACGCCGGCGAGATCCGCGAAGCGCTGGCCGGGCGCGGCGTCGACTACGACCGCTGGCCACTCGCCGACGAGCTGGCGCATGACGCGCCGGCCGATGCCGTGCTGGCGGCCTACGCCGAGCCGATCGCCCGGATCTCGGCCGAGCAGGGTTACGTTCTCGTCGACGTCGCCGCACTGCATCCCAGCGAGGATCCGGCCTGGGCGGACACCGCCGCCACGGCCCGCCAGAAGTTCCTCGCCGAGCACACCCACGCCGACGACGAGGTGCGCTTCTTCGCCTCCGGCAGCGGGATCTTCTACCTGCACATCGGCGACGAGGTGCTCGCCGTGCTCGGCGAGCGGGGCGACCTGCTGAGCGTTCCGAAGGGGACGACGCACTGGTTCGACATGGGGACGCGGCCGGACTTCACCGCCGTCCGGTTCTTCCGCGACCAGGACGGCTGGGTCGGCAACTTCACGGGCGACCCCATCGCCGAGCGCATCCCCGACTTCGACACCATCGGCGCCGCCCGTCGCGCCGGCCCGCCGAGCGGGACCGCCTGAACCGCAGACCGGCCCGCTGCCCGTTCCCGCTTCCCTTCGCCCACGCCCCGATCCTCGGGACGCGAGCCCCCGTCCAACCCTTCAGTTAGGAGCACCCATGTCATCACGTAGATCCCGTCGCCTGGTCGCCGGCGTCGCCGCGCTCGGCGTCCTCGCCGCCTCGGCGGCGCAGGCCGGCGCGGCCCACGCCACGACGCCGGACACGACGTCGCCGCCCGCCCCCGCAGGTTCTGCGGCGCCGGCCGTCGAGGTGCCGGCGCAGTTCGCCGACGGCAGCGTCAACATCGCCCTCGTCGCCCAGCTTTCGGCCGGTGACTACTTCGAGCAGTGGCGGGCCGGTGCCGAGGCCCAGGCCGACGCCCTCGGCGTCACGCTCGACTTCCTCGGTGCCGACGGCGACAACGACCGCCACGCCCTGAACCTGCAGCAGGCGATCGACAACGACGCCGACGCCATCATCGTCGACCACGGGTTCCCCGAGACGATCCAGCCCGTGATCGCCCAGGCCGTCGACGCCGGGATTCCGCTCGTGGCCTTCGATGTCGACCCCGGCGACAACTCGGTCGTGACGCTCAGCCAAAGCGACGAGGAGATCGCCGGTCAGGTCCTCGACGTCCTCGAACAGGACACCGGCGGCGAGGCCGACGTCATCTACGTCTATGTCTCCGGCTTCGCCCCGCTCGACCGTCGCGACGCCGTGTGGCAGCAGTTCAAGCAGGACCATCCCGGCATCAACGAGGTCGCCCAGATCGGCGTGGTGGCCGACAACACCGCCGCCCAGGTCGCCGAGCAGGCCAAGGCCGCGCTGCAGGCGAACCCCGACGTGACCGCGATCTTCGCCCCGTACGACGAGTTCGCCAAGGGCGCGGTGCAGGCCGTCCAGGAACTCGGCCTCGAGGATCAGGTCCGCGTCTACGGCGCCGACATCTCGAACGCCGACATCGCGGTCATCACCGCCGAGGGCAGCCCGTGGGTCGCCACGACGGCCACCGACCCGTCCAACGTCGGCGCCGTCGCCGTGCGGGCGGCCGCGTTGCTCGTGGCCGGCGAGGACGTGCCGCAGGACATCGTGGTGCCGCCGGCGCTGATCACCCAGGCTCAGCTCCGTGACGGGAACATCCAGAACATCACCGAGCTGATCGGCGTCGTGCCGGAGTTGAACACGCCCGACATCGTCCCCATCCCGTGGCTGGCTGACGGCACCGAGTGAGCGCAGTCGGTGGCGCGGTCGATGGGTCGCCGCCGGCGCTGAGGATCTCGGAGCTGACAAAGCGCTATGGCGCCACCGTTGTCCTCCGTGACGTCTCGTTCGACGTCGCGGCCGGCGAGGTCGTTGGTCTGATCGGCACCAACGGGGCCGGCAAGTCGACGCTGATCAAGATCCTCTCCGGCGCGATTGCCGCCTCCGGGGGATCGGTGGAGGTGGACGGGAAGCCGTTCTCCCCGCAGACGCCTCTGGATGCCCGCCGGGCGGGCATCCAGACCGTCCATCAGGAGATCGACACCGGCATCGTGCCCGGCACCACCGTGGCCGACAACCTGACCCTGGAGTCGCTGGCGCCGAGCGCCGGCGGGCTGTTCCGTACCGCCCGTGGCACCCGCCGATCCGCGCGCAGGATCGCCGACCACGCCGGCCTCGACGTCGAGGTCGACCAGCCGATCGAAGCGCTCCCGGCGAGCGAACGCCAGCAGGTGCTGATCGCCCGCGCCCTCTCGCACCACCTCCGGGTGCTCGTCCTCGACGAGCCGACGTCGAGCCTGTCGACCCGCGAGAAGGACCGCCTGCTCGCATCGGTGCGCCGCCTCGCGACCGGCGGCGTCGCCGTGCTGTTCGTCTCCCACGACCTCGAGGAGATCGAGGAGGTCTCCGACCGGGTGGTGGTGCTGCGTGATGGCGTGCTCCGGCGCATCCTCGACGCGCCCGTTCCGTGGGCGCGAGCTGGTGGGGGCGATGCTCGGCGTCGTGGCCCCGTCGCTGGAGCACGAAGCGCGGTCCGGCACGACCGTCGTGCTTGCGGCCCGGGGTGTGCGCACCCGACCCGGGGCGCAGCCGTTCGACCTCGACGTGCGCGCCGGTGAGATCGTCGGGCTCATCGGCCTCGTCGGGGCCGGGAAGACGGAGGTGCTGGAGCAGCTCTACGGGGCTCGTCCGCTGGTCAGTGGCGATCTGATGCTCGACGGTCGACCGTATCGTCCCGCCGATCCCGCCCACGCCGTCCGCGCCGGGGTGGCGCTCGTCGCCGAGGAACGGGGCCCGGCGGCCGTGGTACCGGCCTGGTCTGTGCGCCACCACGTCACGTTGCCGCGCCTTCGCTGGCACAGCCGCGGCGCCGTGCTGTCGACGAGCGCTGAGCGACGCAGCGCGCGGCGCACCGTCGCCGACTTCGGCGTGGTCGGTCCGGGCATCGAGGCCGAGCTGACCGAGCTGTCGGGTGGAAACCAGCAGAAGGTGCTCGTCGGGCGGTGGTTCGACGGCCGATCGCGCCTCGTGCTGCTCGACGAGCCGTTTCGCGGTGTCGACGTCGGGGCCCGGGCCGACATCGCGGCGCGCCTACGCGAACGGGCTGGCAACATCGGCATCGTCATTGCCTCGTCCGATCCGGCCGAGGTCGTGCAGGTCGCCGACCGCATCGTCGTGGTGGCCGGTGGCGACGTGACCGGAGAGCTGTCGGTGGCCGAGGTGACCGGCCACGAGCTGAGCGGCCTGATGGCGATCGAACGGGCCGCCCGGCAGGTCGACGGGTCCGCCGCGGGAGCTCCCGCGTGAAGGGCACGCTGGCGTGGGTGGCCTACCGGTACGGGCTGCTCGTCGTGCTCGTCGGCCTGCTCGTGTTCTTCTCCCTGTCCCAACCCCACTTCCGTACGTCGGACAACGGCCTGATCATCCTCCAGTCGGTGGCGATCGTCGCCATCGTCGCCCTCGGTGTCACCGTGTCGATGGTCGTCGGCGGCTTCGATCTGTCCGTCGGGGCCAACGTCAGCTTCGTCGTGATGGTGACGGCGCTCGCGATGATCCGCTACGACCTGTCGGGCGCGGCGGCGATCGTGGCCGGGCTGCTCGCCGGCCTACTCGTCGCCGCCGTGAACACGGCATTGATCATCCTCGCCCGCGTGCCCGACCTCGTGGCCACGTTGGGGACGATGTTCATCTTTCAAGGCTTGGCGCTGATCATCACCGTGGGTAAGTCGGTGTCGGTCGGCATGCCGATCGGCGACGGCGAGGTGGCACCAGGGAGCTTCACCGACTCGTACCGCAAGCTCGGCAACGGGAAGATCCTGTCGATTCCGGTGCCGGTGCTGTTCCTCTTCGCACTGGCCGTGCTGACGCACGTGTTCCTGACCCACACCCGATGGGGTCGAGCGCTCTACGCGATCGGTGGCAACGCAGCCGCGGCTCGATTGGCCGGGATTCCCGTACAGCGGTACCACGCGCTGGCCTACGTGGTGTCCGGTCTGATCGCCGCGATCGGCGGCATCCTGCTGTCGGCCCGCCTCGGCCGCGGCGACATCGGTGCCGGCAACGCCTACCTCCTGCAGGCCGTCGCCGCGGCACTGATCGGCTTCGCCGTGCTCGGCGCCAACCGACCGAACGCCTTCGGAACGGTCGTCGGTGCCCTGTTCGTCGGCGTCCTCCTCAACGGCCTCACGATGTTCAACGTCCCGTACTACGCCCAGGACTTCATCCAGGGCTGCCTGTTGGTGCTCACGCTGGTGCTGACGTACACGCTGCGCGGGCGCGTCCCGGCGCGGAGACCACGTCGCGCCGCCTGAAGTTGGCACCCACGCGACAGCCAGCAACCCGAATCATGACTATGTTGATCGGAATTGTCATGTTAAAGTCGTAGCGATGGCGAGCGTGCGGGAATCGGTGCGGGCCGCCGTGATCGGGCACCGATGACCGCCAGCCTGCGCGCGTCGGACACGCTCGTGCCGGCCGATCCATCGGACCGACGAGGGCCAGCGGGACCCACTCCCCGCGCCGCCGTCCGCGTCTCGCTGCGGGCGACGCGGCGTCGTGTTCTGCTGACCGTGGCGTCGGTGGGCATCGCCCTCGGCCTGTGGTGGCTGGTCTCGGCGCTCGGGATCTGGAACCCGTTGATCCTGCCCGGCCCGGGCCGGGTGTGGCACACCTTCGTGTACTCGCTCACGTCGCACAACGGTCGCCCGGGCTACTTCGACGCCTATCTGTGGCAACACCTGTGGGCGAGCCTGTGGCGGATCATCAAAGGCGTCGCACTGGCCGCGATCATCGGGATTCCGCTCGGCATCGCCATCGCGACGTGGCGCGGGTTCGGCGCCGTCGTCGAGCCGTGGGTCAACTTCGTGCGCAGCCTGCCGCCGCTGGCCTACTTCGTGCTGCTCATCTTCTGGTTCGGGATCGGCGACGGCTCGAAGATCTGGCTGCTCTTCGGTGCGGCGTTTCCGCCGCTGACGTTGGCCGCGATCGCGGGCGTCGAGCGCGTGCGACGTGACCGCATCGATGCCGCCCGGTCGCTCGGTGCTTCTCGGCTCCAGGTGCTTCGCCACACCGTTGGTGCCGTCGATCCTGCCCGACCTGTTCACCGGCCTGCGCGTCGCGTTCGGGTTCGCCTGGACCACCATCGTCGCCGCCGAGACCGTCAACGGGCTGCCCGGCATCGGCGGGATGGCCTGGGCGACGCGCAGCCAGAACCGCGCCGACATCGCACTCATGTGCGTGATCGTGATCGGCGTCACCGCCGTCGCCATCGACCAGGTGATCAGGCTGGCCGAGCACGTGGTCGTGCCCTGGCGCAACCAGGCCTGACGCCAACCATTCCCCAGAAACCCCCCGCACCCCTCGAGGAGCACCCGAATGACCATCCACCGTCCGACCCGATTCCTGGCCGCCGGGCTCGCCATCGCGGCCGCAACCCTGACGACCAGCTCGGTGGTCACGGCCAGCACCGCACCGCCGACCGAGACGACCGGCGCCGTTCCCGACTCGATCACGATCGGCTATCAGCTCATTCCCAACGGCGACCTCATCGTCAAGCACGAAGGCTGGCTGGAGGAGGCCTTTGGACCCGATGTCGACATCGAGTGGAAGCTGTTCGACTCCGGCGGCGCCGTCAACGAGGCGGTGATCGCCGGCGGCATCGACATCGGGCTCGCCGGGAGCAGCCCGGTCTCGCGCGGCATCTCCAACGGCATCGAGTACCAGGTGCCGTGGATCTTCGACGTGATCGGCGATGCGGAGGCGCTGGTCGTGCGCTCGGACGCAGGGATCGCCGACATCGCCGACCTGGCCGGTCACACCGTGGCGACCCCGTTCGCTTCGACGTCGCACTACAGCCTGCTGGCCGCGCTCCAAGGCGCCGGCGTCGACGCGTCCGATGTCGACATCATCGATGCCCAGCCCGACGCGATCTACGCCGCGTGGGAGAACGGCGACATCGACGCGGCGTACGTGTGGAACCCGAACCTGGCCAAGCTGATCGCCGACGGCGGCACGGTGCTGATCACGAGTGCCGACCTCGCCGCCGAGGGCAAGACCACCTACGACCTCGCCGTCGTCACGAACGACTTCGCTGCCGAGTATCCCGACGCGGTGGAGCTGTGGATCGAGCAGCAGGATCGGGCCGTCCAACTACTGCAGGACGACCCCGACGCCGCCGGCGAGATCCTCGCCGCCGAGCTCAACATCACCCCGGACGAGGCGGCCGCTCAGGCCGCCGACCTCATCTTCCTGCGGGCCGGTGACCAGGCGGGGGCGGACTACCTCGCCGGTGGCCTGCCGACCAACCTGTTCGCCGCGGCACAGTTCAATCAGCAGCTCGGTGAGATCGAGACGGTGCAGGACGAAGCCGCCTACACCGACGCCGTCAACCCGGCGTTCGCCGCCGCCGTGGCCGGATGACCCTGACCCTCGTGGTCGACCGTGAGCGTCCGGCCGCGCCAGCCGGCCGGGCGCTCCGTGTCGCCGGCGTCACGCATCGCTACCCGGTGAGCGGCGGTGGCACGGTCACCGCCATCGCCGACATCGACCTCGACGTCGCCGCCGGGGAGTTCGTCTCGGTGGTCGGACCGAGCGGCTGCGGGAAGACCACCTTGCTCCAGCTGGTCGCCGGTTTCGTGGCACCCACCGTTGGCGACATCTCGGTCGGTGGCACACCAGTGACCGGACCCGGGCCGGAGCGGGGCGTCGTCTTCCAGCACCCGACCTCGCTGTACCCATGGTTGTCGGTGCGCGGCAACGTCGAGCTCGGACTCCGCTTGCGCGGCGTTCGCAGGTCGGCCCGGCGCGCCCGTGCGCTCGCCGAGCTCGAGCGGGTCGGGCTCGCCGACTTTGCCGAGCGCGCCCCGTACGAGCTGTCGGGCGGGATGCAGCAGCGTTGCCAGATCGCCCGCGCCCTGGCGGGCGACCCGGACGTGATGCTGATGGACGAACCGTTCGGTGCCCTCGACGCCCTCACCCGCGAGCGGCTCCAGGAGGAGCTCGGTGCACTCTGGCGCGACACCGGACGCACCGTGGTGTTCATCACCCACAGCGTCGACGAAGCGGTGCTACTCGGCTCACGCGTCGTCGTCATGAGTCCGCGACCCGGCCGTGTCGTGTTCGACGAAGCGCTCGGGTTCTCGCGGTCCGGCCGACCGTTCGTCGACGTCCGCGGCGATCCACAGTTCGCCGCCGCCGCCCGCGCCGTGCGCGCCGCGATCGCCGAGGAGACACGATGATCGAGTTGACCGACCCACCGATCGGGCTCGAACCGCTCACCGCCTCGATCGGAGCGATCGTCACGGGGATCGATCTTCGGGAGCCGCTCACCGCGGACGTCGTCGACGCGCTGCGCGCCGCGTTGCTGCGCTGGCGCGTCGTGTTCCTTCGTGACCAGCACATCAACCCGACCCAGCAGGTCGCATTCGGCCGCACCTTCGGCGAGCTCACCGCGGCCCACCCCCTTCAGGGCGGACTCGACGACGAACACCCCGAGATCCTGGTGCTCGACAGCCGTGACTACGCGCTCGGCATCGGCGATCGAGCGCAAGGGACCAGCTACAACAATCGTTGGCACACCGATGTCACGTTCTCGGCGACGCCGCCGCTCGCGTCGATCCTCGCCGCCAAGGAGGTGCCCGCCCACGGCGGCGACACCTTGTGGGCCGACCTCGTCGGCGCCTACGCCGCACTCTCCCCGCCTGTTCAGGCCCTCGTCGATCCGCTCACCGCGGTGCACCACGCCGCCCAGACGTTCGAGCGGTTCCAGTCCGACGACACCAATCGGACCCGTGTCGCCAACCTCGAGCCGGCCCGCCACCCGGTCGTTCGGGTCCATCCCGAGACCGGCGAACGTGGACTGTTCGTCAACCCGACGTTCACGTCGCACATCGAAGGCCTCTCCCGTCTCGAGAGCGAGCACCTGCTCCGGCTGCTCTACGAGCACAGCACCCGACCCGAGCACGTCGTGCGGTGGCGTTGGCGAGCCGGCGACGTCGCCGTCTGGGACAACCGCGCCACGGCCCACTACGCCAGCGCCGACTACGACGCACCACGCGTCATGCATCGCATCACCGTCGCCGGCGACCGTCCCAGCGGCGTGGCCGAGCCTCGAGCCGAGGACCGTGCGCCGAGCGTGGCACCGTAGGCGATGGCGGCGATCGTGATGACGAAGCCGACCCCCTGCGTCACCGAGAGCGCCTCGTCGAGCAGCAGCCAGCCGATCACGGCTCCGGTGATCGGCGCGGCGAGGCCGAGCAGGGGCGGCGCGAAGGTCGGGAGGCGACGGATGCCGTTGAACCAGAGCACGAACGCCAGCGCCGTGCCGATCGCGCTCAGATAGGCGAATCCGGCCACGTTCGCCGCGCTCGGTAGCGGCGGGCGACCCTCGACCACGAGTGTGAGCGGCGCCAGGGCGACCCCGCCCAGCAGGAGCTGCCATCCCGTCGCGGCGACTCGATGGCTCGGTGCCGGGAAGCGCTTCGTGAGCACGACGCCGATCGCGAACGAGACGTTGGCGCCCAGCGCGGCGAGCACGCCGACGCCATCCAGGCTCGTCGACGGGCCGAGGACCACGAGCGCCACGCCCACTGCGGCCACGATGCCGACCGCGAGGTCACGCGGCCGAACCTTGCGACCGCCAACGCGGCTGAGGGCGACGACCAGCAGCGGCTGGATGCCACCGACGGCAGCAGCGACACCGCCGGGGAGCCGGTACACGGCGACGGCCAAGAGCGGGAAGAACACGCCGAAGTTGCAGGCGGCCAGCATCCCGGTGCGCCACCACTCGCGACCGTGCGGCCGCCAGCCGGCGGGCCGGGCGACGGCGACCAGCAGCACCAGGCCCGCCGGCAGCACCCGCATCGTCGCGACGAGCAGTGGTCGCCCACCGGGCAGCAGCTCGGAGATCACGATGTAGGTCGTGCCCCATGAGATCGGAGCGAGAAGGGTCGCTCCGACGACACCTGGACCGGCCGTTGCCTGCGTTTCCACATTCATTATCTTAACATTAAGAGACTTACGGTCAAGGCGATCGATCGCCTTCCGTGATCAGGCGTGCCAAGATCGAGTTCCGTGCGACACCAGGACGACGCCGTCGATGTGGTGCTCGCGCAATGGTCGTCCGTTCGCCCCGACCTCGACGCGTCGCCGATCGCCGTCATCGGGCGCGTCTCGCGGCTGGCACGGCTCACCGAGCGGCGCCTCGGGGAGAACTTCGCCCGCTTCGGGATCGAGAGCTGGATGTACGACGTCCTGGCGACACTGCGACGGGCGGGACCGCCGTACGAGACGACGGCGGGTGAGCTCGTTCGTCAGACGATGGTCACCACCGGCGCGATCACCAACCGCATCGATCGGCTCGAGGAACGCGGCCTCGTCGAGCGGGCGAGCGATCACGACCGCCGCAAGGTGCGAGTGCGCCTCACGCGAACCGGTCTGAGCCTCGTCGACGAGGTCGCCGTCGCTCACCTCGCGACCGAGCGCGAGCTGCTCGCCCCGCTCTCCGAGCGTCAGCGCCGTGAGCTGGCGGCGTTGCTGCGGTCCGTCCTGCTCGGTCTCGGCGACGCCGCCGGCACGGGACGGCTCGCTGCTCCGCCCACGTGATCCGCAATCTGGTCACTCTGCGTCTCGAACGGCGATCTGGTCACCCAGGTTCTCGATATCGAGAATGTGAGTGACCAGATTCGACTTCGGGGCGTCACGCCCACGCTCACCGGTGTCGAGCCAACCTCGGGATGACCTCGGTGCCGAGCGCTTCGACCGTCGACAGCGACACCCGGTCGTCCTGCCCGGGCACGATCGAGATGTCGGTGACGCCGAGCTCGATGTAGCGCTGCAGCTGGTCGAGGGCGTGCTCGGTCGAGCCTCCGATGGTGTTCCACTCGACCGTCTCGCCCGGCGTGCCGCCCGGAGCCTCCTCGACGGTCAGTCGGATGCGCACGGCGAGCGTTCCGCCGCCGCGGTCGAACCACTCGCGCGCGAGTGGTGCCAGCTCGTCGGGTGAAGACCGCGAGGCCTGGAACGGCAGCCCGAGCTGGAGGGCCCGCTCGAACGTCGCTCGCGCGCCGGCCAGCCAGACGGGCACCCCACCGGTCGGCGGGATCGGCGAGACCCGGCCGCCGCCCTCGGGCAGCGGCACGAGATCGCCGGCGTGGGCGTCCCCGGCGAGGGCGGCCTGGAGCGTGCCGATCAGATCGGCGAACCGGGTGCCCCGGGCGGCGAACGACAGCCCGCGAAAGGCGAACTCTCGCTCCCAGAATCCGGCCGAGATCCCGAGCACGGCACCGCCCCCGGCCAGATGGGCGAGCGTCGACGCCTGCTTGGCGAGCCAGAGCGGGTCACGCAACGGCAAGACGGCGGCGCCGACGCCCACCCGCACCGACGGGTAGCGCCCGGCCAGCCAGGCGAGCTCGGTGAACGGCTCCATCCCGCCCGACCATTGGGGGAAGTCGTCGACGACGAGCAGTCCGTCGCCGAGCCACAGCGTGTCGAACCCGCCGCTCACCGCCGCGTCGGCGACGGCGAGCGCACCGGAGCGAGTGATGCCGTACGGCGAGACGCCGATGTTCACGGTCATGGGTGGGCCTCGGTACCGGCCCGGTCGATCGGCACGATCGTCGTGCGGCTCGCCGTCGAGATCGTCATGACGGGATGGCGGCGAAGGGGTTGTACGTCTCGGCGTCGATCTCGTGGAGCAGGCCGAGGCCGTTGGCCACACGATTGGTGTAGTTGAGGTGCGCGGTCTGGTTGTTGACGTGGAGGATGTCGAGGTCGTCGAGCCCGGCCGCCCGCAACGCGTCGACGTCGGCCTTGGTCACGGTGCCCGGGTCGGCGGTGAGCTTGGCCGCATAGCGCAGGATCGCCGCGTCGGCGGGCTCGAACGTGTCGTAGTCGCCCCGCTCGATGCGCTCCCGCTCCTCGTCGTCGACCCCGAGCTCGCGCAGCTTCACCCTCGATTGCGAGGCGCAGTACGGCGTGGCGTTGATCGCCGACACGACGTGGCTGATGAGGTTCTTCTGGCGCGTGGTGAGCTTCGACGCGATGTTCTCGCTCACCTTGTAGAGCTCGAGGCGAATGTGCACCAGGTCGGGCGCCAGGCTGCCCAGCTGGGTGAACTCGCTCGGGAAGCCGAGCCGCGCGGCCTGCCAGTCGTACGCCTCCTTCAGGCGTCCCTGGGCGTCGGCGGGGGGGATGATCGTGATCCAGGGCATGGGTCGAGCCTCCTCAAGCGGGTGTCGAGAGAATCGGTTCCGTGGCGGGGCTGATGCCAGCGGAGTGGGCGAGGTCGGCGACGTCGGCCACGTAGTCGAGGGTGTATTCATGGGTCTCGAACGCGAGCACCTCGGGACGGGCGCCCAGACGGGCGTCGGCGCAGACCGGCGATGACCTGAGCGCGGTCGCCGATGATGGCGAAGTGCTCGAGCACGGCGTCGGGCACGAGGTGCGCAGCCGCCTCGGGCCCCGACGTGAGGAGCAGCCGGCGCAGCTCGGCGACCGTCTCGTCGGTGATCCCGAACGCGGCCCGGTCGGCCGCGGCCATGTCGATGGTCATGTAGGAGAACCGCGGCCGAGTGGCGTCGATCGCCTGCTGGGTCCACGCGGCGCCGGGGTTCCAGATCACCCTCGGCGCGGCGCGACCGGCCGCTGTCGCGCGCGAGCGGAGGCCGGCCACGAGCTCCGGGACGCCAGCGACGCGCTTGCCGGCGAGCAGCACCCAGTCGGCGCGCTCGGCGGCGAGCTGTTGCACGCGGGGGCCGCGCCCGGCGATGGCGATCGGAAGATGGCCCGGTGACCACGGCAGCCTGGCGTCGCGAGTGGCGAACTCGCCGTCGTGGGTCACCACGTGACCGGCCAGCAGCGAGTCGATCACCTCGACGCTCTCGGCGAGCGCGCTGAACGGTCGCTGGGGGTCGAGCCCCATCGGTCCGAAGACCATGCTCCCGCCGGCGCCGAGCCCGGCGATCACCCGTCCCGGCGCCAGCTCTTCGAGGCTGGCGAGCGCGGCGGCGGTGGCGACCGGGTGGCGGCTGAACGGGTTGGTGATGCCGGGGACGAGCGTGATGCGCTCGGTCGCGGTGGCGATGGCTGCGAACACCACGTAGATGTCCCGGTCGATGCCCTCGTCGGCCAGCAGCAGGACGCCCGCGCCGAGGCGCTCGGCCTCGCGGGCCAGCGCGACCAGCTCGCCGACCGGGCGGATGCCGTGCAGCCAGAGCCCCCAGTACGTCGGTGCCTCGTCGCCGCCGACCCTCACGCCGACACCGGGTTCACCGCTCGGAGCGCATCGCCGGCGGCCATCACCGCGCCGACCGGATCACCGTCGGGGTGCAGCAGCAGACCGATGGCGTCGGGATCGAACTCGCTGATGTATCCGTGGAGACCAGCGGTGACCGCCGCGGCGTCGCCGACGATGACGAGCTCGCCCACCACGTCATCGGTCACCACTTGGCGGGCCAGATGGTCGTCGCCGTTCTGCAAGCGCGTGATCGCCGCCGCGAGCTGGCTGGCGTCGATGCCCAGCCGGTCCCGCGTGATCGCGGGAGCGTCGGCCAGCGTCCAGATGAGCGCCGGGCGCAGGTGCTCGAGCTGGCGTTCGTCGGCGACGGTGTTGACGTGGATGCCGACGTCGATCGGCCGCACGCTGCGGGCCCATTCGATCGTGCTCGGCAGCACGGATCGGGGGATGCCGCCGAGGAACACGCCGTCGGCGGACTCCGACGCGAAGCGGTTGAACCTCTCGCCGCGCGCGCCGATCACCACTCGCAACGGTGCGGCGGGGAGGCCGTGCGACGGTGGCTGGTACCCGTCGGTCGGTCGTCGCTCGGCGACGGCCCGGATGACGCGGAGCGCGTCGCGTGTCCGTGTCAGCGGTCGGTCACGGACGACGCCCACCGGGTCGAGGGCCATCCCGCCGCCGGGGCCGAGGCCGAGGACGAACCGTCCGCCGGACAGCTCGTTGAGCGTCATCGCTGTCGCCGCGGTCACGGCGGGTGCCGCAGGAACGGATTGGTCACCGACACCCCGAGGGTGATCCGTTCGGTTCGCTGTGCGGCCGCGGCGAGCACGCTGAACGGGTCCCGGCTGGGCCCCTCGTCGCCCAGCCAGAGCTCGTCGATGCCCGCGTCTTCGGCGGCGACGACCGCGTCGACCAATGCCGCGGCCGACGCCTCGGGGAACAGCCAGGCTGCGGTCCGGACCGACCGCACTCCGCCGGTCATTCGGGAGCGGCTCCGAAGGCGTGCTCGGCCGGGATGGTCGAGACCAGACCGAGGCCGGTGGCGACGCGGTTGATGTAGGCGTAGTAGGCGACGATGTTGTTGAGGTCGAGCACGTCGAGATCGTCGAGTCCGACCGCTCGCAGCCGTTCGATGTGCTCGGGCCCGATCTCCGACGGGTGCCGGGCCAGCACGCTGGCGTGGGCGACGATCTCGTCCCACCGGTCGTTGCCGGACGCCAGCGCCTCGGGCGTTCCGGCCGCCCGGGCGATGACCTCGGGGTCGATGCCGAGTCGGTGCAGCTGCAGCTCGAGACCCGACGAGCAATGCGGTGTCGAGTTGACGATCGACGTGACGTAGGCGGCGAGGCGCTTCTCCTCGACCGTGAGGTTGGAGTCGACCGCCTCGACGGTGCGGTACAGATCGAGTCGGAGCATCACCAGCTCGGGAGCGAGGCTCCCGAGCTGGGTGAACTCCGTGGGCTCGCCGAGCTTGGCCGCCTGCCAGTCGTAGGCGTCGCGCAGCACGCCGGTCGCCTCCGACCACGGCACGGTCGCGATCCACGCGTCCGGACTCGGCGCCACGCGCTCCGGCTCGGTCGAGTCCGCGGTCACGGCAACGAGATCGACGGGTCGAGGAAGTCGTTGGTGTAGAGGTCGGCGGGCGCCAGCCCGTCGACGGGCGGCGTGCCGGCGTTGGTCAGCGCGGGAGTGAGCGTCTCGATGATCGTCTGCATGCGGGCGTCGTCGAAGCTGCCGAACACCCCGTCGGTGCCGTTGGCGACGATGCCGTACTCGATCTGCTTGGCCGTGGCGTCGGCGACGAGTCCGTCGGACAAGGTGAAGCCGCCGCCGTCGATCCGCGACACGTAGTCGACCAGCAGGTCGTTGATCGGCTGCGGGTCGGCGATGTAGTCCACCGCCGCCTGCTGGAGCAGCGGCACGAGCGCGGCAAGGCAGTCGCCGTCGGTCTCGAGCCGGTCGCTGCGCACGGCGATGCTGTTCTGGTACACGGGATACTCGTTGCTCACGAGGAGGAACTTGACCGGCCGGTTCCACTCGGGCGTCTCGTGCTCGAGCTGGTAGGGCTCGGAGGTGACGAAGCCCTGCTGCACGATGTTGCCGTCGGCGGCGACGAACCGTGACGGCCCACCCTGGTACGACGTGTCGATCTGGTCGGCGTTGAGCAGACCCTGACCGACGAACACGTCGAGATAGGGGGAGCCCTCGAAGCCGAGCACGGTCTCGCCCGACTCACCGATCTCCTGCACGCTCTGGAAGTCCCAGTCGGGATTGCCCCACAGGAAGATCTGTGGCGACGTCTGGTACCAGGCGAGCACGCCGGTGGTCGGAAAGTCGGCCGAGTTGGCAACCTGCTCGTCGGTTCCGATCAGCCCGAGCAGGATGCTGTCGTCCTGGTAGAGCAACGACGTCACCGTCTGGTAGCCGAGCGCCGGGCCGCCGGCCCGGATCTCGAGGTTGACACCGGTGCTCCCGAGCGGCCCGGTGTACGTGTTGTTCGACGTGTCGAGCTCGCCGTCGGGGCCGATGAGCTCATAGGCGACGGCGTGATCGACCTGGGGCCACCAGTTCGTCTGGAACACGACGGTCTCGGGGCAGATGTCGGCGAGCGGGGTCGTGTAGCGCTCGGCCGCCGTGGCTCCGGCGGCCGGGGCACTGCCGCTGCTCACGTCGCTCGGCGGTGTCGAGGCGGTGGCGCTGCCGGCAGCGGCGGCGGCCACGATCAGCGCGGTGCCGCTGAGTGCGGCGATCGGGGCAAGGCGGCGGATGCCTCGGGGTGCGGTGGTCACGGTCGGGTCTCCTTCGAGAGGGGTGTGGGGTTGGTTGTGGTTGGGCGTGGGGAGCGTTGGTCGAACGAGGCGTCAGTCGGACTCCACGGGTCGGGCCGATTCGTGCCACGAGCCGACGGCGACCCGGGACAGGAGCCCGAAGAGCCAGAAGACGGCCAGCCCGAGAAGTGACGAGCAGATGATCGCGGCGAAGAGCTCGGGCGAACGGAGCCGCTGCGTGTAGCCGTCGATGAGACGGCCGATCCCCGGCTCGCCCTGACGGAAGAAGAAGTCGCCGACGATGGCTCCGACGACGGAGAGGCCCGCGGCGATCCGCCACCCGGTGAAGATCGACGGCAGGGCGCCCGGGAACTGGAGGTGCACGAGTCGCTGCCAGCGGCTGGCGCCGTAGAGGCTGAGCAGATCGTGATGCGAACGCTCCGCCGACTTCAACCCGAAGAGCGTGTTGGTGACGATGGGGAACAGGGCGATGATCACGCACACGAGGACGCGGCTGCCGAAGCCGAACTTGAACCAGAACCCGATCAACGGGACCAAGGCGAGGATCGGAACCGTCTGCAGCACGACCGCCCACGGGTAGAACGACCGCTCGACCCATCGGGCTTGGCTCATCGCGACGGCGAACGCCGTGCCGATCACGATCGCGACGGCGAGGCCCACGAACGCGACCTGGGCCGACGACCACAGGGCGTGCAGGATGTCGCTCAGGTTGTCGCGGTCGAGGAAGCCTTCCTGCACGACGTCCTGGGGCGGGGGCATGAGGAACCGTCGGCGGGGCGCCAGCACGACGTAGGTGATGAACGACCAGAGTCCGACGACGACGCCGGCGACCACCAGCGGCGGCAGCACGGTCAGCACTGCCGACTTCCAGCGCCCGCTGCGACGGTGGGCCGTGTCGGGCTCGGGTGCGGCGATGACGGGGTCGTCCGCGGTGACGACGTGATCGGGTGCGACCACGGCGTCGAGCACCTTTTCGTGGGTGGGCGCGGTCACGGAGCGGTCACCTTGCGCATGTCGGCCGAAACGGCCGCCGCGATCTCGGTGAACATCGGGTCGAAGCGCAGTTCGGGCGACCGCGGATAGGCGAACGGCACGGCGGTCTCGGACACGATGCGCCCCGGCCGGGGCGACATCACCACCACCCGGGTTGCCAGATACACCGCCTCGGACACCGAGTGGGTGACGAACAGGGCGGTGAAGTGCTCGTGCAGGAAGAGGCGCAGCAACTCGTCGTTGAGGCGTTCACGGGTGATCTCGTCGAGGGCGCCGAAGGGCTCGTCGAGCAGGAACACCGACGGTCGCATGGTGAGGGCCCGGGCCAGCGAGACGCGCATGCGCATCCCACCCGACAGGGCGCGTGGGCGATGGCGCTCGAAGCCCTGCAGCCCGGTGAGCTCGAGGGCGTCGCGGGCGCGGTCCTGGCGCTCGGAGCGCGGAAGGCCGCGAATCTGAGCCGGCAGTTCGACGTTGCGCTGCACGGTGCGCCACGGGAGCAGGGTGGCGTCCTGGAAGACGTACCCGATGTCGTCGGCCGGTGCGTGGACCGAGCCCGCGGTCGCCACGCTGAGCCCGGCGGCGATCCGCAGCAGGGTGGACTTCCCGCAGCCCGACGGTCCGACGATGGCGACGAACTCGCCCGGCGCAGCGCGCAGCGTCACGTCGTCGACGGCGTGCGTTCCGTCGCGGAACACCTTCGAGATGTGCTCGAAGGCGACGGCCGGCGTCGACGTCGGATCGACGGCCGTGCTGGCGGCGCCAGGCGCGGTCATCGGCTCATCACGCCGACGCGCGGGAGTTCGTCCGCGGCATCGACCGCGAAGTGGGTGTGGACGATGGTCTCGGCCACCTCGCGCCCTCGATGGATCACGCGGCGGCCCGACACGGCGCCGGCAACGGCGTCCGCGACCGTGCTCGTTCGCAGCAGCACCAGATCGGCGACGCCGCCGACCTCGACGGAGGCGGGAGGTACACCGAGCGCCCGGCGGGCGGCGACCGAAGCGGCGTGGTAGGCCTCGGCGGGGGTCAGGTGGCCGGCCGCCACGGCGAGGGCGGCCGACTCGAGCGGGTCGTTGCGTCCCATCGGGTTGAACGGGTCACGAACGTTGTCGCCTCCGACGGCCAGGTTGACGCCGGCGTCGAGGAGCACCCGCAAGCGGGGCAGCCCGCGCTGCGTCGGCCCCAACGGGTCGCGGCCCTGCAGGTAGAGGTTGGTCTGCGGCAGCGTGACGACGGAGACGCCGGCCGCGGCGAGCTGCTCGGAGACCCGGCGTTGAACGTCGGTCGGCTGCACGCCGAGGCTCACGCAGTGGCCGGCGACGATCGAGCCGGGGAAGCCCCGCTCGGCGAGGGCGACGATGTGGGGCAGCGTGAACACCGTTGCGTCGAGGGTCTCGTCGACGTGCAGGTCGAGTCCGAGCCCCGCATCGGTGGCGAGATCGGCGAGCAGATCGAGCGCCTCGCGCGGGCGTTCGTCGAGGTACGGCGCACCGCCGATGGCGACGGCGCGTCCGGCCTGGAGCGCGTCGCGAGCGATCGCCAGGTTGTCGGCACCCGCGGCGCCGGTGAGCGGAAACGACGCGCACACCACGAGCTGCAGCTCCACGAGCGCGTCCAGTCGTCGACGCACCGACTCCAGTGCCTCGACGCCGTCGGCCCCGATGCCGCGGCCGGTGTCGACGTGGGTGCGGATGACCCCGGCCCCGTTGGCCACCAGCTCGTGGGCCGCACGCAGGGCGCGGTCGGCCGTGTCGCCGATCGTCATCGAGGGGCGCGCCTCGATCCACGCGACGATCGCCCCGGCCAGATCGTTGGTGGGGTTGGCGATCCGGCCGGCGGTGAGCGCCTTGTCGAGGTGGGCATGGGGCTCGGCCAGTGCGGGCAACGCGAGCGCGCCGGACGCATCGATCGTGTGCGACGCCGGCCGGCCGGCCGCGGTCCCGGCGGGTGCGACCTCGCTGATCATCGATCCGTCCACCGCGATGTCGACCGCGGTCCCGTCCGGGAGGCGGGCGTCGAGGATCAGCAGATCCGGCCGGGGGCGAGTCAGGGGCGACTCGGAATGCGACACCCGGACACTCTAATTCCGCAAATCCCGATCTGTATAGTCGGGATTAGGCGGTCAGCTCGATCGGTCGGCGGTCACGGCCGGGCGGACCACGTTGGCCAGCGTGGCGAGCGCCGCCGGCGCGTCCGGGCCGAGGGTGTGCCAGGCCAGCGGGACGTCGAGTCCGGCCGTGGCGAAGTGGGCCAACCCGTCGACGACGTCGTCGACGGTGCCGGCGACGGCAAAGGTGTCGATCACCTGGTCGGACACGAGGTCGGCGGCCTCGGTCGGGCCACGATCGCTCACCGCCGCGCGCACGGCGGCGACGTTGTCGGGATCGGCACCGGACTGCTCGATCACCACACCCTCCACTCGCCACAGGTAGTAGGCGAGCACGGCGCGCACCGCGGTGCGTGCCGCTCGGCGATCGGCGTCGACGCTCATCAGCACGTTGGAGGCCACGGTGATCTCGTCGAGGTCGCGTCCGGCGCGAGCGGCCCCCACGGCCAGGCGCTCCCGGGCCCAGCGCACGTAGCCGGGGCTCACGAGCGCCCCGAGTTGCACGCCATCGGCGAGCTCACCGCTGGCCTCCATCAGCTTGGCGTTGACCGGTCCGGTGTCGAGCTGCACCCGGCCCACCGGCGGCACGTCGAGGCGTACGTCCGGCGCCGCGATGAAGGTCGTCGGCGTGAACCCGAGGGCCTCTCCGGCCAGCCAGGCGCGCAGGGCGCGGAGCGTCTCGAGGGTGTTGGTGAGCGGCTTCCATCCGGCGGGGGCGAACCCGAGAGCCCGGTTGGTCCACTCCGCGGCGCTGATCCCGAAGATGACGCGGTCGGGTCCGGCGATCCCGGCGAGCGTCGCCGCTTCGAGGGCGAGGATCGCCGGATGGCGGGTGACCGGGTTGGCGATCCCGATCCGCACCCGGCCCCGCTCGGTGGTGGCGAGCACGGCGGCGGCGGTGCTGAAGACCGAGTTGTTGAGCCGGCTCTCGGGCAGGGAGATCTCGTCGTAGCCGAGGGCGGCCGCCTGCTGGGCGAGGGCGATCACGGTGCCGACCGGCCCTTCGTTGGAGAGCGAGAGGCCGAAGCCGGAGAACAGTGGGATGGCCGACGCTCGCTCGCTGCCTGCACCCATGCTCGGGCGATACTAGGAGGATGCCGTCGTCGAACGTCGAGTTCCCCGAACCCCTCGTGTCCACCGACTGGCTCGCCGCCCACCTCGACGATCCGGACGTGCGGGTGATCGACTGCCGCTGGTACCTGCGCCCGTTCGACGACCGTGAGGGCCACGCGGAGTACCTCGCCGGGCACATCCCTGGGGCCGTCCACGCCCGTTGGGACACCGACCTGGCCGACGTCGAGCGCCCGGCCAGCATGGTTGCCGGTCCGCAGCGGTACGCCGCGGCGATGGGTGCGCGTGGCGTGGGCGACGACACGTTCGTCGTCACGTACGACGATCGGCACGTCCCGGTGGCGGCGCGAGTCTGGTGGACGCTGCGCTTGTACGGCCACGATCGGGTGGCGGTCCTCGACGGCGGCATCACCGCCTGGCGCGACGAGGGTCGACCGGTCGTCGAAGGAATGGTCGAGGTCGCCCCGGCCGTGTTCACGTGCCGCTACCGGCCCGAGCTGTACGCGACCAAGCACGACGTGCTCGATGCGCTCGATCGGGACTCGGCGCACCTCGTCGATGCCCGGATGGACTCGGCCTACGACAGCGCTGAGTGGTCACATCCCCGGGTCCGTTCGTGTTCCGGGACTCGGGTTCCTCGGCGAGGACGGCCACTGGGTCGACGCCGAGACGGCGCGACGGATCCTCGATGATCACGGCACGACCGATGGCTCACCCGTCATCGCGTACTGCGGTGGCGGTGTCGCCGCGACCGGCACGGCGCTCGGCTACCGGCTCGCCGGGCTCGGCGACGTCGCCGTGTACGACGGCTCGTGGACCGAGTGGGAGGCGGATCCGTCCACACCCAAGGTGCCGCACTGATGTCGCCGCTTCCCGAGTCGGGTCGGGTGGCGGTGGTCACCGGGGCGGCGGGGGCCATCGGTGGCGCCGTCTGTGCCCGGCTGCAGGCGGCCGGCGATGTGGTCTTCGGGCTCGACCTACGCCCGGCCGCGGTGCTGCCCGACGGCCGCTCGATCGTCGGAGACGTCACCGACGACGACGCCGTCGCCGCGGCCTTGGCCCAGGTCGAGGCGGACGCCGGCCCCGTGCGCGTGCTGGTCCACGCCGCAGGCATCACCGGCGCAGGAACGGTGACCGACGAAGACCCGGCGACGTGGCGGCGCATCCTCGAGGTCAACCTCACGTCGGCCTACCTCGTGACACGAGCGGCCATCCCGCAGATGCGGGCGGCCGGCGGCGGGGCCATCGTCCTCGTGGCATCGGTCAACGCCCGCTTCGGGGGGAGCGCCCTGTCCGGCCCGGCCTACGCCGCATCGAAGGGCGGCCTGGTCACGCTGGCCCGGTTCTTGGCGCGCGAGCACGCCGTCGACGGCATCACCGTCAACTCGGTCGCGCCCGGCCCTCACGCCACGCCGATGTGGGACGCACTCGACGAGGCCCGCCGCGAGCGAATCCTGTCGACGATCCCAGGCGGCACCGGACCGGGCGACCCGGCCGACCTCGCCGCGACGATCGCCCACCTGTGCTCGCCTGCCGCCCGCTACATCAACGGCAGCACCGTCGATGTCAACGGCGGCCAGTGGATGGGCTGATCCGGACTCGGGGGCGCGACCGATCGGCGGTCACAGGTCGGGGTGGCGGCGGGACGAGACGACGCCCGTGTCGAACCCAGCCGTGTGCAGGCCGCCGGCGAAGCGGGCGTGCTCGATCTTGAGGCAGCGGTTCGTGACGGCCTCGCGGCCGGACTCCGTGACGATGCGAACGGCCTCGTCGGAGTGCAGACCGAGCTGGGCCCAGAACGTCCGGATGCCGGGGGTGGCGACGACCTCTTCGGCCACGCTCGGCAGGTCCTCGGTGCGACGGAACACGTCGACCAGGTCGGGCGCGCTGTGGCAGCTCGTCGAGCGACCGGTACACCGGCCGGCCGAGGATCTCGCCGCCCTTCGGATTCACGAACCACACATCGCCGAACGAGCAGCTCGACGAGAGCAGGTAGGTCGCCACGAAGTAGCTGGCCCGGCTGGGATCGGCGGACATGCCGACCACGGCGACCGTGCGCGTCGCACGGAGGATGGCGAGGCGTTGGCGGGCCGTGGGTGGCGACCAGGTAGCCACCGTCATGCTCGGGCCTTGGCCGCCGCGGTGAGGGCTTGGTCGAGGTCCCAGATGATGTCGTCGGGATCCTCGAGCCCGACCGAGATGCGCACCAGGTCGCCCGGCACGCCGGCGGCCGCCAGCGCATCGTCCGACAGCTGTTGGTGCGTGGTGCTCGCCGGGTGGATCACCAACGTGCGGACGTCGCCGATGTTCGCCAGATGGCTGCACAGCTCCAACGCCTCGATGAACGTACGTCCCGCCGCGCGGCCGCCGACGACGCCGAACGAGAACACCGCTCCCGGGCCCTTCGGCAGGTAGCGCTGCGCCAGCGCGTGGTCGGGGTGGTCGGCGAGGCCGGCCCAGCGAACCCACGCGATCTGGTCGTGGGCGGCGAGGAAGTCGGCGACGGCGGCGGCGTTGGCGAGGTGGGCGTCCATGCGCTGGGGGAGCGTCTCCACCCCCTGGATGAGCAGGAAGGCGTTGAACGGCGACAGCGCCGGGCCGAGGTCGCGCAGCTGCTCGGCACGAAGGCTCGTGCAGAAGGCGTACTCGCCGAAGTTCGCCCACCACGACAAGCCCGCCGTACGACGGCACCGGTTCGGTCATCCGGGGGAAGCGTCCGTTGCCCCAGTCGAAGCGCCCGGATTCGACCACCACTCCGCCCAGCGAGGTGCCGTGACCGCCGAGGAACTTGGTGGCCGAGTGGACCACGATGTCGGCGCCCCACTCGATCGGCCGGCACAGGTAGGGCGTCGCCACGGTCGAGTCGACGACGAGCGGGATGCCGGCGCCGTGGGCCACCTCGGCGAGGCCCTGCAGGTCGGCGATGGCACCGGACGGGTTGGCGATCACCTCGGTGTAGATCAGCTTGGTGGTGGGCTGCAGCGCCGCCGCGTATGCGGCCGGGTCGCCGGTCGACACGAACGTGGTGGCGACGCCGAAGCGGGCCAGCGTGCCCTCGAGCAGGGTGCGCGTCCCGCCGTACAGCTGGGCCGACGAGACGATGTGGTCTCCCGCCTGGCAGAGCGCGGCGATGGTGACGAACTCGGCCGACTGTCCGCTGGCCGTGGCCACGGCGCCGATCCCGCCTTCGAGGCTGGCGATGCGCTCCTCGAACGCGGCGACGGTCGGGTTCCCGATGCGGCTGTAGATGTTCCCGTACTTCTGCAGGGCGAACAGATCGGCGGCGTCGGCGGTGTCCTCGAACACGTAGCTGGTGGTCTGGAACACCGGCACCGCCCTGGCCCCGGTCACCGGCTCGGGGCGGGCACCGGCGTGGATCGCCCGGGTTCGGAATCCCCAGCTCCGTTCCGGCAACGTCGGTGCGTCCTCGTTCATCGACGTGCACGGTAGCGAGGGTCGCACGAGTCCCCGATGGCCGTTCGACAGCGCTCGCCGCGATCTGGTCACTCTGTGCCCGCTACGCCTTCAACCGATGGGCGAAAACAGGTCCGTACGGTCCTGTTTTCGCCCATCGGTTGGTGGGAGGGCGACGGGCGCCGGAGAAGAGCGCCTTCAGCCGATGACGCGGAGCTGCGCAGGACTCGTCGGAGCCGCCGTGTCTGCGGTGCGGGCCAGCGCGGCGGCGGTGGCGTCGTCGGCGGGCAGCCAGGTGACCAGCCGCTGTTCGTCGGCGTCGTCGGGGAGCAGCAGGACCTCGTAGTCGAGGCGCAGTCGGCCGAGGTTCGGGTGCACGATGCGCGTCGTGCCGCGGCGCTTGTCGCTCGTCGCGAAGGTCGACCAGCGGTCGTCGAAGTCCGGCGCCGCGTGCAGTTCGTCCATCAGCGCCTTGAAGTCCTCGTCGTCACCCCATCGGCCGGTGGCGGCGCGCAGGCGACTGACCTGTTCGTCGGCTGCGTCGATCCAGTCGGGGTACACCGTGCGCGCGTCGGGGTGCAGGAACACGAAGCGGGCGAGGTTCGGTAGCGGGCGTTCGAGCATTCCGAGTGGGCCGACGAGCTCCTCCCACGCGTCGTTCCATGCGAGTACGTCGTTGGCCGGTCCGGTGACGAACGCCGGCGTCCTGCCGAGGCGGTCGAGGAGCGCCGTCACGGTGGGCGCCACGGCGCGGGTGAGCGGACGGGCGGCCGGACAGAGCTCGGACGTCCGGCTGATCATGGCGAGCGTGTACAACTCTCGGCGTTGTCCCTCGTCGAGGCGCAGTGCGTCGGCGAGCGCGGCGATGACGCTGGGCGACGGCTTGGTATCGCGTCCCTGCTCGAGCCGGACGAGGTAGTCGATGCTGACTCCGGCCAACGTGGCCACCTCTTCGCGGCGCAGGCCCGGCGTTCGACGGCGACCGTTGTCGGGAAGTCCGACGTCGCCCGGCCGCAGCTGATCGCGGCGAGCCCGCAGGAACTCGGCAACCGTTGTCACCGTCCCAGCATGCCGGCGAGCCGGCGAATCACCGTGGCCCTGTCAGTACCAGGATCATCTCGGCCTTCTCGGCCGACCGGCGCGAGCGCACGATGCGGCCATGACCACCGCACCAACCAACGTCGTCTCGCTGCCCTTGGCCCCCGGCCGCTGGGCCGTCGACACCAACCACTCCTCGATCGGGTTCAGCATCCGGCACCTCGGCGTGTCCAAGGTGCGAGGCCGCTTCACCCGCTTCGAAGCCGACGTCGTCATCGGCGACACCCTCGACACGACCACCGTCACCGCCACCGTCGACATGGCGTCGATCGATACGGCCAACGCCGATCGCGACGCCCACGTGCTCTCGCCCGACATCATCGACGTCGCCCGGCGCCCCACCATGGTGTTCCGCTCGACACGGGTCGTGGGCGCCGGATCGGAGTACCAGGTCGACGGAGACCTGACCATCGGCGACATCACCCGCCCGATCGTGCTCGCCGTCGAGCTCGGCGGCATCGAGTCCTTCCCGGGCGGCCCTCGCCACGCCGGCTTCGAGGCCACGACCGAGATCCGCCGCAAGGACTTCGGCATCGACATCGCGATGCCGCCCGGTGTCAGTGCGGTCGCGCTCGGCGACGTGGTGAAGGTCGTGCTCGACCTCCAGCTGCTCGAGCCCGAAGCCTGATCACCTCGACGGCGTGATACCGACCGCCCGCGCCTCTCGGTCGCGACTCGATCATGACGACGGCGCTCCGATTCCGTTCGCCGCGGCGACGCCCGCCAACCAGCGACCGCTGTCCTTGACGGTCCGGCGCTGCGTCGCGAAGTCGACGTGGACGACGCCGAAGCGCCGCTCGAAGCCGCACGCCCACTCGAAGTTGTCCATCAGCGTCCAGACGAAGTAACCGCGCAGATCGACGCCGTCGTCGATCGCCTGCTTGGCGGCGCGGAAGTGGGCGTCGAGGTAGCTCACCCGTGCGGCGTCGTGGACCTTGCCGTCGGCGGTCACCTCGTCGTCGTAGGCGGCGCCGTTCTCGGTGACGTACAGCGGTGGCGCGTCGTACTCGTCGGTGACGCGACGAAGGATCTCGTGCAGGCCGGTCGCGTCGATCTCCCAGCCCATCGCCGTCTTCGGCCGCCCTGTGTCGAGCTTCTCGACGTCTCCCGCCCCGACCCAGGCCGGATCGCGCCGGGCACCGTCGCCGCTGCGGTCCGGCCGAACGGCGCGCACGACGTGGCGGCTGTAGTAGTTGATGCCGAGAAAGTCGAGCGGTGCGGCGATCAGCCCGGTATCGCCGTCGACGATGAAATCACTGCCGGCGACCGGCTCGAGGTCGGCGAGCACGTCGTCGGGATAGTCGCCGCGCAGCACCGGGTCGAGGAACAGCCGGTTGGACAGACCGTCGACACGGCGGGCTGCGTCGACGTCGTCGGCGTCGTCCGAGCCCGCCGCGACCGGATAGAGGTTGAGCGTGATGCCGTAGCGCTGTTCAGGGCGCGCCGAACGCATCGCCGCCACGGCCATCCCGTGGCCGAGGAGCAGGTGATGCACGGCGGCGATCGCGGCGTCCGGCTCGGTGCGGCCGGGGGCGTGGATCCCCGAGGCGTACCCGAGAAATGCCGAGCACCACGGCTCGTTGAGCGTCGTCCAGTCACCGACGCGATCGGCGAGGCGGCCGTGGACCGCGGCGGCGAAGTCGGCGAACCGCAGCGCGGTGTCGCGGGCCGGCCACCCGCCGGCCTCCTCCAACGCTTGGGGGAGGTCCCAGTGGTACAGCGTGACCCACGGCCGGATGTCGGCGTCGAGCAGCTCGTCGATCAGCCGTTCGTAGAAGGCGAGGCCATCGGCCGACAGCGCCCCGGTGCCATCCGGCTGCAGGCGAGGCCAGGCGAGCGAGAACCGGTAGGCGTTGAGACCGAGCTCGCGCATCAGCGCGACGTCTTCGCGGTATCGGTGGTAGTGGTCGGCGGCGACATCGCCGGTGTCGCCGTTGCGGATCGTCCCGGGCGTGTGGGCGAAGCGGTCCCAGATCGACTCGCCGCGGCCACCCTCGCCGACGGCGCCCTCGATCTGATAGCTCGCCGTCGCCGTCCCCCAGAGGAAGCCACTCGGGAAGGCGTGCGCCGCGGAGCGTTCGGCGGAGGTGATCGTCATCGGTCAACCTCTCTCATTGGCGATCTCATCGGGGGTCGGGTGGTCGCTACCAGACCCAGTTGTCGGGTGCCGGCACGTGGCGCTCGACCTCGCTCCACAGCTCGTCGGGGATCGGCCACTGGGCGAGGCGGACGGTCTCGTCGACGCGCTCGGGTCTGGAGAAGCCGACGAGCGTCGAGCTGATCCGCTCGTCGCGCCGCGAGAACTGCATCGCCGCGGCGGCGAGCGGGACGTCGTGGGACCGACAGACGCCTTCGATCGCAGCGATCGCCGTCAGCGTGTCCGACGAGGCCTCGCGGTAGGCGTAGCGCGTCGATCGGGACGTGCCGACGGCGAGGATGCCGCCGCCGAGGACGGCGGCGTTGACGACGGCGACGCCTCGCTCCCGCGCCCGGGTGATCGTTTCGTCGGCGGAGCGGTCGACGAGGGAGTAGCGGCTGTGCGTGAGCAACACGTCGAAGTCCCCCGTCTCGACGAACCGGCGCATCAGGGCGATGTCGCCACCGGCCACGCCGATGACGCCGGCGAGGCCCTCGTCCTTGATCCTCACCAGCTCGGGGACCGCGCCCTGCGGACGCCATCGCCTCGTCGAACGTGACGGCGAACTCCGGATCGTGGAGGAACAGCAGCTGGATGCGGTCGAGCCCGAGCCGTTCCAGGCTCTCCTCGAGCGATTGCCGTACGCGGGCGGCGCCGAACGATCCGTCTTCGCCCGGATCGACCTTGGTGGCCAGCACGAACCCAGCGGGCAGGCCACCGGCCTCGGCGAGTGCTGCACCGATGCGCCGTTCGCTTTCGCCGCCGCTGTAGCCGTTCGACGTGTCGAGGAAGGTGATCGGCCCGGCGAGGATGCGCCGCGCCGTGGCGACGCCTTCGTTGGCGTCGACGTCTCGTCCGAAGTTCGCCGGCACGCTGCCGAGCGGCGAGCCGCCGGCGCCGATCGCCGAGACGACGAGACCGGTGTCGCCGAGCGGGCGCAGCCAGTCGCCGTTCATTGCGCTGGAGCGCAGGACCCGCTCCGACTCGCCGCTCATCGGTCCCCGAGCCTCAACGGGAAGCCGTCGCGGTCGAGCACCAGCCGGCACGGCGAGTCGGCGACCGGGGTCGCCCCGTGCACAGCCAGCCGGGCGGCAGCGTCGTCGACCGTCGCACCGCTCAACTGGTCGGCACCGAAGCCGACGTGGCGAAAGCCGATCGTCGTCTCGTCCTGGCTCCACGGCGACGGCGACTTTTCGGCGGCGAAGGTGAACAGCTCGATCACCGTCTCGCCGGCGTGGAGGTAGCTGATGTCGAAGCCGCGCGTCGTCTTCGTCCAGGAACAGCCGGCCGCCGACGTCGAAGCCGAGCGTGCTGCGGTAGAAGTCGACCGTCGCGTCGTGATCCCGCACGGTCATCGCCACGTGGTCGAAGGTCGGGCGCGCCGGGAGCGGCCGGGCGTCAACCTCGTTGACGATGTCGGCGTTCCACACCTCGTGGTGGTCGATGTGGCCTTGGATGAACTCGAGGAGGACGCCGTCGGGGTCGAAGAAGAACGCTGATCCGCACGTTGCCGGTGGCGTCGAGCGGTTCGAGGTGGAAGCGGACCCCTGCCTCGTGGAGTTGCTCGACGCGTTCGTCGAGGCCCGTGACGGCGAACCCGAAGTGGCGGAACCCGAGCTGCAGGTCGTCGGCGATCCAGCGCGACGGCTTGGCGTCCGAGGGACGGTGCAGTCGGATGACGACGGGGCCGGCGTCGAGCCAGGACTCGTCGTCGCCGAGTTGCGGGTTGTCGATGACCGCCAGCTCGAGGTGACGGGTGTAGAAGTCGACGGAACGGTCGAGATCGGTGACGTTGACGTCGACGAAACGGATCGGGTGCACTGGCATGGGACGCGCTTTCTCGGGGGTGGACGGGGATGCGGCGCGGTCACTTGATCGCACCGAGCATGAGGCCGGACGCGAACCGCTTCTGCATGCGCACGTAGACGATGACGATGGGGACGATCGCCATCGTCAGCGCGGCGGTGAGCAGGTTCCACGGCGTGCTGAACTGCCCGACGAGGTTGAACACGACGGGCTGCAGCGGATGCTTGTTGGGGTCCTGGAGCAGGACGTTGGCGTAGAGGAACTCGTTCCACAGCGAGAGGAACTGGAGGATGACGACCGTGCCGACGCCGGCCTTGGCGAGCGGGAGCATGACCTTGCGGAAGATCGTCAGCTCGCCGGCGCCGTCGAGGCGGGCGGCTTCGATCAGGTCGTCCGGCAAGGTGGCGAAGAAGGCGCGCATGAGGAAGATCGAGAACGGCGACATCGAGCCGATGTAGACGAGGATCAGCCCGAGCGTCGTGTCGAGCAGGCCGAGCCGCTTGACCTGGAGGTAGAGCGGGATGACGAGCGCTGTCGCCGGCATCGCCAGCGTGCTCAGCAGGAGGATGTAGATCGTCCGCTTGAACGGGAAGCGCAGCTTGGCGAAGGCGTAGCCGGCCGTGGTCGACAGGACCATGATCCCGAGCAGCGACAGCCCGGCGATGACGATGGTGTTGCGCAGGTGGAGGCCGAAGTTCGTCTCCCGCCACGCGTCCGGGTACGCGCCGAACTTGAAGTGCTCGGGGATGAACGGACCGGTGAAGACGGTGTTGCGGTCGCGCAGCGACGTCAGCACCATCCATACGAACGGGTAGATGCTGATCACGGCCAGCACGGTCAGGGTGCTGAAGCCGCCGATGCGGCTCGGCGCGAAGCGCGCCACACCGATCGCCCTCGTCGAGCCGCGAGGCCGGCGCGGTGGCGGAGACTGGCTTCGCCCGGGCCTGGCGGCTGAGTCGTCCACCTGCTGTTCTGGCCGGTTCGGCCGGTCGACCAGCCGCGAGATGTCAGACATTGGAGCGCCGGCCGAGGCGGATCTGTGCCGACACGGCGGCGAGACAGAGGACGAGGATCACCGTGCTCAACGCCGACCCGTAGCCGAAGTCGGGCAATCCGGAGCTGGCGAAGGAGACGCGGTACATGTAGGTGCCGAGCACCTGCGAGGCGTTGACCGGGCCACCCTGGGTCATCACCCAGATGACGTCGAACAGCTTGATGCCGTTGAGCAGGTTGAGCGTGATGACCAGCAGCGTCACGGGGCGCAGCATCGGCACCGTGACCGAGCGCAGCTGCTGCAGGCCGTTGGCGCCGTCGACGCGGGCGGCCTCGTACAGCGTCGGGTCGATGCTCTGCAGCCCGGCGTAGAAGATGACCACGTACAGGCCGATCTGTTGCCAGACGGCGACGACGACGATCACGTACAAGACGAGCCCCTCGTCGCCGAGCCAGTTGTGCCGCAAGGACTCGAGCCCGAAGCGGCCGAGCAACGTGTTGAGGCTGCCGAAGTTGGGTTCGAGGATCAGCTTCCAGAGCCCGCCGGCGACGACCCACGAGATCATTGCCGGGATGAACAGGATCGTGCGGTACAGCGTGCCCCAGCGGCCCCAGCCCTGGGCGAAGACGACGGCGACGAGCATCGGCAGCACGGTGAGCAGCACCGTCATCGCCGCGGTGAGGACGAGGGTGACGAACAGGGCGTGGCGGAACACCGGGTCGTCGAGCATTCGCCGGTAGTTCCCGAGGCCGATCCACTCCGGCGCGCTGATCGCGTTCCAGCGCTGGAACCCGATCAGGATCGTCTGCGTGATCGGGTAACCGACGAAGACGACGAAGAAGGCGAGCGCGGGCAGCGTCATCGCCAGCCCGGCGATGCGCTCGGCCCGCAGGCTCGGCCCGCCGGCGGTGGAGGTGGGCGCCTGGCGCCACGGCGGCCAGCGCCGCGCCGTCACGCTCCGCTCCGCTCCGGCTTCCCCATCGAGGCGCTCAGGAGCCGTAGTCGAGCGTCGCCGCCACCGCTTCGATCGCTTCGGCGGCGCCGGCCGCGTCGACGTTGCCGGCGGTGAGCTCCATCGCCGTGTCGGCGACGATCTGCCCCGCCGGGCCGACGAGCCAGTGGCGGCACCCGTCGGGGAGCCACGACGCCATCGTCGTGATCAGCGGGTCGGTGACCTGCTCGGCGGCGGCCTGCGTGGCTGGCATCGACGACGAATCGATCATCACCTTGCTGTAGACCTCCGGCGAGTAGAGGTACTCGATGAAGGTCAGCGCGGCGTCCTTGTTCGGGCTGTGTGCGGAAACGGAGTAGGCGGCGCCGGCCGAGTTGCCGGTCCAGTGCCGTCCGCCGGCTTCGAGCGTCGGGGTCGGCATCACCCGCAGCCGCTCCACGAGCTCGGGCGGGCCATCGGCGTAGAACGTCGGCGGGTTCCACGAACCGGAGTAGTAGGCGGCGCCAGCGCCGGCGTACATCGCGTTGAGACACGCGGTGTTGTCCATCCCGTCATGTTGTCCTGCCAGAGGCCCTCGTCGATCGTCCGCTGGTACAGCGTGAGGGAGTCGACCACCGCCTGGTCGGTCCACTTCGCGCCGTCGCGCTCGTCGAGTTGGCGGAGGGTGTCGGGGTCGTCGCTGTAGAGGGTGATCATCGGCAACCAGGTGTCACAGACGCTGAAGCCGTTGTCGGCCTGCTGCATGACGCCGAGGTTCCCGGACACGTTGCTCTTGATGAGATTCGCCGCCTCGATCAACTCGTCCCACGTCTCCGGCTCGCCGTCGATGCCAGCGGTGGCGAACACCTCGGAGTCGTAGTAGATGCCCATCGTCTGGGCCATCCAGCCGATCGCGTACTGCGCGTCGCCGAGCACGAACATGCTGTTCGCGGACGGGAAGAACTCGGCGATGAAGTCGGCGCCGAGCTCGGCCTTGAGGTCGGCGGCGAGGCCCTGGCGGCCGAACTCGACGGAGTGCACGTGCGGGGCGTAGATCTCCGGCAGGTCGTCGCCGGCGGCGGCGGCGAGCAGCGCCGGCAGGTAGGCGCCCTCGACGTCGGTGATGAGCCGCATCTCGACCTTGATGTTCGGGTTGGCCTCCTCGAAGTCGGCGATGACCTGCGGCATCTGGTCCTCTTGCTCCAAGTACCACGTCCAGAAGCGCACCGTGGCCGGGTTCCCGCTGGTCACCCACCGTGACTGGGTGCGCCGCGTTGGGGCTGGACGGCCGGCGCTCGCCGTGGCGGTGAGCAGCGACGGCAGCGTCAGGCCGGCCGCCGCGCCGACCGCGCCCTTCTTCAGAACATCGCGTCGGGAGATCTTCCCGCTGTCGTTGTCGTTGTGGACTTGCTCGTCTGGCATGAGGCGCAGTTCCCTTCTCTCACGACGCCGGCGTCCGGCGTGGCATCGTCCGATGGCGGAGCCCGGGCAAGCGACAGAACGGCACGGGCAGGGCGGCGCGATGTCGAACGTTTCCCCCGTGCTGACTGCGCCCAACCACACAAACACGGCCGTGACAGCGCTGTCAAGGAAGACCTATCGTTGTCCGATCGGCACCGACTTGAAGGCGCGTTTCGAGGCGGATGGGTACGTGGTTTGTGACGTCCTCGGCGACGAAGCGATCGCGTCGTTCCTCGCCGTGATGGAGGATCTGCTCGCCACCGACGTGCAACCGGAGGAGCACCGGGTCCACGACGCCGCCTACCAGCACTTCGGCGACGAGCTCAGCGACTTCGGCCGGGAGTCGAGGCAGTACTACTTCCACCTGCTCACGAGGCCCGGAACCGAACCGATCCACTCCGCCTTCTACCACCCGGTGGTGCTCGGCATCGTCGAGCAGTTGCTCGGGCCGAAACCGATCGTCAACAACGCCTCGATCCTCGTGTTCAACCCCGGCGTGACGTACGTACAGGGCTGGCATCGCGACGTGATCCAGATCCCCGAGGAGGAGATCGAGGACTGGCTCTTCTCGCCGGAGCGGCACCACAACTCGGTGCAGATCAACCTGCCGCTGGTCGACGAGGAGTGCCTGTGGGTCGTGCCCGGCAGCCATCGGCGGCCGAACACCGATGAGGAGAACGCCGTCTTCGCCGGCACCAAACACTATTCCCGCATCGACGTCGACATGCCCGGCGCCGTGTCGGTGCCGCTGCGCGCCGGGCAGGCCGTGTTCTACAACAACAACCTGATCCACCGCGGCCATTCCATCGACGCCGCCGCATCCAGGCGGACGCTGCACATGGGCTACCACAGCGCCTCCCTGCCACCGACGTGGCACTTCTACCTGCTCGACGCCGACCGTCTCACCGACGACTACCTCGAACGCCTCGACCCGACGATGCGCCGGATGATGGACGACTACCTGGCGTGCCGCGCCGAGTACCCGGAGATGTCGGCCACGTGGCAGCACGACTTCGGCGCCGTCGGCACCTAGCGGTACGCGCGATGCTCTGAGTTCAGACGAGTCGAGGCTCAGCACCTTGTCGGACAAGTTCGAGAAGCTGCGCTCGATCACGGCAGATGAAACGACGCGTGAAACCGCTCGAGCAGGGCGTCGTCGCCTCGATGAACGCATGCCCCGCTACTCGGGTCGTTGGCGAGAAACTCGTGCAACTCGGCCTTCGACACCACGACATCGAGTACCTCGGTGGGCTGGGGGAGTGCGCGCGCCGGCTGGGCGATGGCGTCGGCGCCGATGGCACGCAGCTCGAGCACACCGTCAACCACGACGGCCGACACCGAGACCGACGTCGTGTCGGCAGCGGGGACGCCAGCAGCCGCAGGGACCGGCAGCTCAACGTGGGCCACGACGTGCAACCGGTACTCAGCGGGCGGCATCGACCTCGCGACCTCCGGTCGAAATGCGGCCCTCAGGGTGAACGACAGCGAGTCGGAGGTGACGATCTCGCCGTCGGCCGGCTCGCCGAGCGAATCCCAACCCCAGCGCTCGAGGGCGAGTACGGCCGCCTCGAGCGCGCGCCCGCTGGCGGTCAGCTCGTAGCCCCCGCGCACGGCGGGAACGCGTCGGAGCACTCCTGCCTCTTGCAACTCGCGCAGGCGGTCGCTCAAGATGTTCGTGGGGATCCGAGGTAGTCCGAGCTTCAGGTCGCTGTAGCGGCGAGCGCCTGCGAGCAGGTCGCGAACGATGAGCAGAGCCCACCGATCGCCGACCCGCTCGAGCGCCCTGGCGACCCCGCTGTATTGCCCAAGCCCACGCGGCTGGCGTGCGGCCAAAGGGAGCCGTCTACACCGTGCTCGACGCGTCGGCCGGTGCGCCGCCCTGCTCGGCCATGAAGGCCTCCGGGCCCGCAGCAACCGCGGCCGGGTCCATGTAGAGAAACGACAGCGCGTTGCCATCCGGGTCGTCGATGTCGCGGGAGTACATGAAGCCGAGGTCCTGTGCAGGCCGCGCCTCCGAACCGCCGGCGGCGAGCCCACGGGCCACGATGTCGTCGACGGCCTCGCGGCTGTCGAGCGTGAGTGAACTCTGCGACAAGCCGTGCGTCTTCGCGTCGGGGATCGTCTTGTCCGTGAAGGTCGCGAAGAACTCGCGACGCATCACCATGAAGTAGATCGTGTCCGAGACCACGACGCAGATCGTGTTGTCGTCGCTGAACATCGGATTGATCGTGTAGCCGAGCGCCTCGTAGAACGCCCTCGAACGGTCGAGATCGTTCGTGGCATAGCTCACGAAGATGCTGGTTGCAGACATGGTGGCCTCCTCCGGCGCGAGTGTCGCTGCGTGGTTCGGCGCGGAACGCACCGATGCGGCCAGCTTGCTCTTTGCAAGCTCAGCTTGTCAATAGCAAGTAATCAGGCGTAGGTCCCGATGAGCGCCTCGGATTCGACCGAGGGATACGGACTGGCGTGGCGAACTCGACCGCGGCGGCCACCAGGTCGCCGCTTGACGCCCACGGCGTCCAGCTCGGCGGACGTCAGCCCGCTGCGAGCAAGCTCGCTCGGCCTCCACCGCGGATCCGGATCCAGCCGGCGAGGAACGGTCCGAGCGGCGTCCGGCGATACGCTCGCATCGTGTGCATTCGCGGCGAAGGCTTCGCCTCGATGAGCGTCGGGCCACTGCCCGCCGGGACGAGCGATTGGCAGTGTCGAGCAGCGTGGCGCCGGAGTCGGAGACGTCGTGACGTCGACGGACGCGGCACCATCGTCGGATCCCGCCCGATGAGCCAGCGATCGGTCGCCGGTCGACGCCTCTGGCCGTGCCAGCGTCCCGGCGTCCTCAGGCGTCGTCGGACGCGCCGGTCGTCTTCGCCAGGTGCTCATCGGCGAACGCCAGGAGCTGGTGGCCGCCGAGCCCCCACGTCTTCAATCCGTGCAGCAGCATCACCTGGAACAGCGCCTCGCTCAGCGCGGTGCGCGTCAGCCCGGCGTCGAGTCCGGCGCCGAGGTGCAGACGGGCTCCGTCGAGGTTGCCGGCGAGCAGGTCGAGCAGGACGAAGATCAGCTCCTTGTACTTGAACGGGAGGCCGTCGTCCTTGTCGGACATGATCGCCTCGCGCATCGTGAGGAACCCGTCGAGCACCTGGGGGTCGGCACGGTTCATCGCCGCGATCGCCGGCGGCACCTCGCCGATGGTCTGTAGGTAGGCGTCCAGGCGGCTGTTCATGATGGTTGTGGGTCCTTTCTCGATGTCGTGTTCACGCGTCGGCGCCGGTTGTGATGCCGGCCACGAGCTCGTCGATGTCGGCTTGCCCGGTGACGACCCCGAACTCCAGGTCGTAGCGGCGCTGCTCACCGGGTTCGAGCATCAGTGGCCAGCCCTGCTCGAGCAGCTCCGTGGTGGTGCCGAAGGGCGAGTTGCACGGTTCCAGCCCGAACGCGAAGAGCCCCTCGCGCATCATCCGCCACAGCACGTAACAGGGCAGCTGCGATCGCCGCGTGCGCAGGAAGACGGCCATGCGATCGGCGCCCGTACCCGTGACCACGGCCACGGTGACCAGGTCCGGGCCGTCGTCGTCGAGAGGCAGGACGAAACCCTCGTGGGTGAAACCGGGCTCCGGCGCGGTCACGTGCTGCCACCGGTCGGGCGAGCGCACGCTCCCCGAGTCGGTGGAGAACGACAGGTCCTCGACGGGACCGGCCGGTTTGGCGACGACGCGGCCCGGCCACCGCAGGAACGGGAAGCCGAGGTTGAAGTGGTAGAGGATCTGGTGCGGCGTGGAGAAGAAGCCCTCGTTGGTCACCTCGTCGCGGATCGTCACCTTCGACGTCCCTGCATCCACCTCGTACCGGCGGGTGAGCGCGAGGTTCTCGCCGTAGGCGATGTCCTGGCGGACCGTTCCCTCGGCCCACAGCACGAGTCGGTCACCGTCCCACCGCTCGCCGTGGTTGACGTGCTCGGCGGGGGTGATGGCGATGCGGTCGTGCGTGCCGTAGCGAGCGCTGAGCCGTTGCGTGAATCCGTACTGCTGCGTCGACACGGTCTGCGGGGTCCCCATCGACACCAGCCCGGCGGTGTTGAAGAGCCCGCCGAGGCCCGACGCGTAGCCAGGCGTGGTCGTCATGATCGCCTTCGTAGTACCACGGGCCGGCCAGGCCCTTCGGCGGCAGCCACGCCAGCCCCGTGCCGGCGAACTCGGCGAGGCCGATGTCCAACCCGCGGTCGACCATGATCTGGAAGCGCAGCCCGCTCCCGGTGCGCACGTCGAGCGCGCGTGTGCCGCGGGCGTGGCCCTCCTCGAACGTGATCAGGTCGATGCCGCCGAGTTGACGCCGGGCGCCGACGAGCGACTCGAGGAGACGGCGCTGGTAGTCAGTGTCGAAGACCTTCATCATGTTCACCCCTAGTCGATGAGGAATCCGCCGTTGATGTCGACGACCTCGCCGGTGATGTACCCGGCGTGATCGCTGCACAGGAACACCACCAGCGCGGCGACCTCGCTCGGCGTTCCGTACCTGCCGACGGGTATCGACGACCGGTAGTCGGCGTCGAGGGTGCCGAGCATGCCGGTGTCGATGAGCGTCGGCGCCAAGGCGTTGGCGGTCACGCCGGCGCCGGCGTACTCGCCGGCGATCGACTTGATCAGCGCCATCGCCCCCGCCTTCGACGCGGCATAGCCCGCCAGCGCAGGGGGCGCGGCCCCGGAACCCGTGATCCCCGCGCTCGAGCCGATGAGCACCACCCGACCGAAGCCGCGTCGGGCCATGCCGGGCACGATGGCGCGGGCGAGGAAGAACGGACCGGTGAGGTTCACCGCCAGCTGGCGTTCCCACTCGCTGGTGGTCGTGTCGGCCAACGACGCCTTCGACAGCACTCCGGCGTTGAGGACGAGGATGTCGATCGGACCGACGCGCGCTTCGACCTTCTCGACCGCCGCGGCGACGGCGCGCTCGTCGGTCACGTCCAACGACACGGGCTCGACGGCGTCGACCTCGACCGGCTGCACGTCGACGCCGACCACCCGACAGCCTTGCTCGGCGAGCGTCAGGCAGATCTGCTTGCCGATGCCCTGCGCCGCGCCCGTGACGAGCGCGACCCTGCCTTCGAAACCGTCCAACTTCATGCGCTGATACTTCCTTCCACGGTGAACACGGGACGTGGCCGCCGCCGGAGTACGACCAGTCGGCGCGTGACGATCTGCAGCGTGAGCACGCCGATCAGGGCGAGGCCGCGGGCCGTCTGGTAGTGACCCTCGCTGAGCCCGAGGTTGAGCAGGCCGCTGTTCAGCACGCTCATGAACGCGACCCCGACCGCCGTGCGGCCGACCGAGCCGTAGCCGCCGGTGAGGGCCGTGCCGCCGATGACGACGGCGATGATCGCATCGAGCGCGAGCTCGGTCCCGGTGTACGGCGAGGCCGAGCCGAGCTGGCCGACGGTGAGCGCGGCCGCCACGGCGACGACGAGACCGGTGGCGACGAACAGCGCGACGACGTGACGGCCGACCGCGATGCCCGAGCGGCGGGCGGCGTCCGCGCCGCCACCGATTGCCACGGTGTAGCGACCGAACCTGGTGTGGCCGAGCACCCACTGGCCGACGACGTACGCGAGGACCACGAGCGGAGCGGCGACGGTGAATCCGGCCCAGCGTGCGTTGGCCACGTCGACGAGCCAGCCATCGACCGGGATCGGCCGGCTGTCGTTGATGGCGAGCGTCAGGCCGCGGGCCCAGATGAACGTCGCCAGGGTCGCCATGATCGCGCTCAGGCCCAACGTGGCGACGAGGAGCCCTTGGAGCAACCCGATCGCCACCGCCACAGCGGCGGCGGCGAGCAAGGCGACGACCATCCACGACGACTCGCTGACGCGCCCGATGATCATGCCCTGCAGTGCAAGCAGAGAGCCGACGGAGAGGTCGATGTTGCGACAGATGATCGAGAACGTCAACGGAACGGCGACGAGTGCGAGGGGTGCCGACTGGGCGACCATCGTCTGCACGAGGTTGCGGTTGACCCACACCGGATTGAGGAGCGCGAACGTGCAGAACGCCCCGACGGTGACGGCGACCAGCAGCAACACGTCGGCATTTCGACGCAGCCGCTCACCCGTGACGATGTCGCTCGCTCATTGCCGCATCCGTCGCAACAGTCGGTCGGCGACCACCGCCAGCAGCAGCACGCCGCCGATCATCGCCTGCTGCAGGCTCGGCGGGACACCGCGGATCGTTTGGTAGTTGACGAGCATCCCGACGATGACCGCCCCGACGAGGGTGCGCTCGACGCGTCCGACGCCGCCGACGGTGACGCTGAGCCCGCCGACGAGCGCGGCGGTGATCGACGCGAACTCGAGTCCCGCTCCGTCGTTGGGGCTGACGAGACCGAGCCGAGCGGCGTTGAGCACGCCAGCGACGCCGGCCAGCGTGGCGCACAGGACGTACGCGGCGATCTGTGTGGAGCGGACGGGCAGTCCGGCGACCGAGGCGGCCCGTCGATTGGAGCCGACCGCGTACACGTACCTGCCGAACGGTGTGCGATACAGCGCGACGGCGACGAGGGCATAGCAGCCGAACATGACGACGACCATCAAGGGCATGCCGCCCGGCAGCTCGGTGGTCGCCAGCCGGTCGAAGAACGGGTTGTCGATCTGGATGTACGTCAAGCCCAGCAGCAGCTTGGCCGCGCCGGCGGCGAGCAGCAGCGTGCCGAGCGTGACGAGGATCGGTTCGATGCGCACGACCACGATCAGCAGCCCGTTGAGCACACCGATGAGCGCCCCGGCGGCCAGAGCGGCGACGATACCGAGCACGACGGGTGCGCCGTGACGGACGACGACGTCGGCGACCACGACCTCGCTCAAGAGGACCACCGAGCCCACGGACAGGTCCAGGCCGCCGGTCAGCATGACGACCGTCTGGCCGGCGGCGACCACCGAGACGATGGTGATCTGCACGAGGATGTTGCGGATGTTGGTGGAGGTGGCGAACGCGTCGGCGGTGGCGGCGAACACGACGAACAGGGCGAGGGCGACCAGCAGCGTGGCGACGCGCTCGACGTTGGCGGCCACGCTGAACCGACCTGTTCGTCGCGTGCCCGAAACATCGACTTGCGGAGCGCTCGCATTCACTGGCTGCACCCTGACGCACTGCGCCTGATGGTTCGCTCGCTCGAAGACTCGCTCGCTCACACTGCGACCTCGTGATGGACCCCTTGGCCGGCGGACAGCAGGTTGCGGTCGTTGATCGAGTGGCCGGCGAGGTCGGCCACCACCCGCCCGTGGAAGAAGACGAGCGCTCGGTCGGCGATGGCCTCCACCTCCTGCTCGTCACTCGACACGAGCAGGCAGGCGACCCCCGAGCGGGCCAGCGCTTCGATCTCGCGGTAGATGTCGAGGCGCGCCCCCACATCGACGCCCTGGGTCGGCTCGACGAGGAGGAGCACGCGGCTGTCGCGCATCAGCCACCGGGCCAGCACGACCTTCTGCTGGTTGCCCCCACTGAGGAGGCGCACCGCACGCGGCAGGGCCCTGGGGTCGACCTGCACCTTGCGGGCCGCGCGTCCCGCGTGCTCGCGCTCGCGTCGGGCGGAGAGGAGCGGGGACAGCCGGCCGAGACGTGCCTTCCTCACCGACGCGACGCTGATGTTCGACCGCACCGGGAGCTCGGGGAACAGCGCGTTGTCCATGCGGTTCTCGGGAACGATGCCGATCTCGGCGCTCCTCGACGCGTCGTGGGTGGCCGCTTCGGGACCGTCGCCGATCCGGATGCTGCCGGCATCGACCGGTGTGTCCCCGCACAGCACCCGGGCGACCTCGGCGTGTCCGGAACCGATCGAGCCGTAGAGCGCGACGATCTGGCCGTGCCGCACCGTGAGATCCAGCGCGTCGGCGAGCCCTGCGGTGCGCAGAGCGTCGACGACCAGGCCGACCGGCGCGTCGGGCGGCGCGAGCCAGGTGCGCCCGAACGCCGACTCGAGACGTTGCCCGAGCGTCAGCTCGACCATGCGATCGACGGTCATACCGTCGGTGCTCCCATGGTGGACGACGCGGCCGTTGCGGAGCACGGTGAGCGCGTCGCAGAGCTCGAGGATCTCCCGGTAGCGATGGCTGACGAAGACGATCGCCATGCCGCGGGCCGCAAGGGCGCGGATCGCCGCGAACAGGCGGGCGGCGTCATCGGCGCTCAGCGCGGCCGTCGGCTCGTCGAAGACCAGCACCCGGGAGCCCTCGAGGGTGAGGACCTTGGCGATCTCCACGAGCTGGCGCTGCGCCTGGGTGAGGTCGCGGACGAGCGCGTTCAACGGGATGTCGTCGACCTCGAGCAGCCCGAGCGCCCGCCGTGCCATGTCTTCATCGGCTCCGGTGTCGATGCGCCGGCGCTTGGTCACCTCTCTGCCGAGGGAGATGTTCTGTGCGACGGTGAGGTTCGTGAGCAAGCTGAAGTCCTGGTAGACGATGCCGATTCCGTGGCGGTGGGCGTCCGCCGGGGACGCCAGGCGCACGACTTCGCCGGCCAGCTCGATCGTGCCGTCGTCGGGCGTCTCGGCACCGGCCAGGATCTTCAGCATCGTCGACTTGCCCGCGCCGTTCTGGCCGATCAGCCCGTGGATCGATCCGCCGGCCACGTGCAGAGACGCTCCGTCGAGGGCGACAGTGTCGGCGTAGTGCTTGCGCACGTCGGACATCACCAGGAGGTCGGTCACGCCGACCTCCTGTTCCGAGTCACCGAACACGACGCCAGCGTGTCGTGTTCGGTGACACAGATGATCCGCTCGACCGGGGGGACTATGCCGTCGTCGCCGCTGCGTCGGACGCCGTCGGCGCCGACGATGCAGGCTCGTCGAGGACCGTGCACCCGTAGGAGTCGGCGGCGATCTCCTGCAGCGTGCCCTCGAACGGGAAGCTCGCCAGATCGTCGGTCATCGCCGTCGTCATGCCGAGCACGCACTCCGCGTTCTCGGGTGTGACGAGCATCGAATTGATCACGTTCTCCGCCTCGTAGTCGCCGCCGGAAGCGACCGCATTGGCGAGCTCGGCGAACTTGAAGCCGGACCACTCGGGCGAGTAGGGGGCCGTCGCGAACATCCGCCCGTCGACCACCTCGTCGAGGAAGATGCCGTCGACCGAGACGAACATCACGCAGTTGCCGAGGTCGGCCGGCGCCGTGTCGTTGCGGCAGAGGCGGTCCTGGCGCTCGGCGATGTTCATCGCCGGCACCGTGAGCGTGTCGCTCAGCGCGTAGACCATCGACAGGTCGGGATAGCGCGTCAGCCAGTTCTCCATGGTCGCCGACGCCTGGTCGGCCTGCCAGTTCGTCGGCTGCTCGTCGACGACCTCGATGTCGTGGGCAGCCATGAAGTCGGTGAAACCTTGGGCGCGCAGGTCGCTCGCCGGCTGGCCCTGGATGCCGGTGAGCACGGCCACCTGCCCGCTCGGCTCGCCGTAGCGCTCCTCCAGGAGCTTCAGAGCGTGGGCACCCATCATCTCCCCGGTGTGGACCTCGTCGAACGTGATGCTCGCCGTGGCGTTGGGGTCGAGGCCGTAGAGGTTGACGATCGGCACGTCATGATCGGCGGCGTACTCGTACGCCTGGGCGATCGCCGACGGGTCGATGGCGTTGACCATGATGGCGTCGGGGCCCTGGTCGACCGTCTGCTGCACGACCGACGCCTGCACCGACGGGTCGAGCTCGCCGCTCACGACCCGGAAGTCGAAGCCGAGCCGGTGGGCCGCCTCCTCGGCGGCGGCGTGCTGGGCGTCCCAGTAGGGGTTGCCGGCGCCCTGCTCGACCCAGACGATCTCCAGACCGCTCGACGCCGGGTTCGACGCCGGCGGCTCGCTGGTCGACGTTGCCGTCGCCGCTGCTTGGGTGGCGACCGTCGCGGTGGCCACCACGACGACGGCCGCGACGGCCGCCCGTGCCTGCCGCCG
>CAWFLK010000009.1:0-113885 GCA_963816635.1 Ilumatobacteraceae bacterium | reverse complement strand
CCGTCCCGGGGTGATGCCGTGTGCACCGACCGCGTGCGTCAATAATCCGTGCATGGACCGATGGTCCCGCCGCCGTGCGCCGTCGACGATGACGGCGTGGGAACCAGCGTGCCGCGCGCGCCGGTCCGCACCGTGAGCGCGCCGGCGAGCCGTTCACCGGCCGACGTCCTACGACTGGTCGTCGCCGTCGCCGTGCTCGGCGTCCTGCTGGCCGTGCAGTGGCTGTTCGGTGACACCCTGATCGCGTTCGCGTCCGAGCTGCTCGCCGGCTTCTCGGCCCTGCCGCACTGGATCGTCGACGCCTTGGCGATCGGCACCCGGGTCCTCGCGTTCAGCGTGCTCGCCATCGGCCTGGTCGTCACGTTGGTGCGCAGCGGGCGCCGGGCGGCCCTGACCACGCTGCTCGGCGTTGCCCTCGCGGCGGTCGTGGTGCCGCTCCTGGCGCAGCTGAGCCTGGCGCCCGACGGCGCCCAGGTGGTCGCCGTGACGGTCGACGGCGGTCCCTTCTCCGCCGCGACATCGCCGACCGCGGTCGGCATCGGAATGATCGCGGCGGCGTTGACCGCGGCCGCTCCGTGGCTGGATCGGCGTTGGCGGCACGCCGGCTGGATCGCCGTGTGGGGACTGGCGTTGACGAGGTTCATCACCTCGCCACTCTCGTTCGACTCGTTCCAGGCCGCGATCGTCGGTTGGATCGCGGGAGCGGGCGCGCTCGTCGCCGTCGGCGCGCCGTCGCGCCGGCCGACGCTCGAGGCGATCACGCGCGGCCTGCGCGCGGTCGGCCTCCCGCTCGCCGACCTCGCGCCCGCCGGTGTGGACGCGCGCGGTTCGACGCCCTACTTCGGTACCGGTCCCGACGGCGAGCGGTACTTCGTCAAGGCCCTCGGCACCGACCAGCGCAGCGCCGACCTGCTGTTCCGGCTCTATCGATCGTTGTGGCGGCGCGAGCTCGGCGACGAGCGCCCGTTCTCGTCGTTGCGACGAACCGTCGAGCACGAGGCGTTCGTCTCGCTCGCCGCGCGCGACCTCGGGGTGCGCACGCCGCGGCTGCGAGCGATGGCGACGGCCGAGCCGAACGGGTTCGTCCTCGCCTACGACCTCGTGCCGGGTCGCTCGCTCGATCGTGTCGGCGCCGGACGAGTTCGACGACGCGATGCTGGGCGCGGCGTGGGACCAGGTGGGCGTGCTACGCGCTCACCGCATCGCCCACCGCGACCTCCGGCTGGCCAACGTGTTCTTCGGGGACGATCGAAACGTGTGGCTGATCGACTTCGGCTTCAGCGAGGTGGCGGCGAGCGATCTGCTGATCGCCACCGACGTCGCCGAGCTCGTCGCGTCGTCCAGCGTGGTGGTCGGTGCCGAGCGAGCGACGGCACTCGCCCGCGAGACGGTCGACGAGGCGACACTGGCGGCGGCGTGCGCCCGGCTGCGCCCCCGGGTCTTGAGCGGCGCGACGCGAGCTGCGCTCGGGAAGCGGCCGGGTCTGCTCGAGGATCTCCGCGACCGGTTGAGTCGTCGATGAGCTGGTCCGGCCTCGTGGTCGCCGGGGTCGGTCTCGTCGTGCTCGTGGCGTCGGTCGTCGCCGCCCGCCACCCGTTCATCCCCCGCTGGGAGCAGCGCACCTTCCGGGCGGTCAACGGCCTGCCGGGGTGGCTGTACCCGGTGCTGTGGGCGCCGATGCAGCTCGGGAACCTCGTGGTCGGCACGGCGGCCGGATTTGCCATCGCCGCGTGGGCGGGAGAGCTCGACGTCGCCGCCGGGGTGGTGGTGGCAGCGGTGTTGAAGCTGGTCGCCGAGCGGATCGTGCGGCGCGAGATGGCCGCCTACCTCGAGGTGCGCCAGCGCCCCGGCACGAGCGAACCGGGGGCGGTGTTGCGCGGGGACGTGCCCGCGATCGGGCCGAGCTTCCCGTCCGGCCACGTGATCCTCGTCGCTGCGGTCGCCTCGCTCGCCGCGCCGCTCGTGTCGTCGGCGTGGGGATGGGCACCGTTCACGGTGGCGGTCGTCGTGATGGTCGGGCGGGTGTACGTCGGCGCGCACAACCCGCTCGACACCACCGCCGGCCTCGGCGCCGGGCTGCTCGTCGGCGGCCTGCTGTCGGCGATCGTCTCCTGACGGCCCTGCGCCCGCTGAACCACCCCGCGCCGGGTGGGGTCGCCGGCGCGTCACTCGGCGCGACGCTCGGTTCGCTACCCTCGGCATCGGCAGCAGCAAGACAGGAGTCGCCAACATGGCAAGTGCGCAAGCGGGACCGATCGACGTGATCTTCCTGCGGTTCTCGGGCAACCGGTTCAACAGCGGCATCGCCCCGGCGCTGCGCGACCTCGCGCTGCGACGGATCGTGACGGTGGTCGACCTGCTGTTCGTGTACAAGGACACCGAAGGCCGCGTCGGCTCGATCGAGTTGCGTGACCTCACCCAGGAGCTCGAGCCGTCGTTCATCGACATCGACGGGCAGTTCGAGGGCGGCCTGCTCGACGCCGAGGACGTCGAAGATGTCAGCGCCTCGCTCGAGCCGAACAGCTCGGTCGCCGTCGTCGCAGTCGAGAACCTGTGGGCGATCCCGTTCATCGACGCGGTGCGTCGAGCGGGCGGGGAGCTGGTCGACCAGGTCCGCGTGCCATCGGCGGTCGTCACGGCGGTTCGCGACGCCGCCCAGGACGCGTGAGGAGGAGACAGATGGGACTGATCGGAGGAATGGCCCGCACGGCGGTGGTCGCCGGGACGGCGACGGCGGTGTCGAACCGCGTGTCGCGCCGTCAGGCCAACCGGTGGCAGACGAAGCAGAACGCCCAGGCCTACGAGGACCAGCAGATGTACGGCCAGCCGGCGTACGCCCAGCCGGCGTACGCCCCGCTCCGGCCTACGCCCCCGCTCCGGCCTACGCCCAGCCACCCGCCCCAGCGCCGCCGCCGCCGCCCCGGCGGCTCCGGCCGAGGACGACCTCACCGCCCAGCTCAGCCGGCTCGGCGAGCTGAACCGTTCCGGCGTGCTCACCGACGCCGAGTTCGCCGCGGCGAAGGCCCGATTGCTCGGGATCTGACATCGCCACTCGAAGCAGCCGGCGATGACCGAACCGGCACCGGTGCCGCCCGTCGCGGGCGCGGGCGACGACGCCAGGAGCAAGCGACTCCCCATCCTGCTGGCGATGGCGATGTTCGTGCTGGTCGTCGACACGTCGTTGATGAACGTGTCGATCTCGGCGGTCGTCCACGACCTCGACACGACCGTGAGCGGCGTGCAGTCGGCCATCGCCCTGGAGGCGCTGGTCTCGGCCGCGTTCATCCTGATCGGCAGCAAGATCGGCGACCTGTTCGGTCGCAAGCGGGCGTACATCCTCGGCCTGCTCGGCTACGCCATCGGCGCCCTGTCGATGGCGGTGGCCCAGAACCTCCTCACGATCGTCATCTTCTGGGCGATCCTCGGCGGGCTGGGCGCGTCGCTCCTGCTCCCGTCGATGCAGTCGCTCATCCACGGCAACTTCGAGGGTGACGCCCAGCGGCGGGTCTACGCCCTGGTCGGCGCGGCGGCGGCGATCGCCGCCGCGGTGGGACCGCTCGTCGGCGGCTTCATCACCACCTACCTGTCGTGGCGGATCGCCTTCCTCCTCGAGGCCGTCGTGATCGCCGTCGTGCTCTCGGGCATCGGACTGGTGCGCGACGTGAAGTTCACCGGCGACCGTGGCGTCGACGTCGTCGGGGCGGTCCTGTCGGTCGTCGGCATGGGCGGCGTGGTGCTCGGCATCCTCGTCTGGGAGAAGGGCGGTGAAGCGGTCGTCGCGCTGATCGCGGTCGGTGCGATCAGCCTCGGAGTGCTCGCCTGGTGGCTGGTGCGACGGCATCGTGCCGGCAAGCCGGCCCTGATCGACCCGACGTTGTTCAGCTCCAAGCACTTCCGGCTCGGCATCTCCGGTCAGATGGCCCAGCAGATCGCCCTCGGCGGCACGATGATCGCCCTGCCGATCTTCTTGCAGATGGTCCTCGAGTACAACGCGATGAAGGCCGGCCTGTCGCTCGCCCCGCTGTCGCTCAGCATGTTCGCGCTGGCGCTGATCGCCGGGAAGCGGGCGGGGAACCGCCGCGCCGCCGACATCATCCTCGCCGGTTTCGGTCTGCTGCTCGTCGGCCTGCTGATCCTCCTGCCGATCGTGCCCCGGGCCCATTCCGGCTGGGCGCTGGTCATCCCGCTCGTCATCGCCGGCTCCGGGCTCGGGCTGCTCGTGTCGCAGCTCAACAACTACACGCTCTCGCCGATCTCGGAGGAACGCGTGAGCGAAGCGGCCGGGGTCAACTCGGCCGGAGGGTCGTTCGGGCTCTCGTTCGGGTTGGCCTTCGCCGGCGCGATCATGCTCGCCTCGCTCTCGAGCATCTTCACCCGCATGGCCGACGACAGCGACGTGCTCTCGACCAGACAGCAGGAGCAGGTCGCCGACGCGCTGGAGGACGACGCCGAGCTGATGAGCAACACCCAGCTCGCCGAGGTCGTCGCCGGCCAGCCGCCGGCGGTGCAGGACGAGATCATCGACATCAACAACGACGCCCGGCCCCTCGCGTTGCAGATCGCCCTCCTCGTGCCGATCGGTGCGGCGCTGATCGGCCTGGTCGACGCCCTGCGCATGCGTCGCCTTCCCGACATCAAGCCCTCCGGGGCGCTCGAGGGGATGCTGCTCGAGTAACGGCGACCCGACGGCGGTGCGGCTCAGCCGACGCTCGTCGGGCTGGTCACGACGACGGCGGCACCGACGTCCTCGGGATCGGGAACCCGGTCGTCGAAGCCCGGATCGCGACGGGCGAACGCGAGCAGGGCGACGATGGCCAGCGCCGCGATCGCGGCCATGACCCAACGCAGAGCGCTCATCGCCGGGCTCCGCTCACAACGGGTCCCTGAGGATCGGGCACGTCATGCAGTGTCCCCCGCCGCGGCCCTTGCCCAACTCGAACCCGGCGATCTCCACGACCTCCACGCCGCTCGCGCGCATCTTGGCGATCGTGTAGGTGTTGCGCTCGTAGGCGACGACCACGCCCGGCTCGAGGGCCACGACGTTGTTGCCGTCGTCCCACTGCTCGCGCTCCTGCTGGTACGTGTCCCCACCGGTCTCGACGACGTGCAACTTGTCGACGCCCAGGGCGTCGGCGACGGCGCCCACGAAGCTCTCCTCGACCGTGACGTGGAAGTCGCCGTCGCCCGTCCCCGGCCGCAGGCTGATCGCCCGGATGTTCTCCACCACCTTGGGGTAGGCGGTCGCCTTGTCGCGGTCGAGCAGGGTGAACACCGTGTCGAGGTGCATGTGCGCTCGATCCTTGGTCATCACGCACGCGATCACGCGCTCGGCCGCTCCTGTGGCGAACAGCGACTTGGCGATCTGCTCGATCATCCGCCCCTGCGAGCGCTCGCTCATGCCGATGAGCACCACGCCGTTCCCGATCGGCATGACATCACCGCCTTCGAGCGACGACAACCCGAAGTCGGTGGCCTCGAGCCGGCCGTCCGGACCCTCGGTGGGGTACCAGAAGTCGAACCCGCCGTCGGCGAACATCGGATGGCCGCGATAGATCGCCGCCACGTTGTATGCCTCGCGTCGTCGCGCCGGCCAGTACATCGGGTTGATCGACACGCCGCCGTAGATCCAGCACGACGAGTCTCGGGTGAACAGCGTGTTGGGCAGCGGTGGGAGCACGAACGTGCTGGGATCGTCGATGGCCGCGCCGATCAGCGACGACGAGGCGACGTGGTCGACATCGAGCCCGGATTCGGCGACGGTCAGTCCGCCGATCATGTGCGTCGCCAGCCGATCCGGTTCGAACCCGGCGAGCAGCGCCCGCACCTCGTCCACGAGCGACCACCCGACGGTGTACTCGGACGCGACGAGCTCGATCAGGCGCAGTCGCACCTCGTCGCTCGCCGTCAGCGCCTCGGACAGCAGCTGGCCGAGGAGGAAGACCTCGACGCCGCGCTCGCGCATCCGCGCCACGAACTGGTCGTGTTCGAACTGGGCCCGTTCGACCCACAGCACGTCGTCGAACAGCAACTCGTCATGGTTCGACGGAGTGAGTCGCTGCAGGCTCAGCTCCGGTCGGTGAACGATCACCTTGCGCAGCTTGCCGACCTCGGAGTGCACCCCGAATTCACCCATGGTTCATCTGCTCCTTCGTCAGGGCACGACGCTCGTGCCCGCTCGACCTTCGACGATGCGCTCGATGTCGCTGAGCGACCCGATCGCCGCGCGGTTCCCCGTCGCCTCCACGAAGCGCGCCGCCGCGTCGACCTTGGGCCCCATCGACCCTGCGGCGAAGCGCTCGGCGCGCAGCTCGGCGGGCGTGACCCGGTCGAGGCGGCGCTGCCCGGGCGTCCCCCAGTCGGCGTACACGCCGTCGACGTCGGTCGCCATCACGAACAGGTCGGCGTCGACCTCGCGCGCCAGCAGCTCGCTGGCGAAGTCCTTGTCGATGACGGCTTCGACGCCGCCGAGGACCCGCTCCTCGCCCTCGACGAACGTCGTCGGGATGCCACCGCCACCGGCGCAGATGACGACGGTGCCGTGCTCGAGCAGCCACCGGATGGGACGGATCTCGAAGATCCGACGCGGCTCGGGCGACGCGACCACGCGGCGCATGCGGTCCCCGTCGCGCTTGAACGTCCAGCCCTTCTCCGCCGCCAAGCGGTCGGCGTCGGCATCGGCGTACACCGGTCCGACGAACTTGGTCGGGTCGCCGAACGCCGGATCGTGGGCGTCGACCTCGATCATCGTCAGGATCGTGGCGAACGGAACCTCCGCCGGGAGCAGGTTCCCCAACTCCTGCTCGATCATGTAGCCGATCATCCCCTCGGTCTGGGCGCCCAGGACGTCGAGCGGGTACGGCTCGACGTCCTCGTACGCCGCGGCCTGCAGTGCGAGCAGGCCGACCTGCGGCCCGTTGCCGTGGGAGAGCACGAGCTGGTGCTCGGCCGGCGACCGGCGCCAGCGCCCGCGCCGCCGTGCGCACGTTCTCACGCTGGACGTCGGCCGTCATCGGCTCGCCGCGCCGGAGCAGGGCGTTGCCGCCCAGGGCCACGAGGATGCGCACGACCGACCCTCAGCTGCCGAGCGTGGCGACGAGGATGGCCTTGATGGTGTGCAGGCGGTTCTCCGCCTGGTCGAACACGATGCTCGCCTCCGACTCGAACACCTCGCCGGTGACCTCGAGGCCGGCGCTCATGCCGGTGTGCTCCATCATCTCCCGACCGACCACGGTGTTCGGGTCGTGGAACGCCGGCAGGCAGTGCATGAACTTGACCCGCGGGTTGTTCGTCTTGCTCCAGCAGCGACCGAGTTCACCTGGTACGGCGCGAGCAGTTGCACCCGCTCGGTCCACACGTCCTTGGACTCGCCCATCGACACCCAGACGTCGGTGTGCACGAAGTCGACGTCGGCCACGCCCGCGTCGACGTCGTCGGTGACGGTCACCTGGGCGCCGGTGCGCGTGGCGATGTCCCGGGCGATGGCCACGACGTCCGCCGGCGGGGCCAGCGACGGCGGGCCCACCAGCCGGACGTCGGCCCCCATCAACGCGCCCATGACCAGCAGCGAGCGGCCCATGTTGAACCGGCAGTCGCCGACGTAGGCGTAGCGACAGCGCGCCGTACGGCTTGCCGCTCGCTTCGTGCATGGTGAGGAAGTCGGCGAGCATCTGCGTCGGGTGCCACTCGTTCGTCAGCCCGTTGTAGACCGGGCACGCCGGCATTGGCGGCGAGCTCCTCGACGTCGGTCTGAGCGTTGCCGCGGAACTCGATGGCGTCGTACATGCGGCCGAGCACGCGCGCGGTGTCGGCGACCGATTCCTTGTGACCGAGTTGCGACCCGGACGGATCGAGGTAGGTCACGTGCGCGCCCTGGTCGAAGGCGGCGACCTCGAACGACGACCTCGTGCGGGTCGACGTCTTCTCGAAGATCAGGGCGATCTCCTTGCCGTCGAGGCGCTTGGCCTCGAACCCGGCGTACTTGGCCACCTTGAGCGCCGTCGACAGCTCGAGCAGGTGGCGGAACTCCCGGGGCTCGAAGTCGATCTCCTTCAGGAAGCTGCGGTTGCGCAGGTTGAACACGCTGTCCTCCTCGGGTCGGGTGGAGCACTCCGTCTCCCTCGTCGAACGTAACGACGACCCGGGTGGGCCATGACCACCCGGACCCGGGTGGTCACGGCGTTCCCGTGCCGGCCGGCCCGGATCAGCGGTCGGATTCCCCCGGTCGCTCGACCGATGCGAGCTCGGCGCGGACCGCCTGATCGACGTTGCCGTGGAGGCGCTCCTCGCCGAGCAACGCCACGACCCCGTCGGCGCGCAGCACCGCGAGCACGTCGCCGCGGACGCGCGCCAGGCGGAGCGAGGCATCGGACCGGCGGCTCAGCTCGACGAGCTGGCGGAGCTGATCGGACCCCTGGGAGTCGATGAAGTTCACGCCGGCGAAGTCGATGACGATTCCGGTCACGGGTGCACCGTCCAGCACCAGCCTCGTCTCGATCCCGTCGGCCAGGCCGTCGGCCGTGAGGAACGTCAGCGCCCCGTCGAAGCGGATGATGAACAGGCCGGGATAGAGCTTGCTCTCCGGATGCTCGTCGATCGACTGGAACGCCGAGGTTCCCGGGTCCCGACCGAGCTCGCTGATCGCCGGCGTGGCGCTGGCGTAGAGCATCCAGCCCACCGACAGCGCGACACCGATCGCCACGCCGGCGAGGACCCCTGCGCTGAGGACACCGACGATCGCCAACACGGCGATCGAGAAGTCGACCCGGTGAACCCGCCACAACCGCCGCATCTCGCCGATGTCGATCATGCCGAACACGACCGCATCGATGATGATCGCCGCGAGGACGGGCTTGGGGAGGTCGGAGAACAGCGGCGCCAGCGCGAAGAGCGTGAGGACGACGACCACCCCGGTGACGATCGATGCCATCGGCGTCCGGGCTCCGGAGGTGTCGTTCAGCGAGCTCGCCGACAGGCTCGTCGACACCGGCATGCCCTGGAACAGCCCGGCGCCGGCGTTGCTCATCCCCTGGGCGACCATCTCCTGGTCGACGCGGATGCGGTAGCGGTGCCGAGCCGCGAACAGGCGCGCGTCGCCCGCGGTCTGGGAGAACCCGACGAGGAACAGCGCGACCGCAGCGAGGGCGATCGTGCCGGCGTCGGCGCGCACGATGTCCCACGGCGGCAACTCCGGGACGGGCATGCCGCGCGGTACCGCGCCGACGGTGGCGACCCCGTGATCCGACAGATCGAACAGCACGCGAGGCCAGCAGCCCTCCGACGACGAGCACGAGGGCGCCCGGAACGCGCGGCGCCCACACGTGCAGGCCGATCACGATGCCCAGGGCGACGATCCCGACGAGCAAGGTCGTCCAGTGGATGTCGTCGAGCGTTCGCAGCCAACTGCCCAGCTCCCGCCAGCTGTTCGTACCGGTCGCGCTCGTGCCGGTCAGCTTGGGGAGCTCGCCGATCACGACGTCGATCGCCGCCCCGAAGAGGAACCCGGTGATCACCGGCTTCGACAGCAGCCGCGACAGCCACCCCATCCGGAGGACCGCGGCGAGCAGGAAGAGCAACCCGGTCGCCACGGTGATCGCCGCGACGAGTTGCGCCGTCGGTGCGCCGCTGGCGACGCCCGTGATCGCCACCGCGCTGGCGGCGATCGCCGCCAGCGCCGAGCTCGGCCCGGTGGAGATCTGCCGCGAGGTGCCGAAGGCGGCATAGATCAGCGCGCCAGCGGCCGCGGCGTAGAGGCCGTTCTCGACCGGGACCTGAGCGATCCCGGCGTACCCCAGGGCCTTGGGCACCACGAGCGCCGACACGGTGACGCCGGCGATCACGTCGTAGCGGAGGTCGGCACGGCGGTACGCCGGGAGCCAGCGTGCGATCGGCAGGAACTCGCGCATGGCGCACACTCTTGCTCGTCGCCCGGTCCGGGTCGTGCTGACCAGATCGCCGTTCGAGACCGCAGATCGTGACCAGATGCCGACGGCGGCGGCGCGGCGCAACCACCCACCCGCGGGTGGTGACCGTCGACCTGCGCCCTCCGTACCGTCGAGACGGCTCGACGAGGACTCGAGTGCGTCTCGCTGCGAGGAGCTGACGATGCCGGTCGACACGCCGTCCACGGCGGACACCGAACGCGAAGGCGGCGACGATGGGGAGAAGCGCTCGCGCTTCACGCTGCCGTCGGCGTACACGATCCTGTTCGCGCTGATCGTCGTCACGGCGATCGCGACATGGATCATCCCGGCCGGCGCCTATCAGCTCGACCCCGACGGATCGCCGATCCCCGGCACCTACCACGAGGTCGAGTCGCATCCGCAGCGCATCCTCACCGACTCCCTCCTGGCGCCGATCAACGGGACGTACGGCATCGAGGATGCGAGCACCGGCAACGTCGACGTGTTCAACAGCGGCACGCTCTTCGGCGCGATCGATGTCGCGTTCTTCATCCTGGTGATCGGCGGCTTCATCGCGATCACGATGAAGACCGGCGCCATCCAGGCCGGGATCGCCCGCCTCATCGGTCGATTGCGCGGTCACGAGCGATGGATGATCCCGATCCTGATGACGGTCTTCGCCGTCGGAGGCACCACCTTCGGGATGGCGGAGGAGAGCCTGGCGTTCTACGTGCTGATCATCACCGTCATGATCGCCGCCGGGTACGACGCGCTCGTCGGAGCGCTCGTGCTCCTGCTCGGCTGCGGCATCGGTGTGCTCGGCTCGACGGTCAACCCGTTCGCCACCGGCATCGCCTCGGGGTTCGCCGAGGTACCGCTGAGCGACGGCCTCGCGCTGCGCACTCGTGATCCTGATCGTCGGTCTCGTCGCCGGCATCTGGTTCGTCAGTCGCTACGCCGAGCGGGTCCGCCACGATCCGTCGCGGTCGCTCGTGTACGACATGAAGCAGGCCAACGAGCAGCACTTCGCGGCGGAGACCGACGACGCCGGCGAGGTGGTGCTCACCGGACGGCACAAGGTCGTCCTGACGCTCTTCGGGCTGGCGTTCGGGGTGATGATCTACGGGGTCATCCCCTGGGAGGACCTCGGGATCGGCCTGCCGACGCTGTGGTGGTGGTTCCCGGAGATGACCGCCTCGTTCCTGTTCTTCGCCATCCTCATCGGCGTCGTCGGGCGAATGGGCGAGGGTGAGCTGACGTCGACGTTCGTCGACGGGGCCCGCGACCTGCTCGGCGTGGCCCTGATCATCGGCCTCGCCCGCGGCATCACCGTCGTGATGAACAACGGCGACATCACCGACACCGTCCTGCACTGGGCCGAGAGCGCCCTCGGCGATGTCGGCGAGGCCGCATTCGCCGTGGTGATGTACCTGCTGTTCCTGCCGCTGTCGTTCCTCATCCCGTCGTCGTCGGGGTTGGCGACGGTGGCGATGCCGATCATGGCGCCGCTCGCCGACTTCGCCGGCGTCAACCCCAGCCTCGTCGTGACCGCCTTCCAGAGCGCGTCCGGTCTGCTCAACCTCGTCACGCCGACCTCGGCGGTCGTGATGGGCGGGCTCGCCATCGCCCGGGTGCCCTACGGCACCTACCTGCGCTTCGTCTGGCCGCTGCTGGCGATCCTCGGTGTCCTCACGATCGTCGTGCTCGCGCTCGGAGCCGCGGTATGACCGCCCCGCCGGCATCCGACGCGCCACCGCCTCCGCCGGCCGCCGAGGCGGTGGTCCGCTCCGGGATCGTTCGGCGTCCGACAGGCCGCGTTCATCGGGGTCGGGGCGATGGTCGGCGCCGGCATCTTCGCCCTGCTCGGTTCGGCCGGGGAGGTCGCCGGCGCGGCGGTCTGGCTGTCGTTCCTCCTCGCCGGCGGCGTCGCCGGCCTCCAGGGCTATTCCTTCGCCAAGTTCGGGTCGAAGTACCCCTCGGCCGGTGGCCTGCTCGAGTACGTGGTGCGCGGGTTCGGCGATGGCCACGTCACCGGCGTGCTGGCGTGGCTGATCCTCGCCGCCAACGCCATCGTCACGGGGATGGTCGCGGTGTCGTTCGGCAGCTACGCCAGCGAGTCGTTCGCCGACGGGCAGGAGGCGTGGATCAAGGTCTTCGCGGTCCTCGTCGTGCTGGTGATGAGCGCGCTCAACACGGTCGGCTCGACGGCCGTCGCCCGTGCCCAGACGGTGGTGGTGATCGTCGTGATCGGCATCCTCACCGTCTTCTCGGTGGCGACGCTGTCCAACCTCGACCCGAGCCTCCTTGCCTTCTCCGACTATCCGTCCTTCAACGACATCGTGGCGAGCGTCGCCCTCACGTTCTTCGCCTTCCTCGGCTTCGGTGTCGTCACCTTCACGGCCAAGGATCTGCGCGATCCGGCCCGTCAGCTGCCACGAGCGATGTTCCTCGCCCTCGGGATCGCCACCGTCGTGTACGTCGCCGTGTCGATCGGCGTGTTCGGCACGTTGACGGTCGACGAGGTCATCGAGTCGGGCGGGACCGCCCTCGCGGTCGCGGCCGAACCCGTGCTCGGCCGGGCCGGGTACTGGATGATGACGGTCACCGCCCTGTTCGCCACGGCCGGCGCCACGAACGCCGGCCTGTACCCGGCCTCGGGCCTGTGCGACCAGATGGCGACGATCGGTCAGTTCCCGCCGCGGATGGGCCAGCGCGTCGGCGGCCGCGCCGGGATGGGTCTGCTCGTCACCGCCGGAGTCGCCATCATCCTCGCCGTCGGGTTCGACCTCTCCTCGATCGCCTCGATCGGCAGCGTCATCGCCCTGCTCGTCTTCGGCCTCGTGTCGGTCGGCCACCTCCGCGTGCGCGCCGAGACCGGCGCCAAGGCGTGGGTGCTCGTCCTCGCCGTCGCGTCCACCGTCATCGTGCTGGTGTCGTTCGTGTTCACCACGCTCGTCCACGAGCCGGCGACGGCCGTCGCCCTCGTCGTGATCCTGGTGCTGTGCGTGGCGATCGACGCCCTGTGGAAGCGTGCCCGAGCGCGCACGATCGGGTGCGGTCGCCGATCGAACACGGGCGTGGTGAGCGGGTGACCCCGGTGGACCCGACCGCCATCTCGACCGACCTCGTCGAGTACCTCGTGGTGCTCGTCTCCGGTCCCGACGCCCTCGCCATCATCGGACCCGAGCTGCTGCGCATCGTCGAGACCTCGACGATCCGGATCCTCGACCTCGCCGTCGTGAAGGTCGACGCGACCGGCGCTTCGGAGCTGGTCGAGCTCGCGGCCATCGAGGGAATCGACGACGTCCGCGCCGCCATCGCCTGTTACGGCGTGCTGCTCAGCCGTCACGACATCGATCTCGTGGCGCTCGCGCTCGCGCCGGGCGACTGCGCGATCGTCGTCGTCGCCGAGGATCTCTGGGCCGCGCCGCTCGCCCTCGCCGCGCGCACGGTGGGCGGCGAGGTGCGCGCCGGTGAACGGATCGCCCGCGGCCGGGTCGAGGCGGCGCTCGCCCGGGTCGCTCGGATCCCGGAGGAGTGACGATGACGACAGCACCGACCACGACGCGCGACGGGATCCCCGACCTCCTGGCGCGGCCCCCGTGCGGCACGCGGGAGTTCGTGGCCGAGTGGTCGCACCTGTTGGTCGACCCGGTCCGGCAGCTGCGCACGCTCGCCGACCTGTTCGAGGGCGGCTTGCTCTCGCGGGTCGAGTACGAGCGCTACAAGCGCCACGTTCGCGGGCTGTGATCACAGCGGCCGGAGTCGACCGGTGGCAGATGCTGGCGTGACCAGGGGATTTGGTGCGAGACTCCGTGCCACAACAGGGGGCCATCTACCCGGCAGCGGGTGGGGCGGACCCACCCGCCGGCGCGGGAGCCTGGACTCGTCACCCGCGGGCCGGGTCGAAAGGACGTCTTCGTGAGCGATCAGAACTGGGAAGCGGCCCGCCGGCGGAGCGCCGGGTGGTTGGCCTTTGCCGCGACCATGCTGGTCATGAGCGGCGGCTTCAAGGTGCTCGACGCGCTGTGGGCCTTCAAGTTCGACGACGACATCAAAGAAGACGTGCAGACCGTGCATCTTCGAGCGCGATCCCGTGGCATGGGGGTGGCTCTGGCTCGTCCTCGGTCTCGTACTGATCGCGGCCGGCATCGCCGTCGCCAAGGGCTCCCAGCTGGCCCGGTGGTTCGGCGTGGTCGTCGCCGGCGTCTCGCTGCTGTTCAACTACGTCTGGATCTACTTCCAGCCGATCTGGACGCTGGTCAGCACCGGCGTCCTTCTCGCCGTGCTGTACGCGCTGATCGTGTACGGCGGCCGTCAACCGGAGGTCTACAACAATGACTGAATCGAGCACCCCGACGCTCTCCAACGAGCAGCTGAGCGAGGTTCTGCGCCTGATCAAGGGTGCCGACAGCGTCGAGTTGAAGCTCACCGTGCCGGACACCGACCACGGTTCCGCCGTGACCGCGCTCGAGATGGACGTGCTCACTGCCCAGATCCGCCAGGTCGTGTTCTTCGACACCCCCGACCTGACGTTGAACCAGAACGGCGTGGTGGTGCGAGGGCGTCGCGTCCAGGGCCGCGCCGGCGACACGGTGGTGAAGCTCCGCCCGATCGATCCCGCCGATGTTCCGCCGAAGGTGCGCAAGGATCCGGGGTTCGGCATCGAGGTCGACGCCATGCCCGGTGGCTTCGTCTGCTCCGGCTCGATGAAGGCGACGCTCGACGACTACCGGGTCAAGGAGACGTTCGCCGGCAGCCGTCCGCTGAGCAAGCTGCTGACGAGCGAGCAGCGGCGATTCTTCGCCGACCATGCCCCAGAGGGGGTGGCGCTCGACGACCTGGCCCGCTTGGGCCCGATCAACGTCCTCAAGCTCAAGTTCACACCCGGCGAGTTCGGCCGCCGCCTGGTGGCCGAACTGTGGTTCTATCCCGACGCGACGCGCCTGCTCGAGCTGTCGACGAAGTGCGCGCCGGCCGAAGGCTTCCAGGTCGCCGCCGAACTGAAGGCGTTCCTGGCCGGTCGGGGCATCGACCTCAGCGGGGCGCAGGCGACGAAGACGCGGCTGGCGCTGGACTACTTCGCCGGCCAGCTCACAGCCGCCGCCTCATGATGCCGACGGTGGCGGTGGAGGGCGGGTTCCTGTCGACGAACGAACGGGCGCGGTCCCGTCGGATCTGGAGTACGAGCTGATGACTACCACGGTGACGACGCCGGCCGCCGACGATCAGGCAGTGCTCTGGCACAACCTGCCGAGCGACGAGGTGTGCCGGCGCCTCGACGTCGACCCCGCCGTCGGGCTGAGCGCCGGTGACGTCACCGAGCGACGGGCGCGGTACGGGTCGAACAAGCTCGCCGAGGAGGCGTCCGAACCGGCGTGGAAGGCGTTCCTGCGTCAATACCGCGACCTCATGCAGCTCGTCCTCGTCGGCGCCGCCGTCGTCAGCATCGTCGCGATCCAGGACTTCGGCACCGCCCTGGTCGTGCTCGGACTCACCGTCCTCAACGCGGTGATGGGTCTGCACCAGGAAGGCAAGGCCGCGGCGAGCGTCGCTGCGCTCCGCCAGATGCTGATCATGACGGCCAGCACGCAACGAGACGGCCAGCTCGTCGAGATCCCCGCCGAGGAGCTCGTGCCGGGCGACATCGTCGGCTTCGAGGCCGGCGACAAGGTCCCGGCCGACGGTCGGATCCTGGTCGCCGCCACCCTCGAGATCGAGGAGGCAGGCCTCACCGGCGAGAGCACGCCGGTCGCCAAGGTCGTCGACCCGGTGGCCGGCGACGAGGTCGCCCTCGGCGACCGCATCGACATGGCGTACATGAACTCGCAGGTCACCCGCGGCCGCGGACAGATGGTGGTGACGGCGACGGGGATGGGGACCGAGGTCGGCCACATCTCCGGGCATGCTCGGCAACGTCCCGCAGGAGAAGACCCCGCTGACGAAACAGCTCGACCAGCTGACCGTCCTGATCACGATCATGGCGGCCGTCGCCCTGGTGCTGATCATCATCCTCGGACTCGCCCGCGGCGAGGACTTCGACACGTTGTTCAAGATCGGCATCACGCTGGCGATCGCCGCGATCCCGACCGGTCTCCCGGCGGTGGTGACGATGCTGCTGTCGGTCGGCACCCAGGACCTCGCCCGCAAGGGCGCCATCGTCAAGCGGCTCAAGTCGGTCGAGACGCTCGGGTCGACGTCGGCGATCTGCTCCGACAAGACGGGCACGCTCACCCTCAACCAGATGACGGCACGCCAGATGGTCGTCGTCGGGCGCCGCTTCAGCGTCGACGGCGAGGGCTACTCGACCGACGGGCGGATCCTCCACGTCGCCGGCGAGGGGACGACCCCGCTCGAGGAGTTCCTCCTGCCGATGGCGCTCGCCAACGACGCCGTGATCCGCGACGGCGCGTGCATCGGCGACCCGACCGAGGGGGCGCTCGTCGTCCTCGCCGCGAAGGGCGGGATCGACGTCCTCGAGACGAGGAGCACCTATCCACGGCTGTCCGAGGTGCCGTTCGACGCCGAGTACAAGCTGATGGCGACGTTCCACCAGATGACCGACGCCGCCGGCGCGCCCGTCGTGCGGTGCTTCGTCAAGGGCGCCCCCGACGTCCTGCTCGCCCGGTCCTCGCGCTATCTCGACGCCGACGGGTCGCCGGTGGCGCTCGCCGACAGCGACCCCGACCGCGTGCTGAGCGAGAACGACCGGCTCGCGGGCGAAGGCCTGCGCGTCCTTGCGGTGGCGCGGCGTGACTTCGACCCGGCGACGTTCGACGCCGGCGCCGACCTGCTCGCCGTCGTCCAGGAGCTCGACTTCCTCGCCCTCGTCGGCATCGTCGATCCGCCCCGCAAGGAGGCGAAGGACGCGATCGCCTTGTGCAAGGACGCCGGGATCCGCGTCCGGATGATCACGGGCGACCACGCCACCACCGCCGCCGCCATCGCCGGACAGCTCGGGATCGAGGGCCGCGCCCTCACCGGCGCCGAGTTCGCGGCGATGCCCGACGAGCAGTTGCTCGGCGAGCTCGAGGGGATCGGCGTCGTCGCCCGGGTGGCCCCGGAAGACAAGGTGCGCCTCGTCAGCCTGCTCAAGGAACAGGGCAACGTCGTTGCGATGACCGGCGACGGCGTCAACGACGCGCCGGCCCTGACCCGGGCCGACATCGGGGTGGCGATGGGCATCACCGGGACGGAGGTCACCAAGGACGCCGCCGAGATGATCCTCACCGACGACAACTTCGCCACGATCGTCACGGCGGTGGAGGGCGGTCGGGGGCTCTACGACAACCTGATGAAGTACGTGCGCGTGCAGCTGATCATGCTCGCCGGCTTCATCCTCACGTTCGTCGGCGCCGGCATCTTCACGATCGCCAACGGCGCACCGCTGCTGCCGCTGCAGATCCTGTGGATCAACTTCGCCATCGACGTGCTGCTCGCCTTCGGGCTCGGGTTCGATGCGGCGAGCCCCGGATTGATGCAGCGCCGTCCCCGGCCTCCGGAACAACCGATCGTCGTCCCGTCGCTCGGGGCACGACTCGGCTTCGCCGGCCTGCTGCTGGCGATCGGCACGCTCTCGGTCGTGGCCTGGGCCGAGCACAAATACGGGCTCGCCGTCGCCACGACGATGGGGCTCACGACGATCTCCCTGCTGCACATCGTCGCCGCGCTCGAGTGGCGTGACCCACTGCGCAGCGTCTTCCATCGTGAGACCCTCGCCAACCGCCGCTTCAACCTGCTGGTGTTGACGGCGCTGGTGTTGACGTTCCTCGTCACGACCATCGACGGCCTCCAGCGGATCTTCGACACCGTCGACCTGTCCGGCCCGCAGTGGCGGGTCTGCTTCCTCGCCGTGCTCGGCTACTTCGTGCTGGCCGAGATCGGCAAGCTGATCATGCGCCGCATCGACAAGAGCGCCGCGACCTGACCGCGGTCGCGCGCGGCGCCGATCGCGGGCTGAAAATACCCATCGTGGTACCGTCGGCTGCACACAGGCTGGGTTCGAACCCGGGTGCCCGCCGAAGGAAGCCGTGGCGCGACCGCGAAGTACAACCGAGTCGGAAGGGTCCCGCCGCCCCGACTCGGCGCTGGTGCGATCGAAGCTGCGGCCCCCGAGTCCCTCGGCGCACTACGTGGCGCGCCAGCGTCTCGACGAGCGTCTGCAGTGCGTGACGGCCTACCCCCTGACGGTGGTGATCGCACCGGCCGGCTCCGGCAAGACGCAGCTGATGTCGAGCTGGGTCGGTCGCGCCACGGTTCCGACTGCGTGGCTCTCGCTCGAGGAGATGGACGACGATCCGGTCGAGCTGTGGTCGGGCGTCATCGCCGCGCTCGAGCAGCTCGCGCCGGGGTGCGGCCGGGTGGCGACGGAGCGCCGCGTCGGCGGTGCGACCGCCGACGCGGTGGTCCGCTCCTTGCTCGACGGGCTCGATGGGGATTCGGACACCCCCTCGGTCGTCGTGTTCGACGACGTCCACCATCTCCGGTCCGCGGCGGCGGTTCGGTCGTTCGCGACGTTCGTGCAGCACGTCCCGTCCTGGCTCCACGTGGTCCTCGTCGGCCGCGCCGACCCACCACTGCCGCTCGACCGACTCCGCGTGCGCGGCCAGCTCGGCGAGGTGCGGTTCGCCGACCTCCGCTTCACCGACGCCGAGGCGCGACAGATGCTCACCAGCCTGGCGCCCGATCTGTCGGAGCCCGAGATCGACGAATCGGCCCGCTCGGCCGACGGCTGGGCCGCTGGAGTCCAGCTCACCGGGCTGGTCGCCCGGTCGGCTCGCGGCGAGGCGACGGCGGTCGCGCTGCGGCGCGACGTGATGTTGCGCACCGAGGACTACGTCTGGCACGAGGTGCTGGCGACGGCGGACCCCGAGATCGTCGACACGCTCATGCAGGTCGCGGTCGTCGACCGCGTCAGCACCGCGCTGGCGGCGGCGATCACCGGCGATGCCGACGTCCGCGAGCTCTTGCTGCGGGCGGAGTCGCAGGGCCTGTTCGTGTCCCGGCTGGGGATCGAGGACTGGTTCCGCATCCATCCTCTCGTGCGGGAGGTGCTGCGCAACGAGCTCGTCCGCACGATGCGGCACCGTGAGTGCCATGAGCGCGCCGCCCGATGGCTGGAACAGTCCGGCGAGATCGTCGACGCGCTCGATCAGTGGCTCCTCGCCGAGCGACCGCGCGACGCCCTCCGACTGCTCGGAGCGACCTCGACCGAGCTGTACGACCAGGGCCGCGACGCGGTGATCTTGCGCACGATCGCGGCGATCCCGCGCGAGACGGCGGCCACCGACGTGGCTGCCCGCATCGACTTCGCAGTCAGCCACATCCTCGGCCCGCGGGCGCGGTTCATCGAGACCGTGGGCGAAGCGGTCTGGCACGCCGACCACGTCGACCACGATCTCTCGCCCCAGATCGACGCGCTGCAGGCGATCTCGATGACCGTGCGCGGCGACTGGACCGGCGGCAGCCGCCACGCCCGACGAGCGCTCGGAGCGCTCGGCGACACTTGGCGCACCGACCCAGCCGGTCGGTTCGGCTGGAACGTCATCGCCCGGGGGGTCGCCCTGTCCGAGAGCTGGGACGACGACGACCCGACGATCCGCGACGCCACGATCGCGATGAGCACCGACCCGCGCCGGGGGATCTCGCTCGAGGGGGTGCGGGCGCTCGGCCACGCGATGGCCGGCCGGCCGGTCGACGCGCTGCGCATCGCCGGTGGCATCCGGCACGCCGCCCCGACCATGTCGATCCTGAGCGTCGAGCTGGCGACGGCCGAAGCGATCGCACGGCGCGAGATGGCCGACCGCGACGTCGCCCTGCTCGAGCTGCGGGCGATCGCCGACAGCGCCAACGAGCTCATGTTCTACTGCTCGGTGGCGGCGATGCTCGCCCTTGCCGCGGCCGCGGCCGACGACGGCGACGTGGCGGCCGCCACGGTGGAGCTGGCCCGGGCCGAAGCGGTCATCGATTCGGCCGGCCGCAGCGCCGACCTCGCTGGCTGGGTGCTGCGGACGGCCACCGGCGTCGCGCTCGCCGGCGGGAACGTCGAGGAGGCGCGGCGCAACGCGGCCGCGTACACCGACGAGTTCTGGGGCTCGGCGTGCCGGGCCCGGGTCGCGCTCGCGGTCGGCGACCGCGCCGCCGCAGCTGAGATGCTCGAGACGGCACGGCCGCGGTGCGTTCGCCACCGCGTCGTGCTCGGTCTGCTCGGTGCCCGAACACTGACCGCGCCGGATGAGGTGCTCGCCCGGGTGACGCCGGTCGTCGAGTTGGCGAGCTCGCACGGGATGCTCCAGACCGTCGTGTCGTACGGGCGTGAGCTGATGGACGTCATCGAGCGCGCGGCGTGGAGCGTCACCGACGAATGGCTGCACCGCCTCCGGCTGGCGATGGCTCCTGCGGGGATGGCCGAACACCTCTCGGCGCGCGAGTTCCTCGAGCCGTTGACGGATCGGGAGCGCGACGTGCTGCGCCTGCTGCCCAGCCGTCTCACGCTGAGCGAGATCGCCAAGGAGCTCTACGTGTCGGTCAACACGTTGAAGTTCCACCTGCGGGTCATCTACCGCAAGCTCGGCGTGAACAGCCGGGATCAGGCAGCCGCGATCGCTCGGTCGATGACCCGGGTGGCACCCACGGCGCGTTGACTCCAGTGCGGTCGGGCGGCCGGATCAGGAGGGCGGGCGCTGCCACACCGAGACGTGGGAGCTGCTCTCGCCGGTGAACGGCTGACGCGACCAGCCCGCCCAGCGCTCCCGACGGGTGAGACCGGCGAGGCGCGCCATCAGGTCGAGCTCCGACGGCCACACGTAGCGGAAGGGCGCCGACGACACCGCGAGCGCGCCGTCGTCGACCCGATAGTGATGGCTGAACATGAGTTGCTCGACGAGGTCGCTGTACTCGTCGAAGCCGAGTCGGTTCGGCGTGACCTCGAAGGGGCGGAAGCGTTCGCCGGGTGGCAGTCGGCGCAGGTCCGGCACCCCGACCTCCACGACGAAGCACCCACCGGGTTCGAGGTGAGCGGCGGCGTTGGCGAAGCAGGCGACCTGATCGTCCTGCGTGGTCAGGTTCATGATCGTGTTGAACAGCAGGTAGACGAGCCGAAAGGTGCCCTCGACCCGTACGGTGGCGAAGTCGCCGATCGTCGTGGCCACGCGGTCGGAGCCGGGCTTGGCGCGCAGCCGCTCGACCATCGCCGTCGACAGGTCGATCCCCTGCGACGGCGACGCCGCGCTCGCTCAGCGGCAGCGCGATCCGTCCGGTGCCGATGCCGAATTCGAGGGCGGCGCCGTCGCCGGCGAGCGCGGCGAGGAAGTCGACGGTCGGGCCGATGACCCCTGGGTCGAACATGTCGGCGCACCCGTCGTCGTAGCGCGCCGCGACCGGCTCGTCGAAGTGGTCCAACTCGCATCACCCTCACCCTCGCGCCACCAGCGTCCGCCGGCCGACTGGGTATCCGATCGCGCCGGATTCGAGCCTGGAGGTGAGTGATCCGCGCCGCAGGCGCGCATATCGCTCACATCCAGCGGGCGCCTTCCGCGATCTGGGCGCGGATCGTCTCGCATGCCGGGACGATCCGCGCCCAGACGCCTCGTTGAGACGATTCGCGCCCAGATACGGGGTGGCCGCCGACGCGGCGGTCGGTTCGCTGGCACTTCCAGAGCCAACAACCGTGACGTCAACACGGCCGCACCCGACGATCGCGACCTACGGATGCAGCAGGACAGCCCGAATCGAGGATGTGGGTGACCAGATCGCCGTTCGAGCGTGCAGGGGTGGCGACCGCACGGGGCGCGTGGACAGGGCGGCACCGACCGCCGGTACCGTCGACACCATGGCGACGACGACGTTCGAGATCTCGGGCCGGCCGGTGGGGCGAGTCGGCTACGGGGCGATGCAGCTTCCTGGTCCCGGCGTGACCGGTCCGCCACGCGACCACGACGCGGCGATCGCCGTGCTGCGCCGGGCGGTCGAGGCCGGGGTCAACCACATCGACACGGCCCAGTACTACGGCCCGAACGTGGCCAACGAGTTGATCCGTGAGGCGCTGCACCCGTATCCCGACGACCTCGTGATCGTGTCCAAGGTCGGGGCGGTGCGTGACGACACCGGCGGGTGGCATCCGGCGCAGACGCCGGCCGAGCTGCGGGCCGGCGTGGAGGACAACCTGCGCACGCTCGGCGTCGAGCAACTGGGCGCGGTCAACCTGCGCCGGATGGGCGAGCACGACGTGGTCGACGAGCAGCGGGTGCCGCTCGCCGACCAGCTCGCCGAGATGGTGGCGCTGCGCGAAGAGGGCAAGATCGCCGGCGTCGGGATCTCCACGGCGCCGCTCGCCGAGGTCGACGAGGCGATCAGCTCCGCCCAGATCACGTGCGTCCAGAACGAGTACAGCCTGCTGGCTCGCGACGACGGGGGAGTGCTCGACCGGTGCATCGCCGCAGGGATCGCGTTCGTCCCGTACTTCCCATTGGGCTCGGCCTTTCCCGGCATGCCCAAGGTCACCGACGACGCACGGGTGCAGGCGGTCGCGGCCCGTCTCGGCGCGACACCGGCCCAGGTCGGGTTGGCGTGGCTGCTCGCGCGTGCCGACAACATCCTGCTCATCCCGGGCACGTCGTCGCTCGCCCATCTCGAGGAGAACCTCGCGGTGCGCGACCTCGTGTTGTCTGCGGCCGACCAGGCCGAGCTGGGTGATCGCTGAAGGATCCCGCGTCGTCACCGACGGACCCGGTTGACTGGGGTGATGGTGTTCGGTCAATCCGCAGGTCCGCCGGCGACGTCACGTCAGGTGGCCGAGCTCCTCGAGCTCCTCCAGGTCGCCGGTCACGAGAGCTTCCGCGATGCCCGCGGACCGATGCGGTTCACGCAGCGCCAAGCGGCGGGCAAGTTCACGCGGGCCGAGGCGGACGAGTTGATCGCTCGCCTGCAAGCGTCGTCGGACGACGCGGCGGCGCCGCCGATCGAACCGTCACCGCGATTGTCCGCTGCCGAACAGCTCCTGCGCGGGGTCCCTTCGGAGCAACTGGCCGGCGAGCTGCAACGGCGCGGCTGGCTCGTCGTCGAACCGTGACTCGTTCTGACCAGGGTGGAGATCGCCCGGCGCGTAGCCGCGAAGTGTGAGTCCAGCGTGCGGAAATCCGTACGGAGCGCTCACACTTCACCGACCCGGCCGCGATCCGCTTGCGGAGCAGCGGGGAGATCGAGCCGGGCGAGGCGCCGAGGGTCGGCGAGGATGTCGAGGGCGACCACCCGGCCGCCGACGACGGTGAGGTGAGCGATCGACACGGCCTGCCCGTCACGCTCGTGGAGCAGTCCGGGGACGCCGTTGACGAGCACGACGCGAGGCGCGACCGCGGCATGCCGGCCGAACGTGCTCGCGCTCTGGGCGACGGGCGTAGCACCGACCACGCGCCTCGACGTCGCTGCGTCGCCGGTGTCGACGCGGAGGACGACGTCGGGATCGAGCAGTTCCAGGAGGGCGTCGAAGTCGCCACCGTGCGCCGCTCGCGCCCACGCATCGACGAGCTCGCGCTGACGGACGCCGTCGTAGGCGTTTGCGGCGTCGGCCGGAGACTGCTGCACCCGGCGGCGGGCGCGGCTGGCGAGTTGGCGGGTCGCTTCGAGGCTGCGGTCGACGATCGGAGCGATCTCGTCGAACGGCAGGCCGAAGCCGTCGTGGAGCACGAAGGCCAGCCGTTCCAGCGGCGGCAGCGTTTCGAGCACGACGAGCAGGGCGAGACCGACACTGTCGGCCAGCACCGCGGCATGTTCCGGGTCGCCGCCGTCGGCAGCGGTGACGATCGGGTCGGGGACGAACACGTCGAGCGACTCCTCGGGGTGGGCCCGGCGCTGCCGCAGGCGGTCGAGGCAGATCCGGCTGGTGACGGCGGTCAACCAGCCGCCGACGTTCGCGATGCCGGCCAGGTCGGCCCGGGCGAATCGGAACCAGGCGTCTTGCACCGCGTCGTCGGCTGCGCTGAACGACCCGAGCATCCGGTAGCCCACCGCCCGCAGGTGCGGGCGGTGGGCGTCGAACAGGTGAGCCCGCTCGTCGGACATCGATCCGACCGTAGCGGCCGCGCTCACACGACCTGGCCGGCGGGTTGGCGGATCGTGGCGTTGACCCGGTTGAACATGTTCGTGACCGCGATCCACATCACGATCGAGGCGAGCTGTTCGTCGGTGAAGTGCTCGGCGGCGGCGTTCCACACGTGGTCGGGCACCGGATCGCTGCTGTCGGCGAGGCGGGTGGCGTGCTCGGCGAGGTCGAGGGCGGCGCGCTCGGCATCGTCGAAGTAGGGCATCTCGCGCCACGCGGCGACGGTGAACAGCTTCTCGTCGGGGATGCCGGAGCGACGGCCCTGGCGCCAGCCCAGGTCGACGCAGTAGCTGCAGCCGTTGATCTGACTGGCCCGCAGGTGGGCGAGCTCGAGCACCGTGTCCGGTGCGCCGCCGGTGTGCACCGCCTTGATCAGTTGCTGGATCGCCGGGTACACGTCGGGCAGCAGGGTGCTCGGGTTGGGGAGGCGAGGTTCCATGGGGGTCTCCTTCGGTAGGTGTCTGAAGGAGTGACGAATCCCACGGCGAAAACGTGACGAGCGCGGACCGAATGGCGCCGCCCGGCGCGCGTCAGGTCTCGATGGCGATCGAGCGCAGGCCCACCAGCGGGCCGCGCGGCGAGGCGACCGAACAGGAAGAACGGCACCTCGACGATGCCCTCACCGCGCACGAAGGCCTGGTTCAGACCGGTGAGGCTGCGCCGCATCACGTGTTCGAGGACGGCGAAGACCTGCTGGGCGCCGGGGTCGTCGCTGGCCGCGGCAGCGTTCTCGAAGAACCTGGCCGCCGGACCGAGCACGGCCTGGCGGCCCGGGTCGAACCCGAGTGCCGCCTTGAACGACGTCGCGGTGACCCTGGTGCCGACGTCGAACGCGGCGGTGAACGGTTCGAAGGGCACGTCGGATTCGCTCGTCAGCGTCTGGCCGACGACGAGCGTGGCCAACGACAGCGACAGGCGGTGGGCGACGCCGTGGTTGAAGGCGACGACAGGATCGATCATGGGGGTGCTCCCTCGCTCGTGACTGCTCGGTGTTCCGGCGAGACGGTTCAGCCGGCGATGGCGCTCGGCAACCGGCGCCCGCCGTCGAAGTCGAGCAGGCCGACCCACGACGGTTCCAGTCGGAACCGAGTCATCGACAGGTCGGACGGCAACGAGGCACACCACGCCTCGCCCGGCTCGGATCCGAAGTAACGGGTTGCGCTGGCCCGGTACTCGGGGGCGATGCCGGCGACCTGGTCGACCTCGATCGCCCCGCGAAGCAACAGCACCGCGAACGGCCACTCCACGCCGTGGATCGTCACCGCGACGGGCGACCCCGACGTCAGCGCCTTGACCTTCGGAGCGTTCGACGGGCTGCACATCACCACGGCGCGACCGTCCCAGTGGAACCAGATGGGTGTGTTCCGCGGCGTGCCGTCGGTCCAGGTGTACGCCAAGTGGGCGGGCACGGTCGCGATCAACAACGTCTGGGCACTGAGATCGTCGAGCAGTGCGACGTCGCCCTGTTCCGGTGCGGCCATCTCCAACCTCCTCCAGCTCGCGCGCCACGATGGCACATCTCGCGCACTGCGGTGTCACGACGCCACGAATCGGCCGGCCGCTCGCTCGATCTTGCGCTCCGTACCACTTGGCGTGGACGATGGGGGAGCATCGATCGACGACAGGGGGCGCGATGGCGAAGATCAACCAGGGGCGGTGGACGGCCGAGATCGACGGTGACTTCGTCGTGTTCCTCATCGGCGCCCGACCGAGCAAGCTGCACCTGCTGCAATCGATCAAGGATCTCGGCGGGCGACGGAGCATGAAGTTCATGCTCGACTACCTCGTCGCCCATCCCGACAAGGGCCTGCTCGGCTACGAGATGGGGCTGAAGACGATCGTGCAGTACTGGCGCTCGTTCGAGCACCTCGAGGCGTTCGCCAAGGATGCCGACGACCCGCACCTCGACGTGTGGCGGTCGTACTGGAAGCGCGTCGGCAAGAGCACGCGGACCGGCATCTGGCACGAGACGTTCCTGGTTCGCGCCGGCGAGTACGAAGCGGTCTACGGGAACATGCCGACCTACGGGCTGGCCAAGGCGTCGCGCGCCGTTCGGGTGGCCGACGCGGTCGGTGCCCGCGAGCGCCTGAAGGCGACCGTCCGCTGACGTCGTCGACGGTCACGGCACACGAGGTAAGTGCGCGCACGAGGAACGGATGATGATGACGACTGACCACGACGATGCGGGGCCGATCCGGACGCCCGACCAACGGCTGCGCGTCTTCGTCAGCTCGACGCTCGCCGAGCTCGCCCCGGAGCGGGCGGCGGTGGCCAAGGCGATCTCGGGGCTCCGCTTGACGCCGGTGATGTTCGAGCTCGGAGCCCGGCCGCACCCGCCGCGTGAGCTCTACCGGGCCTATCTCGCCCAGTCGGACGTGTTCGTCGGCCTGTACTGGCAACGCTACGGGTGGATCGGACCCGGGATGGACATCTCGGGGCTCGAGGACGAGTTTCGGCTGTCCGAGGGGATGCCCCGGCTGCTGTACCTCAAGTCGCCGGCTCCGGAGCAGGAACCCCGGTTGGCGGCGATGATCGCCGACATCCAGTCGGCGGGCGCCGACTCCTACCGATCGTTCGCCAGCACACGCGAGCTCGGCCGACTCGTCGGTGACGATCTGGCGCTGCTGCTGAGCGAGCGGTTCGTGACCGCGGCTCCCGCGGCGCGCTCGGCCGCGCCGGCGACCACCGAGGACCCGGCCGCAGCGTCGCTCGTTGCCGACACCGTCGACCTCGTTGGTCGGTCGTGAGGACGACATCGCCGAGCTGTCGTCGCTGCTCACGTCACCGGACGTGCGGTTGGTCACGCTGACGGGACCGGGTGGGATCGGCAAGACCCGACTGGCGATCGCGGTCGGCGCCGCGCTCGATGGGCCCGGGCGCCGCACGGAGTTCGTGCCGTTGGCGTCGATCACCGATCCGGCGCTGGTGCTGCCACGCGTCGCCGCCGCCGTCGGCGCCCCGATCGAGGGCACGCGCTCGGCGCTCGACACCCTGATCGAGCGCCTCGAGCAGACCTCGACGCTGCTCGTCCTCGACAATCTCGAGCAGGTGACCGGCGTGGCGACCGAGCTCGATCAGCTCCTCGTCGCGTGCGCCGGCGTCACGATCCTCGCCACCAGCCGCACCGCGCTGCGCCTTCGCGCCGAGCGCGAGTACCCCGTCGCGCCGCTGACGGTGCCGGCGTTCGCCGAGACGCCGTCGCTCGCCGAGCTCGCCACGCTCCCCGCCGTGCGCCTCTTCGTCGAGCGGGCCCGGGCCGTGCGCCGCGAGTTCACCGTGGACGACACCAACGCCGCCGCCGTGATGGAGATCTGCCGACGTCTCGACGGGCTGCCGCTGGCGATCGAGCTCGCCGCGGCCCGCACGCGGCTGCTCGCACCGGCGGCGCTGCTCGCCCGACTCGAGCACGTCCTCGACGCGCTGGGCACGGGACCGGTCGACCTCCCCGAGCGCCAACGCACCCTGCGGGCGACCGTCGAGTGGAGCTTCGGGCTCCTCGACGAAGCGGAGCTCGAGTTCGTGGAGGCGTTGTCGGTCTTCGCCGACGGTTGGACCGTCGACGCGGCCGCCCGTGTCGCCGAGCGCACCGAGGACGAAACGCTGGACCTCCTCGACGCGCTCGCCGGCCACAGCCTCATCAGCATCGTCGCCGACCGCGTCGAACCGCGCTTCCGCATGCTCGTGACGGTGCGCGAGCTCGCCGCCGAGCGGCTCGCCGCCGGCGACGCCGGTGCCGACGTGGGGCGGCGACACGCCGAGTACTTCGCCGAGTTCGTGACGGACGCCAGCTGGCCGGCGGAACGACAGGTCGAGTGGGCCGACCGACTCGGCGTCGAGGAGGAGAACCTGCGGGTGGCGATCCGCTGGTTCTTCACCCACGACATCACGCCGCTCCCGCACATGTTCGGCGTGCTCTGGCTGTTCTGGCAGATGCGCGACCGGATGACCGAAGCTCGGGGGTGGATCGACGAGCTGGTTCCGCGGGCCGACGCACTGGACGACAACGCCCGGGCCGAGGTGCTGTTCACGTGGGCCGTGACGGCGGTCGAGGTCGGCGACGACACGAGCGCCCTCGCGGCGATCGACGCCATCGAACGGTTCGACGGAGCGGTCGACGATCCCCACCTGCAGAGCGCGCTGCAGCTGGCCATCGCCTGGACGCTGCCGATTCGCGACGACTTCGACGGCGCGCTGGTGGCGGCATCCGCCGCGCTCGACGGCTTCCGCCGGCGCGACGAACCGTTCGTGGCCTTCGCCGAGTTGACCGTCGGCATGCTCGAGATGACCCTCGGACGCGCCGACAGCGCACGTCGACACCTCGAGCGCGTCGACGACCTCGGCTCCCGATACGGGAACAACTGGCTGGAGGCGAGCGCGCGAAACCAACTCGCATCGCTCGCCGTGAGCGCCGGCGAGCTCGACGCGGCCCGCACCCTGCTCGGCCGGTCGCTCGACGCCATCGACGCCACCCACGTGAGCACCCTGACCCTGACGTTCGCCCTCGTCACCGCGGCCCAGCTGGCGCTGGCCTCCGGCGACGCTCGGCGAGCGGCGACCGCCCTCGGCGCCGCCGACGGGCTGCGCCGGCGAGCCGGGCGGACCGCGTGGCCGCTGACCCGGCGCCGGGAAGGTCTGCTCGTCGTCGCTGGTCGCGGCGGGCAGTGAGCCAGAAACCTACGAGGCTGCGTTCGCCGCCGGCGCCGAGCTCAACGCCCGGGCCGCGCTCGCCCTCGCCCGCGACGACCGGCCGTGACGAGCGTCGAGCGGTCGCTGTCGCCGATCGCGATCGTCGCGCTGACGACTGACCAGCGCTCGACGAGGAGCTAGAACGGCGTGATGCAGATCGGCGTGGTGTTCCCGCAGACCGAGGTGGGCGCCGCGGTCGCCGACGTGCGCCGGTACGCGATCGGGGTCGAGGCGCTCGGGTTCACCCACCTGCTGGCGTACGACCACGTGCTCGGCGCCGACCCCGAGGCGCACGCGCCGTGGCACGGCCCGTACGACGTCACCACGACGTTCCACGAGCCGTTCGTGCTGTTCGGCTACCTGGCCGCGTGCACGCGGCTCGAGTTGGTGAGCGGGGTGATCATCCTGCCCCAGCGCCAGACGGCCCTCGTCGCCAAGCAGGCCGCCGAGATCGACCTGCTGACCGAGGGACGGTTCCGCCTCGGCGTCGGGCTCGGCTGGAACGCCGTCGAGTACGAGGCGCTCGGCCAGTCCTTCGGCGAGCGCGGACGCCGGATGTCCGAACAGATCCCGCTGCTGCGCCGACTGCTCAGCGAGCCCGTGGTCACCCACGTCGGCACCTACGACCGCATCACGGCCGCCGGCCTGGCGCCGCTGCCGACGCAGCGTCCGATCCCGATCTGGGTCGGTGGCGAGTCGCCACCCGCGTATCGCCGCATCGGCCGCCTCGCCGACGGCTGGTTCCCCGAGGTGCAGCCGGGGCCGAAGCTCGACGAGGCCAGGGCGATGATCGCCGAGGCGGCGATCGGGGCCGGGCGCGACCCTGCCGCGCTGGGGATGGACGGCCGGGCGCGGTGGTCGGAGGCCGGCATCGGAGCGTTCGTCGAGGCCGTCGGCCGCTGGCGAGACGTCGGCGCGACGCACCTGACGGTCAACACGATGAACGCTTCGCTCGGCTCGATCGATCGACATCTCGAGGTGCTGGCCGAGATCGCCGCCGCCCTCGACCTCGCGCCCCGCCGGCTGACCGATCGCGCCGGCGGTCGGCGGTCGGCGTACGGTCGTGGGTGATGCGCTTCGGGATCAAGACCGCTCCGATGAACACCACCTGGTCGGCGATGCTCGACGTCTGGCGGGCCGCCGACCAGCACGAGGTGTTCGAGTCGGCATGGAACTTCGACCACTTCGAACCGATCTTCTCCGATCGCTCCGGGCCGTGCCTGGAGGGCTGGTCGATGCTCGCGGCGATGGCCGCCAGCACCTCGCGGTTGCGGCTCGGCTGCCAGGTGACCGGCATGCCGTACCGCCATCCGGCGGTGCTGGCGAACATGGCCGCCACGATCGACATCGTCAGCAACGGCCGGCTGATCATCGGGTTGGGCGCCGGGTGGAACCAGGAGGAGTCCGACGCCCTCGGCATCCGGCTGCCCCCGCTGAAGGAGCGGTTCGACCGGTTCGAGGAGGGCGTGCAGGTGATCATCCGCCTGCTGAGCGACGAACGGGCCAACTTCGCCGGTGAGTACTTCACCCTGACCGACGCCTGGTGCGAGCCCAAGCCGGTGCAGCGCCCGCACCCGCCGATCGCCATCGGTGGCAACGGCGAGAAGCGCACGCTGCGGATCGTCGCCGAGCACGCCCAGCACTGGAACTCGACGCTGACCGATGTCGGCGCGTGGCAGGCCAAGGGTGAGGTGCTCGATCGTCACTGCGCCGACGTCGGGCGCGACCCGGCGGAGATCGAACGTTCGGTGAACGTGCGACTCGGCGCGGCGCAGGACCCGCGGGCGATCCAGGACGACATCGTCCGCTGGCGCGATGCCGGCGTCGACGTCTGCATCATCGGGCTGGGCACGCCGCACGACCCGGCCGTCGTCGAACCGCTCGCCGCCGCCCTCGCCGAGCTCGGTTGACGGGATCGTTCTCCGGAGTCAGATGCACCGTTTCGGTGCATCTCGCTCTCCAGAACGGGGTCAGGCGGGTGGGGGGCCGCAGCTGGGCGTGGGGTGGAACTCGGTCGGCAGGACGACCTCGTCGATCGGCGCGTCGCCCTCGCGGGCGTTGAGCGTCGACATGAGCAGGCGCGCGCCGTGCTCGCCCAGCGCGCCGGCATCGCGGTACACCACGGCGATCGGCGGCTGGTGCAGCTCGGCGATCAGGACGTTGTCGCAACCGACGAACGAGATGTCGGTGCCGATGGCGACGTCGAGCTCGTGCAGGGCGCGGATGGCGCCGGCCATCAGGGTGTTGCCGGCGGCGATCAGCGCGGTCGGGCGCGGGTCGCGGTCGATCGCCTCGATCGTCGCCCGGTAGCCACCCTCCACGCCGAACGCGCCCTCGACGACCATGCACCGGCCGCCGCTCGGCCAGAGCGTCTGCTCGACCGCGGCGCGACGGTCACGGGCGGGCAGCGCCGGGCCGCCGATCACCATGGCGAAGTCGCGGTGACCGAGGGCGAGCAGGTGCTCGACGGCCCGCACCATGCCGGCGCGGTGGTCGAAGCGGGCCGACAGTGCCGTCACTCCCTCGGGCTGGTCGCGGTCGAGCAGCACCATCGGGAGCTTGCAGGCGCGCAGGGCGCGCACGACGTCGGGGTTGTCCTCCTGGGTGAGCGACAGCAACAGGCCGTCGACCTGACGGTCCTCGAGCAGGGCGATGTTGTCGGCATCGAGGTTGGCGTCGCCTTCGGAGTTGGTGAGCAGCAACGAGTAGTCGTTCGCCCGCAGTTCGCGTTCGGCGCCCTTCACGATGTCGGCGAAGATCGGGTTGGCGATGTCGGCGACGGCGAAGCCCACCGACATGCTCCGCTGGCTGCGCAGCCCGCGGGCGAGGGCGTTGGGCCGGTAGCCGAGCTCGCGCACGGCGTTGTTGACGGCGTCGCGCATCGCCGGGCTGACGTCGGGGTGCCCGGACAGCACCCGCGACACCGACGAGATCGCCACGCCGGCGCGCTGGGCGACTTCCTTGATGCCGGGCTTCACGGCCCGCGTGGGCGCCGCCCTCGGCGGTGACGCGGACTCGTGGCCGTCGGCGTCCATCGTGCCAGTCTGGCGCGTTCGCGTCGCCGGCCCGCTCACCGATCGACGCGATACTTGTCGACGAAGTCCCAGTCGTACTCCCATCCGAGACCGGGCCCCGTCGGCAGCGCGACGTACCCGTCCACCAGCTCGGGTCGGTTGACGATCAGATTCCACCAGATCGGGTCGCGGTCGGGGTGGAACACCTCGAGGTACGTCCCGCCGGGCTGGCTGGCGAGCAGGTGCGCCGCCACGTGCGGCTCCTCGTGGTGGGCGAGCTCGACGCCGTAGATGTGGGCGAGCGCGGCGTTGCGGCGCCAGTTGGTGGGGCCGCCGGCCCACGACGAGTCGAAGTTGCACACGTCGATGGCGCCCGCCTCCATCAGGTCGCGGCAGCCCTCGGGCGAGAGCTCGCTCTGGCCGGCACACACCGGGATGCCACCGCGGGCGCGCACCTCGCGCATGGCGCGGGCGTCGTTGGCCCAACGGCACGGTTCCTCGAACCAGCGGATGCCGACGTCGCGCACCCGGTCACACAGGTCGAGGGCATCGGCGAGGACGTAGCCCTGGTTGGCGTCGATGGTGATGACGAAGTCGTCACCGGCGGTGGCGCGGCACGCTTCGACGCGGCGGGCGTCGACCGCCGTGGGCTGCGAGCCGAGCTTGAACTTGCACCCGGCGAACCCCATCGCCACCCACTCGGCGACCTCGTCGTGCACCTCCCGGGCCACGTCGACGAGCGGTCCGTAGTACCCACCGATGATGTTCACCGGGAGGCGATCGCGGTAGCCGCCCCACACCTGGTGCAGCGGGCGCCCGAACACCTGGCCGATCACGTCCCACAAGGCGGTGTCGATGCCGGCGAGCGCCACCAGCCCGATGCGGCGATCGCGCAGCTGGTCGAACGTCGCCGGGTAGCCGAGCTCCCAGCAGCGCTCGATCTGCATCGCGTCCTGGCCGATCAGGCGGGGGATGATCTCGGTGCGGGCGACATCGACGATCTGGAGCAACGTGTGCTCCTCGTCGGCGGCGTAGGCGGTGCCGACGATGCCCTCCGAGGTGTGCACGCGCGTGATCACGGTGCAGCGGTGGCTCATCGAGTAGTAGCTGCCCTGGTAGACGCGCCCGAGGGGCACGACGAGGGGGATCTGCTCGATCTCGGTGATCGTGACCGCCGGGGCCCCGGCGCGCTCGTCGTGGTTCATCCGGCGAGGCAGGCGAGCGGGGCTGTGGTCAAAGTCGAGTCCTCGAGTGACAGCGCGGGATACGTTTCCAGCAGTGCTGTGGCGGGAAACTCTAGGCGCGACGCGACCGAACGGCAAGATGGCAGCAACCGTTTCCAAGCGGGACGGGCCGAGAGGCACGGCCGCACGCCGCCGGCTAGGCGCCGGGTGGCGGGACGAACGGAGTGGGATCGTCGAAGCGGCGCAGCACGTTGGCGGTCACCCGCGACACGTTGTTGTCGTACCCGTCGTGGCTGAGGCTGCCCGCCCAGGCGATCGAACCGACGGAGAACACCGCGCCGCCGTGATCGGTCTCGAAGAACGTCATGTCGGCGCGGATCGGATCCTGGGTGCGCGTCGGGTCGGGCAGGGTGTCGAGGATCGACGAAACCATCAGGTCGTAGACGTTGCTGTGGCCGCCCGACGACGCCACGACGACGCTGTGCGGCGGCGAGCCCTTGGTGGTCTCGTGGCGGTCGATCTCGTAGCCCGCGGCGCCGCCCTGCAGCACCCCGAAGTCGCCGATCTCCTCGTCGACTGCGATGCCGTCGAAGATCCACGCCGTGCGCGGATCGGTGCTCGCCGGTGAGCGCCGGTAGAAGGTGCACGCATCGAAACCCTGGGTGATGAACCCGACGCCGGTGATCGCGTTCTCGGGGCGTCCGATGTTGCGCCACAACCCGCCCGGGCGGCCCGACGTGCTGAACACCCCCTCGGCGTGGTTGACCCGCCACAGGTTGTCCTGGCCGGGACGGCGCACCTCGACGAGGTCGCCGCGGTGGGTGGGTCGTTCCGCTGCCGAGTAGAACCCGTTGCCGCCGAGGTACATCAGCCGGCCGCCGCGTTGGGTGAACGCGGCGAACGCGTCGAGCTCGTCGCGAGTGAGGTACTCCGGGTGCGAGCCGGTGATCGCCACGCGGTACGGGGCGAGGGCGTCGATCCCCTCGGCGTGGAGGTCGTCGTCGGTGATCACGTCGACCTCGATGCCCATGGCGTCGAGCCAGTCGGTGATCATCAGGTCGAGGCAGAACTTGTACATCCGCCCGGTCGGGCGGAAGTTGGTGACCGGTCGGGACATGCTCGAGTACACGACCGGACTGCCGTCGCGGTGCACGTCGTAGGTCGACTTGCCGAGCTCGGGCATCTCGAGCAGGAGGAAGTCGGTGCTGTCGAGCACGGTGAGGCGAGCGTGGGCGAGCTCGTTGAACTGGGCGGTGACCCGCAGGTGCATGTTGGCGTAGGCCGCGTAGGTCGTGGTGGGCACGACGTAGGCCACCGAACGGGCGGGCGCGCCCGGTCCGGGCCGAACGACGAAGGGCACCCAGAACTCCGGGGTCGAGCGGTCGGCCGGCTCGAGTCGGATCGCGTAGCACGCACTCGGCAGATCATCGGGGAGGTCGAGGGCGAACGACGGCGACCAGGCGGCGTCGGCGAGGTCGTCGTCGTGGAAGTGCACGGCGGCGTACGCGGCCGGGTCGGCGGTCCACGCCAAGTGCTCGCCGGTCCACGACGCACCGCGCGTGCCGCGGGTCGGGTAGTTGACGAGGCGGCCGTCGGCGCCGAGCGGGCCGGTGTCGCAGATCGCCTCGGTGGTGACGTCGCGGGCGAAGTCCCACTCGGCGAGCGGTTCGCCACCGCCCGACGCGGCGAAGAGTCGCGGTCGCTCGAGCTTGCCGTTGAAGCACGTCGCCGGGTCGTGGTGAGTGTCGGTCCAGGAGGCGGCGAGCGTGAGCGACGCGCCGTCGAGCGGGGCGCCGGCCGACGGTGCGAACGACGCCGTCGCCTCCTCCGGCTCGCGGGCGACGAAGCCCTCGGTCGCCAGCGGCGCGACGTGCAGCGCGAGCGTGCCGGCGGCGAGATCGACGGCGACGGCAACGTCGGCCCACGACCGTGGACGCAGCGGGCCGACCGTGACGGTCGCGAGGGTGTCGCCGCCGCGCACGACGGTCGCCGTGACGCCGGTGGCGCTCGACGCGAGGTGGAGCGCGGCGTCGCTGCCGGCGAGCTCGGCGATGGTCGCTGTCGCGTCCTCGACGATCGTCGGGAACACCAGCAGCTCGAGTCGGGCGGCCGCGGCGAGGGGCAGCGGCCCGTCGATCCGTGCGCACGAGCCGAGGTGGATCGGCTGGTGCCGACCGTCGTGGCGGCCGTTGCCGGCGATGTCGACCGGCGTCGCCTTGAACGCCGGGCCGATCGGCCCGATGTCGGGTGACACGAGGCGGAACAGCTGCACGTCGTAGGCGGCGTCGCCCTCGCTGCTGACGAAGAACGTGATCGTCTCGCCGGCGCGCACGCTGCGCACGTCGGCGTACCCGAGCACGGCCGGGCTCCGCCGCACGCGGGCGCGCTCGTCGGCGCTCACGGTCGGTTCCGCTCGCTCACGGTGCCAGCTCCTCGCCGAACTTCTCCTGCCAGCGGGTGCGGAACACGTGCCACTCGGCCGCCTCGAGGTCGGTGAACGTGGTGCCCCAGTCGAGGATCGGCTCGTACGGCGGGCCGTCGGAATACCGCCCGAGCACCCACAGCCGCTGCGACTCGGCCATGAACAGGAAGTGCTTGCCGCTCATCGGCTGCGAGCGCATCTCGTGCAGCAGCAGCTGCAGCTCCTCGCTGTGGCGGCCGAACGGGCGGGCCTTGAACTCGGCGGCGAGCTCGGCCGGCGGGGCCGCGCGCCGGTCGGGCCCCGGGCGCAACGCGGCGGCGACCCGGGCGACCACGTCGGCGAACGCCCGGCGCGCCGCACCGGAGCGCCCGAGCATCATGGCGAAGCCGTGGGGGAGCGTCGACGCCTCGTACACCTCGACCGGGGTGCCGGCCTCGGCCAGCGCCTCGCCGTAGAGGCGGCCGTCGTCGCGCAGTGGATCCCACCCGGCGGTCACGACGAGCGTCCGCGGCAGGTCGGCCTTCGACGGCGCGGCCATCGGCACCGCACGCGGGTCGTCGCTCGTGTCGGCGTCGCCGAGGTAGTTGCGCCAGAACCAGCGCATCGTGTCGGGCATCAGGCGGAACCGGAGGTCGGGCCCGAGCTCGACCATCGACGGCGTGTCGAGCGAGGTGTCGAGCGCCGGGTACAGCAGCAGCTGGAAGTCGACGCGGAGGCCGCCGTGATCGCGGGCGTGCGTCGACACCCCGGCGCTGAGGTTGCCGCCGGCGCTGTCGCCGGCGAGGGCGAGCGACGGCGGTACCCATCCGAGGCCGCCGCCGTCGACCCACGTGGCGACGGTCCACACGTCGTCGAACGCCGCGGGGAACGGGTGCTCGGGTGCGAGCCGATAGTCGACCGACACGACCACGCATCCGCCGCCGGCGGCCAGGTGCCGGCAGATCACGTCGCACGAGTCGATCGACAGCAGGGTCCAGCCGCCGCCGTGGGCGTAGACGAGCACCGGCGGGTTCGCCACGGTGGTCCGGCCGGTAGATGCGCACGCGCACGCCGTTGACGTCGCGCTCCTCCACCGATGCCATGACCGGTGGTGGGCCGGTGAGCTCGGCGTTGACCAAGCCGGAGTTGCGCGACTGGGTGAGCGGTTGCTCGTGCACCGGCACCGGTGTGGCGGCGAGCCACTCGGCGAGCAGCGCGGCGGCGTCGTCGTCGAGCACGCGTCCGCCGTTCGGGGCGTCGGTGGTGGCGGTCGGCGGATCGACGCTCGTCACGTCGGGGACGTTAGTCCGACAAACGTTTCCACCGCCAATGCGCCGCCTCGGCTGCCCATGATTCCGTCGTCCACGCCGCCGGGCACGCGCTCGCCGGGTCCCGCTCCGCATAACGATTCCAGCCCTGCTACGGTCGTCGGATGCCTGTCCGCTCGCTTGCGTCCGACGAGCGTCGCCATCTACGGGGCCGGCCAGCTCGGCACGGCGGTGGCCGGGTTGCTCGCCGTGAACCCACGCTTCGAGGTTCGTGGCCCGTTCGGACGCCAGCAGCGTGACGACGCCTTGCGCGGCGGCGCCGACGTCGTGGTGATCGCCACCACCACCCGGCTGGGCGACGTCGCCTCCGACATCGAGCTCGCCGTCGGCAGCGGCTCCAACGTGCTCGTGTCGGCCGAGGAGTCGGCCTTCCCCTTCATGGTCGACGCCGCCCTCGCCGAGGGTCTCGACCGGCTCGCCGTCGAGCACGACGTCAGCGTGGCCGGCGTCGGCGTCAACCCGGGGCTGATCTTCGACGCCCTCGTGCTCACCCTGCTCGGCGCCGCGCCGCGCGGGTGCGACATCGACGTGCGTCGGGTCGTCGACATCTCCGGTTTCGGGCCGACGGTCCTGCGCCGCCTCGGGGTCGGCGCCACCGATGCCGAGTTCCACGCCGCCGTCGAGCGCGGCGACATCCTCGGTCACGCCGGGTTCCCGCAGTCGATGACGATCGTCGCCGACGCGGTCGGCACCACGATCGAGCGCATCGACAAGCAGCTCCAGCCGATCATCACCCCGACGGCGATCGACGTGCCGGGTCGCTTCCCGATCGAGCCCGGCCAGAGCGCCGGGGTCGATCAGACCTACACCTCCTACGTCGACGGGCGGCCGTGGTTCACCGCCCACTTCTACGGCCACGTCGACCTGCCCTCGCTCGGGCTCGAACGCACCGACGACATCCACCTCTCGCTCGGCGGCGAGCGGTTCCAGTCGATCCACGTGCGCCCCGGCTTCGGCGCCCAGGTCGGCTCGCAGAACATGACCGCCAACTCGATCGACCGCATCGTCGCCGCCCGACCGGGCTGGGTGACGATCGCCGAACTGGCTCCCGCCTTCCCGGCGCCGTAGCTCGTTGGTCGATCTGGTCACCCTCGTTCTCGATATCGAGAACGTGGGTGACCAGATGTCGATTGAGACGGAGAGTGACCAGATGGCGGCGGAGCGCGTCGGTTTCGGGCGCCTACGCCAGGATGGTAACGTTTCCGGGGTGAAGCTGCGCATGCGCCAATCGATCGCCCGAGCCCTCGACGACGCCATGGCCGCCGACCCGACGGTGATCCTGATGGGTGAGGACGTGGCCGTCGCCGAGGGCCCGTTCAAGACGTCCGAGGGTCTGCTCGACAAGTACGGGGCGGCCCGCGTGCGGGACACGCCGATCTCCGAGATGGGGTTCTGCGGCGCCGCCGTCGGTGCCGCCGCCACCGGGTTGCGTCCGGTCGTCGAGATCATGTTCGTCGAGTTCCTCGGCGTCGCCCTCGACATGGTGGTGACCGAGGCGGCGAAGCTCCGCTACCTCTCCGGCGGTGCGTACACCGCTCCGATGGTCGTGCGGGCGAGCGTGGGTGCCGGCCTCGGGTTCGGCACCCAGCACTCGCAGACCCTCGAGACGTGGATGTACGCCACACCGGGCCTCAAGCTCGCCGTCGCCTCGGGCGCCAACAGCGCCTACGGCCTGACGCGCGCCGCGATCGAGGACCCCGACCCGGTGGTGCTGCTCGAACCGCGGGTGCTGTACGGCGAGCGCGAGGAGGTCGACTTCGCGCCGATCCGCCTCGGCGAGGCCTCCGTGCTGCGGCGCGGCGACGACGTCACGATCGTCGCCCTCGGCCAGACGGTCGGGCGGGCGCTGGCCGCGGCCGACGGCGCCCCGTGGAGCGCCGACGTGATCGACCTGCGCACGCTGGTGCCGTGGGACCGCTCGTGCGTGTGCGAGTCGGTGGAACGCACGGGACGGCTCGTGCTCGTCGAGGAGAGCCCGTACGCCGGCGGGTGGGGCACCGACATCGCCGCCCACGTGGTCGGCCGAGTGCTTCCACGCCCTCAAGGCACCGATCGTGCGCTTCACCAGCCCGGACGTGCCGGTGCCGTTCCCGGCCCACCTCGAACAGCAGTACCTGGTGTCGGTCGCCGACGTGCAGGCCGGCATCACCGAGCTCCTCGCCACCGGACGTCGACCACGACCGTGGTGGGAGCGGGAGGGATACGCGTCATGAGCCCGGCCACCACCCCACTGGAGCGGCGGGCGGCGCTCGCCGACCCGGTCGCCCGCTGGGACCGCATGCTCGAGATCCGCCGCTTCGAGGACCGCATCAAGGAGCTCTTCGCCGAGGGTCTGATCCACGGCACGACGCACACGTGTCAGGGCCAGGAGGCCGTGTCGGTCGGCCTCGCCACCGCCGTGCCACCGAGCGACCACGTGTGCTGCACCTACCGCGGCCACGGCCACGCCTTCGCCCTCGGCATGACGCTCGACTCGGTCCTCGGCGAGATCACCGGGCGCACGATCGGCACCATCGGTGGCGTCGGCGGCTCGATGCACCTCTCGGAGCGCTCGATCGGGCTCCTTCCGACGTCGGCGATCGTCGGCGCCGGCATCCCGATCGCCGCCGGCGCGGCCCTGTCGGCACAGGTGCGGGGCACCGACGAGTGCTGCGTCGCCCTGTTCGGCGACGGCGCCACCAACATCGGTGCCTTCCACGAGGGGCTCAACCTCGCCGCGATCTGGAAGCTCCCCGTCGTGTTCGTGTGCGAGAACAACACCTACGGCGAGTACACCCGCATCGACCTGACGACGCCGGTGACCGACCTCGCCGTGCGCGCCAGCTCGTACGCGATGCCGAGCGCGATCGTCGACGGCCAAGAGGTCGACGCCGTGATCGCCGCGATGGGTGAGGCGTTGGACCGGGCTCGCAACGGTGGCGGCCCGACGTTCATCGAGTGCAAGACGTACCGCTACTCGGGGCACTCGCGTGCCGACGCCGGCACCTATCGACCACCGGGCGAGCTCGACGAGTGGCTGGCCCGTGACCCGATCGAGCTGTACCGCCGCCAACTCGTGGCTGCCGGCTCGCTCGACGACGCCGCCGCCGACGCGATGGTCGCCGACGTCGAGGCACGGGTCGAGGAGTGCGTGACCCGCGTGATGGCGAGCGAGCTCGCCACCGTCGCGTCGATGTTCCGCAACGTGTACGCCACGCCCGCCGGAGCGCCGGCGTGAGCGACACGCCGGTCGTGCTGGCGCGCCTCGGCGACACGGTCGACGAGGTCGTGATCGTGGAGTGGCTGGTCGCCGTCGGCGCCGAGGTGCAGCCTGGCGATCCGCTCGTCCGGGTCGAGACCGACAAGGTCGAAGTCGACGTCGAGTCGCCGTACGCCGGCACCGTGAGCGCCCTCTCGGTGGCCGAGGGCGACGAGGTGCCGACGGGTGCGACACTGTGCGTGATCGCCACCGTGTAGATGGACGACGCCGACCGCCAACGCTCGATTGCAAACGTTTCCACCGCTGTGCTACTTTGCATCGATTCTGGGGCGGCGGCGCCGCACCACGACACACAGTGACCGACACCTACTGATCACGGAGTTGAGGGGGAACATGAACGACTCGTTGCACCCATCGAACGTCACCCGGCGGCGTTTCCTGGGCACGGCGGCCGCCTTGTCGGCGGCCTCGATCGCCGGGCTGTCGCTCGGCCAACCGGCGCTGGCGCGCACCACCGCCCGCGGGCGGACACCGGGGGCCCGTCCGGAAACGTCACCAGCGAACATCGGCGGCAGCCTGACCATCGGCATGGGCATCGGTCGTCACGGCGCTCACGCCGTTCGCCATCCAGGGCTACGTCTGGTCGCAGATGCTCGGCTTCATGTTCTACGACTCGCTGGTGAAGAAGTCGGCCGACGGCAAGCTGCGTGCCGTGGCTCGCCACCGAGTGGGACACCACCGACCCGAAGAAGACGATCCTCAAGATCCGCGACGGCGTGACCTTCCACGACGGCACGCCGCTCACGGCCGCCGACGTCGCCTACTCGATCGCCGCTCGCGCCGATCCCGACCTGATCGCGTCGACCGCCGGTCGCCCGATCATGACGCCCGACCAGTGGGTGTCGGCCGAGGCGGTCGACGACCTCACGGTCGAGGTCAACACCACCGGGCGGGTCGAGTTCCTCGTCGACCCGCAGCCGGTGCTGATCGTGCCCAACGAGTCGTTCGGCAAGATCAACTTCGCCAACGAGGAGAACGGCACCGGTCCGTTCACGCTCAAGAGCTTCACCAGCGGCACCGGCGTCGACGGCGTCGCCTACGAGGGCTACTGGGACGGTCGCCCGCCGCTCGACGAGCTGTCGCTTTGCCTTCTTCGCCGATCCGGCCACCGCCAGCACCGGCTTGCGCAGCGGCCAGGTCGACGGGCTCTACGACGTGGCGCCGCAGAACCTCGATGCGGTCAGCGACGTGCCCAACACGACGGTGACCGAGGAGGCGACGTACGCCTACTGGTGGATCATCCAGATGGGCAAGGAGCCGCTCGACAACCCCGACGTGCGCCGCGCCCTGCGCTACCTGTTCGACATCGACGCGATCAACAACGCCTCGTTCCGCGGCAAGGGCACCTTCTCGTGGAACCCGTTCAACCTGTTCCCCGGCGCCGACGGTCCCGAGCATCGACGACATCACCTACGACGTCGACAAGGCCAAGGCGGCGCTCGCCGCCGCCGGCGCCACCGACATCACCGTGCCGATCCTGTGCATCGCCGGCTACGACGACGGCATCGCCGCCGCCCAGGTGTTGCAGCAGTCGTTCCAGGACGCCGGGATCACGTGCGAGGTCGAGGTCGCCGAGGCGGCCGACTGGCTCAAGCGCACCTATACCGACGGCTCGTGGGAGGGCATCACGTTCAACGCCGGGAACCTGCCGTTCCCGAGCAAGAACTTCTTCGACTACCTCGTCAACCCGTCGACGATCCTCAGCGCGTACAAGGATGGTGACGTGGTCCCCGCCGCCGCCGAGCTGTACCGGAAGATCTTGGCGACGCCGTTCGACGACCCGGCGATCGACGACCTGCTGCTGCAGGCCCAGCAGATGATCCTCGACGACGCCATCGTCTACACCGGTCTCGGTGCACCGGTGTCGCTCGTGCTGCCGGACAACCTCACGGGTGTGATCTCGAACGGTTTCGGCGACGTCGAGTGGCGCAAGGCGTCGTTTGCGTGACGCTGGCGACGACGGCGCCCGACCACCGGCCGTCACCTGACGCCGGCGCGACGGCGCCGTCGGCCCGGCACTCCAGCCTGCCCCGCATCGCCCTCGGCGTCGGCGGCCAGCTCGCCCAGCTGGCACTGGTTCTGCTCGCCGTCTCGGCGCTGACATTCCTGCTGCTCAACGCCCTGCCGGGCAGCGCCGCTGATGCCCGCATCGGCCCGCTCCCCAACTTCTCCCCGGAGGAGCGGGCCCAGCTCACGGCGACGTTCTCGAAGCAGCTCGGCCTCGACCGCTCGCTGCTGTACCAGTACTTCATCTGGGTCAAGGACGCCCTCAGCGGCAACTTCGGCCTCACCTACCAAGGCCTCGAGGTGCGCGACGTCGTGGGCGCCCGCCTCGGGGCGACGATCGAGCTGGGGATCGCCTCCGTGGTCTTCAGCGTGGTCGGCAGCGTGGTGGTGTCGATGCTCGCCTTCCGCTCGCGGTTCCGGGTCGTGCGGGGCGGGCTGCAGGCGTTCACCACGGTGCTGCTCGTGCTGCCGGCGTTCTGGCTGGGGTTGATGCTCGTGATCGTGTTCGCCGCCGAGCTCGGCTGGCTGCCGTCGGCCGGATACGTGCCGGTCAGCGACGGCTTCAGCGAGCACCTCAAGGTGCTGATCCTGCCGACGCTGACCCTCGCCCTGCCGCAGATGGCGCTGTTCTTCCGCTACCTGAACGCCGGTCTGCGCGACACGGCGGGCACCCCGTTCGTCACCGCGTCCCGGGCGCGCGGGCCTCGGCGAGCGGTCGATCGCCTATCGGCACGTGCTCCCGAACGCCGCGTTGCCGACGCTCACGGTCGTCGGGCTCGTCGTCGGGTCGCTGATCAGCGGCCTCGTCATCGTCGAGTCGGTGTTCAGCTGGCCCGGCATGGGCCTGCTGCTCGTCGACAGCGTCAGGACGAAGGACTACAACACGGTCGCCGCGATCGTGCTGATCACCGCCGTCACCTACGTCGTGGTCGCCTTCGCCGTCGACATCCTCTACCGAGTGCTCGACCCGCGCATCAGGCGGGCCGCGTGACCCAGGCCGATGCGAGCGCCGGGCGCACCCGTCGCGTCGTCGCGTTCGTGCGGCGCCAGCCGGGGCCGCTCATCGCCGGCGTCGTGCTGCTCACCCCGTTCCTGTTGTTCTGCATCGTGCCCGGCCTCTTCGCGCCGCACGACCCGCTGCGCATCGAGGCCATCCCGCTCGAGGGTCCCTCGCGCACGTACTGGCTGGGCACCGACGAGGTGGGCCGCGACCTGCTCAGCCGCAGCATCTACGCGGCGCGCAACGACGTGCTCGTCAGCCTCGCCTCGGCGTTCATCGCCTTCACGCTCGGCACCACGATCGGGCTGTTCTCCGGCTACGTCGGCGGCAAGGTCGACACCGTGATGATGCGCGTCGTCGACGTGCTGCTGTCGTTCCCGACGATCGTGCTGGCGCTGTTCCTGATCGTCGTGATCGGTCGCGAGCAGTGGGTGCAGGTGCTCGCCATCGCCCTCGTGATGATGCCGTCGATGGCCCGCTTCAGCCGCGGCACCGGCCTGGTGCTGCGCAACCGCGGGTACGTCGAGGCGGCGCGCCTGGCCGGTGCCTCGCGGCGCCACGTGCTCCGTCACCACGTGCTGCCCAACTCGCTGCCGACCCTCCTGGTCGCGGCGAGCGTGCTCGCCGCCAGCGCGGTGCTCATCTCGGCGTCGCTCAGCTACCTCGGCCTCGGCGCCCAACCGCCCGATCCGAGCTGGGGGAACATGCTGCGCTCGGCGTACAGCGTGGTGTACGAGGCGCCGCTGTACGGGCTCGGGCCGGGCGTGTGCGTCACGATCGTCGCCGGCGCCTACATCCTCATCGGCGAGGGCCTGCGCCGCAAGTACCGCGCCGACGGCTTCGTCGCCGCCGCCGGGGCACGCGCCGGGACGTTCGCCCCGGCCGCCGGGGCCCTCGGGTGACGGCGATGCAGGAACAGCACCAGGCGGCGACGACCGCGCGATCTCCGGTCGGGAACGCGCTGGAGATCGCCGCGTTGTCGGTGAACTATCGCGCCGGCTCGTCGCTCGTGCACGCCCTCGACCGCGTCGACCTCACCGTGCCCGCCGGGCACCGCATGGCCGTCGTCGGCGAGTCCGGCTCCGGCAAGACGACCCTCGGCCTCGCCGTGATGGGTCTGCTGCCGGCGAACAGCGAGTTCGACTACCGGCGCCTCAGCGTCGGCGGCGTCGACGTCGACCTGCGCGACGCCAAGCAGATGCGGTCGCTGCGCGGCAACCGGGTGTCGATGGTGTTCCAGGACGCCAAGGCCGCCCTCGACCCGGTGCGCACCATCGGCAGCCAGCTCACCGAGCCGCTGCGCGTCCACCGCATCGTCGACCGCAAGCAGCGCGACGCCGAGGTCGAACGGCTGTTGGGCGCCGTCGAGATCCGCCGGCCGGCGCAGGTGGCCCGGCAGTACCCCCACGAGCTGTCGGGTGGCATGCGCCAGCGGGCGATGATCGCCATGGCCCTCGCCGGGCGGCCGTCGCTGCTGATCGCCGACGAGCCCACCAGTGCGCTCGACGTCACCACCCAGGCGACGGTGATCGACCTGATCCGCCGGGTCGGCGACGACGGGTCGATGGCGACGCTGCTGATCACCCACGACCTCGCCCTCGTCGCCGGCTTCGCCGAGACGGTGACCGTGATGTACGCCGGCGAGATCGTGGAGATCGGTGCGGTCGACGCGCTCTACTCGGCGCCCGCCCATCCGTACACCCGCGCCCTGCTCGGCTCGATCCCGGGTCTGTTCGACGACCGGGTCAACGAGCTCGGCAGCATCCCCGGCACGATGCCCGACCTCACGAAGCCGTCGGTGGGGTGCCGGTTCGAACCGCGCTGCCCGGTCGGGCGGGGCCGCGACCTGTGCCGCACCGTCGCTCCGACGCTCGACGTGGGCCCGGACGGGGGTCGGGTGCGCTGTCACTACGCCGGTGAGATCGCGTCGGAGCCGACGCTCGACGAGGTGCCCGTCGCCCTCACCCGATCGGCGCGATCGACGAGCCCGGTCGCCGCCCTGACCGGCATCGTCAAGACCTTCCAGCGCGGCAACTGGGGCCGCGCCGCGCGCACCCGCACCGTCGCCGTCGACGGCGTCGACCTGGTGGTGGGCGAAGCCGAGTCGGTGGGGATCGTCGGCGAGTCGGGATCGGGCAAGACCACGCTGGCGCGTGTGTTCGTGGGCCTCGAACGGGCCGACTCGGGCGACAAGCGCATCCGCGTCGGCGACGAGCTCGTCGCCACCGCGACGATCCCGAAGGACTACGTGCAGTTCGTCTTCCAGGATCCCGGCGACAGCCTCGACCCGATGATGTCGGTGGGCGAGATCATCGCCGAGCCGCTGGTGCTGCGCGACGGCGGGCGGGCGTCGCGGTACCGCGCCCGGGTCGCCGAACTGCTGGAGGACGTCGGCCTGCGCGCCGACATGGCCGGACGTCGGCCGATGGAGCTGTCGGGTGGCCAGCGCCAGCGCGTCGCCATCGCCCGCGCCCTGTCGACCCGCCCCAAGGTCATCATCGCCGACGAAGCCGTGGCCTCGCTCGACATGTCGGCGCGCGGTCAGATCCTCAACCTCTTCTCCCGTCTGCAGGCCGAGCACGGCTTCGCCTACCTGTACATCTCGCACGACCTGTCGCTGGTGCGCCACGTGTGCGACCGCGTCGTGGTGATGTACGGCGGCCAGGTGATGGAGACCGCGTCGACCGACGAGCTGTTCGTCGATCCGCGGCATCCCTACACCCAGGCGCTGATCTCGGCGGTGCCGATCCCGGACCCCGCCGCCGAACGGGCACGGCGGCTGATGACGATCCGCGGCGAGGTCGGCGAGGGCGCCGCCGAGCAGGGCTGCGCCTTCCGGACGCGGTGCCCGATCGCCCAGGAGCGCTGCGCCGCGGAGCGGCCGCGGCTCGACCCGCTCGACGTCCACGGGGTCGCCTGCCACTTCGCCGCCGAAGCCGCGGCCCGCTACGTGCGCGCCGGGAGCGCGCCGTGACCTGGGACCTCGGCTCGGGCCTCGAGGGCCGCGGCGTGATCGTCACCGGCGCGGCCAGCGGCATCGGTCGGGCGACGGCGCAGGCGATGGCGGCCGCCGGCGCACGTGTCGCCGCCCTCGACCGCGACGCCAGCGGATTGGAGGCGACCGTCGCCGGCCTCGACGGCGACGGCCACCTCGCCCTCCCGTTCGACCTCGCCGACGCCGGGGCGATCGAACCGCTCGTGCGATCGGCCGCCGACGGGCTCGGCGACCTGTGGGCGCTCGCCCACGTCGCCGCGGTGCTGCGCCGCCAGCGCGTCGACGAGGTCACCGAGGCCGATTTCGACCTGCAGACCACCGTCAACCTCAAGGCGACGTTCTTCCTCGACCGCGCCGTCGGGAGCCTGCTCGTCGAACGAGGCGGCGGCGGACGCATCGTCAACTTCACCTCGGGCGCCTTCCTCACCGGCGCGCTGTCGGGGAGCGACGCCTACGTCGCCACCAAGGGCGGCGTCGTGACGATGACGCGCAGCTTCGCCAAGCAGTACGGCCGGCACGGGATCACGGTCAACGTGGTGTCGCCGGGTCAGATCGACACGCCGATGCAGCACGTCGACAATCCGCCCGAGTTCGTCGAGGCGGCGATCCAGGCGTGCCCGATGCGCCGGATCGGCCAGCCCGAGGAGGTGGCCGCCGCCGTCGTGTTCCTCGCCAGCCGCCACGCCAGCTTCGTCAACGGCGCCACGCTGACGGTGAGCGGCGGCTCGGTGATGCACTGACCGGAGTCGCCGTGGTGGAGGTGATCACCAGTGCGGAGGCCGACGCCGCGCAAGCCCGCGTCGCCGGCGCGCTGCGCGCCCGCGGGTACGCGCCGGGCGACCGGGTGGCGCTGTGCCTGCCGACGTCGGCGGCGTTGCTCCACGCGATCGGTGGCGCCCTGCGGTCGGGCGTGGTGCCCGTCGTGGTCAACCACGCCCTGCTCCCCGTCGAACGCGAGGTCATCCGCCAGGACGCCGACGCCCGTGAGTGGGTCGACGATGCGCTCCGACTCGACGAGCTCGGCTCCGGGCCGATGGCCGAGCTGGCGCCGTTCCCGCTCGCCCGGCCGATGCACTACACCTCGGGGACGACCGGTCGGCCCAAGGGCGTGTGGAGCGGCGTGCTCGGCGAGGCCGACGCCGAGCGGGTGGTCGGCGAGGAGGTGGAGCAGTGGCAGCTCGAGGCCGCCGACGTGCACCTCGTGTGCTCGCCGTTGCAGCACTCGGCGCCGATCCGCTTCGCCCTCAACACGCTCCTCGCCGGCGGCACCGTGGTGCTGCCCGGCCCGTTCAGCGTCGACGGCGTGCTCGACGCGGTCACGACGCACGGGGTCACGACGGCGTTCTGCACGCCCGCCCACCTGCAACGTCTCGACGACACCGGATCGCTCGGCGCCCTGGCGTCGTTGCGGCTGGTGGCCCACGCCGGCGCGCCCTGCCCCGAGCCGCTCAAGCGCCGGGCGATCGAGGCCGTCGGCGTCACCCGGCTGTGGGAGTTCTACGGATCGACCGAGGGTCAGTTCACCGTGTGCGCGTCGGGCGACTGGCTGGAGCGCCCGGGCACGGTCGGGCGGGCCCGGGCCGGGCGGTCGTTGGCGGTCGACGGCGACGGCGCGGTGTGGTGCCGGACGCCCTCGTGGGCGCGCTGGGAGTACTGGCGCGATCCCGAGCGCACCGCCGCGGCGTGGCGCGGCGACGCCTTCACGGTCGGCGACCTCGGCCGACTCGACGACGACGGCTTCCTCTTCCTGTCCGGGCGACGCAGCGACCTGATCATCACCGGTGGGGTCAACGTCTACCCCGCCGAGGTGGAACAGGCGCTCGGGGAACTGCGTGGCGTCGACGACGTCGTGGTGTTCGGACGCCCCGACGAGCGGTGGGGGCAGCGGGTGTGCGCGGCCGTCGTCGGACGGGTGACCGCCGACGAGGTGGTGGCGTTCGCCGCCGGTCGGCTGGCGCCGTACAAGCGCCCGAAGGAGGTGCACCTGGTCGCCGAGATCCCACGGGTCGGCCTGGCCAAGGTGCGCCGCCACCTGCTCGCCGCCGAGCTCGGCCTGGAGTGATCGGCCGGGTGGCACCGGCCGTCACCCGCGGTGTACGGTGGGCTGGAAACGTTCTCAGTCCACGGGAGGGGCACGGATGGGCAAGATCGCACGGGTCGATCCGATCTCGGTCGAATATCCCGAGCCGAACGACAACGGGGCACTGCGGCGACTGACGCTGTGCCGCATCGAGACCACCGACGGGGTGGTCGGGTGGGGCGAGGCGATCACGATGTGGGCCGAAGCGTGTCGCGCCACGGAGGTGATGATCGAGGGGTTGTCCGACCTGGTGATCGGGCGTGACCCGCTCGACAACGCGGCGATCTCCCACGAGCTCGCCGAGCGGACCTGGTGGACGGGACCCGAGGGGATCGCTTCGTTCGCCCGCAGTGCGCTCGACATCGCGCTGTGGGACCTGCGCGGCAAGGTCAGCGGTCAGTCGCTGATCTCGATGCTCGGCGGCGCCCGCCAGCCGCGTGTGCCGGTGATCGCGTCGTCGCACGCCTTCCTGCCGAGCCTCGAGGCCGAGGCCGAGCGCCACGCCAAGTACGTCGCCGAGGGCATGCACGGGTTCAAGATCGGCCTCGGCAAGAAGGGCGACGCCAACGTCGGCTACGACTTCGACCGCGACGTGCTGTTCATGCGCCTGCTCCGCGAAGCCGCGGGGCCCGACGCCGACATCATGATGGACCGGGGTCAGCACCTGCGCTGGGACGTGAGCCGCGCCACGCGCACCACGCAAGCGTGGGAGGAGTACGGGCTGCGCTGGGTCGAAGAGCCGCTCGAGCCGTGGGACGTGCAGGGCTTCCAGCAGCTGCGCCGTCACTGCACGGCGTTGATCGCCACCGGCGAACGATGCTGGACCACCGAGCAGTACCACCGCCTGATCGCCACCGGCATCGTCGACGTCATCGGCTGCGACCCCGGTCGCGCCGGCGGCATCACCGGCTTCCGCGAGCTGATCGACGCGGTCGAGCAGACCCAGCTCTGGTTCAACGCCCACGCCTGGAGCAGCGCGATCATCACCGCCGCCAGCCTCGCCTTGTCGGCGTCGTCGCCGCGGTGTCTGCTCTTCGAGCTGAAGCCGCTGGACAACCCGATGCAGAACGAGCTCGTCACCGAGCCGTTCTGGCACGAGGGCGGCTTCATCTCGCCCCCGGACAAGCCCGGACTCGGGATCGAGGTGATCGAGTCGGTCGTCGACCGCTACCGGATCACGTGGTGAGTGCGGCGACGCAGGGTCCTGCGTGACCGTCCAGCTGTCGTGCGCCGACTACGGCTGGCCGTCGGTGAGCCACCGCACGGCGCTGGCGATCGTCGGCGATCTCGGATTCGCCGGCGTCGACATCGGCGTGTTCGGTGACGCCACCCACGTGACGGTGCCGTCGGTCGTCGCCGACCCCTCCGGTCGCGCCGCCGCGGTGGGTGCCGACGTGCGCGCCGCCGGCCTCGCCGTCGCCGACGTGTTCCTCACCTCGGTGCTCGAGGTCGACCGGGTCACGCCGACCAGTCGTACCGGCGACGACCAGGAGCAGCTGCAGGCGATCTTCCGGGCGATGGTGGAGTTCGCCGTCGCCCTCGAGGCGCCGGGGATCACGCTGCTCCCGGGGGTCGTCGCCGACGGCCAGTCGCTGTCGGAGGCGCTCGACGCCTCGGCCGCCGGGCTGGCGCCGCTGGTGGCCATGGGTGCCGACGCCGGGCTCGGCGTGTCGGTCGAGCCGCACGTGGGGTCGGTGGTGGAGTCTCCCGAGGCCACGGCCGAGCTGCTCGATCGGTGTCCGGGGCTGACGATCACCCTCGACCCGTCGCACTTCGTCTACGCCGGCTGGACGGTGCCGACCATGCTGGGGCTGCTCGATCGCACCCGGCACGTGCAGATCCGCCCCGGCGCCGACGGCGTGATGCAGGCCAAGGTGCGCGACAACGGCTTCGACCTGGAGCTGCTCGTGCGCAGCCTGCTCGAGCAGGGGTACGACGGCTGGATCGCCAGCGAGTACGTGTGGATGGAGAAGTGGCGCTGCGACGAGGTGGACAACACGGGGGAGTCGGGCCGGCTGCGCGCCCTGCTCGAGTCCCTGCTGATGATGGTGAAGCAGTGAGCGAGCGTGTGCGCGTCGGGGTGATCGGGGCCGGCGTGTGGGCCCAGGTGTCGCACATCCCGGCGCTCGCCGCACGTGGTGACGAGGTCGAGTTGGTGGCCGTGTGTCGCAAGGGACCCGACGAGCTGGCGAAGGTGGCCGAGCAGTTCGGCTTCCCGATCGCCAGCGAGGACTACCGCGACGTGCTCGACGCAGGTGTCGACGTGTGCGTCGTGTCGAGCCCGGTCTCGCTGCACCACGAGCACGCCATGGCGGCCCTCGACGCCGGGGCCCACGTGCTGATCGAGAAGCCGGTCACCATCGACGCCGCCGACGCGTGGGAGCTCGTGCGCCGCGCCGACGAGCTCGACCGGCACGTCGTGGTCGCCTTCGGCTGGAACCACCTGCCGACGTTCGCTCGCGCCAGCGAGCTCTGGGCGCAGGGCGGTGTCGGCAACGTCGAGCACGTCATGGTGCACATGGCGTCGGGCACCCGACAGCTGCTCGACGGCTCGTCGCTGTACTCCGCCGGTCCCACCGACCCGGTCGTCGACACCCGCACGTGGACCGATCCAGCGATGTCGGGCGGCGGCTACGCCCAGGCGCAGTTGTCGCACATCCTCGGATGGGCGCTCGGCGTCACCGGGCTTCGCGCCGACAGCGTGTACGCCCTCGGGTTCCGCCCCCCGCACGCCAACGTCGAGCTGCACGACGCGATGGCGATCCGCTTCGCCGGCGGTGCCACCGGCGCGGTGAGCGGGGCGTCGTTCCACAGCGGCAGCCAGTCGGACCGCCACCAGTACGAGATCCGCGTGTTCGGTGACGAGGGTCAGCTGCACGCCGACCTCGAGCGCGACCGGTTGTGGTGGTGGCGCGCCGATCGCGGCGGCGAGGACATCCCGCTGCCGGTCGACGCCGGTGCCTACCACTGCGTCGGTCCCGTCGACACGATCGTCGATCTGGCCCTCGGGCGCGACGTGGTGAACCGCTCGCCGATCGAGCTCGGTGCCCGCACGGTCGACGTGCTGGCGGCCGCCTACCGCAGCATGGCGTCGGGCGGTCCCGAAGCGGTGGGCTCGTGAGCGCGGCCGCGACCGTCACCGGCGTCGACCTGCGCAGCGAGGAGTACGGGCGCGACCCGTTCCCGGTGTGGCGGCGCATGCGCGAGGAGCAGCCGCTGATGTACGACGAGATCGGCGGCCGCTGGGTGCTGTCGCGCTACGACGACGTCGTCGCCGTGCTGCGCAACCCGGAGGTGTACACCGCGCGCACCTATCAGGAGCGGTTCCGGCCGGTCTTCGGGCGCACCCTCGCCGAGCTCGACGGGCCGCGGCACATCAAGGAGCGCACGATCGTGGCGCCGGCGTTCGTCGGGCGCAGCCTCGACGGCTACCGCCCGATCATCGCGGCGGCGATCGACCGGCTGGCCGCCGAGCTCGCCGGCTCGCCGACGATCGACCTCGTCGACGGGATGACGCGGCGGCTGCCGCTCACCACGATCGCCGGCCTGCTCGGGTTCCCGCCCGACGACGCCCCGATGCTGCTCGAGATCGGCACGCTCATCCTCGACGGCCTGGCCGACGTCCCCGAGCTGCGGGCCGCCGGCAACGCCGCCCACCGCCGCCTCGCTGCTCACCTCGACCCGATGATGGACGCCCGACGAACGGCGCCGACCGACGACCTGATCGCCAAGATCGTCCACGCCGAGGCGGGGGGCGAGCGACTCACCGACGAGGAGATCCACTCGTTCGTCAGCTTCCTGCTCGTCGCCGGCGGACCCACCACGGACATGGCGCTGCGCAACTTCTGGTGGGCGTTGCTGCGCGACCCCGACGAGCTGGCGGCGTGCCGCGACGATCCCGGCCGCGTCGATCGGGCGTTCTCCGAGTCGCTGCGCCGGGACGGCCCGATCGTGTACGAGGACCGGCGCACCAACGCCGAGGTCGAGTGGTACGGCACCACGATCCCCGCCGACAGCGACGTCGTGGTGTGCCTCGGCGCGGCGAACACCGACGATTCCGTGTTCGCCGACGCCGAACGCTTCGACCCGGATCGCCGCGACCTGCTGATGGGCGTCGAGCGCAAGCCCGGCTACCGGGAGGGCGGCGTGGCCGGGCATCTCGCCTTCGGACTGGGGAGCCACTTCTGCATGGGGTACCAGCTCGCTCGCGCCGAGGCGGTGGCAGCGACCGAGCGCTTCCTGCTCGGGCTCGACCGGCCGCGCCTGCTGGGCGATCCGCACCTGCACATCACCTGGTACGAGCGCACGCTCGACCGACTCGCCGTCGAGGTCGGCTGATCACGGTCGATCCCGACGATCCGGTGGCGGTCGCGCTCGTCGGAGCGATCCGCGTTGGTGACGTCGACGAGCTGCGTCGCCTGCTCACGGCGAACCCGGGAGCGGCGGCCGCCCGCTACGGCGACGACGGTCCGGGTGGCATGTCGCGGACCCTGTTGCACGTGGCGACCGACTGGCCCGGCCACCTTCCCGGCGTCGCCGGCACGATCCGGGTGCTGGTCGACGCCGGGGCCGACGTCGACGCCCGGTTTCGCGGGCCGCACGAGGAGACCGCGCTGCACTGGGCGGCCAGCAGCGACGACCTCGAGGCGCTGGACGCGCTGCTCGACGCCGGCGCCGACATCGACGCCCCCGGCGCGGTGCTCGGCGGCGGACCGCCGCTGTCGGACGCGTGCGGCTTCAAGCAGTGGCGGGTCGCGTTCCGGCTGGTCGACAGGGGAGCCGACGTCGAGCTGCACCACGCCGCCACGCTCGGCCTGCTCGACCGCGTGGCGGACATCGTCCGGCGCGACGAGCCAGCACCCTCCGCGATCACGGCGGCCTTCTGGTCGGCGTGCCACGGCGGGCGGCTGGAGTGCGCGAGGTTCCTGCTCGGCTTGCGGTGCCGACCGGAACTGGGTGCCGCCGTGGGAGCCACTGACCCCGCTCGACGCCGCCGAGCGCGAGCACGCCGACGAGCTCGTGGAGTGGCTCATCGGCCAGGGCGCCCGGTCGGCCTCCGACGTGTGACGCATCTGGTCACTCTCCGTCTCGATATCGAGAACGATGGGTGACCAGATGGCCGTTCGAGACGCAGAGTGACCAGATCGCGGCGGCGGGGGCGGTCAGTCCTGTTCGTCGGGGTGGATCAGCAGCTCGGCCTGGCCGGTGACCACGGCGGTGCCGGTGAGCGTCGGCACGACCGACGCCTCGTCGCGGTCGTGCCAGCGGTAGGTGATCTCGAAGGTCGAGCCGGTGATCGACTCCTGCACCCAGGTCTCGCCCTCGGCCAGCGCGCCGTCGGCGGCCAGTACCGCCACCTTGGCGCTGGTGCCGGTGCCGCACGGCGAGCGGTCGTAGGTGCCGCTCGGGCACAGCACGAAGTTGCGCGAGTTCGCACCCGCGGCGAGGGGCGGGCCGTAGAGCTCGACGTGGTCGACGTCGGGATGTCCGGCGTCGTGCACGGCACGGCGGATGTCGTCGGCGATGCGCAACAGGTCGGCGCGCGGCAACGACAGGTCGATCGCCGGTGACGTGACGAGGAAGAAGACGTTGCCGCCGTAGGCGACGTCGCCGGCCACGGCGCCGATGCCGGGCACGTCGACCCGCACGTCGTGGGCGGTGCGCCGGCTGACGACGTTGTCGATCGTCACCCGCCCGTCGTCGCCGAGCACGGTGCGCACCACCCCCACCGGTGTCTCGATGGCGTGCTCGCCGGGGCCGATGCGACCGAGGCGGGCGAGCGTCTCGACGACGCCGATGGTGCCGTGACCGCACATGCCGAGCACCATCGTGCGGTCGAAGATAGATGACGCCGGCGACGCACGCGGGGTCGGTCGGCGGGGTGAGCAGCGCACCCACCATCGCCTCGTTCCCGCGCGGCTCGTCGACGATCGCCGTGGCGAGCCGGCGGTGGCGCCCGGCCATGTCGGCAGCACGCTCGGCGAGCGTCGCGCCCTCGAGATCGGGGAACCCGTCGGTGACGACGCGTGTCGGCTCGCCGCCGGTGTGCGAGTCGACGACGCGCGACGCGGCGGGCACCGTCGACGGTGAGTACTTCGGTCATCGGAACCTCCCGGGGGCGAAGCGGTGCAGATCGATCTCGGGCTGCTCGCCGCTGACGAGCTGGGCGACGAGGCGGCCCGTGCCCGGCCCGTGGGTGAGCCCGGTCATCGAGTGGCCGGTGGCGACCGTGACGTTGTCCCAGGCCGGCAGGCGACCGATGATCGGGACGCCGTCGGGTGTCACCGGTCGCAGTCCGGCCCACCGGCGCCGGACGGTCAGGGTGGGGTCGAGGCGCAGGCGGCCTCGCGCCATCCGTTCGAGACGGGCGATGCGGTCCGCCGGCACGGACAGGTCGTAGCGGTTCAGCTGGAACCAGGCGCTGAGGCGCAGCGTGTCGGCGGTGGGGCCGACGGCGAAGTGGTCCTCGCCGAGGAGCATCGGTCGCCTCGGCCCGACGTCGGGCTTCTCCACCGTGAGGCTCAGCCCGCGGGCCGCGATCACCGGCACCCGCGTCCCGAGGAGGCGGGCCACCCGCCCGGTCCACGCCCCGGCGGCGAGCACCACCTCGTCGGCGCCGAGGTCGCCGGCGGTGGTCCGCAGCCGCACCACCCGGCGGCCACTGGTGTCGAGGTCGATCAGCTCGTGAAAGGGCCGCAGGGACACGCCCGCCGATGCGACCCGGGCGATCAGCGCGTCGAGGGCGCGCACCGGATCGAGACATCGGTCGTCGGGCAGCAGCACACCACCGGCCACCGGCCCGATCAGCGCCGGTTCCATCGCCAGCGCGGTCGCGCCGTCGACCACGTCGACCGTGACGCCCCACGACGCCAGCTCGTCGGCGTGGTGGCGGGCGGCGTCGAAGGCCCGTCGGTCGCGGTACACGTCGAACAGGCCGGCGGTCTGCACCGCGTCGTCGGGCGAGAGCCAGCCGTCCCACACCGCGTCGCTCACCCGGCCCAGCGCCGCCATCGCCGGCGCCGCACCGTCGACCGATCGTGCCGAACAGCTGCGGGTGAAGCGGGCGATCCACCGCCAGAGCGCCGGCTCGGCCGACCACGCCACCGACACCGCTCCGTCCCGGCGCACCAGGTCGCGCACGGCGGTGCGCAGCGCGCCCGGCGCCGCCAGCGGCACGACGTGGCTCGGCACCAGATGGCCGGCGCTGGCGATCGCGCACCCCCCGTCGACCGGCCCGCGGTCGATCACGGTGACGTCGACATCACGTTCGGCGAGCTCGAGGGCGGCCGACAGGCCGACGATCCCGGCTCCGACCACGAGCGCCGATTTCGGTGGGCGTGCCACGGGTGCAGTATTGAATGCGGACGAGGAGGCTGTGAAATGGACGATGTGGTGTTCCGCGGGTGCATGCCCGCGCTGATGACGCCCTGCGACGAGCGCGGCGTGGTCGACCATGACGCGCTGGTCGCAACGGCGACGCGCCTGGTCGACGGCGGCATGAGCGGCGTCGTGTACTGCGGGTCGATGGGGGACTGGCCGCTGCTGTCGGACGAGCAGCGGTGCGCGGGGGTGGAGCGACTCGTCGCGGCCGGCGTGCCGGTCGTGGTCGGCACCGGTGCGCAGAGCCCGGCGCGCGCCGCGGCGCTGGCCGCCCACGCCGCCGCCGTCGGCGCGGCGGGGCTGATGGTGATCCCGCGCGTGCTGTCGCGCGCCGTGTCCCCGGCCGCCCAGCACGCTCACTTCGAAGGTGTGCTCGCCGCCGCGCCGACCCTGCCGTGCGTGATCTACAACAGCCCGTACTACGGCTTCGAGACGCGCGCCGACCTGTTCTTCCGCCTACGCGACGACCACCCCAACCTCGTCGGCTACAAGGAGTTCGGCGGGGCCGCCTCGCTCACCTACGCCGCCGAGCACATCACGTCGGGTGCGGACGACCTCGTGCTCCTCGTCGGGGTCGACACGCAGGTGGTGCACGGGATCGTCGGCTGCGGCGCCCACGGCGTGATCACCGGCGTCGGCAACGTGCTGCCCGGGCCGGTGCTGGAGCTGGTGCGCCTCGCCCGCGCCGCGGCGGACGGCGACCCGGTGGCCGAGCGGCGGGCCCGCGAGCTCGACGCCGCCCTCGGCGCACTGTCGGCCTTCGACGAAGGTCCCGACCTCACGCTGTACTACCGCCACCTCGCCGTGCTCGCCGGCCACGACGAGTACGCACCCACCCTCGACCCCACCGATCGCCTGAGCGACAGCCAGCGCGCCCACGCCACGCTGCAGTGGGAGCGCTTCGGGCGCTGGTGGTCGCAGTGGTGCGACGCCGATCAGCCGGCGCCGGCCACCGCCGCGCTCGTGTAGACGCCGTCGACGCGCCTGACGATGTCGAGCGGGTTGGCGTCGCGCAGCTCGGGCGGCAGCAGCGCGTCGGGGAAGCCCTGGAACGTCACCGGCCGCAAGAAGCGTTCGATCGCTGCCGTGCCGACCGACGTCGAGCGGGAATCGGTGCTCGCCGGGTAGGGACCGCCGTGCTGCATCGCCGGGCTGACCGTCACCCCGGTTGGCACGGCGTTCCAGACCAGCCTCCCGCAGTGCTCGGGGAGCACGCCCACCAGCGCGTCGACCAGCGCGGCGTCGTCGTCGGCGGCGAACACCGAGCACGTGAGCTGCCCGTCGACCTCCCCGCCGAGGGCGACCAGCTCGGCGGCGTCGGCGCACGACACCACGACGGTGAGCGGGCCGAAGACCTCGCGGCGCAGCTCCGGCGTGTTGCGGTAGCTCGCGGCGTCGACGAGCACGCACGCCGGCCGGCCCTCCTCGGGCGTGCCGGTCAGCACGTCGACGCCGTCGGCCTCGAGCATCCACGCCACGTCGTCGCGGTAGCGGCCGGCGATCCCCGGCGTGAGCATCGGTGCGGGAGCGCGGGCGCTCAGCGCGTCGGCGAGGGCGCGGGCGAACCCGTCGCCGTCGATCGTGACGATCACGCCGGGATTGGTGCAGAACTGGCCGGCGCCGAGCACCACCGAGTCGGCGAGGGCGCTCACCACCGACTCGGCCCGTTCGCCGAGCGCGCCCGGCAGCACGAACACCGGGTTGGTCGAGCCCATCTCGGCGTACACGGGGATCGGCTCGACGCGGCGGGCGGCGGCGTCGAACAGCGCCCGCCCGGCGGCGAACGAGCCGGTGAACGCCACGGCGCGAGTCGCCGGCTGCTCGACGAGTGCCACCCCGACGGCCACGTCGCCGGCGACCTGCTGGAAGCACGCCGCCGGCAGGCCGGCGCGCTCGACCGCCCGGGCGATCGCGTCCGCGGCGATCGCCGCCGTCGTCGGGTGCGCCGGGTGGGCCTTGACCACCACGGGGCAGGCGGCGGCGAGCGCGGACGCCGTGTCGCCGCCGGGCGTGGCGAAGGCGAAGGGGAAGTTCGACGCGCCGAACACGACGACGGGCCCGATCGGCCACATCATGCGGCGCAGACCGGGGGCCGCGGTGTCGATCGTCGCCCGCGCCCACGACCCGTCAGCGACGATCGCGGCGAACGCTTCGAGCTGCGTGGTGGTGCGGGTGAGCTCGTTGCGCAGGCGGGCCGGCACCGAGGTGCGACTCCTGATCGGCGGCCGCGATCAGATCGGCGGCGCGTCTGCTCCAACTCCTCGGCCGCGCCGCGCAGCAGGGCGACGCGCGCCGCCGGCGGGCGCAAGGCTCCGCCGCGGTGCACCGCGGCGGCCGCCTCCATCGACGTGTCGACGTCACCGTCACTCGGTTGGGTCATCGTGGTCTCCTTCGGTCTGTTGTCTGACGGGCGAGCGTCGCCGTTCGCTCCTGTTGATAGCGGCAGCCGGCCGATCCGAAGCGGTCGGGCGGTCAGTGCGGCGGCAAGCGGCTTCGCCGGTGCGGGCACGAAGGAGTCTGGCAGTCGCAGCGCATCGGCGAGCCGCCGGCACCGATCTCCGTGGTGCGCACCGAGGGCGAACCCGTTGGTCGCCACGGATGTGCCCGCAACGGCGCGCCGACACTGCCAGTGACATCCATCACACCGTTCATCCACGCCCTTGCAGTTACTGCCATGACCGTGACCGCACACCGGCGGTGCGACGTGTGGCACCATCGGCATCTCGAGTCACTTCGACTCAACGGCGTCCGGGACCGATTCCAGCCGCTGGTCGCCGGCGTGCACGCTGGCGTGAGCGAGGGGTGATCCGGTCCGGGCGGGCTCCTGTCAGGGGACGTCGAAGCAGGCGACGCCGCGCTCCTCGGTCACGTCCGACCCGACGGTCAGCGTCAGATCGCCGACGCACTCCTCGTCGTCGGCGTTCGCCGACCCTGTCAGTGCGGCTGCGACGGGTTCGCCGCTGGTCGTCGTCCCGGCGCACGACGCCGTGAGCTCCGATTCAGGGTTGATGTCGGCGGAGCACTGCACGTCGTCGGAGAGGTCGACGCCGTGCTCATCGGCCACCTGCTCGATCCGCCCGGACAGGAAGTCGCGCACGTCCTCCTCGCCGAGCTCTCGGCGCTGTTCGCTGGAGCAGCTGGCGAGGGTGAGCACGACGGCGAGGAGAACGAGGGCAGGTCGCATCGCCCGATCGTCCCGAACCCCGCTGACGGCGCCCTGACGCCGTACCGCGCTGCGTGACACTCAGCTCGATCGGCGCGCACCCGCGCCCGGACCAGCTCCAGCGCCGCCGGCCAGACCAACGCGAGGCCGGTGCCGATGGCGGCGCCGGCGACCACGTCGCTGGCCCAGTGCGCCGCGAGGTAGGTGCGGGCCATCGCCATCGTCGCCGCGAACAGCGCTGCTGCCACCGTCCACCGGGTACGCCGCCGACCGGGCGGCACCAGCACCACCACCAGGCCGAGCGCGGTGACGGACGCTGCGATCGCGTGCCCCGACGGGAACGACGCCGAGTTCGTGTCGATCAGCGGATCCGGAGGCCGGGGTCGGTCGATCAGCGCCTTCAACGGCCCGATGCACAGCTCGGACGTGACGACGGCGCCGAGGAACGCGCCCGCCTGCAGCCAGCGCCGACGGACGGCGAGCACGGCGACGATCGCCAGGCGCAGCGGCACCATCACGACGACCGTCCCGAGGAAGCTCACCGCCTTGGCCACGTCGGTCAACCACGCCGTGCGGATGTCGATCATCCAGGCCAGCCAGCGATCGTCCGGGGGTTGCAGGATCGACCCGGTCGGGTCGAGCCCGATGACGATCGCCATCGACGTCGCGATCGCCAGCAGGACGACGCCGACGACGAGGGCGTGGACGCGGCGATGGAACATCGACGTCTCCTCCGGCGCCGACGTGGCCGGCGGCTCGCCGCTCATGACGCTCCAGCCTGGCCGACGGCGGTGTGCACACGCTGATGGCGCCGATCGCGACCGCCGGGTTCGACACGGCGGCGCATCGGGACCCAGCATGACGATTCCCGCTGACACCGGCCTGAGCCGGCGGTCGGCCTCAGGACGGCATCAGCGCCGTGGCGCACGATGTCAGCATGGGTGGGTCGCCGCCGTCGGCTCGAACGAACCGCGACGTGTCCGCGCTCGTGGTGGGGCTGGCCGTGCTCGCCCTGGGCATGGTCGCCGTCCGTCACGGTCGCGTCTCGAGCGCCGAGAAGTGGACGTTCCACCGCATCAACGATCTGCCCGGATGGCTGTACGGCGCGGCGTGGCCGTTGCAACAGATCGGCGCGCTGGCCGTGGGGCTGATCGTCGCGATCGTCGCCCTGGTGATGCACCGAAGGCGCCTCGCGATCGCCGCGCTCCTGGTCACGGTGCTCAAGCTCGTGTCGGAGCGGGGGGTCAAGGCGATCGTCAGCCGGCAACGACCCGGCACGTCGATCGGTGCCGACGTGAACCTGCGCGGCGACGTGCCGCCCGCCGGCGAGAGCTTCGTCTCCGGTCACGCCGTGCTCGTGGCCGGGCTGGCCGGGGTGATCGCGCCGTTCCTGCCCGGCCGGTGGCGCCTGGTGCCGTGGGCGGTCGTGCTCGGGGTCATGATCGGTCGGGTCTACGTCGGCGCCCACAACCCGCTCGACGTCGTGTGCGGAGCGGCGCTCGGGGTCGCCATCGCCGCCATCGTGCGCCTGGCCCTCGGCATCGGTCGCCCCGTTCGGGGGTCGGTCACCGCAGACGTCGAAAGCGGTGCGCCGGTCGCGCCGCCGACCGGCACGACGCACCTGGCGCGGGCGGTCCTCGTCGGCGTGCTGGCGTTGCCCGCGCTGGCGGCCGTTCCGGTGGGTGCGGCATCGGCCGGCTCGCCCAGCACCCTCGACGACGACGCCGTCACGGTCGCCTCGTTCGACTTCGCCGAGAGTCGCGTGCTCGCCGAGGTCTACAGCCAGACGCTGGAGGCGGCCGGGTTCACCGTGCAGCGGGCCTACGGGCTCGGGCCGCGTGAGTTCGTCGGCCCGGCGCTCGACGCCGGGCTGGTGGAGCTCGTGCCGGAGTACGCCGGCACGGCCGCCGAGTTCTACAGCGTCGGCGTCGCCGAGCCCGACGACGACGTCACGGCAACGCACGATCAGCTCGTGGCGGCGCTCGCCGGTGATCCCATCGTCGCCCTCGCTCCGGCGCCGGCGCAGGACGCCAACACGTTCGTCGTCACGCGGACGACGGCCGAACGACTCCACGTGGCCACCCTCAGCGATCTGGCCCACGTCGACGGGCGGCTCACGCTCGGTGGTCCGTCCGAATGCCCGGCTCGTCCGCTGTGCCTCGTCGGCCTCGACGACGTGTACGGGCTGTCCTTCGACCGCTTCCTCGGCCTCGACACCGGCGGGCCGCTCACGGTGCAGGCGTTGCGCGAGGGTCACATCGACGTCGGTCTGTTGTTCACCACCGATCCGATCCTCGACGACCCGGACTTCGTCGAGCTCGCCGACGATCGCCGGCTGCAGCCGGCCGAGAACGTCACGCCGTTGATCCGCGCCGAGCTGGTCGATCGGTGGGGAGCCGGGATCACCGATGTCGTCGACGCGGCCTCGGCGCGGTTGACGACCGAGGCCGTGCGCGACCTGAACCGCGAGCTCAGCGACGATGACGCCACGGTCACGTCGGTCGTCGCGGCCTGGTTGGCGGGTCAACGATGACGGCGGCACCGATGGATCCGGCGATCGGCGACGGAGGGACCGGCGTGTCCACCTCGTCCGTGCCGCCGACCGTGCGGCGCACGCCGGGCCGTCGGCGCCCGACCGGTGCGCCGCCGCCGCTGCCGCGGAACATCGGACGGACCGGTCGGGCGTGGATCGTGGGCCTGGTGGTGCTCGTCGCCTGGATGGTGGTGGCCCTCTTCTCGGCCCCGCTGCGCCGGCTCACCGATCGCATCGACACCGCGATCCTGCGCGCCGTGGCCCACCTACGGACGGAGTGGCTCGTGCAAGCCGCCCGGGCCGTCGACCGGGTCGCCACCGGGTGGGTGATGTTCTTCGTCGCCATCGCCCTGATCATCGCGACGGTGGGGTTCAAGCGGTGGCGCCACCTGTTCACGTTCCTCGGCAGCGTGCTCGTGCTCGAGGTGCTCGGCATCCTGCTCATCGCCGCGTACAAGCGGCCGCGGCCCTACGACGTCACCACCATCGGTCGCTGGCGAGGGTACTCGTTGCCCTCGGCGCCGGCGGCAATCGTGTCGTTCACCGTTGTCGGCATCATCTACATGCTGGTCGTGCCCGGACGCTCGCGCTCGATCGCCAAGATCCTCGGCACCACCGCGGTCGCGATCTGTGTCGCGTCGCGGATGTACCTCGCCGTGGACCACCCCTTCGACGCCCTGGTCGGCGTCGCCTTCGGAGTGGCGATCCCGCTCAACGCCTTCCGCTTCTTCACGCCGAACGAGGTCGTGCCGGTGACGCTGCACGGCGGCAAGACGGCGCACCTCGATGTCGGCGGTCGGCGCGGCGAGGCGGTGCGACAGGCGTTCGCCGACCAGCTCGGCGTCGAGGTGGTCGACATCAAGCCGGTCGGCCTGGCCGGCTCGGGCGGCTCGACGCCGTTGCGGGTGCGTCTCGCCGGCGACCCGGACACCTACGTCTTCGGGAAGCTCTACGCGATGAACCACGTGCGGTCGGACCGCTGGTACAAGACCGGCCGCACGATCCTGTACGGGCGCCTCGAGGACGAGGTGCCGTTCTCGACGGTCCGTCGCCTCGTGCAGTACGAGGACTACGCCCTGCGGCTGATGCGCGACTCGGGCATCCCGACGGCGACCCCACACGGCGTCGTCGAGTTGACGCCCGAGCGTGAGTACCTGCTGGTGACCGAGTTCTTCGACGGCGCGGTCGAGATCGGCGAGGCCGAGGTCGACGACCAGATCATCGACGAAGGCCTCGCCCTCGTGCGGCGGTTGTGGGACGCCGGCCTGGCCCACCGCGACATCAAGCCGGCCAACCTGCTGGTCAAGGACGGGCACCTCGTGGTGATCGACGTCGCCTTCGTCCAGGTGCGCCCGTCGCCGTGGCGCGAGGCCGTCGACCTCGCCAACATGATGCTGGTCCTCGCTCTGCGCACCGACGCCGAGCGGGTGTACGCCCGAGCGCTGGCGTACTTCACGCCGGACGAGATCGCCGAGGCGTTCGCCGCCGCCCGTGGCATCGCCAGCCCCACGCAGCTGCGCTCGGACATGAAGCGCGACGGACGCGACCTGCTCGCCCAGTTCCGGGCGTTGGCGCCGGAGCGACGACCGATCTCGCTGCAGCGTTGGGGGCCGCGGCGGGTGATCTACGCCGTCGGCATCGCCCTGTTCATGTTCCTTGCGCTCGTCAACGTGTACGGCATGTTCACGCCCACCGAGCCGGCGATCGCTGACTCGCCGGCGTGCGGCACCGAATCGGTGATGGTGCTGATGGCACAGTCCGTCCCGACCGCGACCGCGGTCCCGTGCGTGGCGTCTCTGCCCGCCGGCTGGTCGGTGGGTGGCGCGCGCGTGAAGAACGGCACGGGGCAGTTCTGGTTGGACTCCGACCAGGCCGGCGGGAACGCCGTGCGGGTCACTCTCCTCCCACCGGGCTCGTGCCCGATCGACGACGCTCGCGAGGTGCCGACCGACGAGGTCGGCTGGCGCCGCTACGAGCGCGTCGTCCAGCTCCCGCCGGCACTCGAATCGATCCGCACGTACGTGTCGGCGGGCGGCCTGCGTGACGTACCAGTACGACTTCGACGACGAGGCGAACGGGTCGGCGATCGTCGAGCTCGACGCCGCACTCGCCTTCCAGCCGCGAGCCGATCTGGTCGCCGTGGTCGACGAGCGAAGCGGCTTGTCGCTGTGCGGTACCGGGGCGCCGCCGTGTGTGGGGGGGCAGTGGTGATCGGTTCGGTGTCGATCAGCGCCGCCTCGTGGCCCGTCGTGGTCGGACGCGGGTTCGCCGGCATCGCCCTCGCCGTGGTCATCACGATCATCTCGTTGCGTCTGCTCGGCATCCGGCGGGGATGGGGCACGGCGCTGCTCAGCGGCCTGCTCGGCTGGGGGCTCGCCGTGGTGGTGGCGCTCGGGCTGACCGGCTGGGACTGGGGGTCCGACGGGCTGGTCCCGCACATCGTCGCCATCGGCATACCGGCGACGATGGCCGCCGCGGTGGCGTTCGACCTCCTCGCCCGTCCCGGGTCGTTGGCGCTCGGCGAGCGCGCCGGGCTCGTGATCGCCCCCCATCCGCTACGGGCGGTGCAGCAGCGCGTGTCGATCCTCCGGCGCTATCGAGAGCTGCTCCGGCTCGCCCGACGCGAGGGCTTCACCCCCCGCGTCTCCAACCCCGACCGCGGCGGTGCCGGAGACAGCCAGGCCGTGAGGCTCCGGCGCGTGCTGGAGGAGGCCGGCGGGGTGTACGTCAAGCTCGGCCAGATCGCCGCCACGCGCGTCGATCTGCTGCCCGCCGACATGTGTGCCGAGCTCGCCCTGTTGCAGAACCGGGTGCCCCCCGCCTCGCGCGACGACATCGCCGCCGTGCTCAGTGCCGAGCTCGGTGACGACTTCGAGCGATTGTTCGCCGAGTTCGAGTGGGAGCCGTTGGCGGCGGCCTCGATCGGACAGACCCATCGCGCCCGCCTGCACACCGGTGAGTCGGTGGTGGTGAAGGTTCAGCGCCTCGGCATCGAGGCCACGATGGAACGCGACCTCGCGGCGTTGGGGCTGCTGGCGAACCTCGCCCAGCGGCGCACGTCGTTCGGCAGTGTCGTGCGCTCGGGCGAGCTGCTCGCGCAGTTCGCCGAGGGGTTGCGCGCCGAGCTCGACTTTCGGCGCGAGGCCGACGCGATGACGGAGATGGCCTCCCGCCTCGACGGAGCCCACGTTCGCGTGGCGCGCCTGCACCGCAGCCTGTGCACGCGTCGGATCCTCGTGCAGGAACGCTTCGACGGCCAGACGGTGTCGAACCTCGGGCCGCCGGCGCCGACCACCGGCGCCGAGCCGCCGGATGCCGCCGTCGGTGGCGTCGATCGCGCCGAGCTGGCGAACCGCCTGCTGCTGTCGACCCTCGACCAGGTGCTGCGGCTCGGGTACTTCCACGCCGATCCGCACCCGGGCAACGTCTTCGTGCTCGCCGACGGCTCGCTGGGGCTGATCGACTTCGGCGCCGTCGGGCGCCTCGATCCGATCCAGCAGGGCGCCATCGCCGACATGTTCCTGGCGCTCACACAGCGCGACGTGAGCTTGCTGCGCGACGCCGTCGAACGGATCGCCGAGCTCGGCGACACGGCGACACCGGACGCCCTGGAGCACACGCTGGCGCGGATGATGGCCGACCACGTGCGGCCGGGTGGCACCATCGACCCCGACCTGATGCAGGAGATGGTCAGCACGTTGGCGCGCTTCGGCGTGCGTCTGCCGACCGACATCGTGCTGTTGTCGCGGGCGCTCGTCACGGTCGACGGCACGTTGCGGGTGCTGTCGCCGGGGATCTCGCTGATGTCCTCGGCGATCGAGGTGCTCGAATCCCCCGCCGGCAAGGCGATCGTCGACCGCGACCGGCTGGTGCGCGACGAGCTGCTGGCGATGCTGCCACACGTCCGCCGCCTGCCCGAGCACGTCGATCGCATCCTCGCGCTCACGTCGCGCGGCGAGCTGCAGATGCGGACCGTGTTCGGCGAGGATGCGCGACGCACCGTTCGCACGCTGGTCAACCGCACGCTGCTCGGTGGACTCGGCGCCGCGCTGCTCTTCGTCTCGGCGATCCTGCTCGTCGCCGATGACGCCGGACCAGCCGTCGCCGACCGCACCGGTCTGTTCGAGCTGTTCGGCTACGGCGGTCTGCTCGTCGGGATCGTGTTGGTGCTGCGGGTCGTCGCCGCGGTCATCCGGGACGGCACGACATGAGCGCCGCCGCCTCGACCGTGGCCGCGTCACCGCCGGCGCCGAGGGACGAGCGACCGCCGGGGGAGCGCTACTACCGCCATCCGGGCGACGTCGTCCGGCTCGTCGGCTGGGCCTCCGCCGCCCTGCTCCTCCTGCTGTTCCTGGCGGTCGCCACGGCGACGAGCGACGGCGTGCGCGACGACCTCGGCGGGGTGGTCACCGCCGTGCCGACCGCCGTCCGTCAGCTCCTCCTCGTGGTGGTGCAGATTGCCGCGGTCGTCATCGCCGTCGCCCTCGTCGCGGTGTTGGCGTGGCAGCGCCGTTGGCGGCGGCTGGCGACGGCGACGGGCGCGGCGGCGTTGGGCGCCGCGGCATGGTGGCTGGTCGAGCGGATGCTCGACGAGCCAGCCCGGTTGCCGGGGTCGCTCGCCGGCGATTCGTGGCTGCTGTCGAGCCGCTTCCCGTCGCCCGGTGCACTGGCCGGTGCGTTCGCCGCGCTGACCGTGGGCTTGCCGTGGCTCGCTCGCCCGTGGCGCCGCGCGTCCGACATCGCCGTGGCCGTGTTGACCGCCACGATGGCGCTGGCGGGCACCGCCGGCGCCCCCGAACTGCTCCTCGTGTTGGCCGTCGGCGGAGCGGTCGGGTCGGCGGTGCTGGTGGTGGTCGGCGCTCCCAACCGCCGTCCGACGCGGGCGGCGGTCGCCGAGGCCCTCGCCCACACCGGGTTCGAGGCGCCGCGACTCGAGCTGCAGCGCGTCGTCGGTGGACGCTCCCAGCTCTACCGCGTGACCGGGCCCAGCGAGTCGTGGTTCGTGAAGGTGTACGCCGAGGACAGCCGCGACGCCGACCTGTTGTACCGGTGGTACCGCCGCGCCCTGCTCCGGGACCCGGGTGATGCCGGCGGCTCGCCGACGCTGGCCGGCGAGGTCGAGCACGAGGCGTTGCTGTTGATGCTGGCCGAGCGCGCCGGCGTCGCCTGTCCGCAGCTCCGCGCGGTGGTCCCCCTCGGCGACGGCTCGATGGCGTTGGCGATGACCGATGTCGCCGGCGTGCAACTCGACTCGCTGGCTCCCGAAGCGCTCGAACCGGAGCTGCTCGACCGCACCTGGCACGAGGTCGCCCGGCTCCATCGCAGCGGACTCGCCCATCGGGCACTGCGCGCCGGGAACATCCTCGTCGGTGACGACGGTCGACCGGTGCTGATCGATCTGGGGTTCGGCGCGGCGGCGGCCTCGGCGCGCCTGCAGGCGATCGATCGCGCCGAGCTGCTGGCGTCGCTCGCCGCCCTCGTCGGGGCACAGGACTCCGTCGCCTCCGCCGTGCGGGTGATCGATCGCGACGACCTGGTCGCCGCCCTTCCGTATCTCCAGCCGCTGGCCCTCTCGCACGCCACCCGCGCGGCGACGTCCAAGTCGCTGCTGCGCGAAGTCCGTGAACTGCTCGCCGCGGGCATCGGCGCCGATCCGGTGCCGCTCGCCCAGCTCGTCCGCGTGCGCCCGCGGACGCTGATCATGATCGCCACCCTCACGGGCGCGTTCTACATCCTGTTGCCGCAACTGGCCAACGTCGACGAGAGCATCCGCGCGTTGCGCTCGGCGAACTGGCTGTGGCTCGCCGGAGCGCTCGTGATGTCGGCGTTGACGTACGTGTTCTCGGCGGTCGGGCTGCTCGGTGGCGTGGGGACGCGATTGCCGTTCGTGGCCACCGTCGAGGCCTCGGTCGCCTCGTCGTTCGTCAATCGCGTCACGCCGGCCAACGTCGGCGGCATGGCGCTCAACATCCGTTACATGCAGAAGGCGGGAGTGCCACCCGCCGAAGCGGCGACCGGCATGGGCCTCAACGTGGTCGCCGGTGGCATCGTGCACGTCGGGTTGCTCGTGGGCTTCTTCGCATGGGCCGGCCAGAGCAGTTCGACGTCGTTCTCGGTACCGGGCGGCAGCAAGCTGCTCGTGGTGATCGCCGTGTTGCTCGCCGTCGCCGGCGTGGTGATCGCCACGCGGCGGGGGCGCCACCTCGTGCGCTCACGGGTGGGACCGGCGCTGCGCCGTTCGCTCGCCGGGGTGATGTCACTGGTGCGCTCGCCGACCCGGCTCGCCCTGCTCTTCGGCGGCTCGGTGGGCGTCACCCTCGCCTACATCGCGGCGCTCGCCTGCGCGATGGCGTCGTTCGACAGCGGCACCAGCTTCGCCCAGATCGGCGCGGTCTACCTCGGAGCGTCGCTCATCGCCGCCGCCGCACCGACGCCCGGCGGCCTCGGCGCGATCGAGGCCGCGCTCGTCGCCGGGCTCACCGGCGTGGGCGTCGACCCGGCGATCGCCGTCGCCGGTGTGCTCAGCTACCGCCTGGTGACGTACTGGGTGCCGATCCTGCCCGGGTGGCTCTCGTTCCGTCGGCTCGACCGGCGCGGCTACATCTGAGCCGGCACGTCACGCCGGGTCGATCGTCACGCCAGCGGCGCATCTCGTGTTGCACGACCGGCAGCCAGACGATGAGCACGTCGCCGGGGAACTCGAGCAGGTGCTCGCGGCGGAGGTCGCGGGCGCGCCGGACGCTGCCGGACAGCGTCGCCTGGACGACCTCGAGGTGCTGGCGCTCGGCCCTGTTGATGGCACACGCGCCACGAGGCAGCGGCTCGTAGGGTCGCCCCTCGAGCGCCAGCGCGACCGCGAGCGCGGCGCGGGCGAGCGCGAAGCCGGGGTCGAGGGCGATCGCCGTGGCGAGAAGGCGCGACGCGTGGGCGCCGCCGGCGACGAGGGCGGCGACCCCGACGCGATAGCTCGCGATCGCCGCGACGTCGGACGACAAGGGCGGCGCTTCCCAGCGCGTCGACTCCGACCCCATGGCCCATCGTCTCCGCGCGGGCTGATGTCGCGCTGACGGCGTGTGACCGATGCGACGTCGCGGTCCGCGAAGTAGCCTGGCGAACTGCGGAACCCACTGGGGAGAGGGACGGCTATGAACAGCCCGGTCCGCGTTGCACTGCTGGGACCAACCGAGGTGCGCGTCGGCAACGAGATGGTCCCGATCGCCGGTACCAAGCTGCAGTCGGTGCTCGCGCTGCTCGCGTTGGCCGCACCGCACCCGGTGCCCGACGGTCGGCTCGTCGAGGAGCTCTGGGGCGACGCCCAGCCGGCGAACGCAGCGAACGCGCTGCAAGCGCTCGTCTCGCACCTGCGCCGGGTGCTCGGCCCGGGTGTCATCGTGCGGCAGGGGTACGGCTACGCCCTGGCGATCGATCCCGATCAGGTCGACGCGATCCGGATCGAACGCCTCGTGCGTCAGGGTCGCGAGGAGTCGGCCCGCGGCGAGCATGCGGCAGCCGTGCAACGGTTCCGAGCGGCGCTCGACCTGGTTCGCGGCGAGCCGTTCGCCGAGCGTCATCGATCGATGGTTCGCCCGCGACGCCGCGGCGCGGTTGGAAGAGATCGCCCTCTCGGCGCACGAAGGTCTGATCGACAGCGAACTGGCGATGGGGCGCCACACCGAGGTGCTGAGCACCCTGTCGGAGCTGGTCGTCGTGCACCCGCTCCGCGAACGCTTCCGGGCGCAACTGATCGTCGCGCTCTACCGCTGCGGGCGTCAGGCGGACGCGCTCGCGGCCTATCGAACGGCCCGCGACTACCTCCTCGACGAGCTCGGTCTCGATCCCGGGCGCGAGCTGCGCGCCTTGGAGCGCTCGGTGCTCGCCCAGGACCCGGCGCTCGACGCACCGATCTCGCTCGCGTCCCCGTTGCCCGGGCCAGCGTCGCTCCCGCTCGCCCTGACGTCGTTCGTCGGTCGTGAACGCGAGCTGACGGAGCTCGCGACATTGCTGCACGACGAGCGTCTCGTCTCGCTCGTCGGACCGGCCGGGGTGGGCAAGTCCCGGTTGGCGCTCGAGCTCGCCCGCGGGCTGGCCGACGACCAGGAGGTCTGGTTCGTGGAGCTCGCACCCGTCGTCGACGCGGGCGCGGTGGCCGAGGCCGTCGCCGTCGCGGTCGGAGCTCCCGAGCGCTTGGTCAACGACGGCCGCGTCTCCACGGCGCCGGCCGAGCGGGTGACCGAGCGCTTGCGAGATCGGCCGGCGATCGTCGTGATCGACAATTGCGAGCACGTCGCCGCAGCGGTGGCCGACATCGTCCGTCACGTGCTCCTGCGTTGCTCCCGGGCGCGGGTGCTGGCGACCAGCCGGGAACCGCTGCACGTCGACGGAGAGCACCAGATCGCCGTTGCCCCGCTGACCGAGAGCGAGGCCGCGGTGCTCTTCGTCGAGCGCGCCCGCGCCGTGCAACCGCACGCCGCGAGCGGCACCGACCGCGAACACATCGCCACGCTGGTGCGCCACCTCGACCGGTTGCCGCTGGCCATCGAGCTCGCCGCGGCGCGAACCAAGACGTTGCCGGTGCTCGAGATCATCAGCCGGCTCGACGACCGCTTCCGGCTCCTGCGTCAGACGTCGCGCGGCGCGCCCGATCGCCACGACGGGCTGGAGGCGGCGATCGCGTGGAGCTACGACATGCTGTTCGCCGACGAGCGACGGACCTTCCGCGAGCTCTCGGTGTGCCCCGGAGGGATCACGATCGATCTCGCCGAGCGCTTGTGCGGACCGGACGCCCTCGACCTGGCGAGCCGCCTCGTCGATCGATCGCTGCTCGTCGCCGACACCAGCGGGTCGGCCGTGCGGTTCACGATGCTCGAATCGCTGCGGGCGTATGGGCAAGCCCGTCTCGAGGAATGTGCCGAGACCGAATCGGCGCGGGCCGATCACCTCTCCTGGTGCGTGGAGCTGGCGACCATCGGCACACCGCGAGACGCGGGGCCCCGCCCAACTGGTCTGGCTCGCCCGACTCGACCAGGAGCACGACAACGTCCGCGCCGCCCTCGGCCACGCGGTGTCCCACGATCCCGACCTCGCCCTCCGGCTCGTCGGAGAGCTCGTGCTGCCGTGGTGGTTCCGTGGGCGTCGTCAGGAGATCCGCGAGTGGGTCGACGCCGCGCTCGCCGCCGCCGGGACGGTGCGATCGCCCGGCCGCGCACGCGTGCTGGCGTGGAGCGGACTGGTCGCCGAGCCCGGTCCGGCACCGGAGGCTCGAACCACCGATCCTCGTGCCGAGCTGGCGCTCGCCGAGTCGCGCGGCCGCGAGGCCCTGGCGATCGACGAGGAGAACGGCGACGCCGAGGCCACGGCCTACGACTGCTTGCTGCTGCTGTCCACGCTCACCCGTCAGACCTCGATGGGCGAATCACCCACCCCGCCCGACGCGGCATCGCTGTACGCCCGCGGCCAGGAGCTGTTCGACCGACTCGGTGACGATTTCGGTTCCGGCGTCATCCGCATCACCGACGCGATGCTCGCCATCGCCGACGGCGATCTCGCCCGGGCTGATGCTCGCGTCGAGGCCGCGAGCCCGTTCGTCGACCGCCTGGGCGGCGAGCGCTTCTCGACCAGTCGGCTTGGAGTACGTGCGCGGCATGCTCGAGGCCCTCGCCGGCGCCCCACGGGCCGCCTACGGCCACATCGAGCACAGCCTGCGACTCGCCAACGAGTTGGGCATCCACCACGCGGTGACCGCCCAGGCGAGGCTGCTCGTGCATCTCGCCGAACGATCGGGCGAGGACGGCCTCGCGGCACAGTGGCGGTCGTTCGTGGAAGGCCGCGGCGCCGGATGGACGCACTACGACGCCAGCGTGATGGCGTCGGCCTACACCCGCGTCGGGATGCGTGCCCGCGCCCACCGCCAGCTCGCCCGCGCCGAGTCCGCCCACCGCGCCGCCCTCGACTGGTACCGCGCCGCGGGGTTGTCCGAAGGCGTCGCACTCTCCGAGTCCAGCCTCGGGTTCCTCGCCCTCGACCGCCGCGACGAAGCGAGCGCGACCAGGCACCATCGCGCTGCGGTCGACGCGGCCGTGGAGAGCCAGGACGACGCCTGCGTGGCACTCGCGTTGGAGGGCGCGGCCGTCCTCGCGACGCGAGCCGGCGACTCCGCCCGTGCCGCCCAGCTGCTGGGGGCGGCGCGAACCAGCCGGGCGGACACCGTCGAGTCGACGGCGAGCCATCGGGACGACATCGACGACGTCGAGGAACGGCTGCAGAACGAGCTCGGCCCCGAGCACCTCGCCCGACTGATGGAGCTCGGTGCCCGGCTCGAGCGCCGGGCGGTGCTGGCGATGGCGCGTTCGGGCTGACCAGCAGCGGTCACCTTGTGTTGGTAGGGGTCGCGGCGTTCAAGCGGCGATCTGGTCACCGTGGTTCTCGATATCGAGAACATGGGTGACCAGATCGGCGGCTTTGAAACGCCGAACCGGCGGCGTTGACACATGCCTGACCCGCTGACCATTGCTCTGCGGTACACACCCCCGAACGACAGACAGGATCCCACCATGCGCAGTGCTGAGATCACCGAGTTGGCGTCGCCGCCCGTGTTGGCCGAGCGAGACGATCCCGGTCCCGCCGACGGCCAGCTCGTGCTCGACGTCGCCGCGGTCGCGCTCAACCCGGTCGACATCGCCATCGCCGCCGGCACGTTCTACGCCGGGCACCCCCCGCTCGCCTACATCCCGGCCATCGAGGCTGCCGGGCTGGGTCGGCGATCGGTTCGTCTACGCCCAGGGCTCGGGCCGCGGCGTCGCGACCGACGGCTTCCTCGCCGAGCGGGCGGTCGTGACGGAGGCGGACCTGGTCGAGCTGCCGACGGCACCGACCCGGCGCTGGCGGCAGCGCTCGGGATCGCCGGCGCAACCGGCTGGCTGGCGACGACGGCGCGGGCCGAGGTCGGCGTCGGCGACATCGTGGTGGTGCTGGGGGCGACCGGCGCCGTCGGCGGCATCGCCGTGCAGGCGGCGAAGCGATGCGGGGCCAGTGCGGTGATCGCCGTCGGCCGTGACGAGGCCAGACTGGCCGCCGTGCCGGGCGCCGACGCCCGCATCGCCATCGGCCCCACCCTCGGCGAGGAGGTCAACGCGGTCGCCGGCCCGCCGACGGTGGTGATCGACATGCTGTGGGGTGAACCACTGGTGTCGGTGCTCCCGGTGCTGGCGCCGCGCGCACGGGTCGTCAACGTGGGCACCTCGGCCGGCGCCGTCGTGCCGATGCCGTCGGCGCCGATCCGCGGCAAGCAGCTCGACCTGCTCGGGTACTCCGGCTTCGGCATCCCGCGCGCCGTGTTCGCCGACGGCTACCGCGAGCTCGTCGACCTCGTCGTCGCCGGCGAGATCGTGATGCCCGTGCAGCGCTTCGCGTTGACCGACGTCGCCGATGCGTGGCGAGCGGCGGCGAGCGGTGCGGGCGAAGGTCGTGGTCGACATCGCTGTGCCGCCGGTGCCCGCCGCTGAACGGACCGACGGTCCGGTCCACGGTTGGGACCGGGTACCGTCGGCAGGACGGTTCGACGGCCACGCCGCCCTGGTCACCGGGGCCGGGCGAGGGATCGGTGCGGCGATCGCCCGCCGGCTCAGCGCCGAGGGAGCGCGGGTGCTGGTGACCGACCGCGACGGTGAGCTCGCCGGCGGCGTCGCCGAGACGATCGAGGGCGCCGCGTCGGCCGCCTGTGACGTCGCCGACGATGCCGCGGTGGCGGCGGCCGTGGCCCAGGCGGTGGAGCGCTTCGGCCGTCTCGACGTGCTGGTGAACAACGCCGCGTCGTGCGGGTTCGATGCGCCCCGGTTCGAGGACGAGCCCGACGACACCTGGGAGCGTGACCTCGACGTCACCCTCACCGGCGCCTTCCGCTGCTCTCGCGCCGCGGTGGCGCCGCTCGCCGCCAGCGGCCGCGGGGCGATCGTCAACATCGGCTCGGTCAACGGCGAGCAGGACTTCGGGAATCACGCGTACTCCGCGGCCAAGGCCGGGTTGGCGTCCCTGACGCGCACCCTCGCCGGCTCGGTCGCCCGCCGCGGGGTTCGCGTCAACATGGTCGTGCCGGGGACGATCCGCACGCCGAACTGGGACGGTCGGGACGACGCTCTCGACGCCCTCGCTCGCATCTACCCCCTCGGGCGGGTCGGCGAGCCCGACGACATCGCGGCCGCGGTCGCCTTCCTCGCGTCGAGCGACGCGGCCTGGATCACCGGAATCACGCTGCGCGTCGATGGCGGCCTGCTGGCCGTCAACACGGCATTCCGCCAGACCCTCGGCGACGTCACGGCGGACAACGGCTGACCAGCTTCACCGTCGTACGATCGCCGCTGTGGCCTACGACGAGCAGCTCGCCGCCCGCATCCGCACGACCCTCGGTGACGAGCCCGACCTCACCGAGCAGCGAATGTTCGGTGGACTCGGGTTCATGCTCGCCGGCCACATGGTCGTGGCGGCCAGTGGCCAGGGCGGGCTGCTCGTGCGGGTCGACCCCGCCGACTCCGACCGCCTCGTCGACACCACCAACGCCCGACCGATGCAGATGCGGGGCCGGGCGATGCGTGGCTGGCTCCTGGTCGACGACGCCGACGTCCGCACGTCGCGCCAGCTGACGACGTGGGTGAAGCGGGCGACGAAGTTCGTGCGCACGCTGCCACCGAAGCGCTGAGCCGCGGCTCTGGGCGGCCGCGGTTGCGGATCGCGCAACCGCGGCCGCCCAGACCGCCCCGCGCGGTCAGCCCCAGCGCGGCTGCTCGTCGGGGTCGATGCCGAGGCTCAGCTTGCCGACGAGCTCGTGGGTGAGCATCGAGTTGCCGGGATGGAAGCGACCGAGGCGGGCGTCGCGGAACATCTGCTCGATGCGCTGGTGCTTGAAGATGCCCGAGCCGCCGGTCAGGTCGAGGGCGGCGTCGACGACGGCGAACGCCCGGGTGACGACGTCGTACTTGCAGGCGACGATCTTGGTCACCCAGTCGACGCCGTGGTCGACGCCGTTCGACCAGTCGTCGCACAGGCGATCGAGGTGGGCCGTCATCGCCTCGAGATGGATCCGCATCTCGGCCACCTGGTGCTGCGCCTCGGGGTGGTAGGCCATCGAGCGGGTCAGCGTCATCGAGGTCCGCCGCTGCAGGCCGGCGACCGTCTCGTCGTAGGCGCGCCGGGCGATCGACGAGTAGACGGCGGCGAACCCGAGCAGCGCCCAGGCGAACAGGGCCACGTGGAACATCCCGGCCCCGGCGAACCCGGCGGGGCACACCACCATCGTGGCGTCGTCGGGCACGAACGTGCGGTCGAGGATCGTGTCGTTCGACGCCGTCGCACGCATGCCGAGGGTGTCCCACGTCTCCTCGATGCGGTAGCCGGGCGTGTCCCGGGCGACGAAGCCGTGCACCACCTTCGGGTTCTCCGGATCGCTGATGTCCATGGCGTGCACGCCGAGGAAGTCCCACACCGGCGACAGGCTGCCGAAGATCTTGTGCCCGGTGATCTCCCACCCGCCGTCGACGCGCTCGGCCCGCGACGACGACAGGAGCACCGGGATGTCGTTGCCGGCCTCGCCGTGCCCGGCGGCGAAGATCGCCCCCTCGGCGGCCCGGGCGAGCACCCAGTCGCCGGACGGGTCGCCGGCGCGATGCAGGTCGGCGCACAGCCCGACGAAGTAGTGGTGCATGTTGACGCCGACGGCGGTGGCCGGGGCGACGTAGGCGATGCGGCGCTGCAGGCGGTTGATCGCGCCGAGGTCGAGGCCGCCGCCGCCGAGGTCGGCGGGCACCGACGCGGTGAAGTATCCGCTCGCCCGCAGGTCCTCGAAGTCGTCGTGGAAGAAGCTGTTCTCGCGGTCGTGGCGCATCGTCCGCTCGTCGAAGCGGGCGAGCATCTCCTCGGTCACGAGCTCGGCCGGGTTGCTGACCGGTCGGGTCGCCGTGGTTGCGGTCATGGCGTGGTCACCTCCGTGTGACGTCTCATTAGGTCGGTCGATCGACCGAATCACAGACACGCAGTGTGAACGCTGACGCCCCGCCTGTCAACCCATCGCACATCGCACGGCTCCGGGATGTGCCGCCCGGGTTGACGACCGCCTCGGCGGCGGTCATACTTCCGGAGTCGGTCGGTCGACCGAAACAGGAGAGCGAATGGAACCGGTCAGGGCGAGCAAGGAGTCGGGGACGGCGACGGCGATCCTCGACGCCGCCTACGACTGCCTCCTGGCCGACGGCTACGCCGGGCTGTCGACGCGCAAGGTGGCCGCACTCGCCGGCGTGCCGCTGTCGCAGGTGCACTACCACTACGGCTCCAAGGGCGGCCTGCTGCTCGCCGTGCTCGAGTCGGCCAACCGTCGCCGCCTGGGCCGACAGACCGAGATGTACGCGCGCGACGAGCCGCTGTGGCGCCGCTACGAGCAGGCGTGCGACTTCCTCGACGACGACATCGAGTCCGGGTTCGTTCGCGTGCTGCAGGAGTTGATCGCCGCCGGGTGGTCGAACCCCGAGATCGCCGGCGCCGGCGCGCAGCCTGCTCGCCGGGTGGTACGACCTGCTCACCGAGGTGGCCACCGAGGCGTCCGAGCGCTTCGGCGGGCTCGGTCCGTTCACGCCGGTCGAGGTCGCCACCCTCATCGGGAACGCCTTCATCGGGAGCGAGTCGCTGCTGCTGCTCGGCTTCGACCGCCACGCCCTGCCGATCCGCACCGCCCTTCGTCGGGTCGGCGTGATCGTTCGTGAGCTCGAGGAGCGATGAAGGCCCGGCAACCGGACGCCGCCGGCCGCGCCGAGCGCGACGGGGTGGGCTTGAGCTGGCAGGTGTACGGCGCGGGCGACGTGACGATCGCGCTGTTGCCGACATGGTCGATCCTGCCGGCCGACTTCTGGAAGCTGCAGGTACCGACGCTGGCCCGCCGGCACCGCGTCCTCACGTTCCATGGCCGTGGCAATCCTCGTTCTGGGTGCCCGGCGGGCGGCGCGGCGTACACCCACCTGGAGGTCGCCGCCGACATCGAGGCTGTCTTCGACGCCACCGGCACAGAGGCCGCCGTCCTCGTCGGGCTGTCTCGCGGTGTGCCACCGGCAGTGCAGTTCGCTGCCGACCATCCCGAACGCGCCCGAGGTCTGATCGCCATCGGGCCGGCGGTGCCGTTGGCGCCGGCACCGGCCGACCGCCGGAGTCACTCGTTCGAGGACGCGATCGCTGACCCTGTGGATTGGGCAGATGTACAACGCTCCGTTCTGGTTGCAGCACTTCGAGCAGTTCGTCGAGTTCTTCGCCGCACGCATGTTCAACGAACCGCACTCGACGAAACAGCGCGAGGACTTCGTCGCGTGGGCGCTCGAAACCGACCCCGCGGTGATCGCAGACACCTCGCGAGGTGCTGTCGATCTCCGGAGGACGCCGTTCGCCGAGACGTGTGCGCGGGTGCGCTGCCCCGTGCTCGTCATCCATGGTGATGACGACGAGATCCAGTCCCACGCCCGAGGTGCCGCCCTCGCCGACCTCACCGGGGGCTCGTTGCTGACCATCGCCGGCGGCGGGCACGGACCGCAGGGACGCGATCCGATCCGGGTGAACGAAGCGATCGAGCAGTTCGTGGCCACGGTGCATCCCGTCGCGAGGCGACAGACCTGGACCCGTGCAGCGTGCCGCCGGCCGCGGGCGCTGTACCTCTCGTCGCCGATCGGGCTCGGCCACGCCCGGCGCGACGTGGCCATCGCCACCGAGCTGCGCGCCCGCCATCCCGACCTGCAGATCGACTGGCTCGCCCAACACCCGGTGACGAAGCTGCTCGAATCCAGTGGTGAGCACGTCCACCCGGCGTCGGCGTGGCTCGCCAACGAGTCGGCGCACGTCGAGCACGAGGCGGGCGAGCACGATCTCCACGCCTTCCAGGCGATCCGGCACATGGACGAGATCCTCGTCAACAACTTCGGCGTCTTCGCCGAGGTGGTGGCCGACGAGCCCTACGACCTCGTGATCGGCGACGAGGCATGGGACGTCGACTACTTCCTGCACGAGAACCCGGAGCTGAAGCGCTTCGCCTTCGCCTGGATGACCGACTTCGTCGGCTGGCTGCCGATGCCCGACGGCGGTGACGCCGAGGCGGCGCTCACCGCCGACTACAACGCCGAGATGATCGAGCAGCGGGCGCGCCTGCGGCGGGTGCGCGACCGGTCGATCTTCGTCGGCGATCCCGACGACGTCGTACCCGACGCGTTCGGCGACGGGTTGCCCTCGATCCGCGAGTGGACCGAGGCCAACTTCGAGTTCGCCGGCTACGTCACGGGCTTCGACGCCGCCGAGGTGGCCGACCGCGAGGCGCTGCGCCACGAGCTCGGCTACCACCCCGACGAGCGGGTGTGCATCGTGACCGTCGGGGGATCCGGCGTGGGCGAGCCGATGCTGCGGCGGGTGCTCGACGCGGTCGGCCCGGCCCGGCGTCTGGTCGACGACCTGCGCGTCGTGGTGGTGGCCGGTCCGCGCATCGACCCGGCCAGCCTGCCCCGACGGCGCGGCGTGTCGTACCGGCGGTACGTCCCCGACCTGTACCGCCACCTGGCGGCGTGCGACCTCGCCGTGGTGCAAGGCGGGCTGACGACGTGCATGGAGCTCACCGCCAACCGCCGCCCGTTCGTCTACGTGCCGCTGCGGCACCACTTCGAGCAGCACTTCCACGTACACCACCGCCTCGCCCGCTACGGCGCCGGTCGTCGGCTCGACTACGCCGAAGCGGCCGATCCCGAGGGGCTGGCGAAGGTGATCGCCGACGAGATCGGCCGACCGGTCGACTACGCGCCGGTCGACACCGGGGGCGCGGCGCGTGCTGCCGCCTCGATCGCCGCCCTGCTGTGATCGCCGGGCGTTGGAAGTGTGAGCGCGCCGTGCGGAAATCTGTACGCGTGGCTCGCACTTCCCGGTTGTCGCGCCCATCGTGGTGATCGGCGCCGCCCGCTACGACGCCGCGGTGATCGGTGGCGGGCACAACGGCCTCGTCGCGGCGTGCTACCTCGCCGACGCCGGACGCTCGGTCGTCGTGCTGGAGCGGGCGCCGGTGCTCGGCGGCGCGGTGCGGTCGGAGGCGGTGTTCCCCGGCTTCGACGCCCGCCTCTCGAAGTACAGCTACCTGGTCAGCCTGTTGCCGGCGGCGATCGTCGACGAGCTCGGCATCGACATCGAGCTGCGCCGCCGGCGGATCTCGTCGTACACGCCGGTCGGCGACGGCGGGCTGCTGATCGACGAGGGCGACCCGGCGGCGACCGCGGCGCGACTCGGCGCCGACGCCGACGGGTGGTTCGACCTGTACGCGACCACCGCGGCGGTGGCGCGGCGGGTGTTCCCGACGCTGCTCGAGCCGTTGCGCGACCACGACGCGATGCGCGCCCACGTCGCCGACGACGCGGCGTGGTCGGCGCTGTTCGAGCGCCCGCTCGGCGAGCTGATCGAGTCGCGCCTCGCCGGTGACACCGCCACGCGGTGTGGTGCTCACCGACGCCCTGATCGGCACGTTCAGTCGGGCCCACGCCCGTGATCTGCGCCAGAACCGCTGCTTCCTGTACCACGTGATCGGCGGCGGCAGCGGCCACTGGGACGTGCCGGTCGGCGGGATGGGCACGATCAGCGAGGCGTTGGCCGACGCCGCTCGGCGGCGCGGCGTCGAGCTGCGCACCGACGCCGAGGTCGAGGCGGTCGGCCTCGACGACGACGGCGCCACCCTCACCCTCCGCGGCGGCGCGCCGGTCCGCTCCGGCCAGCTGCTCGCCAACGTGGCCCCGGCGGTGCTCGACCGCCTGCTCGGCCGCGCCCCGGCCCGAGCCGCCGAGGGCGCCCAGCTCAAGGTCAACATGCTGCTCGGCCGACTGCCGGCCCTGCGCGATCGGTCGGTGGCACCCGCCGACGCCTTCGCCGGCACCTTCCACGTCAACGAGGGCTACCGCCAGCTCGAGGTCGCCCACGCCGAGGCGGCAGCCGGGCGCATCCCGGAGGTGACGCCGTGCGAGGTGTACTGCCACTCGCTCACCGACCCCAGCATCCTCGGTGACGACCTCGCCGCCGCCGGGGCGCAGACGTTGACGCTGTTCGGGCTGCACCAACCGGCTCGGCTGTTCCGCCACGGATCCGGCGGGCGCGCTGCACCGGGCGTTCGACGCCGCGCTGGCGTCGCTCGACAGCGTGCTGGCCGAGCCGATCGCCGACTGCCTGCTGTCGCCGGAGTGCGTCGAGGTGATGGGGCCGCTGGAGATCGAGGCGGCGCTCGGCATGCCCGGGGGGAACATCTTCCACGGCGACCTGCAGTGGCCCTTCGCCGAGCACGCCGGCGAGGTCGGCCGCTGGGGCACCGAGACCGCCCATCCCGGCGTGTTCGTGTGCGGGGCCGGCGCCCGGCGCGGCGGGGGTGTCTCGGGCATCCCCGGGCGCAACGCGGCGATGGCGGCCCTCGGCCGCTACGCCACGTAGTCGCCCTGGACCGTGACCATCAGGTCGATGCGGTCGCGACTCCACACCGGGCCGGCGGCGTCGGCGAGACCGAGCCAGGCCAGCAGCTGGTCCTGGTCCTCCACGTGGAGGCGGGCGCACCCCTTGCTCGCCGGAGCGGGAGGCACGTTGTTGGCGCCGTGGATCGCCTGCCCGCTGTGGAAGTAGATCGGCTTGTACATGTTGCCGTTCAGCGGGTTGTCGACGGCGGCGGGGTAGGCGGTGCTGTTGTGCCACCCGGCGTTGTCGAGGGCGGGGTCGAAGCGGAACGCCCGCGACTCGTCCTGGTCGGGGGTCTCGTAGCCCTCCTCGCCGGTCGAGGTGGTGAACACGAACACGATGGCGTCGTCGCCGGCGCCGACGAACATGATCTGGCACGTCTTGTCGATCAGCGCCCAGCGGTCGGAGTCGACGTCGGCGCCGGCCGGGGCGGGCACGGCGGTCGCCGCCATCAGCGTGCGCTCCTCCTCGCTCCCCGGCGCCATGTCGCTCCGGCTCACCGGCAGGCCGAGGGCGAGGCGGGCGGCGCACAGCTGCTGGCGGGTCAGCGGGCCGGAGTCGCCGTCGACAGCGAGGGCGGGAGTGCCGTAGGGGCGCGAACAGCGCGTTCAACTTCTGCTGTTGCGCCTCCACGCCGCTGGCCGTCGACCAGTCGATCGGCGCCGCCGGTGCCGGCGCCGCCGTGGCGGCGGGTGGGGCGCTGGCCGTGCGCGGGTCGCCGGTGACGTCGTCGACGCCGTTGCCGACGCAGATGTCGAGCAGCCCGCCGCGGTTGATCAGGTCGGGATCGGCGATCAGCGTTCTCCGTCTGCAGCGACGCCACCGACACGCCCGGCCTGGTCGACGGCATCGGCGATCAGGCTGAGCGACTCGCCGGACTGGATCACGTGCACGCAGGCCGGGTTGGCCACCCCCGCCGGCATCGGCACCGCCGGCGGGCGGCGCCGGTGTGGGTTCGGGCGCGGGCGGGGCGGCCGCCACGGTCCGCCGCCGGAAGGCCGAGCGCGCCGAGCGCAGCCGCCGTGCCGATCAGCCAGTCGAGTCCTCGCCGCATGAGTTGGAAAGTACCCGCCGCCGGCGCCGATCAGCCGTCGCCCCCCGCCGGTGCCGGCCGCGATCTGCCACGCATCGTGGGATGAGCGACACCGAGCGCGACGAACGATTCCAGCGACGACCCGGAGGGCGCCGCGGCGACCGAGCGCTTCGAGGTGACGCGCCCGATCGCCGCCGATGCGGCCACCATCTTCCGGGTGCTCTGCGATCCCGCAGGGCCACGTGGCGATCGACAGCTCGGGGATGTTGCAGTCGGCCGAGGGTCGCCCGGTCGGCGCGGTCGGCGACACGTTCGTCGTGCACATGGACCGCGAAGCGCTCAACGACTATCCGCTCGGCCGGTACGACGTGACGGTGACGATCGCCCGCTTCGAGGCCGACCGCGAGATCGCCTGGACGATCCTCGGCGTGATCCGCCCGCCGATCGGCCACGTCTACGGCTACCGCCTCGAGCCGCTCGACGACGGCACCGGCACGCTCGTCACGTCCTACTACGACTGGTCCGACATCCACCCGGACTGGAAGGCGGCGAACATCTTCCCGGTGCTGTCGGAGGGCGCGTTGCGGGCGACGCTCGGCATCCTCGCCCGCACCGCCAGCCGCGGCTGGCCGCCCGGCTGACCGCCGCCGCTCCCGTTCGTCACGCTCGCCGCCGCGTGGGCTGCCCGGTGGACCGGACGCGTCCGCACTGGACCCTGTTGCGCGCGATCATATAGGGTATATCCGATCGCAACTGCGAGTGAGGCGAGGAGCAGATGGCCGACACGACCCGCGACGAGGCGCCCGCGGCGCTCGTTGGTCACGCGCCGCCCGCCGGTGCGGACGACGGCGTCGGGCCGACCGTCTCGGGCGTGCCGCTGGGGGTGCTGCGCGTCGCCCTCCGTGTGATCCGCATCGGACCGGTGCTGATCCTCGCCATCCTCGTGGTGGCGATGACGCTCGCCTCGCCGGTGTTCCTCACCACCGGGAACGTCGGCAACGTGCTCACCCAGAGCGCCGCCATCGCCGTGCTCGCGGTCGGCCAGCTGATCGTGATCCTCACCCGCGGGATCGACCTCTCGGTGGGGTCGACGCTCGCCCTGGCGTCGGTCGTCGGGGCGCTGGCCTTCGAGCACGGCGCCTCGGGCGGGCTGGTGATCCTCGTGATGGTGGCGACCGGAGCCGCCGTGGGGTTCGTCAACGGCGGCACCTACGTGTGGGGCCGGCTGCCCCACCCGTTCATCATCACGCTCGCCACGCTCAGCATCGCCAGGGGCCTGGCGCTGCGGTTGTCCGGCGGCCAGCCGATCCGCGGGATGCCCGACGTGGTCCGCTCGATCGGCGGCGGCTCGATCGGCTGGCTGCCGTACGCCGCGTTCCTCGTGGCCGGCGTCGCGCTGCTGGCGGCGCTGATGCTGTCGGGGCTGGTGTGGGGGCGCTGGATCTACTCGGTGGGCGGCAATCCGGAGGCCGCCCGGCGCACCGGCATCCCGGTGCGGGCGGTGCTGATCTCCGTGTACGTGCTGTGCGGCCTGCTCGCCGGCACCGCTGCGATCATCACCTCCGGCCGGCTCAACGCCGGGTCACCGACGGCAGGGTCGCTCGCCGAGCTCGACTCGATCGCGGCCGTGATCATCGGCGGCGCCAGCTTCCTCGGGGGCCGCGGCACGGTCGCCAACGCTCTCGTCGGCGCGCTGATGATCGGCGTGATCCGCAACGGCATGAACCTGTTGAACGTCGACGCGTTCCTGCAGCCGATCGTGATCGGCGTCGTGATCGTGCTCGCCGTCGAGACCGACGTCGTGCGCGGCCGGCTCGAGGAGCGGTTCCGGGTGCTCCAGGCGGCCCGTTCCGAATCGGGTTCGGCATGACGGCGGCGGTCGAGATCCGCGGCGCGACGAAGCGCTTCGGCGCCGTGCTCGCCCTCGACGCCGTCGATCTCGACGTCGCCTACGGCGAGGTGGTGGCCCTGCTCGGCGACAACGGGGCGGGGAAGTCGACCCTGATCAAGTGCCTCACCGGCGTGCACCGCCTCGACTCGGGAACGGTGCGGATCGACGGCGAGGAGGTGCACATCGCGTCGCCGGCCGCGGCGAGGTCGCTCGGCATCGAGACCGTGTACCAGGACCTCGCCCTGTTCGACAATCTGTCCCCGGCGGCGAACTTCCACGCCGGGCGTGAGACGGCGCGACCGCGCTGGCTGCCCCGCCCGCTGCGGCTCCTCGACCGCCGGGCGATGGCCGAGGCCACGACCGAGGTGCTCGAGCGCCTGCAGGTGTCGCTGCCCGATCGCAACGCACCGGTGGGTCTGATGTCGGGTGGCCAGCGCCAGGTGATCTCGGTGGCGCGGGCCGCCGCGTTCGCCTCGAAGGTCGTCATCCTCGACGAACCGACCGCCGCCCTCGGACTCCGCGAGTCACGGCGCGTCCTCGACCTGATCACGCGCCTGCGCGACGGAGGACAGGCGGTGATCGTCATCTCCCACGCCCTCGACCACGTCACCGAGGTGGCCGACCGGGCGGTGGTGATGCGGCGCGGCCGCAAGGTGGGCGAGGAGGTCCCGACCGCCGAGACCCAGTCGCGCATCGTGGCGCTCATCGTCGGCTCGAGCGCAGCGCCGTCGACGTCCTGACCGAACACAACAACCCACAGGGGGAACACCACCAATGAGAAATGCACATCGGACCGCACTGCTGGCCGTCGGGCTCGGCGTCGTCGCCTGGTCGGGCACCGCTACCGCATCGACCGCACCGCCCGACGCCAGCGGCGCCGCGCCCGGGTCGGTGTCGATCGGCTTCATCACCAAGTTCCCGGTCGACTTCTACGACACCATGGTCGACTCGGCGAACGCCTGGGCGCAGGACCATCCCGAGGTCAGCCTGGTGTTCGCCCAGGGGGCGAGCGCCACCGACGACGAGGGGGAGATCAACGCCATCGAGTCGATGGTGACGCAGGGCGTGCAAGCGATCGTGATCACGCCCACCAGCCCCAACGTGCAGGACGCCCTGCAGGCGGCAGTGGACGCCGGGATCCCGGTGATCCTCGTCGACAACGACATCCCGGACTGGGACGCCAAGACGTCGGTGGTGGCGACCGACAACCACGCCGGGGGCGTGCTCGCCGGCCAGTTCATGGCCGAGCAGCTCAGCGAGGGCGACACGATCGCCGTCCTCGAGGGTGCGGCGGGAGCGCCGTCGCTGCAGGCGCGCGTCGACGGCTTCAAGGAGGGCCTCGGTGACGGGTTCGACATCGTCGCCTCGTTGCCGACCGACTGCGACCAGACGAAGGGGCTCGACGCGGCGCAGGACATCCTGACCGCGAACCCGGACGTCAGCGCCATCTACGGGGCGTGCGGGCCGCCGATCATCGGCGCCCTCGAGGCCGTCGCCGACGCCGGGTCGTCGGCGCTCGTCGTCGGCTTCGACGCCGGGCCGGACGAGTTGGCGGCGATCGCCGCCGGGACCGAGCTGGGGTCGGTCGCCCAGTTCCCCGACAAGATGGGATCGATGGGGGCCCAGGCGGCGCTCGACGCGATCAACGGCGTCGCCGTCGAACCGAACATCGACACCGGCACGGCGATGGTGACCGCCGACAACGTCGCCGACTTCATGGCGCCCGCCGGCTCGGTGCCGGCGACGACGGCCTGACGACGAACAGGTGGCGCGAATCGGACACTGGTGACCGATTCGCGCCACCTGTTGCTCCGCGCGTCAGGGCACGCTGTCGAGGTCGAAGTAGAGCTGAACGACCGGCGTGTCGTCGGTGACCGGCGTGCCGGCGGCCGCCCAGTACGCGGCGTGGCCGGCGCGGAAGTCGGCGGCGTCGAGGTCGCCCTCGGCCTCGGCGATCGGGAAGCGATCGGGCACGTCGGCGAAGCGGGACACGACGACCTCGGTGACCCGGATCGTGGCGACCCGACGGCCGTCGTCGTCCACCACGACGAGCCGTTCGCCGACGTGCTCGATCGGCTCGCCTTCCGCCTCGTACTCGGCGACCAGCCCGGCGGTCGCCCGCTTGTTGCCGTTGATCACGAGGTCGTTGAGGCGTCGCCGCATCTCGCCTGGCGTCCCGAACTCGACGCCGCGCAGCCCGTCGACGACGGGGAAGGACATGCGCCGACCGTACCCGAAGTGACGCTGCGCCCCCGGACGGCGCGGGCGAGGGCGCGTCGACGCTGGTCCTGGCGTAATTACGCGGATGTGTTTACAGCGCCGGAACTACTGTGCTGTAATTCGGAGCCCTACCCACAAGATCATGCGTCGGTGGGGTGGCTCCAGCAGTCGACATCGCTAGATGTTGCGTCGGTTCCGCCCGTCGGCGACGAGCGGGGGAGCCGCACCGATGACCATCACCGACCGCACGAGCGCCACTCCGGCACCAGGTCAGCCAGCAACGGGCGACCCCGCCGCCGGCAACGACGACACGCCCTGGGGCCTCGCCAGCCCGATGCGGGTGCGCAAGCGCAACGGTGACCTCGAGCCGGTCGACCTCAACAAGATCCTGCGGGCGGTCGGGCGGGCGTGCCGCAACCCCGACGGCACGGTGCTCGACGGCGTCGACCCGCTGCGCGTGTCGACGCGCACGATCAGCGGCCTCCACGACGGCGCCACCACGATGGAGCTCGACGAGCTGAGCATCCGCACCGCGGCCGCCCTGGTGAGCGAGGAGCCGAGCTACAGCCGCCTCGCCGCCCGCCTGCTGGCGACGTTCATCCAGAAGGAGGTGGCCAACCAGGACATCCACTCGTTCTCGCAGTCGATCGCCCGTGGCGCCGCCTCCGGCCTGATCGGCGCCGACACCGCCGAGCTGGTCGCCCGCCACGCCCGCAAGCTCAACGAGGCGATCGACCACGGCGCCGACAACGGCTTCGAGTACTTCGGTCTGCGCACGGTCTACGACCGCTACCTGCTGCGCGACCCGGAGGGACGCCTCGTCATCGAGACGCCGCAGTACTTCTTCATGCGGGTGGCGTGCGGGCTGTCGACGGCGGCCGACGAGGCGATCGAGTTCTACCGACTGATCTCGTCGCTCGACTACCTCCCGGCGACGCCGACGCTGTTCAACAGCGGCACGACGCACCCGCAGATGTCGTCGTGCTACCTGCTCGACTCGCCGCCCGACACCCTCGAGTCGATCTACGACCGCTACAAGGACATCGCCCGGCTGTCGAAGTTCGCCGGCGGCATCGGCGTCGCCTTCCACCGCGTGCGCAGCCGCGGCTCGCTCATCCGCGGCACCAACGGCCTGTCGAACGGCATCGTGCCGTGGCTGAAGACGCTCGACTCGTCGGTGTCGGCGGTCAACCAGGGCGGCAAGCGCAAGGGCGCGGCGTGCGTCTACCTCGAGACGTGGCACGCCGACATCGAGGAGTTCCTCGAGCTGCGCGACAACACCGGCGACGAGGCCCGCCGCACGCACAACCTCAACCTCGCCAACTGGGTGCCCGACCTGTTCATGGAGCGGGTCGAGAAGGACTGGACGTGGTCGCTGTTCGACCCCAAGAAGGTGCCCCACCTCACCGACCTGTTCGGCGAGGCGTTCGAGCGGGCCTACATCGAGGCCGAGAGCCAGAAGCTGTACGAGCGCCAGGTGCCGGCGCGGTCGCTCTACAGCAAGATGATGCGCACCCTCGCCCAGACCGGCAACGGCTGGATGACGTTCAAGGACCCGTCCAACGCCCGGTGCAACCAGACGTCGGACGTCACCCCCGCCGGCGAGACGCCGCGGGTGGTGCACCTGTCCAACCTGTGCACCGAGATCCTCGAGGTCACCAGCGACGCCGAGACGGCGGTGTGCAACCTCGGGTCGATCAACCTCGGCCACTTCGTCGTGCGTGACCCCGACGACAACACGACGGCGTTCGACTTCGCCCGCCTCGGCGAGGTGACGCGGACGGCGGTGCGCTACCTCGATCGCGTCATCGACATCAACTTCTACCCGACCGAGCCGGCCGAGTCGTCGAACGCCCGCTGGCGCCCGGTCGGGCTCGGCGTGATGGGTCTGCAGGACGTGTTCTTCCGCATGCGCCTGCCCTTCGACGCCCCGGCGGCGCGGGATCTGTCGCGACGGATCGCCGAGGAGGTCTACTTCCACGCCCTGTCGGCGTCGGTCGAGCTGGCCGAGTCGCACGGCGCCCACCCCGGCTTCGCCGACACCCGCCTGGCCGCCGGGGCGCTGCAGTTCGACCTGTGGGGCGTGACGCCGAGCGACCCGGCGCGGTGGGAGGACCTGCGGGCGCGGATCGCCGAGCACGGTGTGCGCAACTCGCTGCTGATCGCCATCGCCCCCACCGCCACGATCGCCTCGATCTGCGGCGCCTACGAGTGCATCGAGCCGCAGGTGTCCAACCTGTTCAAGCGCGAGACGCTGTCGGGCGAGTTCCTGCAGCTCAACACCTACCTCGTGCGCGACCTGCAGGAGCGGGGGCTGTGGACCGACGAGATCCGCGACGCGATCAAGCGGGCCGAGGGCTCGGTGCAGGGCATCGACGCCGTGCCGGCCGACATTCAGGCGCTGTACCGCACGGCGTGGGAGCTGCCGATGCGGTCGGTCATCGACATGGCCGCCGACCGCGGGGCGTTCATCGATCAGAGCCAGTCGCTGAACCTGTTCATGGAGTCGCCGACGATCGGGAAGCTGTCGTCGATGTACCTGCACGCGTGGAAGGCCGGGCTCAAGACCACCTACTACATGCGCTCGCGGCCGGCGACCCGCATCACCAAGACGACCGTGGCGAGCCTGGGTGACGACACCGCCGGCCCGCCGCCCTCCCCGGTGAGCGAGATGCCCGCCAAGGCCTACACCGACGCCGAAGCGGTGGCGTGCTCGCTGGAGAGCCCCGAGTCGTGCGAGGCTGCCAGTGAGCGAGCAGCTCGATGAGCGAACCTCGACCTATCGCCCTGCGCACCGACGGCGTGCGTCTCGACGAGCACCGCAGCCGACCGGTCGTCCGCGCCGGCCGCCGCCGGCGGCCGCCGCAGCGTCGCGCCATCCTCGACCCCGGGCTCGACCTGACGTTGCGCCCGATGCGCTACCCCGAGTTCTACGAGCGCTACCGGCAGGCGATCCGCAACACGTGGACCGTCGAGGAGATCGACTTCTCCGACGACGTCGTCGACCTGCACGGCTCGCTGCTGTCGTCGGAGCGCCATCTGATCCGCCGGCTGGTGGCGTTCTTCGCCACCGGCGACTCGATCGTCGCCAACAACCTCGTGCTCAACCTGTACAAGCACATCAACGCCCCCGAGGCCCGGCTGTTCCTGTCCCGCCAGCTCTACGAGGAAGCGCTGCACGTGCAGTTCTACCTCACCCTGCTCGACACCTACCTGCCCGACCACGCCGAGCGGGCGGAGGCGTTCCGGGCCGTCGAGACGATCCCGTCGATCCGGGCCAAGGCCGAGTTCTGCTTCCGGTGGATGAGCTCGATCGGCGAGCTCGACGAGCTGCGCACGCGCGAGGACCGGCGCACGTTCCTGCTCAACCTGGTCTGCTTCGCCGCCTGCATCGAGGGGCTGTTCTTCTTCGGCGCCTTCGCCTACGTGTACTTCCTGCGGTCGAAGGGCCTGCTCAACGGCCTGGCGGCGGGCACGAACTGGGTGTTCCGCGACGAGAGCGGGCACATGGACTTCGCCTTCGCCGTGGTCGACACCGTGCGGGCCGAGGAGCCCGACCTGTTCGACGACGAGCTGTCGCGTGAGATCGTGGCGATGATCGAGGAGGCCGTCGAGGCCGAGATGGTGTTCGTGCAGGACATGCTGTCGGAGGGCGTGCTCGGCCTGTCGGCCGTCGACACGCGCGAGTACCTGCAGTTCGTGGCCGACCAGCGCCTGGTGCGCCTCGGATTGCCGCGGCGCTTCGGATCGCGCAACCCGTTCGGGTTCATGGAGCTGCAGGACGTGCAGGAGCTGTCGAACTTCTTCGAGCGCACCGTCTCGGCGTACCAGGTCGGCGTCTCCGGCGACGTCGACTTCGACCAAGACTTCTGATTTCCACAAGCAAATTCGTGCAGCATCTGCACGATTTCGCGCCCCAGAATCGCGTCGTGCGCATCGTCATCGAAGGCCGCAACCTGCCCGGGCGCCGGTTCGAGGAGCACGCGCAACGTCCACGTCGGCCTGCAGGAGCGGCGCGACCCGGTCGGGCTGGTGCCCGGCGATGCGCCGTCGGCGCAGTGGGCGCTCGACGTCGCCGTCGTCGGGACCGCCGGCGATCGTGACTTCCGCGGCCCCGCCGTGCAGGGCAAGCGGGGCGAGCGCTTCGTGTACCTCACGTGGGGTGATGTCGCCGCCGGCGGCGCGTTCGTGATGTTCCGTCGGGCCAAGCTGATGCTCGCCGACGTCGACGCGAGCCTGCTCGACGCCGCCCAGCGCGACGATCGCACCCTCGTGGCGACGGTCGATCTCAGCGACGAGCGCGGCGGGCCGCGCTGCGCCCGGGTGCGCCCGCCGGCGATCGAGTGGTCGCTCGACGACCGATCTCGGCCCAGGGGTTGACCTCAAGTTCGCTTGAACCGGCACACTGAGGGTCGATGGACATGACCTTCAACAACTGGCGGGCGATGGAGAGCGCGATGCGCGGCTCTGAGCCGCAGCAGCGGATCACTCGCGCCACGCTTCGCCGCGTGTTCTCGTTCGCCCGTCCGCACCTCGGCGAGCTGATCGTGTTCCTCGTGCTGTCGGTGATCGGCGCCGTGCTCACGGTCGCCACCCCGGTGATCGCCGGGCGCATCGTCGACGAGATCACGACCGACGGCAGTGCCCGCAGCGTGGTGACGCTGGCGATCGCCATCGCCGTGATCGCCGTCGCCGCCGCGGCCTTCGGGATGATCGCCCGGTGGGAGTCGGCGAAGATCGGCGAGGGCGTCATCCTCGACCTGCGCCGCGCGGTGTACGGGCACGTGCAGCGGATGCCGGTGGCGTTCTTCACCCGCACCCGCACCGGAGCCCTCGTCAGCCGGCTCAACAACGACGTGATCGGCGCCCAGCGGGCGTTCACCTTCACGCTGTCGGGCGTGGTCACCAACATCATCGCCCTCGTGCTGACCCTCGCCGTGATGCTGCGGCTGTCGTGGTCGATCACCCTGCTCGCGCTGGTCCTGCTGCCGGTGTTCGTCATCCCGGCGCGGCGCATGGGCGGTCGGCTCGCCCAGCTGCAGCGCGAGGCGGCCACGCACAACGCCGCCATGACCACGCAGATGACCGAGCGCTTCTCGGCGCCGGGCGCCACGCTGGTCAAGCTGTTCGGCCGGCCCGAGCACGAGGAGTCCGAGTTCGCCGGCCGCGCCGGGCGGGTCGCCGAGATCGGCGTGCGCTCGGCGATGGGCCAGTCGGTGTTCATGACGGCGCTCGGGTTGGTGTCGGCGCTCGCCCTGGCGCTCGTGTACGGGCTCGGCGGCTACCTCGCCGTCGAGGGGCGCCTCGAGGCCGGCACGGTGGTGACGCTGGCGCTGCTGCTCGGCCAGCTCTACGCCCCGCTCACCGCGCTCGCCAGCGCCCGCGTCGACACGATGACGGCGCTCGTCAGCTTCGAGCGGGTGTTCGAGGTGCTCGACCTCGAACCGCTGATCACCGAGCGCCCGGACGCCGTCGCCGTGCCGCCGGGGCCGGTGAGCGTCGAGCTCGACGACGTGCACTTCTCCTATCCGTCGGCGGACAAGGTGTCGCTGGCGTCGCTCGAGGAGGTCGCCACGCTCGACCGGCGCGGCGGGGCCGAGGTGCTCCACGGCGTGTCGTTCCGCGCCGAGCCCGGACGCGTCATCGCCCTCGTCGGCACGTCGGGTGGCGGCAAGTCGACGATCGCCTCGCTGATCCCGCGCCTCTACGACGTCGACAGCGGCGCCGTGCGCGTGGGCGGCGTCGACGTGCGGGACCTCACGTTCGCCTCGTTGCGCGAGACGCTCGGCTTCGTCACCCAGGACGGTCACCTGTTCCACGACACGGTCCGCGAGAACCTGCGCTTCGCCCGTCCCGAGGCCACCGACGACGAGCTGTGGGATGCGCTCACCAAGGCCCGCCTCGGCGACCTCGTCGAGTCGCTGCCCGACGGCCTCGACACGATGGTCGGCGAGCGTGGCTACCGCTTCTCCGGCGGCGAGCGCCAGCGCCTCACGATCGCCCGCCTGCTGCTCGCCCGGCCGCGTGTGGTGATCCTCGACGAGGCGACGTCGAACCTCGACACCACGTCGGAGGCCGACGTGCAGCGCGGCGTTGAGCGTCGCCCTCGAGGGCCGCACCGCCGTCGTGATCGCCCACCGTCTGTCGACGATCGTCAACGCCGACGAGATCCTCGTCGTCGAGCACGGCCGCATCGTCGAGCGCGGCAACCACGCCGAGCTGCTCGCCGCCGGCGGCCGCTACGCCGAGCTCCACCGCACCCAGTTCGCCACCCGCCCCAGCGCCCTCGGCCTCCCCGTCCCCGCCGAGGTCGCCTGACCCCTCCCCGCAGGGAGAAGATTTCCACAAGCAAAATCGTGCGTAGACGCACGATTTCGCGCCCCAGAATCTTTGCAAGCGCGGTGCTCGCGATTCTTGGTCGCGAAATCGTGCAGAAACGCTCGAAAATGCTTGTGGAAATCTTCGGCCCCGTGGCGCGGCGGCGGGGAGGGGTCAGCGCATGCGGCCGGTCTCCCAGGCCCAGCCGGCGATCTCCACGCGGTTGCGGGCGTCGAGCTTGGTCTGGATGTTGGCGATGTGGCTCTTCACCGTGCTCAGCGAGATGAACAGCTCGTCGCCGATCTCGGAGTTGGTGAGGCCGCGCGCCAGGGCGCGCACGATGTCCTCCTCGCGATCGGTGAGCGGCACGATCGGGTCGGAGCGGCTCGCCCGCACCCCTTGATCGGCGAAGTGGCGCAGGAAGCGCACCGTGATCGACGGCGACACCAAGGCGTCGCCGCTCGCCGCGGCGCGCACCGCCTCGGCGAGCAACGCCGGTCCGGCGTCCTTGAGCAGGAACCCGCTCGCCCCGTTGGTGATGGCGACGCGCACGTACTCGTCGAGGTCGAACGTGGTCACCACCACGACCGGGATCGGGTCGGGCACGCCGGGACCGCTCAGGATGCGCGTCGCCTCGAGTCCGTCGAGCTTGGGCATGCGGATGTCGAGCAGGCACACGTCGGGGCGCAGGCGCTGGGCCAGGGTGACCGCCTCGCGCCCGTCGCCCGCCTCGCCGACCACCTCGATGTCGTGGGCCTCGAGGATCATCCGGATGCCGGAGCGGACCATCTCCTGGTCGTCGGCGATGACGACGCGCAACCTCGGGGTGGCCGTGGTGAGCGTCTCCATCAGCGCGCCGGATGCGCTGGGCGCGTCGGCAGCTCGGCGCGCACCCGCCACCCACCGGTGGCCATCGGCCCGGCGGCGAAGCGTCCGCCGAGCGCGGCCGCCCGCTCGGCCATGCCGGTGAGCCCGAACCCACCGCCGGGGCGCGCCGGCGGCACGGGCGCGCCGTCGTTGCTCACCTGCAGGCGCACCAGCCCGCGCGTGCACGTCACCTGGAGGTCGATGCCCGTGGCGCCGGCGGCGTGCCGGCGGGCGTTGGTGACGGCCTCGCGGGCGATGCGGTGCACCGACGCCATCACCTCCGCCGGGAGGCGGCTGGCGCTGGAGTCGATCGACACCCGCACCGGGAGCTCGCCGCGACGCGGTTCGTCGGCGATGGCGCGCAGGTCCTGGATCGTCGCCGACGGCGTCATGTCGGCCTCGGTCGACTCCTCGCGCAGCGCGCCCACCAGCATGCGCATGGCGCTCATCGCCTCGCCGCCCGCCTGTTCGATCGTGCTCAGTGCCCGCACCGCCACCTCCGGGCGATCGTGCGCCACGAGGCTCGCCGCCTGGGCCTGCACGACCATGCCGGTGACGTGGTGGGCGACCATGTCGTGCAGCTCGCGGGCGATGGCGATGCGCTCGTCGTGGCGCACCTGGCGGGAGTTGGCGTCCTGGCGCTGGTCGAGCATGCGCAGGTAGATGCCGGCGACGCCGGTGCCGATCCAGCCGCCGCCCAGCAGCATGATCAGCATCGCCGCGTAGTCGCCGTCCTGGCGCCAGTTGTACATCGCGATCAGCGTCACCCCGAGCACGGCCCACGCCGTGAGCGCCACGCTGCGCCGGCACGCCCGCAGGCACCACCCGGTGAGGAACCCCAGCCCGGCCAGCTCGGCCACGCCCGGCCACGCCCCGTGGCCCATCACCGGCGTGAAGCTGCTCTCGTGGGCGAGGCGGGTGGCGTACACGGCGCGGGACACGGCGATGCTGCCGGCGGCGCCGACCAGGAGACCGAGGAAGCGGTCTCGTCCACCGCGGGCGAAGGCGATCGACACGCCGATGAGCACCAGCGCGTCGGCGGCCAGCGCCGGTCGCAGCACGCCGAACACCCGCTCGGCGAGCACGACGTCGAGCACCGTGAAGCCGATCATCGCGACGATCGGCCCGATCACGATGCGGGCGTCGAGACCCTGCTGTTCGTGGGCCGTGGTGGTGCGCGCGGGCGCGGACACGCCGTCATGCTACGAGCGACCGGAGGGCACCCGCTGGTCCGTACGGTCCAGCTGGTGCCCTCCGGTCGCAGTCAGATCGCGTCGGGGCCTTGTTCGCCGGTGCGGATGCGCACGATCTCGTCGAGCGACGACACCCACACCTTGCCGTCACCGATCTTGCCGGTGCGGGCGGCGGTGGTGATCGCATCGACGATGCCCGGCGTCGTCGGCGTCGTCGGCCACGATCTCGAGCTTCACCTTGGGCACGTAGTCGAGTTGGTACTCGGTGCCGCGGTAGGTCTCGGTGTGGCCACCCTGGCGGCCGTGGCCGCTCACCTCGGTGACGGTGACGCCGAGCACGTGGGCCGCCGCCAACGCCGCCTTGACGTCGTCCAGCTTGAACGGCTTGATGATTGCGGTGATGAGCTTCACGTCGTTCTCCGGTTCGTTCGTCGTGGGTCGGCGGGCGGTCAGTGGTACGCGGTCTCGGCGTGCTCGGCGAGGTCGAGCCCCGTGGCCTCGGTCTCGTCGTCGACACGCAGGCCGATCGTCCGCTTGACCACTCGCACGATGAGGTAGGTGACCACGAACGACCACACGATCGCCGAGACGTTGGCGAGCACCTGCTCGCCGAGCAGCTGCAGCCCGCCGCCGTAGAACAGGCCCTCCATGAACGCCAACCCGAAGAACTCGGGGTTGGCGAACAACCCGATCATGAGCGACCCGAGGAGACCCCCGACGAAGTGCACGCCGACCACGTCGAGGGCGTCGTCGTAGCCGGCTCGGGTCTTGAGCTTCACGGCGTAGCAGCACGCGACGCCGGCGGCCACACCGATGACGAGCGGCGCCACGCCCGACACGAAGCCGGCGGCGGGCGTGATCGCCACCAACCCGGCCACGATGCCCGACGCCGCGCCGAGGTTCGTCGGGTGGCCGTCGCGCACCCACTCCACCACCACCCACGCCAGCCCGGCCACGGCGGCGGCGAGGAAGGTGTTCATGAACGCCTGCGCCGCCTGGGCGTTGGCGGCGAGCGCCGATCCGGCGTTGAAGCCGAACCAGCCGAACCACAGGATCCCGGCGCCCAGCATCACGAGCGGCATCGAGTGCGGCGGCTGACCCTCGTGGGGGAACCCCTTGCGCTTGCCGAGCACCAGCACGGCTGCGAGCGAGGCGATGCCGGCGTTCACGTGGATCGCCGTGCCGCCGGCGAAGTCGAGCGAGCCCCGGTCACCGAGCCAGCCGCCGAAGATCCACTTGAAGATCGGCACGTACACGAGCAGCAGCCAGACCGGCACGAACACGGCCCAGGCGCGGAACTTCATGCGGTCGGCGACGGCACCCGAGATGAGCGCCGGCGTGATGACGGCGAACATCCCGAGGAACGCGATCGTCGCGATCTGGCCGCCGCCGTCCTCGAGGATCGACACGTTGCGCAGCCCGAGCCACTCGAAGTTGCCGATCCAGTTCCCGCTGCCGCCCTGGGACAGCGTGTAGGCGAGAAGCACCCACAGCGGTGGGATGATCAACAGGCAGTAGAAGTTCATCATCAGCATGTTCAGCACGTTGCGGGTGCGATCCATGCCGCCGTAGAAGAACGCCAGCCCGGGTGTCATGAACAGCACCATGGCTGCAGACACGAGCACCCAGACCAAGCTTGCGGGTTCCATCCGACGATCTCCCCTTCGTTCGGTGACCTTGACGTCGCCAGGGTGGCAACCCGATGTTTCACGCGTGTTTCGGCACCGACAGGGGAAGGTGAACTCCCAGTCGCCCATCCGACCCCGCGCGATCGTCCTTTCGGCCGATCGTGCCCGCTCCGAACCGCCCGCGTGGCCGATGCGACGCCGGCTCGGGGCGCGACACGATGCGGTCGTGATCACCCAATCGGCCCTCCGTCCGACCGGCGCGCCGTCGCACGCGGCCCGGCGACCGAGCGTCGTGCCCACCGTGCTGCGCCTGCTCGCGGCGCCCATCGTCGGTGGCGCGGTGGGGGTGGTGCTCGGCTACTGGTGTCAGCGCGTGGCCGGGACCGGCGGCGTGGCCGGCACCCTCGCCGAGCTCGGCGCGCCGTGGATCCTCGCCGCCTTCGTCGCCGGCGCCCTGCCGATGATCGCCGCCGACCGTCGGCCACGCGCCCAGCTCGGTGCCGGGGTGGTCGGGGCGCTGGCCGGCGCCACCAGCCTGGTGGTCGCGACCGTCGTGTACTACGGCCCGGCGCGCACCGGGCGCCTCGACGTTCCCGACGCCCGCGGCATCACGGCGATGTGGGCGGTCGTCGGCATCGCCGTCGGGGTCGTGATCGGCGCCGCCGGTGCGCTGTGGCGGTCGGCGCCGAACGCCGCGCAGGCGGTCGGCTGCCTCGTCGTGGCCGGCACCGCCGTCGCCGCCGAGGCGTACTACCTCCTCGACGCCGGCGACACCGGCACCCGGTCGGTGCTCGTGGTCCTCGCCGCGGTGGGCATCGGCCTGCCCCTGCTCGCCGGCCGGCGCTGGGCGGCGCCGGTCGGCATGGTGCTCGTCGCCGTGCTGGCGGTCCCGGGGTCGCTGCTCGCCGAGGTGGTGTGGCGCGGGAGCGCCGAAGGCGTCGCCCTCCTACAGCGACGCTGAGGCGTCGTCGTCGCCCGACCCGCCGCGGAGCATGATGCGCGGGCCGGGACCCTGCGTCCCGAGCACGTCGCCCGGGTTGTGCAGCGGGCACACGTCGAGCGACAGGCACCCGCACCCGATGCACCCGTCGAGCTCGTCGCGGAGCCGTTCGAGCAGCGTGATCTGACGCTCGATGCGGGTGCGCCACGACGCCGAGACGCGATGCCAGTCCTCGCGGGTCGGGGTGCGCCGGTCGGGCAGCGTGGCGATGACCTCGGCGATCTCGCCGAGCGAGAGCCCCACCTGCTGGGCGATGCGGATGAACGACACCCGACGGATCACCTCGCGGTGGTACCGGCGCTGGCCGCCCGTCGTCCGCTCGGCGTGGATCAGCCCCTGCTCCTCGTAGAAGCGCAGCGCCGACGTGGCGACGCCCGTGCGCCGGCTGAGGTCGCCGATCGCCAGGTCGTGGCCGCCAGCCATCGGATCAGTGTGACCGATGGAACGGGCCACCCGGAAGTCCGCTCCCGCGCCCGGCGTGCCCGTCCGTAGGCTCGGTCGACGATGCACGACACGCCGGTCGCCGACGCCGACACCGATCTCCCGCTCGATGTGCTCGACCCCAGCACGGAGCAGCCCATCGCCGCCGTCGAGCCGGCCGGTCCCGAGGCCGTCGACGACGCGGTGCACCGGGCGGCGGGCGCCGCGGCGGCGTGGTGGAACCTCGCGCCGCCCGAGCGGGCGGGCCGGCTGCGGGCGCTCGCCGGCGCCGTGCGCGATCAGTGCGACGTGCTCGCCGAGATGGAGTCGGCGAACACCGGCAAGCCGATCGGGTCGAGCCGGGGCGAGGTGGCGACCGTGGCCGACGTGTTCGACTTCTACGCCGGTGCCATCGACAAGGTCGGAGGCCGCACGCTCCGGGTCGCCGGTGGACTGGCGCTGACCGTGAAGGAGCCGGTCGGCGTGGTGGCGGCGATCACGCCGTGGAACTTCCCGCTGCTCATCGCCTCGTGGAAGGTGGCGCCGGCGCTCGCCGCCGGCAACACGGTGATCCTCAAGCCGTCGGAGCTGACGCCACTCACCAGCATCGAGCTCGGTCGCCTCGCCGCTGCGGTCGGGCTCGGCGACGGCGTGCTGCAGGTGCTGCCCGGTCGCGGCCCGACCACCGGTGCCGCCCTCGCCACCCACCCGCTCGTCGACAAGGTGAGCTTCACCGGCTCCACCGCGGTCGGGCGCACCATCCTCGCCGGCGCCGCGGCGACGGTGAAGCGGGTCTCGCTCGAGCTCGGCGGCAAGTCGGCGACGGTGGTGTTCGCCGACGCCGACATCGACGCTGCTGCCGCCGCCGCGCCCGGCGCCGTGTTCGACAACGCCGGCCAGGACTGCTGCGCGCGCAGCCGCATCCTCGTCGAGGCGAGCGCGTACGACCGGTTCGTCGAGCGCCTCGTCGAGGCGACGACCGCGTGGCGCGTCGGTCGCCCGCACGACGGCGCCGACATGGGACCGCTGATCTCGCGCGGTCAGCACGACCGGGTCAGCTCGTTCCTCGACGACTCGACCACGGTGCTGCACCGCAACGACCGCCCGGACGGTCCTGGCTACTGGTTCGCCCCGACGGTGGTGGAGGGCGGCGCGCCGACGAGCCGGGTGATGACCGAGGAGATCTTCGGGCCGGTGGTGGCCGTCGCCCCGTTCGCCGACGAAGCCGACGCCGTCCGTCTGGCCAACGCCACGATCTACGGGCTGTCGGGTTCGATCTGGACGCGCGACGGCGCCCGCGCCCTGCGCGTCGCGTCGGCGATCCGCTCCGGCACGCTGTCGGTCAACTCGAACAGCTCGGTGCGCACGGCGCTGCCGTTCGGCGGGATGCGCCAGAGCGGCCTCGGCCGCGACCTCGGCATCGAGGCGATCGACGCCTACTCCGAGACGAAGTCGATCTTCCTCGCCCACTGAGTCGACCCGGCGGCGTCACGCGGTCGAGCACGTCCAGGGTGGCGGCGATCAGGCGTGTCGGCGCGGTCGTAGCCGGCGAGGCCCGACGACATCCGGTTCATCGTGTAGGCGAACGCCAGCTCACGCTCGGGGTGGGCGAAGGCGATCGAGCCACCGGCGCCGGTGTGACCGAAGCTGCCCGGCCCGGCGAACGTCGTGTAGTAGTCGCCGGTGAGGAAGCCCATCGCGTACGACGGTGGGGATCAGCAGGCACAGGTCCTTCTCGCCCGGCGGCGTCACCGGCCGCCGCGCCCGGTCGAGCACCGAGCGGCCGAGGAGGCGGACGTCGTCGACCGCGGTCGTCGACCGCGGCCAGCATCCGGGCGAGCGAGCGGGCGTCGGTGATCGTGTTCACCGCCGGCACCTCGGCGCTCTGCACGTCGCGCCGGTTGAGCGTGCGCTCGCCCTCGAACGTGCCGCCGAGCGTGTACGCGCGACTGGTGCGCGACTCGGGTCCATCAGCTCGTCGGTGATCGCCTGCACCACCGGGTCGTGGGAGAAGCTGACGAGGTCGCCGACGATCGGGCGTGACGCGGTGACGCTGCTGACGGGGGAGCCCGATCCACAGGTCGAGCCCGAGCGGCTTGGCGATCTCGTCGGCGACGAAGCGTCGCGGCGTGCGGTGGTGGGGGTCGGCCCGGCGCAACAGCTCGCCGGCGAGCCACCCGAACGTGATGGCGTGGTAGCCGTGACCGCTGCCCGTCGGCCAGTCCGGCGCGGTGTCGGCGAGGCTCGACGTGACGAGGTCCCAGTCGAGGACCTCGGCGAGCGTCAGCGGGTCGTCGGGACAGATCAGCCCGCACTGGTGGCTGAGCAGCTCGGTCACGGTCGCGTGCTGCTTGCCGTGGGCGGCGAACTCGGGCCAGTAGCGGCTCACCGCCTCGTCGTAGTCGAGCCACCCGCGCTCGACGGCGATGGCGATGGCGGTGGCGAGGACCGCCTTGCCGGTGCTGAACACGACCTGGATCGTGTCGCCGGCGTACGGGCGCTCGTGGCGGCGTCGAACCATCCGCCCCACAGGTCGACCACCGGACGGCCCCGGTGGTACACGGCCGACCGCCGCGCCGAGCTCGCGATCGCTGGCGATGTCGTCCGCGAAGGCGGCCCGCACGGCGGTCCACCCCGCCGCGGTGAACCCGTCGACCTCGCCCCCAACGCTCACGCCCGCCGATCTTCGCGCCGCCACGTCGTCGTGGTGTGCACCCGGCATCGACCGGGCCTTGCCGACTCCATCAAACCGAACTATTCTGTTTCCAACTAGTCCTGAATCAGCTAGTTCGATGTGAACCGATCTGCGGTCCAGCACCGGGTCGGCCGTCGACCGACAACCTTGGGGGAGCACATGAAGCGTTCGTCTCGCGCCGCGGTCATCGCGGCCGTCGTCGCCGTTCCGGCACTGGGAGCAGGCGTGAGCGCGGTCGCCGCCGCGCCACACCCCGCCAGCGCCGACAGCGAGGTCGTCACCGTGGGGGCGATCCTGTCGGAATCGGGGATCTACTCGACGCTGGGGCCGCCCGAGCGCCAGGCCATGACGATGGGGCTGGAGGCGCTCAACGCCACCGGCTTCGACGTCGGCGGCGCTCACTACACGATGGACATCACGTTCGCCGACGACGAGTCGGACGCGGCCACCACGGGCGTGGCGGCGTTCCGCGAGATGGCCGAGAACGACCAGGTGCCGGTGATCGCCTACGGCCTCGGCTCGGCGCTGTACGCCCCGCTGCTCGAGCGCACGCCGCTGCCGATGATCAACATCCTCGACTCGACCTACCCGAGCATCCTCGACTTCAGCGACCACCTCTACCTCATGCGCGGCGATTCACCCACCTACGTGCCGGGGTGCGTCGACTTCGCCGTCAACCAGCTCGGCGCCACGAGCATGTCGATCATCACGGCGTCGGGTGAGCCGTACGGCGAGGGCCTGGCCCAGCTCGTGCAGCAGTCGGCCGACGCCATGGGCGTGGAGATCACCGCCGCCGCCGAGTACCCGCTCGGCGCGACCGACTACGGCAACGCCATCGCCGACGCCACGGCCGGCGATCCGGACGCCATCTACCTCGCCAGCGTCACCGCCGTGATCCTGCCGGTGCTCAAGCAGCTCCGCCAGGCCGGCTACGACGGACCGGTGTTCCACTCGAGCGGCGTGAACCCCGACCAGGCCGAGCAGATCCTCGGCAGCGACTTCAGCTCGATCATGACCGACAACTACGACTGCGCCGGCACGCTGCCGACCACGTCGGACAACGCGCCCGACGCAGGCGTTCGCCGCAGGCGTACCAGGAGCAGTTCGACGAGTACCCGCAGGACCTGACGATGTGGGCGTACGACTTCCCGTTCGTCGTCGCCGCGGCGATGGCGCAGGCCGGGAGCACGAGCGATCGGGCGGCGATCGAGGCGGCGCTCGCCGAGATCGGCGTGCCCGAGGGCACGGTCAGCGGCTGGATCGCCAGCGACGACGGCCTGCTGTTCACCGACCGCGACGCCCGGACCCTGTCGGAGATCACGACGTGGTGTCCCGACAAGCAGACGATCGCCAGCGCGATGGTGTACGACGTGAGCGACGGAGCCGTCGTCGACGCCCAGCTGCGCGACGATCCCTGCGCCAGCGTCTGATCCCCCGCCCCGTCCACCATGGGTCAGGTCCTCGTCAACGGCGTGTTCCTCGGAGCGCTCTTCGCCGTCGTCGCCGTCGGCCTGACCCTGGTGTACGGGGTGATGGAGGTCCCCAACTTCGCCCACGCCGGCGTGATCGTCCTCGCCGCCTACGCCACGTGGGAGGCCGCCGAGCGTGGCGCGCCGTTCGCCGTCGCCGCGCTGGTGGGCATCGCCACCGGCGGCGTGGTGTCGGTGGCGACCGAGTTGTTCGCCTACCGGTGGGTGCGCTCGAACCCGGCCGCCGCCCCGCCGTGGCCCTCGGCCTCCTGCTCGTGATGCAGAACACCGCCCTGCGCCTGTGGTCCGGTGAGGGCAAGGCGCTCAACACCCCCTACCAGCGGGTGCTGATCCGCGCCGGCGGGGTCTCGCTGTCGGGCGTGAAGCTGGCGCTGATCGTCCTCGCCGGCGCCTCGCTCGCCGCCCTCGGTCTGGTGCTCGCCCGGACGTCGCTCGGGCGGGCCGTGCGCGCCGTGGCCCAGGACCGCGATGCAGCGGCGATGCTCGGCATCCCCATCCAGCGCCAGTACACCCTGGCGTTCCTCATCGCCGGGCTGCTCGGCGGCGTCGGCGCGATCGCGTACGCCCCGACGTTCCAGATCACGCCGTACATGGCCGACGAGGTGCTGCTCAGCGCGTTCGTCGTCGTCGTCATCGGCGGGCTCGGCAGCGTCCTCGGCGCCGTGCTCGGCGGACTCGTGCTCGGCGTGGTCGAGAGCCTCGGTTCGTACTACGTGAGCGCCGAGTACCAGACCGTGTTCGGGTTCGTGGCGCTGGTGGCCGTGCTCGTGCTGCGCCCGGGCGGCCTGCTCGGCGTCAACGCCCGGAGGGTCGCATGAGTGAGCGAATGGTGTACCAGTGACCGGCGAGTCGGCGCGGCGGACTGCGGTCGTCGGTGGTGGGGCTCGTCGCCCTCGGCCTGGTCGGCCAGCACCTGCTGACCACGCTCGACGGTCTCGACGGCCAGGTGTGCGTGCTGGTGATGGTGTGGACGATCGCCACGACGGGGCTCAACGTCGTGCTCGGTCTCGCCGGCTACCCGAGCCTCGTGCAGGCGTCGTTCTTCGGCGGCGGCGCGTACATCTCGTCGCTGCTGCTCGACCGTGACGTCCCGCCGGTGCTGTGCGCCGTGCTCGCCATCGTGCTGACGATGCTGGTCGCCCTGCTGATCGGCATCGTCTTCGCCCGCACGCGGGGCAGTACTTCGCCATCGGCACGCTGTTCTCCAGCGCCGTGATCACGCTGGTGATGATCAACGAGCGCGGCATCACGAGGGGTCAGCAGGGCATGCCGGTCGGGCTGGCCTGGGAGCTGTCGCTCAACACCAAGATGCTGTCGGCGTCGGTTCCCCTCAGCCTCTTCGCCTTCTACCTGATCGCCCGCTCGCGCTTCGGTGACCGACTGCGCAGCATCCGCGAGGACGAGGACCTCGCCGCCCACGTGGGCGTGGCGACGACGCGCGTCAAGCTGTTGGCGCTGGTCATCTCCTCGGTGTTCGGCGCCTGGGCGGGCGTGCTCGAGGCCCAGGCCGACGGCCTGATCGGGCCCAGCCAGTTCACCTTCGCCAAGGGCTTCTTGATGTTCGTCGCCATCGGTCTCGGTGGCTACGGCCGCCTGCTCACCCCGCTGATCGGCAGCTTCCTCGTCGTCGGCGTGCCCGAGCTGCTCGACCTCGGACCGGGCACCAGTCAGATCGCCCTCGGCGTGCTGTTCATCGTGGTGACGCTCACCGTGCCGGGTGGGCTGATCGGCGGCGCCGAGTCGCTCGTGCGCCGCATCGCCGCGGCGGCGACGCGACCGCGAACGCGGGAGCTGGCGCCGACCGGAGAGGCGCCGGCGTGACGCTGCGACTGGAGGCGCAGGAGGTCAGCAAGCGCTTCGGCGGGTTGACGGCGGTCGACGCCGTGTCGCTGCAGGTCTCCGACGACACGATCGTCGGCCTGATCGGGCCCAACGGGTCGGGCAAGACCACCCTGCTCAACATCCTCGCCGGCACCTATGCGCCGTCGCAGGGCGCGGTGCTGCTCGACGGTGCGGTGGTGTCCGGGCACGGCCCGCGCCGGTGCGTGCGCGCCGGCATCGGCCGCACCTTCCAGACCACGCGGCTGTTCCCGACGTGGACCTTGGGTCAGTGCATGCGCCTCGCCGCCGGCGAGCGCGACCCGCGGGCGGACGACCCGGCACCTGTCGCCCGACGAGATCGTCGACGTGCTCGGCCTGCCTGGTGCCGTCGACCAGCCGTGCGCATCGCTCAGCAGCGGCGACCAGCGGCTGGCGATGATCGCCACGGCGCTGAGCACCGCGCCGAGCGTGCTGCTGCTCGACGAGCCGGCGGTGGGCATGGACGTCGCCGAGGCGACCGCGTTGGCGCGGGCGATCCGTCGCGCCCGCGAGAGCCTCGGGCTCGCCGTCGTGGTGGTCGATCACAACATGCACTTCCTCATGCCGCTGGCCGACACGGTCACGGTGATGGCCTCGGGCCGTGTGCTCGCGTCGGGGACGCCGGCCGAGGTGCGCGCCAACGAGTCCGTCATCGCTTCGTACCTGGGGTCCTGAGTCGTGTCGCTGCTGCACGTCGCCGATCTCACCGTCCGCTACGGGCGCACGGTCGCGGTCCGCGACGTGTCGCTCGACGTCGAGGCGGGCCGCGTCACCGGTGTGCTCGGGGCCAACGGCTCGGGCAAGACGACGACCCTCCTCGGGATCATGGCCCGGGTCGAACGGGTTGCCGGGCGCATCGAGTTCGACGGTCGCGACGTCACCGGGCTGTCGACCGGCGAGCTCGTCGCGGCCGGGGTGGCGCTGTGCCCGGAGAACCGACGCCTGTTCCCGAACATGTCGATCGAGGACAACCTCCTGCTCGGTGCCTACGGCGCGCCGCGGCGAGTGCAGCGCCAGCGCCTCGACGCCACCTACGACCGCTTCGAGTGGATCGGCGGACGCCGCGGTGAGCTCGCCGGCCGTCTGAGCGGCGGTCAGCAGCAGGTGGTGGCCATCGCCCGCGCCTTCATGTCGGCGCCGAAGGTGGTGCTGCTCGACGAGCCGTCGAGCGGGCTGTCACCGGTGGCGATCGAGGAGGTGCGGACGTTGCTCGCCCGCCTCGCCGCCGATGGCGCGGCGATGCTGCTCGTCGAGCAGAACGTCGAGCTGGTGCAGTCGCTGTGCGAGCGCGCCATCGTGCTCGCCCACGGGGCGGTCCGCGCCGCCGGCCCCGTCGACGAGCTGCTGCAGGGCGCCACCGTCGCCGACGCCTACCTCGGCGGCATCGACCTGCTCGAGGACGTCGCCCCCGCCGACCCGACCACCGACCGATCGATCAGGGAGACCAGCGCATGATCACCTCGCAGGACTGGACGTTCGCCGGCAGCCGCGGCTCGGTGACGGCGCGGGCGTGGCGCGACGCCGACGCCGCGCCGCGCTACGTCGTGCTGCTCGCCCACGGGTACGGCGAGCACATCGGGCGCTACGAGCACGTCGCCGCGGCGCTCGTCGCCGATGGCGCCGCGGTGTACGGACCGGACCACATCGGCCACGGTCGGAGCGACGGGGAGCGGGTGCTGATCGACGACTACGACGACGTGCTGGCCGATCTGTCGGTGGTGCACGGGCGGGCGGTGGCCGAGCATCCCGGGCTGCCCGTCGTGCTGATCGGGCACTCGATGGGCGGCATGATCGCGGCCCGCTACGCCCAGCTGCACGGCGACGAGCTGACCGCGGTCGTGCTGTCCGGTCCGGTGATCGGCGAGTTCGCACTGCTCGATGTGCTCCTCGCGCCCGACGGCGACCTCGACGTGGCGATCGACGTCGCCACGCTCTCGCGTGACGACGCCGTCGGCGCGGCCTACGCCGCCGACCCGCTCGTGTGGCACGGCCCGTTCAAGCGACCGACGGTCGAGGCGATGGCCGCGACGGTGGCCGCCATCGACGCCGGCGGGTCGCTCGGCGCGCTCCCGATGATGTGGATCCACGGCGCCGAGGACGCGCTGGTGCCGATCGACGGCTCGCGCCCCGGCGTCGAGCGGGTGCGCGGCGACGTTCACGTGGAGCACGTGTACGAGGGCGCCCGCCACGAGGTGTTCAACGAGACCAACGGCGCCGAGGTGCTGGCCGACGTGATCGCCTTCATCCATCGCGTGCTCGACACGGCGCCGGCGGCGCGCTGACGCCCGGCCCAGGTCACGAGCCGGAAGATAGGTTGAGCGAATGCTCGTGAGCGGCACGACCGGGTGGGACAAGGCGATGTCGACCCGCCACGCGCTGCTCAACTCGCTGCTCCACGGCGACGCGTCGGGGTACGACCTCGTCAAGCGCTTCCGGCCGTCGGCGGCCCACTGGTGGCACCCGAAGCCGGCCCAGATGTACACCGAGCTGGCCCGCATGGAGACCGACGGGCTGGTGAGCGCCGAGACCGTGATCCAGACGAAGTACCCCAACAAGCGGGTGTTCTCGCTGACCGACGCCGGGCGCGACGAGCTGCGCCGCTACGCCGAGGTCCCCTCGCCGCCGGCCGAGTTCAAGGACGAGCTGGTGATCAAGATGATGGGCATCGACGTCGCCGACCGCACGGCGCTGCTCGCCGACCTCGCCCGGCGCCGCAAGTGGTGCGTCGAGCGGCTGCGCAAGGACCAGGCGAGCGTCGACGCGATGCTCGAGGGCCGCGACCCCGACCGCTTCGTCGTCGAGGCCGACGACGTCGGCGAGTACCTGTGGCGTCTCCGCTCGATCTCGCTGATGCAGTCGACGATCGAGTGGTGCGACGCCGTCGCCGACGTGATCGAGCGACGCCGCCCGGCGCCGGTCTCCCAGCGCACCGCCTGAACGCCGGCTTTCCCGTTCTGGGTCAGGAAGTACGACGCCGGGCGTCGTGTTTCCTGACACAGACGGCTCACGACAGCAGGTTGTACGGGTGGCCGGGGTGACCGAGCAGGCGGTGCGGGTCGAGCACCGACTTCACCGCGGCGACCACCTGCTGCTCGAGCGGCGGCGTGACGGCGAGCCAGCGGGCGGCGTTGACCGGGCCCAGGCCGTGCTCGGCGCTGTAGCTGCCGTGGTGCTCGGCGACGACGGTGTCGATGGCGGCGCGGATCGCCGCCGCCAGCTCGGCCGACGGGGGTCCGGCGTGGCGCGGGATGACCACGTTGAGGTGCAGGCCGCCGTCACCGACATGGCCGAAGTCGCACGTGACGGCGTCGGGCGCGACGGCGGCGATCGCGGCGACGGCGCGGTCGCGCATCGTCATCAGGTCGCGCCGCGGCACCGACACGTCGTGGCCGAGCACCACGCCGGCGGCGCGCAGCGACTCGGTGACGCGATGGCGCAGAGCCCATCCGGCGGCCGGCTGCACGAGACGGGCGTCGCTGATCAACCCGTGCTCGGCGGCCGCGGCGAGATCGGTGTCGAGATCGTGCTCGCCGTCGTCGGCGAACGTCCACTCGGCCAACACCGCCGCCGCCGGCACGGCCTCGCCGAACGGATTGGGTGGCCCGCCGGGCGCCGCGAGCACCTGCCTCAGTGCGTTGGCGGACAGGTACTCGAACGCGCTGATCGTGCCCGGCCGGCGGCCGTCGAGGAAGGTCAGCACGTCGACCACCACCGCCGGGTCGTCGACGGCGAGCCACCACGTCTCGGTGGCGCGCGGGATCGGTGTCAACGCGACGGTCACCGCCGTGACGACGCCGAGCGTTCCGCCGGAGCCGATCACGAGCTGGGTCGGGTCGATGCCGCGAGAGTCCTTGCGCACACCGGCCAGCGACCCGTACACCGTGGCGTCGTCGTCGGCCGCGACCACCTCCACGCCGAGCACGTGGTGGCGCATCGGTCCGTGGCGCAGCACCCGCGAGCCACCGGTGTTGGTGGCCACCATGCCGCCGAGGCACGGGTCGGCGCCGAGGTCGATCGGCAGGTGGAGGCCGTGGCGCTCGGCGGCGCCGTTGAGCTCGGACAGCCGCGTGCCGGCGAGCACGGTGGCGCTGGCGTCGCCCACCTCGATTCCGCACAGCGGGCGCGCCGGCCACGATGCTTTGCGCTTCAGAACGATCGACAATTTCCCATGATTCACCGATAGGCTTCTGCGGCGGAAGCTTTTTGTGAAATTCGGATTCGAGGCGCCGCCCGCCCCACATTCGCTCGATAAAAATCGGTTGGAAGGTGAGGGGAGCAGTGACTTCGTTCCGCAACATGGTCGCGGCAAACGTCCAATGTCCAACGTTCAACGTCCAATTCTCAATTCAGAACTACGAGGCCGAATCTCTTTCTGCTATTGGACGTTCTATGTTCGATGTTGGATGTTCGGCGTTTCCGTGCTGGTCTCTGATTTCACACCTCTGACTTCTGGATGAAATTTTTCCTCAAATATTGGCTGCCGTTGCTGATTTGGCTCGGCGTGATCTACGTCGGCTCGACCAGCGTCATGTCCGCCGAGCACACGTCGCGATACATTGTCCCCTTCTTGCTCTGGTTGAAGCCGGGCATGTCGCCGGGGGCAATTTGGACAATTCTCGTCGTAGCTCGCAAATGCGCGCACGTTACCGAATACGGGGTTCTGGCTCTTCTGCTATGGCGAGCATTTCGCAACGTTCAAGTTCTCCGCACAAAAACGTTGATGGTTTTTGGCGCGGTTCTACTGGGTTGCGCACTGTTTGCTGCAAGCGACGAATTTCACCAGACGTTTGTTAAATCGCGTACGCCGTCAGTTCGCGACGTGCTTCTGGATGTTACAGGAGCACTCCTCGGATTGTTGATTGGTGCGAGCTTCGCACGCCGTCACCGTGAAAAATTCCGAGCCACCACCCACAACCAGGTAGTTGATGCGCAATTGTGACGCTCGCATGACAGGCGAAGTGCATAAGCATTTTCACGAACAACGGCGCAACTGGTCAGTGCTCCCGCAACCTCGCTCAGTGATAGCCGCTGTTGGGGTGTGTGTTCGGCAATGTATTTGGGTACACAACGACGCCTGAGAGCCGCTCCCCAACAAAATATATCCGGCAACAATTCAGACCGGGTTTCACGTGCGCCCGTTATTACAGCAAAGCCGAACCGCGTAACGCTCAGCGATGGAAGTGGCAGCACTGAAATTGATTGGGACACCGGAAACGGATCGCTGGGTTTTGTCTTTGTGACTGAAAATGGTGGAAAACAGGTTCTTTTTGCAAATGGTTCTCGAGGCAATCAGGTCGTTCCATGGATCGGAAAACATAGTTATGTCTTCGAACTCTACGGCGACGATCAGCGGCAGACGTTGCTTGCTAAAGTAACTGTTTCCGGATCTACCGAGAGTGCTTCGTCGCAGCAGTCACTATCATGGCAAGTTGTCGCCCGCTGGGCGCTAGTGCTTGGATTAGCAGCGGTTTTGTACTTTGCAGTTTATCTCAGTTCGACTGAGACCGGTGCGAACGACATTTCCAACCGAGCCTACGACGTCGCCTCGACAGCTCCACGTTGCACGAACCCTTTTCCTTGGGATCGCCGCCTTTCTTTGCGTCGACGGTGCCGTCTTTCATAACGGCTTGTATGTCTCGATCTTAGCCCCAAGTTCCTACGCGGGACGTGTCGCGAGAATTACGCAAGCCGAAAAGGAGCGCGCTCCATCAGGTCTAAAAGAGGTGCTCGTTCTCGGTGATTCACGGATCGCTGAAGGATTCTCAGCGACGCTCGCGAATGAACTTGGTTCTTCCTTTGGGCTCAAGTTTGTTAGTTTTGCCGAACCCGCCGCATCTGCTAACACTTGGTATTACATGGTTCGGGAAGTGGATCCGACCACGCGACGATACGCGGCGATCGTCGTTCCTTACGGCATCGGCTATGAACCAAACAGCGCCGACCCACTGCGAATTACCATGACCGCGCCGTTACTGCGATATGGAGACTGCTTCAATTTCGCCTCTGGTTTTCAACGATGGTCTGGCCGGTTGAGGGCGTTTATCTCGTGCATACTTCGAGGCTCGGCGTACCAGGACGACGTTGCCGATCTTCTTGCGCATCCCGTGGCGCGAATGAGAAGCATTCGACAGGCCGACAAAATGCAACCCGGACGGGAGTACAAAGGACGGGATTACGATCTTGTGGGGACATCCTATGATGCAGCGACAGGACAGGTAACGTTCGCGCCAAAATTAACAGAAGCTCAGAAGTTGGCTTTCCGGAAGAGCTTGATTCAACCGTCACAGTCGGACACGGAGTACTCACTTAAACTACAACGCGATTGGATCCCTCGAATCATGAATCGCTATTCGCATAGTCCCACCGCGATCGTGCTTACGCCTCTCCCTCGGGGTCCATTTCTCGAGCTTGGTGGATTCTCCAAAGGATATGAATCTGTTCTTCCAACCTCTGTCATTCAGAGGACGAGTTTTTCGCTGCCGGGACACTCGTTCGAGTTTCTCGAAAAACCGGAGTACGACTTTGACGCATTCCACCTTAACGCGAAAGGCCGCCAGAAATTTACCGAGACTCTTGTATCGGAGCTATTGGGGCGCCTTCGAACAGCTGGCTCGACATCACATGATAACTCCGGAACTCAACTGTCTTTGAAGTACTCCGCAACTGATGAGGCGAAGTAGATTGCTAGCCTAACGACTACGACATGTTATTTAACAGCTTCCGGACCCTGGATCTTCTTTTTCATTGTGGCGGCGCTGTTCTACAGCGTGCCGTTTCGTTTCGGAAAAATCCTGCTGCTACTGGCAAGCTATGTCTTCTACATGTGGTGGGACCCGCGATTCATCGTGCTCATCCTGACTTCTACGGTCGTGGATTACTACCTGGGGATCTTCCTGGAAACTGCGAGCGGCCGCCGTAAGAAACTTCTGCTTATCGTTAGTCTGGTCGTTAACCTGGGGATACTTGGGTTCTTCAAGTACTACGATTTCTTCGCCGGCTCGCTGGCCGCATTGCTTCGAATTCCTCCGTCATCGGTGGTGTTGCAGGTTGTGCTTCCTGTCGGTGTCAGCTTCTACACCTTCGCCAGTCTCTCCTACACCTTCGATGTCTATTGGGGAAAGATGAAAGCCGTCCGAAACCCGATCGATTACGCGCTATTCATTGCATTTTTTCCTCATCTGATTGCCGGTCCGATCATTCGTGCCCGGCAATTCATTCGTCAGATTTGGTCGTGGCGATGCCCGACGGCAATTGTGGTCCAGAGTGGAATCATCCTCGTGGTGGCAGGTTTGATTAAGAAGATGGTGTTCGCGGATCGCTTCGCCGTGGTGTCCGATTCGTACTTCAACAATCCTATGGCGCACCCTGGTTGGCTGGCTGCGTGGTCGGGCTGTCTTTCTATTACCATGCAGGTGTTTTTCGATTTTTCTGGGTACACGGACATCGCTCGCGGTTGTGCCAAGCTGCTTGGTTTCGAGTTTCCGCTGAATTTCGCGCGCCCATTTTTGGCCAGAAACCCGCCTGACTTCTGGCAAAGGTGGCATATAACGCTCTCCACGTGGGTGCGTGACTATATGTTCATGCCATTCAGTCGGGGGAGAAAAGGGCGTCTGGTGTTATATCGCAACATTTTTGTTGTGATGGTGCTCGTGGGTCTGTGGCACGGAGCGAACTGGACGTTTGTATTGTGGGGCGCCTACCATGGTCTTCTGCTAATCGGCTACCGTCTTTTCCACCGGGCGACAGTAGGAACAGCGATCGACAAGGTTATGAAGAAACGCTGGTTCGTGCCGTTTAGCATCGGAGCAATGTTTACAGCCTTCGTGTTAAGCGCGCCTTTCTTTCGTGGGAAAACTCTTCAGAGCAGCGGATATGTCTTAGGTGCGCTGTTTGGCTCCACGCATATAACCGGGGACTTCCTGCTCACCACCGGCACCGTCGTGCTGATCTTCATTTCGCTGTTTCTCACCGTCGCCCAGGAACGCAGTCAATTTATTGATCGCCTGGCTTTGCAACCGGCGCGTATCCGAATCCCGGCATACGTCCTCGCTTTTCTGGCGCTGGAACTATTTCCCGCGACCGGCCCCGCGCCATTTGTATATTTTCAATTCTGATCGCTGGAAGGAAATGGGCCTGACTGGGCTCGAACCAGTGACCCTGCGCTTATCAAGCGCATGCTCTAACCAACTGAGCTACAGGCCCGGGATTCGCGGCTGCGCCGCGGAATGTTTGAATTTCGATTGCCGATTTTCGATTTGGAACAACTGGCGCGCTTCGCGCGCATTTACTTAAATCGACAATCGCAAATCGCAAATCGAAAATGCAATACTAAGATGTCCGCCTTCGCCACGGCTCCGGCACGACAGCCCAAACGCTTTCGGGGCTGGAGGCAAGGGGATTACGCTCCCGCTAGTGCATCCGAAACTGCGCCCTGATTGCGGATTTTGCCTCCACGCCTTTCAGGCTTTGGAGGCAAGGGGATTCGAACCCCTGACTTCCAGCTTGCAAAGCTGGCGCTCTACCAACTGAGCTATGCCCCCGCAGAACACCGAACGCTTCCGCGTGCTCGCGATGATGTCGGAGTTGCCGAATTTCGATTGCCGATTTTCGAATGCAAGGGAATAAAAGCAAAATGCCGGATGTCGCTCAATCGAGTCGACATCCGGCACGCGTTGTTTCTCTTGCCTGTTTTATTGTGAAACGGGTACCGCCAAATACGCCGTTAACACGCCCGTAATTGGATCGGTAGCTCTACCTGTAATCTCTCCCTTGTTGTTTATGTCTTTCGCGCTGGTGAGACACTGCAGAATAGCCGGGTGCTTTAAGATCGTTTAGGTCTTTTGGTGTGTTGCCGTGATCCCAAATAACTGCCCGACAATCGACCAAATCCGCGTCGCATGAGACACCGACTACCTGCCGGGCTTCATTAATACCGTAGGCCTCACTGTCTACGTGTTCTGGTGTACGGTTCCGTAAGGGTTTTAGCTGTCGGATACCATCCTCTCGGGTCCACATGAATGCGTGTAAGATATTGCCTTCAACAAACGCCGGGTCACCGGCAAACCCGACGACATCGCCCCGTTGGTTGATTGCCGTCGGCGTATTCCACCACGGGGCTGGCGCATTCGGGTAAATATCAGTCACACTGCCATTTTCCCAAAGGACGGCATGCTCGGCCGTACGTCTTCCAACGGCCTGGTCGCAGATACCGGAGATGCCCACAATTTGACCATGATCATTGATCGCCGTCGCAGCTCCTGAGCTGTCGCCCGTGATTAGTGGCAGGTCTTGGATCTGGTCCGGTGGTCCCAGAGTCCACACGGCTGGACGAAACTGGAGTATTGGGTGCAGCAACAGTTGGGATCATGAACGCCATTCTCCGCCCACCCGACGACCTGACCCAAGTTGTTGGCTCCGGTTGCAAAGCCGTTATTGCCACCTGGAAAGTTGGGAAGGCCTCTCATCTGGCCGTTTTGCCAGACAAATCCGAGATTGATGTAACCGACGTTGTTAGGCGTACTGTAGAAAGCCGCGCTGCTCCAGCTCTCGCCGAGCAGCTGCGGGTCGGCAGTTTGTGAAATACCCACGATGATTCCCGCAGTATTTTTCACGTTCCATGTGACACTGCTGTTTGGTCCGCCGAGTGTGAAGAGGTCGGTTAGTACATTGTTTCGCCACAGCGCAGCATGCCGGTCCCTATTCGGCAGTCTGGCATAGCCTGCCACCCAGGTCTGGTCATTAATACTATTTCCCCCGTTACTCGTTCCGCCAAGCCCAGGCAGGTCTGACACCTGATATTGCGTTCTCGCCCTTACCTGGACTGCTCTCTGTGCAAGCGCAGGCGCTAGAACCGCTCCGCAGCAGACAGCAGCCAGCACGATGAAGAGAACTTTGGTTGTGAATTGTGTTGTCATATTTGTCTCCTTTGTTGAATTTTCATGACGACACTTTAGGAACTGGCCAGGCGTCACTGCCATAGCCACTTCGCAGATTTGGTACGGACCATTTCAGTTTTAATTTAAATGGCCGGCCGACGAACCAGCAGATCCAAAACAGTGGAACGATTGACGTACGCCTCGTCAAAGACCGCTTCGTGGCCTGCCCCAATTACTTAATTCAATTTTGAATTAAGCGCCGCGGCGAACTTGCTAAGGCCTTCACGAATTTGCGCGCGCGACCACGCGGCGAAACCAAATGTGAGCGCGGGCTTCGGCTCTACTTTCATAAAGCACGACGACAGCGGCGAAGGCCTGATACCGATGTCAGTGCACACGCGCGTGATCAGCGGCATGTGTTCTTTCTGTCGAACCCAGGCGACGAAGTGTAATCCAGCTTCGGGGATTTCGAGGATGAAGTAATTGCCTAACAATTTGTTGAATTGTTCGATAAAAAAGTCCCTTCGGTCTGAATATAATTTTCGCATCCGCTTGATGTGAGTGAGGAAAAAGCCCTCTGTTAGGAATCGGGCCAGGGTCGCCTGATCGATGGCCGGCGAATGTTGGTCCATGACCGCCCGAATCTTAATCATCGGTTCGACCAGCTGGTGTGGCGCGACGATATAACCCAGCCGCAACGATGGGTACAAGATCTTGCTCATCGTGCCTGAGTAGATGACGCGACCTACATTATCCAAGCCCTGCAAACATGGGAGTGGGGGACCGGTATAACGAAATTCCGAGTTATGATCGTCCTCGAAAATGTAGGCGTCGCACGTGCGCGCAAAATCGATCAAGGCCGTCCTCCGCGAAAGACTCATCGTCATGCCGAGCGGGAATTGATGGGAAGGAGTTACGTAAATTATTTTTGGCGAGCGCTGTTTCGACGGCCGCGCGATTGTGATTCCTTCCCCGTCAACAGGTCTGGGTACGACAATCGCCCCGGCAAAGCCGAACGTTCGGCGAGCTTGGTAAAATCCCGGGTCCTCAATCCACGCAACCTCGCCGCGATTTACTAGCGCCATCGCGCTGATCATCATGGCCTGCTGCGTTCCAGCGGTGATGATGATTTGATCCGGATCGCAGCGCGCGCCTCTGTAATCGCACAAATAAGTTGCCAACGCCTTGCGCAACTCAGGATCGCCACGGCTTGACGCATACTGGAGCAAATGCGCTCCCTTTTGTGTGAGAACTTGTGCTCTGAGCCGTTCCCAAACTTCGATGGGAAATTCATCCAAGGCGGCGACAGCTGGAACAAAGGAGACGCCGGGCGGTCCGGCGATTCCGAAATCGAACTGCTTACCGGCCCTGTGATCGGGAATATCTTTTACCCGATTAGAAAGTCGCGATGGACGTTCTGTGGGTGGTGCTGTTTTTGTCGTGTGCGCACTTAAAAAGGTTTCCGGCAACGGCTCCGAGATGAAGGTGCCCGATCCAATTTTAGCCTGGAGATATCCTTCCGCATGAAGCCTCGAGAGCGCGAGGTTTACCGTGAACCGAGACACTCCGAAATCGGCGGCCAGCGCGCGAGAGGAGGGAAGTCGCGACGAATCATTGTTGAAACTCCCTGAGGCAAGTTCATCGCGAATCTGCCGATAAAGTTGTTGATGCAGTGGTTCGGCCGCTGCGCGATCCAGCCGGACCATTTCAAAAGCCACTATCGAATGACGACGCCGTTTCCCATCAAGACTTGGCGTTGGATGTTCGGCGTTCGGGGTTCGGGGTTTTCTTCCGATCATGAGCAAGAGCATGAGCACGAGCACGAATAAGAGCAACTATCCTTCGAAAGTGGTCTGGCCATTTCGCTGCAAGTGGACTGTTGACA